>NZ_AWZT01000001.1 GCF_000472525.1 Paraburkholderia dilworthii
GAAAACGCTTTGGCCACTCGATGAAAAAGACTCCAACGCCACGAACGACGCTTGCTCCGGGAATTGCCAAGGTGCTGAAGCGACTGCACTATCCGGGCAGTGGATAAGGCGGGCAACACCATCGATTTTCTGTTCCGAGCCAAGCGGGACAAGGCTGCTGCGCGGCGCTTCTTTGAAAAAGCAATCGCTCAGAACGGTTCCCCCGAGACGGTAACCATCGACAAAAGCGGCTCCAATCTGGCCGCGCTTCACGCGGTGAATGCCGAGCGCGAGATGCCCATCAGGGTTCGTCAGATCAAGTACTTGAACAACATCGTGGAGCAGGACCATCGGGCCATCAAACGCCGAACCCGACAGATGCTCGGTACTCGGACACAATCCCGAATCCTGCCGCGTCGTTCGCTCGACCAGGCAGTACTGCCGCAGCATAGCGGGTTGCTTGCCGGTTACTTCGCCAGACACGTTGACTCGGTGTTTCGGAAAATTGGTCGCTCCACCGTTAATCAGGCAGGACAGCGACAGCCTTTATTTCAACGATATAACCGGCTGTGCCCCCGAGCATGTGCGCGCCGATGGCCGTCCATGCGGGCATAGGGTGCGTCGTGAGATAGCGGTCACGTATTTCTATGAATAATGGTAAGTCGCGCATATCGGTGTGAAACGTGGTGACGTCCACCACGTCGCTCAGCGAAGCACCTGCAGACTCGAGTACTTTCTTCAGGTTCTCGAACGCTTGAACTGTCTGGGCTTCGCGACCTTCAACGAGTTTCATTTTGTCGTCGCGACCAATCTGGCCAGACACGTATACGGTGCTTCCGACCTTGACCGCGGGAGCGTAGCGAATTCTTTCGTACACCGCTTCCATTCCGGCCGGCACGACGGCTTTGCGTTCCTTCATTGCGGCGTCTCCAGACTAATTTCGTTTCAAGGCTCTAGCCGTTGTCGCCGCCGGCAACCGGCAACACGGCACCCGTGATGTAGCCAGCTTCGTCGGATGCAAGAAAGAGAATCGGCGCGACTTGCTCTTCAAGCGTCCCATAGCGCTTGAAGAAGTTGGACTCAGCTACCTGCTTCACGGCTTCGCTCATCCAGGCCCTTTCCTGGTCATTATCTCCGACTGCGTTGCGAGGCACGCGTCGCGGAGGCGCATCTGTCCCGCCCGGGGCAGCAGCGACCACGCGGATGTTGCGTTCGCCGTACTCCATCGCGAGCGACTGGGTTAGGGCATTGACGCCGCCCTTGGCAGCCGAGTAGGGCACGCGGCGAATACCTCGTGTAGCATTCGATGAGACGTTGACAATGGTTCCCCGACCTTGCGTCAGCATCTGAGGAAGGACCGCGTGGCACGCATACAGGGTTGGCATCAGCGAGCGGCGGATTTCAGCATCGATCTGGACCGGTTCGAATTCCGCGAAAGGCCGCATTCGAATGGCACCGCCCACTGCATTGACGAGGATGTCGATCCGGCCAAACTTTTGCGCTGCGAAAGTCATTGTCGAAGCTGCACCTTCATACGTCTCGAGGTCTGCGACGAAGCCGGCTGTCTGGGCACCAATTGCTTCGGCGGCGACATCGGAGACAAACTCGGCACGGTCCACCAACAGCACTTTCGCACCCTCCGATGCTGCACGCAGGGCGACGCCGCGCCCGATTCCCTGCGCCGCTCCAGTGACTACCATCACCTTGCCTTCGAACCTTTGCGCGTTCATGAGTCCACCAGTACTGCGTTGGGGGTAAATTTCTCGTAGTGAAAGCTCGTTGGCTCTACACCGTTTTCGTCGAAGTATTTGCGTACAGCATCCACCATTGGCGGCGGGCCGCACAGGTACACGTCGACATCTCCGTCGTTCAAACATTCTGCGGGCATGTGCTGGGTCACCCAGCCCTTGCGCGGGTGGCTGGATTCGGCCGCAGCCACAACGGTGCTAAACGTGAAATTCGGAAGCTTTTCCGTGTATGCCTGGATGGCTTCGACCAGCACCAGGTCGAGGTCTCGGGTCACGCCGTAGACGAGGTGCACCGTCTGCTGAGAGTTCGCACTGGCCAGTACTTCCAGCATCGACAGGAAGGGGGCGAGCCCCGTGCCGCCTGCGAGGAACAGCAAGGGCCGTTTGACAGGACGCAAATAGAAGATGCCCATCGGTCCGGTTAGCTGAACCTTGTTACCAGGCTGGGCCGATTCGAGCCAGGTGCTCATTACGCCACCGGGAATCTTCTTGATCAAAAAGCCGATTTTCGATTCGCCGGGCGACGATGAGAACGAGTAGGAGCGATGTTCGCTGCTGCCGGGTACATCGATGTTGACGTACTGACCGGCAAGGAAGACGGGCGGGGCGCCGTCCACGTCCATCTCAAGCACGACGGCCGCGTCGTTGTGCTCCTCGACCTTTGTGACCGTCGCGGCGAACTTGCTGTGTTCGGTCTTGCAGGCCGTCGACGATGCCGGGACCGCGATGACACAATTGCTCTCGGGAACCATCTGACATGTGAGGACGAGACCGCTCTGCTTCTCGTCGTCGGTAAGCGCGTCCTCTATGTAGTCATCGCCCAAATCGTAGCTGCCACTCTCCGCCCGACATTTGCAGGTACCGCATACGCCGTCAGAACAGTCCATCGGCAAGTTGATCCTGGCGCGAAAGGCGGCATCGAGAACCTTCTCTCCGGCCTTGCATTCGACGAAGCGGGTCACTCCGTCTTCGAAGTTCAGTGCAATGTTGTAGCTGGACATGTTGTCTCCTACTTCCTTGTCTCTATCCGACCGGTCGCATCAAACGTGATAGACGTCGAGCACCTGTCGGATATAGTCGTTCTTGAGTGCAATCTTCTTGCTGGAAATCAGCAGACGGTCGTCGACCGTGCGCACGGTTACGTACATCGTGCCGAAGAACTGGTCCGTAATCTTGTAGCGGTGAATAAGCGTGTTGAAGTTGTATCGAAGGTCCACTTCGCCATCACGTTCAGCCAGCACTTCCACATTGGTCACGTTGTGGCTCGTGCGCGGTTCTGGCATCGAAGCGCCGCTTCGTTCGGTCTTGATGCGGAATACGCGGTCTTCGAGGCCACCCCGGTCCGCGTAGTACATCAACGAGATTTGCCTCTGCGGATCCTCCGTCAGCGTGTCATCGTCGTCCCACGCCGGCATCCAGTAAGTGACGTCCTCTGTGTAGCAGGCGAGCCACTCGTCCCATTGACGGTCATCCAGGAAGCGGGCTTCCTGATAAAGGGCGCGACAGAGTTTTTGATAGTCGAAGCTCATACCGTCGCCTCCGCTTGTTCTTTTCGCAAGGCTTCGCGCATCACCTGCAACCAGTATTCGTGCTGAACCACAAAGAGGCCCTCATCTTCGCTACGTTCTCCAGAGATGAGCGGATTCAAGCCCATGCTCCTCGCGTTTTCATCCGGTCCGTGAATCCACAGCGGAGCACCGCGCGAGAGGTCGTTCCACATCGCCGTTGAACCGGCGTACCCGGACTGACACGCGCGAAATTCTTCAAGGTCGTCACTGGTCCCCATGCCCGATACGTTGAAGAAATCTTCGTATTGGCGAATGCGGGTCGCGCGGTCTTCGGCACTCTCGCCCTTGGGGGCGAAGCAGAATATGCTGACTTCGGTCCTGTCGACGCTAATCGGACGAACCACACGAATCTGCGTGCTGAACTGGTCCATCAGGAAAACGTTGGGATAAAGGCACAGATTGCGGGTCTGGTTGACGACGAATTTCCCCTTGTCTTCGCCGACGCGCGCTGTGATTTCGGCGCGGTGCCGATAAACCGGCCTCACTTCCGGGTTCATGGTGTTGGTCCACAGCAGGATATGCCCGTGCTCGAATCCGTACACGCCGGCAACCGACTTGCTCCAGCTATCCGCATCCACTGCCTTGGTGCCTTCGACCTTGCGTCGGCCCATCGTTGCGGCGTAGTTCCAGTGGACCGTGCTGACGTGATAACCGTCGCAGCCGTTCTCCATCTGCATCTTCCAGTTGCCGTCGTAGATATACGAGGAGTTCCCGCGCAATACTTCCAGGCCGTCCGGCGCTTGCGCAACGATCTGGTCGATGATGATCTTCGTCTCACCGAGGTAATCCTCGAGCGGCATGACGTCGGCATTCAGGCTGCCGAACAGGAAACCGCGGTAGTTCTGAAAGCGCGCAATTTTCTTCAGGTCGTGTGAGCCGTGTTTGTTGAATTGCACAGGGTATTCGGTGGTTTTCTCATCCTTTACTTTCAGGAGCTTGCCAACGTTCGAGAACGTCCATCCGTGAAAAGGGCAGGTGAAACTGCTCTTGTTGCCGTGCTTGCGACGACACAGCATTGCACCTTTGTGCGCGCAGGCATTGATGACCGCGTGTAATTCGCCGGTTTTGTCGCGCGTGACAACTATCGGCTGGCGACCAATCCACGTGGTGTAGTAGTCGTTGTTGTCAGGAATCTGGCTTTCGTGCGCCAGATAAACCCAGTTACTCTCGAAGATATGCTTCATCTCGAGTTCGTACAAATCGGCATCGGTGAAGATGTCGCGGCGACAACGGAAAACACCGTTTTCTTTGTCATCCTGCACGGCGTTACTCAGCAGGTCTTCCAGCTTAAACGCCTTGTCGATAGTTGCACACATGTCTGCTCTCCCTATGCGGACTCCGCGGACGAGCCCTTGCATCGGTTTAATGATTTATGCGGAGAATCAGGCAGCTAGCCGGTCAGAAAGCCGCCGTGTCGAGCGGTTACACTGCAGCTGATGCCCGCGGCCGATTGACGAGCTGGTTGTCTTTACCCTTAATCAGGGGACTCAGCGCGATGTCGAACTGAATTTCTTTGTACGCATCGGCTTTGAGGCCCAGGGCAATGCCACCCGTCTTGTCGACGACTTGAGGAACGAGTTCCTCGCGAGTCGCATAGGCGAAGTCGTCCCAAATCAGGGGGTCGCCTTCGATGTTGATTTGCGTCGTCAGCTTGCGCGTTTTATCGCTGGTGACGAAGAAGTGCACATGCGCCGGACGATTACCGTGCCGGGCAAGCATGTTCAGCAGTTGCTGCGTGGCTCCGTGCGGCGGGCAGCCGTAGCCTACCGGCATGAGTGTGCGGAATTCATATTTGCCATCGGCACCCGTTCGCACTGCGCCGCGAAGGTTGAACTCGCTCTGTGCGCCGGTCGGGTCGAAATGCGAATAGAAGCCCTTCGAGTTGGCGTGCCAGCATTCGACCACTGCGCCCGCCACGGGCTCGCGGTCGGGCCCAGTCACAGTGCCATGGATAATGAGCGGGTCAGCGTCTTCGTCAGGGTTGACATCAATTTTCGATACACCGTCACGCACCGGCGCGCCAGCGACATACAACGGCCCTTCAATGGTTCGCGGCGTGCCGCCATGAATGTCTGCGTCCAGGTCCTGCGCATCCATGCGGATGTCGAGATACTTTTCCAGACCGAGGCCAGCAGCCAGAAGCGCCGCTTCGCCGTCCTGTCCGAGTTTATTGAAGTAGGTCACGCCGGCCCAAATTTCATCGGGGGTCATGTCGAGGTCGTCGATGGCCTTGAACAGGTCGCCCAGCAAGCGATGGGTAATCTCCTTGGTGCGGGCATTGCCGCCCTCGCCACCAAGATTGGT
This sequence comes from Paraburkholderia dilworthii, assembly GCF_000472525.1. Taxonomy (GTDB): domain Bacteria; phylum Pseudomonadota; class Gammaproteobacteria; order Burkholderiales; family Burkholderiaceae; genus Paraburkholderia; species Paraburkholderia dilworthii. Next base: position 5,600 of record NZ_AWZT01000001.1, read on the forward strand.
GGCGGCCTTGAGAAGGGCCTGCGCTTCGTTTGTTTCGAACACTTTGACGTTCATTGTCTGCTCCTGATCTCTGTATTTTTCGATGGGGTTAACCCTTTGTTTCTGCCCGGTTGGAGTATGCTCAGAAGGTATAATCGGGTGTGAAACTCGGTATAAATGCAGGATAGTCGAGGGCAAACGGACCGGTCCAACACCGATTTAGTATCGGCCTATATCTGAGAGGTATTGAATGGAGCTGCGACACCTCCGGTACTTTGTGGCGGTTGCCGAGGAGCGGAACTTCACGCGGGCCGCGCAGCGCCTTCATATCGCGCAACCACCGCTCAGTCGGCAGATACAGCAACTGGAAGACACCTTAGGCGTGCAACTCTTTGAAAGAAACTCGCGCCCTCTGAAACTGACGGAGACGGGCAAGTTCTTTTACGGCCACGCAGTGCAATTGCTGGCACAGACTGCGGAGCTCGAGTCGATGACACGACGAGTGGGCAACATTGAGCGCAGCATGTCCGTCGGTTTTGTCGCATCGACCCTGTACGGGTTGTTGCCAAAAATAATTCGCCGCTTTCGCGACGAGAATCCGACGGTTGAGCTCAGCCTTCACGAGATGTCGACCACAGACCAGATAAGGGCGCTCAAGGACGGACGGATCGATGTCGGTTTTGGCCGCATCCGGCTAGAGGATGCGAACATTCGGCGAGTGGTTCTGCGAGAAGAGAAGATGATTGTCGCGTTTCCTCTCGGCCACCCGCTTTCGATTTCCAAGCCTGTTTCAGCCTTGCGGGACCTTGTCAACGAAACGCTGATCATCTACCCGAAAACGCCGCGTCCGAGCTACGCAGACCAGGTCCTCGCCGCCTTTCACGACCGAGGATTGAAGCCGCGAAAGGTCTATGAAGTCCGGGAAATCCAGATTGCGTTGGGGCTAGTCGCGGCCGGCGAGGGGATTTCCATTGTCCCGAGCAGCGTTTATGGCCTTAAGCGAGACGACGTGAGCTATAAGGAGCTGGACGACCCGACTCTGGTGTCGCCAATCATCATGAGTGTGCGTGCGATGGACGAGTCGCGCGACATCAGCGAGATGCTCGATCTCATTTATCGACTGTACGAAGAAGAGCAGGTCGCTTCCGTCGCCCGCACAGATGGGGGGCGGTAAGCCGGTTATACCTTGGCGGTATGACACTAGACGTCGATGGTCTTGGACAGGGGAAGATTGCGCGCGCAATACTTCAGCAACCCACCAACTTCGTCCCCTCAGGTATGAACCCCCAAATCACCTCCGTCGAAGCGATCTTAGTTGACCTTCCAACCATTCGCACGCATCAGCTTTCCATGGCGACGATGCAGCAACAAACCATGGTCATCATTCGCCTTCGCGCGAGCGACGACATCGAGGGCATTGGGGAAGCCACGACCATCGGCGGTCTCTCTTACGGCGAAGAAAGTCCCGAAGGCATCAAACTGACCATCGACACATACCTGGCCCCGGTGTTGGTCGGACAGGATGCGACGAATGTTAACGACGCGATGCTCAAGCTGAACAAGGTTGCCCGTGGCAATCGGTTCGCCAAGTCCGGTATCGAAACGGCGCTGCTGGATGCGCAGGGCAAACGTCTTGGCGTGCCGATGTCGGCGCTGCTCGGCGGAGCTGTTCGCAAGACCCTTCCGGTCCTCTGGACGCTCGCGAGCGGCGACACCGATCGCGACATAGAAGAAGCTGAAATGCTTCTCGCTGAACGTCGGCACAATACGTTCAAGTTGAAGATTGGACGGCGTAGCGTTCGCGACGACGTAGCTCACGTGTCAAAAATCAAGGCAGCCTTCGGCGACCGCGCCAGAATCACCGTGGACGTGAATCAGGCATGGAATGAAATTGATGCCGCGCTGGGAATTGCCGCGCTGGAAGCCGCCGGCATCGACCTCATCGAACAACCCACGCCTCGCGAGCAACGCGGCGCACTTGCCCGACTAGCTGCTCGTTTCATCGTGCCAATAATGGCAGACGAGGGGGTAACGGGTCCCGAAGACGCTCTCGAACTCGTACGTGGCTCCTGCGCTGACGTTTTCGCATTAAAGATTGCGAAGTCAGGTGGCATCTACGGAATGATGCGGACTGCGGCCATCGCTGACGCCGCCGGCGTGGCGCTGTACGGAGGCACCATGCTCGAAGGCAGCATCGGCTCGATTGCTTCCGCGCATGGATTCGGCGCGCTTCCTCAACTGTCATGGGGTACTGAGCTCTTTGGTCCACTCCTGCTTAAAGATGACGTGGTGACGGCTCGCCCCCATTATCGCGATTTCGACTTGCACATTCCTGAAGGGCCAGGGCTCGGACTCCATATCGATGAAGAGAAGCTCGCTTTCTACCGCCGGGATAAAAAGGCCTGAGCACACCAGGTCATTCGCCAGTCGAAATGACGCAATCACCCAGCCACTCAAGAAGCGTCTCGTAAGGAGCAACAATGCTGTATCTCGCAAGAATGGATGTACACCTGCCGCAGGATATGCCGGTTGCTCAAGCCGATGAAATCAAGGCCCGTGAAAAGGCATATTCGCAAGAGCTACAACGACAGGGGAAATGGCAGCAGTTGCACCGGGTCGTTGGTCGGTATGCGAACTACAGTATCTTCGACGTCGACTCGCACGACGAACTGCACGAGATTCTTTCTGGCCTACCGCTATTTCCATACATGTCGATTGAGGTGACCGCGCTTGCACGGCACCCATCGTCGATACGGTAGAGCCAGCGCCGTTAGGACGGCATTCGAACGTCGGCTCCCGCCGGTCTGTGAGGAGCCCGGCATCGCTGATCGCAGGGTCGCGAGTCGCCGCAATGTTCGTTGCTCTTACTTAAGCGGTGTCGCCTCACGCGGCTGACATTCCCGTCGCCTGATCGGGCAATCGTTGGAATGGGCGAGAACGTGCATGGACAAGTCGCGTTAGCACGCCGATCATAGTCCTCGACGGCACAGCAGAGTTCTAACGATGACGGACGATCTGACGACATGGCTGGTGCAGATTGGCCTCGGTGGGCACGCCACGAAGTTTGCATCGCAAGGGATCGACTGGGACGTGCTCGGCGACCTGTCCGAGGGCGATTTAAAGGAGCTCGGCCTGACGCTCGGCGACCGCAAGCGGCTCGCAAAAGGGCTTGCGGCACTGAGCGAATCCCACGCGCGATCGCTCGACCGCGCGAAGGAACGAGCAGACTTGCCTTCGCCGGCTGCGCGCGAAACCGTCGTGGCCGAGAGGCGGCAACTCACCGTGATGTTCGTGGACCTGATCGATTCCACGGCTCTCGCGGAGCGCTTCGATCCCGAGGACATGCGACGCCTGCTAGGGATCTATCATCAAGTTTGTGCAAGCGTGATCGAAGTTCATGAAGGTCACATCGCGCTTTACATCGGTGACGGCCTGCTCGTTTACTTCGGCTACCCGAATGCGCACGAAGACGATGCCGTCCGCGCGGTACTTTCCGCTCTCGCTGTCGTTTCGGCGCTTCGAGAGGCCAACGAGCGCATCGAAGTCGAGCACGGCGTACGCCTGCAGATGCGTATCGGGATCGAGACGGGACTTGTCGTCGCCGGCGCGATTGGCGCTGGATCCACGCGGGACCACCAGGCGATCGTCGGAGAGGCGCCAATCATCGCCGCAAGGCTGCAGTCGGTCGCTCCGCCCGACGCGATCGTCGTGGGCCCGGCCACTCAGCGCCTGATCGAAGGATCGTTCCTGCTCGAAGACCTCGGTTGGCAAGAACTGAAAGGGATCACTGGTCCGGTTCGAGTCCAACGCGTGCTGGCGCAAACGGATGCGATCGACCGCTTCGGAGTCAGGGCGGTCTACGGCATCACGCCGCTCGTCGGCCGAGCCGCGGAACTCGACATGATCCGGCAACGCTGGAAGCAGAGCGTCGACGGCGAAATGCGCTGCGTCGTGTTGAGCGGCGAGCCGGGTATCGGCAAATCTCGCGTGCTGCGGGCATTCGGCGACGGCATCAGGGGCGACAACCATGCGGTCGTTTCGCTCCACTGTTCCTCGTACTATTGCAACAGCCCTTTCTGGCCGGTATTACGCTGGCTGCGGCGCGCCTTTGGCCTTGGTCCCGACACGCCCGACTCATCGGATCTGAAACGGTTGGAGGTGGCAATTGCAAGACTCCGACTGGATGCCGACGAGACGCTTCTCGTGCTGACGACCTTGCTCGGAATTCCGGCGGGCGGGCGCCATCCGGTAATCGATGCCTCATCCCCGTCCTTCAAACGCCGCACGCTCGACGTGCTCGTCGCCATCATCGAAAAGTCGACGCAAGTTCAGCCGGTGCTCGTCATCGTCGAGGACGCGCACTGGATCGATCCGTCATCCCTCGAGTTCGTTCGGCTGGTGCTCGAGCGGCTCGTGGCCGCCCCGCTGTTGCTACTGCTCACGGCGCGGCCGGAGTTCGAACCGGGATGGATTTACCCTCATCTCGTACAGGTAAACCTCGATCGGCTCTCGCGGCGCGATTGCATCGCGATGATCGAAAGGCTTACCAATGGAAAGCGGCTGCCGCCTTTAGTACTCGATCAGATCGTCTCCAAAACGGACGGCGTACCGCTCTTCGTCGAGGAACTGACAAAGGCCGTTCTCCAAGGCGAATTGTTGCAGGATGCCGGCACGAGCTACGAGTTGAAAGGAACGCCGCAGACCATTGCGATCCCGGACACGCTACAGGGCTCGCTACTATCGCGGCTCGACCGGCTGGAGCCAGCCGTGAAGGAAACCGCCCAGATCGCGGCCACGGTGGGGCGGGAGTTCGGCAGGAAGCTGCTTGGCCTGATTGCGTCCAGGCCGGAGAACGATCTGCAGGAAACGCTAGACCGCCTGATCGAAGCCGAAATCATCCTCCCCGCTTCTGGTAAACCGGGGGAGGGAGACGCGTATCTGTTCAGGCACGCGTTGATCCAGGAGATCGCCTATCAATCCCTGTTGCTGGCGCGCCGCCGCCAATACCATGCGCTGATCGCCACTGCTCTGGAGGAGCATTATCCGGAAGTCGTCAATCGGCAGCCCGAATTGATCGCTCAGAACTTCGCTGCCGCCGACCTGCCGGATCGCGCAATCGGCTACTGGCAGCGTGCCGGGGAACAGGCGCTTGCCGGCGCAGCCTACGACGAGGCTATCGCTCACGCGCAGCGCGGGCTTGAATTGATATGCCGATGTTCCTACAGTAATCATGATCGGGCAGCCCACCTGGTGCCTCTGCTGCTGACAAGAGGCGGAGCGGAGATCCGGTTGGCCCGCCGCGAGGCGATAGCGACCTTCCGGCAGGCCGCGCAAATTGCTCGCGAGCAGAACTTGCCGTCGTTTCTTGTCCAGGCGGCGTTGGGGTTCGACACCGCCGAGACGTTCCTCGAAGGCTCCGGCAAAGCATCGCTTTCCTTGCTGGAAGAGGCGCTCGGCTTGATCGGTACCGAGGAGTCCGTCGAGCGCTGCCGCCTGTTGAGTCGGCTGGTCCGCACCGTTCACATGACCGGTGCAGGTGAACAAGCCGACGAACTGGTTTTGGAGGCTGTCGCTCTAGCCAGACGCCTGAACGACCTGCCGAGCCTGTTCGACGCATTGGCGTGCGACATGATGCATATCGGGGCTCGCCCTTTGCCTGCGGACAAGTTCCCGGAGCGTGCAAGCGTGTTACAGGAATTGAGCCAGATTGCAGAAGATCTCGGTGATGCGCACACCATAGGTCACGCATGCGCTCGATGTCTCGCCGGCTACCTGGAGATCGGCGCGGTGGAACGCTTCGAGAGCGCCCTGGAAAGATATCGGCAGATTGCCACCAGTGGGCAGCATTTCGTCGACAAATGGTGTGTGACAGGTGCGCAGGCGATGCGGGCCATACTTGTCGGGGACTTCGCTGTGGCGGAGCACAAGGCGCGAGAGTCGTTGAAAATGGCGCAGAGCGTCGACGCGAAACTGGCAACGGGCGTCTACGGCATGCAGATGTTTTCGATACGTCGCGAACAAGGCCGGCTCGCCGAGGTAGCCCCGCTCTTCAAGCGGTTCGTCGACGAGCATTCCGAAGATGCTGCGTGGCGGCCCGGGCTCATGTTGATCTGCAGCGATCTCGGCTTCGAAGCTCAAGCCCGCGACAATCTCGAACGGCTTGCGGAATCGGAATCCAGCATCCCTGTAGATAGCAAGCGGCTCGTCACGTTGACGTATCTGGCGGAAGTCGCTGCGCGGCTCCACGACGTCGGCCACGCCGAACAGATTTATGCCCGTCTCCTGCCGTTCGGGGACCAGGTCGTCACCGTTCCTGTTTTTACGCTGTGCTGCGGATCGGCGGCACGGCATCTCGGCATGCTCGCCGGCACTCTTGGCGATTGGTCCGCCGCCGAAGAGCATTTCGAATACGCGCTGTGCATGGATGAGCGCTTGCGGGCGCCGCCCTGGCTGGCGCATAGCCGGCACGAATTCGCCCTCATGCTGGCAGCGCGCAATCGCATCGAAGATAGAGCAAGAGCGCAAGACCTACTCGCCGCGGCGGCCACGGCGGCGAGCGAACTGAAGATGTTTGCCCTCGTGGAGCGCATCCGTGCCGCTCGGACAAGCACGGGGTTCGCAAACTAGTACACGGCTGCATGTTGCGAGGCGCAGCGATGAGAGCCACTAATCAAGGAGGATCCGATGCCACGTTTTATGATTGAACGAAATTTTGCGGAACAGTTGGAGGTCACCGGCGCAAGTGCGAGTGCCGTGAAACTGATCAACGACGAGGAGGGTGTCGAGTGGCTCTTTTCGTTTCTCAGCGCGGACAAGAAGAAGACTTATTGCCTGTACGAGGCGCCCAACGCCGAAGCCATCCGCGCTGCGGCACGCCGGGCGAACCTGCCTGCCGATGTGATCATCGAGGTGAGCGACTTGCGGCCAGAAATGTTCAATTAAGGGACGGGCGCGAATGGCACTGTTGTGTCGCGAGGACGATGCAACGACAGGAGCGCCGCCCGCGTTATCGAATCGATGGAATGCATCGGGGAACGCCTGCGCTACGAGGCAAGCGCAGCGTCTACCGCAGGCAGATAGCTGCTGTATCCCGCTTCCACGAGGTCCGCGCATACGCGCTCGAGTTCGCGCCGCGTTCCTTCAGAATGGTCGTGTTTCGCACGAGCGAGGGCGCGCCCGCGCCTCACAAACAGTTCCGCCCAGGGCAGCGGCTCCACGCGGGTATAGTCTTCGAGGGCAGTGGCGTAGTGCAATGCGCCGGCTGCGTCTCCGGCGGACAACATCGCTTCGATCGCATCGCGGTAGAACCACAGATGATTGTGCCCGACCGCGCCGCGCCGCAACATGTCCGCACCTTCGGCAAGCAGACGTGTGCGCTCATCGTCGTCCTCGACGGCGCGGCTTAGTGCGCTCACGGCCTTGGGGGCGCTGAACTGCGTTCCCACCTCGCGGCAAATCGCCAGCGCTTCGCGCAGCAATTCGGCGGCCTCTCGCCGATGCCCGCTGTCGAGCAGTCCGCGCGCTCGCATTTCCATGTTCTGTGCTTCGAAGCGGCGAGCGCCCAGTTGCCGGATGATCTGCATCTCGCGCTCGAGATGAGCGAGAGTAGCCGGCATGTCACCCATTTCGTAGCAGGCATACACGCCCAACGTTTCGCACAGCATCTGCGCACGCGGCTGGCTGACCACCGCCGCAGCGCGTGCGGCGGCGCTTACGTCCTCGCGCGCCGCGCATGCCTCGTTGAGGAAGATTCTGCTGAAGCCGGCCATCGAACGATTGGCGACCTCGATGCGGCCGAAACCGTGTTCACGGCTCAACGCAACGCACAGGCTAAAGTGCTCGAAGGCGGTGCGCATGCGCCCTTGCGCGTAGGCAGCGTCCGCGAGGCCGCCGAGTGCGCGCGCTTCCGCTTCGGGCAGGCCGAGCCGCCGTGCGTAGGCGAGTCCGCGCTCGTGCTCGGCGCGGCAATCCTCGATCCTGCCAAGCGGAAACAGGATGTTGCCGCGCAAGTGATGCAGGCGTGCGAGTTCGGGTAGCTTGCCCAGACGTTCCGCCACTTGCTGCGCGGCGTCGAGCAGCGGGAGGGCTTCGGCGAGGCCTTCGCATACCCGCAGACCTTCGGCGAGCCCAAGTTGGGACTGACAGAGATCCGTTTCATTCGGCGCGGTGGCCACGGCCGCACGGTACGTCGCAATCGACCCGGGGATGTCGCCGAGGTCTCGTTGAAGTTCGCCCTTGAAGCAGGTCAGCGCGTAGCGATCCGTATCTTTTTGCGCAATTTGCAGACCTCGCTCGACTAGCCGGAATGCCGCCTCGGTGAAGTAGGCCGCGCGTTGCGTGAGCGCGGCGTCGAGGTAGGCCAGCGGCGCCCGCTCGTCCTCGGCGCGATCGAGATGCTGGGCGCGCAGCACCGGGTCGGTCGCTGCAAACCAGTCGGCCGCGAGGCGGTGCAACTCGCGGCGGCGTGCCCGCAGCAGCGTCGAGTAGATGCTCTCCTGGATGAGCGCATGGGCAAACAGGAAATCTTCGCCTTCCGGCAAGACGAGCGCGTTGCGGACGAGCCCGTGACAGACGTAGTCCGGTGTATCGATCAGCCGCCGCAGCAAGGCGAGGCCAAAGCGCTGTCCGATGACTGCGCCGGCCTGGAGTGCCTCGCGGTCGCGCGTAGCCAGCCGGTCCATGCGCGCCAGCACGAGGCTTTGGATGGTGGCGGGGACCGCTTCCTCGCTGCCTTCCTCGGCGTTACGCAGGAGTTGTTCGAGGAACAGCGGGTTGCCGCCGGCTCGTTCGATGCAGGCACGCGCGACACGGCTGGTTGCATCGATAAAGCTGCCGGCAAGGTTCAGCGCCTCCTCGCTGCGCAGCGGGCCAAGGTCGATCGTGGCAAAGGGCGTGCCGCGGCAACTGGCTCGCCATGCCGCGTCGAGGGGATCGCCGTCCACGCGCGAAGTCATGACGAGCAGGCCCGGACCGTTCGCGATCGCCGCGGCGAAGGCGGCCAGGTAACCGAGCACCTGCGGATCGGCCCAATGAAGGTCTTCCACGACAATCAGGGTTGGCCGATGCCGGCAGACATCCTCCGCGATCGCTGCCGCGACCGTGCGCTTGCCGCGCGCACGTGCAGCATTGTCCATTGCATCGTAAAGCGTGCGCCCTTCACCGGTTTGCGTGAGGTCGAGGATGTCGTGGAGAAACATAAGCTGCTCGGGGCCGACGGCCCCGGAGGCAGCAACCCGTGCGGCGGCAGCGCGCCTTTCATCGACGCCGGCCGCCAGCGCGAGGCCCACCATGCTGCCGACAATGGCGCGGATGGGATCCTGGCCTTTCCCCACGCCGAAATCAAGCACGAGGCCGCGGTGGCCGGCAAAGCACAGCGTTTCGACGAAGCGGCGCATTTCGTCGACGAGCCGCGTCTTGCCGATGCCCGCCTCGCCGCGGACATAGACGACGTGGCCGGCCCGCTGCTCGAGGCACGCGCGGGCGAGGCCCTTGAACTGCTCAAGTTCAGCCTTGCGGCCGACAAAAACACTTCGGCTTGCGATGACGGTTTCACCGGCGAGACAGCGCAGACGCCACACGCGCACCGGCGAATCGATCCCCTTGAAGCGCATCGCGCCGCCGGCGTCGCTTATCACGCATTGACCGAGTGCGCGATGCGCGCCATCGGAGAGCAGTGTTTCTCCAGGGCCGGCGGCGGCAACTAGCCGGGCCGCCAGGTTCACGGACTCGCCCAGCACGGTGTAGTCTTGAACGTCCGCGCGCTCGAACGAACCCGCGACTACCTCGCCGCTGGCAATGCCCACATGCGCCTTCAGCGGAAGCGACACTTGCTCGGCCAGTCCCTTAAGTGCCTCATGAATTTCCAGCGCGGCACGCGCCGCGCGAAGCGGATCGGTGTCGTGCGCGCGCGGTGCGCCGAAGATGGCCATCACGGCATCGCCGATGTGCTTGTCGATCGTACCGCCGTAGCCGAGCACGATCCCATCGACGAGCGCGGTGTAACGACCGGTCAACTCGCGCAACTCTTCAGGATCGAGTGTTTGCGACAGCGCTGTGAAGCCACACAGATCGGCGAAGAGAATGGTGACTTGCCGGCGCTCGCTCGCGGGCGCATCCACGGCAGGCGGCGCTGCGCCCATGGCGACACGCTGATCGGCAATTGCCGCGAGTAGGCGCTTGCGGTGGCCGAGCGAGAGGACGCCCAGTTCTTTGAGGTCCGCGTCGTCTAGCTGTTCCAGCATCGTGAGATCAATGTCGTTCCGGGCAAATGCCGGTGCGTATTGCCCAAGTCCCAATGCGTGCAGCCACTGATCGATATCCATCGCCGCCACCAATCCGATGCGCTCGAATCTACTCCGCGCCGCTCATTGCCGCGCAGCTTATCGAACCCTAGGCCCGGACCGGGCCGTGTTGGACCCACGGATCATACGAATCGACGCCTCGTCCATTGCCGCGCTGCGACGGGCGCAATGGTCAGATACGCTCGTTGAAGGTATTCCCGATCAAAACACAGTGTACGTCCAGCGCGACGGAGACGGATACCGTGCATGAGCGACGCGGGGAGGGCAGATTCCGCCCGCCGCGTGCCGCCTTGCCGCGGTGCCGCGGTGCGTTTGACACTGGCTGCGGCCACGACGGATACTGCACGACGGGCCGGGCACGTTGTCTCGCGAAGAGGCGAGCGCGACCTGCGGTCGTTCGTCATCCGAAACGATAGGTGATGTTCGAACACGGCGCAGCCGCGGCGCGCCGAGCGAACTACACAGCCCAGGCAAGATCGCATCCACTCTCACGGGGAAATAATGTGAAGCCAGCCATGTCAGGTTCCTCATCCGGCCCCCGCTCCGGGCTACGCATTCGGGGCCTGGCCGGAGATCTGACGGCCGGCATGGTGTCGATGCTGGTCATGCTCTGCTATGCAATGAGCCTCGGTACCATGATCTTTAGCGCGGATCTCGCCCGTTACGCCGGGCTAGGGGTGCCCACCGCTCTCATCAGTTGCGTAGTGACGGCACTCGTGATCGCCTTGATGAGTTCGATGCGCGTGAACATCGCCGGACCCGACGGCAACGCCACAGCGTTTCTTGCCGGTGTGGCGGCCGGCGTCGCGAGCAGCGTGCGGGCCGACGGCGGAACACCGCAAACAATCTTCCTGACGGTGCTGATCGCCATCGCGTTGTGTTCGGTGGTGACGGGCGTCATTCTGTATGCGCTCGGGTCGTCCAGGCGCGGGCGTTCCCTGCAATTCCTGCCTTACCCGGTTGTAGGCGGCTTCCTTGCCGGGACGGGCTACCTCCTGCTGGCCGGCGCGTTTCGGGTCGTGACCGGCGAGCCCTTGAACTGGCACACCTTCCCGCTGGTGATGCACCTGAACTGGCTGGTCTGGACACCGGCTTTACTCGTGTCCGCGTCAGCCACACTTTTGTCGCGCACCTGGAAACACGCTGCAGCACTACCCATCACGCTTGCACTCGGCGTCGCCCTGTTTTACGTGCTCCTCTTTGCCGCCGGCCTGTCGATCGACGACGCACGCGACACGCGATTGTTGCTTCCACGCGTGGCGCCGCACGCCATGAGAATTCCCGAGTTGCATTTGCCGGCATCGCTCATGCACGGCGGGGTCGACTGGGCGGCAATCGGTGCGCATTTGCCGGAGACCCTCGTCGTTACGTCGATTTCGGCGATTTCGATTCTGATGAATTCGACTGCGATAGGCGCAGCCACGGGTGAAGATATCGATCTTAACCGCGAGATGCGTGCGGCAGGCATCGCCAACATCGCGAGCGGGATGTTAGGCGGAATGGTCGGCTACCAGTCTTTCAATCGATCGATGCTCAATGCACGCGCTGGCGCGACAAGTCGTTTAGCCGGCGTGTTCGCTGCCCTTGCTTGCCTGTTCGTGCTGGCCGTCTCACCGGATCTGGTGGCGCTATTCCCGGTGCCGGTGCTGGTCGGGTTGCAGCTCTTCATGGGAGTGCGTCTGTTGATCCAGTGGCTGGTCGGTGCTTTTGGCAAGCTCAACTGGCATGAGTACCTACTTGTACCGCTTATTCTGGGCGCGATTGCGTTTTACGGCGTCGTCACGGGGGTGGTCGCCGGAGTGGTTGCCGCATGTGTGATGTTCGCGTTGCTGTACGGCCGCGTCAGCTGCGTTCGTATGGAGTTCGACGGCAGCACGCGCACATCGGCTGTCGAACGCAGTATGGAGGCCACCGAACGGCTTCACGAACTCGGTGCACAGGTGTGCGGAACATGTCTGCAGGGGTTTCTTTTCTTTGGTACGGCCAATTCGATCTTGCAGCGCGTGCGCGAACGGCTGGCCACGCGCGGGCCCTTGTCCGTTCGCTTTGTCGTGCTCGATTTCGCGTCGACCAATGGCATGGACGCATCGGTATCGGTTAGCTTCGTCAAGCTTTGGCAGTTGTGCGCAACGACTAATGCGGACCTGGTGCTGACGGGGTTGCCGATACGCTCGCGTGAACTACTTATGAAGACCGGCACGCTGAATCTCCGGATCCACGAGTTTTCCACGCTCGATGCGGGATTGGAATGGATCGAAGATACGCTTCTCGCCTCGGATTCACGCGCGTTGCCCCGCGCCGAAGAGGATTTCCACACGATGCTCGCGCAGTATTTCACGCCACCTGCGCTCACAAGGCTGCTGGCCCTTCTGGAAGTGCGCGAGCTTAGGGCGGGGCAGCCGGTGTTCCGTCGCGGCGAGCCGGGGGACGCCATGTACTTCGTCGAGAGCGGCCGTGTCACTGTCTCGCTGCCGCTTGCCGATGGGCGCAACCTCAGGTTGCGCTCATTCGGGCCGGGTACGATCGTCGGCGAAATGGCGGTGTACACGCAGCAGGCGCGCAGTGCGGATGTGCTCGCGGAGGGTCCCGCACGCGTCCTGGGTTTGACGCTCGAGTCGTTGCATGCGCTCGAACGCGACGACCCTGTAACCGTGCAGCAAATTCATCGTTTTGTCGTCAAGGTCATGGCGTCCCGTCTGGCTGTCGCAGACGAGGCCTTGCACGCCGCTCACTCCGTCCCGAGCGGGTAGAGTACGGGCGCCAACGCATTCTTGAGGCACGCGTCCCAGCCCTCATCGGGCCAGGTAAAAATCCAGGGGGATAAACTTGACGACCCATCCGCCTTCTTCGCCCCGCGTGGCTGCGGGGTGCATGGAGGCGATGCGCAACGCCTCGTCACGGGTATCCGCCTCGATGACGAACAGGCCGCCCACGACTTCCTTCGACTCGGTGTAGGGCCCATCGGTGATGTGCGTCTTGCCACCGTGCGGGCGGAGCGTCGTCCAGCTGTCCAGATCGCCAAGCGACGCGGAAATCAGACCTTGCCGGTAGCCCGCATCTTTCGTCCAATGCGGGGCATTGGCTCACCAATTCCTTGACGTCGCCTGGCGCCATCGCGGCGAATTTTTCGGGTGTGAAGTAGGCCAAGCCGAGGTATTTCATGGGAGGTCTTTGGGGATGGATACCCTGACGACGAAGCTGATGATCGAAAATCGACAATCTTCTGGGAAAGTTTGTAGCAGGTCTCGCCAGCCTGTCCGCTCTGGGTCCAGAAACGATCAGTTACCCGCACACGGAAGCTGTCATTCCACGGGCCGGTCCGCGCCGAAAGCGACTGGATAACTTAGGAATGTATTGGGCGTCATTCAAAGTGTCTGACCTGAGACATTCGCTTTCTCCTTCTAGCAAAAAAACGTTCCGCAATGGAAACACGCTTTTTTCTTGTCGTTTCTCTACCGGCAGCGTTGCGCCGGACGCTCGCTACCGGGGGGCGGTGCAATTTCATGATTGATTCGCGCAGGCCCAATGAGTGATCCAGTATTTCTCGCAACAAAGCCCGAATGCATGGACTCACTTGGCGTTAAAACAGCTGCCATTGGCAGTCGGTAGGCGCGCCGACGCTATCGACGACACATCGTAGACCACGGCTGCTGAAAGTAACTCGAATGGCGGCTGTGTTCGATGACTTGTCCTCGAACGACGGCATGACATGACCGTTCTATCGGATGTCGTTGATCGAGCCGCCGGTTAAATCTTTTCAGCGCCCGCAGCCGGACCAAGGCTAAGATCGTTCTACAGGCTGCTCGCGCATGCGGGGCAATGGCTCAAAGCCGAATGGGCTCAGCGCCGGGCAGCGGGACATAGGCGACACACTCGTCCGGTGAACGAATTTCATCGCGGTTGATCGCAGGGCGGATGCTATTTCGGTTACGCTTGATGCCGGGCGCGTCGGGCATTAGCCCGCGAGCCTACGTGGAGCCGATCCAGTCTCACAAGAAGTTCCGAACCCTGCTTCTGGATGTGGATAGGTATGTTGGGTAGCGCAAGCACTGCGCGAATGCGCGTTCGCCAGTAGTCTGGTTGCATTACGACATTTGCCTTTGCGGTATTGCGGGCGTGATCCAGATACTCCAACTCAGAGATCATCGTCTGGATATGAGCCAAGTCTTTTTCCGCGTGCGTTTGCGTTGACATAAGCGCTTGATGTTTTCTGATTTATTGTTCGTCAGTGTTCAAAGGTCGTGAGGTTCGTACCGTTTTGTGCGCGACTTATCGCGCTGTCGCATAGGAAACCGTCACCGCCGGGTCCAGCGGCACCAGTCGTGGTGATCCAGGTTCCTGAGTAACTCTGCACGGCGATATTCACGACGGTAGTGAGCGATTACGCCGGTTGCCGCAATCACCAGTACGAACATACCGATCACAACCCCAAGCCAGGATTCACCCATTGCAGTCTCCTTCGTTACGTCCAGTCCGCGCTTACGGACCGGCTGACGGTGCATTACAGGCGTTTCTTCTATCCTTGCGTTGAACGTTCGTTTGAACGACAGGCCGCAAGTCGACGGACGTTGCTCAACACACCCGCCCGACGGCTTTCAGGACGGCATGGCCCTGTGGGGTGATGCTTAGTTGCCGCTGTCCGGTCGTCAGCAGTTCAATGTTCACGAGTTGACATGCCAGCAGTGTGTGAATTTCCTCTCGGTCGGGTCTGATCTGGTCGGGTGCAGCGTTCACCAGCATCAAGGTGGTGAATTCATGCGGACTCAACATGCGTGCCTCCTCACGAAGCGGTATGTCTTCGAACTGACGGGTGACTGATGAAACCGATGTCCGGCGTCGCGATTACTGGCTGGACATCTTCGCATTGACTTATTTGATCGCCGTGCGGGGTCCCTTGGCTGTTTCAATGGCCTGCTTGGCCGCTTTGCGGACGGTCTCTCTCGCATGTAGGGAGGTTGGGAAGGTCGATTCCAATACGGTGGTCGTGGGTTCAGTCCCGGCGGGTGCGTTCTTCACAAGGTTGTCTGCAAGTGTTCGTGCAGTGAGATTCGCATGCTCGTAATGTGCTTCGGCAACCTTCGTCAATTCCGCTTTGGCGTTCGACGCGATGTCATATAGCTGGCGGCTGTATGAAAGAGCCTGTTCGGCTGCGGGCTGTATCAGACCTGCCTGCCACGTGAGGTATTCCTCGGGCGTCTTAACCGATAGCGCTTCATGCCAGTAAGCTTCGCTCGTCGCAAGTGCCGAATGAATAGTTTGCAGATTCAGTTCGATCAGTCTCTGGAAGCTCTCGAACGTCGTATTCGTCAAGGCGAAGAGGGTGACAGCGTTGTCGGTTTGCGATGCGATGAATTGATCGGGTTCGAAAATGCTCATTCATGCTCCTTAATTATCGTCAATTAGCGTGCGATGGTCGTCAGGCAGAGAAAACCCGGCGCGCCGCCGGACCACCGGCCCCGCAAGGCTGTACCTGACCGAACGGATGCATTTCCCAATAAGTGGAATCATTCTAGCGTCGTGTAAGCAACATTTGTCATGCTCTTTTGTAGGGGAATCCCCTAGCTCTGAAGACATCAGAATGTCATCGGTGTGCCCGGCGCACCCAGGTCGTTTTTAATCGGCTAGACAATGCAATCGAACACTCGGACAACCGTACGCAACAGTGCGCGATGTGCGGGTGCAAATCGTCGTAGCGACAAAGGCATTGGCATCCCGGTATCGCAACTTGACCGTATGTTTGAGGCGTACGTTCAGCTAGCCATCCGCGAATGGCCGGTGGCGATCGGATTTCGGCATCGAGCTGTCTCTTGTCCAGAACTTGGTTGATATGCATGGCGGCCGCATCACCGCTGCAAGCGATGGAGCTGATCGTGACAGCGCCGATGGATGATCGATGGTGTTCAATTGTCATTGCGCAATGCCGCACCGATGCCTGGCGAGCACTTCAAGCTCGCATTGCGTTTGCCGACCGATGGCAAGACACACGCTGTCCTATGGAATTGCGTCGCAAGAAACGTCAGGCGCAAAAATGACGGTGTGCTGGTCGGTGCCGAGTTCGGCGCGCGCACCGACGAAGCCAAGGTCCTGCTCAAGGACTTCATTCTCGAAATGGCCACGGGAACCGCATTCTAAGACCGGCGCTCATCGACAGATTTGCTCGGACCATGCCCGGATAAACGGTGATCCACGGGCGACACCCGTAATGATCTCGGAGGAAGCGTGGGACGGAATGATGACGCTATCCGACGACGTCGCGATCCGAATGACAAGTCGCCTAGAGGAACGGGTCGTACTGCACTGCGACTTCTGTGGGAAACCAAGTTGACGTAATTAAAGTTGTCGTTCGGAGTGATTGTAGCGGCTAAGTTGTAATGCCCGCTTTTAGCCAAGTTCAAATGTCCGCTTTTTCGCAGCGTGCGCTGACCGGCCGCCGGCGTTTCGGCGCGGGAGGCTTCAATGGCTGCAACCGAACGGATAACGATGACGATGCGCGAACTGGACAGGTTCAAGGTCATTCAGGACGTCGCCGACGGCAGGCTCAAGCCCTGGCGCGCGGCGGAACGGCTCAGGCTGACGACGCGGCAGGTTCGCCGTCTCGTTGGACGGTTGCGCGAACATGGACCCGTCGCGTCGGCGCTCGAAGCCCAGCAACAACCAGCTGGACGCGGTGACGGCCGATCGGGCACTCTCGATCATCCGTGAGCGCTATGCCGATTTCGGGCCCACGCTGGCCTGCGAGAAGCTGTACGAATGTCACGGCATCCGGCTTGCAAAGGAGACGGTCAGGCGCCTGATGACGGATGCAGGTCTCTGGATTCCCCGCCGGCAGCGGCCACCGAAGATTTACCAGCCGCGCGTGCGGTGCGCGTGTGTGGGCGAGCTGATCCAGATCGATGGCAGCGATCACCGGTGGTTCGAGGACACAGCCGGATCGGCAAAGCGCCTTCGCGAACCCACCTGGGCGTCGCAACGAGGGTTCAAAGCCGCTCGCCAGGCAAGAAGAAGCAATGCGAGTTCACGCAGGCCGATATCGATGGTGTGATTCTGGAACAGTCGCAGCAGTGGCAGGTTCAGCAGGCACGCAAACCTGGCTGTCGGTCTGCAAAGGTGGGCGACGCAGACGTAAGCGCCCTGCCAGTTCAGGCGTCGTCCTTCAACAATGTGTGAGACAAAAAGCGTTAGAAACAAACCCCTAAACCTGGACATTTCAACTTAGCCGGAAAGCGGACATTTCAGTCTGGCCTCGACAGTGATCGTAGCGGCTAAGTTGTAGTGCCCGCTGTTCCCCACGGTCAGGATCCAGTGCCCGGCAGCTCGGCGGGCAGGGCGCGATAACCTGCGCCTCATCACGGCAAAAGCCTCCGCCTGCGCGCCGTATGCGGGAGAGGAACGGCGGCGGTCGGCAATTCGGCCATTGCGGTCATTGGGCCGATCGCCGGCCAAGGGTCGCTATATTGCTCTGCGGTCGTTGGACGACCTGTCACCTCGAATGACAACTTTCGCTCTGCCAGAGGACGGCACCTGTTGAGTGTTGTTCGACGTCTGCCCACCGCTGCCGTTGAGTCCGGACGCGGCGCTTGCCCTCGCTTTGCGTGTGCACGAGAGCTTAAGATGACTGACTTAACCGAATGCGAATCCGAATCCGAAGTCGCGGCCGTCTTGCACATGAGCGAAGCGTATCTGCCGCGCCTAATTGCGGTCGGCGACCTTGCGCTGGAGCGCGACAGCGTGCTTACATACAGGGAAAAGCTGCGTAGCGCTCGGCCGCCAAGGGCGGGAGACAGCGAGCACGCATACTTTTACATGAGTGCGGTGGTTGCTTTAGTCGGTGGCAGGTCCGCTTCCGCTCAGAGCAGACGTCCGCCAAACGAGTTTCACGCTTTGTATGGATTGTGTTTTTGTAATGGAGCAAGTTGAAACTCGCCGCCGTAATCGTTGCACTTCCTTCCTCATTACATCAAGAATCTGACTGTCATCAACTCTGTACTGTCCTCTAACGCCGGGCCGACAGAGGCGATTACATATCCCAACGGGAAACTCGCGTGGCGGTTGCGCAATGCCCGACACAAGCGCTTGGGAAATCAGGGGCGGTCGAAGCCCATTGGCGCCGATTCACTATCACTTCTCGAGCTCCCCGACATCGCACAAGCGGCGGGCGTTATCGCGACGACCTGGAGCACGGTGCTTATGCGAGCGATTGCATCGACAAGTCTTCCGACGAACGCATGAAGGTAATGAACAATTCTGGCTAGGTGTTCTGCGGCTCCGCGGCGCATATGGATGGAATCAAGGCACTCAGTTCAATGCGGTTCCTGCACGGGCCGGGATGATCACCGTCGAGTGAGGTGCCGCGACCATAAGTTGGGAGGGCAACCAACGGTTGAAAAAGGGCTTGCGAGTTGGTTTCATAGGTATCTATTTTATTTATTGCGTGACGTCGCGAAAATGCGCGCGCGGACGCGGCATAGATCCGTATGGGATACCAAGCGAGCCCGGCGCGATGCGGCTTCCAGCGCTTGAAAAAGATGCGAAAAGCACACCCCATAGCGATGGTACGGCCGCTATTTGCCTCTCAACCGAGGTATACCCGTACTTTCCCAAAAGCCGCACAATTCCTATCTTTGTATCCCAAGATGGTTGCGATGACCGTTTCGCGGCTCTGAACAACCTATCCGATTGGCGCGCGGACGGCGCGCAGCACGAAGTAACGGAAGACAAACGAAATGGCAAGGATCATTGGTGGCATCGGCACCTCGCATGTGCCGACTATCGGCATGGCGTACGACAAGGGCAAGCAGAACGATCCCGCATGGGCGCCGCTTTTCAAGGGCTATGAACCGGTGGCAAGCTGGCTCGCCGAACGCAACCCGGACGCGATGGTGATGTTCTACAACGACCACGCGAACAGCTTCTTCTTCGACTGCTACCCAACGTTTGCGTTAGGCGTGTCGGGCAATCACGAATTCGCGGACGAGGGCGCAGGCAAGCGTCCGCTTCCGGATATCGCGGGCCATCCCGATCTGGCCATTCACATTGCAGAGCAACTGGTCAACGACGAGTTCGACCTCACGATCTTCCAGGACCGTCCGCTCGATCACGGCTGTAATTCACCGCTTTCACTGATGTTGCCGCATGCCGGCGGCTGGCCACTCGCGCTCGTGCCTGTCGAAGTCAACGTGTTGCAGTATCCGCTGCCGACTGCGAATCGCTGCTATCGCCTCGGACAGGCATTGCGCCGCGCGATCGAGTCGTATGAAGAGGATCTCGACATCGTGGTGGTCGGCACAGGCGGTCTTTCGCACCAGGTGCACGGCGAGCGCAGCGGCTTTAACAACACCGAATGGGACATGGAGTTCCTCGACCTGATCGTTCACGAGCCGGAACGTCTTGCTGCGATGAAGCATGTCGACTACGTGCGCCTCGGCGGCGCGGAAAGTGTCGAAACGATTATGTGGCTCGCCATGCGTGGCGCGCTCGGCCCGAAGGTTCGGGAGCTGCATCGCAATTACTATCTTGCAACCAGCACCGCAATGGCCGTGACGATTTACGAAGACGAGGTGGCGCAATGAATCCGCAATTGATCGGCGTCGAAGAATTGACGGGCACGTATCCGTTCGATATTCGCCAGAGCATCAAGGCAATGCGCCTGAACCGCTTCTTCTGGCAGATGCGCGAAGCGCCGGCGCGCGCACTGTGGCTGGAAAATCGTCAGGCGGCTTACGACGCAACGGGTCTCACGCCGCAAGAGCGCACGCTCGTCGACAACGCCGATTGGATCGGCCTGATTCGTTACGGCGTGTGCTTTTTCGTCCTCGAGAAATTCGCGCGCGTGGTGAAGATCACCAATCTGGGCATGTACGCAAGCATGCGAGGCGAAACGCTCGAAGCATTTCTGAAGACGCGCATGGTGCCGGAAGCGGTGTAGCGCGCAATTGCGCCGCGCGCTGGCGGCTGTTCATTTCGACCACAACGCAACCCGGTTTCCACAGAAGGTCGGGGCGGGAAACTATTTTCTTCGGAGACATGCATGAAATCTGCCGACTCAGTCGACATCAAGGCGTTTATCGACGCACGCAAGGTGTCGGCCTACCAATGGCTCGTCCTGGTTCTCTGTTTTGTGATCGTCATGATGGACGGCCTCGATACGGCCGTGATGGGTTTCGTCGCGCCCGTCATCATGCATGACTGGAATGTGAGCCGCACCGCGTTCGGTCCGGTGATGAGCGCCGCAATGGTCGGCCTCGCGGTCGGCGCAATGGCAGCGGGTCCGATTGCCGATCGCATCGGGCGCAAGAAGGTGCTGATTGCTTCGGTGTTCTGCTTCGGCTTGTTCAGCCTGATTTGCGCCTTTGCCCAGACGCCTTTTCAACTCGTCGCGCTGCGCTTTCTGACCGGGCTCGGCCTCGGCGCGGCCATGCCGAATTCCACGACGCTGCTTTCCGAATACGTGCCGTCGCGTAACCGGTCGCTGCTGCTTACCATCATGTTCACCGGCTTTAATTTCGGCTCGGGCGCGGGCGGCTTCGTCGCGGCCTCGCTGATTCCGCACTACGGCTGGCGCGCGGTGTTCATGTTCGGCGGGATTCTACCGATTGTGAGTGTGCCGCTGCTGCTGTGGCTGCTGCCCGAGTCAGCGCGTCTCATGCTGGTGCGCAAGATGCCGACCGAACGTATCGCGGCAACGCTTGGGCGTGTATGCGGCCACGCATTCGGCAAGGACGTGCGCTTCACGGCGCCGGAACCGGCGGTCGCGGCGAAGGCGCCGGTGCGCATGCTGTTCGCGGACGGCTACGCATTCAGCACGCTAATGCTGTGGGTCACTTACTTCATGGGACTGCTGATCATTTATCTGCTGACCGGCTGGCTGCCGACGCTGATCAAGGACGCAGGTTTGCCGGTCGAGCGTGCGGCCGCGATCACCGGCATGTTTCAGTTGGGCGGCACTGTCGGTGCGGTCGCAGTGGGCTTCGCGATGGACCGTATCGATCGCAACGGCGTGATCGGTGCGGCGTATCTGCTTGGCGGCGTGTTCATCTTCGCGCTCGGCCTGGGCACGCTCAAGTCGAGCTTGCTGCCGGTACTCGTCACGTGTGCGGGCTTCTTCATGAGCGGCGCGCAGACCGGTCTCAATGCACTTGCGCCGACCTGCTATCCGACCCGGGCACGCGCGACGGGCGTGAGCTGGATGCTGGGGTTCGGACGCCTCGGCGGGATTCTGGGCTCGCTCGTGGGCGGTGCGTTGCTGTCGCTCGGGTTCAGCTTCCAGGTGGTGTTCTCGGTGCTGGCCGTGCCCGCGATCATCGCGGCCGTGGCAATCGTGATGAACCGGCTCGCTCTGCGCTTCATTACCAGTCCGGTTGCCGACGCATAAACGTGCTGGTGCAGCGTCTTGCGAGAGCTTGCGGCCTTCTGCTTGCGCCGCAACTTTCGCGTCCGGTGTGATGACAGCGCGCTCATTACGGCGTGCGTATAAGGAGTGCAGACATGGACGGCAATTTGAGCGCGGGCAGAAGCGAGCTGAAGAGAACAGGGTTGCCGTCCGCCTGGACATGGCCAAGCCGCCAGGCGATGTTTCGCGCCGGCGTGGCGGGTGGTCTGCTCGGCGCGGTGATCATCTGGATCTACGAGGCGCTGATCTGGGTGGGTGCACAGCATCTGATGCCGCTCGCCGGGATTCCGCGCAACGCGACGGGGCTCGTGTTCGGCAAGCAGGTGCAGGAGTCGATCGGTGTCTGGGCCTATGTGGTGGGCACAGGTATCCACTTTATGTTCGCGATCGCGTGGGGCGTGCTGTTTGCCGCTATCTGGCCGTACTTCCGCCGACGCGGCATCGAAGCGACGCTGTTAGCGCTCTTTTATGCGGTGCTGGCGTGGATTGTCATGCATGTCGCAATCATGATCGCCTCCGACAACCATCCGAACTACTACGACCCGGCGGTGATCATCGGCGGATTCATGTCTCACATCTTCTTTACCGTGCCGCTTGCCTTGACGGTGAAACGCCGGTTCGAAAGACACGCGCAGTAACGCGGCCGTTTTCGGAGTGGGCATCATTCAGCGCTTCTGATAGCCGATTTCAGTTTGTTGTCATGCGAAAAGCCGGACTGCGTTTTAGGCCCGGTTTTTTTCTCCGCGGAATGGAAATTGCTGACTCGTTGCACGAATTCGTCGGCTCGCGTCGAGACCGCCGCGCGAATTCTTCCGCGAGAAGCAAGCAATTAACAAAGGGAGACAGTGATGACGACCAAGCCCACCAATCCGCCCGATGCGGGCCGGCGCAAAATCCTCGCCGCGCTTGCCGGTTCCATCGCACTGTCGGCTTGTGGCGGCGGTGGGGGCGGCAGCAGCGGTGGTTCGGGTTCTGGAGGATCGCAGCCGATCGGCACGATTCCGCCCGACCGCGCTAATCTTCCCCGTCCCGCGTTGCCGGATCCTGCTACCTCGGGTATCGATCACGTAGTGCTCGTCACGATGGAGAACCGCTCGTTCGACCATCTGCTGGGCTGGCTGCCCAATGCGGAAACCGCACAAACCGGCCGAACCTTCAAGGATGCGTTCGGCGAAACGCACACGCCGTTCTCGCTCCCCGCGAACCCGGCTTATGGCTTCCAGGCGTGCTCGTTCGCCGACCCCAATCACTCATACGACGCCGGACGCGTTCATCTGGCCAATGGCGCGATGAACGGCTTTCTGCTCACGCCCAACACGAGCCTCGCACGTGGCGACCTGCTGCCGATCGGCTATT
Organism: Paraburkholderia dilworthii; assembly: GCF_000472525.1. Taxonomy (GTDB): domain Bacteria; phylum Pseudomonadota; class Gammaproteobacteria; order Burkholderiales; family Burkholderiaceae; genus Paraburkholderia; species Paraburkholderia dilworthii. The sequence continues at coordinate 28,625 of NZ_AWZT01000001.1, forward strand.
TCCAGGCCGCGGATCTCGACTTCTATCGCGGCGCGGTAACGCAGTACACGGTGTGCGACTACTACATGAGCGGCATTCTCGCCGACACCTATCCGAACCGTGTCTATCTGCACAGCGGCGAAACAGATCGCTTGTCGGACACGCTCGACACGTCGTCGCTGCCGACCATCTGGGACCGCCTCGATGCAAAGAACGTGTCGTCAACCTACTACTTCCACGACGTACCGTTCACCGCGCTTTATGGCACCCGTTACGTGGGCCGCTCGAAGCTCTTCTCCGACTTCCTCTCCGACGCGGCTGCGGGCACGCTGCCTTCGTTCTGCATGGTCGAGCCCAGCTTCGGCGGCGAAGCGCAGGGTATTTCGAACGACGACCATCCGCATGCCGACGTGCGCAACGGCCAGGTGCTGCTCGGCCAGATTTACGACGCGTTACGCACGAGCCCGAACTGGAGCAGGACGCTGATGATCATCGTGTATGACGAGTGGGGGGGCTTCATGGAGCACGTCGCGCCGCCAGTAAAGCCGGTGTCCGCCGCCGAGGCTGCACTCGGCAACGACGGCCGGCTCGGTTTTCGCGTGCCGTGCATGCTGCTCGGGCCGCGTGTGCGCGCCAATTACGTGTCGCGCTATCCGTTCGATCCGAGCTCGATTCATCAGTTGCTCGCATGGCGCTTCGGCCTCGATCCGCTCGGCGTGCGTGCGGGCGATTCGGCAACCTTCAACTTGGCGTATGCGCTCGACTTTACCGACGCGGCCAGAACCGACGCGCCGGCCATCGCGGTGACACAAGGCACATTCGGCTCGGCATGTTCGAATATATCGACGGCCGCGTCAGGTGCGAGCGGCATCGCGCAGCTGGACAAGAGCCAGGTCGTGCCCAATACGGCTATCAGTGCGCCAGGCGGACGCTTCGCCGAGTTGCGGACCAAAGCGGACGCGCTCGGCTTTCCGGTGCCGAAATAAGCACGATTGAGATGAACTGCTCGCCGTTGCGGCGCTGCGTCCAGCGTCAGAACAATTGCTTTTGTCCGGACGTGAGCCGTGTGAAGTCGTCGCGCAGCAGTGGCAAGATCGCATCCGCAACGGGCTGCAACTGCCGCGTCAGATAGTGCTCGTAGTCGATGGCCGAGCGTAGCGTTTCGAGCGGCTCGGGTCCGGCAATCGTCATCACGTAGCTGATCCAGCCGCCGTTCTGATATTGCAGCGGACGTCCTTGCCGACGGTTGAATTCGTCGGCGACGCGCGCTGCGCGCACGTGGGGCGGCACGTTACGCTCATAGTCGCCGAGCGGTCTGCGCAGGCGCTTGCGATAGACGAGCTGGTCGTCGAGCTTGCCCGCGAGCGTATCGCGCACATAGTCGCGCACATAGTCCTGATACGGCTGCTGTGTGAAGATGCGCCGATAGAGCTCCTGCTGGAACTGCTGCGCGAGCGGCGTCCAATCCGTGCGCACCGTTTCGAGCCCTTTGTAGACGATCTCTTCGCTGCCGTCCGGTAAAACAGTGAGCCCTGCATAGCGCTTCTTGCTGCCTTCTTCCGCGCCGCGAATGGTCGGCATGAAGAAACGCCGGTAATGCCGCTCGAATTGTAATTCGAGCGCACTGTCGAGCCCGAATCGCCGTTGCAGATCTTGCCGCCACCATGCGTTGATCTTTTCGACGAGCGCGCGACCAATGCGGCTCGCTTCTTCTTCGCTGTGCGCATGTTTGAGCCAGACGAAGGTCGAATCCGTGTCGCCGTAAATCACTTCATAACCTTCCGCCTGAATCAGTTCGCGCGTGCGATGCATGATTTCGTGGCCGCGCATCGTGATCGACGACGCAAGACGCGGGTCGAAAAAGCGGCAACCAGTCGAACCGAGCACGCCGTAAAACGCGTTCATGATGATCTTCAGCGCCTGCGAGAGCGGCTTGTTCTGCTCGCGCTTCGCTGTCTCACGGCCTTGCCAGACCTGGCCCACGACCGACGGCAGGCAATGGCGCGTGCGTGAGAAGCGCGCACCGAGAAAGCCCGGCACCGATTGATCGTCGCCGGGATTCAGCATGCCTTCGACGAGCCCGACCGGGTCGATCAGAAACGTGCGAATAATCGACGGATACAGGCTCTTGTAATCGAGCACCAGCACCGAATCGTAGAGACCGGGGCGCGAGTCCATGACGAAACCGCCGGGACTCGCGGCGCCCGCGACGTCGCCGAGATTAGGCGCGACATAGCCTTGCCGATGCATTCGCGGCATATACAGATGCGTGAACGCCGCCACGGAACCGCCGCTGCGATCGGCGGGCAGGCCGGTCACGGTGGCGCGTTCCAGCAGGAACGGCAACAGTTCGGTCTTCGCGAAGATGCGCGTGACGAGCTCGCAATCCTTCAGGTTGTACCGAGCGAGCGCGGGTTTGTCCTCGTCGAAGCGGCGCTGGATTTCGTCCATGCGCTGATACGGATTGTCGATAGCTTTGCCTTCGCCCAGCACGGCGCGCGAAACGTGTTCGAGGCTAAACGATGGAAAGCTCCACGTAGCCGAGCGCAGCGCTTCTATGCCGTCGATAATCAGCCGCCCCGCGGCGCCCGCAAAATAATGGTTCTGCTTAAGGCCATGTTCGCGCCATTCCATCGCCGCGCCGCCGCGTCCGAGCCGCAGCGGAACGCCGTATTGGTCGGCATGCTGCCGCAGCACACGCAAATCGAACTGCACGAGATTCCATCCGATGATTGCATCGGGATCGTGCCGCTCCATCCACGTGTTCAGCTTTTCAAGCAACTGTGCGCGCGTTTCGCAGTATTCAAGGTCGAAGTCGAGCTCACTCGCGGCGCCGTTCGGCGGTCCGAGCATGTACACCTGGCGCTGGCTGCAACCTTCCAGTGCGATCGAATAGAGTTCGCCGTGAACGCTCGTTTCAATGTCGAGCGACACGAGTTTCAATGAAGGACGGTAGTCCGCCGCCGGTTTCAGTTCGCCATTGACGAGCGCGCCGTCGCTGCCGATGTCGCCGCTGAACGCGACCGGCGCGGTGATGAAACGCTCCATCATGTAGCGCTCGGGCGGAAAGATGTCGGCTTCATAGACATCGACGCCGCCTTGCTTCAGGCGTTTCTCGAAGCCGGTCAACTGACGATACTGCGGGCAATAAAGTCCCATCACCGGCCGATGATGAAAGTCGCGCAATTCCAGTGAACGCAGATCGAGCGGCGCCTCGCGGCGCAAAATGGTTTCGACCCGTTCGCGCTGTTCGGCGGGAACAAATGCAACGGATGTCTGATGACGCAAGCGGATGTGACGGGGCCCGCTGTCGGTTGCCAGCCAGAAATCGACTTCGGTGCCGGCGGGCGTGTCCCGCCAATGCCGCGTCAAGATGAAACCCTGCTCAAGCTCAGTCAAACTCACTACCTCGCAAACGGTGCGTCGTCGCCCGATGCGATTTTACCGCCCTGTGTGCGCAGGCGTGTTCCGTGCTCGTGTCACCCAGCATGCAGCCGCGCGGCGTAGCCGGTATGATGGTTTCGCAGCGATTCATTCGGCGCGTTCATGCGCCGGTCAAGTCTTCTAAAAACGGAGTAGATCGAATGACTTTGGGCAAACTTCTGGTGGCCGTCGCGGTAGCTGCAACGAGTTTCGGCGCGCAGGCACAAGTCGCCGGCACGCAACCTCTCAGCGTGACTGTCGAGCAATCCAATGCGCTGCTAAGCGGCTGGAGCGTCAAAAAGAGCATTCTCGGTAAAGCCGTGTACAACGACCAGAACGAGAAGATCGGCTCGATCCGCGATCTGGTCGTTGCACCGGACGGCTCGCTGTCCGCTGCAATCGTCGCCGCCGGCGGCTTCCTCGGCGTGGCGTCGCATGACGTAGCGGTGCCTATTGCAGCACTCGACATTCGTTCGGGGAATTTCTATCTGGCCGGCGCGACGAAGGCAGCGTTAAAGGCAACGCCGGAGTTCCAGTACAACAAGGTTCAGGCGCCGGCGAAGCCCAAGAAACTGTCGGCACAGTGATGAATGAGCCGGCTGATTGCCGGCTATTCATGTGCTCCAGTACTCGCTGTATTGCAGGCCGAACATATACCGGCCTGCACCGGCTCACGCTTCCAATGCGAGCGTGGCGAACGTGCCGAGCCAATGCTCGCCCATGTAATCACCGGCCACATGAGGCAGTGCGCTCTGCAAATGCCGCTCCGCAGAATCGAGCAGCACGGCGCGGCGTAAATCGCCCGCCGGCAACGCGCGGGCCAGCGAGCGTTGACACCATGCGCGGCTCAGATTGAGGCCGTCCAGGTGAGCAATCTTGCCGTCGGTGCGATCGGTCACCGTAACCGGTTCGAACAGCGTCGCGGGCTTTTTCGCACCGAGCTCGGGCAAAAAGCGTCCAAACCAGTCGACGAATTGCGCGGGCGGCAAAACGCGCCGCATCAATTCCGCTTCCATCAGCGAGGGCGACAGGAACTCGTCGCCGGCGGGCTCCCATGCCTGGCATCCAACGTCGTGCAAAAACCAGCGCTCCGCGGTGCTGACAATCAGCGCTTCGAGCGAGCCGCGCGATGTTTGCCGCGCGAAATCCAGCGTGAGGGCGAGCGCGAACGCCATGTTGAAATGCGTGCCGACGCGTAGCGGATACGTGGCTTTCGGCAGGAACGTTTCGAAGCGCTCGACAAAAACCTCGGTGAGCGGCGCCAAAGTTTTCGACCAACGCGCCGCGTCCGACAGCTTCAACGCGTGCAGTTGCGTGCTGAGCGCGAGCAACCACGCCCAACCATAAGGCCGCTCGAAGCCGAGATTGTGCGGCAAGTCCAGATAAGCCCGCTCGCCGGCCACGTTCGCCGCGGTAAAGTGCTCGTCGACCACCGCGACGATACGTGCTGCTTCAGGCAAGTCAGGAAAGCGCTCAATTAGATGAAGAATCAGCCAGTACCCATGCACACACGAATGCCAGTCATAGCTGCCATAAAAAATCGGATGTAACGCACGGGGGCTTTGCACGTCCTCGGGACCGGCCAAAGAATGCGTGAGTTTGTTCGGGTATTCGCGTGTGAGGTGAGCAAGCGCGAGATTGGCGAATTTCGAAGCAAATTCGCGAGTGAGCAGGGCAGTCATCGGCAGTTCCTTGGAGGCGGAATACGATCAGGTCATTAGTATCATATTGGCGGCCCACAATAGTAAAGCGGCAGGCGTTGCACGCCGCCGGATGCCTTCGGACTATTCCGGTCGCTGCGGCGGGAATGGCGCGATGTTGGCGTGTGCGACCGTGAACGGCAGGCAATTGCTGTTAAAGCTGCGGCTAGAGTTTTTTCAAGCGAATGGAAAAGGGCGAGAGTCGAAACGGGCGGACGCGCAGCGTTCCTTTCGGGTTCTTTGCGTCGTTCTTTTCTTCCGTAGGCGCGTGCTATGGTCGCTTTCCGAAATAAGCAATGCGTCCTTGCACTGACAACTCGAAGATGGAGCAGTTCTTTATGCGGCGCACTAGCGCCGTCAATTTTCTGCTGGCGCGCCGACGCATTTGCCTGGATAAGATTGCGGCTGCAACGAATGGCGACGCGCAACGCCAGCGCGAAGTCGAGTTCCTCGAGCGTCTGGTGCTCGACGTTCGCGCGGGCCGGCTCAGCACATTCGAATTGACACAAGCGAAAGCGGTTGCGGTGGTGATCACGGATTAATGCTTTTAAGCTATTCCAGGCATTAAACGCGTTAAAAGCGATAGCCGATCGAGACGAACGAAATGATCGGATTGAGCTTCAGCTTCGTCGTGCTCGTCACCGTGCCGACTGCCGACTTCGTTGTCAGCGTCGCACGCGTGGAAAGCCACATATACGACAGCGACAAATCGACGGACCAGTGCTTGTCGATGTTATAGGCAAAGCCCGCGTTGATCACAGGCGCAAACGAACTGCCGAGCTTCGCGGTCGTGGTTCCTTCCAGCGCCGTGCCATACGCGGATGAATAAAGGAAGCTGCCGCTCGACACAGCCGAGCTCAGCTTCACTCCGCTATACCAGACATACGATGCACCTGCGCCAAGATAAGGACGGAAGCGGCTCTGCGGATCGTTGAAATAGTATTTCATCAATAGCGTCGGGCTCCATTCATACGCGGAGCCGATCTGGCCTAGCGCCGCGAGCGAGCCTGTGCCGGTCAGATTGAACTTCGGCGGTATGCCGAGCACCGCGGTGGTTGCGATGTGGTCGGTAAAGAAATAGGTGGCCGTAAGACCGAACGTGTCCGAGTCGTCAACGCTTGCGCCAGTGCCGGTTTTTGTAACGCTCGTACCCAACGCATTGACCGCGAGCGGTTTGCTGGAGTCTTGCGGCGCGAGATGGAACCACCCCGCGCCCAGAACGAAATCGCCGGCACTTTGCGCGTGCGCTGCTGTGCCTGTGAACAATGCAGCGGCTAAGGCGAGTACCCGTGTGTGCTTCATCTCCGTCTCCTTCTTTTGTTATCGGTGATTCGTCAGAGACGATTCTATGCGCACGGTCGTTCGGTTTGTCGGATGCTCTATCGAGTCTTGCCTCTGTAATTTCGTAAGGAATTTCAGCAGCCAAGTTCGCGGACCAAAGCCAAAAGCCCACTGGTTAAGGCGGGCTTCCGGTTGCCTTTTTTTGAAAGAGAGAATCGCGTCGTCACGCTGGATAAATCGCGATGGCGCTGTTCTATTTAACCTTGGCGGAAACTGGTTGCGCAAGCGCTATAGTGAAGATGTCCGGCTCAATCGCCTTCTCTTTTCTTACTTGTTGCGCATCGCGCTGTAGAGAGGCAATGCCCGCTGTTCGAGCATTGCAATGGCCTGAACGGCAAGTTGCGACAGCGTATGCTTGCTGCTCGTCGCGATGGCAAGCCGGCTGAACAAAGTTGGCTCTGTAATGCGGATCACGCGAAAGCGCCGCTTGAGCGCGTCGCTCACGGTTGCGTTGAGCGGCAGCACCGCGTAGCCGATGCCCTCGCTGACGAGATCGAGAATCGACGAGACGGCATCTACCTCCAGTTCGATGTTAAGCCTCACGCCTTGCTCCGCCGCGACCGATTCGAGCATGCGCCGGATCGCGTGCATGCGGCCGGGAATCACCAGCGGATAGCGTGGGATGTCGCGCAATGCAATGGCCTCCACCGGCTTGCGCGCGAATTCCGCTTGCGCCTTGCTGTCGTCTGCGCTGATCAGAAAGAGTTCTTCGGTAAACACCGTGCGCTTGTCGATCAGCGGTGTATCGAACGTGTCATAAAGAACCGCGACGTCGACACGGCCCATCATCAGCCATTCGATCAGGTAAGTAGAGAGCCCCTCAGCAACGGAAATGGTCGCGCCGGGAAACGACGTGCGAAAGCTGCGCACCAGTTCGTTGGTCGCGACCTTCGCAAAGCTCGGCGTGATGCCAATGCAGAAATGGCCGCTCACGGTGCCGCGCAATTGGTCCAGGTCCTGCGATGCGCGCTGTACCTGCGAGAGGATTCCTTTCGAATGAGCGAGCATTCGCTGACCGGCCGGCGTGAGCGTCACGCCACGGCCATTGCGTTCGAGCAGCGTGTGGCGCAATTCGACTTCCAGTTGGCGCACGAGCCTGCTCAGCGCGGGCTGGTTGGTGTCGAGTGTAATCGCGGCGCGCGTGAAGCTGCCGAGCTCGGCCACATGCACAAACGCTTCGAGCTGCTTGAGGTCCATTGCGAGGTATGCGTGAATTACATATCAGCTAGTTTGGTATAGCGATTGTATCGAGCGGCGCTCGCCTCCACAATCCGGCTTACCCCAGCTTACCTGCAACGTTACATATAGAGCCGCGCCGCGCGGCCATCCTGATAGAGACGAAGCTCCGATGAAATCCTGTTTGCCGCCTGATCCTCATCCTGTCCGGCCCGCGCAGCAATTGCCTGCTGGCGCCTGCGACGCGCATTGCCACGTTTTTGGCCCCGCCGATATTTTCCCCTATGCGCCGGATCGCAGCTATACGCCGCCCGATGCGCCCTTCGAGCGACTGGTCGCGCTGCATGATTTCCTCGGCGCGAGCCGCGGCGTGATCGTGCAGGCGAGCTGTCACGGCACCGACAATACGGCGATGCTCGACGCAATTGCGCGGGGCAACGGTCGTTATCGTGGTGTCGCGATAGTCGATGGCGATGTCACCGACGCACAACTCGCCGACCTCGACGTACGTGGCGTGCGGGGCGTGCGCTTTAACTTCGTCGCGCATCTCGGCGGCGCGCCGGATCTCGATGTGTTCGACCGTATACTCGAGCGTATCGAGCGGCTCGGCTGGCATGTCGTGCTGCACCTCGATGCACAAGACATTCTGCAATACGCGGAGCGGATCGCGCGTATCAAGGTGCCGTTCGTAATCGACCACATGGGCCGTGTGCGCGCTGAGGCGGGACTCGATCAGCAGCCGTTTCGCCAGTTGCTCGACCTGATGAGCAATCCGCTCGCGTGGGTCAAGGTCTGCGGTTCGGAGCGTGTATCCGCCGGCCGTCGGCCTTTTGACGATGCGATCCCGTTCGCCCAAACGCTGATCGAAGCCGCGCCCGACCGTGTACTGTGGGGCACGGACTGGCCTCATCCAAACATCAGCAAGGACATGCCGAACGACGGCGAACTGGTGAATCTGCTATTCCGCTTCTGCCCCGATGAGGCATTGCGTGAAAAGCTGCTGGTGACGAACCCCGCGCGGCTTTACGGCTTTCCTGCGTAGTTGCCGCTGCAACCATGTCTTGAACTGCCGCGTGAGACGGCAGGCATGCGGAGAGCGACACTTATCGACTTTCCGCTACTTAATTTCGATGGAGACAAAGATGACCATAACTAATCCCCGCGTTTGCCGGCCCGGAGCGGCTTCATGAGCGAGAGTGCCGTCATGACCTCGTCTGCGCCCGGCGCAAAGAAGCCGTTCTACCGAACGCTCTATTTTCACGTGTTCGCCGCGATCATTATCGGCGTGCTACTCGGGCATTTCGCGCCGTCGCTCGCCGTGAAGATGAAGCCGCTCGGCGACGCGTTCATCAAGCTGATTAAAATGGTGATCGGTCCCATCATCTTCTGTACGGTCGTGACCGGCATTGCCGGAATGGGCGACATGAAGAAGGTCGGGAGAGTAGGCGGTAAGGCGCTGCTGTACTTCGAAATCGTGTCGACGCTCTCGCTCGTGATCGGGCTTGTGGCAGGGCACATTTTTCACCCGGGCAGCGGCTTCAATCTGAATCCGGCCACCATCGACACAAAAGCTCTGGCCGGTTATACGACTGCGGCGCATCAGCAGAACACGGTCGAGTTTCTGATGCACATTATTCCGGACACCGTCACCGGCGCATTTGCATCGGGCAATGTGTTGCAGATCCTGCTCATTTCCGTGCTATTCGGTGCGGCGCTCGCTGCGACCGGAGAACGTGGGCGGCCGCTCATCGCAATGATCGACTACTTTGCGCACACGTTTTTCGGCATCGTTCACATCATCATGAAGGTGGCGGCGATCGGCGCGTTCGGCTCGATTGCGTTCACGATCGGCACTTATGGAATCGGCGCGGTGGTGCCGTTACTGAAGCTGATCGGTGCTTTCTACGCGACGCTGCTCATATTTGTGATCGTGGTGCTCGGGGCGATTTCGCGGCTGCTCGGTTTCAGCATTCTGCGTTTCATGAGCTATATCCGCGAAGAGATCCTGATCGTACTCGGCACGAGTTCTTCGGAGGCTGCGCTTCCGCAGATGCTCGAAAAGCTCGAGCGCCTCGGTTGCTCGAAATCGGTGGTTGGACTCGTCATTCCGGCGGGCTACTCGTTCAATCTCGATGGCACCAACATCTATCTGACGATGGCGGTGCTCTTCATTGCCCAGGCGTTCAACATCGAGCTCAGCCTAACGCAGCAATTGACGCTGGTGGGTGTGGCGATGCTGACGTCGAAAGGGGCAAGCGGCGTGGCGGGCGCTGCGTTCGTCATGCTCACGTCCACGCTACTAGTTTTCCCACTGATTCCGGTGTCCGGCATGGTGCTGATTCTCGGCATCCACCGTTTCATGGGTACAGGTCTCGCGATTGCGAACACCATCGGCAATGGGGTCGCGACACTTGTCGTGTCTGCATGGGAGCACGAACTCGACCGTTCGAAACTGAATGCAGGCATGTCGCGCCGACGCGCGGATTGACCGCGTGAATTGACGTAGCCGCTGTAAAACATCCAGAGATTCTTTCTGACTGCGTGCGCACACGCGCACGCAGTAGGGAAAGCTCGCGCTAAAAAAATACAAGCTGGTCTGGAGACACCATCCATGTGCACAAAAACAAACGGCACGCACCACGTGGCGCGCTTTAACGCAACATGCATTGCAACAGCCTTGCTCGCGTTAGTGAGCGGCACAGCGAAAGCCGATTCTTCACAAGCCGCGGCGGGCGCGGCGTCGATATCGACTTCGTCGGTGCAAATGTACGGGCTGATCGGCATGTACATCGACAGCGCGAGACTCAGCACGACGCGCGCCAGCACTGTGCAATTGGGCGGTGGCGGAATGACGACATCATTCTGGGGGATTCGCGGCCGCGAGGATATCGGCGGCGGCAATGCGGTGATCTTCAGCCTCGAAAGTTTTTTCAGGCCGAATACCGGACAGATGGGACGCAATACGACCGACGGGCTTTTTTCGCGCAACGCGTACGTGGGACTCACCGGTGCATACGGTACGTTCAAGTTCGGCGAGCAAACCAATCCGACGTATATCAACCAGCAACTCGTCAATCCGTTTGGCTCTTCCGTGGTCTTCTCGCCATTGATCGTGCAGTCGTACACGGCGAGCTACAGCAATACGGTGATTGGCGACACCGTCTGGCAAAACGCAATCGAGTACGTATCGCCGAACTACGGCGGGCTGACAGGCACCGCGATTTATAGCGTGAGCAGCACGACAGGACATCAGGGGCGCGACAACATCGGCCTGCATTTGACGTATGCGAAAGGACCGCTGACGGCGGTGTTCTCCGCGCAACGCGTGCGGACTGCGGCGGTTTCGCCGTCGACGGGGCAGTACCTTTATCTCGCCGGCGCTGCATACGACGCGAAGTTCATGAAGGTGTACGGCGCCGCGCAAATGACGAGTAACAACAATGTCGAAACGGGCTCGCACACGTATGAACTGGGCGTTTCCGTGCCGCTCACGCCGTCCAATGTGATTCTCGCCGAGTGGGCGCGCACGAAACACAGCGCACCGCAAAATCGGAGCAACGTGCGCAATACGGCAAGCCTCGCCTATGAGTACATTCTGTCTAAACGCACCTTCGTGTACACGGTGTATTCATACGACAAGCTCACCGCCAATCCGTCCGGCAGCACCTATGGCGTTGGAATGCAGCACACGTTCTAGATGAGCGGCGGAACTCCGGAACCGGGTTCCGCGCTGCCCATTGCTCAGGAGTTGGCCCGCCCCGCGCTGTTGCATGAGGACAAGCGTGCGAATGAACGTGCGAGGAAGCCTCGCGATGCTTCGGGTGCCTTCGACACCTCGATGACATTGCGCCACCAACGCTCCCCGCGATGCGGCGCGCACAGATCGAGCCGCTCGCCCATGCGCGGGGTCGAAAGTGCGATGCCACGCGCGGCGGCGAGTCCCAACACGCGCTCGAACGGGTCGTACCATTTGTGCATAGCCAGATCGAACGTTCCGTTGTGAATCGGCACGAGCCAGCGGCCGCGCAAGTCGACATGGGCTTGGACGGTGTCTTCGGGCTGCATGTGGACATACGGCCATTGCGCGTCGTATGCGCCGGTTTCGACGAGCGTCACGTCGAATGGTCCGAGGCGCTCGCCGATGGTCCTGAAGCCGTCGAAATAACCGGTGTCGCCGCTGAAAAACACGCGCAAATCGTCGTCGACGATTACCCACGACGCCCACAGCGTGCTATTGCCGTCGAACAGGCTGCGTCCCGAGAAATGCTGCGCGGGTGTCGCCGTGAATGCCATGCCGTCAATCTCAACGCTTTGCCACCAGTCGAGCTGCCGCACCTGGCTTGCGTCGATGCCCCATTCGATCAGCCGGTCGCCCACGCCGAGCGGCGTGACGAACACCTTCGTCGTGGCGGCAAGCGCGAGCACCGTTTCGCGATCCAGATGATCGTAGTGGTCGTGCGAAAGAATCACGCCGGCAAGCGGCGGCAAATCGGCCAGCGCGATGGGCGGCGCATGAAAACGCTTTGGACCGAGACGCTGGAACGGCGATGCCCGTTCGGCGAATACCGGATCGGTCAGCCAGAATTGACCGCGCAACTTCAGCAGCACAGTGGAATGCCCGAGCCGGTAAAGGCTGCGGTCGGGCGCTGCATCGAGTTGCTCTCGCGTCAACGTGTCGACGGGCAGTGCGCCTGCCGGGGCGGTTCCCTGCGGCTTGTTCAGCAACACATTCCACGCGATGCGCAAGGTTTTGCCGAATCCTTCGGCCGGGCGCGGCTTGACGTTGCGAAAGCGCTCGCCGTCATGCTGCGGCGACAGTCCGGAGAGCTCGCGCCCGCGCCGCGCCGCAGTGAAACCCAGGACACGGCCGATGGAATCGATGAGCGCTGTCATGTGTGACGTCCTGATCTGGAAAGTAGACTGCCTAGTGTAATTTATAATCTCGAAAAGTAAACCGCTGAGTGTAAAATTTCGGGATGGACCCGACCGTTACTCATCAACGCCTGACCGACCGCAAGCGCGTCGCCGTGATTTCCGCGGCGATCGAGGAATTTCTCGCGGCCGGCTTCGACGCCACCAGCATGGACCGCATCGCCGCGCGCGCGAATGTCTCGAAGCGCACGGTCTACAACCATTTCCCCAGCAAGGAAGTGTTATTCGCGGAGATATTGCGGCAGTTGTGGGACGCGAGTCATACGGGCGAGGCGTTCGCTTATCGGGCGGCCGTGCCGTTGCGCGAGCAACTGATCGAACTGTTGATGCGCAAGCTCCGGCTGATGAACGACGAGGCGTTTGTGGCGCTTGCGCGCGTGGCTATCGCCGCGGGCATTCATTCGCCGGAACGTGCGCGCGACATGGTGGCTCGCCTAGGCGAACGCGAGGAAGACCTGACGGTGTGGATACGCGCGGCCGCCGCCGATAAACGTCTGCGGATTTCGGATCCCATGTTTGCCGCGCATCAATTGCAAGGGCTCGTGAAGGCCTTCGCGTTCTGGCCGCAAGTGACGATGGGGCAACCGCCGCTCGATAAGGCCGAACAGCAGTCAATCGCGGAGTCGACAGCCGATCTGTTTCTCGCGCGCTATGCGTGAGCGCCGATGTGCGCAGGCGTCATGTCCCCGGTCGTTCGATACGACGCGATGCGGTTACGGGTAATTGCCGACCGCACGTCCTGCCATTCGCGTGCGACGGCGCGCGCCGATTCGCGCCTGGACATTCGATAGCGGTTAGCGCTGCTCTGAACTCACCTCTTTAACTCGTTCGTCAAAACGGGCGCAAGTCATGCGTGTGTGACGGCTATGCGTCGCCGTTTTTACCCTGAAACGCGAACTCGCAATCAGTGCAAGCTTCTGCGCGAGCATGCATTGGCAATCGGGCCGTGAAGCCATGCTCGTAGCGAGCCGCGTGCCGCATGATCGTTGCCCGGTTTTTACACGGCATTGCAACTTGTACAGGGACAGAAGACGGCCGCTTTTATGACCGCGTCGCGTCGGCCGATGAGGAGATGATGATGGAACCAGTGCTAAGGAAGGTGATGACCGCCGTGTTGATCGCGGCGCTGGCAGGCGGCAGCCTGGGATGCAAGCGCTCGGGCTCGAACGATACGGCCGGAACCGCGGGCACCGGCGGGCCGGCTGCCATGAGCAGCGGCACGGCGGCGCCTATGGGCGGCGCATCGGCAGCGAGCCAGTAAGCAGCGCGCTACGCGCTCGCAGGATCGTAGGGCACGACGCGTTCGTGTTCCTGGGGTTGATTGCGCGCGACGATCGCTCTTGCTGCAACGGTGTCGTCCAGATTGAACGGCTGATGCGGCACGTCCGGCGGAATAAAAAGAAAGTCGCCCGCTTCGGTAATCACGGACTCGCGCAAGCCGGGGCCATAGCGTGTCTCGACTTTTCCTTCGAGCATGTAAATCGCCGTTTCATAGTCGGCGTGATAGTGCGGTTCGGCATGGCTGCCGGGCGGCACCACCACCATGTACATCGACAAACCCGTAGCGCCCGCAGTGCTTGCGCAAATGCCGACAAAATACGGCAAGCGCTGGTTTGTCATCATCGCCTCGTCGGGGCGGACCCTGACGACGCCTGGCTTTGCATCGTGCAAAACGTTCGACATGGTGCCTCCTTTGCAACAGCGTTATCTGCGTCATGGACGAAAGTCTAGACGATAGACGCGCCGCTTCGGCATCTTGTTCGGAGCCTTATCAACTATGCGATGCGCGTTTCTGTCTGGCGCGCGGCGTGTCTTTCGCATGCAAGATGTCCTTGTCCCGAGCCAACGCCGCGCGCAAACGCGGTACGGCGAAATCGATGAAACTGCGTGTTTTCAGCGGCAATTTTCCCTGCCCCGCGTGCATCAGGCTCACAGGAACGGGCTCCGGTTCGTAGTTGCGCAGCACGAGTTTCAGCCTGCCTTCATCGACCGCGCGCGCCGCCTGATACGACAGCACGTTGGTCAAGCCGACACCGGCGATGGCGGCGTCGATGGCCGCCTCCGCTGTATTCACCGACAGCCGCGCACGAATCGCAACGGCCTGCTGCCGCCCTTGCCCTGGGGCGAAATTCCACACGGTTCCCGAAGGCAGCGAATCGAAATTCACGCAAGAAAAGCGCGCAAGATCGGCTGGCGTTTCGGGCTCGCCTGCTTGCGCAAGGTACTGCGGACTCGCGCACACGACGCGGCCCACCGTGCCGACCTGCATCGCAATCATGCTGCTGTCCGGCAGTTGACCGATGCGCAGCGCGACGTCGATATGTTCGTCGAGCAGATGCAGGTTGCGGTCGGCCAGCACGAGCCGCACGCTTATCTCCTGAAACGTCGCGAGAAAATCGCCGACGATGGGCAGTATATGCAGCCGCCCGAACACGATTGGCGCCGTTACGACAAGCTCGCCGCGCGGCGTGCTGTATTCGCCCGCTGCGGCGCTTTCTGCTTCGCTAACCTGCTCGAGAATCTGCTTGCACGCGGCGAGGTAGGCCACGCCCGCGTCGGTCAGTGCGAGCTTGCGCGTTGAGCGTACGAGAAGACGCGCGTTCAGATGCGCCTCCAGTTCCGCGACTTTACGGCTGACGGTAGGCAGCGGCATATTCAGCTTGCGGCTCGCCGCGGAGAAGCTGCCGCTTTCGGCCGCGGCTACGAGAATCGACATTGCTTCAAGACGGTCCATGAATCCGCGCTCATCGAGGATGAATCGATGGAAAATACCGGATTGCACCGAGTTCTGGAAGAGCGCGCACTCGTTTATGTGAAGCGGCTCGCGCTGTACCCGGCAAATGCGCAGGAGCGCTACAATCGTCATGACATATAGCGATATAACGGAGACACAGCATGCCAAATCTTCAGCCGATCAGCCGCTACCCGGTTCCCGATCCCAGCGCATGGCCCGAGGACATCAGCGCACGCATTCTCGAAGTACAGCAGAAAGCCGGGTTCGTGCCGAACGTGTGTCTGACGCTCGCGCATCGGCCCGACGAGTTCCGTGCGTTCTTTGCCTATCACGATGCATTGATGCTGAAAGAGGGCGGCCTCACTAAGGGCGAACGCGAGATGATCGTGGTCGCCACGAGCGCGGTGAACGATTGCCTCTATTGTGTAGTCGCTCACGGCGCAATTCTGCGCATTTACGAAAAAGCGCCGCTGCTCGCGGATCAGGTTGCGGTGAACCATCGCAAGGCGGACATCACTGCACGGCAAAAAGCCATGCTCGACTTTGCGTTAAAGGTATGCCGCGAATCGGGCTCCGTCGACGAAACCGACTTCCAGACCTTGCGGGAACATGGGTTCTCCGACGAAGACATCTGGGACATCGCCGCAATCACAGCCTTTTTCGGCTTGTCGAATCGCATGGCCAATGTCATTTCGATGCGCCCCAACGACGAGTTTTATCTGATGGGCCGTGTGCCGAAAACCGCTTCGGATACCGCGCAGAAATAGCACTCCTGCGTGCTGATGCAGGACTCATGCGCTCGCCAGTTTCGAACCCAGTGCGGGCGCGTGGAGTTCGGTGTCGTCAATCGGAAAATGCAGCAGTGCGGCGATCAGCCCGCTCGCCACGGTCGCTTGCCACAGCAGAGAATAGGAACCCGTCAGATCGAAGACGACGCCGCCCAGCCACGCGCCGAGAAACGAGCCGATCTGATGGCTTAGAAAGCAGACGCCGAACAGGGTGCCGAGATGGCGTGTGCCGAATACTTTCGCAACGAGCCCACTCGTCAGTGGAACGGTGCCGAGCCACGTCAGGCCCATCACGGCTGCAAATACGACTACCGTCAGGGCACTTTTCGGCAGCAGAAAGAATGCGCCGATCGTCGCGCTACGAATCAGATAGAGCCAACCCAGCACGTAATGCTGTCTGAACCGGCCGCCTAACCAGCCGCAGGCCCAACTGCCGATCATGTTGAACAAGCCGATCAATGCAAGCGCAGTGGCGCCGAGTCCGATCGGCATATGGCATAGCGACAGATAGCCGGGCAAATGCGTGGCGATGAAGGCAAGTTGAAACCCGCAGGTAAAGAAGCCGAGCGTGAGCAGCCGGTATCCTCGATGCCGTGCCGCTTCGGCAAGCATGCTGCGTAGCGACACCAATGGAGCGAGCGGCGGTTCACGAAGCGGCGCGCCGGTTTGCGCGCGCCGGTCCAGTACGATGCCAAGAGGGGCAACCATCAGCATCAGGAAAGCCAGCACGAAGAGCGACGTGGCAATGCCCGCATTGAGCCTGATGCCCTGAACGAGCGGGACCATCAATACCTGCCCGGCCGAACCTCCTGCACTGACGAGGCCCATCGCCATGCTGCGTTTTTCCGGCGATGCCACGCGGCCGACCGCCGGCAACACGACGCCGAACGTGGTGCAACTTACGCCGATACCCACCAGCAAGCCCATGCCGACGATCAACATCGGCCCGCCCGGCGCCACTGCCGCGAGGCCGAGCCCCGCCGCGAAAGTCGTCGCGCCGAATGCGACCACCGGCGCGGACCCGTAGCGGTCCGCAGCCGCGCCCGCGAACGGTTGCGCGAAGCCCCATACCAGATTGTGCAGCGCAATCGCGAACGCAATGAGCGTGACGGGCAGGCCTCGATCGAATGAAAATGGCCCGATGAATAGTCCGAACGTCTGCCGGATGCCCATTGCCGCACTGAGAATGAGCGCGGCGGCGAGAATGACGAGCGTCGTGTGATTGAACGCGGGGGCGAAGCGCTTGCTGTTGGCGGTCGACATGGTTCTGATCTCCTTCGACGCAATGGTCGCAGCGAGGATCAGAAGCAGCAAAAGAAAAGTTTTTGACGACAGATGAGCGCGGCTCACCTGTGCGCAATACCGCTATTGCGATGCGTGCTCATCAACGGTCGTGCCGCGCGAAAACTGCTCGGCTTCCGCGAGTATCCATTGCCTGAAGTCGAGTAGTTCCTGCCGGCGTTGGGCGTTCTCCGCGCCGACGAGCCAGTAGGCGGTGGCCGAAGCGATCGTGCTGGAACCCGCTTCGACGAGCGCGCCGCTCGCGAGGTCGCGATCCACCAACGGCCTGCGGCCGAGCGCAACGCCGAGGCCCATGCTTGCGGCTTCGAACGCGAGTTGGATCGTGTCGACGCGCAAGCCGTCGCCGGGATCGACTCCTTCCGTACCGGTAGCATCGAGCCACGCCTGCCAGTCTTCGCTCGCGGCATTCACGTGGATCAACGTGGCCTTGCGCAATAACGGCATGCCGTGCACGTCACGCAGGGACGCGAGGTAGGCGGGGCTGCATACAGGGACGAGCTGTTCCCCAAAGAGCCGCGTCCACGCAGTTCCCGCAACGGGCGCACGGCTCATGCGCACGGCGAAATCGAACCCGTCCACCGGAAAACCGACCTGGCGACGCGACGTGTCGACGGTCACATTCACATTGGGCCAACGCGCCCTGAAGTTCTGCAAGCGTGGCAGCAGCCAGCGCGACGCAAACGTTGGGGCGCAACTCAAGGTTATGGGGCGGTTCGCGCGATGGTTCGGCAGACGCTGCGTGCCGATTGCGATCAGCGAAAATGCCTCTGAAACATATGCCAGATAATCCGCGCCGCTGGCCGTCAACGAAATGCCGCGCGGTTCGCGCACGAACAGTTCAACGCCGAGCGCCTCTTCGAGACCGACGATACCGTGACTGACCGCACTTGGCGTCACATTCAGTTCGGCGGCGGCGAGTTTGAAACTTTGATGCCTGCCGGCCGCTTCGAAAAAGCGAAGCGCAGGCAAGGGCGGGAGACGTAGCGGCATGTTGCATTCCCTATGACGGCGCGGCGCCCGCGAGGCCGCGTGCGCGCTGTTTCGCGACAGCATACCTCGATGTGCGGATCGTTTCGCGACCGCGTTTCGTTGCAGTGCGCAAACGCGTCGACGAACGTCATTTGGAAAATCTTCGCGCGTGCTGTCGATTCACCGCGGCTTCGATCGTCGTGTCGATATGCGCGGCGATGCGCAGGCCGCACGCCGCGCATTTGCCCATTCCTCCACAGGGAGATTGCAGATGACTGAACTGAACGAAGCCGCGCCGACCCTCAAGCCGGCCCGCGAACTAGCCGACTCGCCGCGCCGCTTTCCCGGCGAAAGCGCTGAATATCGCCGCGCGCGCAACGAGTTGCTCGCTGAAGAAATAGACTTGCGCCGCCATATCGAACGCGTTGCCGCGCAGCGCCGCGCGTTGCCGCCAGGCGGCGCCGTACCGGAGGACTATCGTTTCGAAGGTGAGGGCGGCCCCGTTACGCTGTCCGAAATGTTCGGCACGCACGATACGCTCGTCACGTATAACTGGATGTTCGGTCCGGCTCGCGAGCGGCCTTGCCCGATGTGCACGTCGCTGTTGAGCGCCTACGACGGCGAAATGCCCGACATTCTGCAGCGCGTCGCGTTCGCGGTGATCGGCCGCTCGCCTATAGAGAAGCTTGTCGCCTTCGGGAGAGAGCGGGGCTGGCGCCATTTGCGGTTGTATTCGTCGGCGGGCAATACGTTTAATCGCGATTATGCGGGAGAAGATCCGAATGGCGACGACGTTCCCGCGTTCAACGTCTTCATGCGATCCGGCAATACGATACGGCACTTCTGGGCCGAGGAGATGGGTCCGTGGACCGCCGACCCCGGGCAGGATCCGCGCGGCGCGCCCGACGTGATGCCTCTGTGGACCCTGCTCGACATGACGCCCGGCGGTCGTGGCCGTGACTGGTATCCGAAGTTGGAGTACAACGCAGCGCCGCGTTAGCGCTGTTTTGCGGCGGTTGCGATGACTAAGTCGCGTCTGCTATGCGGCTTTGCTCGAGCGCTGCCTGCAAATAGCCCGGGACGGCGCCCGAACGCATGGGCCGGCTGAACAGATAGCCTTGCACCGCGCGGCCGCCTAATGCCTTAACTACTTCCGCCTGCGACGATGTTTCGAGTCCTTCAACCACGCATTCGAGCCCGAGGTTCTTGCACAGGTCGAGTACCGATTTGACAATCTTCTTCGATGCACTGTTCGAATCGACGTCGGTCATGAAACTGCGGTCGATCTTGATCGAATCGAATGGAAGACGGTGCACGTAACTCAGGCTCGAATAGCCGGTGCCAAAGTCGTCGAGAGAAACGCGGCAACCGGCATGCTTGATCATCGTGAGGGCCGAGCGCGCCTGTTCGAAATCGCGTGTGAGCGCGGTCTCGGTGATCTCAAACGACACGCGGTGCGGCGGCACGCCGCTTGCCGCGACGATCTCGATCAGGCGGCGTGCGCGTGCCGACGTCGAAATGTCGATTGCAGAAAGATTGAACGACAGATAGAGCTCGCCCGGCCAGTGCGGCACTTCGGCGAGCGCTTTATGTAAAAGCACTTCAGTAATGCGCAGAATGATCTCGGTTCGTTCCGCGATCCGGATGAACTCTTCCGGCTTGACGGCGCCGAGCCTCGGGTTATGCCATCGCCCAAGTGCTTCCAGCCCGATCGTCCGGTTGGTGACGACATCGGAAATCGGCTGAAACTCCAGAAAGAGTTCCGACTCCAGTTCGGCGTGACGCAACTCCTGCGTGACGAGGCTCGAGCGTCGAATGCGCGTTTCATGCTCGGTCGAGAAGATCACTGCCGTACCGCGCCGGCTTTCCTTGCCGACGTACAGCGCCGCATCCGCGCGTTCGAACACTTGTGTAACGGTCTGGCCTGCATCCGGAAAGGCGGCCCAGCCGATCGTGCCCGACAGTTCGGCGATATTGCCCGCGACGCGATACGGCTGACTGAGCGCGTCACAAATGCGCTGGCCCAATTCGAACAGCGTCTCTTTCGACTGCGTGTGTTGGGCGAGCACGCCGAATTCGTCGCCGCCAAGCCGCGCGAAGAATACACCGGGCTCAGCCAGCGCGAGCAGTCGCAAGCCGACTTCCTGGAGCACGAGGTCGCCGCTTGCGTGGCCGTAGATATCGTTGACCTGCTTGAAGCCGTCGAGATCGATGAGCCCGACGTTGAAGCCGCCGCCAGTGGCAAGCGCCTGTTCGGATAGCGCCCGCAGCGACGCGAAGAAGCTGCGGCGGTTGGGTAGGTCGGTCAGGCTGTCGATGCTCGCAAGGCGAAAGTTCTCGTCGCTGAGCCTTTGGGTTTTCTCCTGACTCGCTTGCAATTCGCGTTGCGCATGCACGGCGCCAGAGAAGGTCCGGTAATACAGTTCGATGATGAAAGCGAGCGCGAGCCCGACGAGCGACATGTCGATCGCCATCGCAATGAAGACCGGCGAGCCCGTGAAGACGAGGAACGTCGCAAAGCTTAGGATCACTATGGACAGAAGCAGCAATGCGGCCGCGCGCAAGTGCATCAGGCAGAATACGCAACCCACTACGGTGGTCGCCATGTAGAACGCGACCTGCACCTGCTGGTACGCGGTGCCGTACGGCAGCAGCATCAGCGACCAGGCGGTGAACGCAATGCCGAAAGTGCCGGCGAGCCAGATAAGCTTGCGTGCCTCGGACACGGCCTTCTCGGGCGTGGGCACACGGTGCCGGGCCCGCCACCACCGTATGCATCGAACGACGCACAACGTGCACAGCGCGCCCGGCGCGTAGACCGACAGCCACGCCGGCGCGCTATGCAAATGCGTGACGGTGACGGCTAACGTGTTGACGAACAGGATGAAGTAAAGAAGCGGAATCTGGCGGCCGACCGCCTGGAGCTGCGAACGCACGAGATCGGGGTCTTCTTGCGCCCCGGACAACGCTTGCCTCAATCTGGCTATTCCAACCATTCCTGTCCCTTAACGTTTGCGCCGCATGCGCAGCCTGGTATATCGGCAGATGCCGATCGGACCTTGAGTGCGTTAATGCGCCGTTCAGCATCGCCTGTAAAGCGGTAAGTACGACCTACGGGACTGCGGCGACAATGCGCTTGCGGGTCTTTACGGGTAAGTTTGACCTTGGTACGGCCGTTCAAAGCCTGGGACACGACAGCACGCGCAAAGGGCCCAGCATCGTACCCGGCTCCCCATGCGTGGCCGGACTGCCCTGCGGCACCGTGGAGACGAGGCGCACTGCATTGTCGCCGGCATTTGCCAGAACATATTTTTCGGCGCTGTTTTCCGGCTGCCAGTAAGCGCGAAACACGTCGTTTTCGCCGAACACGAGTAGCTTGCCGTGCACCGTTTTTGCTCCGCTAATGAGGTCGACGGGCTCGCCGTCGCGAACCTGAAACGCTTGGGGTGTGGCCGAATTCGTCCCGCCCGCGAGCATCGCGCAAGCATTTTCATCGGCTAAGGCAGTCGTGCACGAGAGCGCGCCGAGCAGCGCAGATGTTGCTATATGGCGAAAAATCATCTTTTTCTTTCTCCCGATTGTTGGCTCAGATGGCGCGACATTGGGCGAATGCGCGTAGTCGTCCCAACACCGTGACATAGTAAAAATTTGTCCGCGAGCCTTTCGGTCTGCGCTAAAGCACTGAAATTGCAACGGATTGTGATACGCGGCCCGCGCCGGTCAAGCGGGAGAAACACGTAAGCGCGCGTTTCTTATGGCACTTTGCCGACGAAAATCGTCAAATCGGCTGTGGGCGGGTGATACAAGGCTTACACGCAGCGTTTGCGCGAAAGCGCGCCTATGCGTTAGTGTGTCGGTCCCGGCGCGACAGATGTAGCGCCGGTTCCATGATTACCATACGGGAAGTGCTATGAACAAACAGGAACTGATTGATGCAGTCGCCGCAGCAACGGGCGAAAGCAAAGCGGCCACTGGCCAAACCATCGACGCTATCGTTGAAGCGGTGACTAAAGCCGTTGTTGGTGGCGATACGGTGCAACTGGTCGGTTTCGGTTCTTTCTCGACAGGCGCGCGCGCAGCACGCGTGGGCCGCAATCCGTCGACGGGCGCCGAGATCCAGATCGCCGCAGCCAAGACGGTGAAGTTCACCGCAGGCAAGGCGTTCAAGGAAGCCGTCAACGCGTCGTAATGCAACGCGCTCCACGCCGGAGCATCCGCAATGCGCTGTGATAGCGCGGCGCGAGCGATGCCTCGGGTGTGAAGAATCACGCGCTGCCCAGCCCCGGTAAGATGGACCCATCGGGGGAAGGGGCGGCGCGTGTGCCGGCTTTCTGCGGTTGGCTTCGCATTGAGGCCGCGTACCCGATCAGCCCGCGCGGCGTTTACGGGTCGCTTCAGCGAGTGTTTCGAGCACCGGTTCGGTTTGCGCCCAGCTTACGCAGGCATCCGTAATCGACACGCCATAACGCAGCGGCTCTCCGGCCTTCAGATCCTGACGGCCTTCTTCAAGATGACTTTCAAGCATCACGCCGATAATGCGACGCTCGTGCGCGCAAAGTTGTTGCGCCAGATCCTGCACTACATCGAGTTGACGCAAATGCGATTTGCCCGAATTCGCGTGCGAGCAGTCGATCATCACCTGTTCGCGCAAGCCTGCTGATCTAAGCGCTGCACAGGTCGCGGCCACCGACGCGCTGTCGTAGTTCGGTCCCTTCTTGCCGCCGCGAAGAATTACGTGGGCGTCGTCGTTGCCGCGCGTTTCGAAGATCGCGGCCATGCCCATTTTCGTCATGCCCATGAACGCGTGGCTCGCGCGCGAGGCCACGATCGCGTCCGCTGCGATTTGCACGCCGCCGTCGGTGCCGTTCTTGAAACCGATCGGGCAACTGAGGCCAGAAGCCAGTTGCCGATGACTCTGGCTTTCCGTTGTGCGCGCACCAATTGCGCCCCACGCGATCAGATCGGCGATGTACTGCGGACTGAGCAGATCGAGGAATTCGGTGGCGGTGGGCAAGCCCAGGCCGTTGATGTCGAGCAGCAATTGCCGTGCGAGACGCAGTCCTTCGTTGATGCGGAAACTGCCGTCCAGACGCGGATCGTTGATATAGCCTTTCCAGCCTACTGTGGTGCGCGGCTTTTCGAAGTACACGCGCATGATGATCAGCAGGTCGTCTTTATACGCACTGGCGGCGGCTTTCAGCTTATGTGCGTATTCGATCGCCTGGTCGTGGTCATGAATCGAGCAGGGCCCGACGATCATCACGAGGCGGTCGTCGCGCCCGTGCAGAACATCGGCGATCTCCACGCGTGTCTTTTCCACCAGCGATTGCACCGCGACCGGCACGGGCAATTCATCCTGCAATAGAGCAGGGGAAATCAGCGGGCGGACCGCGCCGATGCGAACGTCGTCGATGCGCGTAGTGTCCTGCGTGGCGTCGGCCGAGCCGACTTCCTGGTCGTGCAGAGGATTGTCGATGGCGCTCAAGGTATTCTCCCGGACTTTCGATGTGAGTGGGCCTCGCGGCCTTGAATAGGGGTGTCTTTGCGTGTGATTCGCTGCCGGGATTATGACACTCGCATGCCGCCGCCGAAACGGCGCCGATCGGAGCCGCTCGATGAGCACCATTGCAGCCGCCGGATTGCGTTCCTTGAAGCCGCTGATCACGTAGAAATAAACATCGCGTGCGGCTGCTTTCGCGGGCGGTTCTGCACACGTTTCCAGATCGCCGCGTGTAGTGCCCACAGACAGTTGAGACGCGCGTTCAGCCCATGCGTCGCGTGCTTTCGCCGAATAACCTTTGGCCTTTATCGGTCGTGGCCGATGATGCGCGCATACCAAGGCTACGATCGGCGCGTCGGGCCAACTGCCGGCGGCTCGCGCATTGTGTCGATTGTGCCGGTGCCCGCGCAGTAGTAGCGCGTATTGCGTCATGCCGCTTTCATCAGCCGGGCCGCTGCGCGATACCCGTATAGGAAGGAAGTCAGCAGGACGGTCTTCGCACTTCGTCGAAGAAACCCGCTTGCCGAACGGCGGTCCCAGTTAAAGCGGCGACCGCCAGACTGCGGTGTAGCATTCCACCATGCCCACCTTCTTGCCCGGCCCCGGCGCTGCGCAGATTCAACGCATACCGACAAAGGTCGCAAGCGGGTATAGGGCAGGGACCCGCGCCAACGATACGCATGGTGGCGTCGGCCGTGACGACGGCATTGATGGGAATACATCATGTCAACCGAGTGGAAGCGCCGCGCCAGGCTGTTCATCCAGCGTTTCTGGCAGCCGACCAGTGCCTGCATGACCTGCATGCCGGGTAGTTGGGGCAATGTCACAAGCCTTGCCCACTGGACGATTGCATTTCAAACAGGCCTCTTCACCGGACTCCTCGCCGTGCTTCTGACTTTCACGCCTGCGGCGAAACTTTACGCGCATCGATGGGGTAATGCGCTGGTCGTCGGCCTCCTGACAGCGTTGGGCGACGCCTACTCGCACGAGAGCCACTACCGCATCCCCTATGCCGAGCACATAGTGACGGGCGTTATTTCAGGTCTCCTGACGCTCGTTGCCTCATACCTCTTCGAAGATCGCGCGCGTCGCATTCGGCAAGCATGGACGCGTGTTTTCGGATAGTTACCCCTAGATTTCCTGAACCACCCCGATCGAAAGGAAAGAGGCTCGCCGGCTTCTGCCGGTCGTCCCTTGAACCGTCATTCTCACCTCTACAATCCGAACGCCGCCACGCGGCTGGTTGTGCCGACGTACACGTGACCATGCGCGATCATTGGCGTAATGAACTTGTTTCCCGCGCCGAAGGTGTGCGTCGCGCCAGACTGATTGCTGTTGTAGAGTTCCTGGCCGAGATCGCCGGCGTTAAAGGCATGCAAGGCGCCAACGGGGCCGTTCTCGGCGGCCCAAACGATCGCACTCGACGTGCCATTTGCCGAAACGCTCGGCGTCGCGCCAGGGTAAGGGAAGGTGCCGGAACTGCGCAAGGTAGACGTTCACGTTCACGAGCGTTAGCGCCTGCCGCTGGACGCACAGATGAAGCCGATACACGCTGTGAATCAGCCCCGCCGCTCATCTTGCTGGACGCGCGCGATTGAACGCTCGACAGATGTTCGCGCATTGCTTAATTACGGCCTGTCACAGCCGCTCGATAATGGCTCTTGCCGCGGTCGGATTGCGCTCCTTGAAGCCGCTAATTACATAGAGGTACACATCACGCCCGCTTTTTGCGGCGGTCGTGGCCTTGAATGGCCCGAGATCTTCAGGAATTGTGCCTGCGGCAAGCTGGCGTGCCCGATCCGCCCATGCATCGAGCGCCTTCTTCGAATAACCTTGGGCTTCCTTTTCAGACGTGCCCATGATGCGGGCGTATACAAACGGTGCGGTGAGACTAGCGATCTGCGGATAATCGCTATCGCCGGCTAGAACAATCGCCACGCCGTATTTGTTCGTCAGCGCGACAAAGGCTTCGTTGCGAAAACTCTCGTGCCGGACTTCGACCGCATGCCTCAACTTAAGTCCGTCCAGCTTCTTCGGCAGCAAAGCGAGAAACGCTTCGAAGTCCTCGGCGTCGAATTGCTTGGTCGTCGCGAACTGCCAGTTAATCGGACCGAGCTTGTCTTTCAGGTGCACAAGGCCACTGTCGAAGAAGCGTTCGATACTGTCACCGGCTTCGGCCAATACCCGCCGGTTGGTTGCGTAGCGCGGCGCCTTGAGTGTAAATGCAAAATCGTCAGGCGTCTCGTCGTGCCACTTCATATAGCTTTCGGGCTTCTGCAAGCCGTAGAAGGTCCCATTAATTTCGATGGTCGAAAACTGGCGGCTCGCGTATTCGAGCTCGTGTTTTTGCGTCAGATCCTGCGGATAAAACACTCCGCGCCATGGGGCATAGGTCCAGCCTCCAATGCCGACCCGGATTCGCGGTTTCGTGCGTGTTGCCATATGCGGTTTTCCTCGTCGCTCCGGTTTGCCTAACGGCGCTCCGGTGCCGATACCAACGTTAGCAGTTATATCTTGCGTCCATACCGGGGTGACCTGCAAGTCGCTGTTACAGTTGCCGTGCCAATGGTAGCGGACGCGTTGTCATGTTACCGAAATCGGAGAACTCGTTAGCATAACTGCTCACTGCTCACTGCTCACTGCTCACTGCTCACTGCTCACTGCTCACTGCTCACTGCTGACGCAGGCCAGACTTGTCTTTAGTCCTTCGGTGCACCGGTTCGCGACAAGCGCAGAACATTCCAGGTCATCGAACGCGCCGAAATGCAGAAAGACCAACCCCAATAGACAGTTGACAATCGAAACCCGTCGGGCAAACGAAACAATCCTTCCCGTCGCGACCATCTGTGTCCTCATGCGTGCGGACGCCAACGGCACCGCCATCGCTTTATGCCTGCCAGGAATGACTGTTATC
Source organism: Paraburkholderia dilworthii (assembly GCF_000472525.1). GTDB lineage: Bacteria > Pseudomonadota > Gammaproteobacteria > Burkholderiales > Burkholderiaceae > Paraburkholderia > Paraburkholderia dilworthii. Next base: position 55,383 of record NZ_AWZT01000001.1, read on the forward strand.
GACGGCGCCTGCCTTCTTCGAGCGGGCGCCGACCTTCATCATTTGCTCACCGTCAACCAACAGGAGCAAAGCGATGAGCAACTTCCAAGCCTACACGGTCGATAACGCACCGGCCGCGTCGAAAGCCAGCCTCGAAGACACGAAGCGTGCCTTCGGCTTCGTCCCCAACCTGCAGGCGCATATGGCGCAATCGCCCGCGCTGCTGGCCGGTTACTCGACGCTGTGGGATCTGTTCTCGAAAAGCACACTGACGCCGCATGAGCAGCAGGTCGTCTACCTGAGCTCGAACTTCGAGAACAACTGCCACTACTGCATGGCCGGTCACAGCACGCTTGCGAAGATGATCAAGATGGACGCAGGGGTGATCGCCGCGCTGCGCGCGGGCACGCCGCTGCCCGATACCCAGCTCGAAGCGCTGCATCGCTTCACGACGCTCGTGGTGCGTGAGCGTGGCTTCGTCCCCGACGCCGATGTCGACGCGTTCCTCGCCGCTGGCTACACCCGTCAAAACGTCCTCGAAGTGATCCTGGGCGTGGCAACCAAGGTGATGAGCAACTACACGAACCACATCGTCCACACCGAACTCGACGGCTTCATGGCTGGTAACGAGTGGACTAAACCGGTCGCTGTCGCTGCTTAGGCCGTCTTCGGGAGTCCTCGCGGCTTCCGTCAAACCCCATACCGAAGAAGCGCACCGAGGAACCGAAGTGTCCCCGCTCACCGCTATAAAGATGCATACCTCAACGCCGGACTGACCCGTACGCGGGACGGCGTGCTCGAAATCCGGTTCCATACCGACGGCTCGCTATCGCAAAGCAGCCGCCGCTCACCACCAGGTAAGCTCGCATCGGACTCACCCGGCGCTTGCGTCGCGTGTTCGACGAGGCATCGACTACGGCCTGGCGCTCGAAGGCATCACTGCGGCCGAAGTGGCACGCATTGCATCAGCGCAAAACGCAGCCTGAAGCTACTGACTCGTTAGTTCCTCTTCCTCTACACCTCTCGACGGAGAACACTCATGTCACTGCAAGACAAACTCGACGCATTCCGGGCCGACTTCAAGGCAGGCAAGCCGCCGTTCAACGCACCGCCGGAGATTCATCCGGTGATGGAACGCGCCACGGCAGAACTGATTGCGAGCGGGCAGGCGGGCCGCGCGATCAAGGGCGGCGACCGCGCGCCGCATTTCGAACTGAAAGATCAGGATGGCAACGACGTGTCTTCCGCTGCGTTGCTGGTGAAGGGCCCGCTGGTGGTGACGTTCTATCGCGGCGTCTGGTGCCCATACTGCAATATCGAATTGCAGGCGATCAACGAAGCGCTACCGGAGATTCAGGCCTACGGCGCGAGCGTCGTGGCGATCTCGCCGCAAACGCCGGTCAATAGCCGCAAGTCGGTGCGCGTCAACGAACTAGGTTTTCCGGTGCTGAGCGACGTGAACGGTCAGACGGGCGCCGACTTCGGATTGCGTTTCACGTTGCCCGACTATCTCGTCGAGTTGTACAAGAACCTGAAGAACGATCTGCCGGCGTTCAATAACGACCCCAACTGGACATTGCCGATGCCCGCGCGCTATGTCATCGGACAGGATGGGATCGTGCTGTATTCCGAAGTCAATCCGGATTACACGCGTCGTCCCGACCCGTCGGACATGTTCCCGGTTCTGGAAAAAGCGGCGTCCAACGCCTGAGCTTACCGCTCAACGCTCAAAGCTCGCCACGCCACGCCGCGCCGGAGAACCCGTCGCGGCATTTCGATTCCTTCCGGTTCGTCAAGCACATTTGATGACACAACGTACGTTTCTCGTAACCGGCGCGAGCAAAGGCATTGGCCTCGCGTTGACAGAACGGCTGATTGCCGACGGCCACCATGTGGTGGGTCTCGCGCGCGAAGCAAGCGATTTTCCGGGCGAACTGGTCCGCGTGGATCTGGCTGACCGTTCCGCAACGGGCGCGGCGCTCGATGACCTGGTGCGTCGTCATGCATTCGATGGCGTGGTGAACAATGTCGCGCTCGTCAGGCCGCAGCGTCTGGGCGAAGTCGCGCTAAACGATCTCGATGACGTTCTCGCGCTGAATCTTCATCCTGCCGTGCAGACGGTGCAAGCGCTGCTTCCCGGTATGCGGGCTCGCGGCTGGGGACGCGTCGTGAACATTTCGAGCCTGACGATTCTCGGCATCGCGCAGCGCACGGCGTATGCAGCGGCCAAAGCAGCGCTGGTGAGTTTTGCGCGTTCGTGGGCGCTGGAACTGGCCGGCACGGGCATCACGGTGAATGCCGTCGCGCCGGGTCCGACCGAGACCGCGCTGTTTCGCGCGAACAATCCGCCGGGTAGCGAGGGTGAGAAGCGCTATCTGGCCTCAGTGCCCATCGGCCGCTTCGGTCAGCCTCATGAAATCGCCGCGACGATCGACTTTCTGCTTTCTGATGCGGCGGCTTTCATGACCGGTCAGACGCTTTACGTCGACGGCGGCGCATCAATCGGCAAGCTCGCTTTCTGAGGACGGGCCGCCGTTGCTGCTGCCGGCGGCACCGAGTATCTCTTCGACGAAGGCGATGAACGCTCGCGCCTTCGCACTCACCAGGCGTCCGGCCGGGAAGACCGCCCACAGGTCGATCGGGGGCAATTCCCAATCGGTCAGTACCGCTTGAACCGCGCCGTCGGCAAGTTCCGGCGAGAACATCCATTCCGACGCGATCGCAAGGCCCAGTCCACCAAGCACCGTCGTACGCATCCCTTCGGCGGCGCTCACGCTGACGCGCCCGGACACGACCACCGCCACTTCCTTGCCGTGCTGGCTGAACGCCCACGACTCGCCGCCGCCTCGCAACGAATACACGATCACCTGATGCTGGCTGAGGTCCGCAGGGGTTTTCGGCTCGCCCGCTTCGGCGAGGTACGCAGGCGTTCCGACGACCAGCCGACGGCTTTGCGCAATGCGGCGCGCGGTCATTGTCGAATCGTCGAGCGATCCCATGCGCAGGGCAACGTCCACGCCCTTTTCGAGCAGATCGATGGTGCGGTCGTCCAGCACGATATCCATCTGCAAATCAGGGTGCCGATCGAGAAACGTCTTGAGCGCGGGGAGGATATGCAGCCGCGCGAAGGTCACGGCCGCGCTGATACGCAGCACGCCGGACAGCCCGGTAGAAGCATCGCGCGCGACATGTTCGGCGAGGTCGACTTCTTCGATTGCGCGCCTCGCGTGCTCGTAGAAGCGCTGACCGGCATCGGTGGGCGTGAGTCCGCGTGTCGAGCGCAAAAGGAGTCGCACGCCGAGTCGCTCTTCGAGTTGCGCGATTGACTTCGAGACGGCCGGCTGCCCGAGCTTGAGTCGCTTGGCGGCTGCCGAGAACGAGCCCGCCTCCACGACGCTGACGTACGTTTCCATTGCTGCCATCCGGTCCATGCCGCTGCCTCTCCTTGAAGGACTGTGAAGTCCGTGTCGTGGCTGAGATGTGTTAAGGCGAAAGTCTAGCGCGTCAGAACTTGCGGCCGATTAAATTACTGGTGACAAGTCTCTGCCAGCTTCAATTGCAGGCACGATTCACGGACACAATCCGCAAAAGCAAACCGGCCCCGCTGCGGGCGTTCCTGCGGCGGGGCCGGTTTGCTATGGGTGCGCTTCGGCTCACATAACCGGCGCCGTGCTATGGAAGGAATAATCGGTGTACCCGCGTGCATTGCCGCCATAGAACGTCGAGCGGTCGTAACGGTTCAGCGGCGCCCCGACGCGCAGTCGCTCGGGCAGATCCGGATTGGAGATAAACAGGCGCCCGAACGCGACGAGATCGGCGTCACCTGCTTCGATCATGCGATGCGCACTGTCCGCGGTGAAGCCGCCCGCCGCGATGAGCGTGCCTTTGAATACACGCCGCAAGTCTTTCGCCGAGACCGCCGACGCCGCTGCGGCGACGTCATCGTTACCGCGGACACGCGGCTCGACCACATGCAGATACGCGAGCCCATAGCCACCCAGACGACGCGCGACATAGCCGAACGTGGCATGCGGATCGCTGTCGGACATCGTGCCGTACGAGCTTCCGGGCGAAAGACGGACCGCGATCTGGCAGGCGTCCCACACCGAACCGATTGCATCGAGCACCTCGAACAGAAAGCGCGCGCGGTTCTCTAGTGAGCCGCCGTATGCGTCCGTACGGTGATTCGTGCCGTCCTGCAGAAACTGGTCGGGCAGATAACCATTGGCGGCATGCAGTTCGACGCCATCGAAACCGGCCTGTTTCGCAAGCGCCGCCGCGTAACGGAATTCTTCGATTACGCCGGGAATCTCTTCTGGTGCGAGTGCACGCGGGAGCACCTGTTCGACTTCGATAACCTGGCCGTTTTCGTCGTGGATGGCCGAGTGTTCATAGGCGCGCACGGCAGAAGGCGCGATCGGCACTTGTGCGCCGATGTTGGCGGGATGCGCCTGGCGTCCGGCATGCCACAGTTGCAGGAAGATGCGTCCGCCTTTTGCGTGGACAGCGTCGGTAACGCGTCGCCAGCCGTGTGCATGTGCTTCGGTGTAGATGCCCGGCGCGCCCACATAGGCGAAGCCGAGCGGAGACACGGAGGTTGCGTCGGAAATCAGCAAACCGCCCGACGAGGCGCGCTGCGCGTAGTAATCGACCATCAGATCGCCGGGAACGTTGTGCGCGTCGGTGCGCATCCGTGTGAGCGGCGCCATGACGACGCGGTGACCGAGCGAATAGGGGCCGACCTGAGCTGGGGTGAAGAGTGTGTTCATTGCGCGTTACCTGAAAAAAGCAGAAGAGGGAAGACCTCTGGATCTTCAGGGCAAGCGCGAATCTGCAGAAGACAGCACTGGGTGATAGCTGTCATTCCTGCCTGGAATAGTTAGAAGCGCGAGGCGTCGAGCGCCATTGGTCGTTCCTTGCGGGAATAGCGCTTATCACTCCGGCCGGGCTTCAGCGGATGTCGCACGCCGCGCAAAGTTCGTCTCACGTCAAGCCGATATCTCTCTTAAAGAATCACGGGCCATGCATCACGTTCATGCATTTGCTACGCCCAATTCCGTCAAGGTGCCGATCGCACTCGAAGAACTCGGAATTGACTACGCGCTGCATGCCGTCAACGTTCGAAAGGGCGAACGGAAGAGCGATGCGCTTCTCGCATTGAACGCCAACGGGAGGGTGCCCGTGCCGACCACCGACGACCGCGATTTCACGCTACCGAGTCTGCGGCCATATGGCGTCGTGCGTTTCCAAACCTGATACTGGATGCGGGGCGAGCGCCCAGTGGCAACTTCAGCACACGACCCAACTCAGACGTTGCAAGCCGCGATGTTCAATGGCCGCTTTTGAGGCACCATCAGCCTCCCCAGTCGCTATCTTCGAGAAAAGTTTTAAGGAGCGCTACGGGCACCAGTAGGTGCCAGCGAAAAAATGTGGATGGAAAGCTGCATCCTTCAGTTGACCGTAAAAGCCGCAACGTCGCAATGCGATGGAGGCAGCAGCGCACGAACGTGGCGGGATGCTGTTCCCAAGATGTCTTCACACGGAATCGTGCCCTCTGTAGCAATCCTTATTGGCTCCAGGACACTACGAGTCGACGGCTCAGTCACACGGAAATTGGCTTCAACGTCTGAAGTGCGCCGCCCTGCTGGGCCGAAGCGTAGGCGGCGTCCATGACTTGCATCATCCGCTCCGCATCGCGCAACGACGCGATCGGTTTGGCGCCACTTTGACATTCGGCGAGCACCCGCTTGACGAAGAGCGGGTAGTAGATGTCGGTCTCGAGTTGGAGGCGGCGGCTTCGCGTGCCGGCTGAAAGGTTGTTCCTGTCACGAATCTCGATTCGGTCCGGTCCGGATTTCACATACAGACGATCAGAAGCAAGAGTAAAAGAAAATTCGCGCTGCTCGTCGGCAGTACTGGGAAAGCTGTACCCCGTCTCCACCAAGCCAATCACGCCGTCTTCGGTTTGCATGGTCAGCAGCGAATAGTCTTCCACGGCACCCCGATGTGTTCTCGAGTTCATGACTGCGGAGACGCGTGCGATTTCCTTGCCAGTGAGCAATCTGAACAAGTCGATGAAGTGCGTGGCCACATTGATCGTCGAACCGCCGCCGGAATGGATGGGATCGAGCGCCCAGCCGGCGCCTGCCGCTTCGTATCGATTGGGCGGACCCACAACGAAACGGAACGACATGTAGTTGAAATCCGACGGTATGCGGCCCTCTGCATCTTCGAGTGAGCGGAGCAAGTCACTCATTCGGAAGATCAACGGTACCGCGCAGTAAACATTGGCTTCCTCGGCCAGTGCGCGAAGTCGGGTGACTTGCGACATGTTGACCCCACACGGCTTTTCCAGTGCGAACGGAATTTTGCGTGCGATCACCGCCTCAGCGAGCGCTGGCATTTCAGAATGCCGACCGAATACAAATGCGAAATCGACCTCCTCGCGCTCGAGCAACTCATAGGCCGACGAGTACAACCTGCTTCCGAATCGTGCGGCAATCGCCTCGCCCTTCACGTGCTCCGCATCGGACACAGCAACAACCTGAATTCCTGGCGCTTCAAGCGCATCAAGGTAAAGCGGAACATGCCAATGGCTGGCCTCCAGCAATGCAACTCTCATACGTGTTCTCCCTTGAGATATTTCACGACTCTTCTCCATCAGAAGTCAGTTGATGAAGACTGCTCGGCCCGAGCGCTTCCCTTATGTTCCACACCGTGGCCAGCCATGTCGCCTGACTCGGCGTTCATCGTAGGGCGCCGTCCGGTAGTGATCGTCCATCGGGACGGTAGTCGAATCCAAGAAAGTGCAGTGCATACAGCGCCTGTCCCTGGTGCATCGGACCGCCGTCCTGAGTGCGGCAACCGCGCGCATGCGCGGCGCGGCGAAGCGGCGTCGGCTCTGCCGAATTGACGATGTCTACGACGATGGCACCGGGTGTAAGCCGCTCTGGATCGACTGGCATGGCATCGTTCGCTTTCATGCCAAGCGGCGTTGCATTGATCACGACCTCGAAGCCGTGTGGATCGGCGGGGGCCGAGCGTGTATCGCAGCCCGTCGCAGCAGCGACAGCTGCCGCAAGATCGTCGGCCCGACGCTCATCGACATCCGATATGGTCAGCGCGCTAGCGCCCGCCGAGGCGACGGCGAATGCGATCGCTCGGCCTGCGCCTCCCGCGCCAACGAGAAGCACAGATTTGTTAGCCGGATGGTTGCCTTCCCACTGCATTCCAAGGACGCAGCCGACGCCATCAAATATCGCGCCGACCCAACGTCCATCCGCTTCGCAGCGAATGACGTTGAGCGCGCCCACCTGACGAGCGGTCGAATCCAGCTCGTCGACAAATGCGAGCATCCGTTCCTTATGAGGCATCGTGACCAGCATGCCGGACAGATTGCCCATCGCTCGTGCACCACCGACGAAGGCCGGCAGGTTATCTCCCTTGACCCAGAAGGGGACGCAAGCCGCGTCGGTGCGCTGCTCAATAAACAGCCGGTTCAACAATTGCGGCGATTTCGCCGCGCTCAGCGGGTCGCCCACCAATCCGTAGAGTCGCGTTGTGCCAGAGATATGTAGTTGCATTGCGGCTTGATATCAGATGTAAAACGAAGGACGATTCCTGCACATTCGCTACGCCGTACAGCGTCGAGGTGCCCACCTGCTTGCGACGTACAACGTGCCTTGCGCAGAAAGCCCGCACCCAGGAAAGCTGGATGCGCTTATTTGCTACTTCCACGGTGCCGGCGGTTGAGCCAGATCCCACGTCCCGAAGACCGCCGGCTCGTTGATCTCAATCACTTCGAGGTCATCCGAGCGCCACATCACATTGTGCGGAACGCCGGCGGGCTGGGACAGGCCGTCACCGGCGCTGAGCGTGACATCGCTGTCCACCCCGGCAAATCGAAACGTGACCGATCCGCGCAGCACATACAGGTAATGCGCGGTCATGTCATGCCAGTGCCAGCCAGTGGGTGCGGTGAACGGCTTAAGCGCGCGAATGTGCTTCGCCCCAATGCGACCGTTGGTGACGGTGGCAAGCCCAAGGTCGCGATACTCTGAGTCGGCGCGCAGGCCCTCCTGATTCCAGGGGGTCTCGGACGCGCTGATTTGCGACAATGCGCTTAGGGACCGCGCGAGTTCGCGCGGGCCGTCGTAACGCGGCGTGCCTTCGTTGTGCATGTGCCTCTCTCCTCTGTTGCTTCGGGTACTCACAGTAGCTGCGGACGGCAAATCGCGCGGCTCAACGGCTCAGCGAGACTTGCACCCCGCGTTCGGGGCGACGAGTGCTGCGCTAACGGCGGCTAGGACCGCAATTCATTGGCAAGCTCTCCGGCATCGGCATCCTTGATCGTCCGAACCATAGCTTCACTGCGCAGGCGTTCATATTCAGCCTTCGGTACGGGGACCGCATTGCGGTCGCCCAGATCGTTAAGGCGAATACGGTACGTTTCTCGTGTAGAGAACGCGGCAAACGCGGCAACAAGACAAATGCCCAGGGTGAGAAAACCTATCCTCAGCGGGATATGGGTGGACCCCGGAGGCGCGACTGCGACGAAAAGCGACGGCAGCAAGGCACACAAAGTCGTCCCTACGTTTTGTCCGATCGCCATCCCGGAGACGCGCACGCGCGTGCGGAACAGTTCGGGGAAGAGGCTCGGGAACACGCCGTTGAAGCCCTGGTAAGCGACGCCCCACATGAGCAACGAGAAGATGAGTGAGAGCCAGATACTGTGGATGCTGATAGCGTACAGGTAGCCGAAAGCGAAGATCCCGGAGCTAACAACGCCGACGATAACGGGGGGCCTGCGACCGATCTTGTCCGAGAGGTTGCCGACGAGCGGGATCAGTATTACGGAGCAAAGGTTGCCGAGGACCGGCACCCACAGAAAGACGCCGGCAGGAAAGCCAATGCCGTACGCCGGCTGGACTGCATAGGTCGCGCCGAACACAGTCGCAAGGAGCGCGGTGACGGCGGCGAGTGCCATGCCGACGACGCGTAACACGTCGCCCCAACTCTCGCGAAGGACCTCGATGACCGGCGAGGCCGGAACTTCCCCATGCGTCTGCTCTTCTGAAAAAGCAGGGGTTTCATCTACCTGACGGCGAATGATGTAGCCGACGATGATCACGACGATGCTGAGGAGGAACGGAATGCGCCAGCCCCACGATACAAACTGGTCCTTAGGCATGAAGTGCGCGAGCGGCAGGAAGATAGCTGCCGCAAGGAGCTGCCCCGCCTGCACGCCTTGAAGGGTGAAGCTCGCAAAGTATCCCCGCCGTCCGAACGGCGCATGTTCAAGAATCATGGAACTCGCGCCGGACATTTCGCCTGCCACTGCGAACCCCTGGATGAGTCGCAAGATGACGAGCAACACCGGGGCCCACACACCGACCTGCTTGTAAGTGGGCAAGAGACCCACGCACATCGTTGCGAAGCCCATCAGGAACATGCAAAAAATCAGCACTGTCTTGCGACCGTGTCGGTCGCCGACGTGTCCGAGCACCATAGCGCCAATCGGTCGAGCGACATAGCCCACACCAAAGGTCGCCAGTGAAGCGATGATGCCCACCGTCGGATTATCAGAGGGAAAGAAGAGTTGCGGGAACAGCAACGAGGCGGCGGTCGCATAGATAAAAAAGTCATAGTACTCGAGCGCTGAGCCGATCCAGCCGCTAGCTGCTGCAACCTTCGATTGGCGCTTGCCGTCGGGCCTCGCCGGTGCACTGGGGTTCATGCCTGTCTCCATTTGTAATTGACTTTCCGGTGTTCTTTGTCTATTGTTGTAACACCGTTCCAATAAGAATCATGTTACGTCAATTATGAGAGTTGTCAAGGGAGCAGTTGACCGGTCGCTACAGGCGATCGAGTTGCTCGCAAGAGAGGCGCGATGGATGCGTATGTCGGACATCGCCGCGGAACTAGAGCTCGAAAAAGGGCCCGCCCATCGGGTGCTCGCGCAACTCTGCGAGCAGGGTTGGGCGGAACAGGACGAACAGACGTCCCAGTACCGTCTGACATTGAAGCTGTCCTTGTTGGGCCAGCGGTACCTGCATGGGCTCGGTCTGCCAGGGCTGGTGCAGCCCATCCTCGACGGAGTCGCAGCCCAGTGCCGCGAGCTGGTCCGGTTGACGGTCGTCAACGAGGGCACGCTCGCGTGGCTGGCGTCGTCCCAAGGTGCGGCGCCTGGGCTGATGTATTCGCCGTCGATGGACAAGCCCATCGTCCTGCACGCCACGGCCAACGGCAAGGTATGGCTGGCGACCATGTCCAACGACGAGGCAATTGAATGCGCGTTGCGCGGTGGACTCGGCAAAGGGGCCGCCAGTGGCGCCTGCGCGCCGAAGGCCATCAGCAGCATCGAGCAGTTGATTCCGGAGTTGGAGCGGACCCGGCAGCGTGGTTACGGGCTTGTGGTCGAAGAGGCCGAGCCGGGCGTGGTGGCTCTCGCGGTGCCGGTGCGTTCGCTGACTGACGGTGCAGTGGTCGGCACAATGAGTATTGCCGGACCGGTCATGCGGGTTCAGCCGGAGCGTTACGACGCCTTTTACGCGCTACTGCAGGAAGCGTCCGGGAAGCTCGGTGCCGTATGGCCGCGCCAAAGCGTCGGTTTGCATGCGAGCGAGGCGGCGTGAACGCGCCGGGCGCAGCTCAGGGTCTCGAGCGAATTGCCGCGTTGGGTAAGCAGGCAGCACGTATTCTCGTCGCGGCGCGCCGGCAAGGCACGCTCGTGGAGCGTCTTCCCGTCGACCTGCGGCCTGCGAATCTGGACGAGGGTTTCGCTATCCAGCAGCAGGTGGGCGATCAGCTCGGCGGGCAGCCTGGCGCGTGGAAATGTGCGCTGCCGCCGGCGGGCAAACTCATCGCCGCGCCAATCTATGACGCCGTCATCCATCGAGGCGCCCAATGCCGCATTCGCGCCGTGCCTGCGCAGTCTTGCGTAAGGGCAGAGCCTGAACTCGCCTGTTTGCTGGCTCGCGATCTGCCGCCACGGCGTGAAGCGTATGGCGAAGCCGAGGTGCTCGAGGCTCTCGGGGATGTTCACCTTGCGCTCGAAGTGCTGGGCAGTCGCTATGCGCACCCGGAATCGCTGACGTTTCCCGAATTACTGGCAGACGGTCTGTTCAACGCCGGTCTTGTGATTGGGCCACGCGTTCAATTGCGCGACGGTGCGACGCTGGCCGATCTCCCGATCGAGTTCACGATCAGCGTGACTCGCGCCGAACGCGACACGGCCAGTTTTGCTGGCCGCCACCCTGATCGCAGCGTGCTCGCGCCGATCGTGTGGCTCGTCAATTTTCTTCGCGTCCGCGGCCTTGGATTGCATGCCGGCCAGGCTGTGATCACGGGCTCCTACGCGGGCGTGCTCGAGTTGCCGATCGGCTGTGAGTTGCAAGTCGGCTTCGGTGATCTCGGCACGTTGCCCATACTTTTTTCGCCTTGATAGGAGTATTCAAATGCGTCTCGTCCGTTTCGGCCAGCCTGGTCAGGAGCATCCCGGTGTCATCGATCCGAGCGGCACGATCCGCGACCTGACCGGCGTCGTCGACGACATCGACGGAACGACTGTTTCCCCAGCGGCCCTTGCGAAGCTGAGCGAACTCGATCTGAATCGCCTGCCCGTCGTGGAAGCGGGCACGCGCCTTGGCGCCTGTATCGGCAATGTCCGTAACCTCGTGTGCATTGGTCTGAACTACACCGACCATGCCGCTGAGACCGATACGCCGATCCCGCGGGAACCTGTCGTGTTCAACAAGCATACCGGTTCGATCAGTGGTCCGAACGATCCTGTGATTTTGCCGGCAGACGCGCAAAAGCTGGATTGGGAGGTCGAACTGGGCGTGGTAATTGGCAAGCCCGCCTGGCAGATCGATGAAGCCACCGCGCTCGATCATGTGGCCGGTTACTGCCTTGCCAATGACGTTTCCGAACGCGCGTATCAGCTCGAACGCGAAGGCCAGTGGACGAAGGGCAAGAGCGGCTTCTCTTTTGCACCGCTCGGCCCGTGGCTTGTAACGCGTGATCAAGTGCCCGACCCGCAGATGCTCGACCTGTGGCTCGACGTCAACGGCACACGTCGTCAGACGGGTAACACACGCACGATGATTTTCAACGTCGCGCATATCGTGGCGTACCTAAGCCGCTTCATGCCGCTGATGCCCGGCGACGTCATTATCACTGGGACGCCCCCAGGCGTTGGGCTCGGTCAGAAGCCGCCCGTCTTTCTGAAAGCGGGCGACACCATGACCCTCGGCGGCAGCGGACTCGGCGAGCAGCGCCAGAAGGTGGTGCCGTACGCCGATTCGCTTGGCGCGGCATGGGGCCGCGGCGAATATCCGTTGGCAGGATAAAACGATTCGATCTGTAGGAGGATGAGATATGAGCCTTGCCGGAACTGGCGTCGTGGCAATCTGGCATGACCTGCTGCCCGAAGCGAAAGATGAATTCTACGAGTGGCACAACCGCGAGCACATGCCGGAACGCGCCGGGATTCCTGGGTTCAGGCGCGGCCGGCGCTATATTGCGCTGGACGCGGGGCCCGAATACTTCAATCTGTATGAAGCCGACACCGTGGAGGTGCTCGGTGCACAAGACTACCTGCTTCGGCTGAATTCGCCGACGCCGTGGACGAAGCAGGTCGTTCCCTCGTTTCGCAGCGTGGCCCGCTCGATCTGCCATGTGGCGTATTCCGACGGCGTGGGACAGGGCGCCAATCTCATGACAGTGCGCTTCGATGTCCCTTCGGCGGCGCGGGCCCATGTCGTGAAGGGATTGCGTCAGCAGGTCTTGCCGCCGCTCGTCGACCAAGCCGGCATCACGGGCGTGCACCTGTGTCTGGCCGATGAGGCCGTCAGCAAGGTCGAAACGGCTGAGAAGAAGGCGCGCTCGGAAGGCACCCTGGTGCCGACATGGATCGTGATGATCGAAGGATGCCGCGCGGACTATGTCCGCACAGCAGTGGACGTTTTCATTGCCGGGCTCGCTGCTTTGCCCGGGGCCGCTGCGGTAGCGCCGGACTCTACGCTCTATCAACTCGAGTACACGCGCTGCAAGACGCCGTGGAGCGCTGGCTGAAACGTCGCTTGAATACGGCTGCACGGGCGCGTCACGCGACGCGGCGCGGCCGGCCCTGAAACTGTTCTCACGCATTGAGAAACGAAGGAGTAGTTCCATGTCGTCCCCTGTTGCGAGCACGTCCGTCGCATCGACCGCGGTCAGACCGGTTCGCGTCATTCGACTCAATCCCGCTGACGATGTCGTCATCGCCCTCGATCAACTTATGTCCGGCACCGTGCTGGATGGGGAAGCGGTGACGGTCTCGGGATTGATCCCGCCCGGTCACAAAGTGGCGACACGCGACATCGGTGAAGGGGAGGCTGTGCACCGTTATGGCCAGATCATCGGCTTTGCGAGTCAGCCGATCCGCGCGGGGCAGCACGTTCATACTCACAATCTCGCGATGGGCGAATTCGCCCGTGACTACGCATTCAGTCAGGGCATACGTGCCACTGTCCCGTCAACTGAATGCGCGACATTTCGTGGCATTGTGCGTGAAGACGGCCGTGTGGCAACGCGTAATTACATCGGCATCCTAACGTCGGTGAATTGCTCCGCCACGGTCGCGCGAGCCATTTCCGACTATTTCCGCCGCGACATTCATCCTCAAGCGCTGGCCGCGTTTCCGAATGTCGATGGCGTCGTCGCGCTCACCCATGATTCGGGTTGCGCCATCGATTCCGAAGGCGACGGTCTCGCGATCCTGCAGCGCACGCTTGGCGGCTATGCGTGCCATCCCAACTTCGCGAGCGTGCTGGTCATAGGCCTGGGCTGTGAAACGAATCAGATTTCGCGGCTGCTCGAAACTCAAGGGCTCAGAGAACACGACCGCTTGCGAACCTTCACGATTCAGGACACCGGCGGCACGACCCTGACAATTGCAAAGGGTATCGAACTGGTTCGACAGATGTTGCCCGACGCGAACGACGTTAGGCGGGAAACGGTTTCGGCAAGTCATCTCACCGTCGGCCTTCAATGCGGTGGGTCGGACGGATATTCGGGCATCACGGCCAATCCCGTGCTGGGCGCAGCCGTCGATTTGCTCGTGCGGCACGGCGGTACAGCGATTCTCTCGGAGACGCCGGAGATTTATGGCGCGGAGCACCTGTTGACCCGCCGCGCGGTAACGCCCGAAGTGGGACAGAAGCTGGTCGATCGCATCAGGTGGTGGGAAGCATACGCGCAGCGGCAAGGGGCGCAGATCAACAACAATCCGTCGGCGGGCAACAAGGCCGGCGGTTTGACGACCGTCCTCGAGAAATCGTTGGGCGGCATCGCAAAGGCAGGCTCGACGAACCTTGTCGAGGTGTACGAGTACGCCCAGCCGGTCAAGGCGCGCGGTCTGGTGTTCATGGACACGCCCGGCTACGACCCGGTTTCGGCCACAGGCCAGGTTGCGGGCGGTGCAAACCTGATCTGCTTCACGACGGGACGCGGTTCGGCTTACGGCTGCGCGCCCTCGCCGTCGGTAAAGCTCGCGACAAACACGGCCCTCTGGCAACGTCAGTCCGACGATATGGACCTGAACTGCGGAGAAGTGCTGGAAGGAAGCACAACGATCGAGCAACTCGGCGCAGTGTTGTTCAAGCTGCTGCTCGACGTGGCCTCCGGGACACGGTCCCGCAGCGAGCAGCACGGTTACGGACAAAACGAATTCGTGCCTTGGCAAATCAGCGCAATCATGTGAGCAGTTGCAGTCCGGCATAAGTAGAGCATGCACCGCACTGATGCCCGGCAATAACGCATATCAGGTTGGAGAAAGATAGATGCTATTGAATGACCGGTCCGCATTGCCTGACGATCTGGAGCAGGCCGTGCTCGTGGGGCGCGCGTGGTGCCCCGATATCGGCGCACCGCGTCCTGTCGCTGTTATCGGTGGCGAACTGGTGGATGTATCGTCGTTCGCGCTGACGACCAGCACGCTGCTTGAACAGCCGGAAATCGGCCTTCGGCTGAAGGAGGCCGCTGCGAACCTGCCGCGACTTGCGACACTGGACCTGGTTCTTGCCAATTCCGCCTTCGATCGACGCGATGCGTCCACCCCCTGGCTCATCGCGCCATGTGACCTTCAGGCGGTCAAGGCGAGTGGTGTCACGTTCGTCGAAAGCCTTCTGGAGCGGGTGATCGAGGAGCGCTCCGTAGGCGACGCGAGCCGGGCCGACGAAGTGCGCGCGCGTGTCATGTCAGCGCTGGGCGATCGGCTCGCAAGCGTTCGCCCGGGGTCTGCGGAAGCCGAGGCGGTGCGCCACGTACTTATTCAGGAAGGAATGTGGTCGCAGTATCTGGAAGTCGGCATCGGTCCCGATGCGGAGATCTTCACGAAAGCGCAGCCCATGTCCGCCGTCGGCACCGGCAGCGAAATCGGAATTCATGAAAATTCGCAGTGGAATAATCCGGAGCCGGAAATCGTGCTGGCGGTGACCAGCCGGGCGGAAATCGTCGGCGCCGCGCTCGGGAATGACGTGAATCTGCGGGACTTCGAAGGCCGCAGTGCGCTGCTCCTCGGTAAGGCGAAGGATAACAACGCGTCGGCCTCCATTGGCCCGTTCATTCGCCTCTTCGACAGTACATTCGGTCTCGATGATGTGCGGGCCGCAGAGCTTTCGCTGCGTGTAGAAGGAACAGATGGCTATGTTCTGACAGGGGCGAGCTCCATGAAACGCATCAGCCGGGACCCGACAGAACTCGTTGCGCAAGCGATGGGCGCTCACCATCAATACCCGGACGGAATGATGCTTTATCTCGGGACGTTGTTTGCCCCGACCGCGGATCGTAGCGTGCTGGGACAAGGATTCACGCATCAGATCGGCGATACGGTGACGATATCGAGCCCGCGATTCGGAGCGCTCGTCAACACGGTCAACTATTCGCACCGCATCACGCCTTGGGAGTTTGGGGTCGGCGCACTGCTCGCGAGCCTTCTTCGTCGGTACGCCGGAAAAACGGGGACTTAGTCGAAGACCTGGCAGTCATCCGCTTATGCTGATCGGTTGCAGCTCTTGTCCATGTTAGTAACAGCATTGCCCTCATCGCTCTCGCCTAACTTGAGATTCGCCAAAATCATCGAGTATCGGGGGCCGGGACAGTCGACACGCCTTGCGCGAGGGCCGCGGCTTCTTGTGCCTGCAACGCGCGCATATATGCGTTTCTCTCTTGCAGCCGCTCCCAATACGCTGTCACGGCGGGCGTAAATTGGGCGCTCAGCCCAAGATGTTGTGCAAGCATCAGCGCATATCCGACAGACACATCTGCGGCCGTAAAGCGATCTGCACACAGAAATGCCCGTTTGGTAAGCAGCGGCTCCAGTGATCGCAGTCTGGCAAGAAACCATTTCGCATAGTCTTCCGCCACCGAAGGTTGCCGCCGATGTTCGGGCTCGAAGCGGGAATATCGCAACACGAGCGTCTGCGGGAATGTAAGCGTGGCTTCGCCAAAATGAAGGTAGTTCAGGTATGCGCCAAACTCGTGATCATGCGGTTCAACCTGCAAAGGCGTGGGCGCATGGACTGCGCAGAGGTATTGGCAAATCGCGGCCGACTCGGTCATTCGCGTTTGGCCGTTGATCAGCAAGGGAATCGTGCCCAGCGGATTGACATCGAGATAAGCGCGTTGGAGGACTCGGGGAGGGAACGGCAACATCACTAGTTCGTATGGAACGCCCAATTCCTCCAGCATCCAGAGAGGCCGGAATGAACGAGCACTCATGCAGTGGTATAGCTTGATCAAGACTGCTCCGAAGATTAAGGTGTCGTTGAATTCGAACGCACCTCTAGTTCCGCATCGAATCGACGCAGGCTTCGATCGAATCCTTGGTTCCGACCGTTGTCTGTCTCCGCAAAGCGTTGGTCCGCGCTCCATACTCAACAGGATACCGACATTCGGACGATGCGAGCGGCAAAGCGCTCCAATCGATTATCGTCCTTGTCGGGCAATGACAGTCGAGCTTATCTCCTTGGATTTCTACCTGGCCCGATGAGGGGTTGGACGACGCCCCGTCGCAAGAATGGGTTGGCGCTCCTTTCTCCACAAACACTTTCACGGCTTCGTGAGTCATCGCGGCGATCTCTGCTTCTGCGCCAAGCGGCGACCACCGGCAGCTTCAGGGCAAATGCCGTTTAGCTCGATACTCAGTCTCGCAATTTATCGCCCGGAAAAGCAGGCGCTGGGCGGCGCAACCAGAACGATGCGCCAGCTCCCGCTTCAATCTGCATGCGCGCGGTCAAACGCCCATACTCCGGGGAACCCCATCAACTCACACATATCGGGGAACGGATACATGGCGTCGGCTGCGCCTTCGGTGCTCTTGCGCGCAAGAATCTGCCCGTACACGTCTTTGAGCGCCTTCGCGACGGTCAAAAAGCCTGAGGCCGGATAGATGGCGAGAGAAAAGCCGAGTTTCTCCAGCTCGTCGGGCGCGAGCTGCGGCGTCCGTCCACCTTCTACGACGTTCACAAGCAACGGAATATCAAACGTGCGCCCAATTGTCTCGAGTTCCTCGATACTTTCCGGCGATTCAATGAAAAGCACATCGGCGCCAGCCTTCGCATAGGCTTCGCCACGACGCAACGCGTCATCGAGGCCGAGGGATGTCCGTGCATCGGTGCGCGCAACGATCTGAAAATTGCTATCGCTGCGGCTTTCCACGGCGACCTTGATCTTGCGCACCATGTCCTCAAGGGGGATCACCCGCCGCCCCGGTGTATGGCCACATTTCTTTGGGAATTCCTGGTCCTCGAGCTGGATGCCTGCCGCTCCTGCTTGCTCATAACCGCGAACCGTATGCGCGACATTCAGCAGTCCGCCATAACCCGTGTCGCCGTCGCAAATCATCGGCGTGTCGGTACCGTCGCAGAATGTGGCGACGCGATTGACCATGTCGGTGTAGGTCGCGAGCCCTGCATCCGGCAGACCAAGATACGACGCTACCGTGCCGAACCCAGTCATATAAAGGCAGTCAAAGCCCATTGAGTCGGCCATCTTCGCGGAGATCATATCGAAGATGCCCGGTGCAGTGACAATATCCTTGCGCGCCAACCGCGCTTTCAACGCCTGGCGCTTGCTTTCCTGTTTGATGCTCATAAGTGTCCTGCTTAATAAATGAAGTGAAGTTTTAACCTTACGATTCGTGTGAAAGCGATGACGCAGGCAGTGCATCGTCGGTGTCGATCGAAGGCGCGATGTCCTCCAGCGAGCGTCGATTGGTCTCGATACCGAGCACCGCCAGCACGACCACCAACACGACCAGCGCGCCAATAATCATCGCCAGCACGTCTTGTACACCGCCCATTGCGTACATCATGACGACAAGTTGCGGCGCGAAGATGCCGGTGATACGCCCGGCGCAGCCCGCGATGCCGTTCGCACGCATGCGGTTCTCCGTGGCGAAGAGCTCGGGGATATACGTCGCAATGCCCAGCGCCACCATCAGATATGTGAGCGTGAACAGCAGGAAGCCCAGCAGGGTCGCCATTTCGATGCCGGTGGAATGCCCGTACAGCCAGCCGATCACCGCCGCCAGCGCGGACACGGCGATGAGGCCTTTCCTGCGCCCGATCCTGTCGGCGAGAAGTACGCCGAGCAGCGCGCCAGCCGGTCCGCCGAGCGACATAAGCGCCGTATAGCCGAGCGACGAGGCCATGCTGATGCCCTGTTTCATCAGGAACGTCGGCACCCAGACGATGAAGCCGTAGATCACCATGTTGATCGCGACCTGCACGATGATCGACACGAACATGCGGCGAATCTGCGACGGCCCGAAGAGCTCAAGCAGCGTGGTTTTCCTCGTGACGGTGCGCGGCGCATCGACGACGGGCGGCAGCGTCGCATGACGCGCCGACTCCTCTTCCGCTGCGCGCAGGATCGCTTCGGCTTCGTCGTAACGGCCTTTCGATTCAAGCCAGCGCGGTGACTCGGGCATCTTTTTACGAAGGACCCACACGATCATCGCGCCGACGCCAACGATTGCGAACATCGCGCGCCAGCCGATAGACGGGATGATCAGGTAACCGAGAAACGTCGAAAAGAAGAGCGCCGAGTTCGTGATGAGCGACAGATACGCCGACCACTTTCCGCGCACGGCGGGCGGCATGAATTCGCCCACCGATCCATAACCGACAACGATCTCTGCGCCTAAGCCGAGGCCCATGAAAAAGCGGCACACGATCAACCACGTCATGTTCGGCGCAAATGCGCCCGCGATCGACGCAAGGCCGAGCACTGCGAGATTGAATTGATACGTGAATTTGCGGCCTTTGGCGTCACCGAGCACGCCCGCTGTGAACGCGCCAATCAACATGCCGACAAACGTCGAAGAAAGGAACGCCGCGTTCAGGTGCATCGTCGACCAGCCGATCTTGGCGAGCGCACCGAGCACGCCGCCCGCCAGATAGATGTCGAAAGAATCGAGGAACATACCCGCGCCGATCAGCCACAGCACGCGCCTGTGAAAGCGTGAGATCGGCAACCGGTCCAGACGGGCACCGGCGCTCACGGTGCTTAGGGTTGTGCTACTGGTGCTCAGCATGCGTCGTCTCCAGTGTTGTCGTCGTCGCGACTATCAAATGACTGCTCGTGATGCTGTTGCTGTCCGAACCGCTGCTTGATTCAGGAGCGGGGATGCTCCCGGTCGGGGCGGTCGAGCACCGCGTTTTCGGCAGCGAGAATGTGGCAGCGCATGGCGGCTTCCGTCCACGCGGCGTTGCGCTGTTCTAGCGCGCGAACGATTTCGAAATGCTGACGTGCGCTGCGTACGCGGTCCTCGTCGCTATACGTGCCGAAGGTCCATTTGATCAGCGGCGTTTCCTTCATCGATCTCAGCGAGCGGTCAAGCCGCGCGTTGTTCCCGGCGGCCGTGATGATTGCGTGAAACTCCCCGTTCGCGGCGAACCACGCTTCGCTGGACTGAGCCGTCGATGGGCGTTCGGTGATAGCGAGCATCGCATCGGCCAGCGTCTCTAGACGCCTAATGTCGGACGCTGCGATAGACGAGGCCGCGCGTCCCGCGAGATACGGCTCCACCAGAAGACGCGCCTCGAAAATCTCGCGCGCATCGTCAAGGGTCCACGTTTTCACGCGTACGCCGTAATTGGGTCGCGTTTCCACCCACCCCTCGGCATCGAGACGCCGCAAGGCCTCGCGTACCGGCGTGCGACTCACGCCCAGGCTCCTGGCAAGCTGTTCCTCGCGCAGATATTCACCTCCGCGATATTGGCCACTCGTGACAGCGTCCTTGATCGCGGCGTAGACGTCATCCGCTGAACGCGCCGGTTCCATCTGTATTGTATGCAAAGAGCGATTTATGTCCGACATAGCTGGCACTAAAAGGCTTGTTAAGACCATATTGTATGCAATGCACGGCGCGAGGAGACGTTGGGAGTTTCCCGTAGGCCGGTTAGTCATCGAGTTCGGCGTGCGAGCGTACAAGTTGCATTGGCGCCGCGACTCGAACGTGAGCAGAAGAGGATGGCCAGCCACTTCCTCCTTCGCAGGATTAGCGGCCTGCTGACCGGTGGTGAACGATGAGATGCAGCGAGTACCGATCTCACGTCTCGAGCGGTCCGAAGTTTGACAAGAATAAATCTCCAACGATTGATATGCAGTACATATTTAATTGCACTATCGGTGCGCTCGACGGCCACGACCAGATTGGCAACGATTGTCGGCATATGGGGCGGCCGAACGCCGGGCTCAAGTCATCGGCCATTATTGACGCGTGAGCATGAGGTTCATGAAATACGCTTGAGTGCATGTCGTTCGTACCTTTCAGCACTTGCGGGTCCAAGTGTTTTAACGGATTCGATTCGTGCAACGGCAAGACTCGTACGTGAGTTACCTCGGCATAGCGGCGTGCGAGGCATGCGTGTAACGTCGCGGCACTCGCGCCGGATGCCACCAGCCGCAACGCAGCGGCACCGTCAGCACGATGCCCTGGCGGAACGCTCCGTTCCCGTACCCGCGCTGCAGCCGGCACGACACGCTCTCAGTAAGTAATCGTCGCGGTCACGCTGTCAGCATAATCTCCGGGCACTGAGGTCACGCGTGGCGGCATGTAGCAGACCAGGTTCGTCGATATTGAAAGGCTGCGCCAAGACAATTGCTCCGCCAGCTTTGCGCGCTAGAGCGCGTCAACGCAACCGGTCATCAACGAGAAAGTTCTGCGCTGGCCACATGCCGCGAACCTGGTCCGCGAAGTCGATGCCGCTCGTCTTCACGGGGCTGTTCCACGTCCGAAATTTGAAGTCAGATGCGGCGCGCCGACGAGCACCTTGAGCGCTTCGTCTGCGTCACGGCGTGTTCTGCCCTGCATCCAGGCACTTCGAGAATAGAGCAGATTTTTACGGGCACCTTTTGATTGTCTTCTACGACGACCACCTGCTGCGCCGCTGCCGCAGCAGGTGGTCTTATCAACGCCGGTTCTGGAATCCTTCTTGCCGCTTGATACCTGATACGAAAGGTGGCGTAGCCGCATTGCATGACGTTGCCCGAAATAATTCGTTCTGCTGTCTCTTGAATCGGCCCCGACATTAGCGAACTCGTGCGGCCGTGTCGAAAAACTGTGTCCAGTTCCTGAGCAGCCCGTCCTTAATTGTCATAACGTGGACCCATTCGCTCTCGAACGGCTCATTGTTTGAGCGAATATTGGCTTCTACCCATCCCAGTACGACGAGGCGCTCGCCAGCTTCAATGAATTCGCGAGGTTCGAAACGCGTTATCTCGTCGGAGGCCGCTAGCTGCTGAAAATAAGCACCGACTTCCGCCTTCGATTTGCAATGTGTCGGGTAAGGCAGGCTTGACGGACCCACCACCTTCCAGTCAACGTCGTCAGCGATGAGTTCGAGTACTCCGGGAATGTCACCGCGCCCGAATGCTTCATACGCTCTTTTCGCAAGAGCTATTGGCGTTTCCATATGCGCCTCCGTAGACTGAGAGCCGGGAGAAAAGAGCTGACTGGTACATTCATCGGCAGGCCGTCGATAGCCACCCGGCAAGACTAGCGCGCTGCTCGTACCTATGGTCTAGCTGCTTGCCGGCGTCGGAAGACGCGTGCGGAATCGACTTGTGCGTCGCGAGCGTTCGCAGTCACGACGCGCCGGCCTAGTCAGCATAGGCGCCGGACATGGGAACGCAAGGCGAGCGCAAGTGATTCGTTAATCAGAGCGGCCAACGGCACACCATGTGGTCGTTTTAATAAACTGTTCCACGAGCCGTTGCGGAACTTTGCGTCGCCCGCAACTCCCGACCGCCGCGACGAAAGCGTTCCTAAGATGAACTGGTCAGCTATTAAACTGTTCGAAAGCGCACAGCGTTTCACGAACTCTATGGGTGTAGACAATCATGGCCCGCTGCCCGCTGCGATTAGGCTATCCTGCTGCGTTACTACGACTTGCACAGCCCGCACATCATGGCTCTCTCTCCGTTGCCTCCACTAGCCTGTCTGCAAGCATTCGAAGCGAGCGCGCGTTACCTGAGTTTCACCCGCGCCGGGCAGGAACTGCACCTGTCCACCAGTGCCGTTAGCCGCCAGATATCTCAACTAGAAGAATTCCTGGGACGCCGCCTGTTCGTGAGGGAACATAACACCCTAAAGCTCACACCAGCAGGAGAAACCTATGCGGTCGACGTACGGCGCATGCTGGAGTTGTGCACGAGTGTTACCTCCAGCCTCATGGCTCGCGTCGTCAAGTCTCGCCTCACGATTTCCTGTACAGCCGGCCTCTCGGTATTCTGGCTCGCGCCCAGAATCGGCTCGTTCATCGATGAGAATCCGGATGTGGACCTGCGCATCATCGTGCGGGACCACTTTGGTGCTGTCTCGCCAGCCGAGTACGACGTAGGCATTTTCTATCTCCGGAACCCCGAGGTTCCTGCAACGCACACACGGAAGCTTTTTGACGAACAAGTATTTCCGGTCTGTTCTCCTGCGTATCTCGACCGGCGCAGACTGACGCCAGTAGAGCTCCTGTCCTGCACATTGCTTGTTCTGGAGGACGCGGAACGTAGCTGGATGTCGTGGCACACCTGGTTCGAACAGGCAGGGCTTGAACGACCCATGCTTAGTCAAACCATCATTGTCAACAGCTATCCACTCATTGTTCAGCTCGCGACGCATGGCAAGGGCGTCGCGCTCGGTTGGGACCGGGTTATCGACCCGCTACTTGAGCATGGCGCGCTCGTTAGGGCATCGGACTGCCATGCCACAATGGGCGGCTCATATTTTGTCACCTGGCCGTCAGAGCGTGCGGAAACACCTGCCGCCCGTCGTTTCCGCCAATGGGTAATCGGTCAGTCAGTTTTCCCCTGAGCTCTCCGCCGCAAGCCTCCTGATGCCTTTGCGTTTTTTGCAAGCGCGTTTGCGAATTTAGCGTTATGCGCGCGTCACGCCAAAAATTACATTGATTGCGTGACGAATCGCGAATGCTCACCTCGCTAAACGACAATTCAGAGAGGTTTAAATGGCAACGAGTGCATCGAATGGCATGCTGGTGGGCGAAGCGCCCATAGGGATGGTGACGCGTCGGAAGGCGATTTTCGCTACCGTCATTGGAAGTGGTCTGGAGTGGTTCGATTTTTCCGGATACGCGTTCTTTGCGGCAATCATCGGCAAACTGTTTTTTCCCTCTGGGAACGAGACGACCTCGCTGCTGCTGGCGCTCGCGACCTTCGGCGTAGGTTTCGTCATGCGTCCGCTCGGCGGCATTGCTTTCGGCATCTATGCGGACAAGGTTGGGCGCAAGCGGGCGCTCTCGCTCGCGATGCTTGTGATGGCGCTCGGCTCAGCCCTCATCGCTTTCGCTCCTACTTACCAGAGCATCGGAATCGCGGCGCCGTGCCTCATCGTCGTCGCGCGCATGCTGCAGGGCCTGTCCGCAGGCGGCGAAATGGGGGGAGCAACTGCGTTCCTGACTGAGCATGCTCCAGCGAATCGTCGAGCGTTTTTTTCCAGCTGGATTCAGACCAGCATCGGTTTCGCCGTGGTCATCGGCAGCATTACCGGCGCAGTCATCACCTCAAGCATGTCGGTCGAGTCGCTGACATCTTGGGGCTGGCGTATTCCGTTCGTTGTCGGAATGCTCGTTGCTCCGGTCGGCTATTACATCCGCCTGAAAATAGAAGAGACACCGGAATTTACGTCGGAGAAGCGTCATGCCAGCACGCCGCTCCGTGACGTAATCCGCGAATACCCACGAGGAGTTGTCGCAAGCCTGTTGATGGTCGTGCTGTGGACCGTGTGTACGTACGTCATCCTGTTCTACATTCCGACCTACGTTGTGAAGTACCTTCACATGCCTCAGCGGGAAGGCTTTATCTCAGGCATCGTCAGCGGTGGTGTGCTGATGGTAATGGCTCCCATCTTCGGTGCCCTGTCAGACCGCGTCGGCAAGCGACCCGTCATTACGATTGCAGCGCTTGTCATTCTCGCCGCCAGCTATCCGCTGTTTTCTCACCTCATCAAGTCGCCTACATTCGGAACGCTGCTCACCTTCCAGGTCATTTTCGGTGTGCTCATCGCGGCCTACACCGGTCCAATCCTGGCGCTATTCACCGAAATGTTCCCGAGCCGCGTGCGTACAACGGGACTATCGTTGGCGTACAACGGCGCCGTGACTATCTTCGGCGGCTTCGCCTCTTTCATCATTACCTGGCTCGCGCAGGTAACTGGCGATGCCGAATCTGCCTCTTACTACATCATCTTTGCCGCTGTCCTAAGCCTCCTCGGCACGCGGTTGATGAGGCCCTACCAGTCGTGAGGAAACAAATGAGCAAGCTTGTACTTGAAGGCGTAGCGGTGTTCGACCCCGCAACGCGAAAACGCCAGACCAGCGTTAACGTCTGTATAGCCGATGGAAAAATAGCTGCAATCGGCGACGTGCCCGCCTCGTTCGATGATGCCCGCAGGTTAACCCTGCCTGGCCGCACGGTTTTGCCCGGTTTCATCGACCTTCACGTACACGTCGTCGCAGGCAATACCAATCTGGGTGCGAGCGCGGCGATGCCAAACTTCCTCGCTGCACTCAAAACGTTGCCCGTACTGCGTGGAATGCTGAATCGAGGCTTCACTACCGTACGAGACGCCGGTGGAGCAGACTTCGGTATGTGTGAGGCCGTGAACAATGGCGTCCTCTGGGGCCCGCGCATTCTGTCATCGGGGAAAGCGTTGTCCCAGACTGGCGGCCACGGCGACTTCCGTCAGCGCAACGATAAGTTGGACGACGCGTGCGGATGTCTGGGCCGTCAAGGGTCCATCGCTCGGGTCGTAGACGGGGTCGACGCGATGCGTCTGGCAGTTCGCGAAGAGTTGCTCAAAGGTGCCTCCCAAATCAAAGTCATGGCGTCGGGCGGCGTAGCCTCGCCCAACGACCCGATAACGAACACGCAATATTCGGAGGAAGAAATCCGGGCAGCCGTGCAGGAAGCAGAGGCTGCGGGCACCTATGTGATGGCCCACGCATATACCGCTCGCGCCGTCCGACGCGCGGTTGAATGCGGCGTCAAATGCATTGAGCACGGCAACCTGATTGACGAAGAGACTGCTCGTCTGCTTGTAGAGCGCGATGTCGCAGTTGTCCCAACGTTGTCGACATTAGACAGGCTATCGGAGAAAGGTCCAGCGCTCGGCTTCCCCGTCGAGTCACTCGAAAAGATTGACGGAGCACGGTCCGTAGGGCGCGAGGCTTTAGCACTGATGTCGCGTGTCGGTGTGAAAGTCGGCTTCGGGTCGGACATGCTCGGCGAATTGCATGCCTTCCAGTCTGATGAATTCGCAGTCAGAGCGGAAGTGGTCGGTAACATCGAGGCAATTCGTTCCGCGACCTGTGTTGCCGCAGAAATCACCCGGGAAACAGGCGTACGGGGAACCGTAGCTGTCGGTGCTGTGGCCGACCTGATTGTCGTTGACGGGGACCCGGTGGAGGACATCTCCCTGTTGCTAGGTCAGGGCGAGCACATCCCTGTTGTCATCAAAGGCGGCGTGGTCATGAAAGAAGATGGTCGTCTGCTCGAGCCTGTCGGGAACTGATGGATAGCCCTTCGGCTTTGGAGCAGCTTGCTGCCGCCTTAAACACACAGGTCTGGGCCAGCGGCAGGTGCCTACCAGGGGAGTGAAGTCTCGTCGGATTGCCCCTAATGCAGCCAGATTGCTGCTGCCTCTCACCGCCGAACCCATCGGCTCAAGACACTCGAACGAAAAGGCTTTCGAATGACATCACGCGACATCCGGAATTTCGACGCAGCTGCGACTGCCTCGCTCCTCGACTACCAGATTCTTGTGAGCGTGCTCGCTGACACCATCGTCGAATACAGCGCTAGCAAGGTGGTGAGTCCGGAACGGATGGCAATTCCGATGCAGGACGGAGGATTGATGCTGTCGATGCCGGCAAGCGCGAGCGACCTCGCGATTCACAAGTTGGTCAACGTCTGCCCCGGCAACGCGAGAAGACAGTTACCCACTATTCACGGGCAAGTCATCGCCTGTGACGCCTTCACCGGCGAGATGCTTTTCGTACTGGACGGTCCTACGGTGACCGGCCGCCGCACAGCGGCGGTGACCGCGCTTGGCATCCAGACGCTTCACGGCCACTCGCCGAAAGAGATTGTCATCATCGGTACCGGCAAGCAGGCGTCGAACCATGCGGAAGCACTTGCGGCCATATTCCCTGAAGCCCAACTGCGCGTTAAGGGGCGCTCCGAGCCCAACGCACGCGAGTTCGTGGCTCGTAACCGCTCAGTTGCGCCCAATCTAACCGCCATTACCGATGAAGCGATTCCGGAAACGGCAGACGTCGTCATTACATTGACCACCAGTAAAAAGCCTGTGTACACGGAACCTGGACGCGAGGGCCGCCTCGTGATTGGCGTGGGCGCCTTCACACCTGACGCAGCAGAAATTTCGAAGAGTACCGTTGATAGCAGTTCTCTGGTTGTCGACGACCCCGTCGGAGCAAAGCACGAAGCTGGCGACTTGATTCAAGCTCAGGTCGATTGGACCGACGTCATGCCGCTGGCTAAAGCTCTTCAAGGTGAGTTCAAGGCGAGCAAACCAGTTCTTTTCAAAAGCGTGGGATGCGCTGCGTGGGATTTGGCTGCGTGTCGGGTCGTCGCGAACGCGTTGCGATAACTGACCTCGCGCTTCGGATGAGAAGCGGAAGCATCTTCTGGAGGAAAAGCCGTTGTCGTTTATATACTCATTCGATGCGAACGGTGACCTGAACGGAGCACCTACGACCGTTGACATTGAAGGACGGCCTGCCAGTCGCGTAGGGCCGATGAAGTCATTAGCCTGGTTACGAAGCACATATGAAAATCACTCGCACCATTTCGACTGTTGAAGTACATACCGGCGGAGAGGCGTTCCGTATCGTAACGAGCGGACTTCCCCGGTTGCCGGGCGACACCATCGTAAAGCGCCGCGCATGGCTGAAAGAAAACGCCGATGAGATTCGCATGGCGTTGATGTTCGAGCCGCGTGGTCATGCCGACATGTACGGCGGCTACCTGACCGAGCCGATAAGTTCCGACGCCGACTTCGGGATCATCTTCGTGCACAACGAGGGCTACAGCGACCATTGCGGACACGGAGTAATCGCGCTGTCTACCGCGGCCGTCGAGTTGGGATGGGTGCAGCGCCAGATTCCCGAAACGCGCATCGGCATCGACGCTCCATGTGGCTTTATCGAAGCGTTCGTGCAATGGGATGGCGAGCATGCCGGCAACGTTCGTTTCGTGAACGTCCCGTCGTTCATCTGGAAGAGAGATGTCACCGTTGAAACGCCGTCCTTCGGCACGGTCAAAGGCGATATCGCATTTGGAGGCGCGTTCTACTTTTACACCGACGGTGCGCCGCATGGTTTGGAAGTTCGCGAGTCTTCTGTCGAGGAACTCATTCGCTTCGGTGCCGAAGTGAAGGACGCAGCAAACAGGACGTTCCCGGTTGAGCATCCGGACATTCCAGAAATCAACCACATCTACGGCACTATCATCGCGAACAAACCTCGGCATGAAGGCTCCACGCAAGCCAACTGCTGCGTGTTTGCCGACCGGGAAGTGGACCGCTCGCCGACCGGCTCTGGCACTGGCGGGCGGGTTGCTCAGCTCTACCTGCGTGGTGAATTGGGCAAGGAAGAAACGCTTGTAAATGAGTCCGTTATCGGAACCATTTTTAAGGGCCGCGTGCTTAGCGAGACTACCGTCGGGGAGTTCAAGGCAGTCATTCCCGAGGTCGAAGGCAATGCATATGTTTGCGGCTTCGCAAATTGGATTGTGGACGAACGTGACCCTTTGACCTACGGGTTCCTTGTTCGATAAGCGACTCCGGTAATACCAGTTAGCGCGGGAGCTCCCACCGAGCATTCCGCGCTTTTCTCGTCTGGAAACAATTCGGAGGCTTCCGACAAATGGGTCGGTGCCGGGTGAACCGGACCTGTTGCAGCATGGGCACGCTCGAACCGGCGGGGGCGGCGCGCTGCGCTCGATGCACCTGTCGATCAGCACGCTTTTCTTTTCACTGGCCACGGTGTTCGTGGTCGTCGCGCTGCTGCCGGCGCCGCTCGACGCCGTGCGGCGTGGCGCGCGCAGGGCAGACGCGGGTGAGGTTCAAAGCGCCATGGAATAGAGCGGTGCGCCCGGTGCGATCTGGCGTGCGTCATCCTGGATGAGTGACGCGGCTCATCCGCGATGGAACGGGCGTTGCGGGCTGCGGGTCCGTCACTAACGCACTGTCCGAGTTTCGTGAGTTTCGCCTATTGCACCGCGTGGCAATGGTTCGTATGTCTGCGATGTAACGCCACGCGCAGCCGGGTTGCCGCCGAGCCGGATCATCTGCACGTGATGCAGCACCGTGAACGCGTCATCCGGCTGGCCCGCGGGTGTCGACGACGGTCTCGACCAACGCCTGGGCTCGCAACGCATCTGCATGAACTTGCTGCTTGGCTCCAGTTGGTAATCGACGGCACTCACCGCTGGTCGCGGATCTCGCCCGGCCCCTTGCCGGTCCAGCGCTTAAGCGCTCTGCGGAAATTTGCCGTATCGGTGAAACCGACCAGCATTGCCACATCATCGGTACTCAGCTTCGTTGTCTTCAGGTACTCGGTCGCGAGCGAGCATCTGACGTCATCGACTATGGCAACAAACGACGTCCCTTCGGCTTCCAACCTGCGTCGAAGCGTGCGGCTCGTCATCTTCAATGCCGCCGCAACGGTTTCCATACCGGGGAAGACGCCGGGTTTGCGCATCAACAACTGATAGACCTCGCCCGCTGCGCCTGACGAAACCTTTGCTTGCCCGATGAGCCGGTCGCACGTCTCCTGCAAAAGCGCAGCCGAGTGCCGGTGCGCGAGATGCGGTTTCATCTCGAGGATCGCGCTGTCGTAGATGAGCTCGCATTCCTCGGCATCGAATTCGCACGGACAGCCCAGATACTCGGGATAGACAGCGGCGTAGTCGGGCGCCGGATAAGAGAACCGTGCAAGCAACGGAGGACAGCTTCGGCCGGCCACGTCCTGCAGGTGGGTCACGTGTTGCGTGTACTGCTGCTCCAGCAAGAACTGCTGCACGTCGTGCGGCAGGTTGGATGTGAACGCGTCCGGGAAAGTCCACACCGAGGTATCCGGGCGCTCGGTCCATTCGATCGTGATGGTCGGCGTCGCCAGCCGGTGATATTTGACGCCGAGTCGAAAGTAGTCTCGCAGCGAAAGACACGACATCAGCGCGTAGCCATACATGCCATACGCCGCAAGATGAAGACGGGCGCCCGTTCTGAACGGCGTGCCCGGATCGGACGACAGCGCGACCGCATTTCTGCACACTGCCGCGTACTGCCGCACCGAGGTCAGCACCGACGCGTCGTAGATCTGGTCGGGCGACACACCGCTGCCCTTCAGGCTGTCCTCGGGGGCAATGCCTTGCTCGGCCAGCACTTCCACCAGCGCAGCAATCTTGTACGGCGCGTAAATGCGCTCGTTCAACAACGGAAATCTCGACGACACCGCGCCTCCTGTCGGTGTCCTGCGGGGACACCAGCTTGTCCGTAAATGACCTTACATCGCCGATCGTATCTCACTACTATCAGTGGAACAAGAGAGGCTCGCACGGCAGTGGCGCAGCGCTTCAGACCATCGGAGACAGATGTCGATCTTTCGTCGGCCTCATCTTGCGCTTGCCGCTTATATGCGCTGCGCGCGCCGGAGCCGCGCACGCGGCGATTCCCACATCTAGCGGTTGCAAATGTCGCCACTGGAACGATAGAGAAATGAGCAATTCCCCAAGCAAAGTCATCATCACCTGCGCTGTGACAGGCTCGGCGCATGTGCCGTCGATGTCCGAATATCTGCCGCTCACGCCCGAGGACATCAGGACTCAGGCGCTCGAGGCCGCCGAAGCCGGCGCGGCGATTCTTCACCTGCATGCACGCAACCCCGAAGACGGCCGGCCGACGCCGTCGCCAGACGTCTTCCGGCAATTCGTGCCGGCGATCGCCGAGCAGACCGACGCCGTTATCAATATTTCGACGGGCGGTAGCACGCGCATGACATTGGACGAGCGTCTCGCTTACGCGCGTGTGGCCAAACCGGAAATGTGTTCGCTGAACATGGGCTCGATGAACTTCTCGCTGCATCCGGTTGCGGCCAAGATGTCGTCGTGGCGCTTCGACTGGGAGAAGGAATACGTCGAAGGCATGGAGGACATGATTTTCCGCAACACCTTCCGCGACATCAAAAATATCCTCGCGGAGTTCCGCGATTACGGCACGCGCTTCGAATTCGAATGTTATGACGTCGGACACTTGTACAGTCTCGCGTACTTCATCGACATTGGGCTCATCAAGCCGCCGTTCTTCGTCCAGTCCGTTCTCGGCATTCTGGGCGGCATCGGCCCTGATCCGGAAAACCTCGCCGTCATGCGATCAACCGCCGACCGTTTGTTCGGACGCGAGAACTACCAGTTCTCGATTCTCGGTGCGGGGCGTCATCAGATGTCGCTCGTGACCATGGGCGCGATCATGGGCGGGAACGTGCGTGTCGGACTCGAAGACAGCGTTTATCTGTCGCGTGGCGTCAAGGCGAGATCGAACGCGGAACAGGTCCGCAAGATCCGCCGGATTCTCGAAGAGCTGTCTTTTGAAATCGCGACGCCGGCAGAAGCTCGGCAAATCCTCGGCCTGAAGGGGCGAGAGAGCGTCTCGCTTTGAACACATGGCGACGCAACGCGTCGAGCCGAAACAGACCCACTCCTGCCGCACGTGCATCAACAGTATGCCAAAGCGGAACATGACAAAAACAAACAGGATAATTACTGGAGACATCATGAGCGCTACAACACTCGACCGCAGTTCAGGAGAGGTACATTGGCTTGCCACCCGCAAGGCAATGGCGAGGCTCCTTCCCCTGATGTGCGCAATTTACTTTCTGTCATTCATCGATCGCACCAACGTCGCGTTGGCCAAGAGTGCGCTGGCAGCGGACCTTGGTATCAGTGCCGCGGCCTACGGGCTCGGTGCCGGCATTTTCTTCATCGGCTATGCGTTGCTCGAGGTGCCGAGCAACCTCATGGCGCACCGCATCGGGCCTCGCGTATGGATCGCGCGAATCGCAGTGACATGGGGCGCGCTGTCTACCGCGATGATGTTCGTCCAAGGCGAGTGGTCGTTCTACGTGTTGCGCGTGCTGCTGGGCGTCGCCGAAGCAGGCCTCTTTCCTGCGCTGATGTACATGGTGACGCTCTGGTTCGCTCCGAAGGATCGCGCCGTCGCGGTCGGCTGGATTTATACGGCTCCGTCGATCGCGCTGATCGTCGGCAATCCGCTCGGCGCGAGCCTCATGCAACTCGGAGGAATGGGCGGACTTCACGGCTGGCAGTGGATGTTCCTGCTCGAAGGCGTGCCGACTATCGTGTTTGGCATCGTCCTGTTTTTCAAATTGCCGAACCGGCCTTCCGATGTCCGCTGGCTCTCGCCGCAAGAAGCGCAAGCGCTCGAGGCGAACGCGGTAATCGACACTCACGGCCACGCCGATCTCACTTCCGCAAACTGGATCGCGGCGCTGAAGCGTCCCACCACGGTGCTTATCGCGCTCATCTATTTCCTGAATCAGGTGGCATTTGTCGGCCTGTACTTCTTCACTCCTTCGATCGTCGCACAGATGCATGTGAAGTCGCCGGTGCTCGTCGGCGTTCTGTCGAGTAGCGTCGGCATAGGCTTTCTCATTGGCGTGTTGACGCTTCCGCGCATCCACCGGCGGATAGCGAGCGACTGCGGCTTTATCGGCGCATTGACTGCGGGCGTTGTCGTAAGCGCATTTGCGTTCATCGCGATCAAAAGTCAGGCTGCGCAGATCGTTCTGCTCGGCATCACGGGCTTCTTCGCGGGCGGCATTCTGCCGTCTTACTGGGCCGTTGCGATGAAGCGGCTGCAAGGCGTGCAAGCGGCCGCGGGCCTCGCTTTTATCAACACCGTCGGGCTCCTGGGCGGCTTCGTCGGGCCGTATCTGTTCGGGCTCGCCGAGACGGCCACGGGCCGAAGCGACTCGGGCTTCAATGTCGTCGTGGTCGCGTCGGTGCTCGGCCTGTGCCTCGTTCCGGCACTTGCCAAAGCTATCCATAGTGCCGAGCGTCCCGCCGTCGCCACCTTGACGGCGTCGAAAGGTTGATGCCGCGTCACGCCGACAGCGTGCGCGCGGAGGTCACACTTGAATCCGATTAGGGACTTCGCGATCGATGTCGCTGCGATCCGGACGATAGGGCATGACCTGCCGCGTCCCGCATGCATACTCGCGCGCCGCGACGGTTCCCTTCTCGCAGCGGACGCGCGAGTAGCTTTGCATTTCTCGCCAGGTGGCGATACATACTTTTGAGTGCAATACATGAACACTTTCGAACTGTTGAAACCGCGAGCCGGCCTGCGCGTTCTGATCTCCGGCGCGGCCTCGGGCATCGGCGCGGCCATTGCCGACGCATTCCTGCAAACAGACGCGCACGTCTACGTCTGCGATGTGGATCCCGCTGCAATTGAAAAGGTGAAGCAACGCAGCCCGAAGCTGCACACGGGTGTTGCCGACGTTGGCAATCGCGAGCAGGTAGACGCGGTCATCGACGATGCGCACGCCAGGCTCGGTGGCCTCGACGTCCTCATCAACAATGCGGGCATTGCGGGTCCGACGGGCGACGTCGATGCCATCGCGCCGGACGAGTGGGAAAGAACCATTTCGACGAACCTCAACAGTCAGTTCTATTTTTTGCGCAAAGCGGTGCCGCTTCTCAAAGAGACGTCGGATTGCGCGAGCATCATCGCGATGTCCTCCGTTGCCGGCCGGCTCGGCTACGCATATCGCACGCCGTACGCTTCGTCGAAATGGGCCATCGTCGGGCTCATGAAGTCGTTGGCCGTCGAACTGGGGCCGAGCAACGTGCGCGTCAATGCGATTTTGCCGGGCGTCGTCCAGGGCGAGCGCATGGATCGCGTGATCGCAGCAAGAGCCGAGTCGACGGGCGTGTCGTTCGAAGAAATGAAACAGCAGTACCTCGACAAGATTTCGCTTCGCCGCATGGTCACCGTCGACGATATCGCGGCGCTGGCGCTTTTCCTCGCGTCGCCGGCTGGCCGGAATATCTCCGGGCAAGCCATTAGCGTCGACGGCAACGTCGAATATCTATAAGGATGCGTAAATCAATGAGACTCAAAGGCAAGGTCGCCATCGTGACGGGCGCGGCACAAGGAATTGGTGCAGCGACAGCACTGAAATTCGCCCGTGAAGGCGCCGTGGTCGCGGCGTGCGACCTCAATGCGGAGGCAGTGAAGAGCGTGGTCGGCGCGTGTCGTGAACTGGGCGCTGAAGCTGCGGGTTTAGCTGTCGATATGGCAAACCGGCAAGCGGTTCGCGATATGGTCGCCAAGGTACTGCAGCAGTTCGGGCGAGTGGACGTGCTCGTGAACAACGCGGGCATTACGCGCGATGCGCGTCTGCAAAAAATGACGCAGGAGCAGTTCGACGACGTCATCGATGTGAACCTGCGCGGCGTTTTCCACGCAACTCAGGCTGTGGTCGATTGCATGATCGAGCAGCAGGCCGGCGTCATTTTGAACGCGAGTTCAGTGGTGGGCATCTACGGCAACTACGGACAGACGAACTACGCGGCGTCCAAATTCGGCGTCATCGGATTTACGAAGACGTGGAGCCGAGAGCTTGGACCGAAAGGCATCCGCGTGAATGCCGTGGCTCCCGGCTTTATCGACACGCCCATTCTCGCGACGGTACCCGACGAGGTGATCGAGAAGATGCGAGGCCAGGTTCCACTGCGGCGCCTGGGAAGGCCGGACGAGATCGCCAATATCTACGCATTTCTCGCAAGCGATGAGGCGAGTTACATCAACGGCGCCGTCATCGAAGCATCTGGTGGCATGACACTTTAGGCGTTCGAGGCCGCGCGGCGCGGTTGGGTCGCGGTGTGAACGTTGACCATAACGGAGACATCCATGAAATCAGCCCATTCATGCAGGCTCAACGTTGCACGCGCGATCGCCGTTCTGGCCATTTCGGCGGCCTGTGCATCGGGCATGGCCGCGACTTTGCCGACCGTACACGCGGCCGCGTGCGAGCGCCTGCTTGGCTTTACCGTGCCCGCTTACGACATCGGTTTGCCGACGTCAGGGGCGAGCGTTACCGCGGTCAAGCCGGTCGCCGCGAGTGGAAGCGGCGCGAGCGCGCTGCCCGAGTACTGCGAGATTACGGGCAAGATCTCGCCCGTCGACAGGTCCGCCCCCGACATTCAGTTCAAGGTCGCGCTGCCTGCGCGTTGGAACGATAAAGTGGTGATGTTGGGCGGCGGAGGTTTCGACGGCACGATTCCCGACGTAACAGGCAATGTACCGAATGGGCCGGTCGACAAATCGGGGCCGTTAGGCCGCGGCTATGCGACGTTCGCGAGCGACTCGGGGCACCAGGCCAACGCGCTCGGCTCTCAGGACGGCCGCTTCGGCCTGAACGACGAGGCAGTCAGAAACTTTGGCGGGGACGCGCTGAAGAAAACGCGCGACGCGGCACTCGCCATCATCAAGGCTCGCTATTCACACTTGCCGCGCGAGGCGTATTTTGCGGGAGGATCGACGGGCGGACGTGAAGCCGTCACCGCGATTCAGCGCTGGCCGTCCGATTGGAATGGCGCAATCGCCTGGTATCCGGCATGGGACGATGCGGCGGCGCTCCTCGGAGGTCAGCGTATGAGCCGGGCGCTCGCGAAACCGGGCGCCTATCTGTCCGTTGGAAAACGGCAAGCGGTGTATGACGCGGCAATGCAGGCGTGCGATGCACTCGACGGCGTTGTCGACGGACTCATCAGCGATCAGCAGCAATGCAATGCGCGCTTCGAGCCGTCCCTCGCCACGCTCAGTGGCGCGCCGTTGCGTTGTCCGAAAGGTGCCGACACTGGAGAGAACTGTCTGTCCGACGCGCAAATCGAAGCATTGAACGCGATCAATACGCCGACGCACTTCCGCTTCTGGCTGGCCAGCGGCGAGACACAGTACCCGGGCTACAACGTCTGGGGCGCCGATCTTGGCATTACCAGCCGCATGTCGCCGGTCGAACCTGTCGTGACTTTCCTCGCGTTCGGCACATCGCAGCCTGCCAATCCCATGCCGTTGACGGCGCCCTACATCAGCGTGCTGACTGACCAGTGGATCAAGTACTCGGTCACTCGTGATCCGAACTTCGATTCTCTGTCGCTCGATCCGCAAGCGCCAGGCGTGTGGGCAAACCGCATCAGCCGGCTGAGTTCGCAGCTCGACGCGAACAGGGACATCTCTGCGTTCAAGGCGCGCGGCGGGAAGCTGCTGCTCGTTCACGGCCTGGTGGATGTGCTGGTCAGCACGCGTGCAACCGAGGAGTACTATCGACGCCTGCAAGCGCAGTTCGGCGCTGCTCAGGTTCGCTCATTCGTGCGCTTCTACGAGATCCCCGGCATGGGCCATGCCGCGAGCAGCACATTCAACGCGACATGGGATTCCTTGTCGGCTCTGGAGGACTGGGTGGAAAGACGGAACGCGCCCGTCGACCAGGTAACCACCGACACAGCTGGCGTGCCTGGACGCACTCGGCCACTATGCGAATACCCGACGTGGCCGCGGTACGAAGCTGGCGACGTGAATCGAGCCGATTCTTTTAAGTGCGCGGAATGAGCGGAAGATGGGGGAGTCTTCTGTGGCATGTGCTCGATGTGCCGGCCTCTGGGTTCGGTATGCAATCGGACATCCTCGCGAGCTACGCAAAGCGATACAGATTGCAGCGGAGAACATCGCAGGCGCAACGCTCATCGAGATGGTTCCAGACAGACGTTGGACCTGCGTCTCATTTGACGAACTCGCGAAGGGCGCTGCATGGGACGACATCGTCGAATACTACTTTCGCTGCCTACATTGCGATGAAAGGTTTGGCTGCACGCGCAAACCTATCACGGTAGTGGTGGTGCTTGGGAACCAACAGACGCCAATTCGATACGCGAAAAGATCGGGACTGAATGACTGCCAGATCGCGAGAGCGGGTTAAAGTCTCTGGCTGAGCCGCGCAGACGGCTCAGTGGATCGCCGTTATGCATTGGGCCATCCTAGCCGCTGCGCTCGATGAAGCGAGGCTCGTACGACAACCCGGTGAAAAGGTGCGATGAGCGTAATATAGGCTCGCCCCAGCGGACGATTGTAGAAAACGAGTGTCGTCACTATGAGGCGGGATCGACCGTGAGATGACGGCTGCAGGAGGACCGACACGCGGAAATCCAGATGCATGTCATCCTCACCGAGAACGATCTCGTCGTCATATCGGTCGAATACGTGAAATAGGCTTAGCCTGTCGCCTCCTTTCTGCTTGAGGTCAGCTGCTGTCTTCAGGCCGAACGGCCGCACGAGAATGTCCCGGAATCTCAGCAGCATGCCAATCCATGCAGGCTGCCTGGCAAAGACGTGTCGTGCGAGAACCTCTGCATCGTGGCAGGCTCTTTCTGGCAGGTCCACCGAGAACGCGTCCGCGAAATCAGCCCGGCCGTACGAGCGTCTCAGCCGCGAGGCCGGCGGCAAATCGGACTGTTCGATCTTCGGATAGCAATACATGTGCGATCACCAATGCGAGAGCCCTGCGCCGAGACATTAGAGCAGCGAGATGTCGCCGTCGCCCACCGACTCCCCGCCCAACATGTGCCGTGAAACGTCAGTCGCCAGAAATAGCGCCGCTGTGGCGATATCGCTCGCTTCGCCCATCCGGCACAGCGGCACCTGCACATCGAAGGCCAGGAGGCGTCGTACCGACTTTTTTTCTGCTGCTATGCCGGCAAAAGACCAGCAATACGATAGCTTTCAATTAACGCATCATAGACAGAGATGTCCGCGCGACTTCTGGCGATGAGTTGAGCGCCAGCGACGGCTGCGAAGATGGCGCGAGCACGTCCCTCGTGCTCCTCGGCGCGGACAATGGCCGTGGCGGATAGCACCTTGCTCAGCCATGCAACATTCACATCAGCAAAGGTTTGGACCTCTTTCGTCACCGCCTCTGGCAAGTCATCGCATTCGGCGGCCATGAAACTGCAGAGGCATATGCGATTATCCCGCACCAGTGCCTTGCGAAAGGTATCCGGATAGCGGCGCAGACAGTCGATCGGATTCGCGGATTCGACCCAAAGTGCGTCCAGCGCGGCTGCCGAATCCTCCCAATAACGCCTCGCCACCGCTGCTCCGAGATCGGACTTGCTGGCGAAGTGATGGTAGATGCTCGCGGCCTTGATGCCGACAGCCTCAGCAAGCTCACGAAAATTCAGGCCGCTGTAGCCATGCGCTTGCGCAATCTCTGTAGCTGCCACCAGGATTCGTTCCCTGGAGCTCAAGCCCGAATCGTTCTTCACTACGACCGCCTCCACCAACTGGGATGACTGTTGACACAGTGAATTATACCCTCTATGTTAAACCTAACAAACGTTAGGTAGATAGACGGATACTTTCCCATTTCCTCCGATCGCGAGCAACAGCCACCTGGAGAGGTAAGCATGACACCGAACATCGTTCATTCCGATGTAACCAAACTGCCCATCATGACGATTTACGATTTTCCCAAGGGACCTTATCCGACACGCGTGCGTATCGCCTTGGCCGAAAAGAATCTGCAATCGCGTGTCGAGTTCGTGATGGTCGATCTTTACAGGGGGGAGCACAAAAGGCCCGAGTTCATCTCTCGGAAAAACTACTCGGGTACGTTGCCGGTTTTGGAACTCCATGACGGAACCTGCATCGCCGAATGCACCGCCATCACCGAATACCTCGATACGCTCGGCGGCGCACCCACGCTGACCGGCAAAACACCGCTCGACAAGGGCGTGATCCACATGATGAGCAAGCGCGCCGAGCTGGAATTGCTCGACGCCATCAGTGTCTATTTCCACCACGCCACGCCAGGGCTCGGGCCCGAAGTCGAGCTTTATCAGAACCCCGAATGGGGGTTTCGTCAGCGCGACAAAGCCCTCAGGGGCATGCAGTACTTCAATGACGTCTTGAAAGAGCAGCCGTTTGTCGCCGGGGATGCGTTCTCGATGGCCGACATCACCGTCATTGGCGGCCTGGTCTTTGCGTCGATCGTGAAGCTGCCCGTGCCTGCGGAGTGCGAAGCCCTTCTCGCCTGGTACGCGAGAATGCGGGAACGGCCGAGCGTCAAGAACCAGCCGACATTTGCCTGAAATCGCAGCTGTTGTCGGCCTTCATTGACGAGCGATCAATCTTGGTTGCAAAACTGGGGCGCCCTGTACGCACGAGTTGGACGACTGGTGAGCTCAGTCGCGAACGAATGGCTACATCACCTCAAGCAACTGAACGCGTCAGTGTTTTCGAGGTCCGTACTATCGCAGCATCGCCGGCAAGTTCGTCGAGTCGAGAGACACCTTCGATGTCATCGATCCGCCACCGGCAAAGATCTCGGCGCCGACGTGGCGCGTTCGGTTGCCAAAGAGCAGCAGACATGCGCACAGGGCTGGCCCACGTTTAATTTCGTGGCGAAGTACGGCCAAAATAATCAGCCAGCTAGCTTGGGTTATTCGCCGCTTGCTGGGTCCACGGCGCGCGCAGTTGCTTCACGTGTAGCTTCTTCGAAACGCCGGTTCGCTTCCGCGACTTCCGCCCGGAACTGTTGCAACGCATTCACCGCGAGATCGGGAGGCGTCAACGCGGCCCACAATACGTCGATCAACTGGTCCGCGGTGGCGTCGATGTCAGTATGCCGGTTCGCGAGCGTCGCGTCCCATAACACATGCTCCATCGGCCCGAACACCATCGAGCGCAATAAACGCAAAGGCATGTCTGCGCGAATCTGGCCGCTTTCCTGGCCTTGGGCCAATACGCGCATCAGCGGTGCGGTGTAGCGGCGCTGCAATTCGGTCAGCGCTTCGCTCAACTCGTGATGCCGCGCGCGTC
The DNA here is from genome assembly GCF_000472525.1 of Paraburkholderia dilworthii. Taxonomy (GTDB): domain Bacteria; phylum Pseudomonadota; class Gammaproteobacteria; order Burkholderiales; family Burkholderiaceae; genus Paraburkholderia; species Paraburkholderia dilworthii. The sequence goes on from NZ_AWZT01000001.1 coordinate 94,843, forward strand.
CTTCCGACAACACTAGCGCGCACAGGTCGGTGCCGTTCACGAGCATCAGCCGCAAATGGGTTCGCACGATGAACGCGAATTGTTGCCGTACGGTGCCGTCGCGCGGCAGTCCGGACTCGATGGCATCGATGATCTCGTCGTACCAGTCGCCGATAACCCGCGCGCACAACTCGCGCTTGCCGCGAAAATAGCTGAAGACGGTCGCTTCGGAAACGCCCAGGCGTTGAGCAATCTCCGCAGTCGTTGCACGTTCGTAGCCCTTCTCGGAGAACACGTCGCGGCCCGCCTGAAGGATCTCCTTCACGCGCTGCTGCGACTTGCGCCCGGCCGGCTGGCGGCGCGATGCGGGCAACTCGGCCTTGAGAGCAACCGTCATATGAGTCGAAGTCAAGTTTGTGGAAGAGTTCGTCTGGAAAAGCCCATTTGAGCCGATGCTACCACAGCATTGGGGCGCATGAACCGGTCGAGCCATTTTCTGAGTGATACTCAGAAATACCTATTGACGCTTACGTAAATCTAGCGTGAAATTCGCCTTGAACGCCGCGCGCCTTAAGTAAAGCGAGAGACGCGGCCTGTGAGGCCGCGGACGTCCGCCGGGCCGCACTGGAATGCGCCGGCATCAGCGTCCGGCTGCCAATGAACTCTGGAGACACCGCAATGAGCAACCTGCCCGGTTTGCAATTCCCGCTCGGCGAAGAAATCGAAATGCTGCGTGACAGCATCGCGGGATTCGCTGCAAAAGAAATCGCGCCGCGTGCGGCTGAAATCGATCGCACGGACCAGTTTCCGATGGACCTGTGGCGCAAATTCGGCGATCTGGGTGTGCTCGGCATGACGGTCTCGGAGGAATACGGCGGCGCGAACATGGGCTATACGGCGCATATGGTCGCGATGGAAGAGATCTCGCGTGCGTCCGCTTCGGTCGGTCTTTCGTACGGCGCGCATTCGAATCTGTGCGTGAATCAGATTCATCGCAACGGCACCGACGCGCAAAAGCAGAAGTACTTGCCGAAACTCGTATCCGGCGAACATGTCGGCGCGCTAGCAATGAGCGAGCCGAATGCGGGCTCGGATGTAGTCAGCATGAAGCTGCGCGCCGATAAGAAGGGCGACCGCTATGTGCTCAACGGCACCAAGATGTGGATCACCAACGGTCCCGATTGCGACACGCTGGTCGTCTACGCGAAGACCGACGTCGAAGCGAATTCGCGTGGCATTACCGCGTTTATCGTCGAAAAGGGTATGAAGGGTTTCTCGGTTGCGCAGAAGCTCGACAAACTCGGCATGCGCGGCTCGCACACCGGCGAACTCGTGTTCGAAGACGTCGAAGTGCCGGAAGAGAACATCCTCGGCCAATTGAACGGCGGCGTGAAGGTGCTGATGAGCGGGCTCGACTACGAGCGCGCGGTGCTCGCGGGCGGCCCGACCGGCATCATGGTCGCGGTGATGGATGCGGTCGTGCCGTACATCCACGATCGCAGGCAGTTCGGTCAGTCGATTGGCGAGTTCCAGCTGATTCAGGGCAAGGTGGCCGACCTCTACACCACGTTGCAGGCGTGCCGCGCGTATCTGTACGCGGTCGGCCGTCAACTGGACACGCTCGGCACGGGGCACGTGCGCCAGGTTCGCAAGGATTGCGCGGGCGTGATTCTGTACACGGCCGAAAAAGCCACGTGGATGGCGGGCGAGGCGATTCAGATTCTTGGCGGCAACGGTTATATCAACGAATATCCGGTCGGGCGCTTGTGGCGCGATGCGAAGCTCTATGAAATCGGCGCGGGCACGAGCGAAATCCGCCGCATGCTGATTGGCCGCGAGCTGTTTGCCGAGACTGCGTAAGCGCTCACGCGCCAACTTTCAAAAAGCGGCATGGGATCGCAGTAAGCGCTAAAACGCGGACTCCGATTCTCCGATCGACACAGGAGAAGCCACGCAATGCCGATCATCGAATCCAAGCTCAACCCACGCTCCGACGACTTCCGCGCGAACGCGGCGGCGCTCGAAGCGCTGGTGGCCGATCTTCGCATGAAGGTCGAAAAGCTCGCGCTGGGCGGCGGCCAGGCTGCGCGCGAAAAGCACACTGGGCGCGGCAAACTGCTGCCGCGCGAGCGCATCGAGAAACTGCTCGATCCGGGCACACCGTTTCTTGAGTTCTCGCAACTGGCAGCCTATGGCATGTATAACGACGATGCGCCGGGCGCGGGCGTGATCACCGGCATCGGACGGATTGCGGGCCACGAGTGCGTGATCGTCTGCAACGATGCGACGGTCAAAGGCGGCACCTACTATCCGGTCACGGTCAAGAAACATGTGCGCGCGCAGGAAATTGCCGCGGAAAACCGCTTGCCGTGCGTGTATCTCGTCGACTCGGGCGGCGCAAATCTGCCGAATCAGGACGATGTATTTCCCGACCGCGACCACTTCGGCCGCATCTTCTACAACCAGGCGAATCTATCGGCAGCGGGTATTCCGCAGATCGCCGTCGTGATGGGCTCGTGCACCGCGGGCGGCGCATATGTGCCGGCCATGAGCGATGAGTCGATCATCGTGAAGAATCAGGGGACGATTTTTCTCGGCGGCCCGCCGCTCGTGAAAGCCGCAACCGGCGAAGTGGTCAGCGCGGAAGACCTCGGCGGCGGCGACGTGCATACGCGTCTGTCGGGCGTGGTCGATCATCTCGCGCAGAACGACGCGCATGCATTGGCGATTGCCCGTAGCATTGTCGGCAACCTGAACCGCACGAAGCACGTGCCAGTCATGTTGCAGGCGCCCAAGCCGCCGCGCTACGACGTGAAGAGCATGTACGGCGTGATTCCCGTTGATACGAGAAAGCCGTTCGATATACGCGAGGTGATTGCGCGCATCGTCGACGACTCGGCATTCGACGAATTCAAGGCGCGCTACGGCACCACGCTTGTGTGCGGCTTCGCGCATATCTGGGGCCATCCGGTCGGCATCATTGCAAACAACGGCATTCTGTTTTCGGAGTCCGCGTTAAAGGGCACGCACTTTATCGAGTTGTGCTGCCAGCGCAAGATTCCGCTCGTGTTTCTGCAGAACATCACGGGCTTCATGGTGGGCCGCAAGTACGAGAACGAAGGTATCGCGCGTAACGGCGCCAAGATGGTGACGGCGGTGGCCACGGCGAAGGTGCCTAAGTTGACGGTGATCATCGGTGGCTCGTTCGGTGCGGGCAATTACGGCATGTGCGGCCGCGCATTCTCGCCGCGTTTTCTATGGATGTGGCCGAACGCGCGTATTTCGGTGATGGGCGGCGAGCAGGCGGCGTCGGTACTGGCCACGGTCAGGCGCGACGGCATCGAAGGCAGGGGCGGTTCATGGAGCGCCGACGAAGAAGAGGCGTTTAAACAGCCGATTCGCGAGCAATACGAGTATCAGGGCCATCCGTACTATGCGAGCGCGCGTCTGTGGGACGACGGCGTGATCGATCCGGCGCAAACGCGCGACGTGCTCGGTCTCGGTCTGTCGGCCGCGATGAATGCGCCAATCGAAGATACGCGTTTCGGCGTGTTCCGGATGTGACAGCGCGCGACGCATGGGAGCCGCCACGATGCACTATGAAACACTGAATGTCGAGATCGCCGGGCACATTGCGACCGTCACGCTGAATCGCCCGGATGTGCGCAACGCGTTCAACGAAACGATGATCGCAGACCTTACGTCGGCCTTCACGATGCTCGATACGCGCGACGACGTCCGCGCAGTCGTGCTCGCCGCGAACGGCAAGGCCTTTTGCGCGGGCGCCGATCTGAACTGGATGAAGAAGATGGCCGCTTACTCGGACAACGAGAACCGCGCCGACGCGATGCTGCTCGCGAACATGCTGTCGTCCATCTATCGCTGCAACAAGCCGGTGATCGCTCGCGTGAATGGCGATGCCTACGCAGGCGGCATGGGGCTCCTCTGCGCATGCGACATCGTGGTGGCAGTGGACAGTGCGCGCTTCTGTCTGTCGGAGGCGCGTCTTGGTCTGATTCCGGCGACCATCGCGCCGTACGTGATTCGCGCGTTGGGCGAGCAGGCGTCGCGCCGCTATTTCATCACCGCCGAGCAGTTCGACTGCGCGACGGCATTGCGCCTTGGGCTCGTCAGCGAAGCGGTCAGCGCGGAACAACTGGACGTCACCGTACAGCAGATCGCGCAAACGCTGTGCGCGAACGGTCCGCAAGCGGTACGCGCGTGCAAGCAACTGGTGCAGGATGTGGCAGGCCGCGAGCTGAACGATGCATTGATCGACGATACGGCCGCGCGCATCGCGCGCACGCGGGCCGGCGCGGAAGGCCGCGAAGGCGTCGCATCGTTCCTCGAAAAGCGCACGCCGGCCTGGCGTAACTGACGCGCGGCTCACTGACATTCCGAGGCGCCGGCTGGCCTTCACCAGAACAATATCCCGAGATCGAGACAACTCATGTTCAACAAGATCCTGATTGCCAACCGGGGCGAAATTGCGTGCCGCGTCGCGGCGACCTGCAAGCGGCTCGGCATCGCGAGTGTGGCCGTTTATTCCGACGCGGATGCCAACGCAAAGCATGTGAGCGCGTGCGATGAAGCCGTGCATATCGGCGGTTCGACCGCGGCGGAAAGCTATCTGCGCGTGGAGCGCATTATCGAAGCCGCGCGGGCAACCGGCGCTCAGGCAGTGCATCCCGGTTATGGTTTTCTGTCGGAGAACGAAGACTTCGCGCATGCATGCGAAGCCGCCGGCATCGTGTTCATCGGGCCGCCGGTTGAAGCGATTGCGGCGATGGGTTCGAAAGCCGCGGCTAAGGCGCTGATGCACTCGGCAGCGGTGCCGCTCGTTCCCGGTTATCACGGAGACGATCAGAACCCCGAACTATTGCATCGCGAGGCGGATGCGATCGGCTACCCGGTTCTTCTCAAGGCAAGCGCGGGCGGTGGCGGCAAGGGCATGCGTGTGGTCGAGCGCAGCCAAGACTTCGTCGCGGCGCTCGCTTCGTGCAAGCGCGAGGCGGCGAGCAGCTTCGGCAACGATCGCGTGCTGATCGAAAAGTATCTGACCCGGCCGCGACACGTGGAAGTGCAGGTGTTCGCGGATCGTCACGGCGGCGCCGTTTATCTGTTCGACCGCGATTGCTCGGTGCAACGTCGTCATCAGAAGGTACTGGAGGAGGCGCCCGCGCCAGGGTTGTCCGCGGAAATCAAGCGCGAAATGGGCGAAGCGGCAGTGGCCGCCGCACGCGCGGTGAACTACGTCGGTGCGGGCACCGTCGAGTTCATCATGACGGCCACGGGCGAGTTCTACTTCATGGAGATGAACACGCGCTTGCAGGTCGAGCACCCGGTCACGGAAATGATCACCGGTCAAGACCTCGTGGAATGGCAATTGCGCGTAGCCGCCGGCGAGTCGCTGCCGCTCACGCAAGAACAGTTAAAGATTGACGGCCACGCAATCGAGGCCCGGATCTACGCCGAACATCCGGCGCGTGGCTTCCTGCCGTCGACCGGCACGCTCAAGCATTTGCGTATGCCTGAAGGCGTGGAATTCACGATCGATGCGGCCACAGGCGAGGGCCGCAAGGCGCCGGTGCGCATCGACAGCGGTGTGCGCGAAGGCGACACCATCACGCCTTTCTATGACCCGATGATCGCGAAGCTCATCGTGCACGGCGCCTCGCGGGAGGAAGCACTCGCAAGAATGAGCCGTGCGCTGCATGCGTGCGAAGTGGTCGGCCCGCATACCAACGTCGAGTTTCTGCAACGCATTGTCGAGAGCGAGCCGTTTGCAACGGGCGATCTCGATACGGGCCTGATCGAACGGCATCACGAGGCGTTGTTTGCCCCGGTGAAAAAACCGTTCAAGGAAGCGCTCGCGCTCGCGTGCGCGGCGCTGCTCACGCGCGAGGGCGGCACGGCGCACGGCGCCTCACCGTGGGACGCGCTGTCGCACTGGCGTCTGAATGGCGGCTACACGCAAACGCTCGGCTGGCGCGATGTCGAACGCGAGAGCGCATTCACGGTCACGTTCGCTCGCGATGGCGGCACGCAGACCGCGCAAACGCTCGAACACGACGGCGTGCGGGAAGCCTTCACCTGGTCGAGCGGCTCCGGCTTGCACGAATATCGCGCGACGATAGGCGATGCGCGGGCCACGGGCCGTGTGTTTATCGACGGCGATACATTCCATGTGTTCTGTCTCGGTCACACGCTGGCGTTCGAATGGCAAAACCTGCTCGCGCACGCAGCGGATGCCGAACATGGCGAAGGCCGCTTGACCGCGCCGATGCCCGGCAAGGTGATCGCAGTGCTGGTCGAGCCGGGCACGGTGGTCGAGAAAGGTACGCCGCTGATCGTCATGGAAGCGATGAAGATGGAGCACACAATCGGCGCGCCGGCAGCCGGCACGGTGTCCGAAGTGCTGTATGCGGTGGGCGATCAGGTCGCCGACGGTGCACAGCTTCTGGTGCTCGACATGCCATAAGCGCGAATCTTTGCGGCTTCGCAAAAACGTCGGCGAACCTCAGCCGAGCCGCGTATATCCGGCCGCGCGCGCTTCGCTTTCCAGTTGCGCGATGCGGTCGTAGTCCTCCATCGGCAACGTGGAAAAGCCCTGCAAACGCAGGCGTTGTGTGCGCTCGGGACGCAGTGTGAGCGCTTCGTTCAGTGCCTGACGCAGCGCTTCCACAGTTGCAGCGGGCACGATGTCCGATGCAATCAGCGGCAGACCCGGCGACGCCGCCGTCATGCCGATGCGCCGGACACGGCGCGCGAGTTCCGGCATTTCATCGCAGACGAAAGCGAACGTCACGCAATCTATCGCGGCGACGTCGGCGCGATTGTCGGCGACCGCCTGTAACGAGCCGACGTGTGAACCGGTTCGCACGACAGCGCGGAAAAACGTGCCCTCCTGCGAATGAGGGGCAACCGCGTGACGCAGCGCGTTCATGCCGCTATTCGAATCGTCCTGGTTGTAGGCTGCGCGTGTGCCGCGGCACGATGCGAGCGTGTCGAACGGCGCATCGGCACGCGTAACCAGTACGCTCGCGTAATGCGCGCCTTCACAGCCGGGCGCGTCAAAGCGCGGCGTCGCGATCAGCTGCACCTGTTGGTGCAGGCCGTGCATCAGCGGATAGCCGCACGTTTGCGAAATCAGCAGGTTGGGCCGCCGCCAGAAGCCATGCAATTCCTCGTCCGGCTCGACGATGCGGCACGCCGGCTTGACCATGCGCAGCACGTCAGCCAGCCACTCGCGCCATTCGAATTCGAGCGAGGGCGTGACGTTGTACATCGGCAGGGCGGCGATCCAGGTCATGATGCGATTCTTGCACAGTTAACTGGCGGACTCAGTGTTTGACCATACGGAACTCGTCCACTCCAAGCGGCACCGGTTCGGTTGGTCTGAAAGTCCATGTCTGCGCGGCAACCGTGAGTATGTCGAGTTGCGCGTCTTCGAACGCCGCGAGCAGATCTTTCTTGCGCGCGCTCGCCGCACCGCAATAGGCGATCAGCGCGTCCGCGCTGATTTCGAAAATCTGCGCCCGGTCGTCGCAGCACACCCTGAACGCGACGGTTGCGCACTCCGTGACGTAGGGCCGGAATCCTTCATCGACATAGACCGACATGGCGACCTCCTTTCGCGCGCGCGCCTGAATCGTCAGCATGACAAGCTCCGCCGCGCCGGTATGTGGGAGAGCCAGCATTCGCGAAGAGATCGTGCCGGTGTTGCCGTGAGCGCAGCCGCAAACTGTTTCGGCGGCGCAAGGTTTTGTAACCGGCGTGATTTTTCGACTCGTGTTCGATCGTTCGCGCGGCGGCGCGTTGCCTAAACTCGCAGTATTCGGACGCATCGGGACGGGGTGAAAGATGACGGGTATCAGTCAATCCAGCGACACCGCGCAGCGCACAATCAGGCACCTCGTGCTGGCCGCTGCAGTGGCGGTGCTATTCGGCGTGCAGGGATGCGCGAGCTCGATCGAGACATTCGGCCTTGGCGCGGGCGTGGGCATTGTCGGCGCTTTCAGCCTGCTTGGTTGCGCGATTGGTTGCCACTGACCATTTCAAAGCAGTGCGTGAAAAGTCGCGATCGGGAAAGAATTGGAAATGGAGAGGTGAATTAATGATCTGAAATATTTTTATCGAATCAAGACTGTTTATCGGTAAGGTGAAGCAAGACAATCCATCTCGTGATGGCTTGACTTCGCGAACCCGGCTCATTAAAGTGGCCCACGTTTGGCTCCTTCTCCAAGTCTCCACGCAGAGAAAAGTCGTTGCGCCGGACTCGGGGCTATGTGTCCGCACACAGCCATTAATTATTTATGCATTAGTTGGTAATGCTAATGGTGTCGCAGTTTTAAAAAATTTTATTGAAGTTTTATTTAATCGATGTATGCTGCGCATCCCTAATGCCTCTCTAGAACTTGAATAAAGGAACAAGGATGAATAAGACAGCATTGACTTCGGCATCTTTCGCATTGCTGGTCGCGGCGGGGTCTGCGCATGCACAGAACAGCGTAACGTTGTACGGCGTGATCGACGCGGGCATCGGCTATGTGCATAACGCCGATTCGGGCAGCAACCTCACGGGCATGATCAACGGCAACCTGAGCGGCGACCGTTGGGGCCTGAAGGGTCAGGAAGAGTTGGGCGGTGGCCTGAAGGCGATCTTCACGTTGGAAAACGGCTTCGATGTAGGTACGGGCAAGCTCGGTCAAGGTTCGCGTGAGTTCGGCCGCCAGGCATTTGTCGGGCTGACCGGCGCTACGTGGGGCACGGTGACGGCCGGCCGCCAGTACGATCCGATCGTTGACATGGTGCAGGGCATTACCGCCGACAACTTCTTCGGCTCTGCGTTTGCAACGCCGGGCGACGTCGATAACAACGACAACAGCGCTCGCGTGTCGAACGCCGTCAAATACGTGTCGCCGAACTACGGCGGCCTGCAGTTCGAAGGCCTGTATGCATTCAGCGGCGTCGCGGGCCAGGCAGGCCAGGGCTATACGTACAGCGGCGCTGTGTCGTATTCGAACGGCCCGTTCTCGCTCGCTGGCGGCTATCTGCGCGCGACCAACGCATCGGCTACCGCCGGGCGCACGAGTTGGGCGAGCAGCACGACCGATTCGATCTTCGACAGCCATATCAACGACGGCTACGTGTCGGCGAAATCGGTCAGCATCGCGCAGATCGGTGGCCAATACGCGATCGGCCCGGTCACGCTGGGCGCTTCGTACAGCAACACGCAATTGAAGAGCGATGCCTCGTCGGCCTTCACGGGGACCGAGAAGTACAACAGCGGCAAGGCGTTCGTTGCATACCAGGCGACTCCGGCACTCGTCGCGGGTGTGGGTTATGCGTACACGGCTGCGTCGGGCGACACGTCGGCGCATTATCACCAGGTCAGCATCGGCGCGGACTACAACATCTCCAAGCGCACGGATTTCTACGCGGTCGCGGCGTACCAGCACGCAAACGGCACGCAGCGTCTCGCGGACGGCACGACGCAGGACGCGCAAGCTTCTATCGGCTCATATGGCTACAACGGCACCGATTCGCAAGCGCTTGCGATCGTCGGTATCCGTCATAAGTTCTGATTCTGCTGGTTCTGCTGGTTCTGCTGGTTCTGCTGGTTCTGCTGGTTCTGCTTTAGCCAGCGGCAAGCCGCTTCGGCGGCTCGTTGGCGGCACAAAACTGACGACCCGGTCGCACTGCGCGTCCGGGTCGTTTTGTATTGCGTCTGTGCGAACGCAATGGGACGGGTGAGAACTACCGTCCGGCACTGGCACCGGCTCGCAAGCGCTCATCGCGTGACGCAAGCAGATCCGGCAATTGCACCAGCGAATCGATCAACGCGTCGGATTGCAACGCCGCTGCGCCATCGGGCCCGCCATATCCATAGCTCACGATAAACACCGGCATACGTGCCGCTCGTGCCGCGCTCACGTCGACCGGCGAATCGCCGACCAGTACGCTGCATTCCACATCCACGCCGAGCAGTCGGCAGGCATGCCATAGCGGTTCGGGATCGGGCTTCATGCGCTCGATCGAATCGCCCGCGACCAGCACATCGAGGTCGCGCGCGAGTCCTGTCATGAGCAGTAGCGGCGCGGCCAGTGCCTCCGGTTTGTTGGTCACGCACGCAAGCCGGTAGCCGAGCCGCCGAAGTTCTCGAAGACCCGCCGCGACGTGTGGAAACACATGACCGAAGCTGCCATTGGTCTGTTCATAATGCCGGTGAAACACCGTCAACGCTTCGCTCATCTCTACCTGGTCGCTCAGCGCGGCCGCTTCGAGCGTGCGTCGTACGAGGTTTGGCACGCCTTTGCCGATAAAACCGCTGACCGTGTCGAACGGCAACGGCGCCTGGCCGAAGTCGGCGAGCATGCGGCTCACCGCTTCGACGATATCCGGCGCGGTGTGAACCATCGTGCCGTCGAGATCGATCAGCACGGCACGCGTGCGCGCTTGCGGCGAAAAAAAAGGTTGCTTGCTCATACGGCAGCGGCTTCGTTCAACGCATTGCGATGCCAGCGACGCAACGTGTCGAGATCGACCCATGCGGGCCTCTCGTCTACGGTTGTCGAGCGGATCGGCGCATGTGGATCGCCGAGATGAGGCAGCACGGCTAACGCGCCATCGAAAGAATCGCGCGATGTGTATGCGGTCGGTGTCACGACAGTCGGCACGAACGCCGCACGCGCCGCCCGCAGACCGTTGGCCGAATCCTCGAACGCAATGCAGTCCGCGCCTTTCAGGCCGAGTTGCCGAAGTACGTCGAGATAGACATCGGGCGCAGGCTTCTTTGTCTGCGTGGTGCCCGCGTCGCAGATCGCGGCAAAACGGCTGCGCCATCCGGAGCCGAACGGTCCTTGCAGCAGCGCGTCGAGATTGGCTGGCGTGGTGGTCGTCGCGATTGCGACGGGAATAGAGGCAGCGGCGGCTTCCTCGATCAGCCGCGCAATGCCGGGCCGCAACGGCAAACCGCCGCCGCGCACGCGTGCCGCGTAATGACGGGTCTTGATCGCGTGCACCGTGTCGATGACGCCGCTCACGCCCGAGCCCTCGGCTTCTTCCGGATCGGCGATACGCCAGTAATGCAGCAGGCGCTCCTTGCCGCCCGCTACCTTGAGAAGACGCGTGTAAAGCGCTTCGTCCCAATGCCAGTCGAGGCCGGCTTCCGCGAATGCCGCATTGAATGCGTGCAGATGCGCGCTTTCGGTATCGGCAAGCGTGCCGTCGACATCGAAGATCAAGGCTTGCATGGCCGTTCCTCTTCATGTTGTGCAGCGGCGGCATCATGCATGCCGCCGGTATGCAGCCACGATAGCGGAGCGCCACGGTGATTTGAATTCAGAGATTCTTTGGACCTCGATAACGCATCCTTTAACGATTCGCAGCGGCCGCGGCCTGCCGCACGAGCGTGACGTGCACTCTATCGTTTCACCCACGCGGCAATTGCAGGCCGGTCACGAAGTACGCATGCAGTCCGTGCGCGAAGCGCTTGAGCCGCGTAACGACCGACTTGTTCGCGCGCGTCAGGCCGTTGTATCCAAGCACCGCGGGTATCGCGACAAAGAGTCCGAACGCGGTCATGATGAGCGACTCGCCGACCGGTCCGGCGACACGATCGATCGATGCCTGACCCGTTTGGCCAATCACGATCAGCGCATGATAAATGCCCCACACAGTACCGAAGAGGCCGACGAACGGCGCGGTGCTGCCGATCGACGCCAGCACCGCGAGACCGCTTTGCATATGCGCGATGATGTCGTCGATGGTGCCCTGCAGACGGCGCGCGATCCAATCGGACACGTCGATACGGTCTTGCAGATGGGGCCTGTTTTGCCGGTGATGAGCCGCCGCTTCAGCAGCGGCTACCGCAAGCGCCAGAAGCGGATTGTCGCGCAGCACAGCGGCCGATGCGTCGCCACGGTAGCTCTCGAGGCCACCCAGGTCCCTGAGTCCGTGTTCGAAGCTGTCCGCTTGCCAGAACAGCGCGTCGGTGCGCCCGGTTACACGCTTGATGCGCATGACGCACCACAGCTTGACGACGATGACCGTCCACGACAGGATGGACATGACGAACAGCGTGCCGAGGATCGAGCGTGTGACGAAATCGCCGCTCTGCCAGACATTCGCGACACCATAGTGCTGCATGACCGATTCCTTCGACTGGCTGGACGTGGAAGGTTAGAAGCCGGTGACTGGGCATCGTCCGGTTCTGCACATTCATTCTCCGCTGGTGAACGGCGCTTTAGAACGTCTACTGAACGTGCCGAGTCAATTCGGGAAAATCTCCTGCTTATTCTCCGTTGTCAAACGATCCCTCAATGAACTACTTTGTTAATGGCGGCCTTTGCGCGGCGCAGCGCTTTCACAAACGGAGTACAAAACATGCTGGAGACACGCTTTCGTAACGCAACACGGGGACGTCCCATCGCTTTAGCTGCGGCCGCTGCCGCTGTCGTCGCCGCGCTTGCGGCCGGTCCCGCGCAAGGCGCGACCCCAACGGCTTATGTGTCGAGCGAGAAGGCCGGTGTCGGCGTGATCGACCTCGATAAGATGACGCTAACGAAGACGTTTCCTGTCGGCGCGGACGGCCCGCGCGGGCTGAGTCTGAATGCGGACGGCTCGCGGCTGCTCGTGGCCAACAAGAATACCGGCGACCTCGCGGTAATCGATACGGCTTCGGGGGAAGTCGTGCAGCGCGTGAAGATCGGCAAGAACCCGGAGTTCGTGCGCGTGCACAACGGTTACGCGTACGTCACATACGAGCCCGGCGAAGAAGGCGGGCCGCCTGCCGCGAACGTGCAGCCCGGCAAAGAAGCCAATGGGCAGCCCAATCAGCAAGCCAATCAGCAGGGCACCAAGCCGCACGCCGACGACGATGACGATGCGAACAAGCCGCCCGCGGAGATCGCGATCGTCGATATGAAAACCTGGCGCGTGTTGCGTTCGGTGACGAGCGGTCACGAAACCGAGGGCATTGAATTTTCACGCGACGGCAAGAGCATGCTCGTCACGAACGAAGGCGATGACACCGTTTCGGTCTATCACGTGCGCACCGGCGCGCCGATCAGGACCGTGAAGCTCGCGGCGGGCGGGCGTCCGCGTGGCATCCGCTTGTCGCCGGATGGCAAGGAATATGTCGTCACACTCGAGTCGTTGAGCAAGCTGGTCGTAATCGACGCGCACACGTTCAAGGTCGTGAAGACCGTCGATACGAAGCTCGGTCCTTACGGCGTGGCATACGGTCCCGATGGCAAGAGGCTCTTCGTCGCCGCGTCGCGCGACAAGACGCTCCAGGTGTTCGACGGCCACAGCTACGAGCATCTCACCGACGTTCCCGTGGGGCAGCGCTGCTGGCATTTCAGCTTTACGCCGGACGGTGCGAAGCTGCTGGTGGCCTGCGGACGCTCCGATGCCGTGTATGTGCTCGACGCGCACAGCTATCAGCCGATCACCCAGATCGGTCAGTTGCCGCTTGCGTGGGGCATCGTTACCTATCCGCATAGCGACGGCTCGATCGAATCCCACTGAGTGTCATTATGCGCGAGGCGATGACGCGTCCGTCATGCGTCAGCGCCTCGCGCATGCACCATGTCATTTCCACGCATAGCGCAGGCCGACCCAGAACCCACGCGGCGCGCCCGGCCCGACGAATTGCTCGTTGCTCGGGTTCGCGCCGTCGAACGTATGGTTCGGGCCGTTGAAGAAGTTTTCTCCGAGGGCGCCGAAGCTCGCATAGCGCTTGTCGAGCAGGTTCGTGACGTTCGCGAACACCTGCAACTGTTTGGTCACCTGGTAAGACGTATCCAGATCGATCAGCAGATAGCCGGCGATCTTGCCGTTCACGTCCTGATTGTTTTCGTCGCCCTGTGCATAGATGCCGCCGCGCCACGTGAGGTTCGCGCCGACTTTCCACTTCGCGGTAGCTGCATAGTCGAGTTGCAGTTTAACCGTGTTCGCCGGAATGCCGGGAAGGTGGTCGCCGGGCTTCACGCCGATATTACCGTCCGCGTCCGCGCTCGAATTGCTTGGGCTGTTCTCGGTCCAGGCCGACCGGTACGTTGCGTCGATATAGCTGTAGCTCGCCGTCACGGCGAGCGGCCCCAACTGGCTGTGTCCGGATAGCTCGAAGCCTTGCCGGCGCGTGCGGCCGACATTCTGGAAGAAGCCCTGATTACTCGCCGCGCCGTTGCTGCTGATGAATTCGATGTCGTTGTCGAGCGTCGTTCTGTAGACGGCCGCGCTCCATGTCGTCGCCGGGCCGATCCGTCCGCGCGCGCCGAGCTCGAATGTCTTCGAGATCACCGGTTGCAGCGGCGGGTCCGACACGAAGTCGTTCGGCAGCGAGCAGGGCGCGGCGGGATCGGCGCAGGCGAGTTCAATCGCTGTCGGCGAGCGCATGCCTTCGTTGTACGTTGCGTAGGCCGTGAATGCCGAGGTCGGATTCCAGTTGATGCCGACTGCCGGATTGAAACGCGAAAACGTATGGTGCCCGTTCAGTTGCGGCTGAAGGCCGCTCGAGTCGCCGATCGTGGCGTCGGCCCAGTTGTAGCGTCCCGCAAGCGTCAGCGACCATTGCTCTGTCAGCGACAAGGTGTCTTGCAGATAGATGCCGTAGTTGCCGTTATGCGTTTTTGCCGCGGTCTGCTGCGTGAAATCGCCGATGCCGAGCGTCGCGCGCGAATCGGTGAAAACAGCGTCCTGCGACGACTCCGTGTAGCGCGAATTCGCGATGTCCGCCGACACGCCGGCCACGAACTGGTTCTCCATGCCGCCGAGTTTCCCAAGCAGCGTGAGTTGCAGGCTCGCGCCGTAGCTGTCCGTCGAGACCACTGATTTTTCGTTGGTCGCCTGCGTGGTATCGATGTCGCCGTTGTCCTCGACGGAGCCGAAGTTCGGATTGGTGTTGCTGCTCAGGTTGCTGTTGCGGAAATGCCGGTAGTACGCGTTGCCGCTCAGTTCCACGTTGTCGTTGAAGTAATGTTCGCCGGAGAGCGTCACGTAGCCAGCACTGTTCAGGTTCTGGTCCGGATACGTGTAGGGCTGCTTCGGGTTGCCAAGAAACGAACGCGGAATGGTCTGCGTGCCGTGCAGATCGTTGTCCGCGCCGCCCGCCGACAGCGACAGCGTGGTGTCCGCATCGGTATAACGCAGCTTGCCGAAAATCTGTCGCACGCGGCTTGCATTCTGCTCGGCCCAGCCGTTGTCGTTGGCTACGTTGCCGGTCACGTAGTAGTCGATATTCTGTCCGATCGTGCCGCCCTGTTCGATCTGCGCAGTCTTGCGGCCCCACGAGCCGAGCGCCACTTCTGCCTCGCCGCCGGGGCTCGTCTTGCCGTTCTTCGTGGTGATCGCGAGCGCGCCGCCGAGCGTGTTGAGGCCATAGGTCGGATTGGAACCCGGGATCAATTGAATCGTTTCGATGGCCTGCTGCGGCAGCACGTCCCAGTTGACCACGTCGCCGAACGGCTCGTTCACGCGCACGCCGTCGACGAACACAGAAATGCCTTGCGGTGTCCCAAGCAACGGCGATGCAGTGAAGCCGCGATAGTTGACGTTCATCTGATACGGGTTGCCCTGTGCATCGGCGATATCGACGCTCGGCAGATTCTTCGCGAAGTAATCGGTGAGCGTGCTGCGATGCTGCTGCGCGATGTCTTGCGCGTGAACCGTCTGCACATTGGCCGGCACCTGTGCGAGCGGTGTGCCTATGCCGAGAAGCGGTGTGGTGCCGACTACCACGACGGGAGCGAGTGTGGTTGTCGGCGTGTCCACTGCCGTATCGGCAACTTGCGCAGGAGCCGAAGCCCCCGCCGCCGGTTGCGCGTCAGCCCACGCGCCGACCGAAATGCTCGCGAGCGCGCTGCCGAATCCGAGCGTAAGGCCGGCGCGTCGCCGCAGTTTGTGTACCGTGTTGGCGCGCCGCGCGCGTGATGGAATATTCATTATTCTGTCTCCTGCCAGGACGACGCTATTTTCGTGGCGCAGCCGCGTTGCGGCATGCATAGCGCTTTCTTTCAAGGTGTGCAAAGCTTCGCATGCGCCATCGCGCGAAAGCTCGGGAGGTTTTCCCGAAATCGCGAGGAAGCGTTCCCAAACTCGTTGCAACCAGACTTCGTGTCCGACTGGCCTGAGTAGAATGCAAACGTGATGTCGAGCGATTCCCCGAAACCTTCCTCAGCGCGCCGTGATCCGCCGCATTCCACGGTTCCGCGCGATCTCGCATGCGTGTTCGCGCTAACCGCGCTGGCGGCCGTGCTCGGCTCCGTGTTCGATGTGAGCGAGCGTGCATATCGCTGGACGCGAGGTCTGGAGCGCTTCCAGCTCGACGAATTGCCGGGCACGCTATGCGTGCTCTCGATGGGCCTCGCCTGGTTCGCGTGGCGGCGCTATCGCGAGACGCGTCGCGAGCTTGCCCATCGCCGTGCGCTTGAGGAACAAGCCGAACGCCTGCTGGCCGACAACCGGCGTCTCGCCAATCAGGCGTTGCAGGCGCAGGAGATCGAGCGCCGCCATCTCGCGCGCGAACTGCACGATGAACTCGGCCAGTACCTGAACGCAATTTCGCTCGATGCGGCGCGTATTCGCGATCTATCGGCGGCGCGCGAGCCGGAGGTTCATCGCGTATCGCTCGGTCTGATGCAGAGCGCGAGCCATGTCTACCGGCAGATCGGCGGCATGATCCGGCGACTGCGGCCCATCGGCCTCGACGAATTCGGCTTGCCGAGCGCGCTCGAACATTGCATCGACGGCTGGCGCGAGCGGCTGCCCGATGCGTCGTTCTCGCTGACGATAGAAGGCGATTACACGGGGCTCAGCGAAGCGTTGACCATCACGCTTTACCGGCTCGTGCAGGAAGGGCTGACGAACGTCTCGAAGTTCGCGCGCCGCTCGCGCGTGGAAGTGTTCATGGTGCGCGCACCGCGCGACGCGCATCGTTCGGATGGCAGCACAGAGCAGAACGGGCTCATCGACGAAATCGTCGTGACGATGGCCGACGACGGCCCCGGCGTCGATCTCGATGCACCGCGCGATGGGCTGGGTCTGATCGGCATGCGCGAGCGCGTGGAGGCGCTCGGCGGCGAATTTCATGTGGCGAGCAAGCCCGAAGGCGGCTTTCTGTTTTGCGCGCGCGTGCCTGCTCAGGCGGGGCTGGCGGAACCGGTGAACTGAAGGCCGAGGCGGCTTGCCATCTGCGCGAGTTGAACGCCGTTGTCGGCGCCAAACTTCTGCCGGATCACCGACTGATGATTGGCCACCGTCTTCTGGCTGAGACCAAGCTTTTCGGCGATGCTCGGCAGCGTGTAGCCCTGCACGAGCAGGCGCAACACTTCGAATTCGCGCGCGGATAATTGCCGGCCAGGCGGGCCTTCGCTGAACGCATTGCGCAGCGCGAGCGCCTGGGAGATGTCGGGGCTCAGATAGCTCGCGCGCCTCGCGATCGTGCGAACTGCTTCCACGAGCACGTCCGGCGCGCTCGCCTTGGTCACATAGCCAAGCGCGCCCGCATCGAGCGCGCGGCGCACGAAAATCGCTTCTTCGTGCACGCTGAAAATCAGCACGCGCGCATCGGGCTCTCGCGCGAGCATGCGCCGCATCGCCTCGATGCCGCTCGCTCCCGGCAGCGACACGTCCATCACGACGACATCGGGCCGCAGCGCGCAGAAGCGCTGATAGGCCTGGGTGGCATCGGCTGCTTCGCCGCACACGTGCACGTCGGCGTTCACTTCGAGCAGACGCCGGTAGCCTTCGCGCACCACCGCGTGATCGTCGACGAGCAACACTGAAATGTCCGCCCCTGCCATGCTCAGTCTCCCACGCTGCCGTCACGCGGCGTATCCACCGCACGCCCGGCCGCAAGCTTGCGCGAGTTGGCATCGTTACGGAACACAATCGGCTGCTCGCGCGGCTCGCTTGCCGTTGCCGCCAGACGCGTCACGTTCACCACTTTTTCATGCGACGGCGACTTGTCGCAAACCGGATCGGCATTGGCTGCGTCGCCGGTGAGCAGATATGCCTGGCAGCGGCAGCCGCCGAGATCGCGTTCCTTCTCCTCGCAACTGCGGCACGGCTCCTTCATCCACTGCAGACCGCGAAAGCGGTTGAACGCGTCGCTGTCGTACCAGATCTCGCGCAACGGCATCTCTTTGACATTCGGCAAAACGAGTCCGGGCAGACCGCGCGCGGCGTGACAGGGCAGCGCCGCGCCGTCGGGCGCAACGCCGAGGAACACCGCGCCCCAGCCGTTCATGCAGCGCTTCGGACGTCGTTCGAAATAGTCCGGCACGACGAAGAAAATCTTGCACCGATCGCCATGCGTGCTTCGATAACGCTCGACCACGGCTTCGGCTTCTTCGAGCTGCTCGCGCGTCGGCATGAGTTGCGCCTGATTGTGATGCGCCCAGCCGTAGTACTGCGTATTCGCGAGTTCGAGATACTCGGCGCCCATCGCGAGCGCCATGTCGATGATCTTGTCGACGTGCGGCAGGTTGTAGCGATGTAGCACGCAGTTCAGCACCATCGGAAAGCCATGCCGCTTGATCGATGCCGCAACCCGCTGCTTCAGATCGAACGTGCGCGTGCTGCTCAGAAAGTCGTTGAGCTCCTGCGTCGAATCCTGAAACGACAACTGGATGTGATCGAGGCCGGCCGCCTTCAGATCGCCGAGGCGCTTGTCGGTCAAGCCAATACCGGAGGTGATCAGATTCGTATAGAAGCCAAGCCGCCGCGCTTCCTCGACGAGCACTTCGAGATCGTCGCGCACTAGCGGCTCGCCGCCCGAGAACCCGAGTTGCGCGGCACCCAGCGCGCGCGCGTCGCGCAGCACATCGAGCCATTGTTCGGTGCTGAGCTCGCGACTGTGATCGGTGTAGTCGACCGGGTTGTAGCAGAACGCGCAATGCAGCGGACAGCGGTAGGTCAACTCGGCGAGCAGCCACAGCGGCGGCGCCACGCCGTCTCGCACAGCTTGAGGCTGGGCGCCGGCAACGGGTTGCGAAAGATCGGTCATCGCGCTACTCCAGCCATCCGCGTGAATGCGCTTCGGTGACGAACGCACGCACTTCGGCGCCGAGACCGGTCGTGTTGAACGCCTGTTCCAGATCGGCGATCAACGCGTTCATGTCGCGCGTGCCGTCGCATCGTTTCAGGATCTCCGCTGCGCTCTGGTTGAGCTTCACCATCCCTTCGGGATAGAGCAGCACGTGAGCGTTCTGCGCCGGTTCCCATTGAAGGCGAAACAGCTTGTTGAGCGCGGGACGTTCGGCGTTGGACATGTCGTTCATTGCGGAAAAGCCTTTTCGATCGAGTCCAGCATGGTCCACAGAATGTCGAGCTTGAATTGCAGAATCTCTAGCGCGCGCTCCTGCTGTTCGCGTCGTGTGAAATGATCGAGCGTGACTTCGAGGCCGTGCTCCACGTCGCGCTGGGCGAGCGTGATGCGCGAGCGGAAATAGGCAAGGCCGGAGGCTTCGATCCACGGATAGTGTTCGGGCCAGCTCGCGAGCCGGTCGCGATGCACCTGCGGCGCGAACATTTCCGTCAGCGAAGAACACACCGATTCCTGCCACGGCGCACGGCGCGCGAAATTCACGTAGGCGTCGACGGCAAAGCGCACGCCGGGCGTCACATGCTTGAGCGACCACAGTTCGTCGCGTGAGAGGCCCACTGCATCGCCAAGACGCGCCCATGTTTCTATGCCGCCTTCTTCGCCGCCGTAGCCGTCGTGATCGAGAATGCGCAGCACCCAGCGGCGGCGCGTCTCGCGATCGGGACAATTCGACAGCACGGCCGCGTCTTTGAGCGGAATGTTGATCTGATAATAGAAGCGGTTCGCGACCCAGCCGCGAATCTGCTCGCGCGAGCAGCCGCCGTTATTCATCTTCACATTGAACGGATGATGAATGTGGTACGCCGTGCCCTTCGCGCGCAACTGCGCTTCGAATTCCTCGCGCGTCCAGGCCTCGTCGCCGGGCTTTTCGCCGCGCGGTGCAGCGTTGCGCGGCGCGGTGCTCAAGGTGTCTTTCGCGTTCATGCGATCTCCGTTTTTGCGCGGCGAGTGCTTCGTGCTCGCGCTTCATAGTTCGAACGTCATGCCGTCGTACGCAACTTCAATGCCGTGCTCCGCGAGGACGCGGCGCTCGGGGCCGTCTTCGACGAGAATCGGATTCGTGTTGTTGATGTGGATGAGTACCTTGCGGACCTGCTGCTCGCGAAGCGAATCCAGTACTTCGATCATGCCACCTGGGCCGGATTGCTGCAGATGACCCATATCCGCCGCGGTTTTCTTCGAGAGGCCGAGGCGAATCATTTCGTCGGCGGTCCACACCGTGCCGTCGACGAGCAGCAGATCCGCCTCGCGCATCGCATCGAGCACAGGTGTTTCGATTGCGCCGAGGCCCGGCGCGTAAAACACGCGCTTGCCCGTTTGCCGGTTCGTAATGACGAGCCCGATGTTGTCGCCGCGCTCCGGCGCGTTGCGATGCGGCGAGTAGGGCGGCGCCTTGCTCGACAGCGGCAACGCGTCGATCTGTACGCCAGGTAGCGCGTCGACGGCGAGCGGCGCGCCGTCCAGAGCGATGCGGCGATGCTCGACGCCGCAGTAGTGCGAGAGCATCGGCGCAATCGGGAAGCCGCTCGTCAGGTCTTGCCAGACGGCATCGGTCGCATAGAGCGGCAGCGGGGTGTCGCGCTCGCGCAGCATCAGCAGGCCGGTGACGTGATCGATCTGCGCGTCGATGACGAGCACCGCGGCGATGCCGCTGTCGCGCGCGCGTCGAGCCGGTTGCAGTTCAGGGTTTGCGGCAATCTGCGCGAGCAGATCGGGCGACGCATTGACGAGCAGCCAGTCCTCGCCGTTCGCGCTGACGGCAATCGACGATTGCGTGCGGCGCATCGCCTTCAACGTGCCGCGCCGCACGCCGTCGCAATTGCGGCAGTTGCAGTTCCACTGCGGAAAGCCGCCGCCCGCCGACGAGCCCAGTACCTTGATTTTCATGCCGCACGGCGCAACGTGCGCCCCTCGTGAGTAGATGGAAGGAACATGGTTGCGAGCGCATGAGCCACGCGTTCGTGCAAGGCGGGATCGCTTGACAGATGACCGGCGCGCACGCATTCGACCTGTGCGGTAGGCACGGCGTGCGCGAGCCGCCGCAGATTGTCAGGCGGACACACCGGATCGCGCGAGCCGTGTACCGCGGCGAGCGGCACGCCGGCCGCGGCGGCGCGGCGCGTGAGCGACAGCAGTCGTGTTTCGCCGAGCCAGCAGCGATGCATCAGGTAATGCGCCTGAATGCGGTACTTGCCGACCAGCTTGCGGCTGTCCTTGTGTGAAGCTCCGGCGGGCACGAGTTTGCGTCGCGCGCTCGCACTGGCAAGCACCGCGTTTTCGTAGCCGCGCCACGCGAGCGCGAGCGCGCGCTGCTGCGCGTCGCTTGCGCCGCCGCGTCGCAAGAGGGCAGCGCAGCGCGTCAGCAATCCGGCAGGCCGCGAGCAGCGCGCGGCGGCGCACAGCTTCGCCCATGCATGCGGTGCTCGTTTGCGCGACGTGACGAACAGACCGCGAACCTCGCGCGCCGATGTGAGAAAGAGGCCGCGCAGCACCACGCCCGTCACCGATTGCGGATGCTGTCCCGCATACGCGAGCGCGAGCGCCGCGCCCCACGAGCCGCCGAGCACGCCCCACCGTTCGATGCCAAGCTGCGCGCGCACCGCCTCGATGTCTTCGATCAGCCGGTCAGTACGATTGCGGCGCACGCCGCCGCGCGGCGTCGAGCGTCCGGTGCCGCGCTGATCGATCAGCACGACTCTGAAGCGCGTCAAGTCGAAGAGCCGCGTTGCGTCCGGCTGGCTGCCGCTGCCGGGACCACCGTGCAATACGACGACCGGCACGCCGTCGGCGGCTCCTGCAACCGTGAACGACACGCGCTGGGCGTCGTGCGTGCGCAGCGCATTCACGGTAGGCGGCCCGTGCGGCGAGCCGCGTGGCGGGCGTATCTGCGCGCGTGCGTGCGGGTTCGGGCGGAGCCGCGTCATGGCAGCATCCTCGCGAGCAGATTGTCACGGTCGATCCACTGATGCTTGAGCGCGCCCGCCACATGCAACGCGATCAGCGCGATCAGCACATAGCCGGTGACCTCGTGAATGCCGAAGAACAGTTCGCGCAGCCCGGCGTCGTCCCAACCCCACTTCGGCAGCGGGATGCCCCAGAAGCGCGTCCCATAGCGGTTGAACGACGAGCCGAGATAGCCCGACACAGGCATTGCCACCATTGCCACGTATAAAAGGCCCTGCGTAGTGCGCGCGGCGGCGCGTTGCCACGGTCGCATCGGCGGCAGGGGCGGCCGATGAAAGGCCACACGCGCCACGATGCGTAGAAGCACCAGCAGGAAAACCGTCAGTCCGATGGACTTGTGAACGTTCAGCAGCGTCGATTTGAGCGGCAAACCCTTCGGCAGCCCGACCATATAGAGCCCGAGCGCGAGCATGCCGATGATGCCGAACGCGATCAGCCAATGCAGCGCAATCATCGAGCCGGCATAGCGCGGCGCCGCACTGGCGCAAGGCGGCGCGGAAGAATGCGCGGTCGTCATCTCAGCCTCCTTCGGTTAGCCCACCACGAGTATCTCGCCGCGTCCGTCGACGGCGACATCGCCTGCATATCGGCGCGGGAGACTGGCCGCGCGCCACTGCGAGAAAGGCGCGATTTCGCCAGCGAGACTGCGCACGAGCAATGACCAGAATACGTCGAAACCACGGCCGCCGTCGGTGAAGGTCGGCGGCAACTTCGTGGGACGCTGCGCGAGCAGCAGGGTTCCGCGCCTCATCCCATACGCATAGTGTGCGCCGAGTTGACCGGCGATGCCGATGGTGCCCGCCACGAGCCGCGACGCCGCGAAGTCGCCGGCGTTGCCGCCGACCAGCACGAGCCCGCGGCGCATCCGGTCGGCGAGCCGCGCGCCGGCATTGCCGTGAATCGTCAGCGTGCCGCCCGTCATGCCTTCCATGTCGCCGGCGAGCGCGCCCGCCGCGAAATCGCCGCAATCGCCCGCCACTGTCAACCGTCCGCCGCGCATTTCGCAGGCGGTGAAGTGACCAGCGTCGCCATCGATCCGCAACACGCCGCCGGCCATCTGCAAGCCGCCCTGGTCGCCCACCGAACCGCGCACGATCAGGTGGCCTTGCGTCATGCGCGCGCCGATGCGGTCGAGCCAGGGTACGGCGTCTTCTATGACTAGTGCTGCTTCGGTCCCGTTCTGACTCGCCTCTTCGGACGCCGCCGCGTCGCCGCTGCGCGACACGTCGAACACATCGCCGACCGTGCAACTGTCGTTGCCCGCGGGCAGCACGATACGCGCGACGTCCCCGAGGGAAAGCGCCGCGACCGATGCGGGCAGCAACGCCGAGGCGTCGACGCGAAAACCCGGCGCGGTCTTGACGCGCAGCGTAGTCACGACACTCATGCGCTGCTCCCGCGGAGGACGGCTGCAAGTTGGTGAAGGTGAAAGTGATAAGGACCGAGCTTGCCGCCGTAATTGCCCGCCGAAATGCGCAGCAGGCCCGCCGCGCGTCCGAGTCCAGCGGCCGCGACGATGCCTGCTGTCATCGCCGCGCCGACGTCGGCTTCGGTGAGTCCGTCGATCACGATTTCGAGCACGCAGCCCACCTCCGCGCTCAGTTCGCTGCGCGCCGAGAGGCCCGCGAGCGTCGGACAGAACGCGTCGTTGGTGGATGCGGTCGCGCCTTTGTATTTCGAGCCGACCTTCGAACCGGAACGCACGACGCCGCCCGGAAACGGCATGATGACGTTCGGCAGCATGCTCATCGCGGCGACGGCTGCTTCGGCAGCGGCCAGCGCGGCGTCCATATCGCATGCGAGAAAAATCAGATTGCCGCCGCCTACGGCCTTCACAGTGGGCGCGTTTTCCTCGCAGACGAACTCGCCGTCCATCACCGGCACGCGCCAGTAACGCGTGTCGCCGAGCATCTTGGAGATTTGCCAGCCGTCGCCGAAAAAACGCAGGTTTTTGCCAAGCGGCGCGAGGTCCGAAAGCGGCGCGCGGCTCGTTTCCGGGTCGATGCCGCGATACACGGCCGTGGTCGGGCACGTGAGCACGCATTGCCCGACGCGCCGCTCGATCTGCTTGGCCAGTTCCTTCGACGACACCGCGAATAGCAGCACCGCGACGCCTGGCCGCCCGTCCGGCGTTTCGTCGCCTTCGAGTGTCCGCTCGATGCCTGCCTCGCAGCCGCAGCCGATCACCGAAGTTGCAAAACCGGTCAGCGAGCGCGCAGCGTTCATCGCCCACGCCGGCGTATGCGCGGTGATGACGAGCCGCGTCGCCTTCATCGGAAAAGCTTCCGCGAAGGTGGCGTCGATCGTGGTGCCGTTGATCTGCAGGGTCGCCGTGTCGCTCATCGTGTGCGGTTCGCCGTTCGGGTCAGCCATGTCAACCGTGCGCGAAGCATTCGACGGGCAGCAGCTTGCCGCCGCGGCAGCAGTTGCAGACTTCGTCGTCGCTGATCGCCGAGTGCGCGAAGTTGCTCGCGAGATTTTTTTCGCTGTACGCGCGTATCCGCTTCTCGATGCCGCGGTCGAATTCCGGCGACACGAAGTGAATGCCGCCCGTCGGTGTGGCGACGAGCGTGCCGTCGCGCGCCACCAGCTCGCCGTCCTTGAACACATACGCGGGCGATGTGAACATCCGCTCGCGGTCCGGATCGTTGCGATACACGGCGATGTCGGCCGCCGCGCCCACGCCGAGATGGCCGCGGTCGCGCAAGCCGAGCAGGCGCGCCGGTCCCGCGCGCGTGATGATCGCGATTTCGTACAGCGAGAACTCTCGCGTCAGTTGCGGCAAGGCGCTCGCCACTTGCGCGTCGGCATGGAGCTTCGCGAGCTGTTCGTCGCGAAACGATTTGTCCATCAAAAGACGAATCAGATGCGGATAGCTCGTGAACGGGCCGCCATTCGGATGATCGGTGGTCATCGCGACGCGCCACGGGTCGTCCACGAGCAGGAAAATTTCCAGCCCGATAATCCACTGCAACGCATTCACATAGCTCTGCTCGCGATAACGGAACGGCACCACGCCGCAGCCCGCATCGCATTCGATATCGCCGACCACCCATTTGTGCGGCCGGGCGAGCGGCGCGTTGCGGAACTGCATCATCGTGTCGCCGGAAGCCGTCACGGTCTGCCCGAAGATGATCTGGCCGACATCGATCGACACATTTGGCCGCGCGTTCACGGCCTCCGCGATCTGTCGCGCGCCCGACGAAAACTTCAGCGGCCCCTCGACGCCATAACTATGAAACTGGATATGCGTGAGATGAACCGGCAGACCGTCGGCGGCGTCCATCGTCGCGATGGTCGAATCGATGTTGCCGGGCACGCCGAGATTGCTCGCATGCACATGCAATGGATGCGGCACGCGCAATTCGGTCAGCGCGCGCGTCAACGTGTGCAGCACCTCGCGCGGCGTGATGCCGTAGTGCGCGTGCGGCTCATCGACATTCAACGAGCGCTGGTTGAACTTGAACGCCGAAATGCCGCCCGGATTCACGACTTTCACACCGAGCGCCTTGCTCGCGTGAATCGTCCAGCCGACGTAGTCGCGCAGACGCTCGAAGTCGTCGCGCGCGGCGAGCATTTGCAGGAACAGTTCGTCGTTGCCGAGCATCACGTACGCGCCGTGATCGATGATCGGCGTGTCGCCCATTTCGAGGTGCGTGTGACGCGCGTTGGAGGCGATCATCGCCGGTTCGAACGCGGCGGTGTAGCCCATTTCGGCGTAACGGTAGCCGGTTGCAAGCGTGCCCGGCGCGCAGACGCCGCAAGACGGTAGCCTCAGATAGCGGCCGTTCGCGTCCTGCACGGACTCATAGGCTGAATCGCGCACGGGATCGTCGCGATGATCCTCGGGCAGTAAAAGGCGCGACAGATTGGTTTTGCCCCCGCCGATATGCGAATGCATGTCGATGCCGCCCGCCATCACGATCATGCCGGTGGCGTCGTATTCGCGGTCGGCTGGCACATGGGCCGGCACGTCGACGATGCGGCCGTCGCGAATCGCCAGGTCGCGGCGCTCGCCGTCGACGCCGTTGACCGGATCGAAAACCGTGCCGCCTTTGAGCCGGATCAGCGTCATGGCCGCACCTGCGCGGCGGGCTGCGGGAACGGAGGCGCGCAGAAGGATGTGGAGAAAGGTACGGGCAGGCGCGCGGCAAGTTGCGCCGCCACCGTCGCGACTGGGAGAAGCGCCGCGCCGCGTGAGGCGACAAGCGGCATCACCACTGAACTATCGACCCGGAACAGATGCCCGCCGCTGTCGATGCCGGGCGTCGCGACCGGAATGAACACGGTGCGTTGGCCGCGCGCGGCTGCGGCTTGCGCGAGGGTGGGGTGGCCGAGCACGATCGCCGGCACGTTTTGAGGCAGTGCTCGCGGCCACGCGGGCGGCGCAAAGCTCGCGACCCACAGCAGCGCGTCGATTTCGCCATCGGCGAGCAGTCTTTCGGTGCGATAGCGATACGGATCGTGATCGAGCGGCGCGGTGCCCGCGGTGCGTGCCGGTGTCGAGACGCGAGTGCGGAGCGGCAGCCCGGATAGCCAGGTGACGGTCTGATTGACCGTCAACGCGCCGTCATCGCCGCCGAGCGCAAGGCCGCCCGCGCGCGAGGTCAGATTCGACGCCTTGACAATCCGGTTCAGCGCCTCGATCAGCAGTGCCGCATGCGGACCAGGCAACGAGGCGGGCTCATAGACGAACACCGTGTAGCGCGCCGCGGCAATGCGAGCCTGAAGCGCTTGTAAAACGGCGAGCGTCTGCTTCGTGTCTTGCGCATCGGCAATGTCTTCGGGGAATGCATTCGGCGCGCGCGCGTCGCTGATCGTGGACCACAGCGCGAGCGTATCGAACGGATCGGCGTCTGGCAGGATCGACTCGATACGCGTGTTAGGGAGGCTGCTTGCCACCGGGTCAGGCTCGCAGCCGATGAACACCAGCTCGCGCGCCGTCGCGGTTCCTTCAATCGTGCGTGCGAAAAAGCGTGGATAGCGACGCGACGGCTGACAGCCAAAAAATACCAGCAGATCGGCGCGTGAGCGCACTTCGGAAAGCGTCGTGAAGAACGAACCGCGGTCCTGCAAGGCGAGCGTCGCCGCGCTCATCGCGTCGCCATGCTGATGGTCGAGAATCGCGCCGCAGCCAGCAGCCAGCGTGTACAACGCCCGCGCGCCGGCGACATCGGTTGTCAGTGCGCCGAACAACGGACGCCGCGCCGACGACAGGATCCCCGCCGCTTGGGTGAGCGCCGCATCGAGCTCCACCACGTGTCCGTCGATGCTCGCACGGCATTGCGCATCCGCCGCGCCGTAGCACGCGAGCGCTTGCATGAGGCGCGGGCAGTCCGTGTTCAGCACGGCGAGCGTCGCGTCGCCATGCGATTCGATCGCGAGGTCATCGCATAGCAGCGGACAGAACGGGCAGGTCCAGTCGCGTGTGATCGACGCGGCGGACACGCTGGCCGCGCCCGATGCGCTGGGGGTCGACGGATCAGTGGACGAGAGGTGCATGGGCCGACTTTTAGCAAGCTCCATGCCGATGCGTTTGTGCGCCAAGCAGCAGCGCCTCGCGCGCAGTGCGCCGTGCTTATGTAACGTCCTGCTTAAAGGATCGTGGCGAGCGGTCGATGCGCGGCGTGCCGCGTCGATCGCGTTGCCGCTGCGCTGCGCCAGTCTTGCGCAGCGCACAGGTTGTGTGTCGTTCTGGAGCAGAGTGTCACGCGCGGCTCGTTAAAGTTCGCCAAAGCTCGATAAAGCTTGCCGTTTGTTTACCCGGATACGTCGTTCGCCGATTGGCATGGAACTTGTTTTGCTCGCCTACGTCGACGCGGCGAGCGGCATGCCGATGCGGCGGTCGTGCAGCGCGGACGCCACGAGCCACGCGGTTGCGCCAGTGCGGGCCGCCGCCTCCATGTCCTCGCGATGGCGAATGCCGCCTGCGCCGATCACCTCGGTATGCGCCGGAGCATTGGCGCGGATACGCTCGAAGGTGGCGAGATCGGGGCCGTCGTAGCTGCCGACCTGATCGAGCGTCATCGCGATGACTCTGCGCGGCCACCACGCAGGCGTGCGCTCCGAGCTTGCGGAATGTGCCGCGGCTCTCAGCAACTGGCCGGCGCGATGGTCGAGCGAGAGGATCGGTGAAAACCCGGCGGTTTCGGCGGCGCGCACTGCGTTTATGTCTTGCAGCGACTCGGTGCCGAACACCGGCACGAGCGTCGCGAGATCGCGGGGAGCGGGCCGGCTGCTTGCGTCGATACGATCGAAGAGCGCGAGCATCGAAGCGTAGTCGGCATACCCGGCGTCGAGCCAGATGTCGATGTCGGGCAGCGCGGCACGCAAGGTAGCGAGCGTTTGAACGTGAGCGCCTTGCTGAAGGATGGCGCCGAGGTCGGCGATATAGAGCGTGCGCGCGCCGCTGGCAGCAAGCAGCGCGCGGGCGATGTGAAGCGGCTCGCTGGTGGCGGCGAGCGACGAACGTATCGGCAGATAGGCCGTCCGTTCGCCGCGCACCGCGCGTACGACGTGGCCGTCGAGCAGATCGAGAACCGGTATCACCTGCATAGGGGCGCATCCTTTGACCAAGATCTTTGTGTTCGAGTATCTCACCGGTGGCGGCATCGATCCTGCGCTTGCCGGCGCGGGGAGCCTCGCCGACCTGAGCGCGCTGATCGTCGAAGGCCGCGTGATGCGCGATGCGCTAGTCGCGGATCTGCGCGAACTGGACGGCGTGGAGGTCAGCTTTGCAAGCTCGCGCTTCGAGACCGTGGACCCCGCGCTTGCTCATTGTATGGCGGCGCCCGGCGAATCGATGACGGCGTTCGTCGCGCGCGTGGCACGTGAGCATGACTACGCGTGCATCATCGCGCCGGAATGCGACGGCTTGCTGCTGCATCTGTACGACGCGGTCGGCGCGGCGCGCTGGCTCGGCTGCGCGAAGGAGGCGATTCGCGTTGCGTCCAGCAAGTGCGCGACGGCGGCCTGCCTTGCGGCGCACGGCATCGCGACCACGCCGGCGATCGAACCGGGCCAGGCAGTGATTCACACAGGCAACAGATGGGTCGTGAAGCCTGACGACGGTGCCGGCGGACTCGACACGTTCCAGTTCGACGATTTCGCGCAAGCTTGCGCCGAATACGACGCGCGCGCGGCCGACGCGCGCAATCCGGTGTTGCAGGAGTGGGTGGACGGCGAGCCGCTGAGTCTTTCGCTCATCTGCGATGACGAGCGCGTCGAACTCGTCAGCATCAACCGGCAGCAGATTGGCTTGAGCGGGAGCGAGGCGCCGGGGCAGCAGGCGCGCATCGTCGAATTCGACGGCGTGACGGTCAATCAAATCGACACGGCGGGTGATCGGGGCAAGACGCTTCGCGAGCTCGCAAAACGCGTCGCGACGGCGATGCCGGGGCTGCGCGGCTTTGCCGGGATCGATGTGGTGTGGCATCCGTCGCGCGGGCCGGTCGTCATCGAAGTGAATCCGCGGCTGACCGTGGCGTATGCGGGGCTGTCCGCTGCGCTTGGGGGCAATCTGGCGGCGGCGTTGCTGAGGGCGCATGGGGTGCGTGTTCGAGCGGAGGAACGGGGCGAACAAGGTAAGGCTTCACAAGAAGCGGAGTCGGGTGGATCGGGCGGATCACGCGAAGCGGGCCAAGCGGGCGAAGCGGGCCAAGCGGGTGAAACGGGTGGACTAGACGAATCTGGCGAACCGACGGCTGCGGCGGCGCGTGCTTTCGACGCCCGGCCTCTTTGCGGGGTTCGGCCATGAACGCGCCACTTCCGCAGTCCGCGGGCGCACCGGTATTCGGCTGGGACGTCGGCGGCGCGCACGTCAAAGTGTCGATGAGCGATGCGAACGGCGTCGTGCTCGACGTCGCGCAGTGGGCTTGCCCGTTGTGGCAAGGGCTCGAACATCTGGAGCGCACGATCGACCTGGTGTTCGAACGCTGGCCGGCCGCGAAAACCTACGCGGCGCGCCACGCCGTGACGATGACCGGCGAGATGGTCGACCTTTTCGAAGACCGCTCCCAAGGCGTGCGTGCGATCACCGCCGCACTCGCGCTGCGGCTCGGGCCGAGCGTCGCTTTCTATGCCGGCGAGGCCGGCTGGTTGACGGCGCAGGCCTGCGCGGGTGGCTGGCGCAGCGTCGCGTCGGCGAACTGGCTCGCGACCGCGCGCTGGGTCGCGACGCGCGTGCCGAATGCGCTGCTGATCGACATCGGGAGCACGACGACCGACATCATTCCAATTGCGAACGGCTGCGTCGTTGCGCGCGCATCGACCGATGCCGGGCGGCTCGCGACCGGCGAGCTCGTCTATCAGGGAGTCGTGCGCACGCCGCTTTGCGGCATCGCACAGCGCATCGAATTCGGCGGCGCGGCCGTCAACGTGATGAACGAATGGTTCGCAACCAGCGCTGACGTATACCGCCTCACGGGCGAACTCGCGCCGCAATACGACCTTTACCCGAGCGCCGATAATGGGCCGAAGAACGAACTCGCGAGCAGAAGGCGGCTCGCGCGGATGATCGGCCGCGACGCACATGAAACGGGCGCCGCCGAATGGCGCGCGTTCGCGCTGCGCTGGCGCGAGCTGCAATTGCGCGAGATCGGCGCGAACCTGACGCGCGTGACGGCGGCTCATCCAGCGCTCGCTGCGGCGCCGCTCGTGGGCGCGGGCTGCGGACGCTTTCTCGCGGCGGCGCTCGCGCGTGAGGAGGCGCGCGGTTACATCGATTTCGGCACGCTGGCGGGAGGCGCGTCCGATCAGTCGGACTGGGCCGCGACCTGTGCGCCGAGCGTGGCCGTGGGGCTGCTGGCGGCAACGCGCTATGCGCAGGCCGGCGAAGGTTCGGAAAGCGTTGACGCGGCTACGCGCGCGGCATGAGCGGGTCGGAGCGCAAGCGGGATTCGCGACACAGGTGGGACGAGCGCCACACGAGCGAAACAAGCGACTAGCCGGAGGAGGCCGGCATAAAAAACAACAGGCAGGCAAGCGGACAAGCAAACGAGGTTAATCGCAAACGAGGACAACGATCATGTGGGTGGTCAAGATCGGGGGCAGCCTGAGTCACGAGCCGGCGCTGCGCCAGTGGCTCATCGAGCTATGCGAAGTGGGGGGCGGGCGCATCGTCATCGTTCCCGGCGGCGGCGATTTCGCGGACAAGGTGCGGCAGTATCAGAGCGAGTGGTGCTTCGACGATCTCGCCGCGCACAACATGTGTCTGCTCGCAATGACGCAATACGCACTCCTCATGCAAGGAGTCTTGCCCGAACTCGTGCTTGCATCGAGCGAGGCAAAGATTCGCCGCGCGCTGCGCGACGGCCATGTCGCCGTGTGGGTGCCGACCGCGCTGATGCGCGACACGCCCGACGCGATGAGCAACTGGGACACGACCTCGGACAGCCTCGCCGCCTGGCTCTCGACGATGCTCAACGCCGAGCGGCTCATCGTCGTGAAGTCATGCCCGATCGCGGGAAACGAACGGCTCGATACGCTCGCGGCCGCGGGCGTGGTGGACCGCCGCTTTGTCGATTACGTGAACGAGGCGAACTACGTCGTCGAGTTGTTCAATAAGGACAATGTCGAACTGATGCGGGACCGGTTGCTGAATACGCCGGTGATCTGACTCGGCGGCTTTGCATATGCCGTTCATGCAGCCGGTACAGCCCATATAGCGCATTAGCGCATTAGCGCAGGTAGCGCAGGTAGCGCAGGTAGCGCAGGTAGCGCAGGTAGCCCACGTCGCCCACGTCGCGATACGGCCGAGGCAGCGCATCCAGTGCAGCAGCCCGCCGCACCGCATGCCCGTTACACGCGTACCCCACCCGCTGCAACGCCATCCGCCGCTATACCGGCAGCAGCGCCCACCCCGCCCGAGCCGCGATGCAGCGCATCCGCCCATTGCGCAACCCGCTGCGGATCGAGCCGTGAGCGCCGGCCATCGACGCACAACGCGGTGCGAAAGCCCGCCACATCCGGCGCAAGCGCGCGAATCTGTTCGAACTGCGCCCAGCCGAGCGAGCCGGCAACGCCGCACATCGCGCCGCGTTCGCGCGTGAGCCGCAGCCATCGCGCGAGCGCATCGCTGTCCACATGATCGAATAGCGTGCTGCCGTCCTTCGCCGAAGTGTCGAACATCACGCCGACAAAGCCGAGCGATGCCGCGTGAGCGGCCAGTTCGCCGTCCATGCCGCCATCGCATAACAGAACGGGGACGACCGCCGCGGGCAGACACGCCAGTTGTTCGAGGCACCGGCGCGCGGCGGGTCCAGGCGTCACGCCGACTTTTACATAATCGACGCCCGTGTCGCTCACCTCGATCACGCGCGCGGCAATTTCATCGAGCGCATCGGCCGGCAGATCGCCGATCGTCGCGCTGATCGGCTTGACAGGGTAGCGGGCGCGAAGCTCGCGCACGATCAGCGCGATGTCGCCGATCGCGAGCCCGCCTAACGCGCCCGCGCTTGGCTCCTTCAGGTCGATCAGGTCCGCGCCGGCGCGGGCGGCATCTAATGCTTCGTCGTGCGAGCGGACGCTCGCAAGCAATGCGGTCATCGGTGTTCTCCGAAAAAGCGGGAAAAGCGCGAGAAATGTGGACTAAGCACCACGGACTAAGCAGCACCGACTAGGCAGCCTGGCCGCCCGGCGATGCGAGACGTTCGCGGTGCCGCGCGATTGCGGCGGTGAGCCAACTCCACGCAGTGCGTTCGGCGTCGCCGGCCGTTTTATCGATGGCGATCTGCAGATACGCCATCTCGCGATCGACCTTGTCGGCCGGCAGCATGAAGAGCCGGCTTACGAGAATCGCGCCTTCGACCACTGCCGCCTGCGCGCGGTTGAAACCGGCAAATGGCGCATGCGTTTCGCGGTGCACGCATTTCATGCGCAGCACGGGGCGCTCGTTGTCGTCGCGCAGTTCATCGAGTTCGAACTCGGCGTGCGCGAGCGATTCCGCGAGCCGCACGCTCGCCACACGGCTTGCCGCGAGCGTCGGCCAATCGGTCGCGCAATGCGTGACGCAGCCGGCGAAAACGCGGACATCCGTGGTGAAATTGAGGACCGCCGCGCGCGTGGCGACGATATTGTCCAGCGTCACGGACGGACGAAAAGGCGACAGGATGACAAAGTCGCCCTCGTAACGGGCTCCCATCGGCGCGACATGAGGACGGCCATCGCACGCTGCCGTAGTGACGATCGTTTCGTGAATCATGGATGGGAACGCGTGTCCTGGCAGCGCTCTAGGCCGCCCATTCAGCTAACGATTAACAATCGATCCGCAGAGGGGCCGCATTACGCGGCCCATGCGGGCTTTAACGCGTAGCGATATACATCGTGATTTCGAAACCAAAACGCATATCGGTGTAGCTCGGAGTCGTCCATTGCATAAGGTGCTTCCTCCATCGGTTGATACAGCGTTGCGCCGTCGGCCCGACACGTTGCCGGACTGCATTGGCGTGATCGACTACGCAAGCTCCGTGCCGGAGCGGCAACGAGGGCTGGAGCAGCCTACGCCGCGCCGCAATACAGCGTTCGCCGAATAGCGGCGGCGGAAATTGCGCGCGCTGCATGAACGCCGCATCTGCGTCGTGCGCGCCGCACTGTTCCGATAATGCAGCAAAGTGTTCCACCACGCATGAAAGACCATGTTGCGCGTGTCAGTTACGACTGACGTCCACGCGGGCGGCGAGCTCTACTTCGCGCTCGTATCCAGGGTTCCATACAAAGGCTGATTGCTTACACCGGACTGAACATCCAGGCGAATGCACGACGAGCGCTCCGAGCGCACCACCCGAAACCGCGCTCCACGATGTGCGATCGATAACGGATCGATTAAGTCTGCCAAATAAAATCGTGAATTCTCATCGATGACGTCCTTGCATACAGTGCACTCAAGCGCTTCGTTCTTCCGGCAGCGCGCCTGTCCACAATCGAGGATACGTCATGAACGATTTCAGTCAACCGGTGATCGAGTCCCTCCACAAGCCGCGCGATGCGGGCAATGCTCGCGAGCGCTATGCCGCGGGCGTCATGAAGTATCGCGAGATGGGCTACTGGCAACCGGATTACACGCCGAAAGACACCGACGTGATCGCCCTTTTTCGCATCACGCCGCAACCGGGCGTCGAACCGGAGGAAGCGGCGGCGGCAGTAGCAGGTGAATCGTCGACGGCGACGTGGACCGTGGTGTGGACCGACCGGCTGACGGCGTGCGACATGTACCGGGCAAAAGCGTATCGCGTCGATCCGGTGCCCGCGTCGAACGCGGCCGAACCGCAGTACTTCGCGTACATCGCCTATGAACTCGATCTGTTCGAAGAAGGCTCCATCGCGAACCTGACGGCGTCGATCATCGGCAATGTGTTCGGCTTCAAACCGCTGAAAGCGCTTCGGCTCGAAGACATGCGCATACCTGTTGCTTATCTGAAGACCTTCCAGGGACCGCCGACCGGAATCGTCGTCGAGCGCGAGCGGCTCGACAAGTATGGGCGGCCTTTGCTTGGCGCAACCGTCAAGCCCAAGCTCGGCTTGTCGGGCAAGAACTATGGCCGCGTCGTATACGAAGGGTTGCGCGGCGGCCTCGATTTTCTGAAAGACGACGAGAACATCAACTCGCAGGCTTTCATGCATTGGCGCGACCGTTTTCTGTTTTCGATGGAAGCGGTGAACCGCGCGCAAGCTGAAACCGGCGAAGTCAAAGGTCATTACCTGAACGTGACGGCCGGCACGATGGAGGATATGTATGAGCGCGCCGAATTCGCGAAGGAACTGGGTTCATGCATCGTGATGATCGACCTCGTGATCGGCTGGACCGCAATTCAGTCGATGTCGCGCTGGGCACGCAAGAACGACATGATTCTGCACCTGCATCGTGCGGGACACAGCACCTACACGCGTCAGCGCAATCACGGCATTTCGTTTCGCGTAATCGCGAAGTGGCTGCGCATGGCGGGCGTCGATCACGCGCATGCAGGCACGGCGGTGGGCAAGCTCGAAGGCGATCCGCTGACCGTGCAGGGCTTTTACAACGTGTGCCGCGAGGCGCACAACGAAGTCGACCTGTCGCGCGGCATTTTCTTCGATCAGCCGTGGGCCGGCTTGCGCAAGGTAATGCCGGTGGCCTCGGGCGGCATTCACGCGGGACAGATGCATCAGTTGCTCGACCTGTTCGGCGACGACGCAATCTTGCAGTTCGGCGGCGGCACCATCGGGCATCCGGGCGGCATTCAGGCGGGCGCCGTGGCCAATCGCGTCGCGCTCGAGGCGATGGTGAAGGCGCGCAACGAAGGACGCGACATTCGTCAGGAAGGGCCCGACATTCTGGAAGCCGCGGCGCGCTGGTGCGGGCCGCTGAAGCAGGCGCTCGACACCTGGCGCGACGTGAGCTTCAACTACGCGTCGACCGATTCGCCCGATTTCGCCGCCACGCCGACCGCGGCCTAAGCGGCGCATCGAAAGATTCCCGGTGCAGGTTCGCAGCAGTGCAGACGCACTGCGCGGGAGACCGTGTGCGCCGTTTGAACGTTGCAGTCAATCAATCGCGAGGTACGTCATGCGTATTACACAAGGCACCTTTTCTTTCCTGCCGGAATTGACCGACGAAGAGATCAGTTTGCAGATCGACTATGCGCTGGGTCAGGGCTGGGCCTGCTCCGTCGAATTCACCGACGATCCGCATCCGCGCAATACGTACTGGGAAATGTGGGGCCTGCCGATGTTCGATCTGCACGACGCAGCGGGCGTGCTCCAGGAGGTGAAGGCGTGCCGCGCGGCGCGGCCGCAGCACTACATCAAGGTCAACGCGTTCGACTCGGTGCGCGGCTTCGAGACGATGCGGCTGTCGTTTATCGTCAACCGGCCGGACGACGAGCCGGGTTTCCGGCTCACGCGTGAGGATGGGCCGGGACGTGTGCAGCGCTATGGGTTGTCGGGCTACGCAAGCGACCGGCCTTCGGGCGAGCGCTACGGGTCCACGCGCTGAGACGGTGCCAACCAGGCGCCGCGGAACACCACGAAGCGCCGAGCACACGTAACGATCGGAGGAAAGAGCATGACCGAAGCTGCCGCCATTGACGTTGACGCCCCATCGTCCGCAACAACGAGCGATGTAACGAACGATGTAACGAACGATGTAACGAACGGCGCCGCCGCGCAGCGCGAAAACCCGGCGCTGCCGCCGCATATCGACCTCGCCGCGCTTTATCGCGATTCGGGCATCGGCGACGTCCTCGCGGAACTCGACCGCGATCTCGTCGGTCTCGTGCCGGTCAAGACGCGCATTCGCGAGATCGCCGCGCATCTGCTCGTCGAGCGGGCGCGCGAATCGCTCGGTCTCGCGAGCGGCGCGCCGACACTGCATATGTGCTTCTCCGGCAATCCCGGCACCGGCAAGACGACGGTCGCATTACGCATGGCCGAGGTGCTGCATCGGCTGGGCTACATCCGCCGCAATCATCTCGTCTCGGTGACGCGCGACGATCTGGTGGGCCAGTACATCGGCCATACCGCACCGAAAACGCGCGACGTGCTCAAGCGCGCAATGGGCGGCGTGCTGTTCATCGACGAAGCGTATTACCTTTATCGCCCGGAAAACGAGCGCGACTATGGTCAGGAAGCCATAGAGATACTGCTTCAGACAATGGAAAACCAGCGCGACGATCTGGTGGTGATACTCGCCGGTTACGCGTCGCGGATGGAAGTGTTCTTCGAGAGCAATCCGGGGTTTCGCTCGCGCATTGCTCATCACATTACGTTTCCCGATTACGGCGACGCGGAACTGCTCGATATCGCGGAACGCATGCTTGCGACGATGCATTACCGCTTCGACGCCGATTCGCGGCGCGCTTTCGCTGACTACCTCGCACTGCGCACCCGTCAGCCGAACTTCGCCAATGCGCGTTCGGTGCGTAACGCGCTCGATCGCTCGCGGCTGCGCCAGGCCAATCGTCTTTTTGCAGCGGCGATGCAAGGCGGCGCGCCCATCGACGCGCCCGCGCTGACACTGATCGCCACCGAGGACATTCGTGCGAGCCGTGTATTCGCCGAACCGCTTGCACCAGGCGCCGAGCCGCCCACGTCCTTTCATGCGTCCGGCGCGGATGCACCGCGGGCCGCCACGACGTCGCCGCCAGGCTGAAACAGAACAACCTCAGGAGATCGCCATGCAAGACGGACGCACGACCCTTTCAAAGTTTCTGATCGACACCCTCGACCGCCAGCCCTGTGCGGCGGCAACGGCGCAAAACGCCGGCCTCTCCGCGCTGCTGATCGATGTAGCCGCAGCCATCAAGTCGATTTCGGCGATGCTGACCAAGGGCGCGCTCGGCGGCAATTACGGGTCGGCGCAGAGTATCAATACACATGGCGAGGAGCAGAAGAAGCTCGACGTCGCCACCAACGAAATCTTCGTGCAGCAATGCGAGTGGGACGGGCTGCTAGCCGCGATGGCCTCCGAGGAAATGGAGAGCGTCTACACGATTCCGCAAGGCTATCCGCGCGGCGACTATCTGCTCGCGTTCGACCCGCTCGACGGCTCATCGAACATCGACATCAACGGCGTGGTCGGTTCGATCTTTTCGGTGCTGCGCAATGTGGATGATCGTTCGGCTGGCGCAGACCGACCGGTCGGCGAATCCGCGTTTCTGCGGCCGGGCCGCGAGCAGGTCGCGGCGGGCTACGCGATCTACGGTCCTTCGACCATGCTGGTGTTGTCGGTCGGCAACGGCACGCATGGCTTCACGCTCGAGCGTGAGATCGGCAATTTCGTTCTCACGCATTCGAACATCCGCATTCCGGAAAACACGGCTGAATTCGCGATCAACGCGTCGAACGAACGCTTCTGGGAGCCGCCCGTGCGCCGCTACGTGCAGGAGTGCAAGGACGGGCGCACCGGCTGCCGTGCGGAGGATTTCAACATGCGCTGGATCGCCTCGATGGTGGCGGAGGTGCATCGCATCCTGATGCGCGGCGGCGTGTTCATGTATCCGCGCGACTCGAAAACGCCGGTCATGGAAGGACGCCTGCGTCTCCTGTATGAAGCCAACCCGATGAGTTTTCTCATCGAGCAGGCGGGCGGTCTTTCGATCACGGGCCGCGAGCGCATTCTCGACGTCGTGCCGCGTGCGCTGCATGGCCGCGTGCCCGTGATTCTCGGTTCGCGCAACGAAGTGGAGCGCATTGGCCGCTATCACGGCGAATACGACCGTGGCGAAGATCAACCCTTCACGTCGCCGCTCTTTGGCCGACGCTCGCTTTTTCTGCCGGGTTTCACCGCGTAAGTGCAAGAAGCCCGGCCTCGCAAAAAGCGGCCGAATACAACACCACTATCCGGAGACAAGCGCATGTCAGTCAAACACCCGATTATCGCGGTGACCGGTTCGAGCGGCGCCGGCACCACGACCGTGATGAAGAGCTTCACCCATATTTTCCGGCGCGAGAAGATCAACGCGCAGATCGTGGAAGGTGACGCGTTTCATCGTTACGACCGCAACGGCATGCGCGAAGCGATGAAGCAGCACGAGCGCGACGGCGTGCCGAACTTCAGCCATTTCGGACCGGAAGCGAATCTGCTGGAAGAACTGGAGACGCTGTTCGCGAGCTATGGAGAGAGCGGCACCGGCAAGTTTCGCCACTACGTTCACGACGAAACCGAAACGCGGCTCTACAAACAGGATGCCGGCACCTTCACGCCGTGGGAAGACGTGACGCCGGACACCGATCTGATGTTCTACGAAGGGCTGCACGGTGCGGCGGTGACCGAGCGTATCGACATCGCGCGGCATGCTGATCTGCTGATCGGCGTGGTGCCGATCATCAACCTCGAATGGATCCAGAAGCTGCATCGCGATCAGACCATGCGCGGTTACTCGCACGAAGCTGTGGTCGATACGATCTTGCGGCGCATGCCGGACTACGTGAATTACATCTGCCCGCAGTTTTCCCGCACGCATGTGAATTTTCAGCGCGTGCCGACCGTGGATACGTCGAACCCGTTTATCGCGCGCGAGATTCCTCAGCCCGATGAGAGCTTCGTCGTGATCCGCTTTGCGCGGCCTAAAGGCATCGATTTCCAGTATCTGCTGACGATGCTGCACGACTCCTTCATGTCGCGCCCGAACGTGATCGTCGTGCCAGGCGGCAAGATGGGTCTCGCGATGCAACTGATCTTCACGCCGATGATTCTGCAACTGATCGACCGGCGCTCGCGGGCCTGAGTGTTTGACGCACGAGGTTGAAGTGGGACACCTGCTTTCAGTTTCGAAGGAGAGATTCGATGAGTGCCGTCGCAGAATCGATTGCATTACCTGAAACCCGCGTGATGGCCGACGCGTTGCGCATCCTCGCGATCGACGCCGTCGAAGCGGCGAAGTCGGGCCACCCCGGCATGCCGCTCGGGATGGCGGAAATCGCCGTCGCGCTGTGGGACCGGCATCTGAAACACAATCCGCGCAATCCGGCGTGGCCTGACCGAGACCGCTTCGTGCTGTCGAACGGACACGGCTCGATGCTGTTATACGGGCTGCTGCATCTCACGGGCTACGATCTTCCGATCGACGAGCTCAAACGCTTCCGTCAATTGCATAGCAAGACGCCGGGACATCCCGAAGTCGGCGTGACGCCGGGCGTCGAAACTACGACAGGCCCGCTCGGCCAGGGGCTCGCCAACGCGATCGGCATGGCGCTCGCCGAAGCGCTGCTCGCACGAGAATTCAACCGGCCCGGTCATGCAATCGTCGATCACCGCACGTATGTGTTTGCCGGCGACGGCTGCCTGATGGAAGGCATCTCGCACGAGGCGGCGTCACTCGCGGGCACGCTGAAGCTCGGCAAGCTCACGGTGCTTTACGACGATAACGGCATTTCCATCGACGGTCATGTCGCGCAGTGGTTCAGCGACGACACGCCCGCGCGTTTCGCCGCGTACGGCTGGCACGTGGTGCGCGACGTGGACGGCCACGACGCCGACGCGGTCGACCTCGCGTTGCATGACGCGCGCGCGGCTGGCAAGCCGACACTGATCTGCTGCCGCACGGTGATCGGCAAAGGTTCGCCGGCAAAAGCGGGTACGCACGATGTGCACGGCGCGCCGCTCGGCGCCGAGGAGGTTGCGAATACGCGGCGCGCGCTGGGCTGGCCGCATCCGCCGTTCTCCATCCCCGAAGAAGTCCGCGCGCAGTGGGATGCGAGCGGGCGCGGCGAGGCGGCAGAGGCCGACTGGAAGCGCCGCTTCGAAGTCTACCGCCAGCACTATCCGCATGAGGCTGCGGAATTCGAGCGCAGGACGCGAGGCGCGTTGCCCGTGCACTGGCGCGATGCGGTTCGCGCGATGCTGCGCGACGCCGACAGCGCCGCGCAATCCATCGCGACGCGCAAGGCTTCGCAGCAGACCATCGCCGTGCTCGCGCGCGCATTGCCCGAATTGCTGGGCGGCTCGGCCGATCTGACCGGGTCGAACCTCACCAACTGGCAAGCCGCCGTCGATATTCACGCGAACGACACCGGCCTGCACGGCGGCAATTATCTGCACTATGGCGTGCGCGAATTCGGCATGAGCGCGGCGATCAACGGGATCGCGCTGCATCGCGGGCACATTGCGTTCGGCGGCACGTTCCTCACTTTTTCCGACTATTCGCGCAACGCGCTACGGATGGCCGCGCTGATGAAGACGCGCTCCATCTTCGTGTTCACGCACGATTCGATCGGCCTCGGCGAAGACGGTCCGACGCATCAATCGGTCGAGCATGCAGCGAGCTTGCGGCTGATTCCCGGGCTCGACGTCTGGCGTCCGTGCGACACCGTGGAGACCGCGCGTGCATGGGCCAGCGCGATTGAACGCGAGGGCCCGTCATGCCTGCTGCTGAGCCGCCAGAATCTGCCGTTCGTCACGCGCGACGGCGAGCAGATCGACGCGATAGAGCGGGGCGGTTATGTGCTGCGCGACTGGCCGGATGCTGCAGCACCCGCATCTGCGGCCACGCAAGCTCGGGTGATATTGATTGCTACGGGATCCGAAGTTTCGCTTGCGCTCGACGCGCTTACGCCGCTCGCTGCATTGGGTATTGCTGCGCGTGTCGTGTCGATGCCGTCGACCAGCGTGTTCGACCGGCAGCCGGACACCTGGCGCGATGCAGTGCTGCCGCCGGGCTTGCCGCGCGTTGCGGTCGAAGCAGGCGTGCGCGCGTTCTGGCGTCAGTACGTGGGCCTGGAAGGCGGCGTGGTGGG
This sequence comes from Paraburkholderia dilworthii, assembly GCF_000472525.1. Lineage (GTDB taxonomy): Bacteria > Pseudomonadota > Gammaproteobacteria > Burkholderiales > Burkholderiaceae > Paraburkholderia > Paraburkholderia dilworthii. Next base: position 136,106 of record NZ_AWZT01000001.1, read on the forward strand.
TATCGACACCTTTGGGGAATCCGCGCCCGCAGCCGCGCTGTTCGATCATTTCAGGCTGACTGCGCAGGCCGTGGCGGACGAAGCGCGACGAGTCACGCAACGCGCGGCATGAGTTTCTGTTCGGCGGAAGCGGCATGAAGCGGCATAAAAGTGCGCAACGGTGACCGAGCAGTGACACAACGGCGGCACAACACAATCCGATTCGTCTTCGAGGAGTTTGCAATGGCCTTCATAGCACTGCGTCAACTATTGGACCACGCGGCCGAGCACGGTTACGGCGTGCCCGCGTTCAACGTCAACAACATGGAGCAGATTCACGCGATCATGCAGGCTGCCGAGGAGACTGCGAGCCCGGTGATCTTGCAAGCTTCAGCGGGCGCGCGCAAATATGCGGGCGAGCCGTATCTGCGCCATCTAGTGCTGGCCGCGCTCGAAGCGCATCCGGACATTCCGCTCGTGCTGCATCAGGATCACGGCGCGAGTCCGGCGGTTTGTCAGCAGGCGATCCGTTCCGGCTTTACATCGGTGATGATGGACGGCTCCCTGCTTCCCGATCAGAAAACGCCAGCGACCTATGACTACAACGTCGACGTAAGCCGAAGGGTAGTGGACGCGGCGCATGCCGTAGGCGTTTCCGTCGAAGGCGAACTCGGTTGCCTCGGGTCGCTGGAAACCGGCACGGCGGGCGAGGAGGACGGCGTTGGCGCGCAAGGGCAACTGACACGCGACGATCTGCTCACCGATCCGCGCGAGGCGCAGATTTTCGTCGACTCGACCGGCGTCGACGCATTGGCGATTGCGATCGGCACGTCGCATGGCGCGTACAAATTCAGCCGCCAGCCGACCGGCGATATTCTCGCTATCGACCGGATCGTGGAGATTCACGAACGGATTCCGAACACGCATCTCGTGATGCATGGTTCGTCGTCGGTGCCGCAGGAGTGGCTCGCGATAATCCGCGAATACGGCGGCGAGATTCCCACCACCTACGGCGTGCCGGTCGAGGAAATTCGGCGCGGAATTGCGCACGGTGTGCGCAAAGTCAACATCGACACCGACATCCGGCTCGCGATGAGCGGCGCAATGCGCAAGTCGATGGCCAATGCGCGCGCCGAATTCGATCCGCGCGCCGCGTTGAAGGCGGCGACGGCGGCTGCGCGCGCCGTCTGCGTCGAGCGTTTCGAGGCGTTCGGCTGTGCGGGGCAGGCGCCGCGCATCAAGCCGTTGCCGCTCGAAGCGATGGCGCGCCGCTATCACTGAGCAAGGAGAAAACCATGCGTGATTTTCTGATTGCTCCTTCGCTGCTGTCGGCCGACTTTGCGCGTCTTGCCGATGAGATTGGCGACGTCACCGCAGCTGGCGCGGACTGGATTCATCTCGACGTGATGGACAACCATTACGTGCCGAATCTCACGGTCGGGCCGCTCGTGTGCGCGGCAATCCGGCCGCATACGCGCGTGCCGATCGACGTGCATCTGATGACCCTACCCGTCGATCCGCTCGTCGTGAGTTTTGCGGAGGCGGGCGCGAACACGATCAGCTTTCATCCCGAGGCGTCGCTGCATGTGCACCGGACCATCGAACTGATCAAGACGCACGGCGCGCGCGCGGGACTTGCTCTCAATCCCGCCACGCCGCTCGCGCTGCTCGATCATGTGATCGAGCGGCTCGACGTGGTGGTGGTGATGTCGGTGAATCCCGGCTTCGGCGGCCAGGCTTTTATTCCGGAGACGCTCGCGAAGCTGCGTGCGTTGCGCGAACGCGTCGACGCAACCATGCAGCGCACGGGCCGCCCCTTGCTGATCGAGGTGGATGGCGGCGTGAAGGCGTCGAATATCGCGCGGATCGCGGAGGCGGGCGCTGATGTGTTCGTGGCCGGCTCGGCCGTGTTCGGCGCCGACGACTATGCGCGGGCCATCGGCGAAATGCGCGGCGAACTCGCGAAGGTGGACGAAGTCAGCGAAGGCGCGCTCGCAGAAGCGCGCTGAATGGGCGCCGCCGCTTTGGAGCGCTTTAACGCTTTTTCATCGTCTCGCCGGGCGCGCACCACGCCGACAGATCCTGCTCCGGCCGCTCGACTGCACAGCCCCAGTCGAGCGGCTGGTCCTGGTCGAAGCGCTTGCCGAGCCGCCACGCAATCTCGGCGCGGGCAAGCTGCACGCCCATATAGAACGCATGCCCGCCGTCCGCTTCCATACGAAGGTCTGGATAGAACTGAAACGGATCGCCGCCACGAAGATGTCCGTCGCGGTTGTAGACATGAATGCCCTCGGCGCTCACCTGCACGCGGAAGTTAGGGTCGCGCACGTCGCGCGCGAACTCGTCGATTTCAGCGGGACTGTATGGGAAAGGGCGCTTCGCATGGACGGTCGCGAGATCGCCGTCGATACCCTTCGGCAGCACCTGTGCTTCACGGGCGGCATGCATCACGCGGCGCGCGACATCGGCTTCGCGCACGGCACGGCGCGCGTGCAGGCTCACGGAGGTGGTCAGCACCGCGCTCACGCGAAGCTCTGCCGCCATGCCCAGCAGGATGGCGTTGATGCCGCTCGTGTCCGCTTCGGTCAGCTCGGTCACGTTGCCGATGCCCATCATGATGGCCACATCCGGATAGCGTTCGCGCAGCCCCACATAGCGTGCGATCGACGTCGCGAGACCGAACGGGATCGGGTCGAGAATCGGGTCGGCGAGAAACGCGCGGCCGCGCGCGTTGAAAAGCTCGATGGCTGCGTCGAGCGAAGCCGGGTCGCGCGGGTCGCGTGCGACGAGGATCGGCGTGGACGGCACTTCGTCCGCGATCCACAGCGTATCGAGGTTCAGGCTCATCAGGTAATCGGCGCCCGCGCGGCCGCCGCGCAGCAATTCGTCGGTGTGCATTGAATCGACACTCACACGATAACCTTCGGCCTTCAACCGGCGCACTGCGTCTTCGAGATGCGGAAACGGCGTTTCCGGCAGGCAGCCGATGTCGATCACGTCCGCGCCCTGCGCCGCATAATCGCGGGCACGCGCGGCAATGCCGTCGAGATCGAGGCGCGGCGCGTCGACGATCTCCGCAAAAATCTCGGTCTCGTAACGCGAGAGGTCGATCGGCTTCGCCTCGCGGCCGAAGAATTGCGGCAGGTCTTTCACTTCTTCCGGGCCGCGCTCGAACGGCACGCCGAAGTGTTCGGTCAACGCTGCGAGATCGCCACGGCAGCGCCCCGGCACGATCACGCGCTGCGCCGCGAGCGGAGTGGCCACGCGGCGGCGGATCATGTCGGCGGTCATCAGCGCGGCGACCTGCAAGCCGATCTCGCGAATCTCCCAACTGAACGGCGAGGGCGCCATGCTTTCGAGCACGCGGAGCAGGCTCCTTTCGGCGAGCCGGCCAGTCAGGAAGACGATATGCTCCATGTCAGTACGCGCCGGGCCGGCCGAAGCATCCCGACGCCCCGTTGGGCGGCAGCGAGCGCAGAGACCGTGGGGACTGTTTCATATCAGTACGCGCCGCACTGCCCGAGGCGTGCTCGTTGGGCGCGGCGACCGTAGAGAGCACAAGGGCCGTTCATGCCAGTTCAAGCGCTGCTACACGTTGGTCGAGCGCTGTCTTCAGTTCATCGAGCGAGCGGACGACCGTTGTGTGCTCGAAGCGCGACAGGCGCTCCACGTTGTCGAGTTCGATCGACCGCGGCCGCAATTCGACCCATTCGTTCGGGCTTTGCGTGACCACGGTCGGCTCCGTGTCGCATGCAAAGACGATGCCCGGAATGCATTGCTTGCCGGCCTGAGCGTACATGTTGGTCGGCAGCGTATCGGAGATGCCGAACGCGCATTTCGCCACGGTGTTGCTGGTGGCCGGCGCGATGATGACAGTGTGATACATGCCGTGATACAGCATGCCGACCGGCACACCGCTCGCGCTTTTGTCGCGGAACACGTTGAAGCGCTCACGCAGTCTGGGCAGCTTCCAGCCGTAAAGCGGCAGTACTTCTTCCGCGGCAGCGGATAGAAAAAGGTCGGTTCGCGGCAACGCGAGCGCGAGCTCGATCGACTCTTCGAGCAGATGGCCCGAGCCGGTCACGCACCACGCGAAGCGCGAATCGGGCTTGAAGTCCGCGAGTTTGCGAGCGGGCGCCTGGGTCATGCGGTGTGAGCGTGCGGCGATGCGTCGCCCGGCAGTCCGTCGGATGCCCCTGCGTCCGATGCCGACTCGTCGATCGCGTCTTCCGGCTCCGAGCCGTCCTGTCCCGAGCCGTCGTGCGACAGACGGATTTGCAGCCGGCGCATCTTGCGGTACAGCGTGTTGCGGCTGATGCCGAGTGCCTTGGCCACATTGCTGACGTTCCAGCGATTGTCCTCGAGCATCGCAAGCACGGTCTCGCGTTCATTCAGCTGGATTGCGTTCAGCGCGGACAGGTCGGCGGCGTCATCCTGATGCGGCACCGGCTGCGCCACTGCTTGCGGCGCGGCTGGCACCGCAATGTGCGGCTCGCGCTGCGTGACTTCCACGGGCAGGTCCTCGCAGCGGATAGGTTGTCCGTCGCATAGCGCAATCGCCATCTGCAACACATGGCGTAACTGACGGATGTTGCCAGGCCACGCATAGCTCAACAGCGCCTGCTCGGCTTCCTTTGTCAGTTCCGGTGGATCGTCGTCCGTCTCGGCCTCGAGCAGATGATGAATCAGCGGCAGCTTGTCGACGCGCTCCGCGAGCGGCGGCAGATTCAGCTCGACGCCCTTCAGCCGGTAGTAGAGATCCTCGCGGAATTGCCCGCTGTGCACCAGTTCGAGCAGATTGCGGTGGCTCGCGCTGATCAGCTGGAAATTGACCTTGACGGTGGTTTCCGCGCCGAGCGGCGTGACCTCGTGCTCCTCGATCACCCGCAGAAGCCGCGCCTGCAATGCGAGCGGCATGTCGCCGATTTCGTCGAGAAACAGCGTGCCGCCGTTGGCCTGCACGATCTTGCCGCGGCGTCCTTCGCGCTGTGCGCCGGTGAAAGCACCGGCACGATAGCCGAACAGTTCGCTTTCGATGAGGTTCTCCGGCAGCGACGCGCAATTGACCGGCACGAACGGCCCCGACGAATGCGGACTGATGCTGTGCAGCGCCTGTGCGAACACTTCCTTGCCGGTTCCCGTTTGTCCTCTAAGGATGATCGGGATCTTGCGTTGGACCACGCGCGCGCCGAGCTGGATCTGCGAGGCCATACGCGGGTCGCCGAACTCCAGATGCGCGATCTCGTCGAGCCGGGCCGGCGGCGGACGCTTTTCGGGCGCGCTCACGCGTTGAACGGGCGCCGTCACCGCGACCCGCGTGCCGCGTCCCGCCGCATTTTGCGCGGTCTGCGCGACGAGGAAGAAACGGTTCGTCGCGTTCGCGCTGTACACGGTCACAGGATGGAACGAGCCGCGAATGCTGCGCGCGATCATGTCTTCGAGCGATGCGTTGAACGCCTCCTCGATACGCCGACCGCGCAGTTCGCCGAGCGAGCGGAAGCCGAGCTGGAAAAGTGCGCTGCGGTTCGCGGCGAGCACGGTGCTGTCGTCTGCTACCGCGAGTTTGCCGCCATGCAGCGTGCCGACGAATTCCGGGCGGCTGTGAAAGTGGATCATGTTCGCGTGCCGGTAGCGCGCGTCGAGCAGACGGTTTTCGATCATCTGCCGCGACATGCCGACGAGCACCAGCGAGTGTTGCTGCAACAGTTTCGAGCGGCTCGTCACATCGAGCACGCCGGCGATCTCGCCGCTGTCGTCGAAAATCGGCGCGGCGGAGCAGGTGAGCGACGTATAACGCGGATAGAAGTGCTCGTGCTGGCAGACGGCGATGCAGTCGCGCTCGGCGAGACAGGTGCCCATTCCGTTGGTGCCGGCTTCGCGCTCGCTCCACATGGCGCCGACGCGGAAGCCGTCGGAGGCGACCGCTTCCGCGAAAGGCACCGACGAAACCTGATGGACGATCACGCCGCCCGAGTCGACCAGCACCACCGCGAGTTCGGGATCGGCCAGCTGTTGATAGAGCGTGGTCATTTCGAGCTTCGAACACGCGATCAGATCGCCCAGGGCCTCGCGGCGAGAGCTTAATTCGTACTCCGTCAGGATCGGCGGCGTGACGAAGCGGGACGGATCGAGCTGAAATTCGTTGACGCAGCGCGCCCACGATTGAGCGACGGGTTCGCTCGTCGGACGCGTCGCCAGTTGATGATTGACGACGTTGAGGATTTCACGGACGTGCATGGAGCTGTCAGCGAGCAACGACATGGGGTTTGTCTCCGTTGCGGCAATTCATGTGCGCTGGGTGTTGCCTGGCGTACTGCTGCATTCGCCTGGCTGCAGGTTGCGCGTCACGAGTGCCGCTTTATCGATAATGTCATCCCCTCGCGCCGCGGCTTCTGTGTCCGTATGCGCACTGAGTAATACACCTGATGCTTCTGTGCTGTTCCCGCGGTGTTTCCACGGTGTTTCCATGTACTGTCAGGCGTTGGCTTAAAACTCTACGCCCGATGTCGTTCGCGTTCAATAAGAAGTCGCATCAATAGTACATGGTGTGCCCGGTTTTTGCTTTTAATGAATTCATGCCCTTGCCGGGGTCCGCCGTTGCCTGCGGCGGTATTGCGCGGCACAGAGTGCTTCGCGCCCGGCTCATGCTGTACTGCTTTGCGTTTACCCGGGTTGCGTCTCTTAACTTGTTGCCGCTTTGCGGCGGAGTACATCATGGACCGTATCGATACCGTTCGCCTCGCCAGCTTCTGCGCCGCCGATGCGGGAACGTCTCGCGCAAGTGCGGCTTGGGGTGCGCCTGCGGACACGCCATCGGCCGGCACTCTGCCGGGGCGCATGGATATCGTGTTCATCGAAAACTTTATCGGTCAGACGATTATAGGTATCGACAGCAGCGAGCTGCACGTGCCGCAGTCCGTGCGGATGAACCTTGCGATCGGCGTTCCCGCAATTCGCGCGTGCACGACCGATCGTATCGAGGACACCATCAACTACGCGGCGGTGCGCAGCGCGTTGCACGCGTTGCTGGACTCGCACGACGTTCGTCTGCTCGAAGCGCTTGCCGAAGCGGTGGCGCGCCTGCTGATCAATGACTTCGGTGCGCACTGGGTACGCGTGGCGCTCGCGAAACCCGCAAAATTCGACGACGTCGCGGCCGTCGGCGTGCAGATCGAACGGCAGCGTAGCGATATGCCGCAGCCGGTTAATGAGCCTACGGGACTCGCCGGTTATGCGTCGCTTGGCGAGGGACTGATTCCGATCTAAGCCTGCCACGCGCCTCGACAACGCCGGACCGGGAGGGGCCGCGCGATAAGTGTCGCGGCGCCGAAACGGCATGCGCAGTGCCCGCGCCGCTCACCGGCCATGTCCGCTATTTCGACGCCGCCGTCTTATCGTTGCGGAGTCCGCAACTCCGGTAGGCGTCCGTCTGCAACGTGCGGAATTTCTTCGTTTGCGCTTTTGCGTGGTCGACCCGGAACTCGGAGCCGCCTTCGCCGCCGAGCGTTGCATATTTGGCGAAGGTGGACTGATTGACGAACTCGTCGTAAGGCAGCGCGGCTGCCATCTTGTCGATCACGCACGAGCATTTGTAGACGTTCGCGAAATCGTGTCCGTTGTCGTCCATGCAGGAGAGCACGTATTCGACGCGTCCCTGAGTCGGGTAGTTGTAGCCTCCGGCCGGGGCCGGGGCCGGCGCCGGCGCGTTGGGCGCGTCGCCGTCCGCCCAGGCGAGCGGCGCGGCGAGCGCGATGCAGGCACAGGCCGCCAGCGCACGACATCGTAGGGTCATCTCATGCCTCTGTGAGAGCAATTGCCGGATGGCATCATGCAAAGCCCGCGCGGCAGCGCCTCGCGGGCCGCGAGCCATCAGTTCGGGGCAAACGGATGCGCGACGCTGCTCTTCTTCGACACGACCTCGGCAGCGGTCGGTTCGCCTCGGACCGCGCGTTGGATCGCCTCGCGCGTCGCCTTGTAGTTGTACTCCTGGATCTTCTTGTCGTCCTCCGCCTGCCAGTGAATGAAGACGCCGACGCACAGGAACAGATCGTCCGCCTCGTCCTGCGGGATCGTGCCGTCCTCGACGCTGTCCGCCACAGCGAGCGCGACCGCATGCTGAGCCGGCCCGAACATCTGCACTGCCTGCTTCGCGCCCTTGATCGTCACCTTGTTGAAGAGGATCGTGTTGGGCTTGGTGAGCAGATTCGGCGCGACGACCGCGAGCAGCGATGTGAAGCCATCCTTATTGTTGGTGAGCGCATTGCAGAATGCGGTTTCCGCAGCGGAACCTCGCGGTCCCATCAGCAAGTCGATGTGTGCGACCTCGTTGCCGTCGCCGACGAGCGACTCTCCTATCAGGACGCGGTTGATCTTGGCCATGCTGTTCCTCCGATGAGTGGAATGGGGACTTGCCGACTGACTGACACGCCGCCTGTGACGGTCCTGGTCCGCGATCGCTTGGCAGCGGTTGATGCACGGTGGCACTAACTAACAGAATCCGTGCCAGTGCGCGGCGGGTCCGCCTCGCACGAGGCGTGGCTCGCGTCGCCCGGCTCTTCGAGGCACAGCGAGACGAACAGCGTGGCCACCGTCAGGTCCGCGCTGGTGCCGGGATTGATGGCGCTGGCCTTCATTCCGGCGTCCCATGCGTCGAGTGGCACGCCGGCCGCGCCCGGGCCGCTCTGCGCGAGTGCGCGGCGCCATTGGGCGTGCCGTTCGCGTGCCGTTCGCGTGACACTCTGCGCCACGGCGAGGCCCTGCTTACGCACAATGTGCGAGTCGGGCCACGTGCTCAGAAACGTGAGAAACGCGTTCAGCGTGGCAAGGCGCGGCTGACCGGCGGGCGTTTCGCGCAACGCCGCGAGGCCGGTTTCGAAGATGTCGCGAAAGCCTTCCGCATACTGGCGGGCGATGCTGTCGCGTGCGGTGGCGAGCACCATTGCCTCGCGCAGGCCGACTGTGGGGGCTGCATGAACCGATTGCTCCGGGGCGTCGCCAAGGCCGCCCGGATTCGCGAGCGCAATCGCCCGGTACGCGAGACGGGAGTCGTCGATGTCGAGCCGCGCGAGTACGCGCTCGGTCGCCGCACGCCACGCGGGCACCGACAGCGGGCGCTCTGTTTCTTCGAGCGCCGCAGCGAGCGGCGCGACGAGTAGCAGGATGCCGAGATTCGTATTGCAGCCGACCGCGGCGCGGGTGCGCGCGACCGCATCGAAGATCCGCTGGCCGACCGGCGCGCCGCGCGCGAGAAGCGCGTCGGCGGCTGCGTCGGCGCTCGCGATGAACTGCGCCGCGCTCATGCCGTGGCCTTCGCTATCGACGCTGACGTTGCCGGGCTTCGGCGTTTCGACGTCGAGGCGGCAGGCTGTCAGGAAAGCGGCGCGGGTGTGCTCGAAGGCGGCCGTGGATGGGGCATCATTGCAGTCGCCTGAATGGCCTGAATGGCCTGAATGGCCTGAATGGCCTGAATGGCCTGAACCGCCCGCTGCTGCATATCCGATACAGCTCGCCAGTTCCGTCAAACGCCCGCGCCGCTCAGCCATGACCATGCAGCGCCACCACGGCTGCCTCGCCGCTTTGCGCGAGCGCGCTGCGCTGCGCCGGCAGTTTGCGAAACAGCAGATCGTCCGCGAGCGCCGCTGCAACGTCGACAGGCGTCACCGATTGAAGGCCGCGCCATGCCGCCACCCCGTTAACCTCCAGCACGAGCGGCCGCGCGGCATCGTGCGGATCGGGAATCAGATCGACGCCCGCATAGTCGAGCCCGAGCGCTTCGGCGGCACGCACGGCAGTCTGCGCGAGCGGCGCATCCAGTTGCGCCGCCTCGCACGTCGCGCCCTGCGCGAAGTTATGAATCCAGCCCTTTCCGCCGATGCGCCGCATCGCCGCCACCGCGCGTCCGCCGATCACCAGTACGCGCCAGTCGAAGCCAGGCCGGCCGCCGTCGATATAACGCTGCAGATAAGCCACCTGGTTGTACGGCTTGAGCGAAGGCAGCGGCGCGAGCGCGCGAGGCGGTGTGCGGCGTGCGCCGAGCCGCTTGAGCCCATGACCTTGCGAGCCGAACAGCGGCTTGAGCACGACCTGGCGCCCGGCCGCGGCCTCGCGCATCAGCACGCGCTGCGCGAATGCCGCCGATTCGCCCGCCCATGTCGCGGGCGTAGGCACACCGTGGCGATGCAGCAAAAAGCTCGTCATCGATTTGTCGACGCTGCGTTCGATCGCGCGCGCGTCGTTGTAGACGGGCACGCCGCACTCGCGCAGCGCATGCAGAATGCCGAGCCGTAGTGTGACCTGCTCGAAGGTGCCGCCGGCGATGCCGCGTACGAACACCGCGTCCGGCAGCGCATGGCCGAAGCCGGGCAGCACGAGCCCATGCGGCTCCCATGTCGTGTCGATCCGGCAGTCGGCGAGATCGATGCAGCGCGCCTCGGCGCCGCGCGCGCGAAACGCTTTTTTAAGGCGTCCGGTGTGCCAGCCGGTTTCGTCGGTCATGATCGCGATGCGCAGCGGGGCTCGCGCGGCAGCGGTGTCAGTGTCGGCGTCCATGCCGGCCGAGGCGAGGGGCGACGGCAGGCTCATGGCTTGCCGCTCCATTGGCCGTGCAGCAAATCCGCGTCGACGCCGCCGCCGTGATATGTCGCGCCGCTTTCGAGGCTGCTCACCCACACTTCGGCTGGCGCGAACAGCGCGGGGTCGATCTGATAGAAGTCGTAATTGAACGACGTGAAGATGTCCGCGAACGGGCGGCCGTGGTCGCGCGAAGTCGAGGCGGGCAATTCGGCGGCGAGCCGCCGCGCCACTGCATCGTGCTTCACCGTGAGATGCACGCGGCCGCCGTACAGGATTGCGTCGTTGGTGCGGCCCATCGCCTGAATGCCGTCCGGCGCGGGCGGCGGCAACGGCGCGGAGCCGCCGGCTTCCACCACTTCGTCGAGCGCGACGCCAAGCACATGCGTCTTGTGCATGGCGACCTCGACGACGCGCGCCACGACCTGCACCGTTCCCGCGACAGACTGTGTCGGCGTGGTGACAAGTGTCAACCGCTCCGGCGCGAGGCCGCAGTCATGCAGCACCTTGTCGATGACGACCTGCGGCGGCAAACGGTCCACTTCGAGTACCAGCACGCCGCGCTCGTGATGGTCGCGATAGCCGAGTTCGGCGAAAAGCGGCTCCTTCACAGCAAGCGCGCGCGCGGGGCCCGAGCCGAGGGAAAAGAACTTCTTGCCGCCGGTCTGCTCCTTCGTCGCGGCGAGGCTCCACCCTGCGTATTGACTGCCGAGGCAGGCGAGCACCGGCCACGAGGTGCGCACTTCGATCGTGCTGGGCCACAGCGGCCTCGCATCGAGGCTCTCGCGCACGGTCACGTGGCCGAGGCCGCCCATGCAGATGCGCGCGATCAGCACGCCCGCCGCGACGCTGCCCGGCGCGCTCACGCCCGCGTCGACCAGCACGGTGCCGTTCTCCGTGCGGCTGACGGCGGCGCCGAAGCGCGGCGCGTCGTCGACGAGACGGGCGACGAGACGTTCGCTGAGCGCGTTGACGCTCAGCGCGGCGGCATCCGCGAGCGGCGGCCGGGATTCGTCAGGAGTGGCAGTGGATGAAGGCTCGGTCGGGCTCATAGCAGGGCTCATGGCAGGTTTCGATTCGTTGCAGAACCAGCGTGTGCTGCGCGTCGAGCGTTTGCCGCACGGCATCCAGCGAAGCTGCGCGCACGAGCAGCGTGCAGACCGGCTGGCCCGCTTCGACCGAGGTGCCGGGCATCGGCACGTCGCGGCAGCGCGGATCGCGCATGCAGGCGTCGCTGAACGCCTGCGAAACCACGAATGGATGCGGCGCGAACAGCACCTGTTGACCGGCGCGCCATGTTGCGGGCGCGTGCTGCGCCGGCAGGCGGCCGTGGCGGCAGGCGTCGATATGACTCGCGACGAGGCCGCGCGGCCAGGCATCGGGCGAGGCGGTTTCATAAAGCGTTATCGTCGATGACGGGCGCGTGTTGATTTCGAGCAGTTCGAACGAATCGCCGTCAAGCAGAAAGTCACAGCTATTGATGCCGGTCAGGCCGACGCGCGCGCATAGCGCGGCGATCGCCGCTCGCACACGGACTTCGACGGCAGGCGACAAGTCGATCGGGCCAATCGAGCCCGCGTGGACGAAAGGCAGGCTGCCCATCCGGCACGTCAGCTGTTGCGCGAAGCCGAGCACGCGTGCGCCGCCGCGCGCGGCGATAAAGAGCGCCGACATTGCGCGGCCCCGGCTCTGCCGCTGGAAATAGACTTGCGCGGGAACGTGCGTATCGGCGAAAGGCGCGAGCGCTGCGAGCGGCTCGACGTGCGTCCCGCCGCAGCCGTCCGCGCGTTTCATGAGCCAGCCCCGCGGTGCGGCGGGGCGCATGAAGGCGACCGGTGGATGCGGGATCTGGATCTCGTCGAGCAGTGCAAAGAAGCGCCGCGGATCGCGCACGGCGGCGCTTGTGTCGACGGGATTGCCTATAAAGCGCGGCAGGGCCGGCGCACTGCACAACTGCGCGACGAACGGCTCGAGCCCGCTGCCGTCGATCCAGCCGATCATGCCCGGCAGGCGTGCGCTGCGTTCGAGCGCGTCGGTGAGCCGCGCGGCATCGATCGACAATGGTCCGCCGCCGATGTCGAACCACAGTTCGGAGGCCTCGCGCGTGTCGCGGTCGCCGAATACGTCGAGGGCGACGACGCGCAAACCCGCTCGCGCGGCGGATTGCGCGAGCATTCGTGCGGACAGTCCTGCCACCGCGACGAACGGCGCATGCGACGGAGATGGACGCGAGATCATGGCTGCTCCGGCAACGGCGCGATGCCGCTCGGGTAATGGGTGGTGCGACGGGTCGGGCAATGTGTCACAACGGGTGCCTCGCAATGTGCTGCAGGTTTCACTGGAACTGCCACGGTACGTGTCACACGATGTGTCACCACGGGCTCCTCACAAGGTGCCCGCCAGGCGGCCAATCGAGGTGCCACGTCGGTCTGGCCGCGTCAGTCGCCATGTCCGCCCCATGCCACGCATGCCGCAAGATCCGCACGGCCCGCCGCTCAACCGAGGCCCGCCGCGACGGCGCGGGCCTCGTCGAACGCTTGCGGGAAACTCAGGTAGACAGGCTTGCCGCCCGTGCGCATCCGCGTAAAGAGCCGGTGTTCCACCTGATATTTGACGTTGCCGATCGCCAGTGCGCCGATGCCGATGGCGCCGCCCGCGGTCGGCACGCCTTCGATCGGCTTGCCGTCGTTCATCACGTTGACGCCGGCAATGCCTTCGGGCGGTACCGCGTTGACATCGGCGGCGATCAGCAGATGGCGCGCATGTTCGAGGTCTTCGCGGCTCACCACCTGCACGCCGGCGATGGCGGTGGCGAGCACGATCTCGGCCTCGCCGAGCACCGCGCGCAGTTCGGCGGGCGTCGCGGTGCCGACACCCTTGGTCACAATGCCGAAGCGCTGATTGAGATCGTCGCTGACGCGCACCGCGCGCGCCTGGTCGGTATGGCTCGCAATCGACACGTCCGCGCCCAGCGAAGCCGCCATCGCCGCCGCGACGCGCCCGACGGCGCCGGTGCCGCCGAGAATCAGCACGCGCTTGCCGCCCAGTTCCATGCCGTACGCCTTGCTCAGATGCCGCTCCGCCAGCGCGACCAGCGCGGCCGCGGTGGTGTACGCGCCGCTTGGATCGGCGAACACGGACACTTCGAACGGCGGGACCATTGCTTTGCGAGCGATGTCGAGCATGTCGGCGGCGAGCATGACATCGCGTCCGCCGATGAAGATGCCGGTGCGCGCCACGCCTTTCGGCCCGCGCGAGAAGATCGCGTCCTGCGTGAGATTGGCGACCATGCCGGCGTCGACATCGCAATATGGCACGATGATCTGGTAGCCGGCGTCGGCGGCCATGTTGACGTCGAACGGACTCATCTGCGGCGTGGCCGTGAACATGTGCAGGACGTAGGGCCTTTCGGCGGGTTTTTCAGTGGTGTCGGACATGGCAAGGGGCTCGTTTCAGTGGCGATGTCGTGGGCTGCGCAACGGAAGGGCTGACGGTTGCCGCGCGTGAGTGCGTGGGTACAAAGGCCGTGCGTCGGATCGATGTCGCGCGTGCGACGTGTTCCGCGTGTTCCGCGCGTGCGGTCTATGGGTGAACCGCCCTTTCGCGAGCCGCCCGATCACGTGCGACCCATCTCCACGCGCTGGTTCGTCGGCTGCCCGATACGCGGCCCGCGGCACGGAGTAAAGGCACTTCATGCCGCGTCGATGCGCCGGTGCTGGCGCCCTTCGGCGGAGCGCACGGTCGCACCGCGATTGCGTCCGGCAACGATTGCGCATTCGATATGCGGCATGCCGCGCGTGGCCTCGCGTGCTGCGGCGAGCGCGCCTTCGGCGTCGCGCGCGCTACCGACGATTGCAAAGCCCGTCGGTCCCCACGAACTCTGGCCGATTCCCGCGGTGCGCTGCGCGGCGACGGCGCGCAACGCGCGCTCGACGCCGGGGCTCGCGAACACGCCGCCCTGCACGGGCGCGAAGTATTCGCCGATGGTCTGCTGCATCTCCGTCAATCCATGTGCGAACGGCACGATGTTGCGCTCGGCGGCGCCCGGCAGAATCTTCATCAGCACGAGGTGACATAGATGCGCGGCGAGTTTCTGCGGAAACGGCGCGAGCGCCGCAAGGCCGCGCCGTTCGTCGGCGCCGTGCAGACCTTCGCGGGCGTTGTCGCTGACGAGCAGCACGCGCCAGTCGTCTGGAAACGGCTGGCGCGCGAGCAGCGGCGGCACACCGGCATGCAGGTCGCCGGACGGTCCGCCGTCCACCAGCAGGCCACCCGAATCGAAGCCGAGCACGCCGATGCCCGAGCGCGCGCCGCGCCCCAACAGGCTCGCCAGTTCGGCGCTAGTGGCGACGTGCCCGAAGAGCCGCACGAACGCCATGCCGACCGCGAGCGCGAGTTGAGTCCCCGAGCCGAGTCCGGTGTGCGCGCGGGGTGTCTGCGTGACCTCGATCGCGACGGGCGTCGGGTCATAGGCCGCATGCAGCCGTTCGAGACAGACCGCGATGCGCTCGCGCTCCGCATCGCTGAGCGCGCCGCCGACGTGGTCGCGTTCGGCGAGCCGGGCTTCGACGCGCGTGCCGCCGCTGTCGATCACAAGTCCGACGCTGCCGAATGCGCGTCCGAGCGATGCATTCGGGTCGAGAAAGCCCAGATGCAGCCGCGCGGGCGCATCCACGGTCACGGTGGCATCGGGCGGAAGGCGGCGAACGTGAAGCTGCATCGCGAGTGTCCTTGTTCGTGCGTGACTCGGTGTTGCCTCGGTGTTGCTTGAGCAGAGTGAACCGCAAGCGCCGCCATGACGATGAGGGGCGCCGTGGCGCGGCGATCGGCGCAGGACGTCAAGCGAAAGCCGTACCAGGCCCATACTGGAGCGTCCGGTTTTGGCGGCGCCCGGTGAGCGGCGCCTCGCTTTGTCCGAGCGTGGTTTCAGCTGGCGGCCCGTTTTCAGCCGCCATCGGTCTTGCGGTCGCCGTTCCAGCCGCGCCTTGTTTCAGCCGTGCTCGTTCCAGGGTCCTCGTTCCAGCCGTCCTCGGTCGCTCGGCGTGAGCCCCGCATCGTTTGAGCCACTCGCGCTTCAGTGGCCCCGCTTCACCCACCCTCGGCCGCTCCGCCCGCTTTCGGCGCGTCGTACTTGATATAGCGAAAGCGCTGGTCGTCGCTCGGCGTGCCTTCGAGCGGACCGCCTTCGGTTGCCGGCTGCCACTGGATGAACGACTCGATCTTGCTGGCGAGCGCGAAGTCCTTATCCGTGATGCCCTTCGCCGAGTGCGTCTTGAGTTTCACGATCACGAATGCATAGGAGACCGTTAGATCCGGGTGATGCCACGCGGCTTCCGCGAGATGACCTACTGCGTTCACCACCATCAACGTTCCCTTCCAGCCTTCGGTGCGGTATTTGCGCCGCAGCCAGCCGTCCTCGATATACCAGTGCTGAAGCGGACCGACGAGACGTTGCTGGATCTCGTCGTCGGAATAGACCTTTTCGGTGTTTGCCATGATCGCTGCTCCGCGGATGTTGGTTCGATCGATAACACTCATGTTGCGCTGCAAATGATGCGCCATCCGACGCGCCACACGGCGGGCGAATCGCATGGGCCGCCGTGGCGAAGCGGTTCTGCGCTGCATGCCTCGCGACGGACACGCTTCGTATCGGGCTATGACACAGTATGTGCCACATGCCGCGTTCAGGTGGTGTCACGGCGTGACACTGCCGAACGGCATCTCGCACTATCGCCGTTTCATGCAGCCGTCACACAGTGAGGTCAACGGCGCCCGAGGCGCGGCGCGCGGCGTGGTTCAGTGTGCCCGCGCGGCGTTTGCAGACCGGCTTGTGGCGGCGGATACGGTTAGTGCCGCCGCGAGACCGGCATGGAATATGCGTTGGCCGTCATGCGCCGCGAAACCCGACAACGATTGGGAATGGCGCTGATCGTTACCCTGCATCCGTGGAGGGCGCGCCCGGTGCGGCGAGGTAGCGTGGTCATTCGTGAGTTGAACAGCAAGACCATTCTGGAGGAGACATGAACTTACGCACCACGGTTCTTGGGCTCGCGATCCTCGCGTCGGCAGCCATGAGCTCTATCGTTGCACAGGCCGATTCGCAGCTCGACGGGCTCATTAAAAGTCCGTCGAACTGGGCGGCGCAGGCAGGCGATTATGCGAATCACCGCTACAGCCCACTCAAGCAGATCAACGAAAACAACGTCGGAAAACTACAGGTCGCGTGGACCATGTCGACCGGCGTGCTGCGCGGCCACGAAGGCTCGCCGCTCGTGATCGGCGACACCATGTATATACACTCGCCGTTCCCTAACAAGGTGATTGCGATCAACCTGAAGGATCAGACTTTCCTCTGGCAATACCAGCCGAAGCAGGATGAATCGGTTGTCTCCGTGATGTGCTGCGATACCGTCAATCGCGGACTCGCCTATGGCGACGGCAAGATCTTCCTGCAACAGGCCGACACCAAGCTCGTCGCGTTGAACGCGAAAACCGGCGACGTCGTATGGACCGCGCAGAACGGCAACCCGAAAGCCGGCGAAACCAACACCAATGCGCCGCACGTATTCGGCGACAAGGTGCTCACAGGCATTTCTGGTGGCGAGTTCGGCGTGCGCGGACGCCTGATCGCGTATGACGTGAAGACGGGCAAGCCGGTCTGGACCGCTTACAGCACGGGTCCCGACAAGGATATGCTGATGGACCCCGACAAGACGATGACCTACGCCGACGGCAAGATGGTGCCGGTGGGCGCGGACTCGTCGCTGAAGTCCTGGAAGGGCGATCAGTGGAAGCTGGGCGGCGGCACCACATGGGGCTGGTATGCGTGGGATCCGAAGCTCAACCTTGTCTACTACGGCACCGGCAATCCGGGCACATGGAACCCGACGCAACGTCCGGGCGACAACAAGTGGTCGATGTCGATCATGGCTCGCGATCTGAATACCGGCATGGCGAAGTGGGTCTATCAGATGACGCCTCACGACGAGTGGGACTACGACGGCGTCAATGAAATGATCCTGTCGGATCTGACGATCGACGGCAAGAAGGTGCCCGCCATCGTTCACTTCGACCGTAACGGTTTCGGCTACACGTTGAACCGCGAGAGCGGCCAGTTGCTGGTTGCCCAGAAGTTCGATCCGGCGGTGAACTGGGCTGACAGCGTCGACCTGAAGAGCGGCAAGCCGATTCGTAACGCCGCGTATTCGACGCAGGCAGCGGGCTCGGACCACAACGTGAAGGGCATCTGTCCGGCAGCGCTCGGATCGAAGGACCAGCAGCCCGCAGCGTTCGACCCGAACTCGAGCCTCTTCCTCGTGCCGACCAATCACGTTTGCATGGACTACGAACCGTTCGATGTCGACTACGTGTCCGGTCAGCCGTATGTGGGCGCGACGCTGTCGATGTATCCGGGTCCGAACGAGAACAACGCGATGGGCAATTTCATCGCGTGGGATGCCTCGAAGGGCAAGATCGTCTGGTCCAAGCCGGAGAAGTTCTCGGTATGGTCGGGCGCGCTCGCTACCGCCGGCGGCATCGCGTTCTACGGCACGCTCGAAGGCTACCTCAAGGCGGTTCGCATCAAGGACGGCAAGGAATTGTGGCGCTTCAAGACCCCGTCGGGGATCATCGGCAACGTGTTCACCTACCAGTATCAGGGTAAGCAGTACGTCGGC
Source organism: Paraburkholderia dilworthii (assembly GCF_000472525.1). Taxonomy (GTDB): domain Bacteria; phylum Pseudomonadota; class Gammaproteobacteria; order Burkholderiales; family Burkholderiaceae; genus Paraburkholderia; species Paraburkholderia dilworthii. Next base: position 154,330 of record NZ_AWZT01000001.1, read on the forward strand.
GTCTATTCGGGCATTGGCGGCTGGGCCGGCATCGGCATGGCGGCCGGACTCGAGAAGTCGACGGAAGGCCTTGGCGCGGTGGGCGGTTATCGCGAACTCGCGAAGTATACGGCGCTCGGCGGCACGCTCTTCGTGTTCGCCATTCCCGGCGGCAACAGCTGATCGCGGGGTAGTCCGAATCGCGCGGCCGGTTCGCTCCTGGTGAAGCACCGGGGGCGGCTGCCGGCACGTGCGGTTGGGTCAAATCAGGTCAATGCGGTTCAACCACGAGTTGCATACGAGTTACCGGGTCCGCGCTGTTGCACAGATGCAGCGAGGCGCGGCCCTATCATCAGGAGACATCTGTATTATGAAAGGCCGATCAATCTTGTTGCGGGCGGCGCTGCCCGTAGTATTCGTCGTGCTGCCTGTCACGTACGCCCAGACCAATCCCGCGATTGCCCAGGTGGCGTACAAGGTGGTCGACGGCAGCAAGGTGGACAGCAACACGTTGCAAGGATGGAAGACCTGGCGCGCGCTTGCCTGTGAACGCTGCCATGGTGCGCAGCAGCAGGGCATGGTCGGACCGTCGCTCGTCGAAGCGTTCAAGACGCTCGACAAGAACGAGTTTCATCGCACGGTATTCGGCGGGCGGGTCGACAAGGGCATGCCTGACTTCAGTTCCAGCCAGATGATGCAAAAGAACTGGGAGAACCTTTACGCCTATCTGAAGGGGCGCTCGGACGGGCAGATCAAGCCCGGCGATCTGCAGGCCATCGACGCGAAATAACGCCGGCGGCACAACTTCAGGAGGTGATCGATGCGTGATCGCAAACTAATGCACGCGCACGCCGCACTGGTGGCAGGCGCGCTTTGTTACGCGGCGCTCGCAAGCGGCGCGGTGCGCGCCCAGGGCGAGGCGGCGCTGCCGAACAACGACGGCGCCGACGGCGTGCTGCGAGTCTGTGCGGACCCGAACAACATGCCCCTGTCGAACAACAAGGGCGAGGGTTACGAAAACCGCATCGCAAGCCAGATGGCGAGCGACTTCGGCTACAAGCTCGAATACACGTATTTTCCGCAGCGCATGGGCTTCGTGCGCCACACGTTGCGCGAGAAGGTGCCCGACAGCGAGCGCTACAAATGCGATCTGATCATCGGCGTGCCGAAAGGCTACGACATGACTTCGACGACGCAGCCTTATCTGCGCTCCACCTATGCAATGGTGTTCAAGAAGCGGCCGGAACTCGCCGGCATCAATACGCCCGACGATCTTCTGAAGCTGCCGCCGGACCAGTTGCACAAGCTGCGCTTTGGCATCTTTACGCAGACGCCGGCAGTCGACTGGCTGCTCGGTCATAACCTGATCGATCAGGCGGTCTCGTATCAGGTGCAAAGCGGCGACCCGCAGGAATATCCCGGCCAGATGATCGAAAGAGATCTTCAGGCGGGCAATGTCGACGTCGTGTTTCTGTGGGGACCGATTGCGGGCTACTTCGCGAAGCGCTCCGGCGATTCGGTGAAGCTCGTGCCGTTCCCGGCCACGCCCGGCATCCGCTTCGACTATACGATCTCGATGGGCGTGCGTTACGGCGAGAAGGCGTGGAAGGACAAGGTCGATCAATGGATCGGCGCGAACCACGACAAGATCGATAGCATTCTCACGAGCTATGAAGTGCCGCTTCTGAAGCCCGTCGATGCGCCGGCCGGCAAGCCTGCGGACGCATCGCCATGACGGCGGTGCGAGGCGGTTTGCGCCGCGAATGGCGGCGCGTGCTCGCGGTGTGCGCCGCGAGTATCGCGTGCTCGACATACTTGACATGCTTCATCGGCGACGCGCATGCGGCCGCGCCGGCCGCCGGCAGTAGCGAGATCACGCCTGCAGAACGGCTCATCTTCACGACCGATCATCTGCATGGCGTTGCGCAGCAAACCGAACTCGACTACGCGCTGCTCACTTCCGATCCGCCCGCGCACGGCACCGACGTCGTCAAGGTGCTGGTGACGAGTCAGGACAACGCAAAGGGTGACGCGCAGGTGTCCGATCACAGCGGAGCCGTGCCATTGCCGAACGGCGGCTTGCAGTGCAACCCGGTGATCATCTATTTCCTGGAGCGCGACATTGCAGAGATGGAGCGGCTCACGGGCGGACAACGGCGCTATTTCCAGCAGCGGCTGCGGCTCGCGCTTGCCGCCGGCCCGAAGATCGAAACGGTGACGAGCCAGATCGACGGTAAGCCGGTCAAGGCGCAGCAGATCGTCGTGCAGCCGTATCTCGACGATCCCAACGCCGAACGTTTTGCTCAATACACCGCGAAACGCTATACGTTCCTGATCGCCAGTACCGTGCCGGGCGAAGTCGCGCTGATTCGCACCGAGGTGCCCGGCGCGAACAACGATTTCGCGCATCCGCTGCATAGCCGCACGCTGAGTTTCCAGGCCGCCTTGCGCAAGTTGCCGGCGCCGGGGAATGCACCCAACGCACCCAACGCGCCGCATTCGCCGAACGCGCCCGTCAAGCCGTCGAACGCGCCGCGCGCGAGCCGGTAGCGGGCGCGCGGCCGTGAACTTCATCCGCTCGCTCACGCTGCGTCAATTGCAGATTTTTGTCGTGGCGAGCCGCTATACGAGCTTTGCGCGAGCCGCCGAAGAATTGCATCTGACGCAGCCCGCGGTGTCGATGCAGATTCATCAACTCGAGGAGGCCGTCGGCCTGCGTCTCTTTGAGCGGATCGCGCGCAAGCTCGCGTTGACCGAAGCCGGAGAGAAATTCAGCCATCACGCGAGCCGGATTCTCGGCGAGATCAAGGACGCCGAGGATGCGATGAGCTCGCTCAAGCAGGCCGATAGCGGCTCCATCGCGGTGGGTATCGTCAGTTCCGCGACGTATTTCGCACCGAAGCTGCTCGCGATGTATTCGCATCTTTACCCGAAAGTCGATGTGCACTTTTCGGTCGGCAACCGCGACGCGCTGTTGCGTCTTCTTCAGGACAATGCAATCGACCTCGCAATCATGGGACGCCCGCCGCCCGAACTCGATACGACAACGGAGCCGCTTGCATGGCATCCGCAAGTGGTAATCGCGCCGGTGGATCATCCGCTTGCGGGCGCGCGGCGTTTCGACTTGCAGGAGTTGCGCGGCGACACGTTTCTTCTACGCGAGCCCGGCTCGGGCACCCGCATGGCCGCGGAGGAAATGTTCCGGCAGCATCTTTTCGCGCCGGCGAAAGTCGTCACGCTCGGCAGTAACGAAACGATCAAGCAGGCGGTAATCGCGGGCATGGGCGTGAGCCTGATTTCGCTGCATACGCTGCTGCTCGAATTGCGTACCGGGGAACTTGCATTGCTCGATGTAAACGGCACGCCGATCGAGCGCACGTGGCAGATCGTGCATTTGCGCGCCAAGCAGCTTTCGCCGACCTGCATGATTTTCCGGCAGTTTCTGCTCGAACAGGCCGCAGCTTATCTGGAGCGCGAGTATGCGGTGTTCGTAGCGTCGCCCGGCAAGCCCAAGGTTCTCGTGCCCGCAGTCGACGATGCTTCCGCATGACACGCACGTTTTCTGGCGGCGCAATGTGTGCCAGCCATAGGAGATTGCACCGATGGGTTCCAGCGAACAGCTTCAGGACTGGCGTCTGCACGCACTGCAAATCGAGGAGGAAGTCGCGAGCGCGGTGATTGGCCAGGCGCAGGTGATCCGGCTCATCACCGTCGCATTGTTTGCGCGCGGGCATGTGCTGCTTGAAGGCGGCGTCGGCGTCGGCAAGACCACCGTGTTGCGCGCGTTTGCGCGCGTCGTGGGCGGCGAGTTCGAGCGCGTGGAAGGCACGATCGACCTGATGCCGGGCGATCTCGTCTATCACACATATGTCGATGCGGAAGGCAGGCCGCGTATCGATCCCGGCCCGCTTTTGCGGCACGGTGAGGGCCTCACGACGTTCTTCTTCAACGAAATAAACCGCGCGCGTCCACAGGTTCAGTCGCTACTGTTGCGCGCGATGGCGGAGCGCTCCGTGTGGGCGTTCGACCGGGAATACCGCTTCCCGCATATGACGGTGTTCGCCGATCGCAACAAGGTGGAGAAAGAGGAGACGTTCGAACTGGCGTCTGCGGCGCGAGATCGTTTCCTGTTTGAACTCGGCATGCCGACGCCCGACGACACCGACGTGCGGCGCGCGCTAGTGTTCGATGCGGATTATCACGACGTCGACCGCCTGCTCGCGCGGCTTTCTCCGGCTATCGTGCCGTGGGAACAGTTGAACCAGGCCGGTGCGGCCATTCAGCACAGTGTGCAGTCGAGCGAGACGATCGAACGTTATGTGCTGGACATCTGGCAGGCAACCGAGACGCCGCAGCGCTTTGGCATCGCTCTCGATGGCGTGGACATGGAGCGGCTTATCCTCGCGGGAGCGAGTCCGCGCGGCATGAGCGCGCTGTTGCGCGCGGCGCGCGTGGTGGCATGGCTCGCGGGCCGCTCGCATCTGATTCCCGAGGATATTCACGCCGTGCTGCTGCCTGCGCTCGGGCACCGCGTGTTCTTCACGCCGATCTACGAATTGCGCCGGCAGGAACTCGCGGAAGCGCTGACCGCGCAGATCGTCGACAGGCTTGCCGTGCCCTGAGCCATGAACGAAATTGCGGAATTCCATTACCGTTTGCCGATGCGTGCATCGGGGTTTCGTCCCGGCTCCCATCGTGGATCGAGCTTTGGCGCCGGACAGGAGTTCGCGATGCACGGCCGCCTGTTCGACTATCCAGATCCGCGTCGCCTCGATCTGCGAGCTAGCGTGCGCGCCGCCCGTTCCGAATGGCTCGTGCGGGTGCATTTGCAACGCGCGGCAGTGCCGGTGCAGGTGCTCGTCGATGTGTCGGCGTCGATGCGCTTCGGCACGCGCCAGACCAAGTTGCAGGTGGCCGCGGACTTCGTCGAAGCGTTGGGGTATAGCGCTTTTCGTGTCGGCGATCCGTTAGGGATGCTTGCGTTCGACACGCGCGCGCGCGACGACCTCTTCATGCCGCCGCGCTCAGGGCGCGGTATCGGCAATCTGCTCGCCACGATGCTGCGCGATAGCACGAGCACTGGCGCGGGCACCGGTAGCAGCATGGCGTCGCGCACGAGCAGCAACACCAGCAACGATACGAGCACGAGCATGGCGTCGCGCACCGGCACCAGCCCCGCCTCGCCCAGCGGCAGCGTTGAAGCGTTGCAGCGCATTGCGTCGACGCTCGCGGGCCGTCAGGCGCTCGTCTTTGTCGTCTCCGATTTCCATTGGCCGCTCGCAGCGTTGCCAACCGTGCTCGATCTGCTGGTGCATGCGTACGTAGTGCCCATCGTCGTGTGGGACGCCGCCGAGATTGTGCCGCCTGCGGGCGGGCCGCTGCTTGCGGTGAGCGACGCCGAGTCCGGCGCGCGGCGCACTCTCTGGTTGAGCGCTAGCGCGCGTGAACGTTGGCATGAAGGCGTTGCGCGACGCCGCGCCGAACTCTCGCGGATGTTCGGCAAACGCGGCATCCAGCCGTTCCACATCGAAAGCGCTTTCGATCCGGAGGCGATGTCACGCTACTTTATGGAGGCGGTCGCATGAGAGCAGTGGGTTCGCTGCGCCGCATCCGGGTCGCGCTCATCGTCGCTCTTTCGCTGATCCCGGCGCTGATGCCGTCCACTCACATCGCAGCCGCGAGCGGCGCGGCCTTTCAGCCCGTGGTTCAGGAGCCGCGCGCATTCGGCTATCTGCTCGGCGATGTCCTCACGCAACGCATTCTGCTCAAAGATGGCGACTACGATATCGGCTCGGTGACGCCGCCTTCGCTCGGCCGCACCGATGCCTGGCTCGAACGCCGGCGGATTCGCAGTGAGACGGACGCCGACGGACGCCGATGGATGGCGATCGACTATCAGGTCGTCAACGTGCCGACGACGCTCACGCAAATTGCGTTGCCCGCGTTGTCGCTGGCTTCGTCTTCGGGCGCGACGCTACAGGTTGGAGAGTGGCCGCTCAGCATCGGCCCGGCGACGCCCGCCAATCCCTTCAACGCCGGCGAGCTGCAAACGATGCGTCCCGACCGGCAGGCTCCTGCGGTGCCTACCGCGCCGCTGCGACGACAGGCGGGCTTCGCGCTTGGCTTGCTATTGTTGTGCCTGCTGTCGTGGGCGGGCTGGTGGTTCTGGCGCAACGCGCGCGAGTCGGCGCGTCTGCCGTTTGCGCGCGCGTGGCGGCAGCTGCGGCGCGTGCAGCGCATGTCACCACCGAGCGAGCCGCGCGCGGACGCATCCGCGGATGCATGGCTTTGCCTGCATCGCGCGCTGAACGAAACGGCGGGCCACGTAGTGCATGCGGGCGCGCTGTCGGGCCTCTTCGTTCGAGCGCCGTATCTGCAACCGTTGCGCGCGCAGCTGGAGCAGTTCTACCGGCAATCGGCCGAGCGCTTCTTCACGCCCGCGTCGACGGACGACGCCTACCCGCTGCGGACTCTGTGCGAGGCGCTGTATCGCGCGGAGCAGCGCCACCAGCGATGAACGATATGGCGCTCGACTTCGCTCATCCGTGGCTGCTCGCCTTGCTTCCACTCGCGTTGCTGCCGCTGTTGCCGAGACGCGCCGACACACTCGCGTTCTCGTGGATCGCATGGCTGCCCGACGATCGCGCCGGGCGATGGATCGGCGCCGTCGGGCAGGGCGGTGCGGTGCTGGCGATGCTCGCAATCATCATCGGTCTGGCTGGTCCTGGACGCTCGCATCGGGAGGTGCTGCGCACAGGCAGCGGCGCGCAGATTCTGATCTTGATGGATCGCAGTGCGAGCATGGACGAGCCGATGAACAGCAAAGGCGTTGAGGTAAGCGCGGGTGAATCGAAGAACAAGGTGGCACGCGCTTCGTTGACGGAGTTCGTCGCGCAAAGGCCGAACGACCGGCTCGCATTCATGATGTTCGGCACGAGCCCGTTGCTCGCCATGCCGTTTACCTACGACCACCGCGCAATCGACGCGGCCGTCGCGGGCACTGCGGTAGGCCGCGGCATGCCCGACACGCAACTCGATCTGGGGCTGCTCACGGCAATTGGCGAGTTCAATCAGCAGCACTCGTCGAGCCGCCGCGCAATTGTGCTCGTCTCCGACGGCGGTGCGAAACTCGACGCGCGCGTGCGGCAGCTAATCGAGGAGGGCCTGTTGCACAACCAGATCGCGCTTTACTTCATCTACCTGCGCAGCAGCATTTACAGCCCCGACCTGAATGCGGCTGTACCTGCGAGTGAATCGTCGGCGGAAGCTGAGTTGCACCGTTATTTCCTGTCGCTTAAGACGCCTTATCGTTTGTTCCAGACCGGCAATGCAAAAGCAATGAGGGACGCGATGGCCGAAATCAACCGCCAGCAAAATGCACTGACTACGTTTATCGAGCGTTTGCCGCGCGAGGACTTCAGCCCGTACTGCTTCGCGGTCGCGCTTGCAAGCTGCGCGCTGCTGATGGCGTTGCGGCTCTTTCAGGTGCGGGTGTGGTCGTGAAGCGCTCATCGGTACATATCGTCTTCGGGGCTGTTGCGCTGTTCTGCGCGGCAGTGGCAGCTTATGACTGGCTCGCATTGCAGCGCGCGGAGCAGATCAATCGAACCGTTGCGACGACCGTTGCCGCGAACAAAGCCGCCGCGTCAGACGCACAGCGCAGCGTTCGCAGCACCGACGACGCCCCGCAAATCAGGCTCGCGCGTGCAATCGCGCTGTCGAAAAAGGGCGCGTACGATGCGGCGGGGCCGCTCTTCGAATCGCTGATTCGCGAGCAGCCGCAAGGCGAAGTCGGACGTGCGGCGCTGTTCGATCTCGGCAACCTGTACTTGCGCCAGGGAATCGGCCATAGCCCTTCGGGCGCGATCGAATCGCTCGCGATGGTCGAGGAAGCCAAGGCGCGCTACCGAAGCTTGCTGCGCATTGCACCGGACGATTGGGATGCGCGCTACAACCTCGAACGGGCGTTGTGGCTCGCGCCCGAAACGCGTTCCGGGTCCGATGCGCCCGACGTCAAGGAGCAGCACGACGTCAAGGTGCGCGATCCCGAAAGCAAGGATTTGCCGTGAGCCTCGGCGCACAAACGCGCGGCTTTTTCGCAGGGCGTCACTGGCTGACGCCGGCCGCACTCGTGCTGCTGATCCTCGCGCTCGCGTTGCCGCCTGTGGCGTTGCCGCGCAATACGTCGAGCTATATAGTCACGTTCGACATTACGCAGAGCATGTATGTCGAGGACGTCGTGCTGAACGGCGCGCCAGTGAGCCGGCTCACGTTTGCGCGCGCGGCGATGCGCGATGCGCTCGGGCAATTGCCGTGCGGATCGAAAGTCGGCTGGAGCGCATTCACCGGGCAACGGAGTTTTCTGCTGCTACCGCCCGTCGAAGTTTGCGGCAACTATGACGCGCTGCTGTCGTCGCTCGACCGGATCGACTGGCATATGCGCTGGACGAACTACAGCCGTATTGCCGAGGGCGGCGTGTATTCCGCGGTTCGTGTGGCGCAGCAGATTGGCGACAGCACGGCCGTCGTGTTTCTCACGGATGGACAGGAGGCGCCGCCGCTGCTGCCCTCCGATGCGCTCAAGCAGGATATCAATCCCGCTCACGTGAAGGGCTGGCTGATCGGCGTCGGCGGCGATCAGCCTGCGCCCATTCCGCGCAGCGATGCTCGCGGCAACCGCATCGGCTACTGGCAGGCGGACCAGGTGGTACAGGTCCCGCAGATGCATGCGTCCGCGAGTCATGCGGCGAGTCACGAGGAGTTGTCGGCGTTGCAGGGGCACTATCTCGCGTCGGTAGCCGAGCAGGTCGGTTTCGGTTATGGGCGCCTCGCCGACGCCGCCTCGTTGCGCGATGCGATGCTCGATGCGCGGCTCGCCCACCACGAAAGCGTGCCGACCGATTTGCGCTGGTGTCCCGCTGTGCTGGCGTTGCTGCTGCTCGTCTGGCGCTTCATGCCGGATGCTGCTGTTTCTTCCGTGTGGATGCGCTTTCGCGCGCGCCTTGGCGTTCGCGTTTATCGTTCGGCACAACGCGCTCCCGCAAACAGGCCACCGCTTGCTGGCAACGCGCCGATAGCGGCCACTCGCAGCGATGGATCAACCACAACGTATCCATGACAGGTGCGCCGGCATGTAACCACGGTTGTCGCTTCGGGATATGCATACGCCGTCCGCGCGACGAACTCGAGAATCAACCGAACCTGATTGCTGAAGCCGTGAAAGGCTCTGCACGTGCCGCACAGATCCACGATACGTGTGCAAACGATGGCGCAGCGTGCTCGGTCACTGAGTGCGTTCTTATAGACCTAAGCTGCGAAAGTCCCCGCGACTCGTTGCAGCACGCTCATCGGACCGAGCTTCCTGATCGTGTCCATTTGTGTTTCGTTCCGAACGAAAAGCGATCCGGCAAAACCCAGCGCGTTGATCGAGATACCCTCGCTGCGTTCGGCGCAACGAGGCACGAGCATCATCCATCGCGTGGTGATCAGCAGGTTATAAGGTGCCGATTGCAGCGGTTCGCCGTTAACGTCGACGGCGTGCAAGCCGGCCGCACCAAGCAGTGACACGTACCGCTCGAATGCACTGCGCGCCAGTTCCAATGGACGGGTTGCAAGTGCGGGATCGAAGCCGACAAACGCATGCGGAAAGCCAAGCCCGGGCACGGTGCAGACGGAGCCGTCCATGCGTGCCGCCGCAAGCAGCGGTTCTATCGGCAGATGTGGCGCAGTTTCATCGAGCGGCAGCGGCACGATCTGCAAATGCTTATGAGGCTGACTCGCGCCGGCGGCCGCACCGCCGTTGTAGAAACCGAGACTATCGAACTGAGTCATGCAACTGAACAGCGCACTGAAATCCGCGAGATTCAGCAATGCTTCCTGTCGTTCGAAGCGACGCGTGACGATGAGAATGTGATGATCGATCACGTTGAACTTGTTGAGCAGCACGAGATGCGTGTCGGAGACGTCGGCGACGAACAGATCCGGGTCGTAGGGCAGGAAGGGGTTGAACGCCCCCGCTTTACGCTGCTGCTCGTGCTTCTCTTTGCGGGCAAGGCTGGAGATTTGCCGCACCACGAAACGCACGCCGCCGTCCTCGATTATCGCGCGGCTCGTTTCTATCGGGACTAGCGCACCGCGGTCCAGCGCATGCGCGGTTTGGCGCACGATAGCGGGCCACAAGCGGCTGGACGATTCGGAAGGGGACGTGTTCATCGAAACAGGCGAACGAGGTTTTGCACTACCCGTAACTTTCTTTATACACTCAGCCGATCCGCGACGCAGCTTGCCGCGTTCGCCGCTTTTGCTACGACCTAGCGCCTCAGTTCGGCAATGATCTTCTCCGCGAGAAAATCGCATGGCGGGCGTTTTGATGCCGTGCTTCGCGCGAGCACCACTTCCAGCGCCGCGATTTCGGGCAAGCCCTGCGCCTGGCCGAGCAGTGCGAAGTGCGCGGGTACGGCGCATTGTGCGAGTGGAACGATGGCAAGGCCGGCCTCGGCCATCGACACGAGGCCCATCAGGCTCGGACTTTCATACGAGGTCCGGTAGCTGATCTTTGCGTGTTCGAGACTGCGGATCGCGTTCTCACGCGCGACGCTGCCGGGCAGAAACACGGCGATAGGCAACGGTCTTTCTCGCCAGATGTCATGTGCGCTCGGCGACGCAGCCCAGACCATCGGCTCGAGCCGCAAAAATTCTCCCGACAATCCCTTGACGCGTGTCGCGCAGACGAGATCGACGGAACCCTCCTTCACCATTGGCGCGAGCGCGACGCTCGGCAGGCCGACAACCCGGATCTCGACCTTCGGATAAGTTGCGGAAAATTTCTTGAGGATCGGCGGCAGCAGCGACGATGCGTAGTCGTCCGGCACGCCGATGCTGACGCGGCCGGTGACGTCGGGCCGAACCACGGCGGCCCAGGCTTCGTCGCGCAGCGCCAACATGCGGCGGGCGTAAGCGAGCAGCACTTCGCCGTCCTGAGTCGGCACCACGCTTCTCGGTTTACGTACGAAAAGCGGCTTGCCCAGCGCGGTTTCGAGCGTCTTGATCTGCATGCTCACCGCCGATTGCGACCGGTGCACGACTTCCGCCGCGCGGCTGATATTGCCGGCGTCCGCAACGGCGACGATCATCGTCATTACATCAAGGTCGAGTGCTTTCAAGGGTTGGTATCAGAAAATCGAATGGATTCCATCAATATTACGCGATTTTCTTAAATATTGACGTGCGGCATAGTGCTGGCAAAGGAGCTAGTGTATGAACGCCCGAACCGATTTCTCCCTGCTTGCCGTGCCGGAACTCTCGTTTGCGACTATCGCATCGGGCATTTGCGTGCCGTACGTCGAATGCGGACAGGGCGAGCCGCTCGTTTTCGTGCATGGTTCGCTGTGCGACTACCGTTACTGGAGCGCGCAGACGGCGGCGCTGTCCGAGCATTTCCGCTGCATCTCGGTGAGCCTGAGTCACTACTGGCCCGCAGCCGAGGCGTGCATTCAGGGCGAATTCGGCTGGCAGACGCATGTTGCCGAACTGGCCGAATTCATCGAGGCGCTCGACATCGCACCTGTGCATCTGGTTGGGCATTCGCGCGGCGGCTGCGTGGCATTTAACGTGGCGCGCGAGTACCCGCGACTCGTCAAGACGCTTACGCTTGCGGACCCGGGCGGTCCGTTGCAGATAGACGGCATGCCGGACGCGTCGCTGCCGACTGCGACGAATGCACTGCGCGCGCGCGTCGTTGAGTTGATAGAAGCCGGCGAAATCGATGCGGGTCTTGAACTCTTCGTCGACTCGGTAAGCGCCCCCGGCTCATGGCGCAAAAGCTCAGCCGCCTTTCGCACAATGGCCGCGGACAACGCAGCCACCTTACCGAAGCAGCTGCGCGACCCGTTGCCCGCATATTCACGCGACGCGGCACGCGGTGTGAAATGCAGAACGCTGCTGATCGAAGGACAACGCAGCCCTCGTATGTTCCGCAACAACGTCGAAAAACTCGCGGACTGGATCGACTACGCGGACAAGCAGACAATTGCGGGCGCGTCACACGGCATGAATGTGTCGAACGCCGGAGCTTTTAATCGGCTCGTGCATTCGTTCGCGAGCTTCTGACGGCGCCTGCCTGGCAGTAAGCCGCCTTTTTACTGTGCAAGTCCTCAAACGCTTCCGCGCTCTGCTGCCGGCGCCCTCCGCTTTGCTCCGAGGAACCTGTCGCGAATCCAATCCCTTAACGGAGCGACCAGCCGCTCCTGGAAATACACGGCCGCAATCATGGTTCCGATCAGATACAGCGGATAAGTTGCCATACTCGGTATGACTTCTTTCGAAGCGGCGGCGCACTCGGAAAAGTGCGAAGCGCACCACATCGGCGATTTCCCGATAGAAAGCAGCTTCAACACTTTGATCAGCACGAGGAAGATCGGCCCATGAATGACAAAGATCGAGAGAGCCGCGTTGCCGAGGCGAGTCGATAGCGCCGCGAATCGGGAAGGAATCGCAAGACCGGCGAAGACGAGAACGAGCAGTACCTCTGCGGGCATCAATGCACCGTTATGAATGAGGTAACGCGTATCGATGGGGCCGTGCGACTCGAGCCACGCAGCGGCAACGAACGATCCTGCAAAGACGAACAGGGCCGCAGCGAGCTTGATGCCGCTGCGGTGAAGGTCGTTCAGATGCCCCTCGCGAAACAGACCATACAGCACGATTCCGACCAGGAATTCCGGCAGTCGCAGCACCGGATTGCGGCTGACGATACCGACTGCGGCGGGACCGTACCAGTGCATCGCGGTGGCAAGCACAGGCGGAATTAGATAAAGTACCCACAGGGCCGCCAGAAGCCGGTATTTGTTGCGGGCCTTCAGAAGCCGCGGTGCGAAGAACGGAAACGCGAGATAGAAGAAAAGTAACGTTGCAAGCGACCAGGACGACGGATTGATTGATCCGTATAGCGGATACCATACCTGCAGCAGGAACAGGTTCAGCACGAAATTGATGGCGGTTTCGGTGGGGCCGAGCGTAACGAAATGTTCTGCGTCGTCGAGCGTCATGAGCGCGAACTGGTGATATCCGCGCGTGCCTGCCACCGAGACGAGAAGCGCCAGGGCAAGCGCGATAAGATGCATCGGGTAAAGATTGGAAAGGCGCTTTACGAAGAACTCACGTGTGCCGCCTCGCAAATCCGTTGTGCGCCCAAAGTACACGTGGGCCAGAATGAAGCCCGACAGAATGAAGAAGGAACTGGTGGCAAATCCGCCCAGGTTGGCCAATTCGACGAACGGCAGCGTCGCGTACTGCGGATACTGGTGTATCGAGTGAAAAACCATCAAATATATGGCCAGCGCAAAGCGGAGCACGTCGAGGCCAACGAACTTGTTCATCATTGAGGTTCATGCGGAGTGGTTGCGCGGACACCAGGCGCAACGCACCAGGCATGCTTCGGAGAGTCGAACAAACCATGAACGACGATTGGCAACGTGTTTCGGATCACTAAAGGCGGCGCCGGGCAAGAGGATTGGCAATATAACGAACGGCGAAATCGGAAAGCGTCGAAAAAGGTAACAGGCAAAGACTCGACAAAGCGAGTGTGCCTATCTTTTTCTTGTAGCTCCAGAATGGATTTCCGACGATTGAACGAAAGTAACTGTGCGACTGGCGGCTAACCCATCGCCAGCGCTTCGTGAACGGCGCCTGATAAACCGCAGAGCAGAAATACGCCTTCTCTAACGAGAAATCATAAAACGACAGCGGAAGCTCGATGCCCAAACGCGCGCGTGCCATTTGCCGCAGAATGGCCCAGCGTTTCGTTAGTGCCTTGGGCGCCTTGTCGCTACTTTCGGAGTTCGCAAAATCGATCCCCGAGTTTTCAGTGCGGTGCACGCGATATGCGCCGAGCGATTCGGGAATCGTTGCGACCGCTCCAAGCAATGCGACGCCATAAATGGCATAGAAGTCTGCGCCGTAACGATTGATGTCCGCCTCCGGCACAGGGAAGATCCTCTTCAATGCGCTTGTCCGGTAAGCGTTGCCCGACGCCGGCGGCGATGGATACAGCCAGCCTTGGCGCAGCGGGCCGCCGCAGTCGCATGGGGCTGCGGAATGCGGCACGTAAGTACCGGAGGGCTTACCTGCCGGATCGACTACATCGAGCCGGAATTGAACCTTGACGAAGTCGCCGCCTTCGAACGCGTGCATGACTTTCGACACCGCATGCGCATACAGCAGATCGTCGGAATCGAGCAGGATGACGAATTCCGTGTCGATCATATTCACGGCGTCGTTATAGGCGGAGACCTGGCCGCCATTCTGCTTATAGAGTGCTTTAATGCGGTGACCATAACTTTCTATGATTTCGCGGGAGCCATCGGTCGATCCGTCGTCGATAACGAGAATCTGCGTGGCGGGGTAGTCCTGCGCAAGCGCTGAGTCGATTGCCGTGGAGAGGAAGCGGCCATAGTTGTAGTTGCAGATGACGATCGTCACGTTTTGCATATTTGTTCACCACTGTCATGAACCCGAATCGCCGCGTATGGCGGACAACCGCCCGCTGCGGCGTTCGGGTTTCATAGGCCTTTTTGGAACCAGCACAAATCAATTTACCTTTCCGTTCGTTGCACCGCCAACAAACGGTAATGCGATATGTGCGGTCGATAACACAGTTGGCCGCGACTCGAGCGTACTTCGGTAAAAGAGGAATTGAGCGCCGATGCGTGCGGCCTCACCCGACAAACTTGCCGACAGGAAATCGGCAAACGTTACGCTTGTCGGGCTGACGGTATCGGTAAAGGCGGCCTCGTCGACAGGAACGCGTCGGGCACGAGTTGTCCCCACTCGTAGTCGATCCTGTCCGGTGTGAAGGGTAGTACGCCAGCTCCGGGTGTGAACGTCAGTTCGCCGAAGTAGACCCGGTTCTCGGGCGCATACAGATCCACGCGAACATAGTCGAAGTCGCCGCATAGCTTCATGGCAGCGTTCAGAATGGCGTCCAGGTTTGCGGGACGAGGCGCTGGCTTCGGGCTGGGTTTGTAGGCGCCAATCGCCATGTCAAGGTGGTTCCAGTTCGCGTCGTATATGTCGCCGCGCGTGTTCTGGCCGAATCTGTCCGAGATCACCAGGATATAGATGATCGGCTGTCCGCTTCGTCCGCCGAAGCAGTGCAGTTTGTAGTCGGCGGGAATCTGGCCGCTATCGTCGAGCAGCAGATGCTCGAAGAAAATGCGCGGCTCGATCTCGCGGTAATGTCTTTCACGCGCGATCTTGTAGAAGTCGAGCGACAACCAGTAATTCGCCAGATCCCGCAGTTCTTCAAAAGATCGTGCGGACTTGTCTCTGACCACCTCAACGTAGGTGCTGCCGTGATTGGCCTTCATCACGAACGAGCTCGGCAGAGCATCGAACACTTCTTTCGTAAAGACGTCTGGAGCGGCGATGAGCGGTATGACGTGCTCTTCGCCGAGCTTTTGCGCGACATAGTTTCTAACGGTAAGCTTGTCGGTCAACTCCGCAAACCAGGGGTCTGGCCGCAAGCTTTTTTGCAGGATCTTCTCATTGAAGGTAGTGGGGCGAAGCAGGTTCGGGTAGCGGCCTATTTCCTTATGATGCAGCAGGCTCAGGAACACCGGCGCGGGCAATAGCGACTTGGCCGCTTCTTTCACTTTTCGCATAGCCGATTGCCGGCGCAGTGGAACAGTACTTTGGGACACTTTTGCTTGTTGTAGCGGCACTGAACTGCCCGCTTCACCCGGAAACTGAACAGAGTTGGTCGTCGTCATTTTTCGAATTCCCGTAAGTTATTCTCGCCACATTGAGTACCCGGCCAAGCTTGTCGATGTGTCAGGAGCGAGGTTAACGTACGAAAGTCGTCGCGATTGACGGCGTCGCTAAACGAAGGTGTTTTGGCCCAATCCCATGAGAGCGACCGTTTGTACCGGCCACCTTTACCGACAGTCTTATTTAACGCGCATCATAACGCTCGGAAAAGCTAGTGCGCTTTCGCGATGTTTGTGAATCGAAAGGAAGTGGCCGAAGCGAACGGTTTCGAACGGCGGATTTGTGCGGCTCGGAGTGCATCGGCAGCGTGCCGATCATTTTTCGCATGAAGCGTCGGCTGATAATCGGTCTATTACTGCGAGCAGGTCAGCTGGCCTCAGCGGTTTGACGAAATGATGATCGAAACCGGCGGCATGGCTGCGTTCGCGGTCGGCCTTCTGACCGTAGCCGGTGAGTGCGACGAGCACGCATTGCCAATTGCCCGATCTCGCGCGCAACTGGCGGGCGAGTTCATAGCCGTCCATGACAGGCAGTCCGATATCGAGTACCGACACAGCAGGCCGGAAAGTGTCCGCCTCTACGAGCGCCGCGGCCGCGTCGTACACGGTCCTCACCGAGTGTCCATAGCTTTGCAGTAATTCCGCCAGTGCGTCCGCGGCATCGACGTTATCGTCGACAAGCAGAATGCGCCGTTGCCGCGCGCGAGTGCCGGGCTTTTCGGGAGATGTCACTACAGGCGCTGCTGGCGAGATGCAGATTTGTGTCTTCGCATCGCCGGCCATTGCATCCGATGGCGCACGCGGCAGCACGATCGTGAACTGGCTGCCACGGCCGGGACCGCCGCTCGTTGCGTCGACGCGCCCGCCATGCAGTTTCACGAAGTTCTTGACTAGGGCGAGCCCAATGCCGAGCCCGCCTTCGGCGCGATCGATTGTTTGCCTGCCCTGGTAGAAGGTATCGAAAATGCGAGGCAGTACGTCGGGTGCAATGCCAATACCGTTATCGCACACGCGTATGCACATCGTGCCGGCGTCGATACCCGCTGCGCTGACTGTGATTTCGCCACCCGCTTCCGTATATTTCGCGGCGTTGATCAGCAGATTGGCGATCACTTGCGCGATCCGCATCGGGTCGGCCAGACACTTTAGTGTGTGATCTACTTCGACGTGCAACTGGTGAGAGCGTTGTTCCATGAGTACGGTCGTCATCTCTACGGCCTTCATGACGACTTCATGCACCTCGACCCGCTGCTTTTCCAGTTCGATATTGCCGCGGATGATGCGCGAAACATCGAGCAGATCGTCGACGAGATGCACGAGGTGATCGACGTGACGCTGGATGATCGCCCGCTCGCGCGTGGCCGAATCATTGCCGCGCAGCGCCATTAGCTCAAGAGCGCTGACGATGGGCGCAAGCGGATTGCGCAGCTCATGTCCGAGCATCGCGAGAAATTCGTCTTTTGCGCCGTTAGCCTTGTGCAGTTCCGCAAGCAGAACTTCGCGGTCGGCGCGCGACTTTTCGAGCGTCTCGCGGGCGCGCACGTATCCGGTGACCTCGACTGCGCTGAGAATGACTCCGTCGATTTTCCCCGACGCTGCACGCAGCGGTTCGAAGTGCAGCGTGTACACGCGGCTTGACAGTCCATCGCCGATGTCTTTAAGCCGGTACTCTTCGTGGACGATAGGCAGGCCATGCATGGATACCTGCTCGAGTGCGGCGGCGATGGGCCCGCCACGCTCGTGGGGGAAGGCGTCGAGATATGCGCGGCCGATCAGATCATCGCGGCTCACCAGATCGAGATAACGTGGGTTCGCGAGTTGGAACGTATGCTTGTCCCCGAGAAGAAGCGCCGACGCAACCGGGGAATTCATCAGTACCGCGTCGCGCTGATGCTCGGCGGTTCTTCGACGGTTCATTTCATCTTCGAGCGACCTCGCGCGCTGCTCGGCCAGTGCCAGCCGCAGATGTAGTTCTTTATTGCCGGCCTCGCGCAACGGGCTTCCCGGCAGCACATGCTTATGCGCGTGGCAAATGTGGCGAAAGAGCTGCGTGTGCTCCGCGCCTGGGAACGCGCTGCCAGGATAAGCGCAGAAGAGCGAGAATCTGTAGCTTTCGGCGAGGCGGTTCCATAGTTCCTCGAGCTGTAGCGCCGCTTCGCCGAGCCCCTGCTCGCAGAGAACCGCAACCATTTCTCCGAACGCGTGCAATGGCTGGCCGGAGCACGACGCGCTGGCGACGACCGCCCCAACCGTCGATGCGAACAGTGCCTCGTCCGGCCAACCGTCGACCATGAAACGTTCTAGCGTGGCGTGGGCGTCGAGCAGAATGAGCGCGTCGCGCTTGTCGCGTTGCGTGGCTGCTCCATGCCGTGCATCGAGCCATGAGGTCAGCGACGCGAGGTGATCCGACGTGGCGATCACAATCGCACTGCCGCCCGCGTTGAGTGCTCGCAACAGAAAGACGCCCACGTCTTCCGTCAAACCCGCGTCGGATTCGTAGAACTGGACGAAATGATCGCCGTCGTGCGCAATATCGAACGGGGGGTCTGTGCTAGTGAGCATCTTTGACTGCCATGACGAGATCATTCCCTTGCGAAACTTACTCGCCGTTGTAACGCTGAACGCGGGTTGCCAAATGCCACGGTGCGCTGGGGATCGGCGCGCTCACAGCTTGACCGCAAACAGTCGGCACTCCCTGTGAACGCGGTGCCGACTCAAAGTGCATGTGGAGCAATGCGCGTGCCCGGCCCCGCTCACTCGCCGTGTGCCTTCCGATGAAAGCGCGCGTCGAGGTGGGCGAGAAGGCTGCGCGACAGACGCGTCGCCCGGTTCTGGATCACTCGCTCAGAGATGCGCGAGAAGCCATACGACGCAACCAGTACCCCTAGCACCGTCGCAACGAACAATACGACGGACGTGTCGCGGCCGCTTCGCCCGAACACGCCCTCGAAAAAATGCAACGTCCCGTAGACGCAGACGAAGTGCCACAGATAGATGCCATAGCTTTCGCGGCCGAGCGCGTCGGTGCAGCGGCGGATGAGCATGCCGCCGGATTCGCTGGCGGTGCGCTTGCCACCGCACGCGCCGCTGCGCGAGCAGACCAGCAGAAGAAACGCCACCGCGCTGCAAGCGGCGAAGACCGGCGCAAGTTCGTGCGCCTTCGCAAGCCACACGCCGAGCGCCGCCGTGACAAGCGACAAACCCGAAGCCAGCACAAGCAGCAGGCACGCCGTGCGCCTGCTAATGGCCGCTGTGCCGGTCAGGTGCGAGCGGAACGCATACCAGGCCCACATTCCGACGATGAAGCAGGGCGCTTGCACCGGCGGCCAGAAATAGCCGAACGAGTTGTTGTTCACATGACAAACGAAACCGTCGTGACACCCGCTATTCGACAACGCGACGACCGACAACGCGAGTAACAACACCGTTGCGATCAGCAGGCGCATGCGGTTCATCGCGACGAAGAAGAGCAGCGGCGCGATCAGATAGAACAGCATCTCTACGCCGATCGACCATCCTCCCGGCACGACGTTATTGATCGCGGTGGGCGACAGTGCATGCAGGAAAAGTACGTTGAGCAGAATATCCGTTGCGCCGTGTGTGCCGAGTACCCACGCACGCTCGTAGCCCGACTGCGCCGCGCCATAACTGATGAATCCGTACACTGCAATCGCCGCGTAGTACATCGGGGCAATGCGAAAGAAGCGCTTGGTATAGAAGCGTAACGTAACGTGCGGAGCTCCGGTGCAACGAGCGGACTCTGCTTCGAGTGTCATGAAGATGGTGATCGCGCTGATCACGAAGAATAGCTGCACGCCGTATTGACCCATGCGCGCGAGCATCGCGACGCCGTGCGGCAGATGCGGGAATTGAAACGACAGGTGTACGGCAACGACCCCGACGATCGCGAGCGCTCGACCGAGATCGAGTGCGGCAACGCGTCCTTCTTTCATTGGATACATCCTCCTCGACGTTCGAGGCCGCCCGGTTGGCGACCGCGACCACCGTGGACAGGATGCGTTTTGCCGAAGTTCCTGCTTTTTTTCTGAAAGCGTGCGGCTCTTGCCTCGCGCGGCAATCGTCAGCAGCGGCATCAGGCGAGGACGCAGGCCGTCCCGAGCCTTTGCGGATCTGCTACTACGAGCTTCTCGCGCCCGTGGCCGCCCAGAAACAAGCGCTCAGGCCGCTTGTCGCGGCCCGCGCACCGGGTTGCCCGGCTTCAGGCCCAGACATGCGGCGCGTAGATCATGGCAGGATCCCGCTGGATCGGGTCGTGCAGCGCCTCTACGAGATCGGCGCGATGCGTAAGCACGGCACGCTGGTTGATCGAGCCTTTATCGGTGATTTCGCCGAGATCCAGCGAAGGCGCGACGTCGAGCAGCCGCATTCGCGCGATCGTGGTCGCGCTGCCCGTCGATTCGCGATTGATCCGACCGAGCAATTCGACGAAGAACTGCCGCACGGCAGGTGCGTTGACGATCTCCGATGCACTCGCCGACGAAGGCAGTTGCGCGAGCCGCCGGCAGTCGTCGAGTCTGGGGAACACCAGCAGGCCCACGTCGTCGCGATTCAGTCCTGTGACTACCGCGTCCTGCACATACGGCGCGCCGGCCGAAATGATCCGGGCCCGCATCGGCCCCACGCTGACAAACGTGCCAGAGCTCAGCTTGAAGTCTTCGGCAATGCGGCCGTCAAACATCAGGCCCAGTTCGGGCTGCTGTGGGTCGACGAATTTAAGCGCGTCGCCGCTGCAGTAATAGCCTTCATCGTCGAACGATTTCGCGTTGGAGGCATTGTCCATTCGCCAATAGCCGCGCATGACATGCGGGCCGCGAAAGCGCGCCTCGAGCTTGTCGGCAACGGGCACGAGCTTTACTTCACAGCCCGGCGCCGGTACGCCCACATAACCCGCGGCCATCGCGGGGAGGGTCGTGAAGAGGCACGACGGTGAAGTCTCGGTCATGCCGAGGCCCGCCATGATGCGGATGCGCTCGCCGCAAAAGCGCTCGGTAAGTTGCTGCAGACGGTCCCACGCAGCTTGCGAGAGCCCGGCTCCCGCGAAGAAATACACCTTCACGCGCGAGAAAAACGTCTCCCGCAGTTTGGCGTCGGTTTCTAGCGCGCTCGTCAGTTCTTCCCAGCCCTTCGGCACGTTGAAGTAGATGGTCGGTGCGATCTCGCGAAGATTGCGCAGCGTTTCGTCGAACTTCTTGCCGACGGGCTTGCCGTCGTCGATATAAAGGGTGCCGCCGTTGTAGAGTGCGATGCCCGCGTTGTGACTGCCGCCGAACGTGTGATTCCACGGCAGCCAGTCGACGAGGACGGGCGGCTCGTCGGCGAACTCGGGAAACGTTTCGAGCAGCATCTGCTGGTTGCTGCACAGCATGCGATGCGTCGTCGGCACGGCCTTGGGCAGCATCGTCGAGCCCGACGTGAAGAGGAATTTGGCTATGCTGTCCGCGTCGATCGCTTCATGCGCGATATCGACAGTAGTGGGGGTAGTGTCGAGCAGCGCCGACAGGTTCGTCACGGCGCGTGCGCATGAACCCGTGGCCGCCACGACTTCGACATCGGCGGCAACCGTTGCGTCGATTGCAGCGGCGAATGCGCTGGCATCGGTCGCGAAGACAAGACCGGGTGTGAGCAGATCGAGCGTATGCCGCAGTTTGCCAAAATCGCTCGAAACGAGCGAATAGGCTGGAGAAATAGGCGCGTACGGCACGCCGGCCCACATTGCACCAAGCGCGACCATCATATGTTCCAGGTCGTTGCCTGAGAGGATCGCGACGGGCCGCTCGGCCGACAGCTTGCGATCGAGCAGCGCCTGGCCGATCGAGCGCGCGCGTTGCAGCATTTGCGCGTAGCTGATGCCTTGCCATTCACCGTCGGGGCCGCGGCGCGCGACGAGCCAGCGGTCCGGATGCGCACGCGCGCCGCCCGCGAGCCGGTCGGTCAGGCGCTTCGGATAGGCGCCGGGCGACGCGGCGGACTCCATGTACCACACGTCGCCGTCACGGCGAACGCGTGCGGGAGCCGAGCCGATCCGCACATCGCGATAGCGCACGGACGTCTGTCTGTCGACACTGGATTGCGTCGGCTGCGAATTCACTGATTGTCTCCTTCCTGCCGTCTCCGTCCGATGCAAAGCATGCCGGACGCGAATAATGCCGCTGAACGGCGTGCGTTTTCAGATCGGGACATTGTTGATCGACGCGTGTCAGATCGGATAGTGGCGCGGACCTGTCTGGATCGTAATCCAGCGCAGATCGGTAAACTCCGCAATCGATGCCTTGCTGCCGAAACGGCCGTAGCCGCTACCCTTCACGCCTCCGAACGGCATCTGGGCTTCATCGTGGACAGTCGGTCCATTGATGTGGCAAATGCCTGACTCGACGCGCTTCGCGACGCTCATTGCGCGTGCAATATCGCGGCTGAAAACCGCGGCGGACAAGCCGAACTCGCTGTCGTTCGCTATTTTCACGGCTTCGTCGTCGCTGTCCACGCGCAGCACGGTCACGACCGGCGCGAACGATTCTTCGGCGTAAAGCTTCATCGCCGGGCTCACATCGTCGACGATGGTCGGCTGCATGATCGCGCCAGCCAGTGCACCGCCGCCGAATATCCTTGCGCCGTGGTCCCTGGCGTCCTGCACAAGCGCCGTTGCGCGCTGCGCAGCTTGTGCGCTGACCATCGCACCGAGCACGGCGCCGTTAGCGGGTGCATCGGCAACCAGTTTGCGCGCTTTTTCAGCGAGCCTGTCGACGAGCGCATCCGCCACGCTCCGATGCGCGATCACGCGTTCCGTCGACATGCAGATTTGCCCTTGATTGAAGAATGCGCCGAACGCTATCGCGTCCACGGCCGCATCGAGATCCGCGTCGTCCAGCACGAGAACCGGCGCCTTGCCGCCTAGTTCGAGCAACGCGGGCTTCAGATGCTTTGCCGCGTGCATCGCGATGATACGGCCCACGTGCGTCGAACCTGTGAAGTTCACGCGCCGCACGGCGGGATGCGCAATCAGCCGTTCGACGATTGCAGGCGCATCGTCGGGCGCGTTCGTCACGACGTTGATAACGCCGTCTCCGAGTCCCGCTTCATGCAGCACGCTGCCAATCATTCTGTGCACGGCCGGACACGCTTCCGATGCCTTCAGCACGACTGTGTTGCCGCACGCGAGCGGCATCGCGACCGCGCGTGTGCCGAGAATCACCGGCGCATTCCACGGCGCAATGCCGAGCACCACGCCGCACGGCTGGCGAACCGCAAGGGCAATGTTCTCAGGCGTATCGGTCGGAATCACGCTGCCGTCGATCTGTGTGGTCATGGCCGCGGCTTCGCGCAACATGTTGGCCGCGAGATGCACATTGAAGCCGTACCAGTTGGCCATCGCGCCGGTTTCGGCCATGCCGCACTCGATGAATGCGCCGGCTCGCGCGTCCATGATGTCGGCGGCTTTCAGCAGGCGCGCACGGCGCTCGGTCGGCCGTAACGCGGACCACGCGGGAAACGCAGCGGCGGCGGCTTCGACAGCGGCATCCGCGTCGGCGAGCGTGGCGGCAGGCGCGCGCGAAGCCGCGCTGCCGGTGACCGGATTCATCCGCTCGAAAGTCGCGCCGCTCGACGCCGGACGGTCCTCGCCCCCGATCAACATACTTACTTCGTTCACGATGGCTGTCTCCTTTGCATGCTTTTTTCCGTGCTCCGCGCAAATGCAGGCGGAGCACGGGACTCATGTTCATCCAATGATCATTCGGTGCGCTTGTACGCCTGAAGACCAGGTTTGATCGACTTCTGGTCGAGGAACTGGCGCAATCCTTCTTCTCGTCCTTTCTCGGGATCGCGCAATTGCGCCTGGTCGAGCTTCGCATACAGATAATCTTCGTTCTGCTCCCACGTCAGTTCGCGAGAACGCTTGAAGCCATGCTTGGCGGCGCGCAGAACGACAGGGTTCTTTTCGAGCAGCTTCGCGGCCAACGCGACTGTTTCCGCGCGCAGCCGTTCGCGCGGCACGCTGCTGTTGACGAGGCCCATTGCGGCGGCTTGCGCGCCGTCGAACGTGTCGCCCGTCATGATGTAATACAGCGCCTGACGATGCCCGACCGTATCGGCCATTGCCTTGCTGACCAGATTGCCGGGCGGAATGCCCCAGTTGATTTCGGACAGACCGAACACTGCTTCGTCGGCCGCGATTGCGAGATCGCATGCAACGAGCGGCGAGAAGCCGCCGCCGAAACACCAGCCGTTGACCATTGCAATGGTCGGCTTCGAGTACATGCGCAGCAGTTTCCATTGCCATTGGCACGCATCGCGGCGAATCTTTTCCTGCAGGATTTCCGGGCCGGCGTCGACTTCGCGGAAGTACTCCTTCAGGTCCATGCCTGCGGTCCATGCGTCGCCTGCGCCCGTCAGCACCAGTACCTTCGCGTCCGCGTCCAGTTCGAGCGTCTCGAGTACCTGGACCATTTCGCTGTTGAGCGTGGGGCTCATCGCGTTGCGCTTCTCAGGACGATTGAACGTCACCCATGCGATGCCTTCCTGGACCTTTACGTCGACCGTCGTCCAGCGACCCTCATAACTTGCCATGTTCGTAGCTCCAGCGCGCCTGTGCGCGTATCAATGTTTATGGTGATGTGCGAGCACCCGATAGCGGTTGTGTCAGCGCTTCGATGCGCGTTTCGTATCAGGTAGCCTGATACAAGTCTAGTATCAAGCGGCTTTCAACACAATCGCCGCGTGATCGGGGAAAACCCTTGCGTCGCATGCACCTGGGGTATTCACCCAAGACGCGTATCTTGTTTTGTCAGGTCGCCTGATATTTAATATGCTCCATCGCGATGACCTTTGGCGCGTTCGCATGAACGCGCTTTTGTTCATCCATGATGTCAGGAAGCCTGATATATAGTGAGCGATATCGATGCATCGGCGGCCATCGAAACAATAAGCAGCAATCAACTTGCATGGAACCGGAGCAACGCGCTAAAGCGTTGACCCCGGCCGACAGGAGACAGACATGAAATCCACCAGAACAGCACTGCCCGCAGACGGCATAGCGCAATCCACTGCGCGAACGGGCGCCGTCATGACGTTGAGTCTTTGTTTTGCCGTTGCCCTCCTCGAGGGCCTGGACCTTCAGTCGGTAGGCGTCGCGGCGCCGCGCATGGCGCGTGAATTCGGCCTGAGCGTCGCGCAAATGGGGCTCGCGTTCAGCGCGGGAACCTTCGGCCTCTTGCCGGGCGCGATGTTGGGCGGACGGCTCGCGGATCGTATCGGCCGCAAGCGGATACTGATTCTATCTGCATGCGTATTCGGTCTGCTGTCGATTGCGACCGCGCTCGTCAGCAGCTTCGGCATGCTGGTTTTCGTGCGTGTGTTGACGGGCATTGGCCTTGGCGGCGCGTTGCCGAACCTGATCGCGCTGTCGTCCGAAGCGGTATCGCCGAAGTCGCGCAATACCGCGGTTAGCGTGATGTATTGCGGCATTCCCTTCGGCGGAGTGATTGCCTCTATTGTCGGCATCGTCAGTATGGGCGATACCGAATGGCGTCATATTTTCTATGTTGGCGGCGCCGGGCCACTGGTTCTCGTGCCGCTGCTGCTTGTATTCCTGCCGGAATCCACGGCGTTTCGCCGGGCGTCGCACGATATGAACGCGAAGCCTGCGCCAATCGGCGAGGTGCTGTTCGGCGCGAACCGCGGGCTCTCGACGCTGCAAATCTGGATCAGCTACTTCTGCACGCTGATCGTTCTGTACTTCCTGCTGAACTGGCTGCCGTCTCTCATGGCGGCACGCGGACTCGCGCGGGCTGAAGTGGGTTACGTGCAGATTTTCTTCAACATCGGCGGCGGCCTGGGCGCGCTTTTCATCGGCATGTTGATGGACCGCTTGCGTGGAGGCGTCGTGGTGTCGGGCATGTACATCGGCATTATCGCGTCGCTCGCGGCGTTGTCGATTGCGCCTGGCTTCGCAGCGCTGACGGTATCGGCGTTCTTCGCGGGGATGTTTGTGATCGGCGGGCAATCGGTGCTGTATGCGCTCTCCGCTGCGTTCTATCCGACGGCGATGCGCGGCACCGGTGTAGGCGCAGCGGTCGCGGTCGGCCGCGTGGGATCGGTGGTTGGGCCGCTCGCGGCGGGCCAGTTGCTGGCGATGGGCCGCAGTTCCTCGACGGTGATCGGTGCGAGTATTCCCGTCACGCTGATTGCCGCGGCGGCGGCTCTGCTGCTGATCCGCCGTCCGCGCGCAAACGACTGATTAGCCATCCTTAACAGAAACCCTGAAAAACAAACACAACGTTTGGAGACGACAACGATGCAAACAGTCACGACCCGCCTTTTGCTATCCAGCGCCCTGTGCGCGATAAGCACGACTGCGCTCGCGCAATCGAGCGTCACGCTGTACGGGATCATCGATACGGGTGTCGAATACGTATCGCATGCCAACGCCGCGGGCGGCCATGTGTTTCGCATGCCGGCGGTAACGGGCGAGCTGCCTTCGCGTTGGGGCCTGCGCGGCGTCGAGGATCTCGGCGGCGGCTATAGCGCCGTCTTCACGCTCGAAAGCGGGTTTAACGTTCGCGACGGCAGTTCCGGCCAGGGCGGCCGCCTGTTCGGACGGCAGGCATTCGTCGGCCTGAAGGGGCCGTATGGGACCGTGGCATTCGGCCGGCAATACACGATGACGTATCTCGCGCTGCAAGGCGCCGACATCATCGGACCGGACATCTACGGCATGGGTTCGCTCGACGCGTACGTGCCGAATGCGCGCGCCGACAATTCGGTGACCTACATGGGCACGTACAAAGGTTTTACGCTGGGCGCCGGCTATTCGTTCGGACGCGATTCCGCCGGCACCGGCAATTCGCCGGGGCAGGGCACATGCGCGGGTTCGGTGGCGGGCCACCCGACCGAATGCCGCGACTGGTCGGTGATGCTCAAGTACGACGCGCCGAACTTCGGCGTTGCCGCTTCATATGAGGAGCAGCGCGGCGGCACGAATGCGCAGGGCAACTTCTTCGACGGTGTCGCGCCCACGCCGCTCGGCAATGGCGCCGACAAGGACGCTCGAACGCATGTCAGCGCCTATGCGCAGTACGCGGGCGCGAAGCTCGGTGCCGGCTGGCTCGGCCGGCGCGTGGTGACCGACTCGCCCGCTGTGCCGAATGTGCGCTCCGACCTCTTCTTTGTGGGCGCGTCGTACTTCGTGACGCCCGCGTTTCTCGTCGACGGAGAAGTGTTCCGCATCGTCAACAGCGCGCACGATTCGCGCGCGACGATGGGCACGCTGCGCACCACGTATCTGCTGAGCAAGCGCTCGTCCGTGTATGCGCAGGCGGCCTATCTCGCCAACAGTGCGAAGGCGCGCTATTCGGTGAGCGGCGGCGGTGGCGGCACCACGCCTGCGGCCGGCATCGGACAGACAGGTGTGATGGTCGGTATCAAGCACGCGTTCTAGGAGACATCGAATGAGAAAATCTGTGATTGCGGTATGCGTGTCGGCGACGCTTGGAGCATGCGGCGGGTCTTCCGATAACACATTGACGTTGCCCCACCTGAGCGCGGCGGCACCCGCGACGCTTGCGGGAAGCTGCGCGACGCTGGCGAGCAAGTTAACCTTCGCGAATACCACGTTCAGTTCCGTGCAGGACGTACCCGCCGGAACGCTGACAGTGGCGGGCAAGCCTATCGCGGAACATTGTCTCGTGCGGGGGCAGATGAATCAGCGCGTAAGCGCCGTCGACGGAAAGACCTACGCGATCGGCTTCGAGATGCGTCTGCCCGTTGCATGGAACGGGCGGTTCTTTTATCAGGCCAACGGCGGACTCGACGGCAACGTGGTGACCGCAACCGGCGAAATCGGCGGGGGCGGGCCGCTTAACGACGCACTGAACATGGGATTCGCCGTGATCAGTTCCGACGCGGGACACTCGTCGTCGCAGGTTCCGCTCTTCGGTCTCGATCCGCAGGCGCGTATCGATTACGGCTACAACGCCGTGGCAACACTCACGCCGATGGCCAAGCAGGTGATCCGCACCGCCTACGGCAAGGCGCCGGATCGCAGTTATTTCGAGGGTTGCTCGAACGGCGGACGTCACGCGATGGTGGCGGCTGCGAGGTCGTCGGCGGAGTACGACGGGATCATCGCGGGCGATCCGGGCTTTCATTTGCCGAAAGCGGCAATCGGCGAAATGTGGGGCGCGCAGCAATTGGCAAAGGTTGCCACAGCGACAACCGCGAATGGCCTGCCCGACATCAAGACCGGTTTTACTGCCGCTGAACGGCAACTAGTGGCGTCGCGGATCATCGCGAAGTGCGATGCGCTGGATGGCGTAGCCGACGGCATGGTGCAAGGCATTAAGGCATGCCAGGCGAACTTTAATCTTGCCGCCGATGTGCCCACCTGCTCGGGCAACGTGCGCGATGGCACGTGCCTCACTAGCGCACAAAAGGACGCGATCGGCAACGTATTCTCTGGCGCACGCAACAGTGCGGGCACCGCGCTGTATGCAAGTTTTCCGTACGACGCGGGCGTGAGCGGCGCGGGCTGGGCGGCATGGAAGCAGAGCAACTCCATTACGCTCGATCCCGCTGCCGCCGCATTCACGTTCACGACGCCGCCGCAAAGCGCTTCATTGCTGAGCCAGTTGTCGTCGTATGCGCTGAACTTCAGTATGGACACCGATGCGCCGAAAATTTTTGCGACGAGCGGTGCGTATACGGAATCGTCGTGGTCCTTCATGACGCCGCCTGATGAGACGAATCTCAACGCGCTCAAGCAGCGGGGCGCAAAGCTGATGGTGTATCACGGTACGAGTGACCCGGTGTTTTCGTCGAACGATACGACAGACTGGTATCAACGGGTGATGACGGCCAACGGCGGCGATGCGAGCAGCTTCGCACGGCTCTACACGGTGGCGGGAATGAACCATTGCGCGGGCGGTCCCGCTGCCGATCAGTTCGACATGCTCACGCCGATGATCGCGTGGGTCGAGCAGGGCAAGGCGCCCGACAGCGTCATCGCCACCGCACGCGATGCGAGCAACGCGATTCCGAACAGCGAAGTGCCTGCCGACTGGGGCGCGGGCCGCACGCGGCCGCTGTGTCCGTATCCGAAGGTCGCGCGTTACAAGGGCGGCGACGTGAATTCGGCTGCGAGTTTTTCGTGTAGTTGATGCTCGCGTGAGCTCTCCCGGCATGCGTCTTCGGAACACGCGCCGGTTCGGCGAATACATGCAGTGGCGGGCTCGTAGCGGCTTGATGCTACAAGCCCGTCTCATGCGTGGTGTTAGTGGTCTTGCCCCCGCCGCTAGCCCTTACCCGCCGCACATGCCGCCGTCTTTTCAATCACTGCGGCTCATACCACGAGTACGTCGCAAGCGTGCTTATCGGCGGCGTGCCGATCTGCAAGGTGATGTCGCGCAGCGAGGTCAGTTCGATGTTGCGCAGGTCGCCCATGTAGCGACGCGAATCGCCGTTGTCGTTGATATACGCCACCACGTTTCCGCTAATGCCCGCGACATTCGTGCTGGACAGCGGCTGACCCCAGATGTCGAAGAACTGGCCTAGCGTGAACGTCTTCACGTTCGGCGTTTCGATATGGATGATGCCGGTCTGGTCGTGCGTATGCATTTCATAATTGCACTGCGAAAGAATGCCCACGTTCGCCGGCAGCGCGAGCCATTGGCCGTCCTTGATGATCGCGAGATGCGCGTGCACGTGGTACAGCTCGCTCATTCCGGCGGCACAGATCAAGCCGTCGACCGCAGCACCGGTGCCGCCCGTCGATGTATTGCCGTTCGGCCAGTACGCGGTGCCCACCAGGCCTCCGTATGTGAGAGTGATCGGCTTGGGGTCGAAGGGCGGCGGATCGGTCCATGCGTAGGTCGGAATCTGGGTCAACGGCGTGCCGATCATGATGGTGACCTCGCCATGCGGCGGAAGCACGAGACTCGCGGGATCGCCTTTGTATTGCGAAAGCGCGCCGCCATCGTTCACGTAGATGGTAACGGGCGATCCGCTCACGCCGGCGACGTTCGACGTGCCGAGGGTTTCGCCCCAGATCTGGAAAAACTGGCCGAGCGTGTACGACGCACCCGTGGTCGTATCCATACGGATCTTGCCGCTCGCATCGACGGTATGCAGCGGATAGGCGCAACCGGTCTGCGCGGCGAGAGTCGGGCCAACCGTGCCGATGTTGGCTGGCACCGCGAGCAGGCGGCCATTCTGATAGATCGATAGATGCGTGTACGTATAGGCGGTGCTGCGCAACGCGCAGTTCAGCCCGCTCACGGGCTGCCCGAGTCCGCCTGAGGACGTGGAACCCGTCGGCCAGTTCGCGTCGCCAAGCGTCGTGCCGTCTATTACGGGAGTTGCGGCGGCCAGGGTTGGTGTCGTCGTGCTCGTGTCCGACGCGCCGGATGCCGGCGCCGGTGCCGCCGCGCCGTTGGCGCCGGCATTCGTGGCGCCGCCGCCGCCTCCGCCGCCGCAACCCGCGAGGATCAGGAAGACGCCAATGGCGACGAATCGTGAGCCCAGCCGTTCCAACATCGCGTACTCCATGCCGTGGTTGAAGATGGATACGTAGAAATGCGTAGAAGCAGACATCGCGCTGACTTCGCGGCGTGCGTGGTTTCGCTGCTGGGACCGGCCGCAGCGGAATGCCGCGGCGCAGCCGGCGCATGCGCGCAAGCCCGCACGAAATCGGCAGATTCAGGGTAGCAGATGCGATCGAGAAACGAACCCGATGAATCACAACCTTTTGCGACTATTTATGTCGCATTTAGGGGTGTCGGCGGCGGCGTGAATGCGATCCGGGTTGACATGCGCCCCGGCTTCAACCGCACTTCGCCGAATGCTTCGTGGGCGCGGTCACCGCGCATTGAACGGTCCGCATATGTCGAACAACGGACGTATGCATCGGTTAAAGCGGCAGATCGTTCCGATACAAGTAAAATGCCGCTGTCGCCGCACCCTGCTGGCGTCGAACCCTTCCGTCAGCGATGCATGTCGATCTCCTCACGCTTTACCTTCTTATAATCGGAACGCTTTTCGCCAGTTCCGGCATGACGCTTTGGGAGCACCAAAGTCATCCCAGGCGAAGCAAGGAGTTGAGAGCACTGGCAGCGGCATACGCGACGCTCGCGACCGGCTGCGCGGCGGCGGTGTTTCGTCACGGTCTGCCCGGGGCGTGGGGCTCCGCGCTGAGCAACCTGGTCATTCTGACCGGTTACCTGTTGGTCCTGCACGGTGTCGCGTTGCTAAGCGGCCGACGATACCGGACCGCTTCGCTCGGGCTGCTCCTTGTCATGGCGCTGACGTGGGCAGTGGCCGGCGCGCGGTGGGAGAGCGCCGTGTGGGCGTACGTGAGCGCGCTCCCGATCGCGGTGGCGAGTGGCATGACGTCCCGCGAACTGCTTCGAAGCGATGACTTCAAAGCCTTCCAGTCGCGGCGTATCGCCGTGGCGGTGACGGGCATCCACGCACTCTTTTATGCCGCTCGGGCACTTGTTTTGCCGTGGCTTGCTGCGCGGTACGGAACGGGCCTGCTGTCGAGCGCCGGCGCAATCACGATGTACGAGGGCGTCCTGTATTCGGTCGTTTTGCCGATGACCCTGCTCAAGCTGATCCGCGAGGAAACGCATGGCCAACTCCTGCAGGAATCGCAGACCGATTACCTGACCCGTCTCGGGAATCGTAGATGGTTCTTCGAGGAAGGGGCGCGCGTCATCAGCAAAGTTGACGAAAGCCGACCTGTTTCGCTCCTTGCCCTCGACCTCGACCACTTCAAGAAGCTCAACGATCGCTACGGTCACAAGACCGGCGACGAAGTGCTCAAGTCGTTCGCGCAAGTTGCCCGCAGCGTGGTGGGGAACGAGGCCGTGCTTGCCCGAATCGGCGGGGAAGAGTTCGCTGCGCTATTGCCTCGCCATGACGAACTTCGCGCGCAAGAGGTGGGCGAAGCTATTGTCAGGCGCTTTGCACAGACTGTCTCGCACAGGGTGGACGGTGCCGAAATCCAGGCGACGGTCAGCGTCGGCCTCGCACATTCGGCAGATGCCGGTCAGTCGCTTGCCGAACTGCTAGCCGCAGCCGACGTGGCGCTATACCACGCCAAGTCGTTAGGCGGGAACCGGCTCGAAGGGGCGCAGAATGGCGCGCGCCTGAAAGTCGTCAGATAGCGGGTCGCACTGTCGCGGCCTGCGCATCAGGTAGCCGATGCCACCGTGCCGTTCGTGCCTGCGCACTAGCTCTCGCGCCTCGGTTCTTCGTCAACGGCAACGTGCCGAGAAGCCGCGTAGAGACAGACGATGCGTTTCATCGAGCACCTGTTGTTTCGACGGACACGGAATCAGGCTGCGGCCTGCGACCGCTCGAGCCATTCGTCGAGACCGATGCGGCCGAAACGCGCCTCGCCTAATGGCACTAGCGAAAGCTCCTCGACGCGGCCGCCGAAATAGCGCGCCTCCGGATCGCGCACGACCTCGCGCGGATCGCCGATCGCCTTCAGATAGCGCGCGATGATTTCGTCGAACGGCGCGCGTTGCGGACCCGCGATCTCGACGATGCCGTTGCGCGGCGCAGCAAGCGCGACATCGGCCACGATCGCGGCGACGTCGTCGGCCGCGATGGGCTGAAAGAGTCCCGGCGAAAGCCTGACCGTATTGCCTTCGACGCTCGACGCGGCAATGCCGCCGAGGAATTCCAGGAACTGCGTCGAACGAATGATGGTGTACGGGATACCCGAGGCCTCGATCAGCTTCTCCTGTGCGACCTTGGCGCGGAAGTAGCCGTTCTCCGGCGTCCTGTCGGTTCCCACGATAGAGAGCGCGACATGATGGCCGACGCCCGCAGCGGCCTCCGCTGCGTGAACGTTGCGGCCGGAAGCCTCGAAGAATTCGAGCACCGCCGTGTTTTCGAACGACGGCGAATTGGCGAGGTCGATCACCACTTGCGCGCCAGCGAGTGCCTCCTGAAGCCCTTCGCCGGTGATCGTGTCGATGCCGCATCTGGGCGACGCAGCCAGCACGTCGTGACCGGCGCCGCGCAGAATCGTGACGGTCTTCGAGCCGATCAGGCCGGTGCCGCCGATAACAACGATCTTCATGATCCACACTCCTTATGTCGTTAGCGGCAGGACGCCGCATCAACTCATGGTAGGCGGACGCCACGTGTCGCGGTAGGCACATGCGCGGACTCGCGGTGTTGTCTTTGCTGCATCAATCGCAATCCGGCCGCGGCGTGCATTTATCCGACGAACGCACAGTTCACTCGATGGCCGATAAAGCCGGCGCCGCCGTCACCACGGTCACGCATTGCGGATTCATCGCTCGCGTTTGCTCGGTCATATAGTCGACGAACACGCGGATGCGGGCGGGAAGGTGCTGGCGGCTCAGATAGCAGATGTAGTGACCTTCATCGTCGGGAGCATGCTGCGCGAGACAACTCAGCAAACGCCCCTCGCCGAGCAGGTCGCGCACCTGGTAGCCCGGCAACTGTGCGATGCCAAGACCGTCGAGCACCGCCTGCAGGATCAGATCGGGGTCGTTGAACGTGTGCTGCGCGGCGGGCTGATGCCGCTGTGGGCGGCCGTCCACCTTGAACTGCCAGCCCCTGACGCGACCCGAGGCGGTGCGCAGGTTGATGCAGCGATGATCCGCAAGCTCGACGACGTGGCGCGGCAAACCGTGAAGGCGCGCATAGGCGGGCGACGCGCAGACGATCATCTGCATCGCAATGAGCTGCCGCGCGACGATCCCGCTGTCTTCCATGCGCCCGTCGCGAAACGATACGTCGACGCGGTCGGCGGTGAAGTCGGCGGGACGGTCGTTCAGCAGCAATTCGAGCGTGATGTCGGGATAGCGCGAGTGAAAGCCGCGCAGCAGCGGCGCGACGATCCTGCGGCCGAAGCCGGACGTCGACGCAATGCGCAAATGCCCGCGCGGCGGCCCGCTGCGCAGCTCGCGCATGCCGTCGAGTGCCGCCACGATTTGCTCGATGCCTGGCTGGCAGCTCTCGTAGAAAAGTTCGCCCTCGCGCGTGAGCGACGTGCTGCGCGTGGTGCGCAGGAACAGGCGCACTTCGAGTTGCGCCTCGAGCTTCTGCACATTGCGGCTAACCGACGAGCGGCCGATGCCGAGACGGTCGCCCGCGCGGGCGAAGCTGCCTTCATTGGCGACGGCCAGAAATGAAACGACGCCGG
Source organism: Paraburkholderia dilworthii (assembly GCF_000472525.1). Classification (GTDB taxonomy): domain Bacteria; phylum Pseudomonadota; class Gammaproteobacteria; order Burkholderiales; family Burkholderiaceae; genus Paraburkholderia; species Paraburkholderia dilworthii. The sequence continues at coordinate 188,269 of NZ_AWZT01000001.1, forward strand.
CATACGTAGTCGCGAAGCTGCTGGAGAACGGGTCATGACTGCCGGTGACAGGGCGATTCGAACGGTAATCTGACATGCGGGCGCGAGTCGTGGAGTCCAAAACCGGCTAGACGTATCAGTACCGCCATTTGTGACGTTGCCTGCGGTTTTTGCGGCGCGGGCGCAGGCGCTGGCGCATGCACAGGCGCCGCGGTGCGTCGCATGCAGGGTCAGCCGTTCGCGTATGCCGCGGCAATGCGCGCGAGCTTGTCGGGATTACGCTGCACGAGGATACGGACAATACGTTCGTTATCCGTCTCGACCGATTGTGCCGATTCGAGTCTGCCTTCGATAAAGCGCAGCAGCGCCCACTGCCCGTTGAGCACCGCGAGCCTGACGCTGACTTCACTGCCGTAACGCCGCGATCCGGCGTAGAACAGTTGAGCGATCCTGCGGCCGCCGATCATCGGCTTGGGCACGCTCGGCACTTTGCCGCCGCCGTCGCCGATCAGCATGGCGTCTTCCGCAAGCAAGGCGTTGATCGCAGCGAAGTCGCCGCGCTCGACGGCCTGCGCGAACATCCGCAGCAGGCGATGATGCGTCTCCTGCGGCACGGCATAACGTGGCCGCTCGTCGCGCAGTTGCGCTTTAGCACGACTCACGAGCTGGCGGCAGGCCGCCTCGGTCTTGCCGATCGCATGGGCGACTTCGTCGTAATCGGCATCGAACACTTCGCGTAACAGGAATGCAGCACGCGCTTCCGGTGTCAGCCGTTCGAGCAACATCAGGAACGCGACGGAAACATCGTCGCTGCGTTCGACCGCTTCTTCCGGGGTTGCGTGCCAGCCGGTGATCTGCGGTTCGGGCAGCCAGGTGCCCGTATAGTGTTCGCGCTGTGTTTTGGCGGTGCGCAAACGGTCGATGCACACGCGTGTCGTGACCGCGACGAGCCACGCTTCCGCGTTGTCGATGCTTTCGCGGGCCGCCGTGTGCCAGCGCAGCCAGACGTCCTGCACGATATCCTCGGCTTCCGCTACCGACCCGAGCATCCGATAAGCGATTTTCTGCAAGCGCGGGCGGAGCCCGTTGAAGGCGCGCGCGTCCTCGTCCATGAACTGACATTCCGTTGCGTTGATACACGCCTCGCTCGACGAGCGGGCCGGCAACCGCATATTGCCACGGACAGGTTGCAGTGCGAGCAGCAAGCTGAAATGCCGGGAGACCCCGGGAGGACCGGGGCGCGTATCGGCGCGTGCCCGATGCGGCAGCCGCACCCACGCGCCGCGTGACGAGACGTCGCCCGTTCAGCCGAGCGCCACCACGGCGATCTCCACCAGCAACTCCGGCGCGGCAAGCTGCGCTTGTACCGTCGCGCGCGTGGGCGCGCAGCCTTGCGGAACCCACGCGTCCCATACTTCGTTCATGCCGGCGAAGTCGTGCGCGATATCCGCGAGCCACACCTGCGCGGAAACGAGCCTTGTCTTGTCGATGCCGGCTTTCTCCAGAAAGCCGTCGATTTTCTCCAGCACTTTCGCGGTCTGGACTTTCACGTCGGGCGTGTGATCGGCGGAAGTCTGGCCGCCGATGAATACGAGGCCGGCAGCCTTGACGACGCGGCTCATACGTTGACTGGTTTCGATGCGGACGATATCGGTCATGACAATGTCTCAGGTTGAGGTCGAACGAAGCCGCCGCGCGCTTTCATCCAAAGGCGCGACAGAGCAGAAAAACAGAAACGGCTTAGTGCGTCGCGAGATGCGCAGCGCACGTAGGAGAAGACGCCACCTTGCGCTCGAAGCGGTCGATCGCGAACGCATCGAGCGAAATGGACGGCGTGCCGTCGAGCATCAGTTCGGACACGAGCTTGCCGCATCCGGGTCCGAGCTGAAAACCGCTGCCGCAATAGCCGAACGAGTAATACAGATTCGACGCCTTGCGGCTCGCGGAAATCACCGGCAGTTCGTCTTCGGTGAACGCTTCGACGCCGGCCCACGCGCGGTTCACGCCGAGATCGCGCAGATGAGGAAACAGATCGGTCACGGTGCGCGCGCTGCGCACGAGGCGAGCGAAATCGACTTCGCCGTGACGGTTCGTCAGATCCGCGAGGCCGATCAGCTTTCCGCCGATCACCACCGTGCCGTTGTCGAACTGCTTGAAGGACAGCGGCCGGCCCGTTGCACCGAGCGTCGCACGACAGAAGGGCGCGACGCGATGCGTGACCATCAGCATCAGACCTTCGGGATGCACGGGCACAGGTTCGCCCACCTGCCTGGCCAGTTCGCCGGACCACGCGCCCGCGGTGACGAGCAACTGGTTCGCGCTGAAGGTGCCGCGCGGCGTGGTGGCGAACCAGCGCGTGCCGCGCTGTTCGATGTGGCGCACGGCCGTGCCTTCCAGAAAATGCGCGCCAAGCCGCTGCGCCGCGAGCCGGAACGCAGTGGTAGTTCGATAGGGCAGCGCGTAACCGTCGCGCTCGACCCAGATGCCGCCCGTCACATGCCGCGCGAGCGCGGGTTCGAGTTCGAGCACGCTTTCGCGGTCGATCACTTGCTCATGCGTGAATCCATGCGATTCGAGCAGCGCGACGCGCTCGCGGCATGCTTGGAGTTCGTCATCGGTTTCGGCGATCTTCAGCTGACCGGAAGGCACGAAGCCGCCATCCTCGCCGAGCAGATCGGTCATGCCGTGCCAGATTTCACGCGACATCAGCGCAAGCGGAATCTCGGGCAATGGACGGCCCAGTGTGCGCACGCCGCCCGCGTTCACGCCCGACGAATGACGCGCGACATAATCGGCCTCGAGCACGATCACCTTCGCGCCGCGCCGCGCGAGATGAAGCGCGCTGCTCGTGCCATGCAGCCCGCCGCCGACCACGAGGACATCGGCTTCGCGGATGTCGGTCGTGTCATTCACCGGCGAGTTCTCCGAGCGTGAGCGGCTTGATCGGCGGACGGATGCGGTAGTAGCCGACTTCGGCGGGCGAGACGCGGCGCGCGTCGGCGATCACTTCCGTCACCGTCAGACCGCACATGCGGCCCTGACACGGACCCATGCCGCAGCGTCCGAACGACTTTGCCTGATTCGGTCCGACGCAGCCAAGCTCGACGAACTTGCGCAATTCGCCCGCGGTCACTTCCTCGCAACGGCATACGATGGTCTCGTCGCGCGGAATGCGGTTGATGTCGCGCGGGCGGTAAAGGCTGTCGAGAAACGGCCGGATACGCATGACGCCCGCCAGCGCGCGGCGATGCTCGACGGCTTCGGCATCGCGCGAGGCAGCGGTGATCGCGCCGAGTTGCGCGGCCACGGCGAGCCCGGCGAGCGTGCCCTGCAAGGCCGCTGCCTGTGCGCCGCCGATGCCCGCGCCATCGCCCGCGACAAAAATGCCGGGCACGTCCAGCTCGCCCCAGGCGTCGAGGGTCGGGGTGAAGCACAGTTGGCTGTTGTCCCAGCGGTGCGACGCGCGCAGCGCCTGCGTGAATTGCGTGTTCGGCACCACGCCCTGATGCAGCAGGATCACATCCGCTTCGAGACGATGCGCGGTGCCCTGGGTCGTGAAATGAAGCGCGGCGGCGCGCTCCACATGATCGGTGCCGATGCGCGCTTCGACGCGCAGATCGTCGGCTGCCTCGAAAATCGGCACGCCCGCATTGCGCAGCGTGCGGATCAGTTGCAAGCCTTTGCTCAGGAACGGCCACGCGCGCAGCGCAGCCAGCATGTGACGCTTCGCGCGCCAGCGGTCCTCGTGGCGCGTGGTGTCGACCAGCGCGCGGATCGGCACGCCGGCGCGCACGTACTGCCAGCCGAGCAGATACAGCAGCGGTCCGCAGCCGGCGAGCACCGGCGGCGCGGCGGGCACTTCGCCCGCACTCTTCAGCAGGATCTGCGCCGCGCCTGCGGTCAGCACCCCAGGCAGCGTCCAGCCGGGAATCGGAAAGGGCCGCTCCAGCGCGCCGCTCGCCAGGATCACGCATTGCGCGTCGAAGCTGCCGATCTTGCTGTCCCTCAGATAATTGACGCCGCGCTCGCGTGTGACCTGCCACACCGTTGCATTCGTCAGATGGCGCGCGCCCGAGGCGGCGAACGCATCGGCGATGGCCGCTCCCGCCGCGTAGTCGGGTCCTAGAATCTCCTTGCGGCGCGCATCGGCGCGGCCGATGCTGCGATAAATCTGGCCGCCCACGGCGTCCTGTTCGTCGATCAACACGGTCTTCAGGCCGGCGCGCGCCGCGCGCGTCGCCGCGCTCATGCCCGCGGGACCGGCACCGATTACGACGACGTCGACCGTTTCGGGAGCGAAATCAGCGGCCATGTGCGTTCTCCATCGGTGCGTCGGTCAAGTTCGCGGGCGGCAGGTCGCGCGCGCCTTCCTGCGAGCGGATTCGCATGCCCGCCTTGACCTCGACCATGCAGGCCTGGCGGCTCGGCACGCCGTCGATTTCGACAAGGCATTCGAAGCATGCGCCCATCATGCAGAACGGTGCGCGCGGCGCGCCGGAAACCGGCGTCGCGCGAAAACGCGAGACGCCCGCCGCAAGCAGCGCCGCTGCGACGGAGCGGGCATCGGGCACGGTCAGCGGCTGATCGTTGAACCAGATCGCGACGTTCGCGCCGGCCGCCCCTTGGGCGCCGGCCAGCGGCTTGAAAAGGGTATGAGTTGGCGTCTGAGTTGGCGTCTGAGTCGATTGAGTAGTCATGTCGAATTCAATGGGCGGATGTCAGTTCGCTCGCGTGCTCGAAGCGTCGCGCGGAGAAGGTGGGCAGTTCGTCGGGCATCGGCGCGCCCATGATCCACGGCGCGACACGCAGCGCATGCGCGGCCGCGAGCGTCACGCCGCTATGGCAGGTGACGACAAACGCGCCAGGGTGAGCCTCGGACTGGTCGTAGATCGGAAAGCCGTCGGGACTGTAGACGCGCAAGGCGGCCCACATACGCACGAGCCGCACGTGTTGCAGCATCGGAAATGCACGCACGCCGCGCCGGGCGATGTCGGCAAGGACCTGCGTGGTCGTGAAATCGTTGAAGCCGACTTCTTCCATTGAATCGCCGAACTGCACGCTGCCCTCGTCGGTCTGGCGCACGTTGAGCGTCGGATAGTCGAGAAACGGCGCCACGCGCTCGCTCACCAGCACCTGGCCGCGATTCGGTGCGACCGGCGCGTTAAGCCCGACGAAGGGCGCAAGCGCGCGATTGCCGAGGCCCGCGGCGAGTACGACCTTTGAAGCGCGATAGGTTCCGCGTTTCCCGTGCACGACGAAGCCGCGCCCTTGCGCTTCGATGCGTTGCGCCCGTTCGTCCGACACTAGCCGCACGCCGCGCGCCTGCATCGCGGTATGCAGCGCGCGCAGCAGCTTGAGCGGATTGACGTGACCGTCCATCGGCGTATAACTCGCACCGATCACCGCCCGGCCGACTTGCGGAATGTGCGCGCGGACATCGGCGGCATCGAGCATCCGATACGGGTAATCGCCCAGTTCGGCTTGCAGGGTAGAGAGGCGCTTGTCGCGTTCGGCGAGTTCGTCGTCGTTGAAGCAGAAGTGAAAGCCGCCCGGCTGTTTCAACGCCACGTCGATGCCGCTCTCCTGCAGCAACGTCTGCGCGAGTTGCGGCCAGCGCGTGGCCGAGCTGCGGGACCAGCGTGCATACGGAGACAGGCCATAGCCCTTGCCCTGAATCCAGACGAGGCCGAAGTTGCCGCGCGACGCGCGAAAGCCGCCGTCGTCCTCATCGAGCACGGTCACTCGCGCGCCTTCGCGGGCGAGTCCGTAGGCCACGGCGGAACCCACGAGGCCGCCGCCTACGACTATCACGTCCGCGAGCGCATCGGGCCTTGCGGTGCTTGTCAATGTCATCGGGCTTCTCCGATCAGAATGCGGTCGAGTCCGACCATGCGGTCGAGCAAAACCATCAGCACGACTGTGCCGACGATCAGCACCGCCGACACCGAAGCGACCAGCGGATCGATCGTCTGCGCGATCTGGTTGTACATGGCGACGGGCAGCGTAGTGGTGCCGGGCGTGGCGACGAAGATGGTCATCGTCAGTTCGTCGAAACTCTGGATGAACGAGAGCACCCAGCCGCCCGCCACGCCGGTGCGGATCATCGGCAGGACCACGCGGCGAAACGCGGTGAAACGGCTCGCGCCGCAGGAGAGCGCTGCGCGTTGCGCATCGCGATCGAGGCCCACGGCCGACGACAAGGCGAGCCGCAGCGCATACGGCAACACGATGACGACGTGCGCGCACACCAGCGACCAGAACGAGCCGGACAGGTGCAGCAGCGACAGAAAGCGCAGAAACGCGATGCCGAGCACGACGGCGGGAATCATCATCGGCGAGAGGAAGAAGCTCGTGAGCGCGGCGCGGCCCGGAAAGCGATAGCGCGCGATGGCGAGCGCGGCGGGCACCGCGAGCAGCACGCCGATGGTCGCCGCGGCGAACGCGAGCCGCACCGACAGCCAGAACGCCGAGACGATGTCGCCGTTCTCGATGATCGCGCGGAACCAGCGCAGCGACGCGCCATCGAAAGGCATCGAGATAAAGCCCTTGTCGGTGAATGCCACGAGCATTACGACCACGAGCGGCGCAAGAATGAAGCTCAGGAAAAACGCGTTATAGACGAGGCCAGCCATGCCGTTCTGTTTCATGATCGCTCTCCTTCGCTCAATCGAAGATGTGCCGGAAGCGGCGTTCGGCTAGACGGCTGCAGCCCGTCACGATCGCGACGTTGGCGATCAGCAGCAGTACGGCGATACTCGCGCCAAGCGGCCAGTTGAGCGTGCCGAGGAACTCGTCGTAGGCGGCCGTGGCGACGACCTTCAGGCGCCGCCCGCCGATCAGCGCGGGCGTGGCGAACGCCGAGGCCGACAACGCGAACACGATGATCGAGCCCGACAGGACGCCCGGCATGATCTGCGGCAGCACGACACGGCGAAACACCGCGAACGGCGAGCCCCCGAGCGAGCGCCCGGCCCATTCCACTTGCGGGTCGAGCTTCTGCATGGTCGCCCAGACCGACATCACCATGAAGGGCACCAGCACATGGGTCAGCGCAATGATCACGCCGGTCATCGTGAACACGAGGCGGATCGGCTCATCCGTGATATGCAGCGACTGAAGCACGTTGTTCAGCACACCGTTGTTGCCGAGCAGAATCTGCCAGCCGAGCGTGCGCACCACGACGGAAATGAGCAGCGGCCCAAGCACGACCAGCAGGCACAGCGACTGCCACGGACGCTTCATCCGCGCGAGCACGATGGTTTCCGGCACGCCGAGCACGATGGACAGCAGCGTGACGGCGAACGCGAGGCCGGCAGTACGCAGGAAGATCGTGCCGTAATACGGGTCGCTGACCACTTCCCAGTAGTTCGTGAGCGTATAGGCAGAAGTGACGCCCGCCGTATCGCTGAACACGCGGAATGACAGCATCAGCGTGAGCAGCAGCGGCACCAGCAACAGGCCGACGAAAAGCAGCAGCGCAGGCCCCGATAGCAACCACGGCGCGGCGCCTGGGCGGTCGTCGTCAAGCGTGGCCATGTGCGCCCTCCTGACCGTCTTGCGTGAGCACGCGCAGGTCGTCGTCGGTCCATGCGAGGCCGACTTCGTCGCCTTCGTCGGGCGGCGGCGCGCCGTGGTTCGGCTGCGCGACACGCAGCTTGCCGAGTTCGGTGTCCACTTCGAGCAGCCATTGATTGCCGACGAACACACGCGTCGCGATGCGGCCGCGCAAACGCGCATCGCCGTTCGCAAGATGAACCTTTTCCGGGCGGATATAGACATGCACCGCGCCGTCGACATGCCGGCCTTCGTGCGGGACGTGCAGTGTCGTGCCCGCGACGTCGACCTCGGCGCAACGCGGATTGCGGCGCAACACTTCGCCGGAGAACGCATTGGTGCGGCCGAGGAACGTCGATGCGAACGGCGTGGCGGGACGCTCGTAGGCGTCATACGGCGTGCTCAGTTGCGCAATGACGCCGCGATGCATGACCGCGATCCGATCGCTCATGGTCATCGCCTCGACCTGATCGTGCGTGACCAGAATCGTCGTGATGCCGAGGCGCTTCTGGATCGCGCGCAGTTCGATGTGCATCTCTTCGCGCAGCTTGGCGTCGAGGTTGGACATCGGCTCGTCGAGCAGCAGCAGTTCGGGCTCCATCGCGATGGCGCGCGCAATCGCCACGCGCTGCCGCTGGCCGCCCGACAGCTCCTTCGGATAGCGATGCCCTAGGCCCTTCAGGCGCACGAGAGACAGCGCTTCGGCAACCCGCTCTTCGCGCTCCTTGCGCCTGACCTTGCGCATCTCCAGCCCGAAGCCGACGTTGCCCGCCACCGTCATGTGCGGAAACAGCGCGTAGCTTTGAAACACGACGCCGATGCCGCGCTTTTCGGGGCGCTCGTTGGTAATGTCGCGGCCATCGAGCAGAATGCGGCCCGTGGTCGGCGCGACGAAGCCCGCGACCATTTGCAGCGTCGTGGTCTTGCCGCAGCCGGACGGACCCAGCAGCGCAAGCAGTTCACCGCGTTCGACGTCCAGATCGATGTGTTCGATCGCCGTGAAATCGCCGTAGCGTTTGGAGATGCCTTGCAAAGTCAGAAAGGCCATACGCCTCGCTCCTTCATCAGATCGCGCGCCGCGCGGGGAACTTGCCGGTGCCGCGCATCAGCGCTCGACTGAACGGTTCCAGCGCTCCGTCCATTCCGTGCGATGCTGGTTGATCGTCGCCCAGTCCATCGCGGTCAGCTTCGAGATCTGGTCGGGGCCGTACGGCACGCGTGCGGCGACTTCGGGCGTCAGCTTCACCGTCTTGTTGACCGGGCCGAGACCGATGCCTTGCGCCTGCAATACCTGCACTTCCGGGGTCAACAGGTACTGCACGAACTGCTGCGACAACTGCGGCTGCGCATTTTCGGCGACCACGCATGCCGCTACCTGCAACGCAACCGCACCTTCCTTCGGGTAGACGAACTTGAGCGGAAAGCCGGTGTTCTGCAACGCGACCGCGCGACCGCTGCCATACGGCGCGAGAATCACGTCGCCGGATTGCATCTGGCCGTCCATCTCGCCGGGCGTCGGTGCCCAGGACAGCACGTTCGGCGCGACCTGTTTCGTCATCGCGGCAAAGCCCGGATCGATGTTCTTCTCGCCGCCGCCGGACAGACGTGCGAGCATCACGAGCGTATGCAGGCCATACGTGTTGGTGATCGGCGGCACCCCGAGCTTGCCCTTGATGCGGCTGTCGGTAAGCGACTTCCACGAATCGGGCGGCGGCAGGCCCGCCTTTTTGAACGCCTCTTCGTTGTAGCCGATGCCGGTCGCCACCATGCCGACGCCAATCGAGGTCGGGCCGAGCTTCGCGAGCGGGTAGACGTCCTTCATCACGGGCGCGTCGTCGAGCTTTGCGCATAGATTGAGTTGCATCGCCTGATACATGGGGCCATCGTCCATCACCGCGACGTTGATCTGCTGGTGGCCTTTCTGCGCCTGGAGCTTGGCAAGCGTATCGCTTGAATTTCCCGCGACGTAGACGATCTTGACGTTGTGCGCCTTCTCGAACGGCGGAATGATTTTCTGCCGGTAGACCTGCTCGTTGGAACCGCCGACGTTGGCGACATAGAGCGTCGTCTCGGCCTGCGCGACGAGCGGAGCGGCAAGGCTCAAAGCGAGGGAGAGGGTCGCGATGGCGGTACGGGACGGGGCGGGTAGGCGGCGATGCAACGCTCTTTTCATGACGACGATCTCCAGTTCCGGTGTGTGGGGGCGGGCTTCCCGGCCCGTCGGTGAAAAGCAGTGTCGCGCCGGCTGGTCATGTCGTCCAATACGAATAAAATACCTATCCATGCATGGATGATATGGATTCAAAGGCATTCGCCTGGGGAAAACACGCATGAATCTCAAGCACATCGAGGCGTTTCGCGCGGTGATGGTGTCGGGGTCGATGACCGCCGCGGCCAAGGCGCTTTTCACGTCGCAGCCGAACGTGAGCCGGCTGATCGCGCAGCTGGAGCGCGATACGGGCCTGCAACTTTTTCAGCGCAGCGGCGTGCGGCTGATTCCGACGAGCGAGGGCGAGGCGTTCTTTCGCGAAGTCGATCGAGCTTTCGTCGGCTTGCAGGGGCTGGCGAATGCGGCCGCGCAGATTCGCAACCTCGGCAGCGGGCGTTTGCGCATCGCGGCCATGCCTTCGGCGGGCATGACGCTGGTGCCGCATGCGATCAAGCGCTTCGTCGAGCGGTTCCCTGATGTGACCGTGTCGCTTCACGTGAATACGTCGGCTACGGTCAATCATTGGACGGCCTCGCAGTTTTGCGACCTCGGCGTAGCGGTGTACGTGAGCGAGGCGTCCGATTGCGAGGTCGAACAGCTATCTGACGTGGCTGCGGTTTGCGTGATGCCGGCCGCGCATCGGCTCGCGGCAAAGCGCAGCATCAAGCCCGAAGATCTGGAGGGCGAGTCGTTTATTTCGCTGTGTCACGGCGACGGCACCCGCGCGTTAATGGACGAAGTGTTTCAGCGTGCGGGCGTGCAGCGTGTGCTGGCAATTGAGGCTCAGTACACCGCGATGTGCTGCGAGATGGTTCGTCACGGCATGGGCGTGACGCTCGCGCATCCTATCGTCGCGCGCGACTATGCGGGCCCGGATATCGCGATTCGTCCGTTCGTGCCGGCGACGCGCTTTCAGACCTATCTGCTGTTTCCGCCGCATAGGCCGCGTGAGCGGCTCGCGTTGGCGTTCGTGGAAGTCTTGCGCGGGTTGCATGATGAACTGCTGGCGGAAGTCGTGCCGCCGGCGCGCAGTGGCGCGGCTCGCGGGCGGGCGAAGCCGCGAGTGGGGGCTTAAGGAGATTCGCTTTCAGGCGCGCGGGTCAGCCGTTCGCCACGCTCACAAGTTTCTGACTGGCTTCGCCGGTCCAGCGCTTGACTGTGCCCGCGTCGATATCGAACAGGTCCAGCACGCGTCCAAGCGTGTGGTCGATCATCGATTGCAGATTGTCGGGCCGCGCGTAGAACGCCGGCACCGGCGGATAGATGATCGCGCCCGTTTCGGTTGCGGCCGTCATATTGCGCAGATGCCCCAGATGCAGCGGCGTTTCGCGCACCATCAGCACGACTCGCTTGCGCTCCTTCAGCATCACATCTGCGGCGCGCGATAGCAAAGAACCCGTATTGCCGGTCGCTATCTCGGCCAGCGTCTTCATCGAACACGGCGCGACGATCATGCCGTCGACGCGAAACGAACCGCTCGAAATCGCCGCGCCGATATCGGCGTTGGGATAGTGCTCATGAGCGAGCGCCTGCACGTCGGCTGTGCGCAGGTCCGTTTCGTAGGCGAGTGTCATTTGCGCCGAGCGGCTCATGACCAGATGCGATTCCACATCGAGCGCGCGCAGCATTTCCAGCAGCCTGACGCCATAGACGACGCCGGAAGCGCCGCTGATTCCCACCACGATACGTTTGCGTCGGTCCATTTCATCGTCTCTCGTTGATCCGCAGTGCGGCATGTTCGTGTGTCTGCGCGTTCAGGTTGCACGAGATGCGCCGCGTCCATCAAACGAAATCTGTTCATGCGTGGCATGAGGCCCGTTCATTGTCCGTGGATGAAATCCGTTCATGACGTACATGAGAAATCAGCGTTTGCGAGGGGAGGGCGTTCTGCCTCAGTCTGCGCTCACCGTCGTTCCCCTTGATCATTCACCGGACAGTCATGAAAAATTTCCCTTCTTTCCAGACACATTTGCAGGCCCTGGATGAAAAAGGCCTTGTCGTCCACGTACACCGCGAAATCAACAAGGACACCGAACTCCATCCGCTCGTGCGCTGGCAGTTGCGCGGCGGTATTCCCGAGTCGGATCGCAAGGCGTTCATATTTCATAACGTCGTTGATAGCAAGGGACGCCGGTATGAGCTGCCGGTCGTAGTGGGGGCGTTGTCGATCAACCGCGAGGTGTACTCGATCGGCATGGGCGTGCCCGTCGATCAGATCGGCAAGAAGTGGCAGCAGGCGAAGGGCAATCCGATCGCGCCCGTCGTGGTGCAGGAAGCGCCGTGCCAGGAAGTGTGCTTTATCGGCGATGAGCTCGACGTCGACGGTCAAGGCCTCGAACATCTGCCGATTCCGATCTCGACCCCGGGCTTCGACAACGCGCCGTATACCACGTGCTCGCAGTACATCTCCGTCGATCCGGAAAACGGCGTGCAGAACATGGGCACGTATCGCGGACAGATCAAGGGCAAGCGCCGTGTCGGCTGCAATCCGTCGATCGAGATGGGGCAAGGCATCTATCAGCATTGGCTCAAGTACAAGGCAATGGGCCAGCCGATGCCCGCAGCGCTCGTGATCGGCGGTCACCCGGCAGTCTCGTTCTGCTCGGTACAAAAGCTGCCTATCGACGTCGATGAACTGGGCGTGGCTGGCGCGATTCTAGGCGAACCGCTGCGCGTGGTGAGGTGCAAGACCAACGATCTGCTCGTGCCTGCCGACGCCGAAATCGTGATCGAAGGCTTCGTGCCGACCGATACGCTCGAACCCGAAGGGCCATTCGGCGAATCGCACGGTCACGTGAATCTGCAGGAATTCAATCCGTACATGAACGTCACCGCGATTACGCGGCGCAAGAACGCGCATCTCGTGTCGATCATCAGTCAGGTTACGCCGAGCGAAAGCTCGCTCGTCAAGAAGGTCGCCTTCGAGCCGCTGTTTCTCGACCATCTGAAGAATTCGCTGCGAATCGCGAGCGTCGAGAAGGTCGTGATGCACGAGCCGCTGACCAATTTGCGCAAGCTCGTCATCGTCGTGTTCAGCGAGAAGGCAACGGAGACGGAGATCTGGCGCGCGCTGATGGGCGCGGCGTCGTTGCAGCCGGCCGTCGGCAAGCTGGTCGTTGCTGTTAGCAACGACATCAACCCCGAAAACAGCGACGCAATCTTCTGGTCGATGAGCTACCGGATGAACGCGATCAAGGACGTACAGATCCTGCACGGCCGCGACACCGGGCATGGTCCGCGCACGTCGGGCGCGGAGCGCGGCGACGACGCAGTGGATGGCGTGATCCTGATGAACGCGACACGCAAGGAGAAACTGCCGCCGCTCTCGCTGCCCACACGTGAGTACATGGAAAACGCGAAGGCGATCTGGGAAGAACTCGGCCTGCCGGCGCTGCGGCCCGAATGGCCGTGGTACGGCGTGTCGATGGGCGACTGGGACGAGCGCAACGAGGCGATGGCGCAGCGCGCCGTGAAGGGCGAGTACTTCGAGACTGGCGAGGAACAGACGCGTCAACGCGTCGGGCCCGAGTGGATCAACAAGGACTCGGACTGGTTCTTCGCCGAAAAGAAGGACATGTAAGGCGCCGCTGTAGCGGCCTTTTCCCGAAGCAGTAAAGGAGTGTCTCGCGCGGTGCGGGCGGCCTGCGGTTTTCCAACCGCAGGCCGGCGCACGTCGCTTCGAGCGGGATGCTTCTGTACACCCGCGGTGGACGGCGCAGGAAGCGTCACGTCCTGCACGTCCCGCCATATCAATAGAACGACATCGATGGAGGAGATATGCACGAAAAAGGAGGAGTAGTCCCCGCTCAACGCGTAGGCATTTTGACGCGCTCGCTCGCAGCACTGACCTTGCTGGGACTTTCGAGCGGCGCGGCGTATGCGCAAAGCAGCGTCACGTTATACGGGTCACTGGATGGCGGCTTGCGCAATCTCGTGAACGGAACAAAAGCAGGCGGCGCTGCGCTGACGATGGCGTCGAACGGCGTCTACAATTCGAACCGCTGGGGCCTGGAGGGTAAGGAAGATCTGGGAGGCGGCTATTACGCGCGCTTTAATCTGGAAGCAGGCTTTGTACTTTCGACCGGTGCGAACAACAACACGAATAATCAGATCTTCCAGCGCACGTCGACCGTCGGTATCGGCGGACCGTTCGGGCAGATCGACATTGGCCGGCAATATACGTTGCAGCATTTCGTGGTCAAGGACTTCGAGCCGTTCGACTTCCATTACCTCGGCATTACCGAGTCTACTGCGGTGTCGGGCGGCAATACCGGACGCGATGACAACGACATCAACTATCGCGGCATTTTCGGACCGTGGGTGGTTCGCGGCGAGTACGCGCTGGGCGGCGTGCCCGGCAGCGCCGCACATGGTTCCACACTCGCCGGCGGCCTGAATTATCGTAGCCGCACGCTCAAATTGGGCGCGGGCTACACCCACAAGTCGAATCCGCTGATGGCGACCTCGAGTGAATATTTCAGCAACGAGCAATACACCGCAGGCGGCACAGTGACAGTGGGGCCAGTCGATGTAATGGCCGGCTATTCGCTGGATTTGCAGGACACGCCCGCCTCCGCGCGCAGCATGACGCGCAATCAATACCTGTGGGGCGGCGTGCGCTATCAGGCCACGCCGTTTTTCAGCGTGACGGCCGCGTATTACGACAATAAGAACAAGACCGGCGGCGTGGACGGCAGAAAAGATGTGGCGATTATCGGCATCGACTATCTGTTGTCCAAGCGCACCGAGCTTTATGCGGACATCGACTACACGCATTTCACCGGCGTTTATGTCAGCAATTCGACGTTGAACGCGTCGGGCCACCAGAAGCAGACGGGTATCTCTTTTGGTATGAACCACTGGTTCTAGCAGTACTTTGCTTTCCAATCGACGCAACTGGAAAAACCGGTTGGAACCTCGCAGGTTTCAACCGGTTTTCTTCTTGCGCGCAAAGTAGGTAGTGCCTACTCAGTGATCGTCGAGCGATCCTTGCGCATTGAAGTGCGAGCGAATGGTCTTCGTGTAATGCAGAAATGCGGGCGTGGCCATCACTTCGAGTGAACGCGGACGCGGCAGATCGATGTCGTAGATCGCGGCAATCGAGCCCGGCCGCTCCGACATCACCAGTACCCGGTCCGATAGAAATACCGCTTCGGGAATGCTATGTGTAATGAGCAGCACGGTTTTCCTCGATTCGAGCCAGATACGCTGTAGTTCCATATTCATGCTTTCGCGCGTCATTGCATCGAGCGCGCCGAACGGTTCGTCCATCAACAGAACCGACGGCTCATGCAGCAGCGCGCGGCAGATCGAGACGCGCTGTTGCATGCCGCCGGAAAGCTGCCACGGATACTTTTCCTCGAAGCCCTTGAGACCCGCCATGTCGATCAGCCGCATCGCCTTTTCGCGCGCCTCGCGCTTCGGCATGCGGCGCATTTCCGCCTGCAACAGAATGTTGTCGAGCACGTTGCGCCACGCCAGCAGTACGGCGCTCTGGAATACGATACCTACGTTCTTTTGCGGCCCGCGAATCGGCTGACCGGACAGGGTCATCGTTCCCGATGAAATCGCCTCAAGCCCGGCGACCATCTTCAGTAGTGTGCTTTTGCCGCATCCGGACGGTCCCACGATCGAGACGAACTCCTGCTCGCGAATCTCGAAGTCGAGCGGTTTCAACGCTTCCATCATGCCCTGAGCGCTGCGATAGCTCTTGGTCACGCCGCGCAGTTCTATCAGCGGCCTGGCAGGCGCGGGCGCGGAAAAAGATCGGTGGTGCTTGTCGTCAAGCTTCAGTACGGTGGTCATAGCGGGCCGGTTTCAGGTGAACGGGGAACGATGCGGCGGCCTTATCGCCGCTCATGTGGCTCATGTGGTTCATGCAGATCACGGAACGAATGCGCCGGTGTAGTACTTCGCGGGCGCGTTCGCTGCGGGGTCGAGCTTGCTGTACCGCACGATCGCGGCCACGGAGTCGTCGATATTCTTCGTGCTGACGTGGAAGATCGGCGCCTTCTCCGTTTCCGGCGTGCGATAGAAGGGGATCGTCGCCTTGAGCGTGCGGATCATCGTGTCGCGTGAACCAGCGGCGGGCAGCGTTTTGAGCAGCGCATCGACGGCCGCGGCCGGGTCTTTTTCGCTGTCGTCCACCGATTTCGCCGTCGCGCGCATGAAGCGTTTCAGCAGATCGGCATGGTCCTTGATCGTGTCGTCGCGCGCGATAATGCTAAGCGTCGCCACATTCACGTTGTAGTCGGCGAACAGAATGGCGCGTGCGGGTTTCTTCGTGGCCTGCTCGACAGAGATAAGCGGGATCGTTGCGAAGCCGACCAGCAGATCGGCCTGGCCGGTGATGACGGCGTTGATGGTGGTCTGCGGATTGCCCGTAATGGTCTTGAAGTCCGAGTCCTTCAGGCCCACCTTGTTCATGAACATCGTCCATATCTGCGACGACGCATCGCCGGGCGCAACCGCTACCGTTTTGCCCTTGATGTCCTGCGGCGTTTTGATGTTCTTCTCCGCGAGGCCCACCACGGAGGTCGGGTTTTCCTGCATGAGAACGCCGATCGCCTTCACGGGTGCGCCCATTGCAGCGACCTTGACCATCGTGCTGAAGTCCGCATAGCCAATATCGACGTTATGCGTCGCCACCGCCTGCACGGTCGGTCCCGAACCATGTCCCTCCATCAGCTTGAGGTCGATGCCTTCGGCGTCGTAGTAGCCTTTCACCTTGCCGAGATAGAACGGCGCCACCGCGCCGTTGACCGTGTAGTTGAGCATCAACGTCAGCGAATCTTTCGCGTGGGCGACATTGCTTGCGCAGCAGACCGCGGCAAAACTCAGCGCGGCCGCCATGCGCGTCGGCTTTCGTGATTTCATGGTGTCTCCTTCCTGTGCCCGATGGACTGGGTACTGCATGCTTATTGATGTGGATGGTCAAAGCGCAAGCGGCGCATGCGTGACGTGCGTTACGTGCGTTACGTGCGTCCGAGCAGACGCGAGCGATGCGACGCATGCCACGGAATAGCGATGCGCTCCAGCATGTCGATTGCGACGAACAGCAGCGCGCCGATCACCGACAGCACGACCAGCGCCGAGAAGATCAGAGGCTGGTCGAAGTTGCCGTTTGCACGTTGCAGCACGAAGCCGAGCCCCGAGTTGGCCCCGACGAATTCGCCGACCACCGCGCCGACCACTGCAAGCGTGATCGACACTTTCATGCTGGCGAAAATCGCGGGCAGCGCGTGCGGCAAGCTGATCTTGAAGAAGGTTTTCACGGGCGAGCTGCCCATCGACTTCGCGAGATCGATCAGATCTTTTTCGACCGATTTGAAACCCAGCACTGTCGACACCACGACCGGAAAGAAGCCGAGCAGGAAAGCAACGAGCATGCGCGGAAAAAGTCCAAAGCCGAACCAGACGACGAACAGCGGCGCAATCGCCACTTTCGGAATGCTCTGTGAAAACACGACGAGCGGATACAGGTAGCTCTCGATCAATGGCGACGCGGCGACCAGCATCGCGATCGGCACGCCGATCAATACCGACAGCGCGAAGCCGCCGAGCGTCGCGTACAGCGTCGGCAGCGACTCTTCCAGCAGCATCGACCATTGCGCGGCCATCTGATGCAGGATCGATTCGGGCGTGGGCACCAGATACGGTGGAATCTTGAAGACGCGTATGACGAGATCCCATGCGAGCAGGATCACCACGATCAGCAGCAGCGGACGGACCCACTGCGAGTTCAGGAATTTCCTGGTGAAGTTCACGGCATTCGACCTTTGTGGTTGGGAAGCTGGAAAAAGGCGCGCAATCGCGCGATCGGCTAGAGGCCAGGCCGCGGCGGCAGTACGTGCAACCGGCAAGGCGCGCCGTTCTCACACGCCTGTTGCGGTATTGCAGTGTTGCGCCGACATATGCAGGCATGCGCCGGCGCGCTGTGCCACGCTGCTCGCAGCAAGATTGACGGCGAGCCAGGCGCCGGGCAAACGCTAATTGTTCATGCCGCATATGAGAGAAATTCATCCGCTGCCACATGAGCGGCGCGAAGCGCGCGGAGTCGCTCATGTCATGGAACGCTCGTTCGCAGCCGATGAATTGTTTTCATGCTTTACATGAAAGATCGTCGTTTGCCGGGCCTGTGGGTAACCCGCAATATCCGGCTGCGGGCTCGATAACCCGAACTCGAACCCATCCGACAGCCAGTGGAGTACGCAATGAATCAACCGACCCATCCCGACGTCGTGTCGTCGCACGTTACCGTGAGGGACAGCACGCGAATCGGCTACAACCTCTACGGCGCGAAGGAAAACACGGTGCGCGTGGTGCTCGTGCATTCGCTCGCAATGGACCGTCACTTCTGGACGCCCGTCGTCGAGCGTCTGCTGCCACGGGCTTCCGTGCTTGCCATCGACGCGCGCGGGCACGGCGCGTCGGACAAGCCGACGGGCCCATACACCGTGTCGCTGTTTGCTCAGGACGTGTACGACGTGCTGCGCGCGACGGACTTTCGCAACGTGCTGATAGCGGGCGCCTCGATGGGCGGGTGCGTCGCGTTGCAGTTCGCGGCCACTTGTCCCGACGCGATCGCCGCGGGCCTGATCGACACGACCGCATGGTACGGCGAAAGCGCGCCGCAAGACTGGAACGTGCGCGCCGAAAAAGCCGAAAGCGGCGGCCTCGCGCCGCTGGTCGGCTTTCAGACGACACGCTGGTTCAGCGACCCGTTCCGCACCGAGCATCCCGACGTGGTGCAGCGCTGCGTCGATACCTTCTTGCGCAATGACGTTGCTGCGTTCGCCGCGACGGGCCGCATGCTCGGTTCGTTCGACGGCCGCGCGCTGATGAAAGACGTCAAAGTGCCGACATGCGTGATCGTCGGCGAAGAGGACTATGCGGCGACGCCTGCGATGGCGCGCGCACTTCACGCGGGCATTGCCGGTTCGACGTTCACGGAGATCCCGAAAGCGCGGCACCTTACGCCGCTGGAGACGCCGGACATCGTCGCTCGCGAACTGCACACGCTGCTCGATCGCGCAGGCTGTGCCCGTTAGATCGATCGACAAACGCGCAGAAACATGCAGAAACACGCGCAACAAGGAGTGCTTTAGATGATTCCGTTTGAGCTCGCGAGGCCGCGGTCGCTGAAGGAAGCGATCGCGCTGCTGGATCCGGAAGACCCGGATATCCGCCCGATGGGCGGCGGCACGGCGGTGATGTTGATGATGAAAGCCGGCGTGTTACGGCCAACGCGCCTCGTCAGTTTGCGCGATATCGAGCCGCATTATGCGCAGGTTCACGCTGGCGAAAACGGCGAGTTGCGCATCGGCGGTTTGACGCGACTGGCGACGCTCGAGCATTCGCCGCTCGTGAAGGAACGCTGGCCGCTTATCGCTCGCACTTTGCGCACGCTGTCGAATGTGCGGGTGCGCAATGTCGCGACGATCGGCGGCAATCTCGGTCACGCCGATCCTCATATGGACATGCCGCCGGTGCTTACGTCGCTTGGCGCACGCGTAACCATCACGGGTCCGTACGGCGAACGCATCGTGCCCGTCGAGGAATTGTGCACCGGTTACTACGAAACGGTGCTCGCTCGCGATGAACTGATCTCCGAAGTGATCGTGCCGCCGCAAGCAGGGCGACCCGCTGCGTACATGAAGGTCACGACGCGCGCGGCGCACGACTGGCCCGCGCTCGGCGTCGCGGTCGTGCTCGACATGCAGGGACAGCGCATTGGTCGCGCGAGCGTGATCGTCGGCGCAGCAACGGATCGGCCGACGCGGCTTACGCAAGCCGAGGCGCTGTTGCGCGGCGCATTACCCGACGACGCGATTCTGCGAGAAGCAGGTGAGGCCGGCGCGGCGCAACTGGACATCGTCGGCGATCCTCATGGGTCCGCGAGCTACAAGAAGCAACTGCTTAAGGTCTATCTGGGCCGTGCGGTGCGCACGGCGCTGGCCGCCGCTAGCGGACACGCCGCTCAATTCGAGGGGCACGCGTAATGAAGATCGACAAGACGCTGGAAGAACAGCCGGCAGGCAAGCAGGTAGGCCGCGCATTGAACCGGCTCGAAGCGCGCTCGAAAGTGACGGGCCGCGCCGAGTACATTCACAACCTCGTGCTGCCGCGCATGCTGTACGGCAAGATTTTTCGCAGCACTGTGGCGCACGGCAAGATCGTCAATATCGACACGAGCGCCGCGCGCGAAATGGAAGGCGTATTCGCGGTGTATACCGGCGAAGATATCCGCAAGGTGATTCCCGAGCCGTACTATGGACCGGCGTTTCACGATCAGCCGATTCTCGCGTTGGACAAAGTGCGCTATATCGGCGAGCCCGTTGCCGTCGTGCTTGCTGCCGACCCGCATGTCGCCGAAGAGGCGACGCATCTGATCATGGCGGAGTACCAGGAGTTGCCCGCGGTGTTCAACGAAGTGGAGGCCGCGCGATCCGATGTTCTCGTCCACGACTTCCTGCGCCCGGCCGGTACGTTCCCCGATCTGAAGCATCTGGCGGGCCGCAAGGGCACGAACGTGGCGCTCGACTTCCAGTTGCGGCGTGGCGACGTCGAAGCGGCCTTTGCAACCGCTGCGCATGTATTCGACGATACGTTCACGACGCAACAGGTCATGCATACGCCGCTTGAGCCGATGGTGTCGCTTGCCGAGTCCGATCTCGGCACTGGCATGCTGACGGTGCACACGGCTTCGCAGAGCCCGTCGTTTGTGCGCATCGAGATTGCGCGCCTGCTCGGCTGGGACGAGAATCGCGTGCGCGTGAAGTCGGCGCTGCTCGGCGGCGGCTTCGGCGCGAAGCTCTATATCAAGCTCGAAGCGCTCGTCGTCGCGCTTGCACTGCTGTCGCGGCGCAGCGTGAAGATTTCACTGACGATGGAAGAGCAGTTCTTCACGATCACCAAGCATGCGACGACGTTCCGCATGAAAACCGCCGTGAACGAAGAAGGCCGCATTACGGCACGCAAATGCGAGGTGTGGTGGAACGGTGGCGCGTATGCGGATATAGGGCCGCGCGTCACGCAGAAGTCGGGCTTCACGGCTTCAGGCCCGTACGATATCGAGAACGTATGGATCGATTCGTATCAGGTCTACACGAATCTGCCGCCCGCCGGCGCGTTTCGCGGCTTCGGCATTCCGCAGATGGTGTGGGCATACGAGAGCCATGCCGACATGATTTCGCGCGCGCTTTGTATCGATCCGCTCGAATTCCGCCGCCGCAATATTTTGCGCGAAGGACGTCCGCATGCAACCGGCACACCGATGCATGACGCGGCGATCGACCTCGTGCTCGAACGGGTCGCCGGGCGGATGAACTGGGCGGCCCCGTTCGAGCGCGGCACAGGCACGCTGCGGCGCGGGCGCGGCATTGGCGTCGGCTTCAAGGCGCTGGTTGCGCCGACCACGTCGATGGCAATGGTGAGCCTCGCGGGTGACGGGAGTTGCACGGTCTATTCGAGCACGGTGGACATGGGGCAGGCGTCGGAAACCGCGATTGCACTGATGGCCGGCGAAGTGCTGGGCATTCCCGCCGAGCGCATCCGCGTGATGCGGCCGGATACGGACGTAACGCCTTACGACATGGCGACGCTCGGCTCGCGCTCCACATTCCACATGGGCCACGCCGTGCGCCTCGCCGCCGAGGACGTGAACCGCAAGCTCGCCGAACTGGCGAACGAACTGGGCGTGCCGGCCGCGCCGGCAAGCCGCGCGGGCGAACTGCTGCGGCGCAAGTATGGAATGCAGGCGGGCAACATCGTCGGTATCGGCAGCTTCATTCCTTCGTACACGTCGCCGGAACACGAGACGGGCCAGTCCGAGAACATCACGCCGAACTGGATGGTGGGCGGCTGCGGCGTCGAAGTCGAAGTCGATACGGAGACGGGCCACTTCAAGCTGTTGCGCTTCGAGCATGTGGTCGATTGCGGCACGCCGATCAATCCGAAAGTGGTCGATACGCAGATTTCCGGCGCGGCCATCATGCAACTCGGTATTACGCTCTTCGAGCGCATGGAGTTCGACGAGGTCGGGCAGCTTCGCAATGCGTCGTTCGCGGAGTACAAGATTCCGGGCATTCACGATATTCCGGCGACTATCGGGCGCGAGACGGTGGACTCCGTGCAGAACAACGGACCGTTCGGCGCGAAGGGCGTTGGCGAGAGTTCGACTTTCGGCGTCGCGTCGGCAATCGCGGAAGCCATCGAGGACGCGGTCGGTGTGCGTCTGAAGTCTTTGCCGCTCACGCCTGAGAGTGTGTACCGCGCGCTGTGCGCCGCGCGCAATGAACCGCTATCCGAGGAATAATCATGAGCGCTACTTCCATCCAGATTCATTTCACGCTGAACGGCGAGCGCGTCAGTGCCGAGATCGAGCCGCATCACACGATTCTGGAAGTGTTGCGTCAGCAATTCGCGCTGTATGGCGCCCGTGAAAGCTGCGGTCAGGGGCTGTGCGGGTGCTGCACTGTAATCGTCAACGGCGAAAGCGTGTCGGGCTGCCTTTATCTCGCTGCGATGGTCGACGGCGGCGAGGTCAGCACCGTCGAAAACCTCGACGCCGACGGCGAGCTCGACGCGGTACAGCAGGCGTTTATCGAGTGCGGCGCGTTTCAGTGCGGCTTTTGCACGGCAGGCTTCATACTGATGAGCCGCCAGTTGCTCGAGCGCAATCCGGACCCGAGCGAAGCGGAGATCCGGCATTTCCTGTCGGGCAATCTTTGCCGTTGCGCCGCGTATCCGGAGATCATCCAGGCCGTGAAGCTCGCCGCGCAGATGCGCAAGTCGGCGAGGACCGCCGCTGCGGTGTAAAGCGCCCAGACGCCTTTGAAGCCAACGCAGTAACGCGCGTCTGCAGAACAACAGACGACATGGCGCGCGCAATGACATCGAGGAGACAGTCGATGCAGCAACCTCTGGAGGAGAGGCCCGGCGGCGGCACACGCGGCTTGCGCGGGGACGCTCGCGTTGCCGGAGATGTCGCGACGGAAGCAGTGTGGTATCGCTCGATCAACCGGCAGCAGTGGAGCGCGCTTATCGCGTCGAATCTCGGCTGGTTCTTCGACGGATACGAAACCTATGCACTCGTTCTCACCGTGGGCGGCGCCCTGGGCCAGTTGCTCGCGCCGTCCGAGCACGCGCAGATCCCGTTCTACGCAGGGCTCGTGATCGCGTTGACGTTGCTGGGGTGGGGTATCGGCGGATTGATCGGCGGGATTCTCACCGACTATATCGGCCGCAAGCGGATGATGATGTTCGCGATTCTCGCGTATTCGCTGACCACGGGCTTGAGCGCACTGTCATGGGACTGGGCGTCGTTCGCGGCGCTGCGCTTTATCGTCGGTCTCGCGATGGGTTCCGAGTGGGCGACGGGCACCGCGATGACCGCCGAGATCTGGCCCGACCGGCATCGCGGCAAGGGTGCGGGGCTCATGCAATGCGGACTCGGTACGGGTTTTTTCGTCGCTTCGCTGATATGGCTTTTCATGAGCGGCGCGGGTGAGCATGCGTGGCGCTACATGTATCTGATTGGCGTGCTGCCGGGTCTCGCGACACTGTGGATGCGTGCCGGTATTCCCGAGTCGGAGCAGTGGCAGCGCGTGAACAAGGAGCGCAAGGCGACGCTTGCGCGCAGGAAGTCAGGGGCCGCGCTCGACGAGCGCGAACAGGCGCTTGCACGCTTTACGCTCGTCGATCTGCTCGCCGATCCGAAACTGCGCCGCCGTACGTGGATCGCCGTGCTGATGTCGCTCAGCACGACGCTCGGCTGGTGGGGCATCTCGACATGGGTGCCGCCGTACATCGGCTCGGTCGCCGCGCATGCGGGGCTGCCTGCGGCCTCGTGGGCGAGCTTCGCGGGCATGGCGTATAACGTCGGCGCGATCAGCGGCTATATCGGTCTCGGTTTTCTTGCTGATGCGTATGGCCGTAAGCGCATCACGTGCCTCTTCTTCGCGATGGCGTTCGTGTTGACGCCAGTGCTCTTCATGTGGACCCACAACGTTGGCCTGCTGCTGGCGGTCGCCTGCGTGGCCGGTTTTTTCAGCCTCGGGCAATATACGTGGATGCCCACATGGCTGCCGGAGCTTTATCCGACGCGCGTGCGCGGCACTGCCATCGCGCTGTGTTTCAACGTTCCGCGCTTTCTTGCATGGACGGGGCCGCTCGTCGCCGGCACGCTGATTACCCGCTTCGGCGGCTACGGTCACGCGGCGGTCACGGTCGGTTTTGTCTATCTGGTAGGCCTTGCGCTCGCGCCGTGGCTACCGGAAACACGTGGCCAACCTTTACCTGAAGAGATCTGAACCATGAATTTCATCTTTACCGACAAGGCGCCGGCTCCGGGCGGCCACTATTCGCAGGCCGTGCAGGCGGGCGGCTTCACGTTCGTGTCCGGCATGCTGCCGGGGCCTGGCGTGGCCACTGACGGTCCAGACAACTTCGAACGTCAGGTGCGCGCGACGCTCGCCCATTGCCAACGGGTACTGGACGAAGCGGGTTGCGCGCTGACGGACGTCGCGCAGTGCACCGCGTATATCGTCGATGTGAAGAACTGGCCGGAGTTCAACCGGCTCTACGCGGAGTATTTCGGTGCGCATAAGCCCTCGCGCGCGGTTGTGCCCGTGCCCGAGTT
The DNA here is from genome assembly GCF_000472525.1 of Paraburkholderia dilworthii. Taxonomy (GTDB): domain Bacteria; phylum Pseudomonadota; class Gammaproteobacteria; order Burkholderiales; family Burkholderiaceae; genus Paraburkholderia; species Paraburkholderia dilworthii. The sequence continues at coordinate 212,652 of NZ_AWZT01000001.1, forward strand.
GCATCACGGTTTTCTGGTCGAATTGCAGATGGTGGCCTATCGCGCTGAATAGGCGCGCTGCTCTACTCCCGCTCCGGCTCCGACAAATCCGGCCGCGAGTTGACGATTCCCCACCACTGTTGACGCAGCGCGTCGCGCAGAAGCTTGCCGCGCGCGCTGCGCGGCAGTACTGCAACCGGATAGATGTCCTTCGGCATCTTTTCGCGCGGCAGTTGACGGCGGCAGTGCGCGCGCAATGCTTCCGGGTTCGGCGTAATGCCCGGCTGCAAGACCACGAAACAGACAGTTTCCTGCCCGTACACCGGGTCGGGCACGCCGAGCGCCGCGACGTCCTGCACATGTGAATGCGTGCGCATCACGTCCTCGATTTCCTGCGGCACGATTTTCACGCCGCCGCGAATGATCAGGTCGTCCATGCGGGCCGCCATGCGCACGAAGCCGTCGGTATCGCATGAAGCGACGTCGCGCGTGAAAAGCGGCGCGCCGCGAATCGGCAGCAGAGAGCCGTCCTGTTGCAGCACGCCGAGCGCGAGCTTTTCGCCGTCGACCACAACCTGGCCTTCGACATCCGCGGCGCAGGGCATGCCGTTGGCGTCCACGATATCGAAGCGGATATGCGCGGCCGGATAGCCGACCGTCCCGAGCTTGCGATGTTGCAGCCGGTTGCCGCACATCCATCCCGCTTCCGATGAGCCATACAGGTTCAGGATGCGAATGCCGTACAGCTTTTCGAAGCGCCTCCATTGAACGGACGATAGCGGCGCGGTGCTGCATGTCATCGCGCGTAGCGACGCGAAGGTGTCGGCGCTTACATCGAGCGGTGCTTCGAGAAGCATGTTCAGAACCGTGGGCACGCCCGCGCAAATGGTGATCCGCTGCTCGCGAATCCACTCGCCGAACTGGCTGCGCGAGAAACGGCGCGCGACGCACAGCGTCGAACCGAGTTGCAGGAACGGGATGAAACTGAGTATCTGCGCCGAGTACCAGTCGAACGAACGGTACTCGAGCATGCGGTCGTCGCGGCTCGATCCGAGCAGGTCGATGCTGTCGAGGCCGTTCAGCCAGTACGACTTGTGGTCATACACGACGATTTTCGGAATGCCCGTCGTGCCGGAGGTGCAGCACATCGACGCAATGTCGCCAGGCGTGCATATCGTCGCGCCGTCCGGCAACGGCGTGGCGTCATGCGCTTTTTCCTGCAATGAGATCGTGTCGCTGCCGACGCCGCCATGGTCGTGATCGACGCAGGCCCATGGAACGAAACGCACGGCCCGCACGTTCGCACCCGCGACGGAGGTATCGGCGGCGTCGGCGGGAAACACAATCAGTTTTGGCCGGATCGTGTCGAGCAGCTTGCGCGCGGTCTCTTTGCCGACGAAGGGCACGTCGAGCGGACACACGATTGCACCGAGGCGCCACGCGCCGAGCCACAGCAGCAGCTTGTCGGGCGCTTCGCAGTCGGCGAGCACGACACGTGTGCCCTTAGTCACGCCGCGCTGCGCGAATTGTCTGGCGATCGCGTCGACCGAGTGCGCCAGTTCTTCGAAGCTCATGCTCACCCGCCGTTCCACATCGACGATTGCGGGCTTGTCAGGCGTTGCTCGCCGATGCTGGTCGAGCAGGGCAGCGACGCTGCGAAAGGGCGGATCGGTCGTGGGCTGATGGGTGCTGGACATGAACTCAGCAGGGCTCGGGCACGGAAGGCGAGGCCACCTCGAATTGCGTCGCATCGCTGTCGCGATCACGGTTTTCGCCAAGCCGCGCGAGCGCCCACTCGCGAAAAGCTTCGACCTTCTTCGTGCGCGCCTTGTCGTTGGGCGACGAAACGAAATACGCGGAATTCGACGGCACGCGCACGTCGAATGGCGCAACCAGTTTGCCGCTCGCCAGATCGCCGTTCACGAGAGGCGTGCGGCCGATCGCTATGCCAACGCCGTCAACCGCCGCTGCGAGCGACGTGAGCTGCAGATGGAACACGGACTCGCCGGCGAACTCGATCGGCTCGCGCACCGCCGCTTCGAGCCATCCGGGCCAGTCGTCCTGATACATCGAATAAAAGTACGTGCGTATCTGTCGCATGCGCGAAAGCGCTTCCCCTACCGATTCGAACTTGCCGGCTTCCTCCAGCACGGCGGGCGAGCACACGGGGAAAAATTCCTCGCCATGCAGGCGGTCCGAGCGCGCGGACGCCCAACGCCCCGAGCCATAACGGATCGCGACGTCGTAGCTGTTGCGGTCGAACTCGTTGAACGTCGAGCTGGTCGCCACGTGAACCGTAATGTCCGGGTGAGCGCGCTGGAACTCCGGCAGCGCGGGAATCAGGCATTTGACCGCGTAAGTCGGCAGGCAAGTAACCGTGAGCACGGTGCTCGGTTTTTTCTTGCGCGCATGAGCCGTGGCGATGGACAGCAGATTGATCGCCTCATGCACGGAATCCAGATATTCGCGTGCGGCCGGAGTCAGCGTCAGGACGTTGCGGCGGCGCACGAAGAGCTTCACCTCGAGCCGGTCTTCCAATGTCTTGATCTGATGACTGATGGCCGTTTGCGTCAACTCGAGTTCCTGTGCTGCGCGGGTGAAGCTTAAATGCCGCGAGGCGGCTTCGAATGCGAGCAGGCTTTGAAGCGAGGGAATGTAGGGTCTCATCTGATGTCAGCGCAATGCAAGGACGCCTGGTAGTGGTCGTAGCGAGTCTCATCGGTGCGTTCGGCGCCTGGCACGGGCGCGTGGGTACTTGTCGGCGGCCCAGGCGGAAAGCTGCACGAATGCCTGGATGATCGGCTGGTTACGGACCCCGAGGAAATGAAACTTTTTCATGCCGGCATGAGAAAAGTTAGTTTGCGCGCGTCGAAAGCGCTCATGCACTCTTGGACCAGTCGAGCGAAGCGTCGTCTATCGGCGCACATTAATCAATCGTTACAAACCCGGAACGCGAACAGGCCGGGCCGCGCATGAACAACGGAAACCGCTGGCAGTACGGCCCGTTCAAGCGCGCAAGGGAGAGAACAAGAGTGGATATCGATGTGCTGGAAAATCCGTTTCTCGCCAGCCTCGGCATGTCGCGCACGGCGTGGCGCGATGGCTATGCGGAGTTTCGCCTGCATTTGCAGCCTGAATTGCTGAACCGGCAACGGGTGCTGCAAGGCGGCGTGGTGGCGACGTTGCTCGATGCGGCCTGCGGCTACGCAGGCCTTTATAGCGCCGATCCGCAGCGGCCGATACACGCGGTGACGCTTTCGTTGACGCTGAACTTCCTCGATAAGGGCGTGGGCGAGACGTTGATCGGCAAGGGCTTTCTGGAACGCAAGGGCAGGTCGGTGTACTTCGCGCGCGGCGAGGCGTGGATCGATTCGAAGACGCTGATCGCCACCGCGCAGGGCACGTTCAAGTATGCGGGCGGTTATGGACGGCGCGAGCTGTCGGGCGCCTCGCCTGGCGAGCTCGATTGAGATGAGGCGTTCGCATCGGGGCGATTCCCGTCTGGGTGCGCCATCCTGGCTATCCCATGAATCCTTCTCATCCCTGTCATGAACGATGGTCGTTTGCGTGCGGCGCCGGGTTGCTTCAATGTGGCGGTCAATCAGTGAAGAGGCGCTGCGCGACGAGGACATGCGCAGCCCCTGCATGAGCAAGAATCACGAAACTATCGGAGACACACGACGTGACAGAGAGTTCGACTTCCCATTCGCTCGATCTGCGAGCATGGCTCGACGAGGCGCGCGCGCTCGGCGAATTGACCGATGTATCGGGCGCAGACTGGAATCTGGAACTCGGCGCGATCAGCGAGTTGAACGTGAAGAAGGAGCGGCCTTCGGCGCTGCTCTTCGACGATATCCCCGACTACCCGAAGGGGCATCGCGTGCTGACGTGCAGCACCGCGAGCCCCGCGCGACTGTCGTCGATTTTGCGCGTGGGGCCTCAGGCAACGCATCGCGCGCTGGTCGAAACACTGCGTGGCAGGCCGAAGCAATGGCAGGCACACGCGCCCGAATATGATCCGGTGCCGGTTGCGGACGGCCCTGTGTTCGACAACGTCCAGTCCGGCGAGGACGTCGACCTGTTCTCGTTTCCTGCACCGCTGTGGCATGAAAAGGATGGCGGTCGATATATCGGCACCGGCTGCATGGTAGTAACGAAAGACCTCGACTCCGACTGGATCAATGTCGGCACTTACCGCGTGATGATCCACGATCGCAACCACGTTGGCCTCGACATGATTCCGGGCAAGCACGGCGCGATTCAGTACGACAAGCACATGAGAGCGGGTAAACCGTTTCCGGTCGCAATCGTGATCGGCTGCGACCCGCTCGGCTATCTGATTTCGGGCATCGAAGTGCCCTTCGGCATGTGCGAATACAACTACATCGGCGCGATCCTGAAGAAGCCTGTTTCGGTGGTAACCGGACAGCTGACCGGCCTGCCGTTTCCGAGCGCGTCCGAGATCGTGATCGAAGGCTATGCGCATCCCGGCGACGTCAGGATAGAAGGGCCCTTTGGCGAATTCCACGGCTATTACCCCGGTAAAGCGGAGACGGCGCCGGTTGTGACCATCGAGCGCATCTATTACCGCGACAACCCGATCATCATGGGCAGCCCGCCGGCAAAGCCGCCGAACGACTACTCGTATTCGAAGGCCGTGATGCGCTCGGCGCTGCTCGTCGACGCGTTGCAGGCAGCGGGCGTGCCCGATGTCGCCGGCGTGTGGGCGCACGAAATCGGCGGCGCGCGCATGTTCAACGTGGTGTCGATCCGTCAGCGCTACGCGGGGCACGCGCGGCAGGCAGCACACATTCTCAGCCAGTGCGGCGTGGGCGCATACATGTCGCGCTATTCGATCGTGGTCGACGACGACATCGATCCCGCCAATCTGCAGGAAGTCATGTGGGCGGTCGCGACGCGTACCGATCCGGACATCGATATCGACATCGTCAAGCGCGGCATGGGTTCGAAGAACGATCCCATGTCGATTGCGAATCCGTACAAGGCGCCGTTCAACTCGAAGGCCATTATCGACGCCTGCCGTCCGTTCGATTTTCTCGCGGAGTTTCCGCAGGTAGCGGAGGCGAGTAAGGAACTGCAGGACAAGACGCGCGCGAAATGGGACCACATTCTCGGCTGACGCGTTTGCAATGCAATGCAACGTGACAGCCGGATCAAACATCATGCGAGCCGCCGTTTATGACCGGGCGCAGTCGAGCTCAACGGTGAAGGCGGCCGACAAGGAGAGTTGTACATGGAACTGACAGGCGAACAGATTCTGCCGTTGCCGCGCGAACGCGTGTGGGCTGCGTTGAACGACCCCGAAATACTCAGGGCCTCGGTGCCCGGTTGCGAGTCGTTCGAACGCGTCGACGACAACCAGTTTCAGATGGTGATGGCCGCATCAGTCGGCCCGATCAAGGCACGTTTTAAAGGCAGGATGACACTCACCGATTTGCAGCCGCCGCAGTCGTATTCGATGACCTTCGAGGGATCGGGTGGCGCGGCGGGGTTCGGCAAGGGCGGCGCGCATGTCGACCTGCTCGCCGATGGCGGCGGCACGCGGCTCGTGTACCGGTCGCATGCTCAGGTGGGCGGGCGTCTCGCGCAGGTGGGCGCGAGACTGATCGACGGCGTCGCGCGAAAAATGGCGGAGGACTTCTTCGGGCGCTTCACGGCTGCTGTCGTCGGGCCGCAACCCGCGGTGGTGAACGGCGCGGCGTCGCTGCATGAAGCGGAACCGGACCCGGCTACAGCATCGAGCGAAGCTCGCGCGGCCACTCCCGCAGCCGCGGATACCGCATCCGGCGCTGGCGCAAGAAACCTGACATGGGCGCTGGGCGTGGTGGTGGTCCTTGCGCTGATCGCAGTGTACGCATTGCATTGATAACAACGACGGGGCGCTGGAGCAAGGTGTGGGGCGTTGCCGCCCGAACGCCGCACAGCGCACTCGCAACAGGAGACGACGATGCACGAAGGCAATGCGCTGCAGGGCGCGGTAAGACGCGAGGAAACGCAAACGGCAGCCATCGACGCGGCAGTGGATGCTGCAAGCGCGGCGCTCATTCGCCGGATAGAGAGCGTGCCGTTTTCGCGCTGGCATACGAAGGCGCGGATCATCGTCGGCAGTGCGACGTTTTTCGACGCATTCGACGCGCTGTCCATCGCGTTCGTGCTTCCGGTGCTGATCGGCTTGTGGCATATCGAGCCGCTAGAGATCGGCGTGCTGATCGGCGCGAGCTATGTGGGACAGTTCATCGGGGCGCTCACGTTTGGCTGGTACGCGGAGCGGCGCGGGCGGATTCGCAGCGCGACCATCGCCATCGCGATCATGTCGGTGATGAGCATGGGTTGCGCGCTAAGCGGCAGTTTCGCGATGCTGCTCGTGTGCCGATTCATTCAGGGAATTGGCGTCGGCGGCGAGATGCCGGTCGCGGCGACCTATATCAGCGAGCTTTCCAACGCACATGGTCGCGGCAAATATTTTCTGCTGTACGAACTGATCTTCCCGGTCGGTTTGATGGCGACCGGACAGATCGGCGCCTGGCTCGTGCCCGTCATCGGCTGGAAGATCATGTTCTGGATCGGCGCGGTGCCTGGCCTTTTGATTACGCTGCTTATCGCGCGTCTGCCGGAATCGCCGCGCTGGCTGATCTCGAAGGGGCGCTTTAGCGAAGCGGAAATCGTGGTCCGGGATATGGAAGCGAGCACGGACCGCCGCATCGAACCCGGCCGACACCAGCAGCCCAACAAGGGCGTGGTGAATGCGCGCGCGGGCTGGCGCGAACTGCTTTCGCCGTTCTATCGCGGCCGCACGCTCGTCGTGTGGGTGCTGTGGGCCACTGCGTTTTTCATTGCGAACAGTCTGAACAACTGGCTGCCGACGCTGTATCGCTCGGTTTATCACCTGCCGCTGCAAACCGCGCTGCGCGCTGCGTCGATGACTAACGTCGCGCAGGTCGCGCTGCTGCTTGTCTGCGCGTATGTGATCGATCGGGTCGGCCGCCGTAACTGGACGGTGTCCGCTTTCTGCCTGGCCGCAGTCCTGTTTGCGTGCCTCGGCCTCTTTGCGGCGCACGACGTGTGGAGCGCAATGGTGCTCGGCACGCTGAGTTATGGACTGATCGGTTCAATTGCCGCGGTGCTGTACCTGTACACGCCCGAGGTCTATCCCACCAGGATGCGTGCGACTAGCACGGGGCTAGCGACATCGTGGTTGCGGCTTGCTTCCGCAGTCGGTCCTTCGCTTGCCGGATTGCTTCTGCACAAGAAGGGGATTGGCTCGGTCTTCGTGATGTTCGCCGTGGTTGCGGTGGTCGGCGCGATCTGCGCATTGAAGATGACCGAGACGCGCGAACGAAGTCTCGAAGAGATTGCACCATGAAAATGGGGCGTTTCGTGCGCTGGCCGAGCAACGGTTGGCGCGAAAGCGGCCGTGATCGTTATTCACGGACCGCATACCGCAGTTCTTTTGTGTGAGCCGTGGCTTCGCGTTGTTTCCCGCTCTGCCCGTGCGCTCGCTGGCGCGGCTCGCCAGGACCTCAGCCGCTTTGAAATGAGCGTCCAGGTGCCGCATTGCGCGATTCACAGCGGCACCTGCCTGCGACAAACCGATAACACGAGTTGCCTCAACCAACGATGAACCGGGTCGACCTCAAGACGAGGGTGCCACATCTGCGATACGGTGATTTTCTCCGTCGCGACAGGTAGTTCGAACGCGTAGATGTCGTCGTATGCGGCAAGTGCGCGGTGCGCTGTCTGGGCGTTCACGAACGAGGCCGGCACCAGCGCGATGAGATCGGATGTTCGAGCCACGGCGAGCGCGGCGGGAAAACCCGGGACCACCGCGACGATGGTTCGTTCGAGTCCGACGAGTGCCAGCGCGTCGTCGACCGGTCCGCTTGCACGCGCTCGCCGTGAAGCCACCACGTGGCCGAAAGCGACGTATCGTTCGGCGGTTATTCCTCCGTCCAGTTCGAGCGGATGGCCTTTCCTGACTACGCCCATGAAACGATCGCGGAAAAGCGCCTGCACGCGCACTTCCGGGCCCATCTCACCCAACACGCCAATTTCCAGGTCGGCCGAACCGTCTCTGAGTTGCGTCGCGCTCTTCTCGGCTTTGGGTGCGAAGCGCAAGCGTACATGAGGCGCAACTTCCGTTGCCGCCGCAATCAGCGACGCGCCGAAGGCTTCCACGAAGCCGTCGTTGGCGCGAATGGTAAGTGTCTGCCGGAGCGTCGAAAGATCGGCTTCGGTTTTCGACGGACGAAGAACGGCACGCGCCTCATGAAGCGCATTCCGGGTGCGTTCGCGCATTGCTTCGGCGTACGGCGTCAATACCATCTGGCGACCCGCACGAACAAGCAACGGATCGCCGGTCTCAACGCGAAGCCGGGCAAGAGTCCGGCTCATTGCAGACGCACTCAGGCCTAAGCGGCGAGCCGCGCCTGCAACGCTTCTATCGGCCAGAAGCGCCTCCAGCGCAATCAGCAGATTAAGGTCGGGTTGGGGCATGCCCGATCGTAACATCAGCTGGCCAGATAAGGCGTTCCGTGCATGTTATGAGTGCGGCCGTTGCGTCTTCCGCCATCTCTCGGGCGTCGATATATTGTCTGAATCGATTCGCTAACGACGCACTTCGTTCGTACCTGTCCGGACACGCGTCATTCAGGGGAGAAAAGCTCCGATGCAAACCGCACATCCGCAGAAAACCGTCCTTCTCGTCGGGGCGTCGCGTGGTCTTGGACTGGCGATGACCGAGGAATACCTGAAGCGCGGCTGGCGCGTGATCGCCACCGGCCGCCCCAACTCGATGGACCGGCTTCGTAGGCTCGATGGAGCGCTCGAAGCCGAGACGCTGGACATAACGCTTGCCGGGCAAGTCGCGGATCTGCGCGCTCGCCTGGCAGGCCGACGCCTGGACATGCTCTTCGTGAACGCTGGCGTCAAGAACGACGATCGCGAAACGATAGCCGATGTCTCGACCGACGAGTTCGTGCGCGTCATGGTGACCAACGCGCTGAGTCCAATGAGAGTGATCGAGGCGTTTCAGGATCTCGTGCCAGCGAGCGGGACCATTGGCGCAATGTCATCGGGCCAGGGCAGCGTCGCAAACAACGTCAACGGGAGTTACGAGGTTTATCGGGGCAGCAAAGCCGCGCTGAACATGTTCATGCGCAGCTTCGCAGCACGTCACGCCGACGATCCCCGAACCTTGCTGCTGATGGCGCCGGGCTGGGTGCGCACGGACATGGGCGGCCCCGAAGCCCGTTTGAGTATCGAAGAAAGCATCCCGAAGCTGGTCGATACGATAGAGGCCTACGAGGGCCGCTCAGGGCTGCATTACCTGGATTATCTCGGGCGTGTCGTGCCGTGGTGAAAGGCAGCGGGTCATCACGAGCATCGTACGCAGGCTAAAACAGCTTGCGCCATTGCTCCTGCATGTCCGCGCGCGTGTTCACTTCGATCAGCAGGCCGCCCGGCGCACGACAAAAGAACCGCGATCCGCGCGTGTTGTTGAAGACGCCCGTTTCCATCTGCACGCCGCCCTTCATGAATTCGTCATGCAGCGTGTGGAGGTCGTCCACACTGGCGACCTCGAAACCGAAGTGAAAATTTTTCGGCCATACGGGCGTTTCTTCTGTGACGTGCTCCAGAACAATGTCGAATCCGTTGCGCTTGAGCAGACGGTGCTCGCCAGCGACGACGACTTCGCAGCCCAGGTATTTTTCGAAAAAGACAGCGGTCTCGGCTACGTCGGTAGTGGGGAAGCTCAGGTGGTTCAGCTTCGCTTCTTTGTGAAGATTCATGATGGCGCTCGCAGAAAACGTTAAAGGTGTCGTGGAGGGATGACGCCCGATTGGCTGATATCGAGGCTGACATCGGACCGGCATCCTGCATGGGTCAGCCATGCTGTTTCCACGGAACCTATTTTGCGAGCGATCGCTCAGTTTTAAAACTCGCATTGCAGAGCGTGTCTTTACGACGACCAGATCCATAAACGACGGGCATTTGATCGCGATAGTGCGCTGACGATCTGAACGCCTGCTCGCATTCCGCAGCTTGCCTATTTGCTGCGGATTCGCGACTTTTGAGGCTGCTGATCCACGATCCCGAGGTAGCCAGACAATGCCCGCTCGACGCGTCTTTGCAGACCTGCGCGGTCGGATTCTCCACGCTCTCCCGCGCCGTCTACGATTGCACGAATGATTGCAACGAGATCATCGGTGGTGATCTCTATGTCGGGCTGCGGCGGGATATCGTCACGCGCCAGAATCTGCTGGATCACCTCGCGAAAGGCTGCTTTCGATTTCGCCAGTTCCCTCGCAATGGCAGGACGGTTTTCTTCGAAGTCGAGCACGCGGGCGAGCGCGGGACGCCGCAGTTGCTGGCGGACTGAGACGACGATCAGGTGCTTCAGTGCCGTTTGACCCGTGGGTTCGTTCAACGCGCCTTCGGCTTCTGCAAAGAATACGGCCAACTCGCGTTTGCTGAGCGCAACGATAAGCGCGTCCTTGTTGGGGAAGTACTGATACAGCGTGCCGACACTGACACCGGCGCGCTGCGCGACCAGATTGGTGTTCAGGCCGTCCGACCCTCTGGATTCGAGAACAAGGGCCGCCGCTTCGAGAATCGTGGCGACGGTTTGTTGGGCGCGCGATTGCTGCGGCACCTTGCGTGGCTTCAATGACTGGCGCCTGTTTGTCTTCACGATGCGAGACCTGATAAAAAACGAGTGATGACTCGGATTTTACCGTGTGCTCGGAGACGGGCTTTCAAACGACCCAACAAAGCGGGCGCGGCCGTCGGCGCCAATCGAGGCTAGCGCGCAAGCTAACCGTTAGCGGCCTTTGAATTCTTCGCACGATGCATCGACGAAGAGCGCGTTGCTTACGTAAGCCGCGTTTGTCGTGGATGCAGGCTCGAAGCGGCGCGATCCATCATGCACCGGATTCTCAGCCGGCGTGAACGCGTAGCGCGTCAGCCATTCGCCATAACCGGCGACGAGAAAGCCGCCGGATCGCTCGATGTACTGCGCGCGCGACGCCTCATAAACCGCCTTCAGCGCGAACCACGGCACATGCGGCAAGTCATGATGAACGAGATGAAAATTGTTATTCAAATAGAGGAGACGCCAGAGCGCGGCTGCCTCGTTGACAACCGTACGATGCTCGCAATCATGCGCGGCGCGGTGCTCGCGGAATGAGCGAATCGAGCCAAGCGACATCGACCCATACCCCACGCCGACGATAAATACCCACGCCGGAATGGAGCACACGTATCGCAGCCACGCGGTGAGCGCCGCCAACGCGATCAGATGTGCGAGCCACGCGGGTACATCGCGCCAATCTCCGAGTTTTATCTTTCGCAGCGCATCGACGCCCGTTGCCGCGATGGCGAACGCGGGTCCGACCAGCAGGCGGCCGGCAAATGTGTTGCGCCATGTGAGCAACGCGCGCATCGCCCAACCGGCGCGTTCCCATACATGGCTGTGGACGAAGTAGCTTTCCGGATCGCGCCCGGGTTTCGTCAGATGCGTATCGTCGTGATGCAGGAGATGCGAGTCGCGATAGATGCGATACGGAAACCACACGGCTAGTGGCGCAAATCCAAGCAGTGCATTCAAGTGCGGCGAGCGCGTGGGATGCCCGTGCAGCAGCTCGTGCTGCAACGGTATGTGACGCAGTGGCGAATATTATCAAACGAATCATGCACTTAGGCTATTAACGAGCCTCGAAAATACCTGCAAAAAGCTGCAGACCAGACCCAATGAAATCAATCACTTACGTAGTGGTTTTAAACAGGGTGATCGCCGGGAAAGGATGGACCGGGCCGCCATCTGAGAACGCGCATCGTCAATCGATCAGCGAGCCCGTCATAGAGTCGTCGACCTTAGGCTTCCGCGGCGGCAACGGATACGCCTCGGCCCTCATCTCGTCAGCCGGATACAGGTTCAGAAACGACCGCGCCTCGTTGGTCGATCGTGACCCTAGCCAATCGTCGTATTCCTCCGGCCGCAGTATCACCACTGAGCGCTTCTCAGCGCCGGGCCGATGAAATCGCCTCATGAGCGGATGGTCTTCAGCGTTGACCGTCAGCATCGTGAACGACAGCGACACGCCTTCTGGGTCTTCCCATGCACGCCACAGCCCTGCGATCGCAAGCGCCGGCCGATCCTTCACTCCGATGCGCCAGCGCACGGGCTTGCCCGTCTCATAGTTCGGTTCGAAAAACGACTGGCAGGGGATCAGGCAGAGTTGCAGCTTCTTCCATGCGCCGCTAAAGCTCCGCTTCTCACCGATTGACTCGGAGCGCGCGTTCATCGTGTCGAACACCTTCACTCCTGGCGGTATGTGCTTGCGCGGCACCAGTCCGAATGTGGCCGGGTCCGTGCGCTTCTCGCCTTCCTTGAGTCTCAGGATCGGCGCAACGTAGTCCTTGTAGGTCTCGCGTCGATAGTCAAAGTTCGGGACAGGAAAGTCCGTGAAGGCTTCGAACAGATCGCTTTGGGCTGGCTCGTAGTTTGTGCACATAGAGTCTCCTGAAAACCTCCCATGATAGTGCCAGATGCAAAGCGCGAGAACCTGGCTATACTGTACATATATACAGTACTTTGCCATGCGACACCTGCCGCCCCTAACCGCCAACCAGCTTGCCGAAATTTACGATCGCGAGCCTACGGAAACGGTACGACGCCTGTTATTCGAGATTCATCGGCTGCGCGCCACGATCATGCGGGCCGACCAGATCCGGAAGATGATCGGCAGCGGCGGCAGCGCTTACGTGGCGGGAACAGTGTGGGAGTGCTTCGAGCGTGAGCTCGACGCCGAGCCGTGCATTACCGATCGGCCGACGCCGAGGCAACAGAAGCGCATTGATCAGCACATGTACAGGCTGGACGAGTGGAGGAAAAATGGCCGGAAGAGTTGATATGAGCCTGGACGATTTAAGGGCGCTCGGAATTGTCGTCGGAACAATTGTGGACGCCGAACTCGGGCACAAGTCGATAGCCTGCGTCGGGACGGTGACCGCTGGTGGCATCAAGTCGAACGACGGTCAGTTCTGGATGGGCGACGGTGATCTGGAAGCCGCGATGCGCTGCTACGAGGCGCTAGATATGACGAGGTAATAGCCGTCTGCCGCTCAATGATGGGCATGATGGATGCTCGACGTCCGGCAGGAGGCCTATCATGGAAGAACCCACTTTTGACCCGTTCGAGCAGCCGCCCTTGGTTCAGGCGTTGCTCGTCGCGCTGCACACCCTTGTCGTTCACAACAGCATGGAAGTGACTAGCGAGGGTGAGACCTGGACACTGGATTTCATTCCTCAGATCCGGCAGATTGAGGCAGCGCTGAAGACCGCAGGGATCGACGCGACGAAGCCGATGCTGGCGCCGGTGAGATGGGCTGACGATGAATGATTGACGCGTCCGACCTAATGCTCGCCACACTTCACGGTCGACCGTTCTCCGATCCCGACTGGCTGTTCGAGCTCAAGTACGATGGATTCAGGTGTTTGATCGTCAAGGCCGGCGAGGACGTGAAGCTTTGGAGCCGAAACGGGAACCTGTTCAATGGATCGTTCCCTGACGTGGTTGCGGCGGTCTCCGAAGTGCCGGGCGACTTCGTTTGGGATGCAGAGCTGACCGTCGACGACGACACGGGGCGATCGGACTTTGACAGGCTCCGGCAGCGGGCTGTCACGAAGACGCCGAAGAATGTCAGAGCCGCGGCGAAAGCTGATCCGGCCCGGCTGTATATCTTCGATGCGCTGTCGATCGGCAGCGCTGATCTGCGGGAATTGCCACTCACTGAGCGGAAGCTATACCTGCGAGACTCCTTCGATAATACCGGCACACTGATTTACGCGAGCGGTATCGAAGAAGAGGGACGGCTGGTATTCGAGCACGTCCAAGAGTTAGGCTTGGAAGGGATGATCGCGAAGCGGATGGACTCAGCGTATCAGCGCGGCCGGTCCAGAGATTGGTTGAAGATAAAGGATCAGAATTACGGACGGCCTGCGGCTTTGGGGTGGGGAAGGAAGTAACTGACGCGCTGCGTGAGCAGGCGGGGAGAAGGGGATGACGCCGGAAGAAGCAAAATGGTTCGAATTCACGGAGCACCCAACCGAGGCAGATCAGGTTAAATGTCCGGCATGTAAAACATGGTCGCCATTCACAGCTTGGCAGCTAGGCTACGATGAGTGCGATACCTGCGGATGCGTTGAGGTGATGATGTGTCCAGAATGCGAAAGGCCGATCAGCATTCACGTCGGCTACAGTGATCCTTTGAAGGTTGCACCCCTTGATCCCTATGCGTGGATTTACAAAGACGCGCCGCAGTCTACGGGCAATTGAGTGGCGCTCACAGCCGGGAGGAAGGCATGACGCACGACGAGCTACACCAGCGACTGACTGAGCAACTGCAACACATGCCACTAGGCACTTCCGCCGACATCACGGACTTCGCAATCGCCTATTGGGACGGGCACAAGGTTGTGTACGCGTTTTTGCGGGATGAAGGCTGCGGGCGCGTCGAAGAAGAGTTCGATTTCACGGATCGCGAGTTCGAGCAGTGGGCGGATGAGTTGGTGGAATGGGAGAAGGAGCCGAAATTCTCGGTGCGACCGGAGATTCTGGAGTGGTTGAAGGATGCGCCGCCGTTTGAGGCGGGCTGATTGATGTGCGCTTATGGGCGCGGGAGAAAGACCTGTGACAATTGTGGAAGACTATGTTATTCCCCCAGATTGGCTGACCTTCTGTGAAATTGATTCGTGGCACCCGTCGACCAACTACTATCCTTGGTCTGGCGCCGCGAAGGTCGAAGTGGTGGACATTGAAGACATCCAACCGCCCCGGCGCAACCCGGGCATCGAAGCGTTCCGGAAGTATAAGTTGGTGCCAGTCCTGTTGGCGTTCATATCACCGGAGTGCGCGCTGCCGCCGGTGACACTCGAACTGTTACCCAATGCCTCTGGCTTCAGATACCGCGTGACGAATGGCTTTCATAGGTTCTACGCCAGCCGCGCTGTGGGTTACGTCAGTATTCCAGCCATCATCAATGAGGCATTTGAGTTGTAGGCATCGGCAGGACCGAATGAACAGTGGCTATGCCTAGGCCTTCATCGGGACCGCGGCCAACTTCTCAATCCGAGCAAAATCCGTATCGATGCCGCGGTCTAAAAGAGGGGCGTGGCGGTCGCCCCCGTGAGCGCCGCCGGGTACAGAAATCGGCCTGTAACGGCCGTATACAACTTTTGGGCTGTTACGCCGAGATCGGTTTCGAGCCCCAATGCGACCAGCCGAACGCGCGGACGCCCCAATACATCAGAGCCGCACGCCAGGGCGGAACACCAGTTACAAGCGATGCCTCACGCAAGACCGCATCCGCGATGTCACGCGGGACCGCGTGCTCGGAATAGAGCCAGTCATGCAGGGCAGATGCCTCGTGAGCGCTATCAGCCGTCAGCAGGAAAGCGACCGGCGTCCGCGGTACTGAGGCGAAGTCGGTTTCGAATCCCATCGGCACCGTGAGCGTCTTGTCCGCCACATCGGAGCGATAGATCAGCGGAGCGATAAGCCGCCACGTGCCTCGCCCGCTGTTCGTCGCATCGCTGACGAGCTCAACTTGAAGCTCGGACAGGAAGGCGCTCATTGCAGCGGCGCACCAGCAAGCGGAGTTGATGCGGCGACCGAAGCAGTAGCCGTGACAGCCGGCGCAAGACTGATCGCGATGTTGAACGCCAGCACGCCAGTATCAATCGCGGCGTCGGCAGCATTGATCTTGTCAGGCGACAGCGACGACGAATCCACCAGCGACTTGACGAGCGGCAGCGTCGCATTGACGATCGACTGGAGGTCAGGTTTCGTAACCGAGGCGCCGGCAGAGCAAACTTTGTCGACTGCGGGCTGAACGGTATCGGTCAGCGTCTTTTGGGCGCCACCTGTGAAAACGCCATCGCCTTTGAGAATAGCGATCTCACCATTGGCCGCGCCGCAAGCGATGCTGACTTGCTGAGCGAACGTGAGTTGAGGTGCGCCGGCGCAAGCGGAAAGGGTAAGCGCGACTGCGCCTGCCAGGACAACGGCTAGTTTGCGAAGCATGGTGACGTCCTTACTTGAGGATTTGAGCAGCCGAAATGGCCGTTTGACTTACAGCGCCAGCAACAGCGGAGGCCGTGGCACCTTCAGCAGCGATCGGAGCGGTCGCAACAACTGCGGACTCCGAGAAGTCGATGACGTAGTCGTTGCCGACCTTCGAAACGTGGACAGTTACGTTGCCAACGTCACGCCGAGAGAGAACGCGGGCCTCGCAGCAGAGAACCTGTCCTGACGCGGCGTCTACATACGGATGGACGTCATACACGGCAGTCCCAGCACAGCCACTGAGCAGGCAGAGCAGCGCTGCGGCTAAGGCTTTCATGCCGCAGGCGATTGCTTGGCGGCCGAGCGTGCTGCGACGACCTTGCTCACCCAATGGGCGCCAGCTACGACGAGAACGACGACTGCGCTTTGCACGTCGGCCGGCAACGTTGCATGGAAGAGGCTCGCGATATACGAGACGACAGGGGCGACGACTGCGCCGGCGCCAACGGCAGTTGCAGTGTTGAGAGGCGTGGAAGAATTCACAGATGCTCCGGGTCGTGGTGGATGGTTTCGGTGGGGCTAAAGACGTAGCCCTCGACTGCATACTTGGTGAACAGCCACACAGGGAATGGCAACCTGTGCAGCCCCTGGTCTTTTCCGATGTGCGGGCCCGCGCCGAGCAACATGCCATTGACGGTCATGTCGTCGACGAAGCGATATGGGTCGAACGGCTTGGCATTCAAAAACGAACCCCAGTCGAATGCCTGTGCATGAGGCCCCCATCTGCCGGCCTTGCAGTCGTCAGCGAAGCGTGGCCAATCCCATGCGGTCGCGAAGCAGCGTTCGACTGGATGGTGATGTGCTTGCAGCGGCGCACCGAGTTCTTCGGCGGTCATGTTGGTGATGAAGCACCGGCCGCCCTCACGCTCGATTAGCAGCTTGCGCGTGTGTTCGAAAAGGGCGGTCGTAGTGCGCGCTTCATGGCCGGGAACGAAGTAGTCGGCGGCTAGGGTGTCTTTGAGCTCGTGAGTGCCTTGAACGCTCATACTCAGTTCCCGTTCGTTAGTGTCCAGCTCGTGATGCTCACGGTCTGGCCCGTCGCGATACTCGTCGTGCCGGTCAGATTCAGGTCAGCGCCCGACGTGCCTATGCTGCCGTCGATGAGAGCGGTGCCGCCAGACGTGGTCAGGCGATACCAGGTCGCGGCGGTGCCTGCGCCTGCGCCCGCTGTGCCGGTGCCATTAGCGATCGCGCCAACAGTGAGGACGCCACTTGCAGCCGAACCGAACGTTGCGGCGCACGTGTGGGTAGAGAGCGCGACTTGCGACGTGATGGCCGTGTCGGGCGATGCGGGTTGTGTGCCGCTGTACAGCGTGAGGACAGCGGAGGCGCCGGCCTGCGTTGAAATAGCGGCCTGCATTGCGGTCTTGAGCGCCGAGCTGTATTTAAGATTCGATGCCATTCCTGCTCCAGAAATGAAAAACCCGCCAAGCGGCGGGTCTGGGTAATGAGCGAAAGATGGTTAGCGCGTAGCGCACTGGATCTGCAAAGATCGGCAGTCGGTGCGAGACGGGGTAGAGTTGGTTGTGAACTGGAAGCGGACGTTGTAAGTCGTGCCCGCTACTCCTCCTGCAAGCCATGCAATGAGAAGCGCGCCGGTCACGCCACTCGCATTCATGGCAATGCTCGAGCTATTGACTGTCAGGCCGCTATCCGCCGTGACGGTGAGTTCCACGACCTGCTCACCGGGCGCAAGCCAAGGCGATGCGAGTTGCGTTGCGACGGGAGAGAGGTCTAGGCCAAAATCCAGGACGGCATTCGGGTCTTTCGTAAGAACAGCGACTGAAGCGGAAGCCATCGAAGGCGCTCCAAGGTAAAACCGCACGCGGGGATCAGGCTGCGATTTTTATGATTCGCCTTTCAGCGGCGAGGGAAGCGATGCGTTTTTCAGAGGACGTGCTGACCGTGCGACGCTCTGCATGGATCGGGCGGATGCGACTTTCGGAGGTGATGCGTACCGTGAGATTGTCGGCATAGACCGAAAACGACAGCGGCGGGGCAGTGATGATGGCGCCAACATGGCCGCTTGCGTTACTAATGTCCGGCTGTTGCGCGCTTGCTGCTGTACCGCTAACTGGCGCCAGGATGCCTCCTGAACCAGCAGATGCGCCAGGGCTCTGAGTGTCAGTGGCGGACCCCGTAACGCTGACTGCGCCCGCCCCGACCGCAGTGTTTTGTGCCTGCGTTGCGCCGGCCAATCCGGACACCGAGACCGCTCCGGAAGCAGTGGAGATGCTACCAATCTGAATACTCGCGCCCGATCCACCAATCACGCTGCCAATCGTGGCCGCTGCGCTTGATGCGTTAGCCGTCTGGTTGCTTGATGACGTCCCGATGATGGCTAAGCCACCGATGGCCGCGCTCGCGTTGGTTTGCTGCGTATCGCTACAACTTCCGGAAATCGAGGCGGTGCCTGATGCTGTTGAGGTATTAGCCGGCTGGCTTGATGCCGCAGTGCCGCTCGTTGCGATGCTGGCCACGCCTGCGGAGGCATTCGCCCCTTGCGACGAAACGCCAGCGCCGTTAATAGAGGTTGCTCCGACTGCCGTCGAGCTGCTGCCTTTCTGGCTCGATGCTGCCGAACCGTTAGTGCTGATTGCTCCGGCTGCCAAGGTTGCATTGCCGGCCTGCATGCTGGATGCAGAGCCTGCGATCGAAACCGATCCTGCGCCAGAATCAGTGTTCGGGTTCTGTGGGTCTGATGCCGAGCCGGAAACGGACGCCGCGCCTGCCGCGGCCGATGTGTTGACCAACTGCGTGCTCGCGACCGATCCAGAGGCCTTGACTGAGGCCGCCGTTGACGAGGTATTAGCGCCTTGCGTCGAGGCACCAGAACCCGTGATCGCAGACGCACTTGCCAAATACTTAGCGGCACCGATCCACGTATTGCCGCCGCTCTGCAGCGTCTTAACCGTGCATGCAACGGTGAGTGTCTGGCTCGCGGAGTTCGCCGAGTACGTTAGCGTTGTGCTGAGATATTGCGGATTCCCGGCCCCCGCCGCTGTTGGCGTATGTGTGACTGCGCTCGCGCTACCGTCTGAGAGCGTCGCGACGAGTTGCGATGCGCAACTATTGCCACCCCAATAGATCGTGACCGTGCGCGATGTCGTATCGGCCGGCAGCGTGAACTGGAAGCCCTGTCCGACAGCCGGCGTCGTGGCCTGCTCAGCAATACCCTCTGTTACGGCGGTTCCGGTCGCCTGAGGCGTACCACCCGTCCACGTATAGCCGACACCAAAGCTGAATGTGCCCATCGACACACCCGAGCCAAGCAGGGTCGGCAGGCCGATGGTGGACCCGCCGCCACTCTTCCGGTTGGGCGTGGTCGACGAATGAAACTCGATCCAGTCCGTTTGTGCCGGCGACGAAAGATTGAAAGTCTCGGTGCCGGCGAGAACGGTTGTCGAACCTGAAAGGCTACCCATGCGCGTCTCTTAGGCGGTTCGTTGAAATATTTGCGACGCGAATAAACGGAGAATATTCGGTTCGCAAATATCAGGCTGTAGCCATGTCCAGAGCACTCAACCCATGCGCCTTGATGATCGAGACGATCTTCTGCCCGTACTGCGGATCGGTTGCATAGCCTGCGGCAGCCACTGCCAGCGCGAACGTTGAACCGCTCGTATAGGCGAAAGCGGGCCGGTAGCGCGGGTTGTCCATCAAGAATGCTGCATGGTCATCAATGCATGCCTGCCAGCCCGGATACTTGCGCCACTTGGCAGGCACAGTGATCCACTGGCCTTTCAGGAATTCACGGGTGTCCATCGTCAGAATGTCGCCGTGCCACGATGGATCTGCCTTTACACCAAACAGGTTGAAGGCTTGCTTCGACAGTGCAGAAGTGCCCCATCCGGACTCGAGCGCGCCCTGGGCGATTGAGAAACTAGCTGGAATCTTCGTGGCCTTCGCGGATGCCTTGGCGGCAGGAGAGATTGCGGCGATGAAGTCGGATGGAGTCATTTGTCGGCCTTCGTGTCGATGCGCCGGTGGATCTCCGCGAAGCCTTCGCGGGTTTCCTTCGAGTTCTGGTTGACCGCCTCAATCAGACGTTCGATGGACTTCTCAAGGCTGCCTACGGCCTTCGTCAATTCGGTCTGCGTGACGTAGTGCTCTGCGACGTGGAGCTTGTAGGCGCTCAGAGCGTCCGTGACAGACTTGATCGCGTCCCCCTGATCCTTAATCGTCTTGTCGCGCGCGGATTCGGAGCGCTGCCACAACCATCCAAAGACACCGCTAACTGCAGCAAATCCTGCGCACCCGACTTCAACAACGGCGGTGTAGTCCATTCGAATCCCGGAAATAAAAAGCCCTCCGAGGGAGGGCGTAGGTCGTGTGAAATTGTTGTTGACAGCGTACCCGATGGGTACCATAATCCGCATCACTGAGCCGCGCATTTCGTGTGGTTCGCTACTCCGAAAGGAACGACCTCAAATGAAGAAATCTCTTCGTGCGCACTTGTGCGCCTCTGGAACCGCCAATGAATTACAAGCCGCCCATCCCAGAAGACCTGGAAAGGCTGAAGAACGACCTGGGCAAGAGCAGCGGCGAAATGGCCGAGTTGTTCGGGCTTGCCAGCGGACGCCAGTGGCGTCGGTATCTGTCGACGGACGCGAGCAACAAGCGGGACATGGGCATGCACATGCTCTTCTTCGCGATAGCTCGACTGGAGCTCCCCCCAGAAGACATCGAGCGCGTCTTGGATCGCATGCGCAAAGTCGGCGCGTCGGTGGATCTATCGGAGACCACTGGAGAAGAGGACTCGTCGCAGCCCTGACTGCTTGCCTAGCGGCTTGCGGCGGTAGCGAGAAGCCACCCGAACAGGCTGTAGCGAAAGCGGTCGGTCCTGCGGTCATCGTGCCAGCGTCTGTAGCTTCGGATGCATCGGCGCCAGTGGCCGCATCAACGCCCGTTGCGCCAGCCACAGCATCGGAGCCAGCGGCATCCGCTCCGGTCTCAGCGTCTGCTCCTGAGCCTGCATCGACGCCGGTCCTGAAAATCGCCGTGTTCGGTGATGACGAGGTCGCAGGGATCGCGATCACGCCATACGGCATGCCGTCACTCGTCACGCCGACCGAACAAGCCAATCTGCAATCGGCGCTTCAGTCGCAGTTCAACGACACCGGCATCACAGTCTCGAACAATGCGACTGGCGGCACCTCGAGCAGCCTGCAAAACGAAATGGACGGGATGGATGGCGGCGGAGCAGGAGAGCCGCAGCGCATGATCGCGTCCGGAGCCGGCATCGTCATTCAGGAGCACATGCTGAACGACGCACTAGGCGGAGAAACGGTTGACCAATATTCCGGCTATCTCACGCAGTGGGTCGAAGATGCAAGGGCAGCCGGATTGACGCCAGTTCTGGAAGAAAGCGGACCTGTTTGCGATGGCAATCATCCGCAGCTTGCCAGTTACGTCGATGCGATGAACGACGTCGGAAGAAGACTCAGCGTCCCCGTCATTCATCAGTTTTCGCATATCCAAGGCATTGTCGGCTGGCAGGCTCACATGACGAGTTGCTTGTATCCCGATGCAACGCTGCTTGCCGCCAAAGCTCAACAGGAACTGGCAGTCATTGCGCCGCTAGTTCATTAGGTCATTTCTGACCGCTCCGCAAATTGCGGTAGAATCCGCGCGATCCGTCCGAGGAATAATCATGAGCCAGATATCAGAACGAAAGAATCGGCCGACTGTAGCGGTAATCATCCCGTTCTACAACGGAGCAGATTGGGTCGAACGCGCGATCAAGAGTGTGATGGAGCAAACTGTCCAGCCGAACGAATTCATCATCGTCAACGATGGATCGAAGCCTGAGGAGCGTTCAGCCCTCGGCAGGCTGGCTGAGCAGTATCCATTTAGCATTATCGACAAGGAAAACGGCGGCCAGGGGTCGGCGCGCAATGTTGGCGTCGCCGCCTCTACATCGGACTTCATTTCCCTTCTTGACCAGGATGATTACTATTTCCCGGATCACATCCGCGACCTGGTCGACGCGATCCCTGAGTCAGACTCCCGACTCGGATTCGTTTATGCCGATCTATGCGCCGCAGATGGCCCTGGCAACATCATGCATTCCAATATGCTGCGTCAGCAGCCCGGGATGCACCCCAAGCAAGGGCATATTGCAGATTTGCTGCGCCGCGATCTATTCATCCTTCCGTCCGCCGCTCTGATACGGCGTACAGCTTTTGATGCGGTGGGCGGCTTCGATGAGCAGTTCATGGGGTACGAGGACGACGATTTATTCCTACGGATGTTCCGCGCAGGCTTCACGAATCACTTCCTCGACAAGCCGGTGACGGCTTGGTGCCAGCACACCGGGTCAACGTCATGGTCTGTCAAGATGTCTCGCAGCCGATGGCGGTATTTCAAGAAGCTCGTCGCGTCATTCCCGGATGATTATTTTACGAAGGTTTATTTCTTTCGCGATTGTCTTGTACCGCGCTTCGGCCACGAATTTGTGAGGGAAGCTGCAAAGGCTGTTAAAACGTCATCGCCAAATCAGGACGAGCTTGTACAAATTCTGGTCGAGTATTCGGAAATCGTCTCGGCAAGTTCGAGCATAGACCGTCGTTACAAAAAACGCATCCGCTTGATGGCGTGGGCTCTTTCTTCGTGCCCGCGTGGACTGCTTCTGGTGGCCCGAAAAATGACGGGGCTGCCCCTGGTTGGAAGATTCGTTGCCTGACACGCGGTACGACCACACATCAAGAAGAAAGGAAAACCAAGATGCTGACCTTAGACGAAATGGTGAAAGAACTGGGAACCGTGACGATTCGTCACAGCGCAGGGATGTACCACGCAAATGCAGTCGGAATGATTAGTTGCGGGGATGCCAATAGCAGCGATTCCATCTCAGGCGCAGTCTGGAACGCCCTCAACCTGAAACGATCGCATGAGAGGGCCGCGCCGGACGCCGGGTATCCCATCGAATCGTCCGCTAACCTGTGACGGGAAGGTATTGGCGATATTCCGATCGCGGCCTTCGTCCTAACGAGCCGGGCTGCCTGTCGTCTGTAGACTCGTCGTCTGATTTACTGCGAACCACCACCAACCGTGTTGCCGGTGCCATTATTGCTGACGTTCGTGTTGTTGTTGAAGTAAGCATTCGACTGAACGTTCACACCGGAGGCGTTAGTATCCAGATAAATCGCCGGAGCCATATATCGGAACACGTTTCCGGTAATCACGCCGCCCACGCCCGAGGTGTTGTTGACATATATGCCCTGTGCACTACCCTGCGTCGGAGCGTTGACATTCTGAAACGTATTCCCGATGTACGAGAACAACACGGCAGCGCTGTTGTAAATCCCGACATTTCCAGCCGTGTTGAATAGGATGAAGAGATTGTGCGACACCATTAGATTCTGGTACTGCGACAGGATGCGGACACCAACCAGGGATGCAAACTGGCTATTGGAAATAGTCAGCTGGTCCATCCCAGTCTCACCGGTCGGGACATAAATACCCGAATAACTTTGCGCGGTGAAGTTGCACTGATTGACCGTTACCCCTTGCGTGTACGTGCCCAGAATCAGGCCGTTCGCCATAGAGTAGAAATTGCTCTCGGCGAAGTTGTACTGCACGCCGGGTGCGGTGCTCGTACTGTTGATCGTTACTCCCGTTCCCAACTGAGCAGTGCTTCCGATGATGTTCATCCCCCGGAAGTTCACATTGGAAACCTGATTCAGTACGATCCCGTTGGCCCAATAGTTTGCCTGAAAGTAACCATCCGATCCGCGAATCGTGACATTCGTGATATCAGATAGTGCTGTAGAAGCAGGGTTGGGGATCGTTCCCGTAACCTGTGATGCAACAATGGCAGCGCCTACAGCACCAGCCCCCGTCGTAGTCAGGGCAAGGTCACGGATATGGAAGGCCGTGGCAGTTCCGGAGGACGACGACGAACCTTGCAGCGATAGGGCAATGCCGTTAACTCCTGACGCGAACTGCAATTCAGTAGAATCAGCACCGGCTCCCAGAATGCTGATGGAGCCTGCCGACGACGGAAACGTGTATGAAAACTGGCTAGTGAATTTCCACAGCCCCGGACCAAAGTAGATGCAGGCTTTACTGGTCGGAGACGCCGCAATAGCCGCGGCCGCAGCCGTCGAATTGTCGCGAACGCCCGTATTGTCACCGCCGAATTCGGCAACATTCTCGCAATCGCTAGGAACAACGCCCTTTCCCGTTGAGGTGACGTACCACCCGTTCCCTGATCCGTTTGAGACAACGGTGATAGTCCTTCCCGGGGGAACATATAAGGTATTGGCTGATCCACTGGCAGCATTGATGATGACTTCGGCGGCATTGCCTTTGATAGTCCCGCCCGTAACGCCCCCCATGAAAGTCATGGTGGCACCAAAGGACACGCTGGACAGCGCGGGAAGCGTGGCAATGGCCGCATTAGCCTGAAACTGCGCCGTACCACCCAATTGGGAGGTTGTCAGCGTCGTATTGGCCGAAATTGCAATGATGTTCGACTGCTGATACGCGAAGCCCTTCGATGCCAGGAAAGCAGTAGTTGCCACTTTCGTGGAGTTGTCGCCAGCGCTCGGCGTGGGCGCAGTGGCCGAGGTCGAAGCAGCGAAGGTTGTGGTCGTAACGCCCTGCGCCGAAATAGCGCCAGTAAATGTAGCGCCGGTCAGAGATGCCGAATTCGTGTAGCAGGTAAATCCCGTTCCGCTTGTCCATTGCAGCGCGCTCGTAGATGTCGAGCAGGACGGCATTGCGAAAGCAGTGGGCGATGCGCTAGACCCCGTTGCGTTTGCAATAACGCTATTCGCCGCCTGCGCCGCCAGAGACGAAATCGTGACGAGGCCGGTTGCGGTAAAACTGCCGGTGAACGTCGGTGAGGCAATCGTTGGCGTAGTCAGTGCAGGCGAATTGGACAACACCACAGAGCCAGTCCCCGTAGACGTAGACGCGCCCGTACCGCCATTTTCCGGCGCAAGTGGGTTTTGCAGCGTCAATGAATTAAACGTCGGCGACGGGTATGTCTGCGCCAGCGCCGGAAATGCCAGCAATGCTGCCGAAAGCGCGGTGATGAGCTTTTTCATTTATGAGCGCACAAATAAAAAACCGCCCGGAGGCGGCTTATATTGATCTGGTTTGAATGTCAGGAGATTGAAACAACACCACTGTTGTTCCAGACGACTCCCGTCGAACCTGGCTGAGTGGTAGGTAATCCCGCCGCCCAGGCAGTCGAACTCAAGATTGACGCCAGATGAGAAAGTGGCATCGAGCACTGGGCTAGTTGACCGTTTTGCATCTGGTAAATCGTGACAAGTTCATCACCATTAATCGGTTGCGGTAAACCATATACGTGCATGTCAGAATCCAATGGCGAGATACACCAGCGCGAACGTGCCGGACGATTGCGTATAGAGGGACAACTGGACCTGTGATAGACCGGAAGGCGTGGCGGAAGGCGTTCCCTGAATCGGAGGAGAAATCCCGCCAAAGCTGGCTATGTCCCATAAATGCGAATTGGGAAACGGTATTGGCAAGTTGAACGTGCTGGACGTATTACCGATCCCGGATGAAACAAGTGCCGCCGTGCCATACTGGACAACCAGATTCCGCTTCGTGCCGGCGATGATGACGGGAATCTCGAAATATCCGGTGCCGCCGAGTGAGGCGACGAACTGACCGAGATTCACCGCATTTGTGGCTTCGGTAGGAGGTGCCACGTCGAATTGCTGCGTCGCCATGCCGGCCAGCAATGCAAACGTTGCATCGGCCTGTCCAAGCGTGATCGCCTGCCCAGAAGAAGCGGCGTTTCCAACTGCAACCGGATTGCTGAAAGTGTTATTTCCAGACCATGTGTTGTTATCCGCAAGTTGACCAAAAGACATTTGTTGGCCTGCGGTAGGCGGGCTGAATGCGAAGTCTCCGGTCAACCACGCGAGCGGCGATGTTCCGTCCTGTCCGCGCAATACAGTCAGCGTCGCGCCAGAAATGGCCGTAGCATAGACAATCTCGTAATTCCCTCGCGTGGCAGCATCGTTCAGCGTGAGAACTAGCGCCTTGCCGGCAGGAATCGATGCCGGCAGGTTTTGCGTGCTGGATAATGTGATAGTACCTGCGCTATTCGATACCGCCCCCGCCAACGTCGTATTGATGTTGTTGGCAAAAATGAAAATAGTCATGGGCCTGCCGAAATGGAAATTAGCCCGGAGTTATTCCAAAGCTGGTTTGTATTGTTCGGGTCTGACGTGGGCAA
This sequence comes from Paraburkholderia dilworthii, assembly GCF_000472525.1. Lineage (GTDB taxonomy): Bacteria > Pseudomonadota > Gammaproteobacteria > Burkholderiales > Burkholderiaceae > Paraburkholderia > Paraburkholderia dilworthii. The sequence continues at coordinate 238,998 of NZ_AWZT01000001.1, forward strand.
TCCACCGCCGCCGAGTGCAAGCAGGCCTGCTGCGGTGACAACTCCGAAGTACACGGGTGCCCCGACTCCAGACCCTCCCGGCACGACCGCGACAGTGCCGCCGTTGTACCAGACGTCACCCGCAGACAGGCCGCCAGGATCGGTCGGATAGTTCAGTGGGGCTGTCATCCATAGCACGCCGCCATCATTGAAAAATCCAACGCTGTTGAAGGCGACGTCGTACTGGAATGGGAAAGCAATCAGACGCGCATTCAGCAATTCCTGAAGCGCGGAGAACACTGTGTTATCGAATGATGCGATGGTGAACGTGTTTCCCGATACCGTGATCGACGGAGGATTCTCCTGGACGGTGTAATCAGTCCCGCCTGCGCCATTTAGAAAGCGGTTAACGCGGTTCTTCAGCCATCCTATGGTGAACATCTGCCCGTCACCGCGGTACAGATTCCATGTCATCATCCGTTTATAAATGTCGTCCGATGCGATCTGAGCAGTGCCCGATGTCGAATGGGCGAGACCGTTATACGGCTCTAATTCGTTGTACGGAAACTCGTTGTACCCGGCTCGGGTGAAGCTTGTTTGCGTAGAAAGAACGGGGCGGGGAATGTTATAGATTCCCTGACCAATCCAGTCCAGCAGCGGACCCGATATATTGGGCGACGTGTAGAGCCCTAGCGGGGTGTTGTTGAACCAGTCCAGATACCCTTGCGACAGAGAGTTGTATGTCGCTACAAATGCCTGAAGGTCCTCATCATCGCTGTACTGCGCGTATAGATAACTCGGTATGATCTGCTGGAGCGGAGCCGTGCTGAATGACTCTATTTGCATGCCCTTACCCCTGTGTCACTGTTACGCCGGTAGAAGAGCAACTGAAATAACCTTCCGGGTCTGAGGGGACGATACTTGTCCCCGCAGTCGGACTGGCAACCACGCCATTGATCGTTATCACGAACTGCAGCGTAGTCACATTCGTCGGGTCAATCACCGCCGACACGGAGTCCCGGAAAACCGAACTCATATCGAGCAGATTGATCGGTTGGCCGACATAAATCGAATTGATATACGACTGGATTGCTGGCGATGCGACTTGCGCCACCGAAGTTCCTGCCGTGAAGCTGGGTAGCGTGGTATTCCACGTTATAGCAACGGTCACCGTCTGCTGCGGAGGATTCACGAACGTCACTGAATACGTGTCGGGATTCTGGTATAGCGAGACAGCCACATCGCGAGGGTTCGGCGTGAATTTGGCGCCGCCCGTATAGGCGCCGAATCCGGTCCCATTCGTTGTGGTTGTAATTGTGTCGCCGGCAATCGAGGAGACGGTATAGGTCAGGTTGTACGCGATCGGAGTTGCATCCGTCACCGTGAACGTCTGCCCGATTGCAAACCCACTCGGCAGGTTCGTGGTAATGACAACGGGGTTGGCCGCTGTCATGGTCGTAATGCCGAGTTGCGAGCCCTGAAGAACCGCGATATCAGGGACGCTTTGCAGAATTGCGGTCGCCACCGAATAGGCATCTCCGCCGCCGCAGACGATCTGCCAGCCGCCTGCCAATTGATTGATCGACACCAGGCGCTGTTGAACGCCGATGATTTTGCCAAGCAACGTTTTCACATACGCAGGCGTTCCCGTAGATGCAACTATGCCTGCTTGCAGCACGCGAGCGCGATAGTCCTGCGGGCTCTCGGTCGTGGTCGCTGGCGTCCCAGCTTCCGGGTTCGTCACTGTGACGGCGTAGGCGCTCGGAACGGACGTGACAAGCTTGGTAACCGTACCGGCCGGGATGGCGAAGGTTCCGCTGGTGGTAGCAACAGCAAACAGGAGGGGACTAATCCCCCCAGTCTCGATTACCCCCCCATCCTGCAAACTATACTGGTTAGAGCCATCGCCCACCAGAAATCCCGGCTGGAAGACATAACCGGGAGGACCGGAAAACTGCACGTAGACGCTACCGTTCGCCGCCAACCCCTGCGGAATGCCTGCCTGCGCGCCGAGTTGGGCGAGAATAAAAGCATTCGCGCCGTAAGGCGTAACACTGTTAATCGCATCGACTCTGGCCTGGTCGAGCGTGACCAGTGCGCCGACGTCCGTTGACGCGATGTCCTCAATTAAGCTGCCCGGAAGATTTGCAGAATAGTCGGGGTTTGTCGCAGCAACGCCATTGACGAGCGCCGACCGAAGCGTCGACGGCGGAGTCGTGACAGGCCCCGCACTCGTCATCACCAGAGGTATGGTCGTCGGGTTTATGGTAGATGCCATCTGGTCGGGCCATAAAAAAGCCCGCGCAAGGCGGGCTGTGCTGTTGTGGTTTCGAGGTCGGGTGGAGCGCGCTACGCTTTTAACGAATGCGGCGGGCTCGGAGAAATCCGTCTGCCGTGACAGATCCTCCGGAGAAGGTCATCTGTGCGACCAGGTACACTGTTGTCGTAGAGGAAAGGCTCAATCTCGTCACACCAGTATTGCTAACTTCGTTCGAACCCGTCGTGAAGGTTACTGAAGTATTGGCAATTCCTCCAGCGGGCCATGTCGGAGTGGTTGCCGAGACAGTGTTGATGCCTGAGATAATATTCACAGGTGCCGCGCCCGCCCCGACGTTAAATCGGATCGAACCGAATAAATCCCAATCCCCTGCTGTCAGGGAAACCGAAGTCGCATTGAAATTCGTGGCCGTGGTGATTGACGTGCCAGAGGTTGTGTTCGAGATCATCTCCCCCACACTCCCAGCATTCGCATTATCATTCGTCGTCGTGCCGACAATACCGGCAGTGCTTGACGGCGTAATCGTGCTTGTCGCTTGGAGGGTAGTGAACTTGCCGGAAGCGGCGGTCGTTCCTCCAATCGCTCCGGGAGATGCAAATGTCGCGCCTCCTAGCGTAGCCGCATTCACCGCAGTATTGCAGGTGAATCCGGTATTTATGGTCCAGTTCAGGGCGCTCGTCGCCGTGCTGCAACTCGGCATAGCAACTGCCGTGGGGCTGGCGGTGGATGCGGTTGCATTTGCCAACACCGTATTGGCTGCTTGCGTAGCCAGGTCAGTCGTTGTAACAAGGCCAGTTGCCGTGAAAGCGCTAGTGGCAGACAGTGTCGTCGCATAAACCGGCTCAGGCGTCGAACTTCCGAAACCAGTAGTCGGAGGATTTGCGAAGGTATAGCCGTTCAGCGTTGATGCATTGACGTTCGTGATGCAAGTGAATCCGGCTCCGTTTGCATACCCGAGCGCGCTAGTCCCTGAATTACAATTTGACAGACCCATAACCGTAGGAGTCGTCGTATTGTTCGTCGGGTTCCCAAGTACGGAATTCGGCGACATCGGCGCGAGGCTTGACGGGCCAACCGATCCGCTTGGTAGGGTGAATGAACCGTTGACAGTGAGATTGCCTGTTACTGTGAGAGTAGGAACCGTCAACGGTCCCGTCAGAGATCCCCCGCTCAGCGATAGCACATTGGCAAATGCATTGTTCAGTTGCTGAGCCGTCAGTATCTGTCCGGTGACGAACTGTGCATTAGCCGCAGAACTGGCAAACAGCAGGAGTAGGGCTAGTTTTCGCATTATCCGAGCGTCGAGCTATCGAGAATGAAAGTGTTATTGAGCTGAGGCGCAACGACCGAGGAGTCCACGTAGGGCGTGAGCACAGCTCCGCTGTGGCAGACGGCGTTGACCTGGTAGGCTGGAGGCCACTGGACCTGTACGCGAGAGATCGTCAGTGACGAGAAATACTGCGAGAACTGTGTCTGCGTTTGCATGACGTAATAGTCGGGAAGCACCTGCGTTACGATCGTCTGATATTGAGGAATCCCGTAATTTGCATAGAAGGGTGACTCTCCGAGGTTCAGCTTTAGGCATTGCGCAAGCGTGGTCAGCCAGATGCTGTCGTCGTAGCCTGCGCTATCCGTGTTGACCTGTACCCAAGTCTTGGTCCCGTCCTCGTTCGTGATTCGGCCATATGTACGCATTTAGTAGACCATTTTCATTTGAGCCATGCCAGATACCCGTCCGCCCAACTTCTTTTCACATGACAATCTTCTGAAGCTCTCAAGAGAATATTTGGTGCTCGTTCTGTTCCTGAGGAGCAGGTCGGACGCATTTGCATTAGCCCATGAAGTTGCCAGGCGCGCGCCATTGTTTGTGGTGCGAGATCTCGAGTCGCTGAAGATTCATGTTGCCGGGTTCGCAGCAACGTTTGACGGTGCCACCGAGGCTATGGACCTGATTCATTACGTCCGCGGATGGCGAGGGACGCACTTCTACGCACAGGGGAGAATGGTCATCGGAGAGATGGAGCAGGCATTCCAACTTGAATCGGTGTTGAAGTGCTTCGCTGACTCATGCGCAGTCCGGGACTATCGAGCTCACTGTTTCCGGCTGATAGATGATCCATTCAATCCGCTGGCTCCTTATCGAAACTTTGATCACATCGCGCCATACTTCAGGCACTATGAGGCAGCGGCAACCGAGGGGACTTATGTCTTTCCATGCCGACATATGCTTCAGTGGTTCAGGCCACAGGACGGACATCCAGCATCCATAACGGACCAGATTCAGGCTGAGGGCGTCGCCCGGCACTGCGACGTTTGCCCTCGGTTCGAGCCCAACGATTTTTTATTTAGAGAAGGAAAAACATGAAACACTGGATCTGCGTGTTACTAGCCGCATCTGTCTCATATGCCTGCAACTCTAGGACCGACGACCAGATGACGTCAGAGGACAAGCACAAACAGGAAATCTTGGCAGCAATCAAAGAGTGCGCGAACCAAGGAATCCGACAAGACTACAACCCAGGAATCTCTTATTTGAAGTGCCACGATGGATTCATGGACATGAAATTCAGCGGCAGCAACGTAAAAATTGGCGGATGAACGGAGACATTATGAAATTGAGTCGATCTGAAGATCTAAAAAAGACCGCCATTGCGTGCGTCTCGACGCTGGCGGTTCTATTTGCTCTCACGATGTTGTTTGCGATCGCTACTGGCGGCCTGTGATTCCTAGTTGATCGGCGGATCGGTCTGCGTTTTTGTACCGGTTCCCGGGAAGTATCCGTGCGTATGGTTCTCGTAACTTTCGCCGTTGATGCTGAGGCCCGAGCCGTCGAGAACGATGGTGTTCGTGCCAAACGTCATGGTGATGCCGCTCGCGTTCAGCACCAGAGAAGTCGTGCCGTAAGTCAGCGCCGTTTCCGTAGCATTCACGATGGCCGTACTGTTGCCGAACGTTATCGTCGTGCCGTTGGTGTTCGTGACAATTTCCGACGTCGTTCCGGTCGTCGTCCGGATAATCGCACCGTTCGGCCCCTGCATCTGCGCTGCGTTCTGGTCGATCGGCGGAGAACCTGAGTTGCTTACCGGAACGAAGACCAGCGCGCTTAGATTGCCGGGTTTCGTTAGCGTCGCTACGCCACCGCCAAGCCCTGATACACCACCTAGGTAGGCATCGGCAGGCATTGTCATGCCGAAGTCGCCTACCTGCGTCGGCATGCGAATCCAGTTGCTCTCAGCCTTCGGAATCGTGATCTGCGGCAGGTTAAACGGCGCAGCATTGACCTCGAACGCAACCGTCACGATCGCACCCGATACCTTCACTACCCGACACGGCAGCGCGCGGCCTAAATTCTGGATAGCCTGTTGGGCTCGATTGATCGCGACTTGATTCGCGTTCTTCTGTACCCATAGCTTGGCATAATTATCAGCCATTCCTATCCTTGACTAGCCGCTGGAACTGCTACGCAATTGATAATGGTTGACCATTGCGAGGCGTCAGGCGACCTGAAGTTTCCGACCTGACGAAGTTCAGTCACGATGAAGTTGTCCTGAAACGTCGTCTTGTATTTGATGCTGGACGAGTATGCGTTGCCGGTCGTAGTAACGAAGCCGGGCGCATTCTGCAATCCCTGAGGCATCTTTACGATCGACCCCATTTGCAGGTCGGCTCGAGCAACCATCTTTATCTGGATTGTGTTGACCGCAATCCATGTTGGCTGCCCGATGAAATCGTTAAAGTTCAGTTGGATCGGACCCGGCCGATAGGTGTTGTCATAGACAACGATCTTCCCGGCCTGTATCCCGATGTTGACCCGGTTATCGAATACGCCTTCGGTGATGTCTCCGACCATCTGAGCAAACTGATCCAGCGTCGCGCAGATGTGGGGCTCATCGTGATTCTGAGTCAGATTCGAACTGATGTTCATGACCACAGGGACGCCCGGATATGCGTTCGCGAACGTCTGCTTCAGGGCATCCGACAATTCCATGCCGGCCGACCAGTCAAGCAAGAGATTGCCCGGATTCGAGAGCGTATAGACGCCCGGGATCACAACGAAGTCCAGCGTCTGATTCGTTCCTTCCCAGTTGCCGAACGACTGGAAGATTGTCCCCTTCAAAATCGTCCCGGCCTGATTCGGGGAAATGAGCGGCAGTCCCGGCGCCTTCATTCCCGCTTTCAACTCTAGCGTCATGCCGGCGAACTGCTGCGCCTGCGTCAGGTCTTGCAGGGATATCCCGCGGACTGTGATTGTCGCGCTGTTGCCGGGGGTTCCGTAGGGCAAGACCAGAGCGTCGTATTCGACCTGCAATGCGGCCGGATCGTAGATGCCGTTTTGATGAGTCGACCATGTACGCGTTGGCGCTGTGGCACCTGCGGGCGTTAGCGCCAGTTCGTAAAATCGGCTCATGGGTTGACTTCCAGATTCCTCGTATCGGCTCGGTAAAGAATGGTTGAGGTGCCGAAGATTCCAGGCGCCAAGAGGATGTCATAGTCGAGCGGGGAGCCGATCAGAGCGCCAGTCCAGATGTTTGCTCCCGACTGATCCGTGATCGACGCGAAATATCGCTGCCCGGAAATATTCCATGCCGCGCTGAACGTATAGCTCGTGTTGTCCAGCGTAACCTGCGTCGAAAACGGAGGGGACGCGTTGTTGCTCGGCGTGAAGGGGATCAGTGTCATAGAGGTGTCGAAAGGTATTTATTGACAACACCCGACAGATTCGAGATGTTCGACACGGCATTCTGTGCAGCCGAACCGACTGCCACTGCAGCGTTAGACCAGATAGACGTCCCGGCCGTCGTCGGTGCCGTTACCTGCGCGCCCGAGGCCAGTTTCGACATCAATGAGGAATACGCCTGGATCGCCTGCATCTGCGTGGTGAGCGGCTGAACAAAATCCCACTGCGCCATAATTTGAGTTTGCTTTCCTTCGCCACCGGTCGTATCCGTGATGCTTTGCAAAATACAGCCGGTGTAGATGTACCATGGTGTGGCCACTGTGTACGTCCCACCAGCCGCGTTGTGCGCAACGAGCGAGTTTTGCAGCGAAGTCCAAATCGCAAGTTTCGTGAGGTAGCCGGCCGTATCTTTGACCGGTGCGATCATCCGGAGACTAATGTTCAACGGATTCTGAATCGTTGCATTCGCGGCCGTTGCCTGATTTGCAAATGGAAACGTCGCAGCCTGCTGGCTGATAAGCGTCGAGCCAGGGATCGGAACATACCGAGCAAAAAAGTCGTCCGTCGAAATCCCGTTTGTCAATGCGCCCTGCACTGCAGACAACGCTTGACCGCCTAATGCAATGATCGGAAGCATACCGCCAAGTGTATTCGACGCAATGCCGTCAACCAGGATAATGGGAGATATCTGGAATGCCAAGTCATATGCTATCGCGGCTGCTGGTTGTGCCATATTAGTTCGCCGCAGCGTTCATCGAGGTCGACACATTGGCTGTCGTCGAGTTGTTGATGTTGATGTTGACGTTCTGACCCTTCTGAAGAAGGAGTTGCATGAGCTTGGCGTTGTAACCCTGGGATTCTTTGGGCGCATACTTCTCCCAATCTTTTCCATGTGTAGCAATATCCTTGTCAAGGTTACCCATACCCCAGTTGTAGGCGGCCATTGCTTTCTTGACGTCTCCACCGTATCGCTTCAACAGGAAGGTGTCGTAGCGCCTTGCCGCATCTCTGGACGCCTTCGGGTCATTGACATCGCCATGCCCCCAATCCTTCCAGGTGGCGTCCATGAACTGATACGGACCTTTCGCGCCCTTCGGTGAGAGTAAGTGTTTGCCGCCAGCGGACTCCATCTGAAGCTGCGCGTCAAGAATGCTGTCTAGATTGGGCGCGGCTAGCGTGCCGCCGCTCCCTGAAAAGAAGTCTCGGATGCCGTAACCCATTCGCGCCAGGCCACTAACCACACCCCCTTGCGATGCAGCCTGTTCCCTGGACACCGGTGGGCCTTCAAGTGCGGCCATAACCGCCTTTGCCTCAGGGCCAGCGACTTTCAGCAGATTGACAGCCGCCGCTGCCGCTGCTTTGCCCATCGTCTCCAGTTCAGGAGACATTTTCGCGAGCTGACCGTTGAACTCATTCATCACCTGAGCCCAATCGGACTTGAGGGCGGCTTTGACGTCTGATGCTTGGTCGGCGGTGCCTTGATCGATCTCGTTGCGTTTTGCGTCGGCCATTTCCTTCTGCTGAGCTTTCACCCAGTCAGAATCGCCATAGCTCGCGCCAGTACGCAACTGCTGAAGCGAGAGCATGTCCGTGAAGCCGTAGGCTTGCGCCATCGAAGCGGCCGGCTTGCCGGATTTTTGCCACTCGCGGTACTTGCCGCTTGCGGCCCGCGCGAAGTCATACGTCAGTTGCTCGGCGTCTTCGTTCTGGACCTGTTGAGGTGTCAGGCCCGCCGCGATGAAGGCTCGCCACTTCGATACATCTCCCTGGGCATTGGCAACATTACCGAGGTCCGATGCGCCGAGTCCGAACTTCTCGAAGTTGGCACCGAACGCTTGCGTCTGACCGATTCTCAAGCCAAGTCCTCGGGCTTGCAGGTTCTGGCCGGCAAGCATGCTCGTAGCGCCATAAATTGCGCCGATTGCAGAGCCAATACCGCTTGCGCCAACCGTGCCCAGCTTGAGCAGGACCGAGCTCATGCCAGAGATAGATTTGTGCATTGCCGCCGACGCTTTCTGCATCCGCGTCATCTGGATAGCACCGTCTTTCGCCCGGGTGTTGAACTTGTCCTGCACACCGGTGGCGCGGTTCATCGCCTTAGAGATTGCGTCAGCCTGAACGGCTGCGATCATCAGGAATTCTTTGGACGACTTGGACGACTTGGAGAAGTCCCCCATGCCAGATCCGGCATCGTCGATCGCGCCAGTTACCTTCGCCCAGTCCTCTGGCATGCTCTCGAGCTTTTTCTGGTAGTCCTGAAAGAGAGCGTGGAAATCGCGAAAAGGTCCGTCATTAATTTCGACATCAATTATTGCTTTTTGTGTCATGACGGTCTCTTTAGGGCTTCCAACAGGTATCGATTTCTGAACTGCTGCGCCGTGTGATACGGGCTGTCGTACCGCTCGAACACTTCGCCAAAGCCCTCAGTGGCGACGTAGTTCAGGATGGAATCGACGATGGTGTCTTTGTCGTAGGCGCGTCCTGCGTCAATGTCGGCAAAGAGGCGAGGAATTCCGTAGGTGTGGATGACGTGATCGACGCACCCAGAAAGGATGCCGTGCCATTCGCTGCCGTCGCGCGATCGGCCTTTTTCGCCATCGCATAGTGACAGGTAAAAAAAGTCACGGCGGCGACCGTTTCCTCCCAATCCTCGGCGTCGATCTTCCCGCTAGAAATTGCCGTTTCGACCGGCAACATGTCCCATCCATTTGGACCCGGACACAAGATGGTAGTCAGGCGCTTGAACTCAGCGAAGAGGGCGTCTGTCTCGTCGTCATTCACGTTCCCGCGCTCGTCGATCATGCCTAGGCTGATAGCCTCCTTACGCCCTTCATCCTTGAGCGTCAGCGCTGCAATGCGCGGCCCGGAGCCCATTAGATAGTGAGCGCCCTTACTTGACAATGATGCCTTGGTTGCCGCGAGAACGCGGTAGTGCTGCTCAAAAACGGCGCGCGACACGGGCGTATGGAAGGCATGGATTCTCACCACGTCTTCGGTCACTTCCTCGGTCACGTCTTTGCCGTCAACCTTCTTCGTGACCTTCCGCGTGATTTTTTCAGTCACGACCGGAAGAACAAGATTTCTGTTTTCATCGATGCGCATCTCAATCCCTTTAATCGAGCCTTATGAGGTGCCACGGCAGCCGGTAAGGTGCCGGCGTTTCGGGTCGCGTCCCCAGCCGTGGCGTGAGGTTGTTACGTGAAACTCCAGAGGGAGGCGTTCACGTTGAACGAGCCGCGGAGTGTCAATCGAACCACTGGATCAGTGCCGTCGAATGCGCCCGGGCTGATCATGCGAATGCCCGTGTCATTCAATGTGATTGCTGGCCATGCCGAGGTATCGCTGTGAATCGTCACATCGCCCAGAACGCTGTTGTCTTGCGCCTGAGCTAGCCAGTTCGCTGCCAGCGCCTGCGATCGGAGCAGACCCACTGTAATCGTCGCCATCACATAGGGTTCGGGCGAGTTCACAACACCAGTCGCCGTCTCGATCTGCTGATTGAAATCACCCTCGAATTCAATGTGGCAGAAAGATTTGCCCATGTACTGACTCGTGATGTTCAGCGTGGGGGTTGCGGGAACAACTACCGAGCATCGGACGCGGTTCAGCGGTCCCGCATTCAGATAGGGATTAGCCATGTTGCGTCCTTAGTTCACAATCTGGGTGGCGTCGAGGTTGAAGGTGAGCGTCAGGAATGCGTTCTGACCAACCACCGTCGCCGAGAAGCCGTTGTAGATACCGGCGTTGTAGTCGTTCGGGTTTTCCGTCGTGTACGTCGAGAACGGCACAGCCGTCACAACGGCGCTCAACGCACAACCGAACTTCACAGCCGAGTTCGCTACGTTCTGCGCAACGGCGAGAAGCGTGTTGATGCCGTTCTGGTCATACAGCAGCGGGGGATTGCTGTTGGAGCCGTTGATGACTGCTGCAGCGAGCGCCTGCTTGACCTGTATGCGGAACCAGTCGATCCCGTACCACCACGCAGCCTGCTCACCATCCATCGTCGTGCCCTTGAAGACACATGCGGTGGAAATGCCGCCTTCGGCACCTGTGTAAATCAGATTGCCGTAGTTCGTCAGAACCGTATTGATGCTCGTCTGATTGCTTTTGTCCCAAGGCGTAACACCAAACGCGTAGCGATAAGACATCGGCGCAAGCGGATTGGACGAGCCCGGCTTATTTACCAGCCAGTTGTAGAAGTCCGCCGATAGTTGATGCTCGGTCGACGCCTTGGTAGGGCTCGGAACCTGCGCGTAGACCGCCTTGTTCGTGGCGTAGGTAGGTAGATTCGCAACGGTCGTCGTGACGAAGAAATACGTCTGGCCACTCGGGCTCTCGTAGTTCGCCGTCATCGTGTTCAGTGCTGCAGCCGAGGCCGCATCCCACGCAGCGGGCAGCAGGTAGGCATAGAACACTTGCGGATTGCTATTTGCCGTAATCCACGTTTGCAAGGCCGTGATTGCCGATGCGGCCGTGGTCTGCGCGCCCAGTTCGAGCACGTAGACGCCGACCGAGTTGCCTTGCGCGAAAAACGTCGTTGCGGCGTTGCTGATGAATCCAGCGTTCGACGGGAGATAGGTTCCCGGAACTGTCTCGGTGCCCGGATTCGTCGCGATGGCGAACGTGAACGTGTTGGTGCCGGTGACCGTCGCCGCATACGTCCCGTTGTAAGCCGCAGGCGTAGCGCCGGCAATGGTCGTGGTGAATGTCTGGCCCGTCGCCAGACCGATCGTGGCCGTGGTGGTAGCCGTGACCGTGCCGCTAGACCAGACCATGCCAGTCAATGCGAGAGGCGCGGCGAGCAGTGCTTGAACGGCAGAAAGCGTGCCGCAGTACTGATACGTTCCGCTGGTGAGAGTCGTGCCGCCCGCAGACACAATCGCACCACTCTGCTGCAGTTGGGAGACGGTCGGCGCGCGCGTGACGGTCGTGTTGACCGTGACGATCGTCGGAGTGATGGTTGTCGCCATGTGGGCGGACTCCTGTTATTAATCGAACGAGACGGCAACTTGACCGCCCGTGCCCGGATCAACCACGATCCCGGCGAGGCAGGGGAAATCAAGGGGGATGACGGTGCCGACTGCCGGCCACGAAGCGGTGTATTTGATGATTGCGTTTGCGGTAGCCGCGGCGCCCGTAGTGGCCACGTCATAGACTGCGAAGTTGCCGGCCGTAGCGACAGCAACGACGGTGACTTTGCAAACTCGTCCGGCGCTGGCCTTGACAGCCGTGATCGCGGTGATGTTCAGCTTGTTCGTCGAGCCATTGCCGATGAGCAAATTGCCGCTCTGGTCCATCTGAAGCGGCGAACTCTTGTTTGCTGCGCTGAGTGCTACGTTTGATTTAATGGGGCTTTGGGGCATTTTTGAAACTCCAAATGAAAAACCCCGCCGTAGCGGGGTGTTGATCTAGTCGGGGTGCCCCGCGCTAGGAGGTGGTGATCGAAGAAAATCCAGCGGACAGAATCAGTCGTCGCGCGATGGCATCAGAGGTCGTCTGGAAATACCATGCGTCAATATCGAGAGTCTTTTTCATCGCGATCACATTCAACTCGGATTGCGTTCGCTTGGCATCCTTGATAACCGGCGAGTTGCCGAAGCCAAAGTTGTCCGTGTTCAGCGAGTAATCGATCAGTGATGCATAGAACTGGATCGCCTGCTGATTTGTGAGTCCGTACAGCGTCAAACGAACCCGGTCTTTGGCTAGTTGCGAGCTCGGCATGTCATGCAGTGGAGACGCGCCCGAATTCGCCTCAACCGTTCCCGGCCAGACATAGATCGGAAACGATGGCGCCTCCGTCATATCAGGATCGACGTGCGCCACGATGTACGGAGGCACAACGTTAGCGGGCACTAGATACGACGGATACACGGGAAGCGATACGGTGCCTTGCGCCAGCCAGATCGGCAGGCTATTCGAAACGATCGGGCCATCCGGTAGATCCGCAGCACTGTCAACTAGCTGCGAAGCGAGGGCGGGATAAACCGCGTTGCCGAGATAGTGATAAAGGTTCGCCTGCTCATAGAACGAGCCGCGAACATTGAAAGAGAAACGAATTCCGTTGAAGGAACCGAGCCACATCGTATCAGGCGATACCGTGTTGAACTCGTCAATCTGGCTCAGCGCAGTGAAAATGACACGGTTGATGTCGATTGTCTCGTCTTCATTCTGCTGCTGGTCCGTGGCGTAGTGCAGCGAACCTTGGACGGTCGTTGTGACGCCAGTGTTGACCCAGAATACCGTACCGTCTTCGGAGATGACTTGGCGGGCGTACTGCGTGAATACCACGCTCTGATTATTCGAGAGCGTGTTGACGCCCGCGGCTAGATCGTTCGCAAGCTGGCTTTGAGACGAGAGTGACTCAGCTATGGATGGCATCTATTTTCCTAACTCATCCACGCGACGAAATTGGCCATATACATGCCAGTGTCTACAAATGACGGGCGCCGCGGGTTCCCCTTGGCATATGGATGCTTCAGGCGGTGATTCACGCCGTCTAGCGCTGCTTGTGTCGGCACGCCAGCGATACCCATGCTCTCAACTTGCTGCGTGAAAATGAACTGCTTGAACATGGCAGTGATTGCGGATTCAGCAGAGGCGAACGGATTGGGCGAAGGCTGTCCGCCCATCATCATCGTTTCCAGCGAACCGGCAATCGACTCCTCGAGTTCCTTCGCGATGTCAGGCAACCGGGCGAAGGCGAACGTATCCATGATGTGATACTTCTCTTCGAGGATTTCCGCGATGTCGCCGGTCGTCTTCGTGGCTGCGTCTGACTTTGGCTTGATCGGCTTGTTCGCTTTGCCTTTCTTGGCCTTCGGGACTTTCTCGTCTGTGGCGCGATCCTGATAGGGTATGTCGATGATTCCGAGGTGCAGCGTGATGCGGGCCGGCGCAGTTCTCGCGTAAATCTTGGGCGCCGAATAGCTTCCGCCGCCATCTGCGATCGGTGATTCAAAGTCGCGACCGGCTGCCATACTTCATCCTAGGAGATGCCCCAGATCGGGCCGTTATCTGCCATAGCTGCAAGCCACTGGCGCCCGAATGGGTCCTTTAGCGCCTGGAGTTGGCCGATCGTTAGACCGCTCAAAAACTCGGGCATTAGCATCGATTCCGACGTGCTCTGATCTGCCGTCGACTGGATGATGCCGCCAGTAAAGCCGGTCAGATTCCACGTCTTCCGCAGATCCGCAAAGTACGTTTGCCCCGGCTGATCCGGGCACCAGTTGATGAGGAACGACGTTGCTAAGCAGTAGACCGCGAAACAGTAATAGTCCTGCCCAACGAAACGCAGGACTTGCAGCGTCATTTCCTCGGCGTAGCTCAGCGCCCACGGTATGTAGGCGCTATCCGAAGGAAGGGCACTCGTCGGAATGCCCGCCACGGTCGTCAGGAACGTGTACAGGTCCGTGACGTTTGGTGTGGTCGACGTCTGCCAAGGCGCGAGCGCGCCCATACCCGGCAGCGGGGGAAAGCAGAACGCGCTCATGTTTGCCTTTAGTTACGACGGGGACGGCCACGCCCGCGGCGCTCTTGCGGAGCATCGTCGCCAACGGAGATGACTTCGTGAACAGTCGCTTCGACGCCCTTCTGTTCGACTTCCTGAATCTCAACTTCGAAGTTTCCGAGATGAGCGTCGGTTTCCTGTGCAGCGCGCTTCATCAGGTCATCGGACGATACAGCGGCTTCCTTGCGACGCTCGAGAGCCTGCTGCACTAGCGCATCTTCGTTTTTCGTCATGCCTGTATAGAGGCGATCGAGCGGGATCGGCGTATCGTACTGATACAACTGGCCGACAAACTCGCGATGCCGGTCCATTTCCGAAACCGGGATCAGGCCATACATGCGGTGCTGGTCGACAATGCGCTCGTGATCGACGCGATTGCCTTGCGGATAGACGCTTTCTTGTTGGCCCGGCTTGATCTTGGTGACAACCGGTTTCTTGCTGTTTTCAACCCAGTAGATCAGATTGAATTCTTGCTTTGTGAGGTTCGCAACGTATAGAGCCATGACAGTCCCTGTTAAAAGTTATCCCTGTAAGTGCCTGCGGAAACACGACAGGGGGCGTGCTTGTCAGTTGCGCAACCTATCCGCAGGGCGAGCCTTAATACGCTGCGCTGATGAGCGTGAGCGCTTCCGGACGCGGGCTCCAACCCGAAGTCGAGCGCAGTTCCGACACGACATCGACAGCGCCAGCCGTGAGCGGAGCTGTGATCTCGGTCGGAGCTGCACGGTCGACCAGCTGGATCGAGCATGCTTGCAGGCCCGGAGTGAGTTCAGCGAACGCGTTGGTGTTGATGCGGCCACCGTTCGGCTTCTTCACTTCCGGCATGGAGATGATGATCATGTCCGTGCCGCCAGCGCCCTTACCCTTGAGGGTGTCGTCACAGGCCCACGTGATCTCGTCCTCATTCCAGTCGAGCACATCATCGATCAGGCCACGCGACGACTTCGAACCCGCGCCTTCGCGCTGGAACTGGGTCAGTTGCACGATGCCCTGATAGCTGATCGCTTCGAGGATTTCCTGCGTGGTCGTGACGGCGAAACGTGCCGGCATGCCCATCTGCATCGTGCGGACCTTGATCTGGCCGATCTGCTGCAGCAGGAAGAACGCGAGTTCGCCGTTGTCGTACGTCGAGATGGTCGTGTTGCCGTTCGAGTCAGCGGGCAGGCTGATTGCCGTTGCGCCGTTCGCGTTCAGCAGACCTTCGCCGTTCGACGGGTTCGCGCCGTACAGCAGCAGGTTCCGTTGTTGCTGGAACGTTGCCTGACGCATTGCGAGACGATGTGCTTCGACCGTCGATGCGCCAACGCGGCCGAGTGCAGCCGTGTCGTGATGGTCGTATTCCGCGCGCGAGCGGATCATGTACGTCGGCGTGCTGATTTCGCTGTACACGACCGAGCACGACGGAAGCTGGTTCGACGCGAACTGGCCGGTCTGCACTTGCGTGCGAACGTCCATGCGCTTGATGTAGACAGCCAGGTCGCCTTCGCCGAGACGCACGAGCGGATCGCCCGTTGCGATCAGGTCGAACGCGCCCGATGCCTGTTGATATTGCAGAAGCAGTTCGGGGACCAGGTAATGCGGCGAGACCCGAATCTGTGCCGGTACGATATTTGCCATGTGTAGTTACCGCCTTAGATGAGAATGAGGGCAGTCGTACCCTGGCGATTCCAGGTTGCCGCACCGGTATTTGCGTTGAAGGAAACCGTCATGCTGTTGCCGACGTTGACCGAAAGAACCTTGACCGGGAGAACGGCCGTGTTCTGGACGAGGGTGATCGTGCCGGTGAGTGCGCCGGTTGCGATCGCGCCCGAAGCCGCCGTCACCTGGAACGAGAAGTGCGTGTTGTCGGTGAAAGACGTCACGGTTTGAACGCCGTTGACGAGCGCTGCGCCCGTGCCGGTCACGCCAGCAACGTCGATCGTGTCGCCAACTGCGGTGACGTTCGTTGCTGCGCCTGCGACCACTGCGAAGGTGTACACGCCGTTAGCGAACGACGAGGTGATCGACGTAACGGCAACGGTTGCCGTGCCGCCAGTCGGGACCAGCGTTTGCGTGTTGAAGTCCCAGTTCACCGCTTGCGAGACGAGACCGCCGTCCAGCGAGACGAGACCCGGGTCAGCAGCGACAGCGATACGCGCGCCGCTACCCATGCGGAAGTACGCAACGGTGGCGCCAGTCGAGCCAGCGAGCGGGACCGGGCTTTGCGGCGAGCCAACCATCGAATAGGCCTGGTTGAACACCGAGAAGCCCGCGAGGTTCGCAGATGCCGTTGCAGGAGCAATCATGCTGCCGAGCGTCACGTCGTTGCCTGCGACCGGAATGTATTCGCTGATCGCCATTCCGCCCCAGACCGGGCTGGATGCGCTTGCCGAAAGATTGCCGAGCGAGAGCGCATAGCGCACTGCCGGGTCGTCCATGAACACGCCCTGCACGTAGCCGGCGCTTTGTACCGAAAACGAGCCTTGGGCATTCGTCGTCTGGTACGGGTAGAAAGGGGTATTAATTGCCATGTTTTCTATCCAGAAATGAAAAAGGCCCGCTCAGTGGCGGGCCTCAGATGACGACGATTGCCTTAGTGGGCTTTCGGCTGAATGATCTTGCTCTTCATGCGCGGGGGACGATGTGCGTCCATCCACGACGGACGGCTGTCGAAGAACTCGGTGATCTTGTGGCCGGCTTCGGAGGTGCGGGTGCGCATGACCGGGCCGTTTTCCGACACAGCCGGGCGGCTTGCGGCGTCCATCGCATCAGCGTAGATGCGTTCTTCAGCGATCGAGAATACGGAAGCGTCGAGCTTCGACAGATCAACATCCTTCCATTGCGAGCTGTTCGACTTGACCGACGAGGCCAGGCGCTTGCGATAGGCCAGAAGGTCTTCGCCATTCAGCGCACGAGGAGCCGACTTGCCGAATGCCGAAAACACGCTATCGGCCTTGGCTTGAGCGTCAGCCATCGCCGCGTAGTCGCTATCGTTCAGCGGCTTCGGCGTGAGTTGAGCGGTCTGGACGAGCAGCTTTTCGAGGTCAGCAACGCGGGCGAGGAGGGCGCCTTCGCGCTTGGCAGCGTCAGCCTTGGCTTCCTCCTTCTCTTTCTCTTCGGCGTCGGCCTTCTTCTTTTCCTCTTCCTCGTCGGCCTTTTCCTTCTCGGCGTCGGCCTTCTTGTCGCCAACAGCGAGTTCGTCGCCAGGCATGCCATCGGCCTTCTTGCCTTCGAACGCATCGCAGCGCTTCGAGAGCGAGTCCACAGCCGACATCAGCTTGTCCCACTTCTCGGCGTCTGCCTTTGCCTTCTCTTCCTCGGCATCAGCTTTCGCCTTCAGCTCGGCGTCGGCCTTGGCACGCGTTTCGAGTTCTTGCTTCGCCTCGGCGTCCGCCTTGGCCTTACGCTCTTCTTCATTCATCTCAGGTTCCTGAACGTTAGTGGTAGATACGCCAGTCGGCGGACCGCCCTTGTCCCACACGCCAGCCTCGCAGATCGCGATGTGGTCGAGCAGTTTGGGGTTCCCCTCTATTAGCAACTTTTGCCCGCCGTCGAGGGTTACGGTGGAGTTTTCAATACTCGGATTGCGAAAAACGACGTTGGGTGATGTCGACAATTGATCCTGCGACATTAGCGTCGCGGTCGCTTCATCGTAGACGCGCGCGATCGCCCAGACCTCATCGCCCTTGATGTAGGGCAACAGAACCGAACCTACTGAACGCCTCTTGAATTCGGCGGAGTCAAGGTTGCAGTTATCGGGGTGGTCAACAATTACCGGCAAGCCGTTGCAACGCGCCAGAAACTCGTCGTTGAGGTATTCCTCGGGCGGCCGGTAGACATACTCCTCATCCTTGGATCGGTACGATGTTCCGGTGCCAGTGATGCGGATGTCGAAGAGCCACATGTTCGTGAAGAACTGTGGTGACGAATATTCACCTGAAACCATCGCACGCGCGAGGTCCGTTTCCGTCATTTGCGCTTTCTTGATCGCCTTGAAAGTGTCAGACTCGAGCACGTATCGGCAGCCCGGATGCATCGGTTCGGGCCACGATCCAATCGGCGCCCACATGCATTCCGTGCTCTCGTCGCTCAATGCGACTTCGAAGGGGCGGCACTCGTGATAGAACGTGGTGAATTCGACAGCGCCGTCGCTGGTAGCCCCGAGCCTGACTAGCTTCTCAGGCTCGTATCCGGCTTCCTCTTGCGTCTCGCGGCGGGCGGCTTGTTCGGGTGTTTCGCCTGGCTCGATCTTGCCTCCGGGTATGCACCATTCGCCAGGATGATCGCCATCAGGACCGCGGCGCAGAAACAGGACTTTCCCGTCAGCGATAATCAGCGTGCCGGCGGCTTGCATCGGCGCGCCGGCCGATCCTTCTTCTGTTGCCATAGCGTTATCTCATTGCTGCGATTTTGGAGCGGGCCTCGGCCAAGGATTCTTCACCTTTCTTGGTCAGCATGTCGCCGGGCAAGTCGCGGAGGGCATACAGCCAGGTAGCAAAGCACGAACACGAAACTTCTTGCCCGACGCTCGTAATGTCGTCGTAGTAACCGGTGGGACCGGGCTTGACCAGCCCTTTCTCTTTCGCCCAGCTATTGCGCAGCAGGTAGATTTTCTGGTCGCGTTCTTTATGATCAGGACGGGCGGCATACCCGGGCCTGCGCCACATCGAATTCCAGCGCATTGCGAGTGCGCCGCCGTCAGTGGCGATGATCTCGTTGAGGGCCGCGGTGAACTTGTGCGATTGATCAATAACGCATCGCCGCTCTTCAAACGGCATCGACGTTAGCGCCTTCCGGATGTTGTCCTTCACATCCTTAGTCTCGACCGCCCGCGAGCCTCCAGCCGGCACCGAAGAAGCCCAGCCAGCAAAGCGACGGGTCGTCTTCTCGATCATCTCTTCGCGATTTAGCTTGATCAGGTTCCGCGAGACCATGCGGCGACGGTCTAGCTCGGCGCGGAGTTTTGGTTTGAGGCGTTCGACGGTGAAGCGTGCTACGCCCTGGTGAGTCTTGAGTATCTGACCATCGTCGACGAGTCGCTTATAAATGCCGCCTAGCGTTCGGTTCAGTTCCTCGTTTAGCACGCTCTCGGGGACGAGGGAATCGATCGCCGCGCGCCTTATCAGATCCGTCCAATAGGTGAGGCGCTCGACGCTATCGAATCCGTTGAGCTCGAAGTCTCGGATGGCAGCAGTGACAGTCTCAAAGAAAGTTGCCATCAGCGTCCAAGGGAGAGTGCCCTGCCGGGTTTCGGCTCCTCATCTGGGGATGCCTCGGGAGTGGGCGGAACGTATTCGCGCAGCTCGTCGTAATCTAGAACAAGCGGATTCGTGATGAGGTGCTTGCTCTCATTCATGTTGTTCGCGAAAAACTCAATGGCCCGAGCCTGGTTGTTTGGATCGAGCGCGGGAAGCAGGATTTCAAGTGCAGACACAAGTGTCTCGAACTTAACTTTTTCCACTTCGACGAGTTTGCTTTCAGGCTCGACGAGGAGCGAAGGCCACGTTGCCTCAAAGGAGTTCGACCACTCGTAAAATGCCTCGTTGTATGACATGCCTTTGTATTTCGGCATATCAGCCTGGACCGTGGCATAAAACTCGGGGGTCCACGCCAAACGCATCACGATGCGCTCGAAGAACTTATACAGCGGCTCTACTGACAGTCGCTCGTTATCGATGTAGCGGACGACTTCCTTGGCATCTTCAGAGCCCTCGCCAAACCCCTCGGCATACGACTCCGAGTTGAGCAGCTTCGCCGGCTGAGGAACCGCTGCGGCGATGTTCTCGAGGATGTTCTTTCGCGCCGTCGTCAGTGCGCCGTCAGCGTTCAGCAGATTCAGCGTCTCGATCGCCTCTTCCGGCGTGATATTGATGACGTTGTTCGTCTGCGCTTCCTTGACCACATTGCGCTTTACACCCTGCAGCACAGCCATCGCACGGTCAGCAATCGACCCGGCTGGCTTCATCTTCGCCACGATCACGCCGACCTTGCGGGCGACCATGTCGTCAGCAATGAGCGTCTGAACGAACGATTTCAGCGGGAATAGGGCGCGCTGATAGACCGAGCGGCCCGTGTAGCCATAGGCCGAATTCGTGTACTCGATGTAGAGCGGCGATTCGTTGAAGAAAACGAGGGCGCGCGATGGGTGATATGTTTGACCCGCGGCAGTGACTAGCGTCGGCTTCTGGAAGTCAGGCGCGTTCGGATCTTGATTCAGGACCAGCGAGCCGGCCGTGTTCAGTGGGTCGAGCGCATTGAAATACAGTTCTTTCTTGGCGAGTTCCTCGGGCTTGATCGGCGTCTTGGTGTCGACACCCTTGGCGCCAAAGACGATGGCCGATGCACCGTAAATCTTCGCGAGCCGCCACGTGTTGGCGATGTACGTGTCAGCGTTGATCTCGTTCCACTTGCGCTCGAAGGCTTCGCGTACGCGCTCCTCGGGGCTGTTCGGAATCGAAATCTTGCGCTTCTGCGACATCGCCAGCTTGATCGGCTGGTCGACGATTTTGGACCCGAGGGGGTGAAACGAATAGATGGTCTTGCAGAGGTGATACGAAGGCTCGCTACCCGGAATTATTCCATCGGCCATCAGAATATCCATCAGGCTCGAACTCAGGCTAGAGCCTAGGATGGTGATTTCTGCCATGTGTGTGCCGTGAGTTAAATACTAGAGGCCGTCCGAATCTCCGAGGCCGATTGCAATTCCGTAGACTGTGGTGTCGTACGCGTCATCCGCTTGATTGGGAATGCCAAGGCGATAGCCGAATACCTGGCTCAGCAGGTGGTTCTGAGTTCGGCCCTTGTACGTGACCGTCTTGTTGTAGGCGTGCTCGCTGAGCTTGACCTTTCCGTGATGGACAAAGTCAGACACGCCCGTACCGCGAGCGTCCTTACTCATTGAGGTCAATTTGCTGTCAATTGCCTGCGCCGGCCAGCCACTACGCGCCGCACGCTGGAGTAGGGTGATACCGCTTCCCTTGTCCTCAACGAAGCTGCCGGCGCTACCTAAGCGGGCGCCGGTGAGCTTTGCCAATTCCTCGACGCGAGCCATGATGGACGGAAACCAGTCAGCAATCAGGTCACTCTCGATTTGAGTGATGTCCCAATCAAGAATGATTAGCGGATGGCCGACATATCGATTACGGGCGAAGTAGGTAACCGCCGTGCCGTCGTTCTTATCGCCTGCCTTCAGCGCTGAGTCAAGAACGGCGAATACATAGTCGCAATGCGTCGGCATCGGCACAGGAGCGCCATCCACCAGCATATTCGCCAGTTGGAACAGCGAACCCTCAAGCGGCCGCGGCAATTGCTGATAGAGCGATGCCCACGTGCGGACATTGCTCTGGAATTGCGCCCAATGCTTTTCTGTGAACCATTCCGGCCAGAGATATTCGCCAATCTTGCGGCCGAGCGGGTCGTTCTGGACTTCGCAGCGCGCCTGCAGACAGACGACTTCCCAGACGTTGCCATCGCGGCAGAGGATCGGGCCTGATTCGCCTTTCCAGTCTTCAGGAAGGATGCGGCCGGATAGGTCGTCTTCGTGCCAGCGAGTTTGTATTACAACTATCCAGCCGCCAGGAATCAGACGCGTCTTAAGGTCATCTTCGTACGCCGACCATGTCTTATCGCGGATCGTTGGTGAATCAGCCTGTTCGCGGCCTTTCACGGGGTCATCAATGATGATTCCGTGCGCGCGATTGCCGGTGATGCCCGACATAATCCCGCACGCCATGTACTCACTGCCATTGGTCAGCGAGAACTCTTGCGCCGCGGCGGAATCCGATGTCAGTTCGCAGCCGAATATTCCCTTGAACCGCTTCTGGCGAATGATCGACCGGGTGCGCCGGCCCATCTTGCGAGCGAGGTCGTCGCCGTAGCTGGCGAGAATGACCTTGCGGTTGGGCTTCTGGCCGAGAAAGCGCGAGGGGAATACTACAGATGCGTAGGTTGACTTGGCGCTACCTGGCGGCATGAATACCATCATGCGGCCGTGTTCTTTGTTGCTTACCTCATCCAGCTTGGTCAGCAGGAGCCGGTGGTGATCCGCCAGCGTCGTTTCGATCGGCTCGAAAAACTCTGTGTCCGGATCATCCGTAGCGGGCTTGCCGGGGACGTCGATCGCATTGACATAATGGAGAATGTCCTCCCGAGCCTTGCGCCTAATCAGCAGTTCGCGCGCTGCCTCCTGCGGCGATAGCGGCGAGTTCGTCATCCGTCATTTCCTGCGGCTTGCGGTCAGATTTAATATTGGCGTTCAGATTGACCTCTTGCGGCGTCGAAATTCCGTATGCCTCACGCTCCAACCCGATCAATGTCTTCAGGGTGTCCGATAGTTTTTTCATGCTATCAATCCGGCCCACGCTGGAAATGACCTTTTGATATAGATCATTGCGCCGGTCCTGCCCCTTCTCATCATCAGAGCGGAGCATCTCGCCCAATTGCTCGAACAGTTCAATATTGCTGGTTTCCGCTTCCAACTCAGCCAGTAGCGACATTGCCAACGTCCGGGCGCGGCCAACGTCTTTTCTCTGCGTGAGATGGACGTGAGCCAGCATGTCGGCATTTGCATCGACGATCGACCGCTCGGTTGCCGCCTTCGTTTCCGTGGCAACCTGATTGGCAACCTCGCGCTTGGCAACTAGCGCTTCCGCCTTTGCCTGTATGCGTTTGGAGAGATCTCGCTCCCATCCTTCGGCCTTGGCCTTCTTCTGGATGGCGGTATGAGAAATACCCTGCAAGGCTGCGATTTCCCGAACCGACAACACGCCGGCCCGGTAATCACCTTCGATACGCTCCCAATCCGGCGCCGCTTTCTTTTCTGTTGCCATACCCTATCTGGGCATGACGCCCTTCTTGTGATTACTCGAACACCCAGTTCGCCCCATTGCAGAACACTGGGTACGTGGTGGACGTCGCTTGCGTACCCGTTCCCGCGGCTAATGCACCGTGCCATGCGGGTGTACCGCCTGCATCAAGTACAGTGGCCTCCAGGCCCGTATTGCCAGCAGAGCAGGTAGGCAGCGCAGACGTCAGGAATGTTTGCGATTTGACGCCGCCACTAGCTTGGAACGTTCCGGTCACGGTCATTGGACCGGTATGCGCCCATGCTCCCGAGCCGCTATTCGATGTGATGCCCGTGATACCAGAACCAGACCCGCCCGATGCAATCAGCCAGTTCAGCGGACTGCTTCCACTATCGTTGACGAACCGGAAAGTCATGCCGCTATTGATGCCAAGAATCTGCGAAGTGCGATTATTCGCCGTTTGGGCTTGGTCGTAGAAACTCGCGATCGCCCACGACGGAGAAGCCCCCAGCGAAATGCCCGAGTTTGTCGGAGATGCTGGCTGCGTGTTGCTGGTGGAATTCAGACTGCCCTGGACGTTGACGTTCCCCGTCGCGACCAGATCACCAGTAACCGCCGCGCCACCCTGAGCCTGGAGCTGATTCACGACTTGTACAGGACCGGAACCCTGCGTAGAAAGTTTCAGCGTGACGTTCAGATTCGAACCGGTCGCGGAAATTGTCGGGACTGAACCAGTTGCACCGCCCGTGAAAGTGAGATTGTTCCCACCCGATATAGCAGTGCCAATGGTGCCGGCAGTCGTGATGTTGCCGGTGACAGCGAGCGGACCATTGAGCGTTCCGCCCGATTTGGGCAGATAGCCGCCATAGTACTGGGCATGCGCGAGCGCCGGAAGAAGTAGAAGGATCAGTGCGAACTTGCGCATTTAATACCCCACAACTGCGAACGACGTTCCCGCGCCAGAGCCGACACCACTCAAGGCATTCGTCGGACCGAATGGCAGCGTCAGTGCAGCGCCGGGCGCAATGGCGAAGTCGCTCGTCGTTGCGGTAGCTCCGAATGACGCATAGAGCGTGTTGGACGCGTGCGTGTTCTGCACGGTCAGCCAACCTTTGTACGCGCCGGCCGCGACGAGTTGCGCCGATGTCGTGCCGACAGTGCCGGATGCGCTTACGCCGGCTTCGGCGGGGCCTGCCGAGGTGATTGGGCTACTGTCACCCGAACCGGCCGTGATTCGTACCGGAATCGCTGCGGCGTCATTGTCCTGCGCGTTCGGGAAGTTATAAAGTGCCATCGTCTACTCGTGAATTTGTGCCGGCGAGCCGACGAGGAAAACTATGCTTTCAGTCAATCGGCCCGCGGCGGAATCACCACCACCGCCAGCAGAATTGCTGCGAATGCGGCTTTGAGAGTGAGGATAGCGATAGGGGTCATGCTGCAACCTCAAACATCTCAGGCACCACCGTATTGCGGGCGACCTGCCCGAACTGCGAATGGTACGTAATGGCCGTGGCTGATCGCTCCGACAGCCACCCGCCGCGGGCCGCATATGCATCTCGAGCGGCAAGCGTCGGATGCTGGATCACAGTCATTCCAGAATGCTCTTTCTCTTCGACGTGGTGTCTGTGGCCTGTCGCGCAGTAGCGCTTAGTCGTTGCGCCCCAGACCTTCGGGAACTGGCTGGCGAACAGCAGAGGCAAAGCCTCGTTGCGCTTGAGGTGCCCGTGATGGAATGCCAGCATGGTCTGGCCGTGCTGATAGACGTAGTAGGGCAGCGCCGAGTCAATCACCTGGACACGCGGCTCATTCTCGTACAGCGCGGCGAACATGGCGCGGAGCCAGATGCTCGACGCCATGTCGTGATTGCCTTCGGCGAGCAGGACAACGACTTTGTCGTGCCGCTCGAGCGCGAAGTCTACGATGCGTCGCAGGATGCGAATGGACGTCGAAACGATCTTCGAGAATCGCCCGTCCTGGTCGAGAACGTGACCATGTTGGGGCGTTATCGGCAGGAGGCCGCCGGAACCGTCACTGTGTAGCCAGTCTCCGAGTTGCGCTACCACGCCGACACCCGCCTGAGGCGCCGCATTCACCATGTGGCAGAACGCAGCAGTCAGCGTGCGCTCAGCGATCTTCAGATCCCAATCAGCGTCAAGCGTTTCTTTCGCGGACGCCAACATGCCCACGTGGCAGTCGGTCAAGGTGTAGACGTTGCACAACGACGAATCGGTCTTGGCCGGACCCGGCGCTGCCTTAACCCGCGGCAGCGTCTCCGCCATTGCAGCGAAGCCTTCTCGCATGATCACTTCCCAGCGATCATTGTCCCGCTCAGTCTTGACCCACTGAATGGCGATGCCATCGTCGGTGTAGGCCGTAGACACGCCCTTAACGCGAAAGCCGTCCGGCACTGCGTGCGTCATGTCGTAGGAGGGCGCATACCCCATCTTCGCGGCCCTACGCTCCAGATTATCCAGAGCGCGAATCAGAACGCTGTGATGGACGCCGAGCGTCTTTGCTGCGATCGTGGGCTTGCCGTGCTGCTCGACGGCTTCGAGGAAGGAAATTTCCCTGGCATCGGCAAATTCTCGCAAACGCGGGTCAAATTGACGTGCCACGGTTTCCCCTAACTATTGAGTTGACATTTATATTCGCCACACCATGAATCGGCATCGACGAGTGGCCATGCAACCGCAGTGCAGCCCGTCGCCACGTCATAGACGAACGACGGAGGGTTGCGCCGGCACTTGATTTCCTCGCCGCGCTTGTAATCGCTGAACCTGCAGTTCTTGCATATCTCCGTGCGCTCAGCGACAACCGTGATTTTCGGCTTGCGAGCAGGCATTGGAGACTCGAATAAAAAAGCCAGCAGCCTTTCAGCGCGGGCTAACGTCGGAGAAAACGACGAGGGGATTGGGTGACGGCTTGACGCTTGCCCCGCATGGCGCAGTGGCCTCCTATCGGAGCGCGCGAGCAACTCTGCCTTACCTTCGTGGATGGCGACCACCAGATATCTTGAAACGGACTCACACCGTTGCCGATCGCCATGCATGAAAGCCGTCCGTTGTGCCGCAGGGGTGGACGATGCCCTAGTACTATCGGCGGTTCAGGTGCTCCACCGCCCGTGTGTGATTCTGCCGGGCCTACCGGCTGGCGGCGGAGCGGGGGATCAGGGCTTGGGTAGCTTATCGCGCATTCGTTCATCCCTTCCGATTTCGATGCCCAGGCGGATTCCCGCAAACAAGGGAACTCCGGTCAGAAATAGCACTAGCACTAATGCGTAGATGAAGGTCATGTCTAACCTAACTTGCGTCGCTTCCCATCACAAGTCCCAGCCTTCCGCCAGGTCGAGCATGATCTGCGTCATTCCCATGTTCCACGTCGCACACAGGAGCAGGTACGCCGTTACTGGATTCATCGCTGGAGTTTCCGAAGTTCATCGAGGCGCGCGATCATCGAAGCCCTGAGCGCCGGATCAATGTTGCGCATGCGCTCCAGATCCAGTTCGAGGCTGTCGATTAACTCTTGAAAGTTCATTGCTTACTCGAATTCTGGCCGGCTAACCGGCAAGAGACACGTTGCATGTCTGCGGGCGGGTTACAGCTCACGAACGGGCTGCGGCGGGGTGAAAAGTGCTTCGGCTGCCTTGCGCGCTTCGCTCCAACCGGATTTAACCGTGAGCGTTCGGCGCTTCTCGGCGCGTTTCTCAGCATTGGCTTGTGCCGCCTGCTTTTCCTCAAGTACGCGCTCTGGATTCCCGTACATTCGGGATTCGAGAGTAGTAGGGAAGCGCATGGCGGGGCCGGAAATGAAAAAGCCCGCGAGGCTTTCACCTGGCGGGCTTCTGGAAATTCAGGGCGAGTTTTACCGCTCGCTGCGGGAAATATTTGAGCCGTTCGGCTCTACTGTCGATCTCTCATCCCGTTCGGCTGAGACAACCACTACCTAACAGTACGTGCCCAGTATAAACACAATATCTGGTGTCGCGCAAGATATTTTCACTAAATGGGCTATTTTGCCATCGGCGCGCCTTCAGGGAGAAGGCCTTGCCGCTTCGCTAGATTCCACGCTTCGCGCATGAACAGATGGAGCCGGCCGTGTCGGCACCCAACTTCCAGCCTAAATGAACTTATTCCGTCCTCAAGTCGAAGGAGGACAAATGCCACGCCGTTAGCTCTACGCACAGAGAAGTGCGGCTTGCCAGGACGCGGCGTCTCCGGCGTGTGCCAAGGGCAATTCATGCCGCATCCCTCATCAGTGCACTAACCCTGCCGCCCGTTGCCGCGACCGAAGCCATCATGCATGTCATCACCTGGTCGAACTTCTTCTGATGCTTCGACCAAGACTCCACCGGCAAAGACGCGGCAAGTGCCCGCTCACTATCCGAATGTCGCTTCACTCCAGAGCCGTCGCACTTCGAGCACTTGTCGTAACGCGAGCCACTGAGGATAAGGCCAGTGCCATTGCACGACACGCAGTTGTCCAGCACGAACTCCTTGATGCATGCCGTCGCCAACTTCTGTGCGTAACTCAGTTCGACGCCGAGACTGCACTTGGCTTTGTGCGAAAGAAGATGAATCGCGCGCTTTCCCGCTGCTGCGTCCGATCCAAACTTGAACCGGAACAGGGCGGCTCCGAGCGGATCAGAAAGACCCATGGCAGTGAGGCGATCGATGGACTTCACCTCGCGCTCATTCCACGCGAGATTCGAACTTCTGACGTCGCTTGCGTACTTGTCTTTGAACATTCCGAACCCCGCAGGTGAGACACTATCTGTTGTGAGAAACAACGCTTCCTAGAGCACATATTGTATCGTAAATCAATTAGCACTACAAACGGAGTGACCTGTCAATCACCCGTTTCGCGAATCATTCTTCGAGTCCCGTAACGCCGTACATGTACATCGGCTCGGCCGGCTTCTCCACCTCTGCCACCGGCGCATCCCGCCACTTCCGGTTGTGCATCGTCGGCGCCACATACTTGGGGCGGTGTAGGAGGCACAGACCAACGAGTCCGCACATTGAGGCGATGCCGAGGATGTAGCCAATGAGGAAACCGGGCAGAAATGCGCTCATGGCATCACCTTCGTTAGCCAAATAGCTATTCCAATCCCCATAAGAACCATGCCAATCATTAGGGCGGCATGCAGGAGGCACTCGTGCAATTTCACGCGGCCAGGAGCTAGCAGAACGCATGCAATCGCGACGAACCAACATAAAGAAAACCCAACGGCTGTCATGCGGCGCCTCGCGCGGCTTTTGCATAATTGAGACCACTCTGAACGTTCATATGTATCGCGTTGGCATGAAAATTCATATTGAGGAGATGATTTCTAAGTATGGTATTTACCTCCCGAAGCGCCCGCACCTCTGCGATCAGTTCAAGCAGGACCTCGACAGTGTGAGAAGGTCCGTATTCCTTGGCCCAATGCCCGGCCTTCGCCAACGTTTCCAACGCATCGATGTCGATAGTCATTTTTCTTCCTTACTGAACTTGGCGATGTATTCTTCGACCATCTGTACAGCGTCGTCGGTTGACATGTCGATCGATTCAAACATCAAGAACCAAAGCTTCGCTCGCTCCTCCTCAAAGTTCCGCGCGACAACCGCAGTCGTTGAGCTGTTCGCACTATCGCCCAGCCATTTTTGATGAAGAGCTGCAGCATGCGCCTCCATGAACATATAAAGCTGCCTCGATAAGTCTGCATCAGTACATGTCTTTCGCTCTGCCAGTGCAGATGCAACGACATATCTCATCTTTTGAATGTCCTCCTTGGCATTCTCGGAAATCATCTCCAAGTAGAGCATCTTGCTCTTTTCATCTTGATTGAACGATCTCTTCATTTCCTGTTCATAGAACTCGGTTGATAGAAATACGGGCGATTCTTTCCGTAGATTTTTGAACCATGCTGCGATTCTCATGCTCGCTCCCTGGCGCGATCTTCATCGATTGCCAATACGAGGACCTGCGCCACCTCGTCACCGGCATCCGCAGTAAACAGGTGCATGTACGTCGCCCATCGCTCCGCATCCACCCGCAACCTCTCACACTCCGCCTTAAGCGCCTCATAATCAGACGCCTTCACGAACAGACCGCCTTCACGCTCTGCGCACGACGTTCCGTATCTCTTCGCCATAATTCCTCCTATACCTTGCTATGCGTTGTTAAGGGATAGAGCGGTCATGCCGCTTCCTTAGTAAGACCTCGCCATTCGCGCATTTGCCAGAAACTCACGCGGCCGTCAGCGGCTTTTTTGATGGCGACGTCTTTGTTGTCTGTCGCGTAGTGCCACGATCCGTCTTTCCATACAGACCAAGTAATTCCGCCCTCGACGCGCGTCTGGTATAGGCCATCGTGAACCGGCGTCTCGCTATCGGGAAACCAATCCGTCTTTGGTATTTGATCAACATTCATCATTCGCCTGAATGACTCAATCTCTTTGTCGACAATCTTTCCTGCCATCTCGAATGCTTCGTAGTGGGCAAATTTCACGCTGCCTCCTTTCGTTGTTCAATCCGCCGCTCCAACCGGCGAGCCTTCTTGTTCATCACCTTCTTGAGTCGCTGCAAGTACTCGATGGACCACTTGGCCGTCCACTGCATTGATTCGATTTCCTCGACGCGGTCTATGCCGATGCGCTCGACTAGGCCCATGCGGTAGTTCACAACCGAGCCGCCGAGGTCGCGGTTACACCGCTTGCACTGCAATCTGATGTTCGGCAGGTAGAAGCGGGCGTGGGGAGCACTCCCGACAGAGCGATAATGTCCGGCATCCATCGCACCGCCGAACCTCGCATCAGGCCTCGATCCGCATGAGATGCACCCGTGGCCGGCGAGAATGTCGCGCAGGCGAGCCACCTTATTCACGGCGGCTTGCGCCTCCCGTATCCACTCACCTCTAGTCTTGATCTTGGCTTTCCGCTCGGCGAGCGACTTTCGCTCCTCTCGGTTTGCGCGGGCTGCTTTCTGGGCTTTCTGCTTCTCCGCAAGAGCGATTGCGCAGGGGACCGAACAGGCGGCCTGCATGCTGCGAACTGGCGTGAACGTCTTTCCGCAATCGCGGTTACGGCATTTCTTCGGCTTCAAACTGGCGCGCATCATAGGGCAGCGGCCGCCACAATCAGATACAAGCCGATCACTTCGTTAGTGCTTAGCTTGGGAGAAAGCAGGCACTCGGCAGCGAAGAGGAACACAGCTCCCACAACTATTTTCACGATCAGCTTTTTCACACGAACCCCATCATTTTTTCTACGATCGAATCCAAATCCGCTCGCGTGTAATTCCGAAGCACCTTTTGCAGCAGCACATTCGCGACTGCCGAATACACCCGTTCGAACTCAGCGTCGTCCATGCTGGCAAAGCTGATGCTGTGCGCCTCGGCGCGAACCTCGCCGTTCAGGTTCGCTACTGCGTCATAGAATCCCGCCGCGATAATGCAGTCCTTGCGGAACCGTTCGCGGTTCTTCTGGACGGGCATTCCTCTATGCTCCGATTCGGGCGGATCGAACGCATCAAATCCGACGTCGAGCATCGCGAAGAACTTCCGGTGAAACTTGTGGTTGCGCATGGCGGACACTTCGGCGCGCACCGTGGCGCCTACCTTGAAGCGCTTGCACTTGTCGGCCTCGCTCTCGCTGAGCGGGATCATGTAGCCTTGGGGCGTTTTGGTCAGAAGGACTTCCATTACGTTGCCGCCTTATTTATCGCCGCGTCCAAGGCATCGCGAGGCGTGTCATGGACTGCTCTAATGACAGTCTCAAACTCAATTTCGTTATCGCCGTAATAGGCGCGCGCGATTCCAAAGTACTCGCCGTCTTTCGTCTGGGTGACGAGCCAGTTTTTCGCCATGATCCAGTCGAGCCGTTCGTTGTCGGTCATGCCGTCTCCCTCGCTCTCAGGGCCTCAAGTTGGGCATACGATTCCCACATGCGTAGGCTCGCGAGCCTCGCCAGATTCACTGCAGATGCTGGCGTGATGGGCTGAGCGTCGCGATTAGGCGTCGCCTTGCGCGCAACCTTGACGTCGAGCCCGCGCTTGCCCTGGCTAAGCAGAATGACGCCTGATGCGGGGCTACCAAGACAGTCGAAGAGCGAATCCATCCAAATTTCGGCAGGCACGGCGTAGTAGTGTTTCCAGATGCTGCGCGGCCACTGCAAACGAAGTTCATCCCATATCGCCGGCTGCTCAATACGAATCAACCGCCCGTTTTCCTCAACACGTTTCTCCGGTGCGTAGCCCGCAAATGTGCGATGCACCCATTTGTCTTTGGAGGCGTCAGCCTTGAGATCGGAGCGGCTAATCTTGATCTCGACGTCGATCAGGCGTAGGTTTCCCGTCACGGCTAGTAAATCGGCTTCGTATCCGGTCCAATTGCAGTTCGGCACGACGACCAGGTACTTTTTATTGAACGTTTGAGTGGCCAGTGCGCGACCAATCATTCGCTCGTTCCACGGGGATGCACTCACGCCCGCACCTCCGACTCCGCAAGGTACTCAGCCGTCGCCACCGACAGCAGCGCGTCGACCGTGGTTTCCAGCGAGTACAGAAGGTCCATTGCCGCCTTGTTGCGGAAGCCTTTGGCGCTCGCCTCTTCTATTTTTCGCGAGAGGGCCGCTACGTTGACAACCAGTTCAGCACTTTGCATTTAAACCTCTCCACGTTTGGTTTTGATCGATAAGGGAATTGCCACGCGGCTTGTCGCGCCACACAGCGCCGTCCCACCACACGCGCCACTCGTAGGGCCAGCCGCAATCGAAGAACGAACAGTCGAACCAACCAACTCGCACCGGCTTTTGATGCGGCTCGTACCAGTCAGTTACCATTGGTTGGCTCCTCGATCACGATTCCGGCGATGCCGTACTTACGCGCCACCTCTTTGCATTGCTCACACGCGTAGGTATGGCCTTCTAATCGAAGCGACGCGCCCTGAGCAGCGCCGCCAGCGAACAGGATCGCGTTGACCTCGGCATGTGCGGGCTGCTGGCAGATCGACTTGCACAACTCATATCCTTGGCCGGTGGCCATTCCGGCGCGTGGGCATACCGTCTGCGGATTCATGCAATGGTTCGTTGCTACATACCGGTCTCCGCGCTTCGATACCACGGTAGCGGTCACAGTCTGCTTGGCGCATGGCCCTGATCCATCCGGCGCGAACGTGTAGGTCTTCGGCTCGTCGTTGAGGTTCAGCGACTCCGCATTCGCCGTCATGCGCTCCAGCGCTTGTGCAGCCAAGGCCCGGCGTTGCGCGTCCTGAAGGATTCGCGTGAACTTATCCACGGAACAGAAAATTCCTGCATCAGCCATCAGCGATAGGATCTCCTTGTGGGTTATGCCGGCGACCAGCTGCGTTGGCTCTTTGAGTTCTGAATTCATGCTGCTCTCCCGAAAAATGCAGCCATTGCGTCGATAAGGGAATCGTTCGGTTGATCCGCTGCAACGTGCGCCGCGAGACGTGGCCGGCCGCGGCAGTCGCCAACGAGTTTCAGATCCGGCGCTACGTCGGCCAGCACGAAAATGATTGCAGGGCTTTTGCGCCATTCTTTCGCCGTCATGCCGGCGCGCTTGATATAGCCCAGTCTCTCGAGCTTGCGAATGCCGCTATCAACGGTTCGTTCGCACAATCCGAGCGCCTTTTCCATCTCGGGGCGGGTGCCGCTGCCGTTCTTCTTGATGAACGCGAAGATTTGATCGGATGCAGTCATTGAGTCACCTGTGCAATCAAAATACCGAAAGGGTTTCCGGCTTGAACCTGACGCAGAATCTTTTTGCCGTGCTTCGTCCGCTCATAGTAAAGACGCGAAACGAGGGCTTTTTCCATTCGCTTTGCGTCGGGTTTTTTCCCTGCCGCATAAATGGCAGGTACAGCGTTGCTGCCGGGCTGGAAGTCGTACGCATAGACATAGAAGTACTTCTCTGGCTTTTTTCGGGCGATGCAGATCGCAGACGCAACGGTCTTGAGATGCATGCCCAACTCGCACGCGATTTCGTCTGCGGTCATCGGCCCGAACTCGGTCAGAAGGCGAGTAATGGCGTTTCTCGTGGTAGGTTCCTGTGCCATCACGCGGCCTCTTTCAGTTGTTCGCGCTCCTGGCGCGCTTCAAGTTCAAACTTGATTTGGATGTCGCGAATAAGGCGGTATGCGTAATCGGCTTGCATGTCGCCGGACTGTTTCTTTAGTTCCGCGATCGACCAACGCGAATTGGCAATGTCGTATTGATCGAGCATTTCGCCCCTATCGAGCTTCACGCAAACTTGCTTGAGCGGGTCGGTCACGATCGGCAGGGCGTTGCGCTCAGCGTGCAGGTCGAATGCATCGATCAGACCGCAAAGCGACGGCACGAACTCGTAGACGTCGTTGTGTGCCAGTTCGCTGAAGATCGGCTTACCCTCTTCAGTGACGCTGACCATGCCGCTTTGCTCGATTTCTTCGAGAATGGCCTCGACGGGCTCGAATACGGCGTGAATCTTCCACGGCTGTGCTCGGAGCTTGACGTGGCCGGCGCGGGATTGCGGGTTGTACTTCTTGCGCGGTTTCTGGCTGCGGCTCATGCGACCTCCAATTGCTCGTCGGACCTCAGGTAGGTCCATCGATAGCCGAAGGCAGTCTTGAGATCACCGCGACCGGCTTTACTTATCGAATCCACCTTAGCGGTGGGATGCCCATTCTCAACAAGCCACCTCGCGGCAGCGCTGGCGGAATAGAAAATCTGACCCGTTTCCTCGCACCGAACCGGAATGCAGCGCGGATCATTCTTGCGCCTCATATCACGCGTTTCTTCGTGCCACCGACTATCAGTTGCTGGCGTTTTCATGGCTCGTTCCGGAGCCCATTTCAGCGCATAAAGGCGTTGGTACAGAACCTTGTATGGAATTCCGGTTTCCTGCTCCCACCCCTTGATCGACAAGGTTTTTCCGTCGACCGTGTATCTCAATGTGATAGAGCGGTTTTCGTTTTGTTGTGCTGGAGTGGCCCACCGGCAATTACCGGGCTCATAGTTGCCTTCACAATTCGGATAGCGATCCAGAGTTGTGCCCTCGGGCCGCTCTCCCATGTCCAATAGAAAGTTGTCGAATGACTCTAGCCACCGATCACAAACGCGGATGCCTCGACCTCCATATTCTTGATACGACTTGTGGTTCTTTTTCAAGCATCTTGCCTTCATGGCTCCCCACGACTCGTAAGTCCCCGTTCTGCTTGCCTTGCGCGCGTGTCCGTGACCAATCGCTCCTCTATGTAGGCAGCCGCATGAACGGATTGCGCCGCTCCTGATTCTCTTACCTAGCGCCACGACCTCGCCGCCACAATCACATGCGCAACGCCACCACGCACCACGATCTCCTACATCAACGATGGCTCTTTCGACAACGTGAAGCTTTCCGAACTTCTTTCCTTCCATCGGAACAACGTTATGATTGCTCATTCTTCGATCCAGTGGATTAGGATTACTAATCGCAATCGCGCCAACTTTCCTCATTTTCTCGACTCCCATAACCGCTTCAATGCTGCTTTGATCTGTTCCGCCGCGCCTTCGCCGTATTCTCGTCGCAGCACTTCGATGTACGATCTTCGCTCGTCCAATGGCCACGGCGCTATCTCTTCGAGTACTTCGGTTAGTTGGGCGGGAGTCATTCAAAGCCCCGTTTCGATTTCCGTGGCGCCTCATCGCCCGGCTGTTCCCCGAATCTTGTTCCGGGCATCAGGTCGGCAAACAATGTGCGCTCCCCGATGTAAGCCGCCGCCACAGTCCCGGTCGGGCCGTTCCGCTGCTTCGCGATGTTGATCTCACCAATGCCGCGATCGCGCGTGTTCGGGTGATAGACCTCGTCGCGGTACAGGAAGAGAACGATGTCTGCGTCTTGCTCGATTTCGCCGGAATCACGGAGATCCGATAGCATGGGGCGCTTGTCGCCGCGCTCCTCGAGCTTGCGGTTAAGCTGGGCAAGCAGTACGACCGGCACGCCCATTTGCTTCGCTAGTGCCTTCAGTCCGCGGCTGTTCGCGCCGACTTTCTCGTTTCGTGTGTTGCCTTCGCCGTCAGCCATCAGGCCGAGATAGTCGATCACGATCAGACCAAGACCGTAGCGGCGCTTCGCAGTGCGCGCGCGGGCGCGGATCTCTTGCAGGCTGAGCGCCGGCTGTTCGTCGACCAAAACTTCCAGTTCGGCAACCTTCACCGTGCCGGCCGTCAGACGGCTGAAGTCTTCGTCGCTTTCAAACTTTCGACCGTCGAGAATCTTGTCGAGCGGCAGCCCCGAGGCACGAGAAAGGGATCGGTTAGCCAGTTCCTCGCCAGGCATTTCCTGCGAGAAGAACAGGGTGGCACCGCCTTTATGTGCCGCCGACTCTGCGACGCCGAGAGCGATCGCCGTTTTACCCATCGCCGGGCGCCCTGCGATGACGATCAGTTGGCCCGGCCGCATTCCTCCGCCCAGCTTGGCGTCCAGATCTCGCAGGCCCGTCGAGAGCGCTTTAA
Source organism: Paraburkholderia dilworthii (assembly GCF_000472525.1). Lineage (GTDB taxonomy): Bacteria > Pseudomonadota > Gammaproteobacteria > Burkholderiales > Burkholderiaceae > Paraburkholderia > Paraburkholderia dilworthii. The sequence goes on from NZ_AWZT01000001.1 coordinate 274,692, forward strand.
CGGTCGTTGGCTGGCCGTTGTATTGAGCATCGATGCGCTCGATGACGTTCGTCAGGAAATTCTTGATGAACTGAGGCTCTTTCGCCGTCGTCACGACGAGCGGTTCGAACTTCGATTGCGCCTCGCTGATGACTTGGGAAACCGTCTTGCCACCGCGGTTATGCACGAGTTCGACAATCTCATCTGTTGCCGCCAGGACACCGCGAAGCTTCCAGCGATCAACAACGATGTCGGCCCAGCGCTTGATGCCCGCCGATCCGGGGGTGTTGCTTGCCAGCGAGTTCAGGTAGGGCAGGCCGCCGACGTCGCCGGCTTGATCGCCAAGCGCCTCGAGGACCGTGATGATGTCGGCATTACGATTCGACACGACGAGCTTTTGGATCGCGTTGAAGATCGTCCGATGATCGAAGCGGAAGAAATGTTCCGCGCGCAGATGGACGATGCGGTCCAGCGCGTCGTTGTCGATCAGTAGGGCTCCAAGTACGGATTGCTCTGCTTCGATGCTGGCCGGCACTTCGCGCGGTTGTTCGGTGAATCTGTCGGGTGCGTTCATTTCGCTGCCTTGTTCTCGTAGTTGCCTTGGACGACCTTGGCGAAATTCTCGGACTTGACCAGCCAGCCAAGATCGCAGCCGCCCCATTTCCCATTCCTGCCGCTAAGAAAATCGCTCTCAGCGACGTACGAAAAAAACTTGTCGAAGTAGGCGACGGCACTCGCCTCATCCGTGGCGTATCGACTTCCATCCTTTCGTCTGGCCGTCAAAACCCACCGCCATCTAGCACGCATCGACTTCTGCCGCTCTCCCTCCCAGATTCGCGGGTAGGGAAGTTCAGGTAGATGCTGCGCATACAGGTCAATCAACTGCTGGTGAGGGCAGTCAGGAATCGGGCTCTTGGCAGGCGATTCGGCATCGCCGATCGCAACCTCTACGTCAGTAGAGGAATTACCGTCCTCGACTCCGTCTACGTCTCCGTCCTCGTCTAAGTGGGCAGATTCACGCATTTGCTTTGCATCTGCTAAGCAGTTGCTAGCACCCGTTATCGGATCGGGATATTTGCTAACTTTTGAACGCACCTGCTGACGAAAGTCTTGCACCTCTAAGTACTGCTTACCGCCGATTTCATAGCAAAGCACGAGATTCGCACTTGCACACTCCTTCATCCATTCGGCGATATGTTCGTCGAATACAGTGTCCAACTTGAGCGGATAGCAGGCGGCTCTAACCAGCTTCGGGTTGGCAGAGAAGCGGCCGTAGTCATCCACTACCGACATGAGACGGCGGTAAAACACCTCTCCGGCCGGGCTGAGCATGTCTATGCGCTCGCTCGTCAAGATTCCTTCCCGGAGCATCCGTACTGGCATTTATTTACCCTTGATCATTCTGACCAGCGACACACAAAGCATGTGCGCCTGGTGTTGCTTCGATTGCTTGGTCTTCAGGTGGCTGATGTTGCGGGCCATCTCAAGTTGGCGCTCCTGCTCGGGCGTCTTCGTCGACAACAGATCGCGCTTCATTCAAATCACCCCCATCGCAGCCAGCAACGCCGCCACAACACACGCAACAAGCCCCGCCACCGCGACATAGAACGTCAAGGGCGAGCCGATCACACGATCAAACAGCGAACGGTTAGCCATGCGTTTCTGGTATGCAGCCCATTGAGCCTTCTGGAACTGGTCGCGGTGGTGGAGGTTCATGCTGCGATATCCTTCGATTGGCGCGATTTCTTGACGGCATCCAGCTCGGCTGCCGCGGACACCAGGCGCTCGTATTCGTCACGAGGCACTGGCACCAGACCAAGCTCAGCGCATTCGAACTGAACCGGCGCATACGTGCCGCACAACCTCATAAGGGCCACACGCTTCTGCATCAGAGCGCCGGCATTACCTTGCAATAAGCGCGACATATATCCCTTGTCGATCGACAGTTGCTTTCCAACGTAGTCATGCGTGAACTTCGAAAGCTGTATGCAAAGACGCACAGCATCGAGCTCGTCGTCGCACATATTCACCAGCTCGCTAGGGGCTGCTTTCACTTTCTGCACCTCGCCGTGCATGGGCATTTCACGTTGCATGTTGTTCACCTTTCCTATGGTTTGTGCCTCTTGCGAGGCGTTGACGGTCCATACTGGAGAAAATGGCGACAGTTCAAGCCGCCATTTCAGGCTCTACAACTTATGAAAAAACGCCCCCATGCTTCGGTGAAACTGTTATCTCCCGGACTCCTTTCTGGGAGCGGGCTTTTATTGAACCGCCATGCTTTGTTCGCTATATCTACCCGGCCTCCCGAGCACTTCGATGATGCGAGCCCAGTTAAAATCGGGCCTCAAGTCTTGACAGCGGACTCCGGTGAGCTTGGCGATCGTTACGCACCGCTCGACCGGAACGCCGCGCTTAAGCCAATTCGCGATGGTTTGAGCCTTTGTGGTGCCGCCGATGCTGTTTGCGAGATTCGTTATGCCACCCATCAGATCAATGGCACGCTGAAGTGCTGGCGCCCCGCTGTCCAAGTCATCGCCACAATCCAACGCCTCCGCGGATTCGTGCGCAATGCGGCAGGCAACATCGAAGGCAATGCCGTAGAACCACTCATTGCCGCGAACTTCGGCAGCGATGCGACGGCACTCACGCAGTGCGCGCGCTTCGGCAACTTGCATCACGCCGGCACATTCGAAAACCGCGCTATCAACCAACTCGATGCGATGGCAGGCAAGTTGCTCGGCATGCTGAGCAATGCGACGAACGGAATTTTTGGAGCGACCGAGCTTGACGCATCCATTCGAGAACAGGCAGACGTAGAGACTGTTCATTTACGCCGCCCGCATTTCTTTGGTCTTGCGACTCGTCGTGCCGCCAGCGTTCTGCTGCGTGTCGTCAATCGCCGCGATACGGTCAATCCCGTTTCCCCAGATGTCAGGGCGCAGTTCGGCAAGCGTGAAGCGGGAGTCCAACTCCACAATCAAGCGGCAGAGCTTGGCTCCCGGCTTGCGCTCGCCACGCGAGCAGTGATACAGGTAGTCAATGTGCACCCCGAGCTTGTCGGCGAACGCTTTGCGCTCTGCCGGCTTGGTTTGCTGAAAATACGTTCGAAGGTCCATTTGGCTACCGGTCAGTGTTTAGATCGTATAGCCATGATAGACCAAAAAGGTCTACACAGCAAACCTTTTTGGACGTTTATCAATTTGGTCCATGCAGGTAACTTTTAGGTATGAAAACGTGCAGGCAAATACGATACGAAAACGCCCGCTCGCTAGCGTCTGATGGGCCGGCAGAGTTCGCCCGGAAGATCAGTGAGGTATCGGACAAACCCATGTCCAACCAGCAGGTGAACTCGATCATCGGCCCGAACGCGGTTCGCGGGATCGGAGATGACATAGCCCGGAGGATCGAGCAGGCGTATGACAAAGAGGAGGGCTGGCTCGATCACGAGCACAATGTTAAATCCTCGATCAAAGACGATTTATCCCCTCTTAGTGATGAAGCAAAAAGTTTGATTCTGTGTGTCGAACGCCTGGATGGCCTCGGTGATCTGGCCCGTAAAACGTTTGCCCTACACCAGGGTTTACTCTTACTTTCCTCCGCGGCCGCTGAGTTGCAGACTGGCTCCGTGCGGTCCCAAATGCTGGCAGAACTAGAGCAACATCTTGGTCCCGCGCATTCCGATTCCTCGGGGGCCACCAGTGAACGAAAGAACAGGAAGTAGTGCGGTAATTGACATGTCCAAGTACAGGACGCGAGCTGCTATAAAACAACCAAAACCAGTGCAGCAGCCGATCCCGGATAGCCTTCTCGACACCATCACGTATCACCTCCTTATGGCAGGGAGGGCTATTGCCGCTTACTCGAACAAGTAAGCAAACGTTTGCATTCCACTCCAAGCCCGCCGAGCGCGGGCTTTTTCTTGTCCTCGGAAAAGCAGGCTATCGAATTCACAAGTTCGATAAATATCTTTTCTCCACGTGGCACATCAAAAAGGTGTGCAACGTAGACCAAAAAGGTCTATGATTCATCCATACCAACCAGCAACGCAGCGACAACGGAAGGGGAAGGGTGATGAGCCACGTACCGATGAAAGAACGCGCCCTGAACGGCGGCACGCAGAAGGTCTACCGCTTCGACAACGGCTTCGGCGCCAGCGTCGTGCAGCACTCGTTTAGCTACGGCAGCGAGTGTGGCCAGTGGGAGCTGGCAGTCATCAAGTTCGACGATGACGACTGGCATCTAACCTACGACACAGAAATCACCGATGACGTGATTGGTCGACTCGAATGGCCTGAAGTCGAGACTTACCTTGGCCAGATCGCAGCGATTCAAGTCGCTTAACAGGTCGAAACCGCTACGGCGGTAAGCACGTAAGGCGTGCTCTGACGAGACCGTGAATTACCCGTAGTAGAAGTAACCGCCCCAACAGAGTTGGACCGCGGTTTGGTTCTTTAACCTGACTAGAAGGGATACCCTTAAGGGAGCGCCCAACGCCCTACCGCTGAAAAGATCGGGGCCTATCAGTTATCCGCCTGACCGCCAGATGCGGTTATAGAACGGATCGCTGATTGATAACCGCGTGCGGGGCCGGGAGACAGACCGGTTTCCGCGCGCAGCAGTATTTCGTGAATGGCGTTGTGCGGCTCTTTACGAGCTGGCGACGTGCGCTGGCAGACATGGAAACGGCGATGCCTCGGCATTTAGGTCCGCCCATAGCCGACCGGAACCACAGGCCGGTCCGCAGCGCCATTCACGAAGTGCTGCAAGCAGTTCTCAGATGAACGCATTGCATTCCCTGCATTAGTAACTCGGCGTAAGGCCTGCTGGCCCGGAGGATATTAGCCCCGGTTCTTACGGCAGGAAGCACCAGTAGAGAGCTTCCATGCATAGCGTAGTGCGTTCACCTGAGCACTGTTTATCGAGTCCCCTTGCATCTGCTGGTTCGCTGAGCCGGTAGGAGCTAGGGGTCTTTCACACTAATGCGGTTAGTACGACGAATGGAGCAAGACATGGAACAACGAGCATATCAACCGCATCAGATTCGCGTTTTGGATGAACAGCACACTCTCGACTTGAATCGCTCGAAGCTCAAAGAGTTCATCGATTCGAATCCGGCGTTTGCGGGTCTACCCGACGACGAACGTGGGCGCCTGATCGCCCAATACCGCGTGATGACCGAATACTCAGTGATTCTCGGCCAGCGCATCGCGGCGTTCTGACCGCCACGCAGCATAGGAGGAGAGATGAAATTCAGCACCAGTGACGGGCACTTTCTTGGCGATTGGGGCGTGATTGAGATCAACGCGTTGTGCGACACGCTGAAGACGCTGAAGGGCTCGCTAATGGTCGCATTTGGCGAGCACCGAGACGCGACGCACTACAAGGTGATCGAGGACGAAAAGACCGGCGGCAACATGCTGGCACTGTACTGGACGAAGCGAGACGACGCATTTCCGCTTCCGTTCAAGATCGACGCCAACCTAGCCGTCGATTTCGTCGCACAGTGGCTGGAGGCGAATGGTAAGTGGCCTAAGCAGCGCCCCGACACGGACGGCGACTGTCACGCCGGATTCCGAATTCAATCCGGCTGGAGCCAAGGCAAAAGCGAGCACTGCGATTTCTACGTCGCTGCGCTGATCATCCCTGGGTGGACTGTCTACGGTAAGTGAGCAAAACCATGAACGCAATCCGCGCAGTTCACAGATGGATGTCCGACCTAGCCAAGATTCCGCACCAAGGGTGGTGCTTCCGCTCCGAAGCAGTGACGCGGACGGGGAGGGTGATTGAGAGTCACCTGGTGAAATTGGATGATGTGGTTTGGTGTTGAGGAGAAACCCATGTCTCAGGATGCGAGAGATTTGACCGAACTCCGCCGTGAATATCCGGCGTCCCCTGAATTGCGCAAGATCGCCAGTGCATTGATTGGCGCTGGCGTGAAAGATGAGCGCGAGGGATGCTGACATGACCACAGACCAATGGCGCCATCGCCCGATGACCATCCGCGTGACCGAGCTGTGCGACCAGTGCAACAAGATGGCTGAGGGTGTCGAAGCCCGCACGCACAAGTCTTACTGGCCGACATTCGAGATAGCCATGAAATCGTGCGCGCCCTGTTTTGAGATGGCCAAGCGCGAGGCGTCGGCTGAGTACAACGTGACGATTTGTTAGGAGTCGACATGCTACGCACCATCCTCGCAGCACTACTGCTCGCATGGCCGGTGGCTGCGGTCTTGTGCATCTGGTTTATTCAGGGTGCGACGGGGCGGCCGAAGCGGGACCCGATTACACAAACGGAGTTTCAACGATGAGCGAAGTTCAGCAAAAGAGTATTGAGGACCGAGTCAAGAAGATCATCCGCGAACAGATGGCGCAGTACGGCGTTGAAGTTGACGACATCGCCAGCGACGCCAATCTCGCTAACGAGGGATTCGACTCGCTCGACCTAGTCGAGGCAACGATGGGCGTCGAAGATGAGTTCGGCATCTATATCGATGACGGCGAGATGCGAGCGATGCTGACGGTTCAGCAGGTCATTGACACGGTTCGGGAAAAGATTGGGCCGTAGCGCTAACCAAAACCCTTCCGGGAGGGGTGCCCGGAGCCCTGAGTGGTGACGACTTAGCGCCGATTACGCAAGCCGATGCTCCGTCGATAACAGGAACGACCCGGCCGGGATCGGGACTGCGCGGGGAGTCGTTACCACTGAGGGCAATCAACCTTCAACAGAATTGAGGAGTCCATATGGGCAAGCACGCAAACAGTGCGGCGTACCGCGAATGGGAGCGCCAGCAAGACCGTAAGCAGGATGAGTATTTCGGCGAAGACGAGCCACTGACGGAGGCTGAACGTGCCAGTCAGTGGGATTCTGAATCCTGGCAGGGCAAGGACGACCTGGCGAGCGCTATCAAGCGATACGCACTCCCCGTTACCCGTGTCGATCTGTGGGATGAACCGAGGGTTATGAAATGTGCGATATGAAAAGCGCCTTCGACGCAGCGAGCGGGAAAAAGACTCCATGGAATCCCTCGCGAACAGCAACCGCGCGCGTCACGAACCCGCTGCCAGTGCCAACTACATGCCCGAACTGCGGAGCAGCCGTTGGGCTCGTGAACAACGAGGAAATCTACGGCATGCCTTATGGCGACTGGCCGTGGGCATATCGCTGCGCCGACCTGGCGTGCAACAGCTACGTTGGCCTACACCCATTTACGAGCATTCCCCTTGGCACGTTGGCTGATGCGCCGACGCGCGAAGCGCGGAAGAAAGCAAAGTCCGCATTCAATCCTTTGTGGCAGTCACGTCGCATGAGTCGAAAAGAGGCTTATGCGTGGCTGGCGAAGGCGATGGGCATTAAGAGCGTAGGCGATTGTCACATTGGTTGGTTCGACATTGCGATGTGCGAGCGCGTCATGAAAGTCGTGAATGCGAGGAACAAGAAATGAGCGCCACATATTTTGAGGGCGACGGAGTTGCGGTCTGCATCTCGGACGCTGGTTACGAGCGCCTTGCCAGTGAGCAACGCATGAACCATGCGACTAGCGTCAACACCGCCGTGCTGATTGGTGCGGGCGCGGGCCTTGTCGTGACTTTCGCGGCGCTTGTCATCACGAAGATTCTGGGAGCCTGAGCATGTTTTCACGCGACATCCAGCAGTACCGCTATCGCACAGCACGCACGATGACCGAGGCGTTTGGCCCGAACAGCAAACTGCACGTCGAGCGCGAGAGCGATGTTAAGGCGTGGATCTGGGCGATTGGCTGCGGTATGGCTATTGGCTGCGTCTGGTGGCTGTGCGTTGCGCTTCGGGCGGGCGCGGTATGAGCGACTTCTACATCGTCAGCGTAAAGCACACGCACCGGACGGACCGCTACGTCACCCTTTGGAAGCCGAATGATCGGGGTTACTGCTTCAGGACGACGAATGCGGGCCGGTATCCGGAGGACATGGTGCGCGCACACCTTGGCTATTACAACTCGGGTTGCAGCATCGCCGTTCCGTGTGACGTGATCGACTCCCGCCTGGTCATGACGACGCCAGCGGATCAATTCGACGGGCCGGATGGCCCCGCGTTTCTGAATACCGCCGCTAACTGGAAGTTGCTGCTCGCCAATGTGATTGAGCCGCCTGCTTACCCACCTAAGCCCAAATACAAGGGCGCACCCAAACAAGAGGAGTTCGCATGAGTGAGTCAAAACAACTGACGGTAGTCGAGCAGCCGCAGCAGGTCGCACTGACCGCACTGGACCGCGCAGTCATTGCCTTGGGCGGCACGGAACGTGAAGACGCGCTTAAGGCACTTGCGAAAAAATACGCCGACATCACCGAAGTTAAGAATAAGGCGGGTCGCCAGCAAGTCCATGCCGCCGCAATGGAACTGGCGAACGAACGCATCGCCACCAAGAAGACCGGCGAGACGGCTCGCGAGGATGCCAATGCACTTCAGAAAGCGGTAATCGATCGGCAGAAGGTGCTGATCGGGATCGTGGAGCCCGAAGAAAAGCGCCTGATTGCTTTACGTGACAAGTTTGACGAGGCCGAAGAAGCGGAGAAGCAAGCCAAGGCCGCCGCCGAGCAAGCGCGGATCACAAAAATCAAAAATCGCATCGAGGCTTTCATGCTCGACGCGGTGAGCGCAATCGCCGGGACGGCAGCCGAAATCGACGCATATGCAACACGTCTTTCCGAGACCGTGATTTCGCTCGAAGAATTTTCCGAATTCGCGGGGGAAGCCCAGGTAAAGCGCGACAACACGGTCAAGTGGTTGCGAGAACGACAGCAGCAGGCGGTCGAGCAAGAGGCGGAAGCCGCCCGGATCGCTGCGGAGCGGGTCCAGCTTGAGCGAGAACGTGCCGAAGCCGCCGAGCGTGAGCGTATCGCTGCGTTGGCTCGAGCTGAGCGGGAAGCGAAGGATCGGGCCGAGCGCGAGCGCGTCGCAGCGGAACAGCAGGCAGCGCAAGAACGAGCGGCCGAAGCCATGCGCCAGCAGCAGGCGGAACACGAAGCCCGGATGGCGGCGCAGCAGGCCGAAATCGATAGGCAGCAGGCAGCAATCGACGCCGAGCGTCAACGACAGGCCGACGAGGCCGCCCGGGTCGAGCGCGAGAAGCAGGCGGCTATTGCAGCAGAGGCCGCGCGGGTTGCTCAGGAAGAACGACGGAAGCGGGAAGTGACAGAGGCGGCAGCAAGGGCCGAAGCGCAGCGAATCGAGAGCGCCCGTATTGCAGCAGAAATTGAAGCCCTGCGCCGTGAGCGCGAACAGTTCGCAATCAACGGGCCGGGCGACGTCGAGATCATCGAGACGCTGGCGAAGCACTACAACGTCGAAATTGGCGACGTCATGGAATGGATCAAGAAATTCGACTACGCCGCAGCAGATGAGCATTTTGCTGCCGCGAACGTCGCCGCAAATCACCTGGAGAAGGCAGCATGAACACAGCAACGATGGCAGACATCACCGACATTGAGATTGCCACACCGGCCACGGCGAAGCCGCCAGCGGTGCAGCAGACGCGAGCCGTCACTGCATCCGCTACGCCCGCCGATCTTCTACGCATCGCCGTTGAGAGCGGAGCGGACCTTGACCGACTTGAGCGTTTGATGGCGCTCCAAGAGAAGTGGGAGGCGGGTGAGGCCCGCAAGGCATACGTGGTGGCGATGACTGCATTTAAGGCCGAGCCACTGGAAATTTTCAAGAAGAAGACGGTCGAGTTCAGTGGCACGAAGTATAGCCACGCCGAGCTTTCGGACGTGACGGAGGTGGTCTGCCCGGCGATGGCAAAGCATCAGCTTTCGCACCGCTGGGACGTAACACAGAACGCTGATCGGATCACCGTCGATTGCGTCATCACTCACGTCCTGGGGCACAGCGAGAAGGTGACGATGGAGGCCATGCCGGATAGCAGCGGCAAGAAGAACGCCATTCAACAGGTGGCGTCGACCATCAGTTACCTGCAACGCTACACGCTCCTGGCTGCTACCGGCGTGGCAACCAAGGGCATGGACGACGACGCGCAAAGCTCCATCGCCAAGGTCGACACGGACGAGGTGTGGATGAAGTGGGAGGGCGCGTTGAATTCCGCCGAGACCGCTGAAGACGTCCGGAAGGTCCGAGCTCTGGCGGGGACGGCATTCGAAACCATTGGCGACGTCGAAAGCTGGAACCAGTTCAAGGTGATGGCCGACAAGAAGAAGGCCGAACTGGGAAGGAGCGCGCAATGAAACAGAATTTCATCGTCTCGGAGCACCCACAGGGAACCGCAGAATGGCTGGCAGATCGTTCCGGTCGTGCCACCGGCTCTAAAGCGGATTGTGTAACCGCCAAGGTCAAATCTGGCGAAGCAGCAACGCGTGCCGATTACCGTGTCCAACTCGCACTTGAGCGCCTTCTGTGCAAGCCGTGCGGCGACGAATTTTCGACCGCGGACACGGAGCGCGGCCAGGAGCGTGAGCCGTTTGCCCGCATGCGGTACGAGATTCAAACCGGCATCACAGTTCAGGAAAGCCCGTTCGTCTATCGCGAAGACATGATGGCCGGTTGCAGCGTCGACGGTTTTCTCGAAGATGCCGGAAAGTTCGGAATCTGGGAGGCGAAGTGCCCAAAGAGCAAAACGCACTTCAAGTACCTCACTGAGGCGCGTGTACCGCCGACCTACGTAAAACAGGTGCTGCACAACATGCTCATTACCGGCGCGGAGTTCGTCGACTTCGTTTCGTTCGATCCCGAAATGCCTGAAAAGCTTCAGTTGTTCGTGTTCCGCTGGGAACGTGACGAAGAAATGATTCGGGAGTACGAGGCCGAGTTGCGACAGTTCCTTTTCGAAGTCGACGCCACCCACAAACAGATTGCGGCGATGGCCGCCTGATTCACCTTACACAAGAGCGAAACCATGATTCAGATTTTCGGATTGGCCCGAGTAGGCCGCGACGTTGAAGTGCGCAACACCACGGGCGGCGATGCGGTCGCAAGCGTCTCGCTGGCGTTTTCATACGGTCGCAAGGGCGACGATGGCAAGAAGCCGACGCAGTGGGTAGATGCAGCGTTGTGGGGCAAGCGCGCTGAGGCGCTGGCGCCGTATCTCACGAAGGGAACGCTTGTCACTGTGACGCTTGAAGACGCGCACATCGAGACTTTCCAGAAGCAGGGGGGCGGAGAGGGCGTGAAGCTCGCCGCTCGCATTACCGCAATCGACCTCGCGGGCGGCGGAGAAAAGAAGCCCGCACTAGCGCCCGCACCGAAGCCTCAGCAACGGCAAGCACCGCAACGCGCTCCGGCCGGTGGCGGATTCGATGACATGGGCGAGGACGTGCCGTTCTAGCCCTCACGCGCCCACCAGCAGTGGATGAAGCCTACTGGCGCGAATCTCTGCGTAAGTCTGGTGGACGCGCCCATACCCCGAACCGTAGGCAGCACTGCTTGCGGCGTGCTTGGGGAGGTCACCACGACTCCCGTTTTTTCCGCGACAGATGAGAAGACATGGAAACCGTGAAGACATTGAAGTTGCGCATCAAGGACAAGCACGCGAAAGCGATGCTTGCGATGGCACGCGATGTCAACATGGTCTGGAATTTCGCTAACGAGACCCAGTACCGCAGTCTGAATCGTTACTGCGATCGTCCGAAGACATGGCTGAGCGCGTACGACATGCAGAAGCTCACGGCCGGATTCGTTAAGTGCGAAGGGGTTGTAGTCGGCGCTCAGACAGTCCAAGAAACATGCGAAGAGTTCGTTACACGTTTGAAGCATGCCAAGAAACAAAAGTTGAGTTGGCGCGTGAGCAACCGCAAGTCGCCTAAGTACTCGCTTGGCTGGGTTCCATTTAAGAAGGGCGCGCTCAAGTACAAGGATGGACAGATCCGATTCAACGGTCTGAACATCGGCTTGTGGGACTCATACGGCCTTTCGAAATATGAGTTGCGCGCCGGCAGTTTCAACGAGGATTCGCGCGGGCGATGGTATGTCAACGTGGCAGTCAAGGTCGACGTCGAAGAGAAGCGCATTCCGGACGGTTCCGCATCTATCGGCATAGACCTCGGCCTCAAGACTATGGCGACATACAGCGACGGCGGATCGTTCAACCCGACTCGCTGGTATCGCGCGTCAGAGCAGAAGCTAGGCATTGCTCAGCGGGCGAACAAGAAAAAGCGGGTCAAGGCTATTCACGCCAAGATCGCAAATCAGCGCAAGGACGCCATTCACCGGGAAACGTCAGCGCTAGTCAAGAAGCATGCAGCAATCTTCGTGGGCAACGTGAACGCTCAAGCGCTGGCGAAAACGAGCATGGCTAAGTCTGTGCACGACGCCGCGTGGAGCATGTTCCGAAATCAGCTGAAATACAAAGCCATCAGGCATCAGGTGATCTTCGAGGAAGTCAACGAAGCGTTTTCAACCCAGACCTGTTCGAGTTGTGGTGCTCTGCCCGATTCGCGGCCGAAAGGTATCGCAGGCCTTGGAATAAGAGATTGGACGTGCATCGATTGCGGAGCGGTCCACGACCGAGACGTAAATGCCGCACGGAACATTCTCGCGCGCGGACATGCGCGTCTCGCAGGAGGAATCCTTGGCAGTCGTGCCAGGGAGGATGTCAAACGACCCTCTGATGCGATCAATGAAACAGGAGAACAGAAATGAGCAAAGACTGGAACGGGATCAATGAAGGGACCGCATCTACCGCATCCACGCTCCCCGAAGGTGGGGATGAGCGGGCGGCGTTTGAGAAATGGTGCAGGGACAACGGCGTACATGGCACGACTGATTACGCTACATACGCAAAGTGCGAGAAAGCCTGGATCGATTCGCAACTCTACGCCCGCGCCGCATCTACTGCCACTGTTCTCGCCGAGCAATCCGCCGCTCCGCAAGCGAAGCTGAGTGAGGTTCAGATAGAAGCCGTCACCTACGATGAATACGCAAAACGCCAAGATGGCGAATCGGACCTTGATTGCATTCTGAAGGTGGTCAAGCGTTGCATGGGATTCTCTAATGAGCCGCGCAATGTTGAAGGTCTGACGCGCGCAGAGTTTGAGCATCAACTGCGCGTGGGACTTCAGCACGACAACGTTCGCCGGAAAGAGCGCGGCATTCCTGAAATGACTGTGGAGGCGATGGAGGCGGAAATCACAGAGCGCGTCGAGCTCAACTACCCGACGCCGAAGCGTTGCCCCGGCTGCGCCGCATTCGACAACCCGGAAACAGCGGAGGTGGATTTCGTGCAGGGCTGCGAAGGCTGCAAAGCGCGTATGCAAAAGATCGCGGGCTTTGGACCGTTGGCTGCCACTCCCCTTCCGCGCGCCAGCGGGCAAGCAGACGAGGCGGTGACGTAGATCAATCAAGCTTCGGCGGCTTTGCGCGGTCAATTAGCTTGCGCAACCACGGTATGCCATAGGCGTCGATCTTCGCCCACTGAGCAGGAGTAAGCCGGATAGAGCGCTGTTCTAGGCGTTCGCCGGGTGACTTGGGCGGTCGGCCCATCTTCGGTTTAGTAGGTTCCATGGCCGGATTGTACACCCACTTATCGGGTCACAAAAAGCGCTTGCAATCACCTACATATTGAATCACAATAAGTACCAACAAAAGCATCGGTGCTTCGACTTGAAAACGTTACGACTCAAATTGCGCGATGGTCAGGAATGGCTCGACGAAGCGGCCAGGGAAGTCAACATGGTCTGGAACTTCGCCAATGAAACCACGGCCAAGGCCGCGCGCCCGTTCTATGGGAAGCCTAGGTATCTGTCTGGTTTCGATGTCGAGAAGTTGCTGACCGGCGTCCATTCTGAACTGAAGTATTTGCAGGCGAATACGGTTATCCGCATTGCTCATGAACACGCTGATCGACGTTTGCAGTTCCGGAGATCGAAGCTGCGGTGGCGCAGTTCTGGCGGCTCCAAGCGGTCCTTGGGTTGGATTCCGTTCAGGCATCCTCAGGTCAAGTTCGTGAAGGGCGCAATACGCTTCTGCGGGAAGCGATTTCGCGTGTTCGACAGCTATGGCCTGGACAAATACGAACTGAGGTCCGGGGCCTTTTCGCAAAACGCTCTCGGGGAATGGTTCGTCAACATAGCAGTGAAAACAGCGACTAAGGCTCCCGATATGCCCCGGCGCGCAGTTGGCGTCGATCTGGGTCTGAAAGCGTCAGCTACAACGAGTGATGGCCAGATATTGGCCGCTGGTGACTTCTACCGCGGTATCGAGCGGAAGATCGCCGAGGCACAGCGGCGAGGGCATAAGCGCCACGCAAAACGATTGCATCAACGTGCTGCGAACCGCCGTAATGACGCGCTGCACAAGTTCAGTACCGCCATGGTGAACAACTATGGGGCGATTTACGTTGGCGACGTGAGCAGCCTGAAACTCGCAAAAACCAAGATGGCGAAAGCTGTCTTGGACAGCGGGTGGGGGATGCTCAAGACCATGCTGCACTACAAGGGCCATCAGGCCGGCAGTCTGGTTGAAGTCGTAAACGAGAGGTTCACAACTGTGACTTGCTCTAACTGTGGCCAGCACACCGGCCCCAGGGGTCTAAGGCAGTTGCATGTAAGGGGATGGTTCTGTTCGGCCTGTGAAACCGATCATGACCGAGACATTAATGCGGCCAGAAACATCCTCGCCCGTGGGCTAACGGGTCCGTCAGCGGGAACCAACTTTAAGGAGCAAAAGCATCATGTGCACTGAAAAGAAACCGGCGTCACCCGCCGGGGAAGCCAAATCCCCCGACGCGCGCGAGCCCCTGGGCGCGCAGATTAACGGTAACGACATCGAGAAACTGTTCCTCACATGGTCCGAGTGGACGACTGAACTCGGGGAAGCGATCTCGCGCAAGAACATCGACGGATTCGTGAGCGACTTGCGCGCCCTTCTTCGTGAGGCGGGGAGCGGGAAATGAGCAACGAACTCACACCGAATCGACCATCGCCGGAAGGTCGCATGCTCGGAGGGCAATTGGCGCGTCTCACCGACAAGGCCGAGATTGAAGCTCGCGCCAAGTTTCCGAATCATAAGGCCCGCTGCAAGAGTTGCGCATTCATAGCAGGCACTGTGCCGAACGGATGCTTGCCGACCGTCATGGACGCTCTGAAATGCGTCGTCGATGGCACACCTTTCCATTGCCATCAGGAATTCGACGACAAGGGTATCCCGACCGACCTGTGCGCGGGATGGTCCATTGCTTCAATGGCTGCGGATTCCAAGTTGCGTGAGCGCATGCAGCCAATTGTTGACGATTGGGAGTTGAGTTGCATCTACGACGAATCGACCGTTCTTTCCAAGGACCAGACGACATGAGTGACAACCAGAGGTTAATCGACATGCTGCAGTACTGGGAAAAGGAACCTTGCCTGCCGGGTCCTGCGGCTACGTGTCGCGAAGCGCGAGTCGTGATCGAGCAGCAAGCCGCCAAGATAGCCGAATTCGAGCGCATCCTCGACGGCCTACCGCAAGACGCGATCGACGGAGGCTGGACGGCGCGAGGCATCAGCGCATATGCGAAGAAGCTCGAAGAACGGATCGCCGCCCTCGAATCCGCTGCAAAGTCGGAGCCGGTGGCAGAGTTTGAATGGCCGAAGCTACCGGGATTTCCGGCTCCTTCGATGTACTCGCCGCAAAACGGAGCAGGTCTTTTCACTGATCATCAAATGCAGGGCTACGCGAACGCCTACGGCG
The DNA here is from genome assembly GCF_000472525.1 of Paraburkholderia dilworthii. GTDB lineage: Bacteria > Pseudomonadota > Gammaproteobacteria > Burkholderiales > Burkholderiaceae > Paraburkholderia > Paraburkholderia dilworthii. Next base: position 290,326 of record NZ_AWZT01000001.1, read on the forward strand.
AAGCAGTCCGCGCCGCTCTTGAGAAGGTAGGCGGGCGGGATGCGGAGCGGGTGACGGTGACGCCAGCGATGGTGAAGGCCGCTATGCCATGGCTCACGGGGTTGCAACACATGCGCAAGACGGACAAAGAATCGCACGTCGAAGAGGCGATTAAAGCCGCCCTGTCTCAACAGGAGTTGAAATAATGGTCGTCCCACATCGAATCATTCGCCCGCGCATCGTTATTCAAGCTGGCCACTATCAGGTCAAAAACTGGAAATTGTCTAAGCCATCTTCAGGTGTGAGGCTAACTCTGGACGAAGGCTGGTCCTTTAGAAAGGCACACATATGGTGTGTCGAGCGCAACGATGCTGCCAAGGCTACGCGTTCCCTGTCACAGAAAGCGGGAGAGCAGGATGACTGACCTCTACCTATTCGCCCTATCCCTAGGAATATCCTGGCTATGGGTGTACGTGGCGCAAAGGGATTTCTTTGAGGGGGCGGCATGAAACCGTATGCGATCACGATGAGCGTCACGGCCGTAGTTATGGCTGAAAACGAACAACACGCGCGGATCGTCGCTGAACGTGACAAGCGCGAGATATTCGGCGACGTCTATGGCGACCAGATCAAGTATTCGCCGGCCACGGAAATGACGTGCGAGGCTGACCTTGAAAAAGTTGGCTGGGATGACCTTTGCATTCCCTACGGCGGCGACGGCAACACACGCCTGAGTGACATTCTCGCCGCGGTCGAATCTGAGCCAGAGCGGGACACGCGGACGATAGACATGTTTCAGGAGCAGGCAGGATGAGCAAACAACTACTATTCAGCGCTCTAATAGGCATCCCAACGAGTTTGATTCTGGCCACGACCCGCTGGGCTGCCGACAGCCACTGGTGGATTCTATGGGCATCCGTGGGGGCCGTTCACATCGCGATCATTGCGGACGAGATCAGGCCTGATGCAACAAAACGCGCAATCGGATTCGCGGCCGCATGGCTGCTATTCGGCGTTGGCCACGTAGTCAGTCGACCGATGCTCTGGTGGGATTGGCCGGTCTACCCGATGTTTAACTGGCTGATGTGCGCCTCGACCGATCTTCAGGACTGGGGTGGCGCCGGGCCATGGGAGGAATTCAATCGTGCACTGGATTAAATCAACGCTAATGGCCTGGTCATTCCGGCGAGGCTATTGGTTCCAGCCATTCTTCGACGGCAGGGACGACGGCATCGACTGGATGACGTGGTGCGGCGGCGGCCCACTCGATAACGAGGTGGCGCAGTGAACCACACCACCAACCACCGTACCTTCAACGAGACCTACGACTCATACCGCAAAGCGCTCACTCCCACGTCGCAACAGGTAGCCGGGTTATGCGCGTCGTTCGCCCAGATGATGGCTGACGACTCGCGCGACAAGGTATCCGTGGGACTGTCTGCGGCGGGGATTGCGGTTGTCAGGGAGCCGAGGAAATGACGGACATTAACCAGTGCGATGGCTGCCGCGTCGGAGCCCCACTGAGCGATAGAGGAAACCACATCATGCCGGACGGCGGATATATGGGATGCACCAAGGATCGGTATGCGAAATCAGACCTGCCAGAAGTGAAATCTGAACTGCGCTGGTGTCTCGAGAACGGATCGTACGGTCCGCGTACCGGCGCAGCGCTTCAGTGGGCGCTTTCGATGATTGAGGCGATGGAAGAACAGGGGGTAAAAGCGTGAAGGCTCAATTCAAAGCGGAAATCCCCAAAGACATCCAGATGACAATGACGCTCAGCATGACCTTGGGCGAATGGACCGAGATCGCTGAGCACTTGACCGACACGCGTCACTATCGGCCGGATGGGAAGTTGCTCGACGCAATTCGGACGATGACCCGCAAGGCGTCGCAGCATTTTGACGAGACGACGGAGCAATCATGAGCACGAGCTACATCATCTTCTGCGACGTCTACGACGACCCCATATGGGGGCCGCAGTTTATCGAGCACCTGAACTCTGGACTGGTGAGGGTTTTCAGGAACCGACTTCGCAAGGCGGTCTTTGAGTATGTCGGATGCCCAGCCATCAAGTTCGATCTTGATGCGGTTCGCAAGCGATACCCGGTTTGCAAGTACGCAGACGCGAACGAGTCGCCAATCTCGTACGGGCATAGGCGCGCGCCATTACCGGATAGGAAGTCAGAGGAGGTGAGGGCATGAAGGTTAGCGAACTGAGCGGCGTAGTGCTGGACTATTGGGTTGCGCGGGCCGAAGGCATGAGCCACGAGGCGGCGACATTCGCCGTGCCGGCGCATGCCTACTCGACTGAATGGGCCTATGGTGGGCCGATTATCGAGCGCGATCAGATATTTATCCAGCCGCCTAGCGAAGTGCATTATAACGGCGGACCTAACCATGGCTGGCGTCGATATGACCATTGGCGCGCAACGGTTTCCGCTCGCACGCGCACGCTGCCGCCGAATGAAATGGGTATCGGTGGCGTCGGCCGCGGCGCCGGCGAGACACCGCTGATCGCCGCGATGCGTGCGAAGGTAGCGAGTCACTACGGCGATGACGTGCCAGAAGCGGAGAAGCAGGCGGCATGACGGAAGCGCTGGAGAGGATTTTGACAACTACGCGACGCGATTGGTTTGGGAGGGAGTGAAAGATGAAAATGCGACTTGGTGACTGGCTGGCAAGCCAATTTACACCGGCTCCGGCCATCAGGACGGCTCGCCTGTGGATCAAGCAGGGCAAGATTTACCCCGCGCCGACGAAGGTAGGGCGAGCCTATTACGTTGAGCAAAACGCAATATTCAACGACGGCACGATACGGCCTCGCCTGGCTAACCGCATCCCCCGATAATGGCAGCGCGTCCACGAATCCGCAGGCGGGCAAACTGGCCCGCCAACATGCATGAGCCTCGCCCAGGATACTACACTTGGCGCGATCCGCGAGACGGGAAGACGCATATCCTGGGGCGTATCGACCTCGCTCAAGCCATCTATGAGGCTCAGGAAGCTAACGCTATTGTAGAGAGCGGGAAGGCCACAAAGACTCTCGCCCAGCGTCTGACGGAGGAACACAAGACAATTGCGGACTTGATCGAGAAGATGCCGAAGGACGGCAAGCCGAGCACCGTTTCCGCCCGTAAGTATTACGACGAGGCGATCAAGAAGGAGATCGGCACCAAGGACTGTCGCGCGCTCACGGTCAAGGATGTATCCGACATCGTCGAGGCGATCAAGGACCGCGGAAAAATGCGCTGGGCTCAGGCCGTCCGTAGTCGTCTGATTCAGATTTGCGCCAAGGGAGTGGCGCTCGGATGGATGGAAAAGAACGTCGCCGAGATTACCGAGACCATGAAGGTCAAGGTGCAGCGAAAACGCCTAACGCTTGCGGAGTTCAAGGCGATTCTCGACAAGGCACCACAGGTGGCGGAATGGCTGCCGAATGCCATGCTTCTTGCACTGGTTTCCGGTCAGGACCGCTCAACCGTGGCGCGATGGGAGAGGGATTCGATTGTTGGTGACGTCGCTGTCGTGCGGCGGTCGAAGACGGAGGTTCGCATCGCCATACCGCTGAAGCTTTACATGGATGCGATCAATATGTCGCTCGCCGATGTTATCAAGCTCTGCACATCAACCGGCATCGAGAGCAAGTACCTGATTCATCACCACCGCAAGCACGTCCACGTCTATCGCGGATCGCATGTGAAGATCGGCAGCGTATCGCAGGCGTTTGCTGATGCTCGCGAGCTCGCTGGCATCGCTGGCGCGAACGCGCCGACCTTCCATGAAATCCGAAGCCTGACGAAGCGCCTTTATCTTGAACAGGGCGGCGTTGACACCAAGGCATTGCTCGGACACAGCGACGATCAGACCGCAAATCTCTACGCGAATTCGCGCGGGCTTGAGCCCATCAAGGTCAAAGTCGACTGAGGTGGAACGTGTCGTATTTTGAACGAGTTCTGATCAACCTTTAAACTCGCTAAGCCAGCACGGGCTTTGCAGGCCTGCGATCTCTGTTGCAACGACATGTACCACGCGCTGGCCAACGCAAGCAGGGCCGCCGTGAGCGGCAAGCCGAGCTCGCGCGCATGTGTCGCGACGGCGAACCATCCGCCGTAGATCGCGACGATCAGTACCCATGTCGGCCATTGCGTGCGCCATGTCCAGGTCGTTGCGAGGCTGGCGATTGTTTCGCGCTGTGTGTCGTCGAGGTAGATCGCCATCGGAGGAATCGGTCGAATGTACGTTTCGAGCGATCCTACCGGGCAACACGCGGCGCCAGAACCATTTTGTTCAGGATTGCATTGCGCCAAAACGGGCAAGGGTTGACGAGAAAGGCCAAGCAGTACCGCAGCGCCGCCGTCGGTATCAGAACTTATGCGTCATCCCGACGATGACACTGCGCGCGTAAGCCCCCGGCTCGACCGCGATGCCCGAATACTGCGTACCGTCCAGCGTGTAATGCGCCCGATTGCGGTTCTCGATGAGCCCGGCAGCGGTGTACAGGATCGTCGATTTCGACAGATAGTATTCGTAGATCAGGCCGAGCTGCTGCGCGTTGTTGCCTGGCCCGTCCGGTCGTGCGCACGGCAGCCGGCGTTGTTGTTTAGGCGCTGTCGCCGGGAATACGGCTCGGACTTGGGCATTCGCGTCACGGCATTATGCGGTCGCCGTTTTCGCTGCTCATTGCAGGCAACGCATACCAGCTATGAATTTCATGGCGCGTTGCGGCGTTGCGGCGTTGCGACCCAGCAGTCCGTACACGCTTTTCTGCCGCGATTCGTCCGCCGTCCCCTTCACCTCGACGTCACCCGCGCACATCAGGAATGCGGCATGCGGCACGATCGTAATTTCGTCAAAGGAGACACGAAATGCAGATCGCGACGAAGACGCGGCCGATGCTTGCCGTATTGGTGCTTTCACTCGCCGGCTGTGCAACAGGCGGAATGCAGGGAGCGGCCCAACCGCATCTCAGCGCCGCGCAATGCCGCGACCTGACCGCGCTCCGCAATAAGGCGCCGGCCACGCACGAGCGCAGCATGAGTGAGCTCGCGGCGCTGCGCACAGCGGGCTATCACCCTGAATGGCGCTTCGATCCTTATTATCCGGCGGATCTGGAGGCGGCCCAGCGTCAGGTAAACATCTGGTATCAGACAGAATGCACGCAGGCACAACCCGGCTGAATGCCCGAGAGGCGTCGGGCGCAATGAGAACGGCTATCGCGCCCGCTTCATTGCATGGATGGATACGGCTTGGGAGTACGGCTTGGCTGCGACCGGTCACGAAAAAGATAGGTAAGTCATCGTCTCGTCCGCGCCTGCGCGAAAACCAGCGTGACTGCCCACAGCAGGAGCGCCGCCATGCTGACTGCAAAGCCAAGCATGCACACGCCGGCCCAACCGGCACGCGCATATATGTAGGTGGAAGCGGCCCCGCCCAGACCGCTTCCCGCCGAATAGAAAAGCATGTAGCAACCGACCAGACGGCTTTGCGCTTCAGGCCGAAGCCTGAAAATCATGCTCTGGTTGATCACATGAACCGCCTGGCCGCCGATGTCGAGCAACACGATGCCCGCGAGCAACGCAAGCATGCTGTGCTGCATGAAGCCAATCGGTATCCATGACGCGAGCAGACAGACCAGCGCGGCCCCGGTAGTCCACTGTCCAAGGCCACGATCGGCCAGACGTCCGGCTCTGGGTGCCGCCAACGCTCCGATCGCGCCAACCAGCCCGAAGGCGCCGATCTGCGTGTGCGACATGGAGAACGGCGGTGCGCTGAGCGGTAACACGAGAGCGCTCCAGAAGATACTGAACGCGCCGAACATGAGCAGCCCAATCGTGCCGCGGACCTGTAGAACGCGTTCCGACGCGAACAGGGTGAGCATCGAGCGGAGCAATTGCGGGTAGGTCAGTTTGACGGAGTGCATGCGCGGCGCCGGTAACGAAATGCACAGCACGATCAGCATGACTATCGTCAACAGCCCTGAAATCAGATAAACGGACCGCCACCCGAGCAGGTCGGTGACGAGGCCCGCGAAGGAGCGCGCCATCAGCAGGCCGATCACCACCCCGCTTTGTGCTGCGCCGACCACCCGGCCGCGCTCCGATTCGTGTGCAAGCGCTGCGGCGTATGCAATGAGTCCTTGCGTCATCGCCGTGCCGAGCATCCCGACTCCAAGCATGCCGATGCCCAGTGTGAGCGGGGAGCTCACGAACCCCGTCATCGTCAAAGCGGCGGCCAGCAGTATCAGTTGTACGCAAATCAAGCGTTTGCGGTTCACGAGATCGCCGAGCGGCACGAGAAACAGCAAGGCCAACGCGCAACCCAGCTGTGTGGCGGTGATCACTGCGCCGACCGCTGCCTGACCGATGCCAAAGTCCGCCGCAATCGCGTCGAGCAGCGGTTGTGCGTAGTAGACGTTGGCGACGCTCATCGCGCAACACACTGACAGAAGCAAAACCAGCGCTGTGGGTATGGTGTGCCGCGTCTGAACTGCACGCGACCCGATCGGCTCCGTCGCAACGGACGATGTGCATCCAGAATCCATATGTTGCCCTTCCGCGAACTCGGTTGAGTAGTTGCAAAATAAAACTACATGAAGTGTATTCATGGATGTTTTAAAATGCAACTAGTTCAAAGGCGTGTCGCACTCGCAGCTTCAACGGCGAATATTCCGATTCAACAGGAGGTGGTGCAGATGGCTGTGCGTAAGAGTCTTGCGGATTCATCATGTCCCGTCGCACGAGCACTTGATATCGTGGGCGACCGGTGGGCATTGCTGATCGTACGCGATGCATTCGACGGCGTGCGCCGCTTCGGGCAGTTCCAGGAAAACCTCGAGATTGCCCGCAATATACTGACGGACCGTTTGCGGCGTCTCGTCGAAGCGGGCGTGCTGGAAGTAATTCCCGCGTCGGACGGCTCCGCCTATCAGGAGTACATCCTGACGCCCAAGGGCGAAGCGCTGTTCCCGGTGATCGTCACGTTGCGTCAGTGGGGCGAAGCCAACCTGTTTCGACGCGGCGAAAAGCGCTCGCAGCTACTCGACCGTACGAGCGGAAAACCCGTGCCGAAGCTGACACTACGCGGCCAGGGCGGAGAGATGCTCGCGCCGGCTGATACGTTCGTCAAGAAGGTCGCAGTTCGGATGTAGTGCGGGCGCCAGCTTCGTAGCGACAGGTGACGCCTGGTCGAACGTAGTCCGGCTGTAGCGGTGCTGATTGCCTGTCGTCGCTCAGCGCGGTGTTACGCGTCGCAGAAAATCGAGCGTCAATGCGGCGATCTCGTCACTCGCTTCCTCGAGCGCGAAGTGTCCCGCATCCAGCACGTGCACTTCGGCATCGGCAACGTCGCGCTGGTAAGCGTGCGCGCCCGACACTGTGAACGACGGATCGTACTTGCCCCACGTTACGAGCGTCGGCGGCCGATGTTCGCGCAACCAGGCTTGCCAGCGCGGATACGATTCCAGATTCGTGCGGTAGTCGTAGAACAGGTCCGTCTGGATTGCTGCCTGTCCGGCACGCGCCAGAAAATGTTGCTCGTCGCGCCAGTTGTCCGGATCGTAGCGCTGCGGATCGGGACTCGTGCCCACGTGGCGCAGTTTTAACGCGTCCGGTGACGCCAGATTGGCCCGCAAGCGTTCTTCATACTGGGCGCGGTCTTTCCAGAATGCCTTGCGCGTTTCCCACAACGGTCCCAACCCTTCTTCATGTGCGACCGCATTCTGAATCACGATTCCCGCCACTTTTTCCGGCCGCGCCATCGCAAGACGGAATCCGACTGGGCCGCCGTAGTCGGCCATGAAGAGCACATAGCGATCGAGCTTCAACGCGTCGGTGAAGCGTTCGATGGTTTGCGCGAGATGGTCGAACGTGTACGCGTAACGATCCGGCGCGGGCGCCTCGCTGTTGCCGAAACCCGGATAGTCCGGCGCGACCAGATGAAACTCCGGCGCGAGAAAAGGCATCAGCGGTTCGTACATCCGCGAGGACGACGGAAAGCCGTGCAGCAGCAAAACCGTCGGCGCGTCTTTCCGTCCGGCCTCGCGATAGAAGATATCGACGCCGTCCACGTTGACGGTCGGGTAGCGGAAGGTAGAGCGGGTTGCGTCCATGATCGATTCCTCGAGTCGGAAGATGCGGTTAGGCAGTTTCAGCGCCGATGCTTGCCCGCAGGCGGCGCGGGTGCTGGCGATTGTGCCGGTGCGGGGGTCTGCACGACGTGCAGCACGCCGGCCGCCAGTGCGAACGCAGCGGCGGCGAGGCATACGCCCGTCCAGTGGCCGTGCGCCCACGCAGGGCCGGCCAGCAGCGCACCGATTGCGCTGCCGACAAAAAACAGTCCGGTAAAAAGGCCGTTTACGCGGCCGCGTGCATGCGGATTCAGCAGGTTGACCGCGCGGCGCCCCAACGCCTGATCGCCGATCACGCCGAGATCGAGCAGCAGCGCCGCGACGATCAGCAGCGTTAGCGAAGCGGCGGGCGGCAGGCCGTCGCTGCCGCCGAGCAGCGCGATGCCGGTCGCGAGCACGACGATCGCGTGGAAGACGATCGTGGTTTGCCGGTCGAAACCACGGTCGCCGAGGCGTCCGGCGATCGGCGCGATGATCGTGCTGCCGGCGCCGGCCAGCGCGAACAGGCCGATGCCGGTGTGGCCGAATCGCAGCGGCGCGCTGGCGAGCTTTAACGCGACACTGGTCCAGAACAGGTTGAATGACACCATCAGCAGGCCTTGATAGAGCGCGCGGCGCCGCAGTACTGGCTCGTCGCGGATCAGATGCAGGAGCGAGCCGATCAGCGCGGCATACGAGCCGCGGTGCACCGGACGCCGCTCGGGCACATGCGTCCAGAGCCACGCGGTCATCGCGGCGAGCGCGGCGGCATCCATCGCGTAATAGCTACGCCATCCGAACGCGCCGGCGATCAGGCTCGCCGCCGGCCGGGACAGCAGCACGCCGAGCATGAGCCCGCTCATCACGTCGCCGACCACGCGGCCGCGATCCGCCTCCGGCGCCTGCGAAGCGACCACCGGCACGAGCATCTGGATGGCGCTCGACGTCAGGCCGACGAAGAACGACGCAACCAGAAACGCGACCGGTTCGCGCGCGGCGGCGATCACTGCTAGCGACATCACCTGCGCGCCGAGTGTCGCGATGATGAGCGGCCGGTTGGGCAACAGATCGACGAGCGGCACCATCAGCAAAAGGCCAGCGGAATAGCCGGTCAGCGTCAGCATCGTCACCAGATTGGCCCACGCGCCGAGTCCAACAGACGTGGCAAGATCGTTGACCAATCCTTGGGACGCGTAAAGACCGAGTACCGCGATGCCGACGGCAATCGCATAGGGGCGCGTCGAAATGCGCGACGCTGTGGCGACGGCGGCGGGACTCAGTTCGCTCTCTGGCATGTGCGTGCACTCCTGAAAAACCATGCGTTGCATCCTACTCGCGTCTGTCTGATAGATAATCGGTGCGTAAATTGACTCTTTCTCCTTAAAAAATGGATAGTGGATCGTTACGCGACCTCGAAACCTTTGTCGCTATTGCGGAAGAGGGCAATCTGACCGCCGCGGCACGACGCCTCGACAAGTCGTTGCAGGCGGTGAGCCGCTCGCTGCGGGTGCTCGAACGCGAGGCGGGCACGCTGCTCGTCGCGCGCACCACGCGCACATGCCGGCTCACCACCGCGGGCGAGAAGTTCTATACGCGGATCAAGCAGGTGCTCGGCGATCTTGCGATGGCGCGCGCGGAACTCGCCGACTACGCGACGACCGTGTCCGGGCGTTTGCGCATCTGCGGTCCGACACTGTTCGGTCCGCGCTACATCGCGCCGCTGCTGGCGGCGTTTCTGGCGCGCTATCCCGAACTCACGGCATCGCTGGATCTTTCCGAGGACTACGACGATCCGGCGACAAGCCGAGCCGACGTCACCATCCGTATCGGCGAGACGCCCGACTCGAATCTGATTGCGCGGCGGCTCGGCACTATCCGCCGCGTGACATTCGCGTCGCCTGCGTATCTGGAAGCGCGAGGGCGTCCGCTGCGGCCAGTGGATCTCAGGCAGCACGACTGCGTGGTGCGCTCGGCGCTACCGGATGCGTCGCTCTGGCGTTACCGCAGCAAACGCGGCGAGGAGGAGTCGGTGCAGGTGCGCGGCCGCTTCGAAAGCAACAGCACGGCGGCCCTGAACGATGCGGTGGCCAGCGGTCTCGGCATCGGTCGGGCGGCGTACTGGCAGATCGGTGAACTCGAGCAGCAGCGCCGCGTGGAACTTGTCCTGAGCGACTACGAACTCTCTCCGCTGCCGTTACAGGCACTATGGCTACCGACGCGGCGTCTGCCGGCGCGCACGCGTCTGTTCGTGGAATTTCTGGCGGCGCGGCTCGAAAACGTCGCGCTGTAGTACGGCGGGCGGTCGGGCCGATCAGCGGCGCGCGTTCTGCAACGCCTCGCCGGGACGCAGGATAAAAAGACGACGCAGTGCCTTTTCAGTTGCAATGTTGCAATGTTAATGGCGCGCGTTTGCATCGCGAACACGTTCTTGGCTGTCGGCGCGCGCGGCTCCTCGTTCGGCGTCGAGCCGATATCACGGCGTGTTCAGGATTGCATCTTCGTCGCGATGAGTAAGCGCACTGCGAGGACGTTGCAGACCTTCGACGTCTCCACAAAAATCGACGACAATGTTCGTAACCAACGACTGCGAATCGTGCTCCGCGTGCGAAAACGCCGCTCAACTGAAAGGCAACATGAGAAGACTGCTAGTTGCTGCGCTTGCAGCCACCTCTTTCGCGACTTGCGTTCATGCGCAAAGCAACGAGTCCGGCCCGCTCGATACGCCCTCGGGCAACCTGCAATTCGTGCGCGTCGACCGCGATTTCACGGCGATGCTCGACAAGGAGGTTTTCGATCGTTTCAGCGCGAACACGCTCACGCATTTCGACGACATGGGCCGCGCAAACGACACAATCGCGCGCGCGCTCGTGCAAACCGATTCCGGTCCGGTGCTATACGACTTTCGCCACCGCCCGCCGCTTGTTCAGCGCGTTGGCATGCGCATCACAGTCAGGCGCGTATTCTGGCAGGGCGATGAAGTCGTGATGCAAGGCTCGCAAGGCTGGTTCGGATTCAAGCGCGGCGTGCTGACGAAGTTGCAGTCGTCCACGACGACATACCATTGAATAACTCCATGCCGAGGGCACGCTCGCGCGTGTGCTGCGAGGAGCCATCCGCGACGCGGCACGCGTGATCGAGCAAATCTTCGGCAGAGCCGCTGCCATTGTTCGCATCGAGACCGCTGTTCAGAACTAGCCAGCCGTCTTTTTCCGCAGACGGGCCCGCGCCCGTCACGAGGATGGTTTGCATCGCCATTGCGTCGGAGCCGGGGTTGTCGTGCGAAACCAGGTGGAACGGATCGCTCGCTCCGGTCAGCGCGGTGACTCGCATGATCCGGTAACGGTTGCCGTTAAGCGTGTCCCAATGCCACTCGCCGGGCGCGTCTTTCGCGTGGCTGGCGAGTGCGTCGCTGATATCGCGGCGCATGCAATCGATATGAATGTGCAACTGGTTTTGCGAGCGGCGGAATTGCGAATTGATTTCCAGGCCTAACTGATTGTCGGGCAATGTCCGCTTGACCGAGCGATTCACGTAGCTGCGCGCGGCCCACGCATCGGACCAGTAGCTCGGCGCTTGCGGCGCGAGCACGAGCGGGCTTTCGATGCCGCTAATACGATCCGTCGGAATCAGCAGATACTGCGAGCGTCCAACGATGTCTTTCAGGATTGCATAGCGTTTGTCGAGATCCACCAACGTGCATTGGCCAGGCGTGCCGGTCGCCTGTTGCGACGGCACACAGCGCATGTTGACGATCTTCCACAACGCGTTTGAATCGACGGCTGCGAGGCGCGCGCATCCGGCAGCGGCAAGCGCGATGCCGACTGCCGCTATGACCCGCCGGAAGTAACTTGCGCGCTTATGCGATGGTCCGTGGTCATCGGGTTCCGAGAGTGAAAGCGCGTTTTCGGGCGTTGTTATCGGCGCGTGAGCGTGAGCATGAGCACGAGCATGAGCCAGGGCATTTTCCATCGGCATGTTTATCTGGTTTAAAGCACGGGCGGCGGCAATTGACCGAGCACCTGTTCGAACGCCACGCCGATCGCGAGCAGGCGCCTGTCGCTGCCGAGCGGTCCATCCAGTTCGAGACCGACCGGCAAACCCTGTGCGCTTATTCCCGCGGGCAACGACAGTCCCGGAATGCCGGACGTGCTGGCCGGATCGGTGTTGTGCAGGAACGCCTCCATCGTGTCAACAGGCGGCGCGCCGTCAATCGATACCGTCGACGAACCGCTAATCTCGTCGATTGGCACGGCGGCAAGCCGTGTGGTCGGAAATAGCAGTGCATCGAGACGTTCGTCGGTGAAAGTGGTGGCGATGTAGGCCTGCAACAGCGGCCGCCAGTGATTGAGCGCCGCCTCATAGTGCGAGTCGAGGGAGCCCGCGAGCACCTCGTCATAGATTGCGCGCACATCGGGACTCGCGATGCGGGCCGCCAGTTCGCCGACCGTCTGCACCGGCGCCTGGTTCGCGGCGAGCCACGCGTTCACATCGCCGAGCGCTTCGTGGATAGCAATCGGGCCGCCGACCATGCCGTTAAGCCGATCGAGTTCGCTCATCGCCACCGGCACGAAAACCACGCCCGCTGCTTCGAGCCGTTTGAGCGCGGCGCGCGCGACGTCCTCGACCTGGCGCTCCAGCCCCTCCCACAGCGGCGCCGGCAAGCCAACGCGCAAGCCGTTCAGCGCGACGGTGGGCAGTGGACCTGCACCGGTAATCACGCCGTCGAGCAGCGCGATATCGGCAGCACTGCGCGCCATCGGCCCGACCGTATCGCGCGTATGGCTGATCGGCACGACGGCGTCCGGATCGTGATAGCGCCGCTCGGCGCCACCGTTGCCGACCGACGGACGAAAGCCCGCGGTGCCGGTCAACGCGGCGGGAATGCGCGTCGAGCCGCCGGTGTCCGTGCCGAGGCCCGCGGGGACGATGCGTGCGGCAATCGCCACCGCCGTGCCGCCCGACGAGCCGCCAGGAATCAGCGTGGGATCGTACGGGTTACGCACCGGACGCGCATGCGTCGCGAAATTCGTACTCGTGATGCCGAACGCGAGTTCGTGCATGTTCGCTTTGCCGAGAATAATCGCACCCGCGTCGAGGAGCCGTTGCACCGAACGCGCATTGGTCTTTGGCACGAAGCCTTCGAGAGCCGGCGTGCCCGCCGAGGTTTGCAGTCCCACGGTATTGATGTTGTCTTTCACGACGATCGGCAGCCCCGCAAGCGGCAGTTGCGCCCGGGCTGCGGCGGGCAGCGCGTCGATGCGTCGCCCGGCCGCGAGTGCGCCGTCGAGGTCGATCACGGTCAGTGCGTTGAGCGTTTCGAGCGCCGCCGCGCGCGCGAGTAATGTCGCGATGTAGTCGGTTGCCTTGAGCCGGCCCGACTGGATCGCGGCGACGGCTTCGGTTGCGCTCAACGCGAGCTGTTCATCGACGGTCCATGTCATGGACGTACTCCTTATCGTTCAGTGTCCGTTCGGCGCGAACGTTTGATGGAGCGCAGCGCGAATCGCGCAAGCGCAGGCACGAGCCGCGGACGCAGCAGCCGCGCGTCGTAGCCGCTCATGCGGCGTTCGTTTTGCGCGAGACATAGCTCGATGAGCTCGGGCGTTTCGAGCCCCTTGCCGATCACGCTGCTGTTCGCCGGCAGAAAGTTGGAGTCGCGCGCGACGCCGTTTGCGTCGATGCCCTTTGCGATCGCCAGACGTTCCCAGATCAGCACCGCCCAGATCGCGGTCACCCGCAAACGCGTGCCACGGCCTGCGCGATAGCGGCATGGTATGTCGATGCCACGCGACCCAGTTGATGAAAAACAGAATGTGGCGCGCCTCTTCCTGAATTGCGGGCTCGAACGTTTTGACGACGGCTTCGGGAAAATAGCCCGACTGCCGCGCGGCGCGAAAGAGGCCGAACGCGAAGAAACTGTCGATGCACTCGCTGTAGCCGGTGCGCATCTATGCCCATTCGGGATCGCGCGGCGGGGGATAGTGCGGCTCGGCGCGATCTCGATACCGTATGCGGCAATCAGTTTGGCGAGCACGCGTTTGTGACGGGCCTCTTCGTCGCCGTCCATCGTGATGGCTTCGCGCAGCAGCGGGTCGCTCAATTGCGCAGCGTAGGTGTGAACGTTGATCGATGCGCGGCCTTCGGTTTGCACGGCGATGTCCCAGATCGGTAGCGAGCAGAGCCGCTCCAGCGCATCCGGCGATAGCGCCGGCCAGTCGACCACGGCGGGTTTGTAGGGATCGTGAGTCTCGAGCAGCATGCGGCAGAACATGTGCTTGTGCGCGTCGGAGCCGATCTTCACGCGGGCAGTGCCGGTGAATGTCCAGCGGCGCAGGCTGTGGTCTTCGGCTACATCTGTCAATGTGTCGGACATGGCATGCATACAGAGAGCGAACTCGAAGTGTCGCCTATTCTGTCACATTGCCCCGAAATACGGCGCCAGCGGTGCACGGGCGCAGGCGCTCGATCGTCAGTGCCGGTGTCACTGCTGATTATCGACCCACATGCGTCCCCAGCGAAACGCGTAGGCGAGCGCGTGTTCTTCGTCGAAAAAATAGTCGAGCGCATCGAAGCAATACGCCTGGCTACGGCTCGCGCTGGCTTTTTCGATGGTCAGGTTGGCGGCGAACAGCCCATTGGGCAAACGTTGCACCGTCGGTGCGACTTCGTAGCCCTTGTAGCGGAAATGTGAATTCATAGTCGTGGCAGTGAAGATGCCCGCGTCAGTTGCAAGAAGCCGGTGCATATGACGCCACGCATTGGTGTTTGCGTTGACATCAGGCGGCGGATGAGTCGGCGGGCAGGCTCAAGCGTAGGCCGCACTGAAGGGGCCCGTGAACCAATCATTCTTCGCCAAGCAAATCAGCGGATATCCGGAACGCTTGTCGGAAGATCGGGTAACGGCGTGTTTGCCGGTTCGGACACACTATCGCGCCTGGAGCGCGATGGGTCTGTTATGTGGCGCACGGTTCGTGCGAGCGTGAGCGCCCCGGGTCCGCGAATGCGGCCGGGGGTGCCGTAGAAGAGGGCTTAAACCGCGTGCAGCAGACGCGCCGGTTGCGCGTGCTGGATCGAATTGCCCGATGCGTTCGGGCTCGTGGCGCGATGCGCATTGAAGGCAAGGGCGAATTGCGCGGCTTGCTGGCCGACGATGGCGAGCTGGTCGACGACCTTGGCGTCGGAACAGGTGTCCACACTGTCGAAGCGCGTTTCGAGCGTGTTGATGCCGGCGCCGAACGGCGTCGGCCAGCCGCGCAACGCGTGAACGATCGAGCGCAGCGAAGTCAGCACCGAACCCGCGGCCTGCCAGCCATAGGCGGTGACGATGCAGCCGACCGCGCGGCCATCCAGATACGGGCGCTCGTCGGCGCGTAGTTCTTCGAGCGTGTCGAGCGCATTCTTCACGAGACCGGAGACGCCGCCGTGATAGCCCGGCGTCGCGATGATCAGCGCGTCGGCGTGGCGCACGGCTTCGATCAGTTCGAGCTGTTCGTCGGTGCGTTCGCTGTGCTCCGGCGCGTAGTGCGGCAGGCAATGCAGGAACGTGCCGCCGAACAGCCGGGTGTTCGCACCGGCCGCCTCGGCGCCGCGCAACGCGAAGCCGAGCGCGCGTTCGGTCGACGAGGCTGCGCGCGTCGTGCCGCCAATACCGACAACGAGCGGCCGGCGATGATGATCGAAACTGGTCAACGAAATGCTCCTTCGGTAGCGGCTCGCGCGCTCTCGCGCGAGTCCGCGCTGAGGCGGCCGGTCGAACCGGACTTTGAAGCACCATCTTAATGAGCGCGGCGCCCGGCACGAAGCGACTTTTTGTTCTAACCATATAACCGCGAGGTGTGAGCGCCCGGCAGCGCACACGCCGCCCACATGTGATTGTTTGCACGTGACCATGCCCGATAAGCATATGGCGAACAATTGTTTTGGAGCACGAGGGCTGGCCGCTATGATCGAAGCGTCTCCTCCATGACACTCCTTGACATGGGACTCGGCCTCGCCACGTTGGTGGCGAGGCTTTTTTTTCGCCGGTCTGGCGCGAAGTGTAGACACGTGCGTTCACGATCCGGCCGTTTATCGCGTGCTACGATGGTCCGCGACACCATAGCGGCGAGGTCTAGCAGGCAAATGGCAACTCTTTATGACACGCTCGGCGTGCCCATGCACGCCACCGGAGAAGAAATCAAGCGCGCTTATCGCAAGGCCGCGATGAAATGGCATCCCGACCGCAGTGTGGGCGCCGAAGAAGTTGCGCGCGCCACCTTCCAGGAGATCAGGGACGCCTATGCGATCCTCTCCGACGCCGAACAGCGCAAGGTGTACGACGCCGTCTACGCGGAGCAGATGCGGGAATGGGAAGCACAGCGCGCGCGCCGTGAAGAGGCGCAAGCAAAGCGCGAAGCGGCGGCACGCGCAGCGGACGAGGCGGCCTACGCCACGATGGTCGCGCTCGCAATGCGTTTCGCCGACGCGGGCCATAACCGCGATGTGCTGTTCGGCGTGCTGCTCGGTCGCGAGTGCGAGCCGCGGCGTGCTGCGCAGATCGCGGACAGCGTGGCGGCGTTGCAGGCGTCGCGGCGTGACGCCGCTGCGAGCGCAACTGCTAGTGCGGCCGCGAGCGCCGAAGCGAGCGCCGATGAATCGTCTGAACCGGCAACGGCGGGCGCCGGCAAAGAGGAAACTGGTGATCCCGGTGCGCATGCCGCTCGCGCAAATCACGGCAAACGCGACGAAGCCCGCAGCCAAGCGACTACTGCGGGCGGCTTGGGCGGGCTGTGGTTCCAGTTCCTCAACGGGCTCAAGTTCTGACTACCCGGCTTCGCTCGTCCTTTTCAGGGGCATTCCAGGTGCAATTCCGGTAGCGCGCGGAATAAAGACATCGTAGTGTCACGGGGGCGCAAGACTCAGCGGGCACAATCGCACATACAAGATACGAAAAACAGAGTACGGGGTAAGCGTGACCAAGAAATATAAAGTGCTGTTTCTCTGCCGCGAGAATTCAGCACGCAGCATCATGGCAGAAGCTTTGTTGCGGGAACTGGCTGGGCACCGGTTCGAGGCATTCAGCGCAGGGCCGGAACCGGCGTTGCGGGTACATCCATTCGCGGTGGCACAATTGCGGCCCGGCGTTTCGGACCTCGGCGTGCTATGCCCAAAAAGCTGGCTCGAATTCACCGGCGAATGGGCGCCGCGCATGGATCTCGTCATTGCGCTCGACGAAAGCGTCGCGGCTTCGCATACGCCCGTCTTTCCGGGAGATCCTGAACTCGCCGCCTGGCATTTAGCCGATCCGCTCGCCGACGACGTATGCGACCCGGAACGCATTCGTCTATTCGAAAAGGTTTTCTGGCAAATCGTGCGTCAGTTGAGCGCTTTTATCGAAGCGCCGCAAGATGCGCTGCCCGCGCGAACGACGCCGGTCCGCGGCGCGCGCACTCGCGCACCGGCCAGTTTGCCCAACGTGTGATGTGCCGCGATAGCGCGGCGCTTGCCGCTCAGTGGTCGTTCGAGCGCGCGAGCGGACTGCCTGCAAACGGATCGTTTTTCCAGTCGACGCGCTTTTTCGGCTGCGGCGTGGGCGCCGGCGGAGCCGATAATTCAAAATGGTCGATTGATTGGCCTGCGCTGATTGCCTGCTTGAGCCATTGAGGCATTTCGCCCTGGCCGTCCCAGCTATCTCCGGTCGCGCTACGGTAGCGTGCATTCTTTTGCGCGGCCGGTTCGGATGCCAGTAGGGCGGCAAGGTCTTCCGGTTTGATGCCAAACTCTTCCATGCGATGGCGGAGATACGCAATCATGCTATCTCGCTTCCTTTCGTCCATAAGATATTAGTCCTTCTAAAGCGTCCAGCGTTCTGTCAAATGCAGATTGCGAGGAAAACCCGCGAGAGCTTCGAGTCCATTTAAATGGCGCCGGTCCGCGGTGAGGTTATTGATCGAAATTGGAAAAAACGATGATGACGATGCACTGACTTCGGGCGGCTGGTCTCACGTCCACGCGCCGTCTTGCGACGGCGTTTCGCGCGGGGGGCCCTTTCTTGTGGTTATGGCAGCATCATAACGCACTGCGAGCCCAATGCACGCACCGTTTCAACTGATTTTGTCGCATTTGAACACCGCGCGGAGAGTGTCCGCTCCGCCCCCGGTATCGTTTGCCGGTTTGCGCTCGCCAGTTTGAATTCCTTCGCGCCCGAACTATAAAAGAAATATCGGAGAGAACAATCCGTATTTTCCAGCCACAGGCGCCTGGTCCGGATCGTGGAAAGCGTATCGGGCGCTGGCCTCGGCGTGGGCGACTCGTCGCTGGCTGCATTCGACGGGTCGATGCAGCAGGCCCGCGTCAATATTGGCTCTTCCGTCGGCCCTGATTGGGCCAGCTGACACATTTACACGGATAGATTCTCAGGAGGGACGATACTGCTGCGCCGGATTCAAGGAGTCTGGACATGAAACTACGTTTATTGATGGCAGTCGTCAGCGCCGTTCTTTTTCTGGCGCCCCGGGCCGCGAGCGCCGACGACATGACGACTCAACCGGGCGCAGGCACATCCGCCGGTCACAGGCTGATGCAGCATGCCAATGAATCGGCACAGGCAACGACCGATATGCCGCTGAGCGAACCCGCGGGAACAACCTCGCAGTCGGTGCAGAACGTCTCTTATGGCGGAACGGCGGCCGGGCGGTCTGAAGCGGGAGGCCGGCAAAATATGCATTGCTCCAATGGATGGCAATGCAGGATTTACTTCGGCCAGTGACGCAGCGGTGTCGCCGAGGCGGTGCGCCGGAGCCGCACCGCCTCACGGTTCTCTCACGCTAGCGCCGTGTGTGCCGTGCAGTCCTCGGTGCCTTCCACGATGTGGCTCACCATTGCCTCGACCCCTGGCCCTTGCATTGCAGCGCGCTCCCCGAAACGGCGGAACTCGTCCAGCAGCGAGCGCCACGACGCGTGCCACCGCGTTTCCTTGATGCATGCTCCCGACGGATCGGCGATTCGCAGTACGCCGTTGTCCGGATAGAAAGTGAGGGTCACCGGCATGCCGTCGATCACGCAAGTCGCGGTGCAGGGGCGGGCGCTAACCATGTTCAATGTCCTTTGATAGAGCGATGAGTGCACTGGATACTGTCCGCGCTTGCAGCAAGCACTATGCCCAACGCTTTCGCAGGCGAAACGGGTACTGTGTCCCGCACGCGGCACAGAGTGTTGGAGTCATCGATGTCTCCCGCGAGATAAATACCTTTACAGCACGACTGCTATCGACCTGCCCCGGCTATCGGCGGCCTACGCTCGTGCGCTGCGCGCCGTGATCGCCGAGATATCCACCGCCGCGTGGCAACGGCGCGTTGGTACGGGCGCACATCAACCGCCGCCGCCCGTCACACGCCATACCGTGTTGCCGACGTCATCGGCAATCACAAGACCACCGTCCCGGTCCTGAGCGACGCCCACGGGTGCGCCATAAAGCTCTTTCTGATCCGCCGATGTGAAACCCGTCACAATATCCTTCGGCGCGCCGACCGGCTTGCCGTTCTCGAACGCCACATAAGAGACCACGTAACCGCTCAACGGCGAACGGTCCCAACTGCCGTGCTCGCCGATGAACGCGCCGCCGCGATACTGCGCCGGCAAATTGTTGCCCGTATAGAACGTCAGGCCCAGCGGCGCGACGTGTGAGCCGATTGCGAAGTCCGGAGGAATCGCCTTGGCTACGAGGTCGGGACGCTGCGGCTGCGCACGTGGATCGACATGCTGGCCGTAGTAACTATACGGCCAGCCGTAAAACGCATTTTCCTTCACCGATGTCAGATAGTCGGGCACGAGATCCGCACCGATTTCATCGCGCTCGTTCGCGATTACCCATAGTTGTCCCGTCTTCGGTTCCCACTGCAGTCCAGTCGGATTGCGAATGCCCGCGGCGTAAATGCGGCTCGCGCCCGTGGCTGTATCGACTTCGAGCACGTCCGCGCGCCGGTACTCGACATCCAGGCCGTTCTCGCCGACATTGCTGTTCGAACCGACGCCCACGTACAGCTTCTTGCCGTCGCGACTCGCGAGCAAGGATTTGGTCCAGTGATGGTTGATCGTATCTGGCAGATCGGCAAGCTCGACGCCGCGCTCGTTGATCCTCGTTTCGCCGGTCTTATACGGAAACTTCAGGATTGCGTCGGTATCGGCGATGTAAAGCGTGTCGCCGACTAGTTGCATGCCGAACGGGGAATGCAGGTTCTCAATGAACACATGCCGCTCCCATTCGCCGTTGCCATTAGCAGGTTTTCTCAGCAGCGTGATCCGATTCGCGCCTTCTGCCTTCTTTCCCGATTTGCTTTCGATGAGCCCGGCGACGAGCTGCTTCGGCGTCGTCACGGCCTCTTCGTTCGGACTATTGGATTCGGCCACGAGAATGTCGCCATTGGGAAGCGTATAGACCTGACGGGGATGCACAAGCCCTGAGGCAATCTTCTCTATCTTCAGACCGTCGGCCACCTTGGGTGTTGCGCCGTCCTTCCATCCCACGTGTTCTGGAACCTGCATTGGCGGTGCGAAGAAATTGCGTGCCTCCGGCATTGGCGGGTTCGCTCCTGCCTGATGCGCGGCGTCATACTGTGCCTGTTCGTTGCATCCACTCATCAGCGCCAGAACGGCAACCGTGAGCGCGCTCCCGGCGATGAACTTACTCATGAGCCACCTCCGCGAGATTGAGTCTGTTTACCGCCATCGCGACGTGAGCGATGCTCAGCAGCACGACCGTGATCACCGAAAGAATCACGTTGTCCGGGACCATTGCATATGCATCGCGGCTATGCACGAATGCATTGATGACTGCCGCGACGATTGCGAGCAGATTGAGCCAGAAGTCCACTCTCTCGATACGCGACACCGCGCGGCGCCGCTGCAACCATACGTGAGCGAGATTGAGCAGGCGTGGAATGATGGCGATGATGAGACCGGCCGTGACAAGCCACGCGGCGCCTTTGCCCCAGAACACGTTGCGCGTGCTCATATAAGTGATGTCGAAGATCAAGGTGCCGACGAACAATCCATACGGAATGGGGTTCAGCAGTTCGAAGATCGCCGGTGTGATCCTGGAGGGATGTCTGGTAACCGTAGGCGTGGTGGACATGGCTTTGCCTTTCGATGTCGTAGCCGATGCAGATTCTCTGCATTGCGCGTGCCTGAATCCTTCGTTTAGCTGTCAGAACAGGCGGTTTGAGTGCAGGCATATGCACTGCTGCGACAAGGAGTGCCATGCTGGCTGTATGGCAATAACAGACAAGGAGCAAAGATGAAACGGCTCATAGGCGCACTATTGCTGCTTACGCCATTGGCCTTTGGCGTAGCAGGCTGCAAAAAGGCTCACAATGCCGGCAACGACAGCATGAGCGCAGGCGGCAGCAAGATAGAGGCTTCGGCACCGGCAACGGGGAACGGCGCCCGCGCGATACGTCGTGAATAGTGCGGTATTCGTTGTCGGCATGGTAGTAATATTTGCACAGCGAGATCTCGCCGCTGCGGTGTGCAACTCACTTGCGCGGACTTCCCTTTTTTCGTTCACGCGATGGCTCGCCCGTGTCGACAGGAGTAAACGGTGCCTGGAATCGACTGACCAGGAAATCGATAAAAGCTCTTGCGCGGGCCGTTTGATTCTTTTGCCGTGGATAGTAGACAAACAGGTCGGCAGAAGGAAGAACAGTATTCGGCAATACGAGATGCAGCCGGCCGCTCTGCACATACTTCGACAGATCCCATTCGGAGCGGATCAGGATTCCGTGGCCATCGAGCGCCCAGCGAAGCACGATATCGCCGTCGTTGCTCGAAAGGGCGCCTTTTACTTTGATTGCCTCGATATGGTCATTCACGATGTAGCGCCACACGCCGTACGCGTCGTCGTTCTGGCGGTGAATGATGCACCGATGCTGAGCCAGCTCTTCAACGCGCTGCGGCGACCCGTATTTTTCGAGGTACTTCGGCGACGCGCAGAGGAACCGGCGATTGCTCATGATGCGCCGCGCGCTCAGGCGGCTGTCGGGCAACTCGCCGAATCTGATCGCCATATCGAACGCGCCCTCGACCAGGTCCACCGGGCGATCGGTCACTTCGAACTGAACTTCGACGCTCGGAAATCGCTTGGCGAACTCGGAAACCAGTGGCGCAATCGTGGTCCTGCCGAAGCCAAGCGTGGCATTGATGCGCAATAAACCCTGCGGATCGCGATTCGCGCCGGAAATCGCTTCCTCCATCTCGCGCACCTGTCCGACGATTTGCGTTGCATATCGCAAATAGGTCTCGCCCTCCGGGGTGAGACTGACGCTGCGAGTGGTTCGATTGACGAGGCGTACTCCAAGCCGCTGCTCGATCACACCAAGTCGCTTCGTTGCGGCCGGCGCGGACAGGTCCAGTGCGCGCGCGGCACCGGACAGGCTGCGGAGCTTCGCCAGAAGAATGAAGAACTGGAAATCAGTGGCGGTTTGCGTTTCAGTATTCACTAAACGTGAAAAATGAAATGAACAGAAGTGCAGTTTAGCAGCAATCTTCGCAGTTAAGCTACGTCTCACATTGCGGCCGGCGCGTCGCAATACGCCTTCGAAACCCTGGAGACAGTGCTGTGAGAATCGTTGAAATCCGCGAAAAGACCGTGCCTATCAGTTCCCCGATACGCAATGCCTATATTGACTTCAGCAAGATGACGCTGAGTCTCGTCGCCGTCGTTACAGACGTGATCCGCGACGGCAAGCCGGTAGTCGGCTACGGCTTCAACTCGAATGGCCGATACGGGCCGGGCAAATTGATGCGTGAACGCTTTATCCCCCGCATTCTTGAAGCCGATCCTGCATCGCTCGTCAACGACGCGGGCGATAACCTCGACCCGCACAAGATCTGGGCGACGATGTTCACGAACGAAAAGCCGGGTGGTCATGGCGAGCGTTCGGTCGCTATCGGCACGATCGACATGGCCGTATGGGATGCGGTGGCCAAGATCGAAGGCAAGCCGTTGTTCCAGTTGCTTGCCGATCGCTACGGCAACGGTCAGCCCGACCGCAAGATCTTCGTGTACGCCGCGGGCGGCTATTACTACCCCGGCCAGGATCACGCGAAGCTGAAAGACGAGATGCGTAGCTATATCGATCGCGGCTATACGGTAGTGAAAAAGAAGATCGGCGGTGCGTCGCTCGACGAAGATCTGCGACGCATCGACTCGATTCTTGGCGTGCTGCAAGACGGCCAGAAACTCGCCGTGGATGCGAATGGCCGCTTCGACCTCGATACGGCGATCCAGTATGCCAAGGCGCTCTCGCAATACGACCTGTTCTGGTACGAAGAGCCGGGCGACCCGCTCGACTTCGAACTGCAAGCCACGTTGCGCAATTACTACGATAAGCCAATGGCGACGGGCGAAGACCTGTTCTCGATGCAGGACGCACGCAATCTGATTCGTTATGGCGGCATGCGCCCGGACCGTGACTGGCTGCAATTCGACTGCGCATTGAGCTACGGGTTGGTGGAATATCTGCGCACGCTCGACATGCTTCGCCAGCACGGCTGGTCGCCGAGCCGTTGCATTCCGCACGGCGGGCATCAGATGTCGCTGAATATCGCTGCCGGCCTTGGACTCGGCGGCAACGAGTCCTACCCCGATCTGTTTCAGCCGTACGGCGGATTTCCCGATGGCGTCAAAGTCGAGAACGGCTATATCACCATGCCGGATCTTCCCGGCATCGGCTTCGAGGGTAAGTCGGATCTCATCGCCGAAATGAAGAAGCTTTCCGCATAAACCAGAAAACAGCGGCAAAGGTTTGCACCGGCGTTCGCGCCGGTGCCGCGCATAAAAAAAGCAATACACGCGAAATATAGCCGCGCTTGGCCACTGCAACGCATTCGCCATGAGCGCCCGCCGTTTCCACAGAAGACGCCAGTCATAGGAGACAGACATGCTGGTATCACGCGTCAGAAAATCGCTCTCGAAGCTCTATGTCCAGGTTCTAATCGGCATCGTCGCAGGCGTGCTGGTGGGACACTTCTACCCCGACATTGGATCGCAGTTGAAGCCTCTCGGAGATATCTTCATCAAGTTGATCCGGATGCTCCTCGCACCGATCATCTTCGCGTCGGTCGTCGTGGGTATCGCCCGCATGAACAATCTTCACGAAGCGGGCCGCGTCGGCGCGAAAGCGATCCTGTACTTCGAAGTTGCATCGACGATCGCGCTTGTCGTCGGAATGGTTGTCGTAAATGTAATCAAGCCGGGTAGTGGAATGAATGTCGACCCATCGCACATGGACGGCTCCGCGATCTCGATGTACACCACTGCCGCGAAACAGCACGGCATGCTCGACTTCCTGATGAGCATCGTTCCAAACAGTGTTGTGGGCGCCTTTGCGAATGGCCAGATGCTACCGGTCATTTTCTTCTCGGTTCTGCTCGCCATATCGCTCGCGAAACTGGGGCCTCGCACCGCGCCGTTCGTCGATATGCTCGACATGTTTCTCCAGGGCATGTTCGGCGTGGTGCGGATAGTCATGTACGTCGCGCCCGTTGGCGCTTTCGGCGGCATGGCGTTCACGATCGCGAGATACGGCATTGGCACGTTGGCGTCATTCGGCCAATTGATGCTGTGTCTTTACCTGACGTCGATCTTCTTCGTGGTTGTAGTTCTCGGCTTTGTCATGAAGTTGTGTGGACTGTCGCTCTTCAAGTATCTCCGCTACATCAAGGACGAAATCCTGATTACGCTCGGTACGGCCTCGACGGAAGCCGTGTTACCTCAGATGCTGATCAAGATGGAGCGCATGGGTTGCTCGCGTCCGGTTGTGGGCATGGTGCTACCTACCGGATACACGTTCAACGCGGATGGAACGGCCATTTATCTGACGATGGCTGCTCTCTTCATTGCGCAAGCCATGAATGTGCATTTGTCAATCTGGGACCAGTTGCTTGTGCTTGGCGTCCTTCTGCTTACCTCGAAGGGTTCGGCGGGCGTTGCCGGAGCGGGGTTCGTTGCACTGGCGGCGACGCTCGCCTCGATGCACAAGATCCCGGTCGGGGGTCTGGTCTTGCTGCTTGGTGTCGATCGCTTTCTTAACGAAGCACGAGCCGTGACCAATCTGATCGGAAATGGCGTCGCCACTGTCGTCGTCGCACGGTGGGAGGGGCAACTGGACATGAAGGTTGCGCGCGCGGTGTTGAATCGTGAGAATGCCGGCGAATTGGACGATTTGCGGCCTGCTACCGGTTCGGCTACCGAGCCCGTGCCGGCGGGCGAAGCGAGCGTACGGTCGAACGCTCATTGAATCTTTCACCGAGGCAACCGGTGACGAAAGGGTGGGGCCATTGACGTTGCGATCCGCTATGGCCCGTCTATGCCGATTCACATGATTCCGCATTCCAGATTCGCGGCAGAACATTTCACGCGGTGTAGACGGCATCGACCGCATTCAGCACCAGTCCGAAGAAATCGTTGGCGGCGGCCGGATTCAACCACCGGACTACAACGGTCATGCGCCGCTCGGGTTCGATCCACGTAAAAGAACTGCCCGCGCCAACGCCGAAATAGCTCGATGCCGGCACGCTCGGAAACACTTTGCGGTCGGTATTGAGCCATACGAGATAGCCGTAGAACGGCGCGATTGCGCAAGGCGTGCGCATGCGGGCGATCCATTCGCAGGAGAGAACGCGGTGGCCGTTCACCATGCCTTCGTCGAGCAGCATCTGTGCGACCTTGAGCTGATCGTTCGCGCTCACCGACATGCCGCCGCCCCAGTGTGTGCCGCCCGGCACCGATTGCATGCGCCGCCCGTCTATCTCGACCCACGCGTTGTCGTAGCCGACCCATTGCCAGTTTTCGCTCGCGCCGGCAGGGCGCATGATGGCTTCGCGAAACACTTCGGGCAACGGTCGACGAAACAGATGCAGCAGCGCGAGCGACAACTGGTTGATCCGCACGTCGTTGTATTCCCAGTACGTGCCGGGACGCTGTAACGGACGCAACTCGCCCTTGTTGCCATTCGGCGGCGCAGCAAAATTGACGGCCCGGTAGTGATCGGCCTGATCCGACAAACCGAAATAGCTCCCTTGCCACTCGCTCGTTTGCTGAAGAAGTTGCGCCCATGTGACGGCCGCGTTGTGCTCGTCGTCGAAACCGATGTTGGGCACTCGCAGACGAACCGGCTCGTCGACATCGGGGAGCAATCCGCGGTCGTGCGCGACGCCTGCGAGCAACGCGAGGTACATCTTCGCGACGCTAAAGGTCAGGTCCGCGCGATCGGGCTCGCCCCATGTACTCAACACCCGACCGTCGACGGCGATCGTGCCCGACACTGGCCCGCGGTCGTGTACGGGGCCGAGCAAGCGGTTCCACGGCGGCGGATCGTTAACATGCACACCCCAGACGCCGTCGACGTGACGATCCCAAAGTGACTCGTGTTCAACGGCAAACTGCACGGCTCGTTGCAAATCTTCTTGCATTCCAGGTTTCCTGCGATTAGCGGGTTCTACGTGATTGAGAGGTCAACGCGCGTTCAGCCGCGCGCGCGCCCATATGAGTGTGCCAAGGCTGACGACGGCCGCGAGCATCAGATAGAGGCCCGGCGCGAGATTGTTGCCGGTTGCCGCGATCAACGCCGCGACGGCGAGTGGCGTGAAGCCGCCGAACACCGTGGTGCCGATGTTGTAGCCGAGCGCCATGCCGGTTGTGCGAGTGCGGGTTGGAAACAGCTCCGACATCAGCGCGGGAATCGGCGCAAAGTAGGTCGCTTTCAGCAGTGCCACCCAGACGACGGCGGCCAGCAGCGTCGCGAGCGACGGATGCGCGTTCATCAACATGAACGCCGGATAGACGGTGACCAGGAACAGCGTGCCGGCGCCCAGCATGATGCGCGTTCGGCCCACCTTGTCGGACCAGTGGCCGACCATCGGCGTGAGAACCATCATGATGAAGCCGGCCAGCAAAGTCGCAACGAAACCCGCCCACGGCGCGAGGCCCAGTTGACGCGATGCATACGTCGGCATGTACAGCAGCATGTAGTTGGCCGTGGTGGTCAGCACGAGCGCGCCGATCGACACGAGCACGCGCGACTTCTGCGTGGCCAGCAGCTCACGCACTGGCGAGGCGGCTTTATCCGCGCGCTCGAACTCCGGCGTTTCGTCGATGCGTCGGCGAATATAAAGCCCGACCGGACCGATTAGCATGCCGAACAAAAACGGAATGCGCCAGCCCCAGCCCTCCAGTTGAGGCTGTGTCAGCGTGCGGGTGAGCACCGCCCCGAACGCGGAGGCGAGCAGCGTGCTCGCGCCCTGACTGGAGAACTGCCAGCTCGCCATGAAACCTTTGCGCTGCGGCGCATGCTCGATCAGAAACGCCGTCGAACTGCCGAATTCGCCACCGGCGGAAAATCCTTGCAAGAGCCGCGATGCGAAAATGCCGATCGGCGCGAGCACACCGATCGACGCATACGGCGGCATCAGCGCGACGAGCCCGGTGCCGAGCGTCATCATCGCGATGGACAGCGTAAGCGATGCTTTGCGGCCCTTGCGGTCGCTGAACGAGCCGAGCACGAGCGCGCCGACAGGCCGCGCCAGATACGACAGAGCAAAGGTGCCGAGCGTCAAAAGAAGCGACACGGTTTTGTCGTGAGCCGGAAAAAACAGCCGCGACAGAACGGTGGCGAAATAGCCGTAGACGACGAGATCGTAGAACTCGAGCGCGTTGCCGATGGACGTCGCGAGAATTAGACGCGACAGGTGCGCGTTCGATGCGGGCGCGGCGATCGTGCCGGCCGTGGTGGCGGAATCGGTGCTCATGACGGTTGTCCTTGTGCAACGTTTCGTGGAAGTTGCGATGCAGTGTTCGCGCGATGACGTGTGTCGGCATGCTGCTCGCCAAGATCCCAGAAAAGCCCTGCCATGATGCCGAGGCCTTCCCGAGCCACTGTACCTAGCAGATGCTCGTCGGGCGCATGTTGCGAGCAGCCCGGGTATGAATGCGGAACCCATAGCGTGGGCATGCCGAGTACGTCGGCGAACGCGTCGTTGGGCAAGGTGCCACCGAGATTCGGCAGCAGTACGGGCTCGACGCCCGTCGTCTGGCGCAGCGAGCGCAACGCCCACTGCACCCACGGATCGAGAGGATCGACGCGGGTCGCGGGCATGCCGCGTTCAACATCGATATCGACCATGCTGAAGCCGTGTTCGTCGAGATGCCGACGCACGATCTGTTCGAGGTTTTCCCAATTGGTGCCGACCACGAAGCGGATCTGCATGTGCGCAAACGCGTGCGGCGGGATGGCATTGACCGGTTTCTCGGGATTACCGGTACGGAATGCGAGCACCTCGAGATTGTTCCACCCGAACACGCGTTCGGTCGGCGTCAGGCCCGGCTCGCCGTAGTCGGCATCCACTTCCGGCTCGCCCGGATTCCCGCCCACGGCGATATCGGCGAGCGCGCGGCGGACCGCATCGGGCACGGGCGGCGGGCGCAAACCTTCAACGAGGATGCGGCCGTCCGTGTCGACCATCGAAGCGATCGCGTTGGCTAGTACGACGGCGGGATTGCGCAACAAGCCGCCCCAATTGCCCGAATGATGGCCGCCGTCGCGCAGCTTTACGTCGAGGCGGAAGTTCACGAGGCCGCGCGAGCCGAGGAACAGTGTCGGACGTCCTGCCGCGAGGCGAGGGCCGTCCGAGGCGATCAGGACGTCGGCGGCCAGTTCGTCGCGCAACTGTGCGCAAACCGCGTGTAGACCCGGCGAGCCCACTTCCTCGCCGGTTTCGAACAGCACTTTCAGATTGAAGCCGAGCTTGCCGCCGCGTGCATCCAGCACCGCTTTTAGCGCCGCCAGGTTGATGCTGTGCTGGCCCTTGTTGTCGGCGGTGCCGCGTCCGTACCAGCGGTCGCCCTC
Source organism: Paraburkholderia dilworthii (assembly GCF_000472525.1). Lineage (GTDB taxonomy): Bacteria > Pseudomonadota > Gammaproteobacteria > Burkholderiales > Burkholderiaceae > Paraburkholderia > Paraburkholderia dilworthii. Next base: position 319,294 of record NZ_AWZT01000001.1, read on the forward strand.
GACCGTCACCCGCCACGGTCCCAGGCCATCGCGCCACTGGGCGTCGTAGCCGCGCACCACGTCGCCGTGGCCGTAGCTCAGCACGGTCGGCAGCCCGTCGCCCTCGTGCCGGTGTCCCACGAGAAACGGCCCGGCTCCCGCAGCGGGATTCTCGACGATGCGGCAAGTGAAGCCCAATTCCGTCAGCGTCGGCGTGATTTCGTCGCTCAGATAAGCGTGCAGACGCGCGCCGCTGTCGGCTTCCTGGCTTTCGGTGCGAAGCGCGACGCGGCGCTGCAGGTCATCGAGAAAGCGGCCGGAGTCGTACTGATCCGTCGCCTGGTGGATTGCGGTGTCACGTGTCAACATGGTTCCCCGAATTGCGCGCCGCAGCGCGAGCGGTTAATAAGGACGAAGACAAAAAGGACGAAGACAAAACAACGAAGCCGGGAGCGAAAAGGAAGCATTTCTGCAATCCTGGCGCGGACGATATTTGTGGACAATTACAATATTTGGCACCGATCGTTGCCGAAACGGCAAAGGGGCAGCTCGACGGATATGGACAACACCGCATTGCGTTATTTTCTGGAGGTGGCTCGCAGCGGTTCGCTCAGCCAGGCATCCACCCGGTTGTTTGTGGCCGTGTCCGCGCTGAGCCGGCAGATTGCGAAGCTCGAGGAAGAGGTCGGGGCGGCGCTTTTCGAGCGGCACCCGCGTGGAATGGTATTGAGCGATGCTGGGCGTTTGCTGGCCGAACATGCGCAGCGCAGTCTGCTCGACGCCGGGCGTGTGACGGAGGAAATCCGCGGGTTGACCAACGGCGGGCGCGCGACGATTCGCGTGGCGAGTTCAGAAGGCGTCGCGCCGCATTTTTTGCCGCAAGTATTCGCGGGCTTTCTGAAGACCCATCCGGCGACGCATTTCCAGCTCGACGTAGCCGCGCCGTCGGTCGCGACGCAGCGTGTACGCGAAGGCACCGCCGACATCGCCGTGTGTTTCAGCATCGCGCCGGAGAAGGACATCAACGTCGTGTACTCGCAGCGCGCTCCGATCTTTGCGCTTGTCCGGCGTGATCATCCGCTTTGCGAGCGTGATTCAGTGTCGCTCGCGGACCTTTTGCCGTGGCCGTTCGCGATCAACAATACGGGCGTGACGATCCGCCAGTTATTCGACATTGCGTGCAGTCTCGAAGGGCTCGTATTCGACCCCGTGTTCGTGAGCAACTATCACCCGGCACTGCAAAGCTTTGTGCGCCATACCGATGCGGTGACGTTGACCGGGCTGCTGACAGTACGCAGCCGGTTGGCCGCCGATGGACTTGCCGCGCTGCCGATTCGCAATCCCGCATTACACCAGCGCACGCTTCAGATCCAGACGATGGCGGGTCGAGCGTTGCCGGCCGCGATGCGGGCGTTTCTTCAGATGCTGACGGGGGCGATTGATGATCCCGGTTCAACCATGGGCAACTCGAATTCGTGACGCCGGCAAGGCTATCGTGGTGTGCGCCAGCCCCAGTCCGCGCTCGGCCATCATCTCGACCCGATCGCGCAGGCTGGGCTTGTCGCGAGGGTGCCAACGCGTGCATAGAACAATGATCTTACGGTCAGAATGCCGACAATCGAATTAGCCCCTTCATACCTTTGCGCTTGCTCATCATCGGCTGCCTGTTTGTCAGACGGACTACTTTTGCCGAGTGCCCGAGCCTGTTTGCACTGAACCAGACGTTGTGTGTCCAGCGCGGATAACGCCGTTCGTCGGCGGAAAGTATCGGGAAAGCCGATATTTTTCGTCCGGAATGGCGATTTTTATTTTGCGTTATCCCCCTATACGCTGGTAAGCACTCAGCCTAGGGAGGCTCATGGAACACCACGCCCGCACCCAGAATGAAACGCTCGATGTCAAAACGACAACCTGTTACATGTGCGCGTGCCGATGCGGTATTCGGGTGCATCTGCGGGACGGCGAAGTCCGCTATATCGACGGCAATCCGGATCATCCGCTGAACCAGGGCGTGATTTGCGCGAAGGGTTCGTCGGGCATCATGAAACAGTACTCTCCGGCCCGCCTGACCCAGCCCCTGATGCGTAAGCCCGGTTCCGAGCGCGGCAGTGGGCAGTTCGAACCGGTGTCGTGGGAGGTGGCATTCGACACGCTCGAACAGCGCCTCGCCCATCTTCGCGCCACCGATCCAAAAAAATTCGCGCTTTTCACCGGGCGCGACCAGATGCAAGCGCTGACCGGTCTGTTCGCCAAGCAATTCGGCACACCGAACTACGCGGCGCACGGCGGGTTTTGTTCGTCGAACATGGCGGCGGGCATGATCTATACGATCGGTGGATCGTTCTGGGAATTCGGTGGGCCAGATCTCGATCGCGCGAAGCTGTTCTTCATGATCGGGACTGCCGAGGATCATCATTCGAATCCGCTGAAGATCGCAATTTCGAGATTCAAGCGCGCGGGCGGCCGGTTCATCGCGATCAATCCGGTTCGCACCGGATATGCCGCGATCGCGGACGAATGGGTGCCGATCCGTCCGGGCACCGACGGCGCGTTGTTCATGGCGTTGATCCACGAACTGCTTGAAGCCAACGCTTACGATCACGAATTCGTCACGCGCTATACGAACGCAGCCGAACTGCTGGACATGAACGCCGACGGCGATGCATTCGGCCTCTTCGTGGCCGATCCCGCGCTCCCCGAAGGCAATCCGCTGTTTCCGCAAAACCGGCTCTGGTGGGACACGAACACGCAGCGCGCGGTGGCGCATCACACGCGTGGCGCGGTGCCCGCGTTGACGGGCCGCTATACCCTCGACGACGGTACGCCGGTCACGCCATCGTTCGCATTGCTGCGTGAACGCGTCGCCGACTGCACGCCGGAGTGGGCGGCCGACATCACCGGCATTGCCGCCGATACGATCCGCCGGCTCGCAGCCGAAATGGCGCAAACGGCACGCGATCACAAGATCACGCTGCCGGTCCAATGGACCGACGCCTGGGGCGAACAGCACGAGACGGTCACCGGCAACCCGATCGCCTTTCACGCGATGCGCGGGCTTGCCGCGCACTCAAACGGCTTTCAGTCGATTCGCGCACTGGCCGTGCTGATGTCGTTGCTCGGCACCATCGACCGGCCCGGGGGCTTCCGCCACAAATCGCCGTATCCGCGCGCGGTGCCGCCATCGGCCAAACCGCCGAACGGTCCCGATGCGGTGCAGCCGAACACGCCGCTCGCAACAGGGCCGCTCGGCTGGCCGGCCGCCCCCGAGGACCTTTTTATCGACGCTGCCGGCGAGCCGGTACGTATCGACAAGGCGTTCTCGTGGGAATTTCCGCTCGCCGTTCACGGGCTGATGCACAGCGTGATTACGAATGCCTGGCGTGGAGACCCGTATCCGATCGACACCCTGATGATCTTCATGGCCAACATGGCATGGAACTCATCGATGAATACCGTGGAAGTCCGCAAGATGCTCGTGGACAAACACGAGAGCGGCGACTACAAGATTCCGTTTCTGGTCGTGTGCGACGCGTTCCAGTCGGAGATGACCGCATTTGCGGACCTGATTTTGCCTGACACGACGTACCTGGAACGACACGACGCCATGTCGGTGCTGGACCGGCCCATTTCCGAATTCGACGGTCCGGTGGATTCGGTGCGGGTGCCGGTCGTGCCGCCGACCGGCGAATGCAAGCCGTTCCAGGAAGTGCTGATCGAACTGGCCGGCAGACTGAAACTGCCTGCCTTCACCACGCCCGCGGGGGGCCGCAAGTTTCGCGATTATCCCGACTTCATCGTTAATTTTCAGACCGCACCGGAGTCGGGCGTCGGCTTCCTGATCGGCTGGCGCGGCAAGGACGGTGACAAGGCGCTCGTGGGCGAGCCGAATCCGAGGCAGTGGGAAGAGTACGCGAAACACAACTGCGTGTATCACTACACGCTGCCTGAATCGCTGCAATATATGCGCGGCTGCAACGGACCGTATCTGCAGTGGGCGGTGGAGAAAGGTTTTCGCAAATTCGGCGAGCCGATAGTGATCCAGCTTTACTCGGATGTGATGCAGAAGTTCCGGCTGGCGGCTCAAGGCAAGACCAAAGGCCGTCAGCCGCCCGACAATTTGCGCGCGCGCGTCGAGCGTTATTTCGATCCGTTGCCGTTCTGGTACGCGCCGCTCGAATTCGGCGCCACGGACCTCGAGCAATTCCCGCTCGCGGCCATCACGCAGCGTCCAATGGCCATGTATCACTCGTGGGACTCGCAAAACGCATGGCTGCGGCAGATTCATGGCGAGAACTACCTGTTCATGAATCCGTTGATGGCGCGTGAGCAGGGCATCGACGACGGCGGGTGGATCTACGTGGAATCGCAGTGGGGCAAGGTGCGCTGCATGGCGCGCTATAGCGAAGCCGTCGAGCCCGGCACCGTATGGACGTGGAACGCGATCGGCAAGGCGGCCGGCGCGTGGAATCTCGGCCCCGGCGCGAACGAATCGCAACATGGTTTTCTGCTCAACCATCTGATCACCGACGAGCTGCCGGGCGCGAAGAACGGCAGCACGCCCGATCGTTCGCGCGTGTCGAATTCCGACCCGATCACCGGTCAGGCCGCATGGTACGACGTGCGCGTGCGCGTGTATCCGGCCGAAGCGGACGCCGACCACACGCTGCCGCAATTCCCGCCGATGCAAGCCTTGCCCGGTTCGACCGGCGTCGTCCAGCGCGTGGTGCAGGCGTATTTCGCGGGGCGGGGCGAATTTGCGGCGCGCTTGCGCAGTGCGGCCAAGACCAAATGAGAAGGAGCGTGCGATGACCCAGATGGCGCTGGTGATCGATCTGAACGTCTGCGTGGGATGCCATGCCTGCGTGACGAGCTGCAAGGAATGGAACACGTCGGGCGAGGCCGGCAGCCTCGCGGATTTCCGTCCTTACGACGACGATCCGTCGGGCACGTTCTTCAATCGCGTGCAGACCTTCGAGGCGGGCGAGTATCCGCTAACCGACACTATCCATTTCCCGAAGTCGTGTCTGCATTGCGAAGACCCGCCGTGCGTGCCCGTCTGTCCGACCGGCGCGAGCTATAAGCGCAAGGAAGACGGGCTCGTGCTGGTCGATTACGACCGCTGCATCGGCTGCAAGTACTGCGCGTGGGCTTGCCCGTACGGCGCGCGCGAGATCGACGAGGAACGCAAGGAGATGACCAAGTGCACGCTGTGCTCTGACCGCATCAATAATGAAGCGTTGCCCGAACGGGATCGCAAGCCGGCGTGCGTGCTGGCGTGCCCGACGTCGGCGCGATTGTTCGGCGACATTCACGATCCGGACTCGGTCGTGTCGAAAGCGATTCGCGAGCGCGGCGGTTATCAGTTGATGCCGGAATGGAACACACGTCCCGCGAATCATTACCTCCCGCGGCAAAAGACGGGCGGTTGCGGGAGCAGTTCGTGTTCATGCGGTTCCATCGAAGCCGAGGCCGCTGGCGTGCCGCTGTCGTCTGTCGATCCGATTGAGTCCCAACTCGAACGCGGGATGCTCAACCTCGTGAGCGCGGCGAAACGCATCTGACGCGGGGAACATTGTTCAGATAATTGGCCCAAGGCGAACACTATGAAACCCGCATTCTCGGTTGTTTTTCTGACCACGCTCAGCGGCGCCGCGCAGGGCTTGCTGATCGCGCTCTTCGGCGTCGAACTTGCTGCTCGGCTCGGGCTGATCACGGCGGGCGCGTTGCCGTCACAGATGTTCTTTGTGGTCGGCGCCGCGCTGTCCGTACTGCTCGGCGCATTGGGGCTGCTTGCGTCGTTTTTCCATCTCGGGCATCCCGAGCGCGCGTGGCGAGCGATTGCGATGTGGCGTACGTCGTGGCTGTCGCGTGAATGCCTGTGTCTGCCGGTCTTTCTCGGCTGCGCGTTCGCTTACGGCATTGCGCACTGGTTCGGGTCGCCGTGGTCATTCGCGATCGGTGCGCTTTGCGTGCTCGCCGGCGCCGCGCTGTTCGTGTGCACCGCAATGATCTATGCGTGCCTGCGCTTCCTGCAGGAATGGGCGACACCGCTTACGCTCGTGAACTTCGTGCTGCTCGGTTGCGCGTCCGGCTTCACCGTCGCGACGGCCTGCGCGGCGTGGCTCGCGCCGGCGCTTGTCGCCGTGCTTGCCGGATGCGCGTGCGTGCTGACGCTGGCGGGTTGTGCGAGCCGCGTCGCGTCTTTGCGGCGCAATGCGCGCTTGCGGCCGAAATCGACTGTGCAAAGCGCAACAGGTATCAAGGGGCCGAACGTGGTGCAGAAGTCCCGCGGCTTTACCGCGGGCGCGTTCAACTTGCGTGAGTTCTTTCACGGACGGACCGCGCAGACATTGCGACGCATCAAGATCACGTTTCTCGTGGGCGCCTTTGCGTTGCCATTCGCGCTCATCGCGTTGGGCGGTGCCGTGCCATCGGCCGCCATCTCGCTGTGGCTACTGTGCGCGGCCGCTTTGATCCAGTATGCGGGGCTTGTCGCCGAGCGGTGGTTTTTCTTTGCCGAGGCGCGGCATCCCCAGAATCTCTACTATCGGCAGGCGTCCTGAAGATATTGCGCCGTGGATATTCCATGGTGCAAAACTTCTACGGCTGATCTACTTGCGCCGCTTGCAACGCAGCCTTCGCCCGCAATTCGTCTTCGGCGCTGAACCTTCCGATAAGAACGATGGAAGACTCGGCAGACGTTCGATCCGGGCGCGCGCTCATTACCACGCGGCTGCCGACGACATGCAACTCGTGCAATGCGCCGCCGCCTTCCAGACGCACGAAGCCCTTTGCTCGCAACAGTTTCGCGGACAAACCTCGAAGCGCTGCTTTCAGCCTCGTTCGATCCAGGCGCGCGCCGGTGACGAACGAGAAGCTGGTCAGATCCAATGGAGGAGGCGTGCCCGTCAGTGGCGCGCTGCTGGTATCGCGCCTCGCGTGCCGTACGTTCTGATCGAAAATCAGGCCGAGCGGTATCGCACCGCGCGTCGCTTGCAACATCACACAATGACTCGCCAGTTCTTCAACACGCGCGACTATCGCTTCCCTGGAAGGCTCGTCGAGCAAATCCATTTTGTTCAGCACAATGGCTGTTGCACCGGCAATCTGCCGTCGTGAAATATCGCCGACATAGGGATCGGCAAGCGTGTCCGCAATGCGCTCGGCATCCACGAGCACGACGATTCCGTCCAGCCGGAACGCACGGTCGAGTAGGCCGATCTGCGCAATTCGCAGCGGATCGGAGACGCCGCTCGCTTCGATGATCAGCAAATCCGGCGCATCGGCCCGCGAGCTGATGGCGAGAAGCGCCTCGACCAGCCGGCCGCCGATCGAACAGCAGACGCAGCCATTCTCCAGATTGATCACGTCGTCGGTGCGCTCGCGGATCAATGACGCGTCGATATTGATCGAGCCGAAGTCGTTGACGAGCACCGTGATACGTCGGGTTCCCGCGTTCGTCAGCACATGATTGAGCAGTGTCGTCTTTCCCGCGCCGAGATAGCCGCCAACGACGACGAGCGGAATCCGGTTCATCCCGCCGGCGACTGAAAGATGCGGCCGCCGAGCACCGTGCCCCACACTTCCAGATCCTTCAGACGCTGCGGCGCGACTTCCGCCGGATCTTCCGCGAGCACGGCGAAGTCCGCGAATTTGCCTACCTCGATGCTGCCCACCAGATGGTCCAGCCTGAGCGTGTAGGCGGCGCCCAGCGTGATGGCGCGCAACGCATCCGCGATCGGCACACGTTCGCCCGCGCCCAGAATGCGGCCCGACGACGTTTCGCGTTGCGACGCGCACCATGCGGTGAAGAGGGGGTTGAGCGGGGTGATGGGCGCGTCTGAGTGAAATGCAAACGGAATGCCCAGACGGCGTGCCGATTCAGCCGCGTTCATGCGATTCGCGCGGTCGGCGCCTATGGTCTGCATGTAGTGCGCGTCACCCCAGTAGTAGAGGTGATTCGAGAAGAAGTTGATGCACAGGCCGAGACTCGCCGCACGCGCAAGCTGGCTCGCGTCCGCCATCTGGCAGTGCTGAAGCGTATGCCGATGATCGCGGCGCGGATGGCGTGCGAGCATCCGCTCGACGGCATCCAGCACGAGTTCAGTTGCCTCGTTGCCGTTGGTGTGGATATGGAGCTGCAGACCCGCTTCGTGAAACGGCGTGAAGACCTCGACAAATTGGCTCGGAGGAATCAGCCATAGGCCATTGGGCTTGCCGTTGAGATAACCGGGCCATTTCAGGCGCGCGGTAAAGCCCTGGATCGAACCGTCGACGATAAACTTGACTGGCCCGAAGTGCAGCTTCGGCGTAGCGGTTTTAATCGCGTCCAGCACCTGCTGGACACCGCCTTCAGGACTGCGTTGCGGCGCGAAGGCGGGCACGATTCGCACCGGAAAATTCGGGTCCGCGGTGGTTTCGCGCAGGTTGCGGTTACCCACTTCGGAGAAGTCGTTGACGAGGTCGGTGGCCGTCGTCACTCCCGCAAGTTGTGCGACGCGGCCGAAATTCCAGATGGCCTCCTTGCGCTCGCTCGCGGCAATGGAAAGTCCGCTTCCGATAACCCGATACACGGGGAACATCGCGGCGAACTCCTGCAACTCGCCGGTAGGCTGTCCGTTTTCGTCCTTGTCGATGCCGTCGATATCCGTCTCTTCGTCTATGCCGGCGCGGGACAGCATCGCCGAATTGACGTTCATCAGATGCACGCTCGCATGGAGGATCACAATTGGCCGCTCCGACGACACCGTGTCGAGTTCGCGCACCGAGAGGCGGCTCGTGCCGAAGAAGATCGGATCGAAGCCCCACGCAAGAAGCGGGTCGTCCGGCGATGTCATCTCCGCTTGCGCCTCGCGCAGGCGTTCGATCACCGCGTCCAGCGTCTTCAGGCCAGGCCAGCGCCGACCATCCGGTCCGCGGCGGTCGTAGTAGCCGAGATAGACGGCGTCCCACATCGCGCCTTCCATCAGATGACAATGGCCTTCGACAAAACCCGGCAACAGCACCTTGTCGCGGAAGGTGTCGACGATTTCGGCGGGGCCCCATTGCTGCACGTCTTCGGCGTTGCCCACCGAGAGAATGCGGCCGTCGCGTACCGCGACATGCGTGGCATGGGGCTGGGCGGGATTCATCGTCACGATTTTCCTGGCGACGAAAACGTGTATCGGGCTCGTGATGCTTGCGATTCCTGTCTGGTTCATTGGGCGTTCATGGAAGGCGGTCAGGACAATGCGTGCGCACGGCTCGGTTTCGCCGTGAGATTGACCGCGGTGAGGACGAGCAGGTTCACGCCGAGGCACAGCAATCCCAGATTGAAGCCGCCAAGATCGATTTGCAGCACATAGAGGATGATCGCGAGGATCTGTCCCGTCAACATGCCGGCCGCAATCGCGGCGGGCCGCACACGCAGACCGAACAGAATGATCATGACACCGGGGAAGAACTGCGTTACGCCGTAGTAAGTGGTGTTGATCAGCGTGAGCATGAGATTCGGCGTGAGCAGCGTCATGACGATCGATATCAGCAGGTACAGCACGATCACCATCTTCGCACTCTTTTTCTGCCGGGTTTCGGGCAGGTTCGGCAACAGGTTGCGCGTCACGATCGGGCCGATAGCGAGGCAGATGCCGGCCAGCACCAGCAAGCCGGAAAGCGACGCGCCCGCCGCGACGAGTCCGAGCAGCCAGCCGGGCAAGAGCCGAACCGCGGCGGCGAAGAACGCTTCGTTCGGCGACGCCAGATGCAGATTCTGGCTGATAGCGTAGTACGACGCGACCACCAGAAACGGGTACATCAGCATGTAAAGCGGCATTGCGACCTGCGTGCGGCGGATCGTGTTGGCACTCTTCGCGGTGAAGAAATTCTGCACCGCGAACGGCATCACGTAAAAGCCGAGCGACTGGAACAGCATGGTGCTCATCGAGAAGGTCAACTGGTGCGGATTCATCCGGTTGCTCACATGCAGGCTTGCCGCATGAAAAACATCGGTCACGCCGACTTCCATCGACACGGCCACGCCGGTTACGACGATCGCGGCGACCATCAGGATGTCCTTGAGTACCGCAATATAGGCGGACGCACGCACGCCCGCGATGGCGATGTACGTGAAGGCGAGCAGCGCCGATATCAGGATCAGGTACAGGGGCTCGAAGTGCCAGCCGAGCCCGTTCAACGCGGCGACGAGCCCGGTGAACTGCAACTGGCCCCACGGCAACAGAAAGAGGATGGCCGAACCCGCGACGATCAGTTCGAGCGAACGGCTCTGGAAATGACCCTTGAACAGATCAGGTAGCGTAATCGCGTTATAGCGCTTGCCCGCTTGCCATATCTTCGGCCCGATGAAATAGCCCACCGGATAGGCCAGCAGAATGTAGCCCAGAAACCAGACGCCATAAGTGGGTCCCTTCGCATAGATGCCGCCAGGAAAACCGACCATCGTGCCGATGCTGTAGATCTCGCCGGCTGCGAGGAAGAACACCAGATAAGCGCCGAATTGCCGCGACGCCACGAAGAAGTCATGCACGCTCTGCGGGCCGCGTCCCTGTTTCGAGCGAACCGCGAGATAGAGCGAGAAAGCGATGAAGCCGAGGAATACGGCGGTGGCCATCCGGGAACTCCTTTAGCGGTTTTGCGGGTGGGTATCGTCGTGGCGGCTGTCGAATACGCGCCAGCAGATCAGCAGGCAGCCGGACGTGAGAACGAACCACGCGAAGATCCACGCATAGATGAACGGCACGCCCAGTACGAATCTGTCGACGGATGCGACCCACGGTAAAAGGCCGATCACACCCAGATAAGGGACGCCGAGTCCGATAAACAGTTTGAGCACATCGACTCCATGCAGCGTGAAGTGAGGGACACGCGCTGCCATCGCATCTGGCGTTCGCGCAAGGACAAACAATAAAGACAGGCCAAAGAACCGCGGAAAACAAAACCGCTAAATGTCCGTTTCGCCAGTGTTGCCGAACAAAAAAACACAGCCATAGAGCCAGTTGAGGGGAGTCGATGAGTCCAATTCAGCGGACGCCGGACAAGTGCTCGTGACCCGCCCCACGCGCGCCCTGGGCGCTGCACCAACCGAAAGCAGCGCACTGGACCTACCGGCCGGACAAACCCCCTGCCTACAATTTGCCCACGGATCGCCGGCCGGTCGCGGCATCCCACGGCTAATCGAAAATCATCCAGGAGCAGAGAGAGCAATGGCTCAAATACAGACCCCAGTACGTCAGGGTACGGCCGATACGCTGGCCGCGTTTTCCGATGCATTCAATCGTCACGACGCAGAGGCGTTGATGACCTTCATGACCGACGATTGCGTGTTCGACGCAGCAGGCGGACCCGAAGTGTTCGGCACACGCTTTGTCGGCAAGGCCGCCACCCGCGCAGCGTTCGAAGCCGTGTTCAAGACCTTTCCGGATGCCCATTGGGGCAACGGCCGGCACTATGTGATCGGCGAACGTGGCGTATCCGAATGGCTGTTCACGGGGACGCACGCGGAAGGCTGGCGTATCGAGGCGGAAGGCTGCGACCTGTTCGAGTTTCGCGATGGACTCATCGCGGTTAAGCGGGCATTTCGCAAGGAACGTCCGAAACAGAACGTTTGACGCTGATCAGGAGCTTCGTATGGAGCACAGTGAAATGGAACGCGTCGCGCAAGGCGTGCCGTCCAGCCGGGAAGACGACACCCGCTATGACCCGACATACGACCCGCTCGTATCACCCGGGCCCGGCTGGGGCAAGCAATATGCGCCGACGTACTGGGTCGCGACCGCCGGCACGCCGCCGGCCGACGACGGCCCGATCACCGGCGACGTCGACGTGGACGTGGCGATCATCGGCGGCGGTTATACCGGCCTCGCGACCGCGCTCTGTCTCGCGCGCGAGCACGGCATCAAGGCGGTCGTTCTCGAAGCCAACAAGACGAGTTGGGGCTGCAGCAGCCGCAACGGCGGGCAAGGTCAGAACGCTTCGGGACGGCTCTCGCGTTCGCAATGGATTGAACGGTGGGGCAAGGACGTCGCGCTAAAAATGCACGACGAGATTCAGGAAGGTTTCGCCAACTTCAAGTCGCTGGTCGCGGAGATCGATTGCGATCCGCAACCAGGCGGCCACTTCCTGATCGCGCATCGGCCGCGCATCATGGAGAAACTCGCCGCTGAAGCCAAGGTCTGGAAGGACGTATTCGGCTACCCGTCCGAACTCATCGACAGGCGCACTTTCCAGCGCGAGTATGTCAACGACGCGGAAGCCGCCGGCGCGCTGCACGAACCCGAGGGGATCGGCATCCATGCGTTGAAACTGGCGTTCGGTTATCTACGGTTGGCCCGCGAGGCGGGCGCCAAGGTGCATCCGGCGAGTCCGGTGCTGGGCTGGGAAACTATCAACGGCATTCATCATTTGCGCACGCCTGGCGGCATTGTGCGGGCTCGCGCGGTTGGCATCGCCACAGGCGCGTACACGGCCCAAACGCTGCACCCGGCGCTCAGGAGCCGCGTGATGCCGATCCTGTCGAATTCGATGGTCACGCGTCCGCTCACGCAGCAGGAGATCGCCGCATGCAACTTCCGCACGACTCAGGTGCTCACGGACACGCGCACCTTGCGGTTCTACTATCGCTTCCTGCCGGACAACCGTCTGCAGATCGGCAGCCGTTCCGCGATTACCGGTGCCGATGCGCCGAATACACGCCACTATGAGTTGCTGGTCGAAGGCATGTGCCGCAAATTTCCGGCCTTGCGCGGCGTCGCGATTGACTACTCGTGGTGGGGCTGGGTAGATGTCAGTCACGACATGATGCCGCGCGTGTACCAGCCCGATCCGAAGCAGTCCGTGTACTACGCGCTGGGCTACGGCGGGAACGGCGTGTCGTATTCGCAGCAGGCCGGCCGCCGGCTTGCTGAGCGCATCGCGGGAAAGGGCGCGAAGCAGACGCTGCCCATTTTTACGTCGCCCCTGCCGGGCCATCCGTTTGCACCGTTTCGGCGGATCGGGCAACGGATGCTGTACCAACTCTATTTCCGTCGCGACGAGAAACCGTGATACGCCGGGTGAATCTCCGCCCAGGCGTCACGCGGCGCCGAAATCACAACATGCCGCGCACCGTTCGGCGGTGCGCGATCCCTTGAACGACAAAAATAGATGGCGAGACGCGCAAGCGTCCTCGCCTCATCCAGTATCGAAGACGTCGAGAGGCGGGCGCCGCGAATGCGCAACGACCTGCCCGGCGAACGGATAACGGAACGTGGAGGTGACATGCAACCATCGGTAGACAAGACTCAATTGAAAGCGGGCCTCAAGCAGCGTCACATGACAATGATCGCGCTTGGCGGCGTGATCGGGGCGGGCCTGTTCGTCGGCAGCGGCGTCGTCGTCCAGCAGGCCGGGCCCGCTGCGGTGCTGTCGTTTCTGATTACCGGCGCGCTCGTCGTGCTGGTCATGCGGATGCTGGGAGAAATGGCCTGCGCGATGCCCGCAGTCGGCTCGTTCTATGAATACGCGCGCCTCGCCTTTGGGGGCAAACGCGGGTCCGGCAACCTTGCCGGTTTTCTGACCGGCTGGATGTACTGGTACTTCTGGGTGATCGTCGTCGCGGTCGAAGCGGTGGCAGGCGCGAAGCTCGTTCAGTTCTGGTTGCCGGACGTCCCCGCGTGGGCGATCAGCATGGTGTTGCTGGTGACGCTTACCGCAACCAACCTCGTGTCGGTCGGCAGCTATGGCGAATTCGAGTTCTGGTTCGCGTCGATCAAGGTCGCGGCGATCATGGTGTTCCTCTTCCTTGGCTGCATGTATGTGCTGGGACTGTGGCCCGCTGCGAAGCACGTGACCGCGGTTCTGCCCACTTTGCTCTCGCACGGCGGGCTGATGCCTAAAGGTATTGGACCCGTATTGAGCGGCGCCGTCGCCGCCACGGGTTTTTACTTCGGGGCGGAGATCGTCACGATCGCGGCGGCCGAAGCGCAGGAGCCGGCCAAGGCGGTCGCCAAGGCGACCAACTCGGTGATCACGCGCGTGCTGGTCTTCTACGTGGGCTCGATCCTGCTCGTGGTCTCGCTGGTGCCCTGGAACTCCCCGCACATGGCAACGCCGTATGTCAGCGCGCTCGATGCGATGGGGATCCCGGCCGCCGCAAGCGTGATGAACGCGATTGTGCTCACGGCGGTGTTGTCAGCGCTCAACTCCGGGCTGTATGCGGCGTCGCGGATGATCTTCGCATTGACGCGTCACGGCGACGCGCCGGCCGCGCTCGCCAGGGTCAACCGCCGCGGCGTGCCGGTTCGCGCGATTCTGATCGGCACCGTATTCGGCTATGCGTCGGTCGTGATGTCGTATGTGTCTCCCGACACCGTGTTCGCGTTTCTCGTGAATTCATACGGCACGGTGGCGATCTTCGTCTACGTACTGATCGCGATTTCGCAACTGAAGCTGCGCGCCCGGATCGAGCGCGATGCGCCGCAGACGCTGCGGGTCAGAATGTGGTGCTACCCGTATCTCACGTGGCTGGCGATTCTCGGCATGGTGGGAATTCTGGTGGCGATGGCGTTCATCCCCGAACAGCGGCAACCGCTATGGCTCGGCGTGGTGAGCCTCGGCGTGCTCCTGCTGGCGTACTTGGTGCGCGCTCGCCGGAACAACGCTGTGTTTCTGACACCGGACACCGTCGAATATCGGCACAACCATCGGTGAAAAAACGATATGATTTGTATCGAAAAAAACAAGCGGGTAAGATGAGGCATCACGCGGCGCTCGTAGTCCGATGCGCATACGGTCGTCGTGACGAAGTGGCAAGGAGAGCGAAGTGACCGATATCGTGACAGGCAAGCCGGACAGAATGGTTCCGGTACGCACGTTGTTTGGCATCGACTCGAGTCTGATGGCGCCAGCCTTCAGCGAGCGCGACGACCATGTGCCGGACATCGACGAGGCGTACCGGTTCAACCCTGAAGTGACGCTGGCGATCCTCGCCGGCTTCATGCGCGACCGGCGGGTGATGGTGCAAGGCCTGCACGGTACGGGTAAATCGACGCATATCGAACAGGTTGCGGCGCGGCTCAACTGGCCGTGCGTGCGCGTGAATCTGGACGGCCATATCAGCCGCCTCGATCTGGTGGGCAAGGACGCCATTGTCGTGCGCGACGACCTGCAGGTGACCGAGTTCCAGGAGGGCATCGTGCCGTGGGCGCTACAGCGGCCGGTGGCGCTGATCTTCGACGAATACGACGCGGGCCGCCCGGACGTGATGTTCGTGATCCAGCGCATTCTGGAGCGCGCCGGCAAGTTCACGCTGCTCGACCAGAACCGCGTGATCCATCCGCATCCGTACTTCAGGTTGTTCGCCACCACCAACACGGTCGGCCTCGGCAATCTGAATGGCTTGTATCACGGCACGCAGATGCTGAATCACGCGCAGATGGACCGCTGGAACGTGGTCGCCACGCTCAATTACCTGCCGCGCGCCGAAGAGGCCAGCATCGTGCTCGCGCGCGTGCCGGATCTCGCGAACGATGCCGGCCGCGCGCTCATCGAGTCGATGGTGAGCGTCGCCGAATTGACGCGCAAAGGCTTTGCTGCCGGCGACCTGTCCACGCTGATGTCGCCGCGCACCGTCATCGACTGGGCGGAGAACTGCCAGATTTTCCGCGATCCTGCGCTGGCGTTTCGCCTGACCTTCGTCAACAAATGCGACGAGGCCGAACGGCCCATCGTAGCCGAGTATTTTCAGCGCTGCTTCGGCGCGGAGCTTGAAGCCGGCACGGTTATCGAGCGCGAGGACGCGTGAGCGCCGACGCCACGACAGCCGCCGCCCGGCGAACGGCCCGCCGCGCGGAACGGCGTCAAAATTTATGCGCTGCGGCGGCGCGTGCTTTGACGGGCGACGCCGAGCTGCACTACCGTGGCGGGCGTTTGTGCCGCGGACTGCGGCCTCTGCCGCTCCATGCGCCGCATCTGCGCGTCGATCCGGCCGCGGACGATCTTGCCTCGCTACGCGGCGCCGCAGACGGCGCGGCATTGCGTCTTACACACTCCGACCGCGCTTTGCACGCGGGTCTGCGTCCCGACGATCCGGTTGCCCGGCTGGTATTCGAACTGCTCGAACAATTGCGTTGCGAAGCGCTGGCGCCGGCCGGCATGCCGGGCCTCGCGCAGAATCTGCGGCACCGCTTCGAGACGTGGTCGCGTGCCTTTTGCCGCTCGGGGCTGGTGGACGGGCATCTGGGCATCCTGCTCTATACGGTCGCGCAGATTTCGTGGTCGCGCCTGTCGGGCTGGCCCGTGCTGGAGGAATCCGAAGGCCTCATCGAAGCCACGCGCGCGGCGATCGTGCCGGCGCTGGGCTCCTCGCTTGCGGCGCTGCGGCGGCATCGCGCGGAGCAGGGTGCGTTCGCCGTCCACGCGCTCGAGATGGCGCACCTCGTGAGCCGGATGATCAACGCCGAGCGCGCGCAATGGGCCGGAGATGACGCGCAGAATCCGGACGACGACGAAGCCGCTCGGACCACATTCACGCTGTGGCTCGATCCCGAGGCCGGCGAGCCGACCGAGATGGGTTTTGCCGCCACCGGCGAGAGCCGCACGTTAAGTGCCGCCGGGCAGAGCTATCGCGCCTACACGACACGCTATGACCGCGAAATCGTGCCGGCCGCATTGATCCGCAAGGAACTGCTCGCGGAGTATCGCGTGCGTCTCGACGAGCGTATCGCCGCGCAGGGCATCAACGTGGCTCGGCTCGCGCGTGCGCTCAAGGCCGCGCTTGCCGTAGCCCAGCGCGACGGCTGGTCATTCGGCGAGGAACATGGCCGGGTCGACGGCCGGCGTCTCGCGCAAGTGGTCAGTTCGCCGGCCGAGCGGCGCGTCTTCCTGCTCGAACGGCACAGGCCGCTGGCCGATTGCACCGTGAGCTTCCTGATCGATTGCTCGGGCTCGATGAAAGCCCACATCGAGCGGGTGGCGATGCTGGTGGACGTGCTGACGCGCGCGCTCGATCAGGCCGGCGTCGCCACCGAGGTGCTGGGTTTTACGACCAGCGCGTGGAACGGCGGCCGGGCGCGGCTCGACTGGTTGGCGGGCGGACGACCCCGGCATCCCGGCCGGCTCAATGAAGTTTCGCACCTCGTTTTCAAGGACGCGGCGACGAGCTGGCGGCGCGCTCGCGCCGGCATTGCAGCGCTGTTCAAGGCGGACCTGTTCCGCGAAGGCGTGGACGGCGAGGCGGTCGACTGGGCGTGCTCACGGTTGCGCGCGCGCGCGGAAGCGCGGCGCATCCTGATCGTGATTTCCGATGGCAGTCCGATGGACAGTGCGACCGCTCAGGTCAACGACGCCTTCTATCTCGACCATCATCTGAAGCAGGTTGTGGCGCGCAACGAAGCCTTGGGAGACGTGGAGTTGCTCGCCTTTGGCGTTGGACTCGATCTCAGCCCGTATTACCGCCGCTGTCGCGCGATCGATCTCTCGGCGCCGCCCGGCATGCCGCTGTTCAATGAACTTGCCGGCTGGATCGGCGCGCGCCGTTAGGCGCGTGCGGGCACGCTGCGGCGTGCGTTGGCGTGCCGTAGTTTTAAACGGCCAGATGCGGTAACGCGTGCAGTATCAACGAGACGCCAATCAGCATCAGGATTGCATAGGCAATGCGCCGCGTCACCACGCCCGAGAGCGGCGGTGGATAGTGTCGCGCGACGATCGTCATCAGCGCCACCACCGGGATCGCGAGCGCCGCCTGCATCCAGATTTCGGCGTCGAGTTGACCTTCGTAGGCGCTGAGCAGCGTGCGGGCCGTCGAGGTCACCGTGAATATCAGAATCAGTGCGTAGCGGATTTGCACTATCGGGAGCGGCTGTCGATAAAACTGAAAAATCAGCGGCGGCCCGGATACGCCGAACATGCCGCTGAGCAGCCCTCCGAACAAACCGCTGACGAAGAAGCTGCGGTCGCCGGAGCGTAGCGCCAGCGGCGCGGGACGCAACGCCGCGCTCAAGCCGCCGTACAGCACCACGGCGCCCAACAGCAATTGCAAAATGCCCGAAGCGGCGGTGCTGAGAACATTGACCACCACCATGCCCACGACCACGGCGGGCAACACGCCGAGGATCGCAGCGCGCACGGCGCGCCAATCGATGTGATGCAGCTTGCCGGGCAACGCGGTCGCGCTGTTGGCGAGCGTGACGAGGCTCGCCAGCGCGGCGAGACTGGTCACCGGTGCAAGCTCCATGCCGCTAGCGGCGCCGATCACGATCATGCTGAGGCCGAAGCCGGTGATGGTTTGAAAATAGCTCGCGGCGCCCATCAGCGCGAGTAGGGGCAGCAACTTCTGAACGATCATGAATGAGATGAAAAAGATACGGGGATGTCCGCGCCGGGGCCAGCCAGGGCGGCTTGCGCCTGGACTGCCGTGACGGCGATGACGTAGTAGATGTCGTCCGCGCTGCAGCCGCGCGAGAGATCGTTGGCCGGCTTTTGCAGGCCTTGCAGCAAGGGACCGATTGCCTTCGCGCCGCCGATCCGCTCGGCCAGCTTGTAGCCAATGTTACCCGCTTCGAGGCTCGGGAAAATCAGCACGTTGGCGTGCCCTTCAACCTGCGAGTGCTTGACCTTGCGCAGCGCGATCTCGGAGACGATGGCCGCGTCGAGTTGAACGTCACCGTCGATGGCGAGTTCGGGGCGGCGCGCCTGCACCAGGTGCGTCGCCTCGATCACCTTGTCGACAGCCGCATGATGCGCGCTGCCGCTGGTCGAGAACGACAGCATGGCGACGCGCGGGTCGTCCATGAGCAGGTTGCGCGCGCTGTCCGCTGCCGCCATCGCGATCTCGGCGAGCTGGCCCGCGTCGGGTTCGACCACCAGCGCGCAGTCGGAAAAAATGAGGCCGCCTTTGAGCGTGTGGAACGGCTCGCACAGCATCATCAGGAAGAAGCTGGAAACGAGCTTGAACGAAGGCGCAATGCCGATGATCTGGATCGCGGTGCGGACCACGTCCGCCGTGGTGTTGACGGCGCCCGACACCGAGCCGTCTGCGTGACCGAGCCGCACCATCAGGTTGGCGAAGCACAAGGGGTTGAGAATCGCGCGCCGTGCTTCGTCTGGCGTCATGCCTTTCCTGCTGCGCAACGCAAACAGTTCATCCGCGTAGGACGGTGCGAGCGCCGAACTGACCGGGTCTACCAGTTCCATGCCCGACAGGTCGATGTCTTGAGCGGCGGCTGCCTCGCGGATCTGTGCGGCGTCACCCACCAGCACGATGCGGGCAATGCTTTCACGGACGGCTCGCTGTGCCGCCAGCAGGACGCGCGGATCCTCCGCCTCGCTCAACACGATGCGCATGGGCTTGGTGCGCGCGCTGTCGATGATGCGGTTGATTGCTTTCATGGAAGTCGTCGGTGACGGTTGCGAAGGGTGAAGCGGAACAAAGAGGCCGGAAACGGAGGGCCGGGCCGAAGACACCCGGAGTAACCCATTTCCGGCCTGTGAGCACCAACGAATCCCGAACGGCTACAGGACCCGTCGACGCTCAGCTTCTTAGACGTAATCCTTGTACTTGTCGAGCATGCGTACTGGCTTCGCAAGCGCGTCGCGACGGAACGGGTCACCCAATTCACGCGTGCACATTATCTCGATGATGGTCGTCTTGCCCTCGTTCATCTGCATCTCGATCGCGCGCTTGAGCGCGGGGCCGACATCTTCCAGCCGATCCACCACGATGCCCTCGGCACCCATCGCGCGGCCAATTTCCGCAAAGCTCTGGTTGTCGAGCTCGCCGGCGACGAAGCGGCGGTTGTAGAAGTCGACCTGGTTCTTCTTCTCGGCGCCCCACTGGCGGTTATGGAACACCACCGCGGTTACCGGAATATTGTGACGTACGCAGGTCATGGTTTCCATCAGGCTCATGCCCCAGGCACCGTCGCCGGCATACGAGACGGCCGGGCGGTGCGGCGCTGCGACCTTCGCACCGATGATCGTCGGGAATGCGTAGCCGCAATTGCCCCAACTCATCGCGGCGAAGAAGCTGCGCGGTTTGTTGAAGCGCAGGTAGCTGTTGGCCACCGAGTTGATATTGCCGATGTCCGTCGAGACCATCACGTCTTCAGGCATGGCCTTTTCAAGCTCGCGCAGCACCTGGCGCGGATGCAGGTAGGTTCCACCGCCAGGGGTGCGCTCGTTCTTCTGCTCCTCGATCATGTCGAGACTGTAGGGGTCGCGTTCATGCGTCCACTCGTCGAGCTCTTTCTCCCAGGCAGCCTTCTCGGCGGCGATCTGGCTTGCGCGCTCGTCGAGCGTGGCGTCGCAAGCAAGCTTGCGTCCCGCGAGGCGCTCCGTCAGGGCGACAGCGGCGGCCTTGGCGTCGCCGCAGATGCCCACCGAAATCTTCTTCACCAGACCCAGCATCTTGTGGTCGGCGTCGATCTGGATGATCTTCGCGTTGGTCGGCCAGTAGTCCATGCCGTGTTGGGGCAACGTGCCGAAGGGTCCGAGCCGCGAGCCGAGCGCGATCACTACGTCGGCGCGTGACAGCAGCTTCATGGCGGCCTTGGAACCCTGATAGCCGAGCGGGCCGCACCACAGCCGGTGGTTGGCCGGGAACGAGTCGTTATGCAGGTAACTGTTGACGACCGGTGCACCCAGACGCTCGGCCAACGCCTTGCACTCTTCGATCGCGTCGCCCATTACCACGCCGCCGCCGGAAATGATGACGGGGAACTTCGCCTGCGCGAGCAGTTCGACGGCTTCGTTCAGACGCTGCTCGCCACCGGCGCCGCGATCGAGCCGCTGCGGTTGCGGGATTTCCGCCTTGATCTGACCGTAGAAATAATCGCGCGGGATGTTGAGCTGCGTGGGGCCCATTTCCGCCAGGGCACGGTCGAAGCAACGGCCGGTAAATTCCGCCATACGCGCAGGGTGGGTGACGTGGCCCTGGTACTTGGTGAACTCCTGGAACATCGGCAGTTGCTTGGCTTCCTGGAAGCCGCCGAGGCCGATGCCCATCGTGCCCGCTTCCGGCGTGACGATCACGACAGGGCTGTGCGCCCAGTAAGCGGCTGCGATGGCGGTGACGCAATTGCTGATGCCCGGGCCGTTCTGACCGATCACCACGCCGTGACGCCCTGAGACTCGGGCATAGCCGTCGGCCATGTGGCCAGCGCCTTGTTCATGCACGACGGGAATCAGGCGAATGCCGGCGGGCGCAAAGATGTCCATCGCGTCCATGAACGCGGAGCCCATGATGCCGAACATGTCGGTCACGCCATTGGCCGCGAGGGTTTCGACGAACGCCTCGGACGGCGTCATTGCTTGAGGGCCGCTGGCCTGGGTGGCGGTGGTGGCCTCGCGGATAGTGGGGTTGTGCTCGCTCATTAATGTGTCTCCGGCTCTTTGAGATTAAACGGAACAAAAAATACCAAAATCAGTGATGTTTAAAATGTAGGTCAGGCATGATCAAGCGGTCAACCTTTATTTACAATAAACGATACGTTTTGTATCAAAAACTGAAGCCGCCAAGGTCGATTCGACGGGGTGGCGCGCAGTCAGTCCCACGGCAGCGAGTACGTTTTCACGTTGGTGAAGCTTCTGATCGCTTCCTGGACTCCTTCCTTGTAACCCAGCCCCGAATCCTTGATGCCGCCGAAGGGCGTGAGTTCGAGCCGGTAACCCGGCACCTCGCGCACATTGACGCTGCCCACGTGCAATTCGGAGACAAGGCGCGTGATGTAGTCGAGACGGTTCGTGCAGACCGACGAGGAGAGGCCGTAGTCGGTCGAATTGGCAATCCGGATTGCGTCGTCGATATCGCGGAAGCGGATGATGGGCGAAACCGGACCGAACGTTTCATATCTGACGAGCGGCATGTCCGGCGTGACACGATCCACCACCGTCGGCGAATAAAGCGCGCCTCGGCGAACGTTGCCGGTCAGCAGTTGCGCGCCGCGGCTGAGCGCGTCGTTGACTTGCGCCTCGAAGAACCTGGCGGCGGCTTCGTCGATAACGGTGCCCATGTCGGTGTCCGGATCGGCGGGATCGCCATAGCGCACCGCGTGAGTCTTTTCCACCAGCAAGTCGACGAAGCGGTTCGCCACCGCCTCGTGAACCAGCATCCGCTTGATCGCCGTGCAACGCTGGCCGGAGTTCTTGTACGAGCCGGCAACGGCGAGCGTGCTGGCTTCTTCGAGGTCCGCGTCTTCCATGACGATGAGCGGATCGTTGCCGCCGAGCTCCAGCACCGCGCGGCGATAACCCATCCGCGCCGCGATATGCTTGCCGATGGCAACACCGCCGGTGAATGTGATCAGATCCACGTGCTCGTTGGTGATGAGCTCGTCGGCGATGTCTCGCGGATCGCCGGTCACCACCTGAAGCATTTGTGGCGGCAAACCGGCGCTGTAGAGAATGTCCGCGAGGAGGCAGGTCGACAGCGGCACCTTCTCGGACGGTTTGACGACGATCCGGTTATTCGTCGCAATGGCCGGCACAATCTTGTGTGCGACCTGGTTCATCGGATGATTGAACGGCGTGATTGCGCAGATCACACCCAGCAGCGGATCGCGCTGCGTGTATACGCGGCGCTGTTTGCCGTGCGGCGTCAGATCGCAGGAAAAGATCTGACCGTCGTCCCTCAACGCCTCGTTGGCGCCGAAGGTCAGTACGTCGCTGACGCGGCCTGCTTCGTAGATGGAATCTTTTCTGCACAGGCCGGATTCCGCAGTGATGAGGTCGGATATTTCGTTGGTCCGCTCGCGCACGATGTCTGCCGCGCGGCGCAGGATCTGCGAGCGCTCATAACGTGTTAATTGCGCACGGTACGCGTGCGCGTAGTCGAAAGCGCGGCGCACGTCGTCCACCGTAGCCCTCGGGACGCTGCCCACCAGGGCTCCTGTGTACGGGTTCAAGACTTCGATCACCTCGGCGCTCGTTACTCTCTCCCCACCGATGCGCATGGTTTCGTGCCGAACTGTCGAAGACGGCTCCGGCTTGACGATCGCGTTCATGCGCACCCCTGATTGGATTGACGAGCGTAGTAGGTGAAAACGCACCGGTAAGCTTGCAGGTCATGCAAAGTGCGCGAACTGCGCAAGCTGCGCGAGTTGCGGCTTACCGGCCGGTCACCGAAATGTCCTACGGTTAAGTTCGATATTGCCGAAGAGGGCGGCAGAGGAGTAGAGCCAGCTTGGAGGAGTCGCTGAGGCCAGCGTTGCGCCGGCGAAGAGCCCGAAGGGCACGCATCAGTTGAAGATGACGGCGCCTTCCAGTGTGAGGCATCGGCACAGCGATTCGAACTGCGGTGAACTGTGCGGCGAGGATCGGTCGACCCCGATGGCGTGACCGATTTCCTCGGAAGCGTAGGTGAGCAGGGTGTGCGCAATGCCACTGCGCCGGTATGCCGGCTCTACAAACAAAGTGGCGAGCGATGCATAGCCGTCAGCCCCGCTGGCGTCAATCTCTATACGTAGCTCGCCAACAGGCTCGCCCTGGTGATAGGCAATAGCACGCGTGCAATCGGCGTCAAGCTCGATTTGAATGACCCGATTGCAACGGTCCTTAAAGACGACCACGCGCATGACAATTTCCTCGACTGGCCTTCACTGGAGGAGCCGGGAATCGGTTTTCCTCACACCTTGCCTTTCCATGGGACCAGCACGCGTTCAACATAACGCATCAGCAGATCGAAACAGAGCGCAAAAAAGCCGATCACGATGATTCCCATGATCACCACATCGCTCGCCAGAAACTCCGCCGCGTTAAGCACCATGAAGCCCAGTCCGCTGGTCGATGCGACCATCTCCGCGGCGACCAGGGTCGTCCAGCCGACGCCGATGCCGATGCGCATGCCAGTAAATATTTCGGGCAGCGCGGACTTCAGGATCACGTGGAGGACCACCTGGGTACGCGAGGCGCCCATCGAATAGGCGGCATGGATCTGCTCGATGGATACCGAGCGCACGCCAGCGCGCGCCGCTATCGCAAGAGGCGCGAAAATGGCGAGGTAAATCAGAAGGACCTTGGAGAATTCGCCAATGCCGAACCAGATGATGATGAGCGGCAGATAGGCGAGCGGCGGCAGCGGGCGGTAGAACTCGATCGGTGGATCGAATGCGCCGCGCGCGAAACGCGATACGCCCATCATCACGCCGACAGGGATGGCGGTCAGACAGGCCAGCGCGAAAGCGCCGAACACGCGCAACAGGCTGATACCGGTGTGCTGCGCAAGTGTCGAATTGGCAAAGCCCTCGGTGGCGACATAGACGAACTTGGCGTAAACGGCCTGCGGGGACGGCAAAAACAGGGGCTTGATCCAGTGCAGGTTGGTCGCCGCGAACCAGAGCGCGATGAAAGCAGCGACGGTGATCAGGCTCGTCGCGACACTGCTTCCTTGCCCCGGCACACCGAATGTGTCGCCGGGCTTAGCGGGCTTCTTCGCGAGAACACGAGGGCCCCGGCCGGGTTTGCGCGGAGGGCGAACGGCTGCGTCCGCTTCCCGGGGAGCCGCATTGCCGTGCATCACGGCGTGAGCAGATTTTGAGCTAAACATGCGCCACCTCGGCTTGGGCGCCGTGCATCTTCTCGTCGCCGTAAATGATGTTGAGAACACGCTCTCGCATTTCGATGAAATCCGGACTCGATTTGATAGCGCGTGCGTCACGTGTTTCGAGAAAGCGCCGGTTAAAGTCAAGTTCATAGGTATGCGTGATACGGCCTGGCCGCGGCGACATCACGATCAGATGGCTCGCAAGAAATAGCGCTTCTTCGACGCTGTGGGTGATGAAGAAGAACATCTTGTTGGTCTTCTTCCAGACGTCGAGCAGGAGTTCCTGGATAGTCTCTCGCGTGAGCGCGTCGAGCGCAGCCATTGGTTCGTCCATTAGCAGCATCGCGGGATCGCAGGTCAGTGCGCGGGCGATCCCGACGCGCTGCTGCATGCCGCCGGAGAGCTGATAGATCATGTGCTTGTGGAAGTCCTGCAAGCCGACCAGCGCCAGATTGCGGACTGCGATCTCGCGCCGCTGCGCTCTCGGCACGCCCTGAAGCTTGAGACCGAACTCGGCGTTATCAATGACATTGAGCCACGGCAACAGCGCGTGCTTCTGAAACACCACGCCGCGGTCGGCGCCCGGGCCGGCGATCGTTTCTCCACCGAGCAGCAGTTCACCCTCAGTCGGCGCGATGAAGCCGGCCATCAGCGAAAGCAATGTGGTCTTGCCGCATCCCGACGCGCCCAATGCGACTACGAAGTCGCCCGTGCGAATCGTCAGGTTGATGTTGTCAAGTGCCTGCACGGTCTGACCGGGACGCCGTCCCGGAAAGACCACGCTCACGTTTCTGACTGTCATGTTTTCCATGTTGCCTCCAGGTCCGGCGGATTTCGATCAGTTCATTTGAGCTTCGCTGCGGCCTCGGCATAAGCCGGCGTCACGAATTTCGAGTAGTCCGGCAGAACGGTGCTGATCTGTTTCTGGCTCTTGAGGAATTCCGACGTGTCCTTCAGCGCAAGAGCGGCGCGGCTTGTTGTGCCGCCGCCGAGCCATTGCTGGGACGCCTGCTCCTGGAGCGTCGGGAAGGCATAGAGCGACAGCGATCCAGGCACCTCCGCCGGTGAGCCGCCGATCATCTTCGCGATGGCCGCGGCTTGCGGCGACGTCGCGTTCCATTGCGAAGGATTGCGCCTATATTGCTCGTCGGCGTCGGCAATCGCCCGGACCAGTTTTGCCATGAACTCCTTATGATCCTCGCCCCATTTGCGATCGACCACAATCCCGTCAAACGTGGGCTTGCCGAGCTTGGAGAGGTCGCCGGAAGTAATCAGCACCTTGCCGCTTTTCTTCAATTCCGAGAGCGCCGGATTCCACACGTAGGCAGCATCGATGTCGCCACGCTCCCAGGCCGCGACAATCTGGTTCGGCTGCATGTTGAGGATCTTTACGTCAGATGGATTGATGCCCCAGTGCTGTAGCGCGAACATGGTGTGATAGTGGGTCGTGGAAACGAACGGCACGCCGATGGTTTTGCCCTTCAGATCCGCGGGCTTCGTCACGCCGGAGCCGTTACGCACGACCATCGCTTCGGCCTGGTTGATGTTGTCCAGAATCCAGAAAAGCTGCAGATCGAGACCTTGACTGACGGCCGCAGCGAGCGGACTGGAGCCGATCACGCCAACCTTCACGTCACCGGATGCAAGCGCGGTGGCAACTTTTGCCCCAGACTCGAATTGCCGCCAGTTGATCTTGTAGCCAGTCGCTTTTTCGATCGATCCGTTCGCGATGCTGACCACCCAGGGATCGACGATCTGCTGGTAGGCGATTGTGATTTCCTTATCGTCAGCATAGGACGGCGCCGCCACGAGGCTCGCGGCCGCGGCCAGCACGAGAGACAGGACGCGCGCCGTCCATAGGAACGGCGAGCGGGATATCGAGTTTTTATGGTGTTTCATAATAGGTCTCTCACGTAGCTGGCTATGGAGCAGGAAGTCGTGTCGAGCACGACCGGTGCTTGTCCCGATCGCGGCGAACGGGGTGATTCGAGTATCGTCAGTAAAAAATAGAGCAAGTTAGTGCCAGACGCCGCCGATCGTTGAGTCCACATTGCCGGTTCGCGGGCGCTCCTTGCGCCCTTGCCGAAACGCAACGCGCGCCGACAATAGTGGCCATGCGCACCCACGCCGCCGCAGCCGCGCGGTGCATCGCATTTCAGGAGGAAGCATGTCTAGCCGTACTTCGACGGCTCTTTGGACCCAGCGTTTTCAGCGTTCGGCCGACTCCAATATGAGCCTGCAAGGGCAGATTCGCCAGATGCTGGTCGCCGCGATTCTGGATGGGCAACTGCCGCCGCAGACCGCGTTGCCGTCGAGCCGCGAGCTGGCCGATCAATTGAGCGTCGCTAGGAATACGGTCGTGCTGGCCTATCAGCAACTGGTGGAAGAGGGCTATCTGATATCGCGCGAGCGCAGCGGGCACTTCGTTAATCCGGCGATGCTCGAAGGGCGCCTTGGTACCTTCGCGGCACAGACGGTTGCCACGTGCCCGGCCAACGAGACCATCGCGCGGCCAGATTGGGCTCACCGGGTTCAGCGGCGGCCTTCTGACCAGCGCAATATCGTTAAGCCCGGCAACTGGCAAAGTTACGAGTACCCGTTTATCTACGGACAGTTCGACCAGTCGCTGTTCCCGACCAACGACTGGCGCGAGTGCTGCATGAAGGCGCTTTCGGTGATGGAGATCCGCAACTGGGCGCCCGATCTGATCGGACGCGATGACGACACGCTGATCCAGCAAATTCGCACGCGAGTGCTGCCGCGGCGCGGCGTCTTTGCAATGCCGGATGAAATCGTGATCACAATCGGCTGCCAGCAGGCGCTCTATCTCGTCGCCGATCTGCTTGCCCGCGAGCACACCACCGTGGGATTCGAGAACCCCGGCTATCCCGATGCCCGCAACATCTTTGAAAACCGTAATGCGCTGCTGTTGCCGCTGCCGGTCGATGAAGGCGGGGTGCGTCCCGTCGAGGACGCCGACCTGTTTCGACAGTGCGATTATGTCTACGTGACGCCGAGCCACCAGTGTCCCACAACGGCCACCATGCCGATTCAACGCAGGCATGCGCTACTGGAACTTGCGCAGCAACATGACTTTGTGCTGATCGAGGATGACTACGAAAGCGAAAACAATTTCTCCGGTACTCCGCACCCGGCGTTAAAGAGCCTGGATACGGCGGATCGGGTTATCTACATTGGCAGTCTGTCGAAGACCTTTGCGCCCGGCTTGCGCCTCGGGTATATCGTCGGGCCCCGCGAGCTGGTTACCGAGTTGCGCGCATTACGGCGGCTGATGGTGCGTCACCCGGCGGCATACATCCAGCGCGCATTCGCTACCTTTCTCGCGCTTGGCCACCATGACGCGCTGCTGCGCAAGCTGGCGTACGCATATCGCGAACGCGCCCAGGTGCTGATGGCCGCCCTCGACGCTCATCTGCCCGAAGCCCGTCATTTTCCCGTTACCGGCGGCGCTTCGTGCTGGGTCGAGGGGCCGCCCTGGCTTGACGCAACGCGCCTCGCCGCCGACGCCGAGGCGCACGGCATCCTGATCGAGTTGGGCAGCGTATTCTTTATGAACGGACGGGAGCAGAACAATTGCTTCCGCATGGGCTTTTCGGCGATCAGGCTCGACAAGATCGATGCGGGCGTGCGCCTCCTGGCCCAACTCGTGCGCGAGCAGCAGCCGAAGGGTTGAATACGGCAGAGCCGCGACGGCCCTTCCCTAGAACGTCTCGACGAGTTCTCGCGCCGCCTCCTTAAGCCGCGGCACGAATTCGAGCGCCCGCGAAAGCGGTGCGCGCGACACCGGTGCATGGACGGCGACCGCCGCGATGCAGGTACCGCTCGCATCGACGATCGGCGCCGCCACGCATACGATACCGGCCACGAACTCTTCATTGTCGATGGCAATGCGCTTGTGCGAGGTCCGGTCGAGTTCGGCTTCGAGCAATTCGGTATCGGTGATGGTGTTCGGCGTGAAGCGTTCGAGTTTCAGCGCGCGCACGAGCGCCGCGCGTTGTTCGCGTGGCTGCATGGCGAGCAGCAGCTTGCCGCTTGCGCTGCAATACGCGGGCACGTGCGAGCCGGGCTTGAGATCGAGGCGCAACGGCCACGGCGCTTCAACCCGGTCGAGATAGAGCACGTCGGTTTCATGCAGCATCGTCAGGTTGCAGGTCTCGCCCAGATCGGCGACGAGCCGCGCGAGGATCGCATGGCGTAAGCGGCGCGAGCCCGAATGCATCATGACGCCAACGGCCAGTTGCGCCAGTCGTGGGCCGATCACATAAGCGTTTTTCTGACCCGGCTCGCGGATCACGAGGCCACCCGCCTCCAGTGAAGCAAGCATGCGATGCAGCGAAGCCTTGGGCAGCGTGACCTCTTGCGCGATGTCCGCCAGTGAGACGGGGCCTTCGGTGTTGACGAGGTGTTCGAGCAGCGCGAATGCGCGCAGCGTCGGGGTATCCGCTTTAGTCACGTCCGCCGTTCCGGAAAATTGGTCGGCATCATTGTACAGGCCACCTTGATCGGGGCGGCTCCTCGACCGATCGACTGACGCGGAGGCCGAATTCGGCGCGGCACCGTTGCGTTTTCCGGAACGCGGAGCCCGCGCAAAATCTGATTCGGCGACTTCGCCGGTTGTCGCACGGGCTTCAGGGTCGATGTCCATTGCTCAATCTCCTCGAAAGCGTGAGCCGCCATTGTCGTGGTTTGCCGCGGACATGCCCGCACTGAGCAGCGGGGCGATCTTCAAGGCGGATTCCTTGAGCCGGGGCACGGCTTGCAGCAATTCCTGCAGGCTCGCCCGCGCGGTAGGCGCATGAATGGCGAGCGCCGCGAGCACGTGAGCGTCGGCAGTGTTCCACACCGGCACTGCGACGGCGACCATGCCCCGCACGAATTCTTCGTTGTCGATGCCAATGCCGCGGGCGGCCAGGCGATCCAGTTCGGCCTCGAGCAAACTCGATTCAGTCAGCGTGCCGTGGGTTCTCCGGTCGAGCGTCAGCCGCGCGAGCACGAGACGGCGTTCGGCCACCGGCATATGCGCAAGAAACAGCTTGCCGCTGGCCGTGCAGTGCAGCGGAACGCGCGTGCCGGGCTCCAGATGCAAGCGCAACGGCTCGGTGGTTTCCACCCGCTCGACGTACAGCACGGTGTCGCGGTCGAGCGCGGTGAGGTTGCAAGTCTCACCGAGCGCTTCCACGAGCGAGCGCAGCAGCGAGCGGCAGGCGCGCCCAAACGTATTGTTGGCGAGAGTGGTCAGTGCGAGCCGCGCCGCTCTCGGGCCCAGCGTGATGCCACGGTCAGCGCCGCGCGAATCGGGCAGGTGTGTCACATAGCCTTGTGCTTCAAGCGATTCGATCAGCCGCATCAGCGTCGCTTTGGGAATGCGCAGCCGCACCGACAGCTGCGACAGCGAAAACGGCTGTCCTGCTACCGCGAGTTGTTCAAGCACGGACAGGGCGCGCAACGCCCTTGAGTCTTCGGCAAGTTTGTCGTTGCGCGCGACGGGACAAGGTTCTTGCATAGCGCTTCCTTGCTGTCGAAAAGAGTCGAGGTTCCGCATCCGTTGCGTGGCCTATCGTCCAACTCGGAAATGAAACAAAAATGTCTGTTTTCGTTTCACATGAACCGATGGTAAGGGGAAATCCTTGAACTTGGAACGTCTCTTACATAAATTCGACCGAAACGTACCGGTTTATTAAAACAGGAGACATATCACATGGCAGA
Source organism: Paraburkholderia dilworthii (assembly GCF_000472525.1). Taxonomy (GTDB): domain Bacteria; phylum Pseudomonadota; class Gammaproteobacteria; order Burkholderiales; family Burkholderiaceae; genus Paraburkholderia; species Paraburkholderia dilworthii. The sequence goes on from NZ_AWZT01000001.1 coordinate 349,508, forward strand.
CCGATTCGACTTTGTCGTCGTCGGCGCAGGATCGGCCGGTTGCGTGCTGGCGAACCGGCTTTCCGAAGGAGGCCGTTATTCCGTCTGTCTACTGGAAGCCGGGCCTGCCGACCGGTTCATGTGGATTCACATCCCCATCGGTTATGCCAGGACGATGTTCCATCCCGTCTACAACTGGGGTTTCTATACCGACCCCGACCCGAACATGCACAACCGCCGTTTGTACTGGCCACGCGGACGCACGCTCGGCGGTTGCAGTTCGATCAACGGTCTGATCTACGTGCGTGGTCAGCGCGACGACTACGATCACTGGGCAAGGCTCGGCAACGGCGGCTGGAGCTGGCAGGAGTGCCTGCCGTATTTCAAGCGCCTCGAGCACAACGAACTTGGCGAATCGCCCACGCGCGGTGTCGGCGGTCCGCTGTGGGCCTCGACCATCAAACAGCGGCACGAACTGGTGGACGCGTTCATTGCGGCTTCGAATTCATTAGGCGTAGAAACCGTCGAGGACTTCAACACGGGCGACCAGCAAGGCGTCGGCTACTATCAGTTGACGACGCGGCACGGTTTGCGGTGCTCGACAGCCGTGGCCTACCTGAAGCCTGCACGGCACAGAGCTAACCTTCACGTGGCGACGGAAGCCACGGCTTCGAAGATCCTCTTCGAGGGGACGCGCGCCAGTGGCGTGCAATACCGGCAACATGGCGCGCTGCGGGAAGTGCGCGCGAATCGCGAAGTCATTCTGGCAGCAGGCGCGTTGCAGTCTCCGCAACTGCTGCAACTGTCCGGTGTGGGGCCGGCTGCGCTGTTACGGGAGTATGGCATTCCGGTGGTGGCCAATCGCGCGGGCGTCGGCGAAAATCTGCAAGACCATCTGCAAATCCGTCTGATCTATGAGGTGAGCAAGCCGATCACGACAAACGATCAACTGCGCTCCTGGACGGGCCGCGCGAAGATGGGCCTTCAGTGGGCGCTGATGCGCAGCGGGCCGCTTGCGGTCGGCATCAACCAGGGCGGCATGTTTTGCCGGGCGTTGCCGCACGAGTCGAGAACGCCGGACATCCAGTTTCATTTCTCCACTTTATCGGCGGATTCCGCTGGCGGCGACGTGCACGCGTTTCCCGGTTGCACCTACTCCGTTTGCCAACTGCGCCCCGAGTCGCGTGGGACGGTGCGCATTCGCGCCGCCGACATGCGTGAGGCGCCATCCATCCAGCCCAACTATCTCGACACGGACCTCGACCGGCGCACGGCGATTGCCGGCCTGCGCTTCGCGCGGCGCGTCGCCGCCGCGAAGCCGATGGCCGCGCTGATGAAGCGTGAAGTGCGGCCAGGCGCAGAGGCGCAGACCGACGACGAGCTCCTGCATTTCTGCCGCGAATACGGACAGACAATTTTCCACCCGTCGGGCACCGCGAAGATGGGGCCGGCCAGCGATCCGCTCGCGGTCGTCGACGAACGCTTGCGCGTGTACGGAACGCGAGGTCTGCGCGTGGTCGATTGCTCGATCATGCCGACTCTCGTGTCGGGCAATACCAATGTGCCGATCGTCATGGTGGCTGAGAGAGCGTCGGACATGATCCTCGACGACGCGCGCAGCGCCGATCGAGGCGCGGCGACGACGCCTGCGCGCGCAGTGGCCGTCTAGTGCGAACAACCGCGGACCACGGACCACCGTCTGTGACAGCCGCAACACGCAGTGCTCGCGGCACCCCTTCGTGGGCGGTGCGAGCGCTGTCTATAAGGCGCCCCGGAGGAGACAACTGGGGTCTACCGTCCGGCCGCTGCTTGACGACTTAGAACTCAGGACTCAGCGCGGCATGGTCGTCCATTGAGGAGCTGCTATGGCAATCGATTCCCGTGCTGTACGTCGTGTCGCGTTCGCCAGCGTCATCGGCGCAACTGTCGAATGGTATGACTTCTTTCTTTATGGCGTCGTGGCCGGCATCGTTTTCAACAAGCTGTATTTTCCGGCGAACGATCCGCTGGTGTCGACGCTGCTCGCCTACACCACCTTCGCAGTCGGCTTCGTCACGCGGCCGCTGGGTGGCATCGTGTTCGGCCATTTCGGCGATCGGATCGGCCGCAAGTCCGCGTTGATCCTGACGCTCGTGATCATGGGCGTTTCGACGGCGGGTGTCGCCTTTGTGCCCACCTACGCGCAAATTGGCATCTGGGCGCCGATCCTGCTGTTATCGCTGCGGGTGCTACAAGGCATCGGGCTGGGCGGAGAGTGGGGCGGCGCGGTCCTGATGGCCTACGAATACGCGCCGCCTCAACGGCGCGGCCTGTATGCCAGCCTGCCGCAGATCGGTTTGTCGATCGGACTATGCCTCGCCTCCGGCATGGTCGCGGGACTTTCCCGGCTGCTGCCCGAAACGGCGTTCCTGGCGTGGGGCTGGCGGATCGCATTCGGCGCCTCGCTCGGCCTCGTCCTGATCGGACTTTATATTCGCGTCAAGGTCATGGAAACCCCCGAGTTCCTTGCGCTCAAAAGGAACCGGCGCGAAGTGAAGATACCGTTTGTCGACATGATCACGCGCTATCGCGGCGCAGTGGTGCTCGGCATGGGCGCGCGTTATATCGACGGCGTTTTCTTCAATGTCTTCGCGGTGTTCTCGATCGGCTACCTGACGCAGCATGTCTCGATGAGCCGTACCGATGCATTGCTCGGCGTGATGATAGCGGCGGCCGTCATGTGTTTCTTTATTCCGTTGTTTGGCAATCTGTCCGATCTGCTCGGTCGCGCGCGCGTGTATCGCTGGGGCTCGCTGATTTGCGGCGCGTCGGTATTTCCAGCGTTCTGGCTGATGGAGAGTCAGCCGGCCAACACGATGATGATCTGGCTAGCGATCATCATTCCCTTCGGCATTTTCTACGCCGTGGTGTACGGTCCCGAGGCCGCGCTCTTTGCTGAACTGTTCGACGCTGAAGTTCGCTATACAGGTATTTCGTTCGTGTACCAGTTCTCCGGCATCTTCGCGAGCGGGCTCACGCCGATCATCGCCACGGTGATGGTACGCATGAACGGCGGCAAACCGTGGACGGTCTGCGCGTATGTGCTGTTCGCGGCGCTGGTGTCGGCATGGTCGGCGCGTGCGATCGAGAAGAGACGGATGGGGACTTTCGGGGCAGTCGTACAGGCACGATGACCGGCAACGTTTTACGGGCAGCCAGTCGCGACGTACGCACGGCGTGCGTTGGTACGGCTGCATGCCCCGCCTGGCCGTTGTCCACCTGTCTCACTCCCGGAATGTCTTCGCGGTCTCCTCCGCGGCGTGGCGCAAGTCCGGCAGGAAGGTGAGCAGATCGTCCAGCGTGACGCGGCCGACGGGTGCCTGAACGGCAATCGCCGCGCACGCCCGGTTACGATCGAGTATGACGGGCACGGCAATGGCGATCAGCCCTTGCAAGTGCTCCTGATTGTTGATCGCGAGCAATCGGCGACGTGTGGTCGTCAGTTCCTTGCGCAACGCGTCCCGGTCGGTGATGGTTCGCTCGGAATAGCCGCGTAGCGGCAGCGTTTCGATCATCCGCTCACGTCTTTCCTTTGGAAGAAAGCTGAGCAGCAGCTTGCCGCTCGCCGAGCAGTGCAGCGGCACGTGCGAGCCCGGCTGAAGATGCATGCGCAGCGGCCACTCCGTTTCGACGCGGTCCACGTACACCACGTCGTTGCCTGAGAGCATCGTCAGATTGCAGGTCTCGCCGATTTTCGCCACCAGCTGTTCGAGCAGCACATGGCGAGCCGCGGCCGGCCCCGCGTGCATCAGCACGTTGACCGCGAGCGTGCGCACGCGCGGCGAACATTCATACAAACGATCGCCCGCGCCGCGTGTGACGAGCCATGCGTCCATCAATTGCACGAGGATCCGGTGCACCGTCTGTTTGGGGAGGCCGAGCGCGTTGACGAGATCCGTCATCGACATTGGGACGCCGGCTTCGGCAAGTATTTCGAGGACCCTAAACGCGCGCACCGCCGCTGCATTCGACTGATTGGAAGTCGTCATTCCCTCTCCTGGCCGCCGGATTCATCCGTATCCACAGGATCAATTTTGCATCGACTTGATCGTTTTTCGGGACTAAGGAAAGTACCGAATTTTGCATGTTTCGATGCTATGGAGTGCGTTATAAGCGATAGCGCAAAAAACGGGACTTCGGATTGGACCCGGCTCGCTAGATTGATACCACCGCAGCCACTCTTTTCCATCCGGAGTTGAACGTATGAATGCCAGGGACACTGGAGTCGAACTCAGAAACACACCTGTGGACAGCGAAGCGGAGCGCATCGCGGCATCGCTCGTTGCGCGCGCCCGCGCCGCGCAGCGCAGATTCGAGAGCGCGGGGCAGCAGGCGCTGGACACAGCGTCAGCGGCAGCCGCGTGGGCCATCATGGAGCCTGGGCGCAACCGGCAGCTTGCCGACCTCGCTGTGCGCGACACGGGCCTCGGCAATGCGGACGACAAGTACCGCAAGAACTTTCGCAAGACGCTCGGCCTGCTGCGCGATCTGCACGGCCAGAAAACTACGGGTGTGATCGCCGGGGACAAGGCGCGCGGCATTGTCGAAATTGCGCGCGCGGCCGGCGTGGTCGCGGCGGTCACGCCGTCCACCAATCCCGCGGCGACGCCGGCCAACAAGATCATCAATGCGCTCAAATGCGGCAATGCGGTAATTGTCGCACCGTCGCCGAAAGGGTATTCGTCTTGCGCGCTGCTGCTCGAGTTCATCCACGAGCAATTCGACAAGGCCGGCATTCATCCGGACCTCGTCCAGATGCTGCCCGCGCCGATCAGCAAGCCGGCGACCGCGGCCCTGATGCGGCATTGCGATCTGGTGGTTGCGACCGGCTCGCAGGCGAACGTGCGCATGGCCTATGCAAGCGGGACGCCCGCCTTCGGCGTGGGCGCGGGCAACGTTGCATCGATCGTCACCGCATCCGCCGATCTGCGGGATTCGGCGCGCAAGATTCTTCACTCGAAAACGTTCGATAACGCGACGAGCTGTTCTTCCGAAAATAGCCTCGTGATCGAAGACGCGGTATATCAGCCGATGTTGTCCGAACTGGCCGCATGCGGCGGCGTGCTGCTCGACGCCGCCCAGAAAGCCCGTTTGCAGGCAGCGATGTGGGTCGACGGCAAGCTTTCCGAACAGTGCACCGCGAAGTCGGCTGAAGTGATCGCGCGGGTCGCGGGCCTGGAGGAGGTCGCCGCGCGCCGCCCCGCCTTTCTGATGGTGGAGGAAAGCGGTGCTGGCGCCGACTATCCCTTCTCCGGCGAGAAACTCGCGCCGGTTCTCGCCGTGTATCGCGCGGCCGATTTCGACGCGGCGGCCGGCGTGGTGCGCGACATCTACGAATATATGGGCGCAGGACATTCCGTCGGGCTGCATTCCGGCGACGCGGGCCAGGCGGTTCGACTCGGCGTCACGCTGCCGGTCGCGCGCGTCATTGTGAATCAGGCGCACTGCCTGGCTACCGGCGGCAATTTCGATAACGGTCTGCCATTCTCGCTTTCAATGGGCTGCGGCACGTGGGGCCGCAACAATTTCTCGGACAACCTTGGGTTTCGCCATTACCTGAACATCACGCGGATTGCCTATCCGATTGAAGAGCGCGTACCGGAAGTGGACGAACTGCTCGGGGACTTCTTCAAAAGGTTCGGCCAATGAAAACGCCTGCAACGATTCGTGCGCTCATTGACGAGCGCGCCGCGCAGTACGCGGATAAGCCCTTTCTGCTGACCGCGCTCGACGAAGAAGGAATGCAACTGGACGGGCGGCATGAAAAGGTACTGACGTTTCGTGAACTGCGCGATGACTGCCGCATGCTGGCAACGCGCTTCGGGGAGGCCGGCTTGCAGCGCGGCGATGTCGTGTCGGTGTTCATGGGCAACGGCATTCAGACCGCGCGTCTGTTGCTCGCCGCGATGTACAGCGGGCTGATTGCGAACCCGCTCAATCTGTTGTGCCAGGCGTCGCAAGTGCGTTATATCGTCGAGCATTCGGATACGCGGATGATTTTCGTCGCACGCGACACGCACGACGCGATCGAAGCGGCCGTGGCCGATTTGCGGGTAGACGGCCTGAGCCGCGAGATCGCGTTGATTCAAACAGAACCGGACGCTATCGCACCGCCGGAACTAGCGCGCTGCGAGCCGGCTTGGGCGGAAACGGTGCCGCCGCGCGGCGCGGCGCGGTCTGCGTCGGCCCTCGAAGCAGCCCCCGCTTCCACGCAGCGCGTTGCAGAAGAGAACCCGATATACGGTTCGGATGCCGAAGACGTGGCTCTGCTGATGTACACCTCGGGCACGACAGGCACGCCCAAAGGCGTCATGCTGACGCATCGCAACCTGCTGGCGAACGCGCGCAACATCACCGGCGAACACCGGCTGAACGCTGATGACCGCGTGCTAGCTTCGCTACCGCTTTATCACATCAACGGCCTGGTCGTGACCCTGCTCGCGCCGCTCTTTCACGGCGGTTCGGTGGTGATCACATCGCGCTTTTCCGCCCGCACGTTCTGGCGTGACGTCGCGCGTCATGCATGCACCTGGATCAATGTAGTCCCGACGATCGTCGCCTATCTGCTCAACGCCGACGAACCCTGCACCTTCGATCTGTCGGCGCTGAAGTTCTGCCGCAGCGCATCGGCGGCGCTGCCTGTCGATCACCATCGTGCCTTCGAGGCGCGTTTCGGTATCGGCGTGATCGAGACTATGGGTATGACTGAAACGGCCGCGCCAGTATTCAGCAATCCGTATGATTCCGAGCGCCGGCGCATCGGCAGCATCGGACTGCCTTCGGGTGGCGAGGCGAAAGTGATCGATCGCAATGGCCGCGAGTGCGCGCCCAACGAATGCGGCGAACTCGTCTTGCGCGGGGAACAGGTGATGGGCGGCTATTACAAACAACCGGAAGAAACCTCGGCGGCCTTCACCGCCGATGGCTGGCTGCGCACCGGCGACCTCGGCTACCGCGACGACGACGGCTACTTCTACATCAACGGCCGCGCGAAGGAGCTGATCATCAAGGGCGGCGAAAACATCGCGCCGCGCGAGATAGACGAAGCGTTGCTCAGGCATCCCGATGTACAGGATGCGGCAGCGGTCGGCATGCCCGATCCGGCTTATGGACAGGACATCGTCGCCTTTGTGGTGCCGCGCCTAAGAGAAGGGCAGCCCGCGCCAGATCCGGCGGATTTGCGCGAGCACTGCCTGCGCGAACTCGGCCGCTACAAGACGCCGAAGGAATTCCGTTTTGTCGATGAACTTCCGCGTGGGCCGTCGGGCAAGGTTCAGCGGCTCAAGCTGGTGCCCACCTGAGATAGCGCCGACGTCAGACGGTTGAGCCAGCAGGTACACGTTGGTAGTCGTGATCCGTCACATGCATCGGCGGATCACGGACGACCTGGACACACATAAGAGAGATAGGAGACAGTATGGAGACGCGTATCCGGCGTGTCAAAACACGCCATATCATCCTCGCGGTCATGTGCCTGATGTACTTCATTTCGTACATCGATCGCGTGAATATCGCAGTGGCGGGTCCGTTGATTCGCCATGAAATGGGCCTCACGACGGTCCAGCTTGGGCTGGTGTTCTCGGCATTCGCTTATCCGTATGCCGCGATGCAGATTGTCGGCGGCTGGCTCGCCGACAAGTACGGGCCGAAAGTAGTGCTTACGGTGCTTTCGCTGATATGGGGCGCTGCCACGTTCGCCACGGGTTTTGCCGGCAGCGTCACGACTCTCGTGCTGCTGCGCTTCGCGCTCGGCATCGGCGAAGGCGGCGCGTTTCCGACCGCCACGCGTGCGTTTACCTACTGGATGCCGGTCGGCGAACGTGGCTTTGCGCAAGGCATTACACATAGCTTTGCGCGCCTGGGCGGTGCGGTCACGCCGCCGCTTGTTCTGGCGGTGGTGGCCACGGGAGGCTGGCGCGACGCATTTATCCTGCTCGGCGTCGCGAGTCTCGCGTGGACGGTGCTTTACCTCTTCGTGTTCACGAACTCGCCGGAACAGAACCGGCGCATCACGCCCGAGGAAACAGCGGAAATCGGCTACCGTACGGGCGACTGCGACCGCGCAAAGCACGCGGCCACTCCGTGGCGCAAGCTAATCCGCCGGATGTGGCTCGTCACGTTCGTCGACTTCTGTTATGGATGGTTGCTGTGGGTCTATTTGACCTGGCTGCCGTCGTACCTCAGGGAGTCACGCGGATTCGATCTCAAACAGCTTGCATTGTTCACGGCGTTGCCGTTGCTTGCAGGTGTGATCGGCGACACGCTTGGCGGCGTCGTATCCGACAAGATCTACAAGGTTACCGGGCGATTGCGGTTCGCGCGCTGCGCGGTGCTGGTGGTCGGCATGGGCGGCTCGCTGGCGTTTCTGCTGCCGATGGTATCCGCGTCCAATCCGCTCACCGCCGTGCTGTTGCTGTCTGCATCGTTCTTCTTCCTCGAAATCACCAATCCTGTGCTGTGGACCTTGCCGCTCGACATTGCCGGCAAGTATGCGGGCACGGCCGGCGGCATGATGAACACAGGTTTCGGCGTGGCGGGCATGGTGTCCCCGGTGGTATTCGGTTATCTGATTGAGAAGAGCGGCAGCTACAACGTCCCGTTCAATATCTCAGCGGGTCTGCTCGCGATCGGTGTCGTGGCGGCACTTTTCATCGATACCAGCAAGACGGTCGAGGCCGACGAGGAACGCAAGCGCGAAGCCGGCGTGCAGATCGACAGCATGCCTGCGTTCCTGCCCGCAGGAGCGGCGGTGCGGCTGGAGCGTCATCACTTGCGCCGCCCGTTGCGATGGCGCAAGTGAAGTGCGCCGGATGCACGCGCGCTGGCCGATCTCAGCTGCCCGGCTTAAGCGCGCGTAAGCGCATGATCAGACTCGATGTATCGAAGCGGCTGCCGCCCAGGGCCTGAACCTCGGCGTAGAACTGATCGACAAGCGCGGTCACCGGCAGGGATGCTCCGTTACGCCTCGCCTCCTCCAGGCAGAAGCCAAGGTCCTTGCGCATCCAGTCAACTGCAAAGCCATAATCGAACTTGCCGTCGATCATGGTTTTGCCGCGGTTATCCATCTGCCAGCTTGCCGCTGCACCCTTGCTGATCACTTGCAGCACTCGCTCCATGTCGAGGCCCGCGAGCTGACCGAAGTTAATTGCCTCCGACAATCCCTGCACCATTCCGGCGATGCAGATCTGGTTGACCATCTTCGCCAGTTGCCCTGCGCCGACAGGGCCAATCAGTGTGACGGCCGCCGCATAGTGCTCAAGTATCGAAGACGTTCGCTCGAAGACCGACGGCTCGCCGCCGCACATGATCGTTAGCTTGCCGTTCTGCGCGCCGGACTCGCCGCCTGAAACCGGCGCATCGATGAAATGCAGGCCTTGCTGTGCCGCGATATCCGCGAGTTCACGCGCGACGTTGGCCGACGCCGTCGTGTGGTCGACAAACACGGTGCCCGGTGCCATACCGGCGAATGCGCTCTCGTCGCCGAGAGTGATGCTGCGCAGATCGTCGTCGTTGCCGACGCACGCGAGCACCACATCGGCACCGTCAGCGGCTTCTCGCGGGGTGCGCGCCATCCGGCCGCCGTACTCGGACGCCCATTGTTCCGCTTTCGACGTGGTGCGGTTGTACACCGTCACTTCGAGGCCGGCTTTCATGAGATGGCCGGCCATCGGATAACCCATCACGCCGAGGCCGAGAAACGCGACGCGACGAACTGGGGGCGGGGAGGGCTGCGCTGCTGGGTGACTCATGATGTCTCCGTAGACGGGGGCGGGGTTGGGGTGGGGCGATTATTATGGCAAGGATAGTTGCAGGCGGGTGTCGCACTCTGGCGGTGAGGTGTTCATGCTGTGCGCTCTCCACACCCGTCCTGTCGGGTGCTGCCTGAAATTGCACCGAGCATCGTTACATGCCACGGCATCCGAATCTTGACGGTTCTCCTTAACGGCCGGTCAAGACCATTTAGCATCCATTCCCTGTGGCCGAACCGGATCTGGGCTCCACGCCCGAAAAGGGTGCGCGTTGACGCATCGCAGTGCAGGCCATCACCGAGCGCGGGCACAAAAGACGTCTGAAACGCCCCAAAGGCCAATTTCTTCGTTGGCACGCTTCCCGCTTAAGAGAGTGGGCAAGGAGCCGGCGCATCATCCGGTTCATCAGACAATCTGGAAATGGACGGCTAGGGTTCCGGCCTGCTTCTCGCAGGCGCTGGTCCGAGAGCTGTCGACCTCAGGCGAGGTTACACGGCGGGATAAAAGCCCGGGAGAGAACGCGATGTTTGCGCTGCTCCCTGCCGCCGCTAACCGTCCCCTCCGAGGTCAACCTCATGCGCAAGCTCGTTCGCTGTCTCTGCATTGCCGCCATCTCCCTCGCCACATTCGCCTCCAGTGCCGCGTTCGCCGCGGGTCGCAACGACTTCAAGGTTTGCTGGACCATCTACGCGGGCTGGATGCCGTGGGGCCAGGCAAAAACTCAAGGCATCGTCTCCAAGTGGGCCAGGAAGTACGGCATCAACATCGATGTCGTGCAGTTGAACGACTACGTTGAGTCCATCAATCAGTACACAGCCGGCAAGTTCGACGGCTGTGCGATGACCAATATGGACGCGCTCACCATTCCTGCCTCGGGCGGTGTCGATTCGACGGCGTTGATTGTCAGCGACTACTCCAACGGCAACGACGGCGTGCTCATCAAGGGCAAGGGCAAACAGATCGCCGATCTGAAAGGTCAGCAGGTCAACCTCGTGCAGTTCTCCGTGTCTCATTACCTGCTCGCGCGCGCATTGGAAAGCGCGCACATGAGCGAGCGCGACCTCAAGGTGGTGAACACATCCGACGCCGACATTTCAGGTGCCTTTGCGACGCCTGCCGTTCACAACGCGGTCACGTGGAATCCGATGCTCGCCGACCTGAAAGCGCAGCCGAACGTCACCGAGGTCTTCGATTCGAGCAAGATTCCAGGCGAAATCATGGACATGATGGTCGTCAACACGAAGACGCTGCAGGCGAATCCGGCGCTCGGCAAAGCGCTGACGGGCGCCTGGTTCGAAATGGTCGCGTTGATGCACAGCAATTCTGCAGAAAGCACCTCCGCTTTGACTGCGATGGCGAAGGCCTCCGGCACCGACCTCGCAAACTTCAGAGGTCAGCTTTCGACAACGGCGCTTTTCTACACGCCGAAGGCCGCACTCGACTTCGTCACGAGCCCCGACATGCCGAAGATCATGTCGCGCGTCGCAAAGTTCTCCTTCGACCACGGTCTGCTCGGACAGGACGCCCGCAGCGCGGACGCCGTGGGCATGGCGTTCGACAAGAACGTCGTGGTTGGCAACAAGAACAACGTCAAGCTCCGTTTTGACCCGACCTACGTCGAGATGGCTGCCGCGGGCAAGCTTTGACACGGACATTCCCGGCTTAAACAGGCGGTCACCATGAGACTCATCAATCGACATCCGAGCCGAATCGGCGGCCTGATGCTACTTCTGCTGCCGTTCGTCGTGCTGTTGGCTGTTTATTTTATGGGGTCCGCCGAGCGCCTCAAGCTCAACCCTGATGACAAACTGCTGCCGAGCGCGGCGCAAATGAGCGATGCCGTGAAGGCGGTCGCATTCACCGAGGACATGCGCACAGGTGAGTTCCTGTTGTGGGCCGACACGCTGTCGAGCTTGAGACGACTCGGAATCGGCCTTCTCGTGAGCGCGGTGATTGCTCTTGTGGTGGCCGTAGCGACCGGCTCTGTTCCGGTGGTCAGTGCAACGCTCACGCCATTCGTCACCGTGATCTCGATGGTGCCGCCGCTCGCGGTCCTGCCGATTCTTTTCATCGTGTTTGGACTCGATGAATTGTCGAAGGTGGTGCTCATCGTCATCGGCATTACGCCCATGATCGTTCGGGACTTGCATGCTCGAGCGAGAGAAATTCCCACGGAACTGTGGGTCAAGGCTCAGACGCTGGGAGCCACCAGTTGGACTTTGATCTTGCGGCTGGTGCTGCCACAACTGTTGCCGCGATTGCTTTCGGCGATGCGTCTTTCGCTCGGGTCTGCGTGGCTTTTTCTCATCGCAGCGGAGGCGATCGCTTCAACCGATGGTTTGGGCTACCGCATTTTTCTCGTGCGCCGCTATCTGTCGATGGACCTGATTCTGCCGTACGTCGCGTGGATTACGCTGCTTGCCTGGCTCACGGACGAACTGCTTCGCCGCATCACGCAGTGGTCCTTCCCATGGTACGGCGGAGGCGCGCGATGATCGAGGTCCGCAACGTATGGAAGGAGTATGGCGACCAGGTTGTCCTCGAGCGCTTGAATCTGACCGTCAAGGAGGGCGAGTTCTGTTCGATGGTCGGCGCGTCTGGATGCGGTAAATCAACATTTCTGCGACTTCTGCTGGGGCAGGAGCGAGCGACGCGCGGCGAGATTCTGCTGGACGGCCAGCCTTTGCCGGGAGAGCCGGACGCGCATCGCGGCGTGGTCTTTCAACGATACTCCGTGTTCGACCATCTGACTGTGCTGCGCAACGTGATGCTTGGACTGGAGCTTCCACGAGCGAAGTTTACGGGTCGGCTGTTCGGTGCCCAGCGACGTCGCGCGCGCGACGAGGCTACTGCGATGCTCGAACGCGTGGGTCTTGGCGCCGCCGCGAACAAGTATCCGCAGCAACTCTCCGGTGGTATGCAGCAACGCCTTGCAATCGCTCAGGCGCTGATGATGAAGCCTCGCGTCCTGCTGCTCGACGAGCCGTTCGGCGCGCTCGATCCCGGCATTCGTCAAGACATGCACGAGTTGCTGTCTGACCTGTGGCGCGAATCGAAGCTCACCATCTTTATGGTCACGCATGACCTGAAGGAAGGTTTCACCTTGGGTAGTCGCGTGCTCGTCTTCGACAAGGTGCGGGTGGACCCGCAAGCGCCCGGGGCCTACGGTGCGCGCATTACCTACAACATTCCGCTCGACCGTAGCCGCGAATCCGTATCCGCAGTCCATCTGGCTCAAGCGGCGGTGCAGGGCGCGTCGAGTGTCGAAGCAATATCGGACTGAAGGGAACCCGGATATGAATCTGCTACTTGAAGAAACCGTCCCTGGCGGCGGTCATACGTCGCTCATCGTCAAGCGCGGACAGTCGCTTCGCGTGACCGATTTGCGCGGTGGCGCTAACGTCAGCGTCATGATGGTCAATGCAACGGAAAAGAGCGAACGTCTCAACCTGCCTGATTCGCTGAAGTGCCAGCACACCGCGAAACTGACGACCGGCCACTGCCTGTATTCGGACATGGGCCGCGTTCTCGCTGCGATCGTGGCGGACACCTGCGGCTGGCACGACAGCATCGGCGGGGTATCGAACGCTGACGAAGTCTTCGAGCAATACGGCAGTGGCCGCTACCAGGAATTGCGCAACTCTTTCTATCGCAACGGTACCGACAACCTGCTCGTCGAGATGAGCAAGTGGGGGCTCACCATCTCCGACTTGCTGATGACGCTGAACCTCTTCAGTCGTGTCGACGTTAGCGACGCGGGAACACTCAGCTTCGTGAAGGGCAACTCGAAGGCCGGCGACTACATCGAGTTGTATGCGCCGATGAACACGCTGGTCGTGCTCACTGCGATCCAGCATCCGCTCGACCCTAGCCCTGAATATTCGCCGAAGCCTGTGAAGCTCGAATTGAGCGAGGCAGACCCGGGCGTGGCCGAAGTATGTCGCACCGCATGCGATGAGAACGTGCGCGGCTTTATCAATACCGAACGATTCTTCCTGTGAGCGGAGGACTACTCATGACCAGCACACTTGTTGTCAGTGACAAAAGGCCAGAAACGGCGGCTTTCCGCCAGACCGTCGCGGCTGGCGAACCCTGGCTTCACGAGGTAAAGGCAGGGCGCACATTGCGCATTGTCGATATCGAGGGCAATCAGGCGGTGGACACACTGTTCTATAGTCTCGCCGACCCTCATGAGCGTTTCGATCCCCAGCGTACGCTGCGTCGTCAGAAAAGCCTGTATCTGACAGCCGGTTCCGTTCTGTATTCGAATCGCGGCAACGCGATGTTGACCATCGTTGCGGACACCTGCGGTCGCCACGATACCCTCGGCGGTGCCTGCGCGCAGGAGAGCAACACCGTTCGTTATGCGCTCGAAAAGCGTTACATGCACAGCTGTCGCGACAACTTCCTGCGTGCCTGCGCTCATGACGGTCGCCTCTCTAAACAGGACGTCGGCGCGAACATCAACTTCTTCATGAACGTGCCGGTGACTGCCGAAGGCGGCCTTACCTTTGAAGACGGCATTTCTGCGCCGGGCAAGTATGTCGAACTGCGCGCGGAGATGGACGTCATCGTTCTGATTTCCAATTGCCCGCAGTTGAATAACCCGTGTAATGCCTACAACCCCACGCCTGCGGAGCTGCTGATATGGGACTGAAGCGTATTCGCAATTGGGTGTACTTGCTCCTGCTCGTCCGCTCGGGACGCTGCACGACCTGCACGCGCGAACAGTTGAATCTCGCAAATCGCTGACGCGACTTCGGCCGTGGACGACCGCGGCTGCAAATTCCCACGGCGGGACGGCCCGCCTTTGAGTCTGGGTTCCTCCCATGTTTGAGAAGATCCTCATCGCCAATCGCGGTGCAATCGCTTGCCGTATCCTCAGAACGTTGCGCGAGCTCGATGTCACCGGAGTCTCCATTTTCTCGGAAGCAGACAGAGGGAGCCGTCACGTAAGCGAAGCGCCTATTGCGCATGAACTGGGAGACGGCCCAGCAGCGATGACGTACCTCGACTCGACGAAGATCCTGGCAATTGCGCGCCGCGAAGGCGTGCAGGCGATTCATCCAGGGTATGGGTTTCTGTCGGAGAACGCGGCTTTCGGCGAGGCATGCGAAGCAGCGGGTATCGCCTTCATCGGCCCGACGCCCGCGCAGTTGCGAGCGTTCGGTCTGAAACATACGGCTCGCGAAATCGCCGGCAGTGAGGGCGTGCCGATGCTTAACGGCACCGGCTTGCTGGAAGACTTGCCGGCAGCACTCAAGGCAGCCAAAGCCATTGGCTATCCGGTGATGTTGAAAAGTACTGCCGGCGGTGGCGGTATCGGCATGCGGGTGTGTTGGAATCTCGATGAACTCCGCGCGCATTTCGACGCTGTCAAACGCCTTGGCGAAAACAACTTCAGCGATTCGGGCGTGTTCATCGAGAAGTACATCGAAAGGGCGAGGCATCTCGAAGTTCAGGTTTTCGGCGACGGAAAGGGAGACGCGATAGCGCTCGGCGTGCGCGACTGCTCGGTGCAGCGGCGCAATCAGAAGGTGCTGGAGGAAACCCCCGCGCCTTGCTTGCCGGAAGGTATAGCCGAAGCGTTGTGCGACGCGGCGGTCAAGCTTGCAAAGGCGGTCCATTATCGCTCTGCCGGTACCGTCGAATTCGTGTACGACAGTGCCGCTCAGCAGTTTTACTTTCTGGAAGTGAACACGCGACTGCAGGTGGAGCACGGTGTGACCGAACAGGTCTGGGGTGTCGACCTTGTTCGCTGGATGATCGAATTGGCGGCAGGAACACTTGCGCCGCTGAATGAGCTCGCCGCGGGTCTTGCACCGCGAGGCCATGCGATTCAGGCTCGACTTTACGCTGAAGACCCGGGCCGCGATTTCATACCGAGTCCGGGCCTCGTAACCGAGGTTGCTTTTCCGAAGGCCGATGGAAGCGCGCTGCGTATCGATACGTGGATTGAATCCGGTTGCGAGGTGCCGCCGTACTTTGATCCGATGCTGGCAAAGATCATCGCGTGGTCGCCGACGCGCGAAGAGGCGCGGCATGCGCTGAACGATGCGTTGCAGAACACACGCATCTTCGGCGTCGAGACAAACCGCGACTACTTGCGCCAGATTCTCGACGACCGGCCGTTTGCTTCGGGTGAACCTTGGACGCGGTGCCTGGAAGGACTCAAGTATCGAGCGAGTACCGTTGAAGTGGTCAGTGGCGGCACTCAGACCACGGTGCAGGATTTCCCCGGCCGACAGGGCTTCTGGGCGGTAGGCATTCCGCCGTCGGGTCCGATGGACGACCGCGCCATGCGGCTCGGCAATCGCCTGCTCGGCAACGAGCCGCAGGCGGCTGCTCTCGAAATCACAATGAGCGGGCCGACGCTGCGATTCAACACCGACGCCGTTATCGCCGTTACCGGTGCGGACATTCCGGTGCTGCTGGACGACGTCAGGCAACCGCTGAATACGAGCGTCTTTGTCCCGGCGGGTTCTGTGCTGGCGCTCGGTACGATTCGGGGCGCGGGCGCGCGCGCTTATATGTGCGTGCGCGGTGGTCTGGACGTTGCGGTGTATCTGGGCAGCCGCAGTACTTTCACGCTCGGTCAGTTTGGTGGACATGGGGGCCGCGCCATTCGCGCGGGCGACGTGCTTCACCTTTATCCACTGCAGGATATGCAAGCTGGCGCCGCGCTCGTCAATCTACCGAAGCTGGAGAGCGTGCGCACGATACGGGTGATCTACGGTCCGCAAGGCGCGCCGGAGTACTTCAGTGCCGCCTACATCGAGCGATTCCTCGATACGGAGTGGGAGATACATTTCAATTCCAGTCGTACCGGCGTGCGCCTCATTGGGCCGAAGCCGGAGTGGGCGCGCGAAGACGGCGGAGAAGCCGGGCTGCATCCGTCGAACATTCACGACAATCCCTACGCTGTGGGTGCCGTCGATTTCACCGGCGACATGCCTGTGATTCTCGGGCCAGACGGTCCGAGTCTTGGCGGGTTTGTGTGTCCGGTGACGATTATCGAAGCCGACCTCTGGCACATCGGTCAGCTGAAGGCAGGCGACAAGATTCGTTTCGTACCTGTAGAAATCGAGCATGCGCGCGAAGCGGCACGCGAGCGCAACCGCGAGTTGGAGAGCCTTGAGATTCGGCAGCGTGCGCCAATCGAGAGACGCCCGTTCCTGACGTCTCCGATTGTTCTCGACTCGGGCTCTGCCGGCGAAAGGCTCGTTGCACGCTTGTCGGGTGACACGCATCTTCTTCTGGAGATTGGTCCGCCGGAACTCGACCTCGTTTCGCGTTTTCGCGGGCATGCACTGATGCAGGCACTCGAAGCGAAAGCGCTTCCGGGCGTGATCGACCTCACGCCGGGAATACGTTCGCTTCAGATTCATTATCGGCCCGAGGATTTATCGCTGGCGCAACTGCTCGACATCGTGGGGAAGGCCTGGGAGCGGGTCCTGTTGATGAAAGACCTTCGCGTTCCGTCACGCGTCGTCCACATCCCTCTTTCATGGGACGACCCCGCGTGCCAGCTCGCGATTGAAAAGTACATGACCACGGTCCGCAAAGACGCGCCGTGGTGCCCGAGCAACCTCGAATTCATCCGGCGTATCAACGACCTCGAGTCTATCGACGCGGTCAAGCGCATCGTCTTCGACGCGAACTATCTCGTGATGGGGCTAGGCGACGTGTACCTGGGCGCACCGGTTGCGACGCCGCTCGATCCGCGTCACCGTCTGGTGACTACCAAGTACAACCCGGCGCGGACCTGGACTGCGGAGAATTCGGTGGGCATCGGCGGCGCGTATCTCTGTGTGTACGGAATGGAAGGGCCGGGGGGCTATCAATTCGTGGGCCGCACGCTGCAGATGTGGAATCGCTACCGCAAGGTCGCGGACTTCGCCGGGCAGCACTACTTACTTCGCTTCTTTGATCAGATCCGCTTCTACGAAGTCTCGCCCGAAGAACTGCTGCGCATTCGCGCTGACTTTCCGCTCGGACGCTACCCGTTGCGGATAGAGGAATCGGAGCTTTCTCTGCCGGACTATCAGGCGTTCCTTGCGAACGAATCTGCTGGCATTAACGAGTTCCGGTCCCGACAACAGGCAGCATTCGAAGCCGAGCGTGAGCGCTGGCGTGAAGCGGGCACATCGGAAGAGGCAATCGAGGCGCCCGTGGCCCAAGACGCTCAACTGAGTCCTCTTGACGACGGCGAGGTTGCAGTGGACAGCGAGATTGCGGGCAGCCTTTGGCAGGTGAAGGTAAAGACTGGCGACGTGGTTGCCGCAGACGACGTACTGCTTATCATCGAGTCGATGAAAATGGAAATATCCGTGTGTGCTCCGTGCGCTGGAACCGTCGGCGAGATTTACGTGGGTCCGGGCTCGCCTGTGCGCGCCGGGCAGCGGATCGCAGTCATTGAACGTCATTGAATACGAGGATATACAGCCATGTCGTCATTTGACCTGCGCCTTCCGGCGCTGCGGAATGCATACCTTGCCGGGACCCTTGCGCCTCGTACTCTCGTGAATGAACTTCTTCGGAAAGCCGCGGACCTGAATGCCGAGTTCAACCTCTTCATTCATCTTCTGAGCGAGGAAGAAGTCGCGCCATACCTCGATTGGCTCGATCGGCAGAACATTGAGAACCTGCCGCTTTACGGCATTCCATTCGCTATCAAGGACAACATTGACCTCGCCGGTATCCAGACCACGGCTGCGTGCCCGGCTTTCACGTACACGCCCTCTGAGTCGGCGACGCTGGTTGAGCAACTGATTGCGCTCGGCGCCATCCCGCTCGGAAAGACCAATCTCGATCAGTTCGCCACCGGTCTTAACGGCACTCGCTCGCCTTATGGAAAGTGCCGCAACAGCGTGCATCCGGCCTATCCATCGGGCGGTTCCAGCGCTGGTTCGTCGCTGGCTGTTGCGCTCGGTGTCGCCAGTTTTGCGCTTGGCACCGACACGGCGGGTTCCGGCCGCGTGCCTGCCGGACTGAACAATCTCGTCGGACTCAAACCGACTAAAGGTATTTTGTCGACGGCGGGCATAGTGCCCGCTTGCCGCACCCTCGATTGCGTGACGTTCTTCACGGCCACAGCGGAAGAAGCGAGCGCGCTTCTCTCGCTGACTGCGCTGACCGATCCTCGCGACGCATACAGTCGCAGGAATCCGCAATGGAATTCAGCGCGGGCCTTTGGCACGCCGACTGCGTTTCGATTCGGTGTTCCTTTGCAACTGGAGTTTGCGGGATGCGAGGAGAGTCCGGCGCTATTCGCCAAGGCTCGCGCGATGCTTGAAGCAGCAGGGGGCGAGGCTGTCGAGATCGACTTTGCGCCGTTTGTTGAAGCAGCGAATCTTCTCTATCAGGGTCCGTGGGTTGCGGAGCGTTACAGCGTGGCGGGCGAGTTGATGTCGGCGAGGCCGGACGCTGTGCTTCCAGTGATTCGCGACGTGCTGGCGAAGGCGCCGGGCGCAACCGCCGTCGAATTGTTCCAGGCCCAATATCGCCTTCAGGCATTGAAAGCTCGTTGCGATGCATTGATCGAGACATTGGACTGCGTCCTGACACCGACGTATCCGCGCCCGGTGACGCTCGCTGAACTGGAGCGAGATCCGATCGGGCCGAACTCATTGCTCGGCTACTACACGAACTTTATGAACCTGTTGGACTACGCGGCCGTCGCCACGCCGACAGCATTCATGAAGAATGGCCTTCCGTGGGGTGTGACCGTTTTCGGACGCGCTTTTACCGACCAGTATCTGTTGGGCATTGCGGACCTTTTGCAACGGACAAGCGGCATCGAATGCGTTGGAGGAAACAGGATAGCGCCGTCCGAGCGACGTCCGGCGACAAACGATCGAATGCTCGTCGCGGTTTGCGGCGCGCACATGCAAGGCTTGCCGCTGAATAGGGACATGCTTTCTCGCGGCGCGGTTTTGCTTCAGTCCACGCAGACCGCGCCGCATTATCGCCTTGCAGCGTTGCCAGCGTCGCAGGATGGCACTCGGCGTCCGGGGCTCTGGAGAGTTGACAATGGCGGCGTCAAGGTCGAGGTCGAAGTCTGGAAGATGCCCGCCTCGGAGTTTGGCTCGTTCATCGCGACGGTGCCATCGCCGCTGGCTCTCGGCAAGATCGAACTATCGGATGGCGTGTGGGTGACCGGTTTCCTGTGCGAACCGTATGGCGTTCAGTCGGGGACCGATATCTCCGAATTCGGCGGATGGCGAGCATGGCTCGCCAATGAGCGCGGCGTCAACGCCTGAGCGCGGAGTCCGGCTTGAGAGCCGTTCTTGCGATGTCACGCGTGAACGACGGGTTGCTCTGCGCGATCTGCACGTACTCTGTCGCCCGCCCGCCCGCCCGCCCGCCCGCGCACCGCACGAAGACTCGAAGCCGCGGGCCTGGCTGTACTGCGGAATCGAGCGACCGCGCCGCGGCCGGCCCGTAGCGCAGCAGAATGTCGTTTTGCTGCTAGCGGACGTCGCGTTCGCGGCATGCGGGCGAGGCGGCGGACCGCTACATTCGAAAGAAGGAACCCCGCCACGTCGCTACAACCGTGCCGCACACGACGAACGAGACTCAGCCCGAATGAAACAGGCACGCGAACCGGCGGCCCGTCAGCCGACAGGCGCGTCCTTTTTATCGGACGCGCAACCGCTTGCCGACCGGTGGCAAAACGGTGCTTCGGNCAACGCGGCTACCCAGCCGGGTCAGCAGATTCCCGGCGCCGCGCCTGCCGCGCCCGCCGCGCCTTTTCTGGAGCCCGCGCCGGTCGTCGGCAGCTTGCGCTCGACCGCGGTCCTGCTGCTGGCCTACGCGATTCTCATCACCGGCAACGGCCTGCTCGGCACGCTGATCTCGCTGCGCCTCATCCAGCAGCAGGCGCCGTCGATTGTGGTCGGTGTCGTGCAGTCGGCGTATTACATCGGCTTCCTGCTGGGCGCTGTATATGGCGGCGCGCTCATCACACGCGTCGGTCATCACCGCGCGTTCGTCACATTCGCTGCGGCCTCGGCATGCTGCGCTCTCGGCTACGCGGTGTGGGACGCGGCCGCGATGTGGGCCGGTCTGCGGTTTGTCACGGGCTTCTGTCTTGTCGGCATCTTCACGGTCGTCGAAAGCTGGTTGCATCAGGTCGCGAGCAACGCTCAGCGGGGCCGCGTATTCTCGACCTATCTGATCACCAATTATCTCGGTGTCGGCACCGGGCAGTTCCTCATTGGGCTCGCGGATCCGGGCAGCTTCGAGCTCTTCAGCGCTGTCGCCGCCTTGTTCACAGCGTCTTTGATCCCGGTCGCCCTGGCAGGCACTGCGCCTGCAATCGCCGGCACGCCCGACGCTTCCTCTGCGGCATACGGCTCGCGTCTCGCGCGCGGCGTCTCCGGCCTACAGACCATTTATCGGTGGGCGCCGCTCGGCGTGGTCGCGTGCCTCTCGGCTGGCGCGCTCAATAGCGCGTTTTATACGATGCAGCCGGTGTTCATGCGGCGCGTCGGCTATGCGGTGCCGGACGTGTCGCACTTCATGGGCTTCGCGCTGCTCGCCGCGCTCGTGCCGCAATGGCCTGTCGCGCGGTTCGCCGACCGGTTCGACCGGCGCAAGGTGCTGCTGTGTCTCGCTGTCGCCGCGGGATCGCTGAGCGTGCTGCTGTTCCTTCTACGCGATGACGGCTTGATCCGGGGCTTCGGCTATCTGTACGTGGCGGTGGCCTTCTCGATGTACGGCGTCGTCACATCGTACGTAAACGACTGCATCCCCGCCAATCAACGCATCGCAGTTAGCGCCGGTCTGCTGCTGATCTTCTCGGTGGGCGCGAGTGCCGGGCCCACACTCGCCTCCGCGACGATGGCCGCAGCGGGTCCGGCTGGCCTCTATCTGTTCACGGCGCTCGTCACAGGGGCGCTCGCCACGCTGACGATACGCAGCGTTTGGCGTCGGCAAGCGCGATAACGCAAGCTCTGTGTGCTGACAGGCGACGCGTGTGAAGCGTCGCACAGTGAAGCGTCGCGCGGCGTGCCTTCGCCGGGTACACCCTCGTCGCGCACCTTCCCCAGTTCCAGGATTCTGTCACGGCGGCGACCTGTCGCTTCGAGGATCAGGATTAACCCTATCGGCGCGCCGCTGGACGCAAGCCCCGCAAGGAAAATGCCCCGCAGCAAAATTGCGATGTCGCATTCGTGACAAACGACGTCGAATGCAGATGAAGGGTTCCGAGTTTTGTCCGGATATCTTTGCCGCATAGCGAAGCACACCGACACACGCCTGCAACAGGCCGTCAACGCCGGAACGGGAGACAACGTGGAAACCCTTGCTTTCATGCTCGATAACCTTGCATCGATCATCAGGCTCACCGTCGAGCACATAGAGATCGTCGGCGTCGGTGTCGGCCTCGCCATTGTCACGGGCGTGCCGCTCGGCATCGTGATTACGGCCAATGCACGCGCCGCGAAGATCGTGTTGTACCTCGCGGCGATCCTGATGACCATTCCGTCCGTCGCGCTGTTCGGTTTGATGATCCCGGTCCTGTCGGTGATCGGCCAGGGCATCGGCTTTCTGCCGACGGTCATCGCGCTCTTTCTCTATTCGCAACTGCCGATTGTGCGCAACACGTACACGGCGATCACCAACATCGACCCTGCGCTGCGCGAAGCGGCGCGCGGCATCGGCATGACTACGCGCCAGCGTCTGTGGAAAGTCGAGATTCCCATTGCGCTGCCCATCATCATGGCGGGCGTGCGCATGGCCGTGGTGATCAATGTCGGCATTGCCGCCGTCGCCGCTTATATCGGCGCGGGCGGGCTCGGCAAGCTGATCAGCCGCGGCATTTCCCAATCGGACCCGCGTCAGCTGATTGCCGGCGCGATTCTCGTGAGCGTTCTTGCCATCGCCGCCGACTACGGCCTCGGCTGGGTGCAACGTCTGCTGACGCCGAAGGGCCTTCGCAGTCCGTCGCGGACCGGCAGACTCGCATTGCGTCTCGGCGCGTGGGCGTCGTTCCGTAAATCTCCTCATCACGCGCAATAACCATGATCAAGCTCTCCAGCATCTCGAAGCGCTATGAAGGCGCGAGCGCCCCGGTGGTCGACGGCATCGACATGGAAGTCGGCGCGGGCGAAATCTGCGTATTGCTCGGCCCGTCAGGCTGCGGCAAGACGACCACGTTGAAGATGATCAACCGTCTGATCCAGCCGAGTTCGGGCAAGATTTTTATCGACGGCCGCGATACCGACGAGTTCGAAGTGGTCGAATTGCGCCGCCAGATCGGCTACGTGATCCAGCAGATCGGGTTGTTCCCCAACATGACGGTCGAGGAGAACATCAGCGTGGTGCCGCGTCTGCTCGGCTGGGACAAAGCGAAGGCAAAGCGCCGCGCGGCCGAGTTGCTGGAGATCGTGGCGCTCGATCCGTCGATCTATCTGTCGCGCTATCCGAAAGACCTTTCGGGCGGCCAGCAACAGCGCGTCGGCGTAGCGCGCGCGCTCGCCACCGATCCGCCCGTCATGCTGATGGACGAACCGTTTGGCGCAATCGACCCGATCAATCGCGAGTTGATCCAGGACGAGTTCCTGCGCATCCAGCAGCAGGTGAAGAAGACGATCATGTTCGTCAGCCACGACATTGACGAAGCGGTGAAGATGGCCGACCGCATCGCCATCTTTCGTGGAGGCAGGCTGGAACAGTTCGACACGCCCGACACGATTCTCGCAAGGCCCGCGAGCCCGTTCATCGCCGGCTTTGTCGGCGCGGACCGCGCATTGAAGCGGCTGCGCCTCGTGCGTGCCAAAGACGCTTTGTCGGCCTGCGACTGCGCCGCCCGCGTGGGCGACAGCAGCGACCGCGCGCGGGCGTTGCTCGAACTGCACGGCGTCGAGCAGATCGTGTTGCTCGATGCCGCGGGCAAACCGCAAGGCTATCTCAGCGCTGCGGAACTCCGTGCGATCGACGGCACGCTCACGGCGGCGCACGCGAGACCGGTGCAAGGCGTTGCGCGTCATAGCGACGACTTGCGCAGCGTGATTTCGTCGATGTTCGCACTGGGGCAATCCTGGCTGGCTACTGTCGACGACGAGGGCCGCTTCGTCGGTTACGTGAATCAGGCGCACATCGTCGACATGTTGCGTCTGCCTGCGGAGACCCGCGCATGAAGACGCTGCTTTCACGCTGCGCTGTCCTGTTCGCTTGCGCTGCGCCGCTGCAGGCGCGCGCGGACAACTGGCTTCTATCCATTGCGCAATATCGCAGCGATATCGTCTACCAGTCCATCACGCAGATGACGATGGTCGCCATCGCAGGCGGGCTCGCAATCGTCGTTGCGGTGCCGCTCGGCATCTATCTGAGCCGCGAGTCGGGCAAACACGCGCGTGTCGGTCAGGCGCTGCTGCAGACGCTTAACATGGGGCAGGCCGTGCCGAAACTCGCGCTGCTCGCGCTCGCCATGAGCGTGCTGGGCATCGGGCGCTGGCCGTCGATCTTCGCGTTGTGGGTGGCCACCTTGCTGCCGATCGTGCTGAACACGCTCGAAGGCTTGCGCGCCGTGCCGCGCTCGCTGATCGAAGCGGCCACCGGCATGGGTATGACACCGAGACAGGTTCTGTTGCGCGTCGAATTGCCCAACGCGCTTTATGTGATCTTCGCGGGTATTCGCACCGCGCTCGCTATCACCGTCGGCACGGCGCCGCTTGCATTCCTGGTGGGCGGTGGCGGGCTCGGTGAACTGATCTTTACCGGCATCGACATGAACGATTTTTCGATGCTGCTGGCGGGCGCCATTCCTACCGCGGCGCTCGCGGTTCTCACCGACGTGCTCATCGGCCAGATGCAGGTACATCTCGTGTCGCGCGGCGTCACTCCCCAACGCTAGTTCAATCACACGCATACGCGTTTTCTTCGAGGACATCATGAAGACTACTTTTTTCAAGCGGGCGTGCGCGCTCGTCGCTCTCTCTTTTGCATCCTCCTGGGCCGTCAGCTGTGCGGCGGCCAGTATCGTGGTCGGCGGCAAGAACTTTACCGAACAGCAACTGCTCGCCGAAATGACCACCGAGCTATTGCAGGCGAAGGGCTTCACCGTCACGAAGAAGGACGGCCTGGGCAGCGCGGTGCTGCGCGCGGCGCAGGAGAATGGACAGGTCGACGTGTATTGGGAATACACGGGCACGTCGCTGATCACGTACAACAAGATCAATGACCGCCTTTCGCCCGAAGACACATACAAGAAGGTAAAGGAACTGGATGCGGGGAAGGGCCTGGTGTGGCTCGACCCTTCTCGCGCTAACAATACCTATTCGTTCGCGATGAATCAGGACGAAGCGAAGAAGCTCGGCATCGTGACGCTTAGCGATCTCGCGAAGGCCATCAAGTCTGGCAAGACGCTGAGCTTCGCGTCGAACTCGGAGTTCTATGCGCGCCCGGACGGGCTGCGTCCGCTGCAAAAGCTCTACGGCTTCGAATTTTCGCAGGACGAAGTGAAGCGGATGGACTCGGGTCTCACGTATCAGGCGCTGAAGGACCGTCAGGTGGACATTGCGCTCGTTTTCGCGACCGACGGCCGCGTGCCCGCATTTAACTTCATCATTCTCAAGGACGACAAGGGCTTCTTTCCTTCCTATGCGCTGACGCCCGTGATTCGCAAGGCGACGCTCGACGCGAACCCGAAGCTCGGCCCGATCCTCAACTCGCTTTCGGCAAAGCTCGACGCGCCGACGATGGCTCGTTTGAATGCATCCGTCGACGTGCAAAAGAAATCGTTCAGCGAAGTCTCGCATGATTTTCTGAAGCAAGCGGGTCTGCTGTAACGCTCGCGCCCCGACCCAACCTGAGAGACAAGAACATGCCTTCGTCTTCCCTCGACGCGCCGCGGGACAGCGCGCTGAAAGTCGCCGCCGCGCAGATCGACAGTTCATACGGCGATCTCGACGCCAACCTCGGCAAGCATCTCAGCATGATCGCAGAAGCGCGCCAGCGTGGCGTCACGATGCTGCTGTTCCCCGAATTGTCGCTGTGCGGACATAGCGCGGGCAAAGACGCGCTGCAGCTTGCACTGCGCGTCGATCATCCGGCCATTACGGCGCTTGCGCAAGCGAGCGTCGGTCTCCATACGTCATTTGGTTTCATCGAAGAAGCGCCTGGCGGCCAGTTCTACAACAGCCAGGCGACTGTGACGCAGGGCAGGATCGTGCACGTGCATCGCAAGATTCAACTGGCGACCTACGGCAAGCTGCGCGATGGGCTGTATTACGCACCGGGAGCGGAACTCGGCGCATTCGGCATCGACCGCGACTGGCGCGTCGCCACGCCCATCTGCAACGACCTGTGGAACCCCGCGCTCGTGCACGACCTGATGTGCGACGGCGTGACGCTGCTCGCCGCGCCGATCAGTTCAGCGCGCGAGGCGGTGGGCGGCGGCTTCGACAATCCGTCCGCATGGGAACTGAACCTGCGCTTCTATGCAGTGAGCTACGGGGTCGCCGTGGTGATGGCGAACCGGATCGGCACCGAAGGCATGCTGCGTTTCTGGGGCGGGTCGCGCATTCTCGATCCGTTCGGCAACACGGTCGCAACGGGTTCGACGACCGACGAAGAACTGGTGGTCGGCGAACTCGACTATGCAGCGCTGCGCGAAGCGCGCTTCCTGCTGCCGACCGTGCGCGATTCGCGCGTCTACGCGGGCCGCGGCATCCGTGCGGCTCATTCACCCGTCAACACCTGAAGCGTCGTCTGCCATGCAAGATTTTCTCCTTACCGACGAAGACCGCGCGTTTCGCACTGAAGTACGCGCCTTTTTGCAACGCGAACTCGCGCCGCGCGCCGCCGATATAGAAGAGCGCCGCGACTGGGACGCCGTCAAGCACGTGGTGCGCGCATTGGCTCAAGCCGGCTATCTGCGGCTCATGTTTGCGGACCTGTATCGCGGCTCGCTGAAAAAGCCCGGACTCACGCACGCGACGATATTGTCCGAGGAAGCGTCCGCGATCAACTATGCATTTGAAACCACCATCGCTACGGCGCTGAGTTGCGCGTACCCGTTGCATCGTCACGCGAGCGAGGCACTGCGAGAAGCGTATCTCGAACCGATTCTGGATGGCCGCGCGGTCGGCGCGATCTGCGTGACCGAGCCCGGCACAGGCAGCGATTCCGCGGACATGCAAACGCGCGTCGAATACGACGCACGTACCGACGAATGGGTGGTCAACGGCTTCAAGCGCTATATCTCGAACGCTTCGGTAGCGGACGTCTATATCGCCTACGGCATCACGCCGCGCGATGGCACGTCGAAGCCGGGCATCACCGCGGTGGCCGTGCCGAAGGACGCCGGCGGTATCAGCTTTCCGCGCAACTACACGTTCATGGGCCGGCACGGCTGCATTGTCGGCGAGGTCAAATTCGACAATTGCCGCGTGCCTGTCGACCATGTGTTGGGCGGCGCGGGCGAGGGCTCCGCGATCATGCGCGGCATGTTCAACTTCGAGCGCGCGATTCTGGGCGGCTCGGGCCTCGGCGTCGCGCGTAGTGCGTTCGAAATCGCGCGTGCGCATGCGCAAAGCCGCAAGACATTCGGCCAATTCCTCGGCTGCAAGCAACTGATCTGGGACAAGATCGCTCAGATGAGCTGGCGCATCGACGCCGCCGAACTCATCACCTACCGCGCCACCAAGATGTACGACGCCGGCGTCGACGGCCGGGCACTGATGAAGGAAGCGGCAATGGCCAAGCTCGTCGCAACGGAGACAGCGAATTTCTGTGTCAACGAGACGGTACAGATATTGGGTGGCGATGGCCTCACCAAGGAATACGGCCGGGCCGAACAGCTGTATCGCGACGCGCGCGCGCTGACGATCGTCGGCGGCACCTCGGAAATGGCGAAATACCTGATCGCCTCGCGCGATCTCCCCGATCTGAAGATCAACCTCTGAGCGCATTCCATTTCCATCATGCTGACCATTACCTCGCTGTTCGAAAACACGGTCGCGAAGTACCCGGACCGTCTCGCGCTGGTCTGCGGCGACGCGCGCTTTACCTACGCGCAGTGGGACGCGCGCGTACGCGGACTCGCGCAGGCGCTGTTCGACCTGGGCGTGCGGCAAACGGACCGCGTTGCCATTTTCCAGAAGACGTCCGACGCAACGGCCACCGCTTATCTTGCCTGCCAGTTGCTGGGCGCAATTGCCGTGCCGATGAACTACCGGCTGTCCGCGAACGAAGCGGTATTCATCATCCGCGATGCCGGTGCACGCGTGCTGATTTACGACGATTCGATGCAGCCCGTTGTTGCAAAGATCGAACAGGGTCTGCCCGATCTGCGCATTTATGTGCGTGTAACAGGGCATGGCAACCACAGCGATGAACCCGATCGCCACGATGCGCCTTCGTATCATCACGACTTCGATGCGCTGATAGACAGCACGCGCCATCGCGATGCGCCGCTACCCACGCTCATGCCCGACGATATCTCCGCGCTCGTCTACACGTCGGGCACGACCGGGCGCCCGAAAGGCGCGATACACACGCATGGCAACGACGTCGCGATCGCCACGAACTGCGTGATGGAGTACAGCCTGACGAGCACCGATTCCGCGCTCCATATCGCGCCGCTTTACCACGTCGGCGGCATGCAGGCGTATTTCCTGCCGCACCTGATGGTCGGCGCGGCCAACATCGTGCTGCCGCGCTACGATCCGCAGCGCACGCTCGCCGCGATCGCGCAACATCGCATCACGACGCTCTTCGCCGTGCCGACGCAGATTCAGGACATGCTGTTCCATCCGTCATTCACGCAGACCGATCACAGCAGCCTGCGGATGATCACCACAGGCGGCGCGGCCATTCCCGCCGCAGCGATGCAACGGGTGATCGATGAGTTCTGTCCGAACGTGTACAACGGCTACGGCATGACGGAAGCGAGCCTCACGCTGCTTCTGCATCCACGCGATGCACTCTCGCGCCTCGGCTCCTGCGGCAAGCCGACGCTGATCAGCACCTGCCGCGTCGTGACGAACGACCCCGCGCGCGCCGTGCCGTCGACGGAAGCCGTCGTGTCCGGCGAAGTAGGCCAGCTGATCGTGCGCGGCCCGCAACTGGCGCGCGCCTACTGGAACAATCCAGTCGAAACGGCCAGGAAGTTCCGCGACGGCTGGCTCTATACCGGCGATCTGTTCAGCGTCGACGAAGGCGGCTATTTCCACTTCCGCGGTCGTGCCGACGACATGATCGTCTCGGGTGGCGAGAACATCTATCCGCGAGAAGTCGAAGAGGTGTTGTATCACTGCCCTGGCGTGCAGGAGGCCGCGGTGATCGGCGTGCCGGACGCGAAGTGGGGCCAGGCGGTGACGGCGTTCGTCGTGCGCAGCGACGCGCAGTTGACGGAAGACGCGATCATCGCGTTCTGCAAGGCTAGTGACGACCTCGCGCCGTACAAGCGGCCGAAGAAAGTGCTGTTTGTGGAGCGCTTGCCGCTGAATCCGAGCGGCAAGGTGCTGCGGCGCGAACTGGCCGCTTCGGTGGACCAGAATCTTTTGCGAACGGGAACGCGATCATGAACGAACCGGTACTTTACGAACTGGACGGCGGCGTTGCCACAATCACGCTGAACCGCCCCGAAACGCGCAACGCACTCACCGAAATGGACGTGGTCGATGCGCTGGTGGAGAGCCTCGAACGCGCGCAAGCCGATCTGCACGTGCGCGCGATCGTGCTAACGGGCGCGGGTCCCGCGTTCTCCTCGGGCGGCAATATCAAACACATGCGCGACGAGGTGGGCACGTTCAGCGGTAACTCGGCGCAAATACGCGAGAACTACCGGCGCGGCATTCAGCGCATTCCGCGCGCATTCCATGAACTCGACGTGCCTTGCATCGCCGCCGTCAACGGACCGGCGCACGGCGCGGGCTGCGATCTCGCACTGATGTGCGATATCCGTATCGCGGCGCACAGCGCGCTGTTCGCGGAAAGCTTCGCAAAAATCGGCATTATTCCCGGCGACGGCGGCGCGTGGTTGCTGCCTCGTGCAATCGGCCTCTCGCGTGCAGCCGAGATGATTTTTACGGGCACGCCCATCGACGCTCAATGCGCGCTCGACTGGGGCCTCGTATCGCGGGTCGTGCCCGACGCGGAGTTGTTGTTAGCGGCGAAGGAACTGGCGGCACGCATCGCGAGCAATCCGCCGAACGTGCTGCGCATGAGCAAGCGACTCATTCGCGAAGGACAGCGGATGGACCTGCCGAGCCTGCTGGAACTGTCGGCGGCTTTCCAGGGAATCGTGCATCGCACGGCGGATCATCGCGAGGCGCTCGCCGCGACTTTCGAGAAGCGCGCGCCGAGCTACACCGGCGATTGATGCCGGTGTAACCGGTCAATCGCAACGAACGAGGCGATGGACCGGCGCGGCGCAATATGCGAGAGTTTCGCCAACTTTGTCAATCCAGCATGGACATGCGCAGGAAAATTAACGACGAGATGCCGCAATCCGCCGCCGCCCGCCATGTGCAGTGGCCAACGGCGGTGGAGGGCGCACTCGCCGCCGCGCAAACGGAAAGCACGGCGGATTCCAGCGACGAGCGGCCGGCCGATACGCAACGCATCGGTTTTTTTCTGGTGCCTAACTTCTCGATGATGGCGCTCAGCTCCGCGAGCGAGCCGCTGCGCGCGGCTAACCGGATGAGCGGCAAGCCGCTGTACAGCTGGCATCTCATCAGCGCCGACGGCGAGCCGGTGTCCTCGAGTTCGGGGTTCTCGTTGCAGCCGGAATCGGCGATGACCTCGTCCATTGCTGTCGATCAGCTGTTCGTGGTGGCGAGCATCGGCGTCGAAAACTATCGCAATGAGCGGGTGTTCGATTTTTTGCGCCGCTACGCCGCGACAGGCAAACCGCTCGGCGGCGTGAGCCTCGGCACGATGATCCTGGCGCGCGCCGGGCTTCTCGACAAGCGGCGTTGCACGATTCATTGGGAAGCGTTGAAAGCACTCGCCGACGAATTCCCCTCGTTGGCCGTCACGCGCGACCTCTACTGCATCGACGGCGACCGGCTTACCTGCGGTGGCGGCACCGCCGCGATCGATCTGATGCTGGACGTGATCGCTCGCGCGCATAACCATCGGCTCGCCGCCGATGTCGCCGATCAGTTTCTGCATACGCGTATTCGCGCGTCGCAGGAGAGCCAGAAGATGGCGATTCAGTGGCGCTATGGCATCGAGGACCGGCGCATCGTCAATGCGATTACGCTGATGGAGCAGAACATCGAGCGCCCCGTTCCCGTGCAGACGCTCGCCTCGCTGGTCGGCATCTCACCCCGCCAGTTCGAACGTATGTGGCTCAAGCACTTCGAGATGGGGCCCTCGCAGTTCTACCTCGGCGTGCGCCTGAAAGCGGCGCAAAAGCTCCTGCACGAATCGACATCTTCCATTTTCGACATTGCAATGCAGTGCGGATTTGCCAGCGCGTCGCATCTGGGGCGGTGTTATCGGAGGGTCTTTGACGTCACGCCCGGACAGGAACGCGCCGCGAGGGGCAAGTGAAGCTGCCGTGGCGACGGTACGCCTCCCCGCCTGGCGCGCAATGTGCGTCTGGCTGCTCCTGGAGCTTCTGGCTTCATCCTTTCTGACGATGGTGCCTGCTGTCAGCCGTCCCAGGACCCGCTCCCCGAGCGTTCGCGTCCAAACGGTGTCCGGAAAAATGCTGTATCTTGGCCAGTCGTAGTGAACGGCCGCGGACAACGGAATGAGGGAAACACCTGTGCCGGCGGCAGTTTGATGGATTTGGCACGATCACAATAGAGCACGCTATACCTATGTTAAGAGAAGATAATCTGCCGACCAGCGCCGTCGCGCCGGACGATGCCGCGCCGTCGTCGCTGCGTTCGTGGCTCGCAGTTGTCGCCGTTGCAATCGGCGCCTTTGCATTCGTGACGACCGAGTTTTTGCCGGTCGGTCTGTTGCCCCGCATTGCGGCGGATCTCGGCGTGTCGCCTGGCACGGCCGGTTTGATGGTCACCGTGCCTGGTGTAATTGCCGCGATCTCCGCGCCGGGCCTGATGCTGGTCGCGGGCCGCATGGATCGGCGGCTCGTATTTCTGTTACTCACTGCTTTATTGCTCGCATCGAATCTGATTTCGGCATTTGCGCCGAACTTCAGTTTGATGCTGGTGGGCCGCGCGTTGCTCGGCGCCGCGCTGGGCGGCTTCTGGACTCTCGCGACCGCAGCGTCGGGGCGTCTCGTGCAGCCGAAAGATTCGGCGCGCGCAATGGCCACGATTCTCACCGGCGTCACGTGCGCAACGGTGATCGGCGTGCCGCTCGGAACCTTCATTGCGAGCTTCGCGTCGTGGCGCGCGTCGTTCATGGCGACAGGCGGCCTCGTCGCGACTGCGCTCATCGCGCAGTTCGTGTTCGTGCCGTCCTTGCCGTCGGGCGCCGCATTGCGTCTGCACGATCTCGTTTCGCTGCTGCGCAGGCCCCATCCGCGCAGGAGTATGCTGATGGTCGGGCTCGTATTCGGCGCGCATTTTTCGTCGTACACGTACATCACGCCGTTCCTGCTGCGCAATGCAAATCTGACGATGCCCACGATTACCTGGCTGTTGCTCGGCTTCGGCATCATCGGCTTCTTCTCGAACTTTGCCGTGTCGTCGACAGTTACGCGCAGCCTGAAAATCTCCCTTGGCGCGATGATCTCTCTGCTGATGTTCGCGCTCATCCTGCTGCCGGTGTTGCAGCATTCGTCGATCGGTGTCATCGCGCTCGTGCTCGCTTGGGGCGTTTCTTTCGGCGCGTTGCCGCTTTGCTTCAGCATCTGGATTCAGCGCGCGACGCCCGATTCTCCGGAAGCCGGCTCTGCGCTGTTCGTGAGCATCATTCAGGTGGCGATCGCGGCCGGCTCGCTCGTCGGCGGCATCGTGGTCGATCAGGTGGGCATTTCCACCGACTTTCTGTTCGGCAGCGCGCTGGCGTTGCTGGGACTGGCGGCGCTCGCGAGCTTCGGCAGAAGCAGCGAGGGCAAGACCGCGCCTAAAGCGGTGGCTTGCAGGGAGTGCAGTGCGGCGTGTGGCGACTAGTCGCGCATCGGGGCCTGCGCGCATGACGCGGGTATTGATTTTTCCGCGAGCGCCCGCAGTTTCATTTGCTGACTATCCATACGCCCGACACGCCGGCGAGTGCTGACCGATGAAAGACAAGCGGATGAAAAAGACGGAATCGACGCAGCCGTCTGCCACGCGAGCAGAACTGCTGTGCTTCCTTGTGGCGATCGCAGCGGCGTCGTATGCACTCAGTGCACAGTGGCGTGTGGATCACGTCGTCCAGTGCTGCCGCCAATGGCTCGCGAAAAACGACATGACCATGCACTGGCTCGAGCGCGTAAAGATCGGACAACTCGCTTTAAAGATCGCGAGCCAGGACCTGAAGGAAGCAGGTGTGGCAGTTCGACTGTCGAATGTGCAGGCACTCTTCACGAGCGAAATGGAACTGAACGAAGCAAGCACAATGGTTCAGCGAATGATGGCGCTTTGCCAGGAAGCGCTTTGACATGGCGTTATCGATGAGCGGTCGCGACGGGCATCGCGGCTAAGCATCGCAATTGCAGTAACCCTCCCTGTACTCCGCTAGCCGGAAGTCTCTTCGCATTGGCGCGGCACGCTCGCCGCCATTCCCGATTCACTTTTGTTATCGACCTTTCGAATTCTCGGATTGTTACGGCATCGCGTCGCTCGTATATTGGCGTGAAGCGGAACACGGCACTAGCGGCTACAACAACCGGGACGCACGTCAACGCGTGCGACAAGAGACACAAATGAATCGAATCGATCTGGAAGGACGCGTTGTCGCGATCACCGGCGGCGCGCGAGGCATCGGCTATGCAGTGGCGCAACGGGCGCTGAACTCGGGGGCGTCGGTCGCGCTATGGGACGTCGATGCCGAACGTCTCGCTAGCAGTCAGCGTGAGCTCAGCGAACTCGGCAAGGTCACCGCAGTCACCGTCGAGCTCACCCAGGAAGCGGCTGTCGCGCAGGCCGTCGCACAGACGGTTGCCGATCACGGCGCGGTCGACGTGCTGATCAATTGCGCGGGCATCACCGGCGGCAACGGCACGACATGGGAACTGGAGCCGGATGTTTGGCGCCGCGTCATCGACGTCAACCTGATCGGGCCGTATCTGACGTGCCGCGCAGTTGTTCCGCAGATGCTCAAGCAAGGCTACGGACGGATTGTCAACATCGCGTCGGTCGCGGGCAAGGAGGGCAATCCGAACGCCTCGCACTACAGCGCGTCGAAGGCGGGGCTTATCGGGCTGACGAAATCGCTCGGCAAGGAACTTGCGACGAAAAACATTCTGGTCAACGCGGTTACGCCTGCCGCCGCCAAGACCGAGATTTTCGATTCGATGTCGCAGCAGCACATCGACTACATGCTCTCGAAGATTCCGATGAACCGTTTCCTGCTTCCCGAAGAAGCGGCGTCGCTGATTCTTTGGCTCGCATCCGAGGACTGCGCGTTCAGCACCGGTTCGGTGTTCGACCTGTCGGGCGGACGCGCGACTTACTGAGCGTGAGCGCGCGGCGGCGCCGATATGTGAATGTACGGCGCCGCGGACCATACGAGCCGCAAGCAGCACACCACACAAGAACCGCGCAGCCGCCAACGCAGGCTACGCGAAGGAGACGACATGGACCCGCATGCGAGCGCTTCACTGGAGGCGATCAACAGCAAGGTAATGCGCAGGCTTTTGCCGTTCCTGCTGCTGATGTACGTGCTGGCGTTTCTCGACCGCGCGAACATCGGCTTCGCACAGAAGGCGCTGCAACACGACACTGGGCTTTCGAACGCAGCGTTCGCGTTCGGCGCG
This sequence comes from Paraburkholderia dilworthii, assembly GCF_000472525.1. GTDB lineage: Bacteria > Pseudomonadota > Gammaproteobacteria > Burkholderiales > Burkholderiaceae > Paraburkholderia > Paraburkholderia dilworthii. The sequence continues at coordinate 384,107 of NZ_AWZT01000001.1, forward strand.
GGCGTATTCTTCGTCGGCTATGCATTGTTCGAAGTGCCAAGTAATCTGCTGCTGCATCGTGTCGGCGCGCGTGCGTGGATGTGCCGCATCATGGTGACGTGGGGCCTCGTATCGGCCGCGATGTGTCTCGCGCATACCGCGACGGCGTTCTACACGCTGCGGTTTTTGCTGGGCGTCGCCGAAGCCGGTTTTTTCCCCGGCGTCATTTATTACCTGACGCACTGGTTTCCTCAGCGTGCGCGTGCGCGGGCCGTTGGCGTGTTCTATTTCGGCGCGCCGTTGGCGTTCATTTTCGGCAGTCCGTTGTCGGGCTCGCTGCTCGAATTGCATGGCGCGCTCGGTTTTGCTGGCTGGCAGTGGCTTTTTCTCGTCGAAGGCATTCTGGCCTCGCTGGTCGGTGTGTGGGCGTTCTGGTATCTCGACAATCGTCCGGAAAACGCCCGCTGGCTTAACGTGGACGAACGCGCGAGCTTGCGCGCGGCTCTGGACGAAGACGCGCGTGCAGCGTCCGCACATGGGCCGCATCGCATTCTCGCCGCGCTGGTGGATCGCCGCGTGTTGCTGCTCTCGCTGATCTATCTGCTGATTCAGATGAGCGTCTACGGCGTGATCTTTTACCTGCCGCAACAGGTGGCCGCTTTGCTCGGCACGGCGGTGGGTTTTCATGTCGGTGTCGTCGCCGCATTGCCTTGGCTGTGCGCACTCGCGGTGACCTGGTATGTGCCGCGCCGCGCGGATCGCACAGGCGGGCATCGTCGCTGGGCGTCTGCGTTGCTGGTTGTGGCGGGTCTTGGCATTGGCGTGTCGGGTCTTGCGCATAGCGCTGCGATCGGACTGATTGCATTGTGTTGCGCGGCAAGCGGCTTCATCGCGGCGCAACCGCTTTTCTGGACCTTCCCGACGCGCCTGCTAACAGGTGCGGCTGCGGCGGGCGGCATCGCGCTGATCAACTCGCTGGGCAGTCTGGGCGGCTTTATCGCGCCCAGCTTGCGCACGGCTGCGGAGCGCGCGTTTTCCTCGACATCCGCGGGACTGGTCGTGCTGGGCGCGTGCAGTGTGCTGGCCGCGCTGCTGATCGGTACGCTACTGCGTCGCGACGGCGCAGAGGCATCCGGCAAATTCCACGACTTGCTGCACCGCGCCCGCTAGGCGCATTTCCGGCGACACGTTCGACGCCCATTACGGAGCTTCTCTCTCATGGCCATGCCTACTATCCGGCACGTGCGTGCCTTCATCGTCCGCGGCGGCGGAGCGGACTATCACGATCAGCCCGGCGGACACTGGATCGACGATCACATCTCCACGCCGATGGCGCGCTATCCCGAGTATCGCCAGAGCCGCCAGTCGTTCGGCATCAATGTGCTCGGCACGCTGGTGGTCGAAATAGAAGCGAGCGACGGCACGGTCGGCTTCGCGGTGACGACGGGCGGCGAGATAGGCGCGTTCATCGTCGAGAAACATCTCGCGCGTTTTCTTGAAGGTCAACTCGTGACCGACATCGAGAAAATGTGGGATCAGATGTATTACGCCACGCTTTACTACGGGCGCAAAGGCGTGGTGCTCAATACGATTTCCGGCGTCGATCTCGCGTTGTGGGATCTGCTCGCGAAGGTGCGCAAGGAGCCGGTGTATCAACTATTGGGCGGCCCCGTGCGCGACGAGCTCGTGTTTTATGCGACCGGCGCGCGTCCCGATCTCGCGAAGGAAATGGGCTTTATCGGCGGAAAATTGCCGTTGCAGCATGGCCCCGCCGAAGGGGAAGCCGGGCTCAAGCTCAACCTCGAAAAACTGGCGGACATGCGCAGCCGCGTGGGCGACGACTTCTGGCTGATGTACGACTGCTGGATGAGTCTCGACGTGCCGTATGCCACGCGGCTCGCGCAAGCCGCACACGAGTACGGACTGAAATGGATCGAAGAGTGCCTGCCGCCTGACGACTACTGGGGTTACGCCGAACTGCGCCGCAACGTGCCGCGCGGCATGATGGTGTCCACGGGCGAACACGAAGCAACGCGTTGGGGTTTTCGCATGCTGCTCGAAATGCAATGCTGCGATCTGATTCAACCTGACGTGGGCTGGTGCGGCGGCATCACCGAGTTGATCAAGATCTCGGCACTTGCGGATGCGCATAACGTGATGGTCGTGCCGCACGGTTCGTCGGTGTATAGCTATCATTTTGTGGTCACGCGTCATAACTCGCCATTTTCCGAGTTCCTGATGATGGCGCCTAAAGCCGACGAAGTCGTGCCCATGTTCACGCCGCTTCTACTCGACGAACCGGTGCCCGTGAATGGACGGATGAAAGTGCCCGACACGCCCGGTTTCGGCGTGCGGCTCAATCCGGAATGCGCGCTGGTGCGGCCTTATCCGCGTTGATGGACCGCCGCATTCCAGGTTCACTCAGCAAAGGAGAATGACGTGCTGCTCAAGGACAAGGTCGTGATCGTCACCGGTGGCTCGCGTGGCATTGGCCGCGCGATAGCCGTCGCGTGCGCAACCGAAGGCGCGGACGTTGCGATCAACTACTGGGGCGATAACGACGCGTCGTATGGACGCCGTTCCGCCGTCGCGGAAGTGGTCGAGGAAATCGAGGCGCTCGGGCGGCGCGTGATTGCGATCGAGGGCAACGTTGCCGCGCGCGAAACGGGGCAGCAACTGGTGCGACAGACCGTCGAAGCATTCGGCAAGGTCGACGTGCTCGCAAGCAACGCCGGCATCTGTCCGTTTCATGCGTTCCTCGACATGCCCGCCGAAGTTTTGGAGTCGACAGTCGCGGTCAACCTGAACGGCGCGTTCTATGTCACGCAAGCGGCCGCGCAGCAGATGAAAGCGCAAGGTACAGGCGGGGCGATTGTGGCGACGAGTTCGATCAGCGCGCTGGTAGGCGGTGGCATGCAGACCCATTACACGCCGACCAAGGCGGGCGTCCATTCGCTGATGCAGTCATGCGCGGTTGCGTTGGGACCGTACGGCATCCGCTGCAATTCGGTGATGCCCGGCACGATCGCGACGGACCTGAACGCCGAAGATCTCGCCGACGAAGCCAAGAAAGCCTACTTCGAAAAGCGCATTCCGCTGGGCCGTCTTGGCCGTCCCGAAGACGTGGCCGATTGCGTGGTGTTCCTCGCATCCGACCGCGCGCGCTATGTGACGGGCGCGGCGCTGCTCGTCGACGGCGGCCTGTTCGTCAATCTGCAATGACGCGCAATGCCGATTTCAGCTGACCGGGGCGGAAGCGATAACGGGCTGCGTGGACGCGGCGGTGTCCTCGCGTGCGAGACGCCGCGAGAAGCCGCGCAGCAGTTCGATGAAGCGCAGCGCCGGTTCCGCGAGCGGTTCTTCCTTGCGCGTGAGAATGCCGAAACCCGCGAGGCTTTTGCCGATTTCGAGCGGCAACGCAACCAGCAGTTTGCCGCGCAAATGATCGCGCACGACCGACTCCGGCAGCATCGCAATCGCATCGTAGTTTTCGAGCAATTGCAGCGTGGCGAAGATCGACGCGCATTCGGTGAGATTGACCGGCGTCGCGAGTCCGGCGCGCGCGAGCTCTTCCTCGAACAGCACGCGCGCCGGGCTGCTCACCGGCTGTGCAACCCACGGCCAGTCGATCAGTTCGCGCAACGTGATACGCGCGCGGCTCGCGAGCGGATGCACCGAGCGCACCACGAGCAGCAAGGTCTCGCGCGCGAGCGGCTCGAAACTGAAATCGTTGTGCTGCAAGGGACTTGTCAGGCGGCCAAGCGCCAGATCGACTTCGCGGCGATGCAGCAACTGCACGACCTGGTCGCTGGTTTCGCCGAGAATGCGCACGTTCAGCAGCGGGCTTTCGGTTTTGAGCGCGGCCACCGCCATTGCCATCAGATCGGGCGCGGCGCCCATGATCGCGCCAACGGTCAATTGCCCATGTCCGCCACGGCGTTTGACTTCCAGGTCTTCGGCGAAACGCGTGAGTTCGGCGAGCGCACGCCGCGCATAGGCCAAGGTGACGACGCCCAGCGGCGTGGGCGTCATGCCGCGCGCGTTGCGCTCGAACAGCAGAAAGCCGAACGCTTCTTCGATATCGCCCAGCATGCGGCTCGCGCTCGGCTGCGCAACGTTCACCGCTTCGGCGGCCTGGTGGAGATTGCGCGCGTCGTCAAGCGCGACGAGCAGCGCGAGGTGCTTGAACTTGAGCCGATTGACGAGTGCGACGGTTGCTGAGAGTGGGCTCATGGTTCCGGTGCGATTCGGTTTGTGGATCGCCCAATCCCAACAACGGATTGAGATGCTATCGACGCAGGAATTATAGTCTTTGAAGGCGCTTCGCCGCGAAGGCGCCAATAACGACGAGACAGCCGCAATGGAGACAATCGCTTTCCGGATGGTGCTCAACCCCGGCATGCGCGAGGAATACGAGCGCCGTCACGCGCAGATCTGGCCTGAGCTCGTTGACGCGCTGCACAACGCCGGCGTTCGCGAGTACCGCATCTTCTTCGATCCCGGCACCGACCATTTATTCGCCGTGCTGACGCGAACCACACATCACACGATGGACGCGCTCCCCGAACTCGAAGTCATGCGCAAATGGTGGGATTACATGGCCGACATCATGCACACAGCGCCGGATCACACGCCGCATCAGCAACCGCTCGAACAGGTGTTTCGCTTGAGTTCGCTCGGCTGACTTCGCGCTGACGTTTTACGTTGCCGCTTAAGCTTGAAACGACGGAGGCATCGCATGCAGGTTGTCGATTCGCATATTCACTTGTGGGATCTGAAGACGCATCGCTATCCGTGGCTGGAAAACCCGGGCGTGTCGTTCGTCGGCGACGCGCGCGATCTGAAGCACGACTATCTGCTGGACCATCTGCTCGCAGAAGCGGGCGATATCGATGTGAAGAAACTCGTGCACGTGGAAGCGAATCACGATCCCGCCGATCCAGTGGAGGAAACGCGCTGGCTGCAGTCCATTGCGGATCGTCATGAGTCGCGCGGCATGCCGAACGCGATTGTCGCCGCCGTCGATCTGTCTTCGCCGGACGCGCCCGCGTTGCTCGAAGCGCATGCGTCGTTCGCGAATACACGCGGCGTCCGGCAGATTCTGAATGTGCACGAAGACAAGCTGTTCGATTATGTGGGCCGCCATTACATGCGCGAGCCGCAATGGCGCGAGAACTTTGCGCTGCTGCGCCGTCACGGCATGTCGTTCGATCTGCAACTGTATCCGTCGCAAATGGAAGAGGCCGCGGCGTTGGCGCGCGAGCATGGCGACACGCTCTTAGCCGTCAATCATGCAGGCATGTTCGTAGACCGGGGCAGCGTCGCCGGTTATCGGGCGTGGCGCGACGGCATGCGCACGCTCGCGCAGTGCAGGAACGTCTGCGTGAAGATCAGCGGACTCGCGATGTTCGATCATCAATGGACCGTGGAAAGCTTGCGGCCCTACGTGCTCGAAACGATCGACACGTTTGGCGTGGAGCGCGCAATGTTCGCGTCGAACTTTCCCGTCGATCGTTTGTTCGGCTCTTACGCGGATTTGTGGCATGCCTATGCAGCGATCGTCGAAGATGCGAGCGTTGCCGAGAAAGAGGCGCTCTTTTGCCGTAACGCGGAACGTTTCTATCGCATCTGAGGCGGGTCGCATCGACTCAAGCAAACCGTGCACGCCATAACGCAAAAGAAGGAGACACGCAGTGCAGCAATCCTCAACCGCTCAGCCGAGACTCGAATTGCGGCACGCGAGTAAATCATTCGGCCGGGTCCGCGCGCTATCGGACGGCGATCTTTCGCTGTGGCCGGGTGAAGTGCATGCGTTGCTCGGCGAGAACGGCGCGGGCAAATCGACGCTCGTGAAAATTCTGGCGGGCGTGCATCAACCCGATAGCGGCGAGCTGCTGGTGGACGGCGCGGCGCGCCGCTTCGCGACCCCCGCCGAAGCGCGCGATGCCGGGCTCGCGGTGATCTATCAGGAGCCGACGCTGTTCTTCGATTTGTCCATTGCGGAGAACATCTTCATGGGACGGCAGCCGGTCGACCGGATCGGCCGCATTCAATATGACGCGATGCGCCGCGAGGTGGACGGCTTGCTCGCCTCGCTCGGGGTCGATCTGCGCGCGGATCAACTGGTGCGTGGCTTGTCGATTGCGGATCAGCAGGTGATCGAAATTGCGAAAGCGTTGTCGTTGAACGCAAACGTGCTGATCATGGACGAGCCGACGGCGGCCTTGTCGCTGCCCGAAGTCGAACGGCTCTTTGCAATCGTGCGCAAGCTGCGCGAGCGCGACGTGGCGATCCTGTTCATCACACACCGGCTCGACGAGGTCTTCGCGTTGACGCAACGCGTCACCATCATGCGCGACGGCGCAAAAGTGTTTGACGGCCTGACCGCCGATCTGACCACCGACGCCATCGTGGCAAAAATGGTCGGCCGCGATCTGGAGACGTTCTATCCCAAAGCCGAGCGCCCGCCCGGCGAAGTGCGGCTATCCGTGCGCGGCCTGACGCGTGTGGGCGTTTTCAAGGACATTTCCTTCGACGTGCGCGCCGGCGAAATCGTCGCATTAGCGGGGCTGGTCGGCGCTGGGCGCAGCGAAGTCGCGCGTGCCATTTTCGGCATCGATCCGCTGGATGCAGGCGAAATTCTGATAGGCGGTGAGCGCCTGAGCGCGGGCAAACCTGCCGCGGCAGTGCGCGCAGGCCTCGCGCTGGTGCCGGAAGACCGACGGCAACAAGGGCTCGCGCTGGAGTTGAGCATCGCGCGCAATGCGTCGATGACAGTGCTCGGCAGGCTCGTCCGTCACGGCCTTATCACGACGCGCAGCGAGATGCAGCTGGCTAACCAATGGGGCACGCGCCTGCGTCTGAAGGCGGCCGATCCGAACGCGCCGGTCGGCACGCTGTCGGGCGGCAACCAGCAAAAGGTGGTGCTCGGCAAATGGCTTGCAACGGGCCCGAAAGTTCTGATCATCGACGAACCCACGCGCGGTATCGACGTAGGCGCGAAAGCCGAGGTGTATAGCGCGCTCGCCGAACTCGTGCGCGACGGCATGGCCGTGCTGATGATTTCGAGTGAACTGCCGGAAGTGCTCGGCATGGCCGACCGAGTGCTGGTGATGCACGAGGGGCGTATCAGTGCGGACATTGCGCGCGCCGAAGCCGACGAAGAACGCATCATGGCCGCGGCGCTAGGACAACACATTCCACCGTTAGGGAACGCGGCATGATGCGCCATTCTTCGACTCATCCCGCGCCGGTCCAGGCACCGCCGCCGTTAAAGGGCGCGACGCGTGCCTCTGGCGGCTTTGCAGCGAACCTGGCAAAGAGCCGCGAGACGACGCTCTTCGTCGTGCTGATTCTGTTGATTGTCGGCACCGGGCTCGCGAGGCCGCAGTTCCTGAACCTGCAAAACTTGCGTGACGTGCTGCTCAACGTGTCGATCATCAGTCTGCTTACCGCGGGCATGACCGTGGTGATTCTGATGCGTCATATCGATCTGTCGGTGGGTTCGACGGTCGGCATCAGCGCATATGCAGTGGGCAGCCTGTACGTCGCGTTTCCGCAGATGCCGGTGATCGTCGCGCTCGCGGCGGGGCTCGTCATCGGTCTCGTGGCGGGCGGCATCAACGCTGTGCTTGTGGCCGTGGGCCGCGTGCCGTCGCTGGTGGCGACGCTCTCCACGCTTTATATCTTCCGGGGCGCGGATTACGCGTGGGTACACGGCGGACAGATCAACGCGACCAGTTTGCCCGACGCGTTTTCGCGCCTTGCGACCGGCACTTTCTTTGGCATACCGACGCTCGCGTTGATCGCAGTCGTCGTGCTGCTCGCTCTCGCGATCTATCTGAAGCAGTTTCGCGGCGGCCGTGAACACTATGCGATCGGCTCGAATCCCGAGGCAGCGCGGCTTGCTGGCGTCAACGTGGAACGCCGTGTGATGGCGGGCTTTCTATTGTCGGGTGCGATTGCGGGCTTCGCGGGCGCATTGTGGCTCGCGCGCTTCGGCACCGTCGATGCCAGCACCGCGAAGGGCATCGAACTGCAAGTCGTGGCGGCCGCCGTTGTAGGTAGCGTGGCAATTACAGGCGGCGTCGGCACGATACTCGGCGCGACGCTCGGCGCGCTCGTGCTCGGCGTGATCAGCATTGCGCTCGTCGTGCTGCATGTGTCGCCGTTCTGGGAGCAGGCGATTGAAGGCGCATTGATCGTCGCGGCCATTACCGCCGATACGTTGCTCGCCCGCTCCGTCGCCAAACGCATGATGAGGAAACGCGATCATGGCTAAACCCGATTCCGCGCTGCTCACGCGCAAACGCGAAACGCCGCTGCAATGGGAAGTGTTGCTGGTGATCGTGCTGATCTTGTCGCTCGCGCTCGGACGCGTGCTGTCGCCGGTGTTCCTGAGCGGCGCGAATCTGAGCAACGTGTTGGCGGACCTCACTGAAATCGCGTTAATGGCGCTGCCGATGACGTTGATTATCGTTGCCGCTGAAATCGATCTGTCGGTGGCTTCGGTGCTCGGTGCATCGAGCGCATTAATGGGCGTGCTTTGGCACATGGGCTTGCCGATGCCGGTCGTCATCGCGCTGGTGCTCGTGGCCGGCGCGTTGGCGGGCCTTCTGAACGGGCTCGTGATCGTGAAGCTCAATCTGCCTTCGCTTGCGGTAACGATCGGCACGCTGGCGCTCTTTCGCGGCCTTGCCTATGTGTTGCTCGGAGACCAGGCCGTCGCTGATTTTCCGGCGGCTTACACGGCGTTTGGCATGGATACGCTCGGCGGGACTTTTATCCCGCTGCCGTTTGCGATCGTGATTGTCGGCGCGGTGCTGTTCACGGTGCTGCTGCAATCGACCGCGTTTGGCCGCAGCCTCTACGCAATCGGCGCGAATCCAACCGCCGCCGCGTTCTCCGGCATTGAAGTGACAAAGATCAGGCTGCGTCTTTTCGTGCTGTCCGGTTTGATGAGCGCGCTTGCCGGCGTCGTCTATACGCTGCGTTTTACCAGCGCGCGTGGCGATAACGGCGAAGGCTTCGAGTTGTCCGTGATCGCAGCAGTATTGTTCGGCGGCGTGAGCATTTTCGGCGGACGCGGCTCGATGATCGGCGTGCTGCTGTCGCTGCTGATTATCGGCGTGCTGAAAAACGCATTGACGCTCGACGATGTATCGAGCGAAACGCTCACTATCGTCACGGGCGTGTTGCTGCTCGCATCGGTGCTGATACCGAATCTGGTTGCGCGCTGGCGCGCGGCGCGCGACCGGCGCTTCATCGCGAAGTCCGCTTCTCCCTTATAACGCAATCATTAAACCCGGACAGCACAATGTCCAACAACAAGCAGGAGACACTTCATGTTCAAACCTCTACGTCACACCGGCGCGGCGACGCTCTGCATTGCGTTGCTCGCGATCAGTTGCGCCTCGTCGGCTGCGGGCCTGAAAAACGGCCTGAAAATCGCATTCGTGCCGAAGCAGATCAACAATCCGTACGAAGTGATCGCCGACGACGGCGGCATGGCCGCAATCAAGGAATTCGGCGGGGTGGGCAAGGTCGTGGGGCCGTCCGATGCCGGGGCATCATCGCAGGTGCAGTACATCAACACGCTGATCACGCAGCGTCAGGATGCAATCGTGATTGCCGCCAACGACGCGAATGCGGTCGTGCCGTATCTGAAGAAGGCAATGTCGCAAGGCATCAAGGTCGTCACGTTCGATTCGGACACGGCGCCTGAAGGCCGGCAATTGTTCGTCAATCAGGCGAACGCGGAAGGGATCGGCCGCGGCCAGATCGAACTCGTGTCGAAGCTGATGGGCGGCGAGGGCGAGTTCGCGGTGCTGTCGGCCACGCCCAACGCAACTAATCAGAACACGTGGATCAAGTGGATGCAGGAAGAGTTGAAGAAGCCCGCGTACTCGAAGATCAAGCTCGTGAAAATCGCTTACGGTAACGACGACGATCAGAAGTCGTTCGTCGAAACGCAGGGTTTACTGCAGGCGTATCCGAACCTGAAGGCGATTGTCGCGCCGACCACGGTTGGCATTGCAGCGGCGGCGCGTTATATCTCGTCGTCGTCGAGCAAGGGCAAGGTGGCCGTAACTGGCTTGGGCACGCCGAATCAGATGCGCGCGTTCGTGAAGAACGGCACCGTGAAGGCGTTCCAGTTGTGGGACCCGAACCAGTTGGGCTATCTCGCCGGCTACGCGGCGGCAGCACTCGCGTCGGGTACGATCGACGGCAAGGAAGGCGAATCGTTCGATGCGGGTAAGCTCGGCAAGCGCACGATTGGGCCGCAAGGCGAGATCATTCTCGGGCCGCCGACCACGTTCGATGCGGGCAATATCGACAAGTTTAATTTTTGAGGGCGGGCGCCGCGCATTTCGCGCGGCGAAGGCATAGCGAGGCGCGTCGGGCGAAGAGCTGCTCGCGTGCCTCCCTGTTTTTCACGCGTGACTGAACTTAGGCGTCAAGCCGTGTTAAAACCGATGCTGAATCCCCGCAGTGACACCCGTCTGCGTATCCGCCGCGCCGGTCAGATCGCGCGACAGACTCACTGCGTTGCCGTGCTTCGCCATCGCATAGCCGCCCGCCAGATACAGCACGGTACGCTTCGATAGAGCGTACTGACCGCGCAGCGAGAACAGCGTCGGGTCGGCGTCGCTACCATCCTTGATGTCCTGATGGTAGACCGCGCCGAACAGCGAGATGAACGGCGTCACATCGTATTGACCGCCGATCCAGTACAGGTCGCTGCGCAGCGTGGGCGTGGCCGTGTGGAACGTGCGCCGGTAGTTCCGGTAACCGGCCATCGCCTTCACCGCGCCGAAATCGTAGCTCAGGCCCGCATGAATGCCCTGGATGTAGTTGGTGGTATCCGCGGGCGTCACGCTGTCGTTCGCGCCGTTCTGACGGTCGAAGGTCGCGACCACGGCGAACGGACCGTTTTCGTAGCCAAGACCGAAGTCGTACTTCGAGCTTGATTTCATGCTGCCCGGCACGTTACCGAAGCCGTACATGGCGCCGAATTTGAAGCCGGCGAACGTGCCGTCGTAACGCACCGCATTGGAAGAACGCGAGAAGAGCCCGTCTTTACGGCCGCCTGTCGCCGTGGACGACGTCGCCCACGAATAGTTCGGCGCATAACCCATTGGGTCGAACTGCAACATGTAGTCGTAGGTTGTCGTGAAATTGCGGCCGAGCGTGATCTGCCCGAAGCGGTTCTTCAGGCCGATGGTCGCGCGCCGGTCGAAGATCGCACCGGTCGTATCGTCGAACTGGCCGTTCGCGATGTTGATACCGCTCTCCAGCTGGAACACCGCCTTCAGCCCGCCGCCGAGATCTTCGACGCCGCGCAGACCCCAGCGCGACGTGTTCTTGCCGCCGGACACGAGACGCGTCGCGCCGCCGTCCGCGCTTGCATGGTTCACGTATTCGATGCCCGCGTCGACGATGCCATACAACGTCACGCTCGATTGCGCGTGTGCGCCTGCTGCAAAACCGGCGAGACCGGCGCACGTGACGCCGAGGGTTGCCTTTCTGATGCTCAACTTCATCAACAGTCTCCTGTAGCTGCTATTTTTACTTCGGTTGGGGATTTCGTACCGCGATGCCAGGCCCGACGCTTCAGCTCGCCTGAGCGAACGCCCAGCAGTCGTTGGCGGGGAATTCGATCCAGTGACGGCCGGCCGCGCGCGGCACGTTGCCGAACGCACGCAGACGCAGGTCGCCGCAATGGAACAGGTACTCCCAGCGGTCGCCGAGATACATCGACGTGATCAGTTCGGCTTCAAGGCGGTTCGCGCCCGGACCGTCGGCGACCTGCACTCGCTCCAGCCGGATCACGGCTTGCGCTTCTTGGCCAGCGGTCAGTGCTTCGCGCGCTTGCGCCTGCAATTGCCAGCCGTCGCCGGTCAAGGTCACGCGCTCGCCATCGACCGCGGCCACGCGTGCGTCGATGCGGTTATTGCTGCCCATGAACTCGGCGGTATAGAGTGAGCGCGGCGCGCCATACAGTTCCGCGGGCGTGCCTTCCTGTTCGATGCGGCCGTTGCGCAACAGCAGGATGCGGTCGGACATCGCCATCGCTTCGGTCTGGTCGTGCGTCACGCAAAGCGCGGAGAGACCCAGCGAGACGATCAATTCGCGCAGCCACGCACGCGCTTCCTCGCGCAGCTTGGCGTCGAGATTCGACAGCGGTTCGTCGAGCAGAATCACCGGCGGGTTGTAGACGAGCGCACGCGCAATCGCCACGCGTTGCTGCTGGCCGCCCGACAGTTGATACGGATAGCGCGCTGCCAGATGACCCAGGCCGAGCTGATCGAGCGCACTCTGTACGCGTTTTTTCTGTTCCGCCGCCGATACGCGCCGCAGTTTCAATCCGTAGCCGACGTTATCCGCCACCGTGCGATGCGGCCACAGCGCATACGACTGGAACACAAGCCCGAGCGAGCGCTGTTCGACCGGCAGATCGACATGCGTGGCGCCGTCGAAAAAAGTCTTGCCGTCGAGCTCAATACGTCCCGACGACGGCTGCTCGAGGCCGGCGACCGCTCGCAACAGCGTGGTCTTGCCGCTGCCCGACGCGCCGAGCAGGCACACCACTTCGCCGGGATTCAGTTCGAACGACACGCCCTTGAGAATCGGATTGTCGCCATAGCTGAGAAAGAGGTTGTCGACCGAGAGCTTATCCATGAAGTTTCACTCCGAAGCGCAGTGCCACGCCGAGTCCGGCGCCGACCATCGCGATGTTGATGACAGAAAGCGCCGCGACCTGATCGACCGCGCCGGTCGCCCACAGCGACACCAGCAGCGCGCCGATTACTTCAGTGCCGGGCGAGAGCAGATAGACGGCGGTCGAGTATTCGCGCTCGAAGATCATGAAGATCAGCAGCCACGCCGCGAGCAAGCCAAAGCGCACGAGCGGCAGCGTCACGTCGAGACTGACCCGCGCGCGCGTGGCGCCGACGCTGCGTCCCGCTTCCTCGAGTTCGGGGCCGACTTGCAGCAGCGCGCTTTGAATCAGGCGCATGCCGTATGCGAGCCACACGACGGTGTACGCGATCCAGATGCTCCACATCGAGTTCTTCAGCTCTTTCAGTCCGGGCACGAAAAGAAAGATCCACAGGAACGCGAGGCCGGCGAGCAGGCCAGGGACGGCGCGCGGCAGCAGCACCAGGTAATCGAGCAGACGCGTCGCCCAGTCGTTGCGGCGATGGCCGGCGAACGCAACCAGTGAATAGAAGCCCACCGCGACCGCACCGCCGATCACGCCGATGCCGAGTGTGTTGAGCATTGCGCGAACGAGGTTGTCCTGTTCGAACAGTTCGGTGAAATTGGCGAGCGTCAGCACCTCGGCGAGATGCACGCCTTCGCCCCAATTCGTGACGAACGCACGCAGCGTGATGCCGGAGAGCGGCACGAACACCGTCAGCATCAGCCACAACGCGACGATCGCAAGCGCGACCCAGCGCCATGCGCCGAGCGGCAGCACGGTTTGACGTCCGGCCTTGCCCTTCACCGTGACGAAACGGTTAGCGCTCTTGAGCAGCCTGCGTTGCAACAGCACCAGCGGGAACGTGATTGCGACGATGCACACGGCGACCGCGGCCATCAGGTGATACGACGGCACGCCGAGCTTGTTGGTGAGCTTGTACAGATACGTGGCCAGCACGAGGTGCCCTTCGGGGTCGCCGAGCACAAGCGGCAAGCCGAACACTTCGAAGCCGAGAAAGAACACCAGCACGCCGGCAAAGAGCAGGGCGGGCAGCGTCATCGGCAGGCTCACGTCAAGCGCGACGCGGAACGGCCGCGCACCCGCGACTCGCGCGGCTTCCTCGACATCGGAGCCGAGATTGCGCAGCGCCGCCGACGAATACAGGTACACGTGCGGCACATGCGTCAAGCCGACAATCACCGTGATCGCGAGAATCGAGTACACGGTCCACGGCGCTTCGGCACTGCCGAAAAGTTGCTTCCACCAGACCGAATAGAAGCCGACCGGGCCGGCCGCGACGACATAGCCGAACGCGAGCACCATCGGCGAAACGAATACGGGTGTGAGCAGCAACGGTTCGAGCCAGCGGCGGCCGGGGAGATCGGTGCGCACCATCAGGAAGGCAAGAATGCCACCGAGCGGAATCGAAATGAACAGCATGCCGCCCGCGATCACGAACGAGTTTTTCAACGCGGACCAGAAGTCCGGGTCGCTGAAAATGAATTCGAAACCGGCGAGGCCAAGCGTGCGTTTCGCGTCGAAGAACGGCGCGTTCAGCACGCTCTGAAACAGGATGAAGCCGAGCGGCAGCGCCACCGCGACCGTCAGCACCGCGACGACGAGCCAGCGCAGCAGCCCCGCCAACGGTTGCAGACGGCCGCGCGGCAACGCGCCGATAGGGCCGCTGTCTGCCGCGAGCGGCGCGGCGTCGCGAGGCCCGGTTGCGCTAGTGAAAAGCATGAGTGTCCCCCTGCGGCAGATAAGCCGCATATCGACAGGTATTCAACGGAAGGTCAGGCGTTCGCGCGTGACGGCGCGAACGTATCAGTCACACGCGCACGCCTAGCGCTTGATCGACTGTTGCCATTGCTTGAGGAATTCCAGGCGCTTCGACTGGTCGAGATAGACCAGCAGACCCGCGCCGATCGGAATCGGTTTGAGCGAGTCGCCGAGTTGCTTCGTGAGGCCGGCCATCGAGGTTTCGCCTTCGACATCCGAGCGGATCGAGAACAGGCTCGCCTGATTTGCGAGCAAGGTCTGGCCGCGTTGCGACAGCAGGTAATCGACCCACAGCCTCGCAGCGTTCGGGCTTTGCGCCTTCTTCGAAATGGTCACGAGGCGGCTCACCACCAGCGTGTAGTCCTTCGGATAGACGTAGCCGATCGACGGATCTTTCTTCGCCTTGGTGAGCGCGTACGAGCCGAGAATGTTGTAGCCGATCAGGTTCTCGCCCGACGAAATGCGCTCCATCATCGCACCGGTGCTCGATTGCAGCTTCGGGCCCGTGGCGCCCATTGCCTTCACCAGATCCCACGTGACCTGCGGATTCACGCGTGCATCCTGCGTCAGATAGTTAAAGCCCACGCCGGACTTTTCGATGTCGTAAGTCGTGACCTTGCCTTTGAACTGATCGGGCTTGCCTTGCAGCAGCTTGATCAGATCGGCGCGCGTTTGCGGCACTTCGCCGGCGGCAAGAAGACGCTTGTTGTAGACGATCGCGAGCGGCTCGTAGGTCGTGCCGTACGCCTGCTTCTGATACTGCGCCCATTGCGGCAAATGCTTCGCTTCGGGCGATTCGTAGGTGGCCATCAGGCCGTCGTTGACGAGCTTCACCTGAAGGTCCATTGCCGAGCTCCACAGCACGTCGGCGCTGGTGCTGCTGGCCGCGTTTTCGCTGATGTAGCGGTTGTACAGCTCGGTGCTGTTCATGTCGTTGTACTCGACCTTGATGCCGTACAGGCTTTCAAAATCCTTGATGAGCGGACGCACGAGAGCCGTGTCCGTGACCGAGTAGACGATCAGTTTGCCTTCCTTTTTTGCCCCGTCGACGGTGGCTTGATAGTCGCCCGGATAGCCCGCTGGAAACGCCGCCCATGCGGAGTTTGCGGCGAACGCGACAGCGGCGGCGAGAAGCTTCAGAGAGATTTGCACGTCTTCCTCCAGAAATCATCATGTTGGTTTTGTGAAGGCGAATGGTAAGAGACGTGTGCTTTCTGAACGCTTTCAATTTGTGAGGGAAATGCGTCACAATGGACGAATTCGCCTCATGGATTTCCCTGGGATTCTGTTCATGCGTGTGCTGCTCGTCGAAGACAATCCGGTTCTTTCCCGCTCGCTGACCGACGCGCTGACCAGCGCCAAACTCACGGTGGACTGCATGCATGACGGCGAATCCGCCGACCATGTTCTGCGTACGCAGGACTACGCACTGGTGATTCTCGACATCGGTTTGCCGAAGCTCGACGGGCTCGAGGTATTGCGCCGTTTACGCGCGCGCCGCAACGCGGTGCCGGTGTTGATACTCACCGCGCACGGCTCGGTGGAGGAGCGCGTGCGCGGCCTCGATCTCGGCGCCGACGACTATCTCGCCAAACCCTTCGCGCTCACCGAACTCGAAGCGCGAGCCCGTGCGCTGCTGCGGCGCGGTCATGGTCAGGAGCCGTCGGGCGCCCAATGCGGAACCCTGCTTTACGACAGCGTGGATCGCGGCTTCACGCTCGACGGCGAACCGCTCGCGCTGACGCCGCGCGAGCGTTCGGTGCTGGAAGTGTTGATCCTGCGCAATGGTCGAGCAATCAACAAGGAGACGCTGTCGGAGAAAATTTTCGGGCTCGACGAATCGGTGAATGCCGACGCTATCGAAATTTACGTGCACCGTTTGCGCAAGAAGCTCGAACGCAGTTCGGTCGGCATCGTCACGTTGCGCGGGCTCGGTTATCTGCTCGAAGCGAAAACAGCATGAGGCGGCCGAATTTGCGTGTACGGGTCGCGCTCTGGTTGTTGGTACCGCTGCTTCTGCTGCTCGCGCTCGATGCCTGGCTCACCTATCAACGCGCGATGAACGCCGCGCACGTCGCATTCGACCGCACACTCGAATTCTCGTTGCGCTCGATTCGCGACGGCGTGCGTCTGCGTGATGGCCGCATCGAAGTAGATCTGCCTTATCTTGCGCTGGAGATGTTCGAATCGAATGGCGGCGGCAACATCTACTATCAGATTCGCGAGGAACATGGCCGCGTGGTGACGGGTTATCCCGATCTACCCGAAGCGAAGAAGGTGCCGGCCGAGCCGTACAGCGTGCAGTTCTACGACGATGTATTTCGCGGCCGTCCACTGCGCGTCGCAATGCTGAGGCTACCTGTGCACGACGTGCCGACTGCGCAGACTCGCGTGGTGCTGGTAAGAGTCGGCGAGACGATCGAGCAGCGCCAGGCGTTGGCGCGCGAGATCCTGACGGGCTCGCTGCAACAGGAAGGGCTGCTGGTGGTGCTCGCGCTCGGCATCGTGTGGCTCGGGGTCGCGCGCGGTCTGCGGCCACTGAACCGGCTTTCCGCAAAGGTTGCCGCGCGCGCCGAGGACGACCCCACGCCGCTCGATACGGCCGGCTTGCCGAGCGAGGTCGCGCCGCTTGTCGATTCGATCAACCAGTACATTGGCCGCACGCAGAAGATGCAGTTGTCGCGGCGGCGTTTTTTCAACGACGCCGCGCATCAGTTGAAAACCCCGCTTGCGGTGATTCAGGCCGAGTCGGAACTTGCGCTGCGCGACACCGATGGCGTCGACGAAAAGAGCGCAGGTCAGAAGCGTCCGGGCGTCCATTTGCGGCGCCTGAATCGCGCGGTGCAGCAGGCCGTGCGCATCGTGCAGCAATTGCTGTCGCTGTCGCGGCTCGATGCGGATAGCGGCTACGCAATCAAACATGCGACCGTGCCGCTGCACAAGGTGGCGCGCAGTGTGACGCTCGACTGGTCGCCGGTGGCGCGCTCGCGCGGCATCGACCTCGGCTTCGAACAGGAAACGCGTATCGACGTGACGGGACAGTCCGATTTGCTCGCGGAGCTGGTAGGCAATTTGATCGACAACGCCATCCGTTATTCGGGCGATGGCGCGGTTATTACGGTGCGGGTCGCATGCGAGGACGGACAGCCGTTGCTTCAGGTGATCGACAACGGACCCGGCATTGCCGCGAGTGAACGCGAGGCGGTTTTCGAGCGCTTTTACCGCAGTGAGGCGACGCAAGCGGTGGAGGGCAGCGGCTTGGGTTTATCGATTGTGCGAGAGATTGCGCGGTTTCATGGCGCGCACGTTGCGTTAGGCGATGCTGCTGGGGGCGGGTTGGTGGTGAGTGTTCTGTTTCCAGCGCAACGCTCACTGTAACCTGCCAGCCGCCCGTTATCGCCGCACCGCGAACGTGCGCGCAAAACCCGCGGAAGGCGTCGCGCTATCCCACACTTTCCCATCCATCAAGGTCCGGGCGTTCTCTTCGGCGGGCACCGCGACCTTCACCCGTGCGGCGGCTTCGCGATAAACCTGCGTCTGGTTGATTTGCGAGGCGACCTCCGCATAATCGCTGCGCGCGTCGATCATGCCCCAGCGCTCGAATTGCGTGAGAAACCACGCACCCTCGAACGGCCGCGGATAGTTGACCTCGCCATTGTCGAAGAAACGCACCGGCAAACCGCGCGGCACGGAGGCAGGAATCGCATCGCCGAAGCGCGCGGCGATCAGTGCTTCGTCGATGCCGATATAATCCGGCCGCGCAAGCCAGCGCGCGATCTCATTGCGATGACCGGGGCCGTCGAGCCAGCGGCACGCTTCGAGCATCGTCTGCACGAGTGCGCGTGCGGTATTCGGATTCGCGCTCACGAAATCGCGCCGGCACGCGAGCACTTTCTCGGGATGGTCGGGCCACACCTCGCTCGTATAAGCGACCGTCCTGCCGACGCCTTGCACTTCGGCCATCGCGTTCCACGGCTCGCCCACGCACAGGCCGTCGAGCTTGTCCCCCGCGAGCGCCGCGACCATCTGCGGCGGCGGAATCACCACGCTTTCGATATCGCGCAAAGGATGCACGCCCTGCGCGGCGAGCCAGTAATACAGCCACATCGCGTGCGTGCCGGTGGGGAATGTCTGCGCGAACACCGGCTTGCGGCCGAGCGTGGCGAGCGCGTTGCGCAGCGTGCCGTGTTCGGCGAGCGCATCCGCGAGACGGCTCGACAGTGTGACCGCCTGGCCGTTGCGGTTGAGCACCATCAGCACGGCCATGTCGGTTTGCGGGCCGCCCAGGCCGAGTTGCACGCCGTAGACGAGGCCGTACAGCGTATGCGCCGCGTCGAGATCGCCGGACAGCAGCTTGTCGCGCACGGCGGCCCATGAAGGCTGGCGCGACAGTTCGAGCGTGAGCCCGTGCGCATGGCCGAATTCGAGCAGCTTCGCGGCGACGAGCGGCGCGGCGTCGGCGAGCGCCACGAATCCGAGCCGCAAGTGGGTCTTCTCCAACGGCCCTGATACTGACGAAGCGAGGTGACTGGCAGAGTTCATGGACGTGCTTCACTTGAGCGATTCAGCCGACGCGACGACCGCGCGCGCGACTTCGGCGAGCTTGACGCCCTGATTCATCGCGCGTTTGCGCAGCGTGGCGTAGGCGGCGTGCTCGGTGATTTTCTGCTGATCCATCAGCAGGCGTTTGGCGCGGTCGATCAGCTTGCGCTCCGCGAGTTCGTTCTCGACTTGCGCGAGGCGTTCGCGCAACTGCGATTCCTGCGCGAACCGCGCGAGCGCGACTTCGAGAATCGGTGCGAGCCGTTCGGTCGCGAGCCCTTCGACGAGGTACGCGGTGACACCGGCGCCGACGGCGTCGCGGATCAACTGCTGGTTGGCGTCGTGACTGAACATCAGCACCGGGCGCGGTGCAGTCGCGTTCATTACCGCGAGCTGTTCGAGCGTGTCCCGCGAAGGCGAATCCGTATCGATGATGATCACGTCCGGCCGTTCGCTCTGAACCGCGCTATGCAGCGCTTGCGGTGTCGCGGTGCTGGCGAGCATCTCGTAGCCGAGGCGGGCGAGTGCGTCCCGCAGGTCGCCTATCGGCTTATCGGTATCGGTGACGAGGAGAACACGCAGCATGGGGTAGTGGCAATCGACGGCTGAACATCGTTCAAGCAATTATGATGCCATTCACCGAAAAGGCCGTATCTACAAAGGATCAGGTGTTTAGGCCGAGTTTTTCGGGGAGGGATGCGCACCACGAAAGGGCATGTCGAGCCGATGCACCGAAGCCGCGCATGCTGGGTAACGAGGGGCGAAAGACGGGAACAACCCGCGCGCAGTAAGCCGCAGCAAGCGCGCAATTGACATCGCAACGAGCGTTGCGAGTGAATTTCAAGGATAAAGCGCCGCCGCTGCGCGCCGCTCAGATTCGAATCGAGCCGAATCGGAGGAGGCGCGCGAAAGGCTTCGCGAACAACGTTGCTACAAGAGCACTACAAGGGCACTACGAGGGCACGCCAGACAGGCCGCGAGGCCGTGTGCCGTTCGCCTTAACGGCGACGGAATTGCGAATTGCTGCGGGCTGCGCCGCCACCGCCTGCGCGCTCGTCTTTATGACGGAAGTTGATCCGTCCTTTGGTCAGGTCGTAGACCGACAGTTCCAGCGTCACGCGGTCGCCCGCGAGAATACGAATGTGGTTCTTGCGCATGCGTCCGGACGCGTAAGCACCAACTACGACGCCGTTGTCGAGCGTCACGCGGTAACGACTGTCCGGAAGTACTTCGTCGACGATACCGTCAAGTTCAAGCAGTTCTTCTTTCGCCATGCATAACTCCTGGTCGATGGGATTAGGGGTGCGCGTCGCCTTGCGGCGGCGCTGCATCAGATACGGTTGCCAGCGGACCTCGGGCCCGCTGTTTTTGGCGGCACCGGCTTATGCGCCGATAGTAGTGCCGCGCGTGATGCCGCGGCTAGTGCCGCTTAAAGATCGGCGACCGACTGGCCGTCAACGCGGCCGTCGATCAGTTGCTCGGCGTGAGCCATGCACGCGATGCGCGCCTTGCCCGTGCCGTCGAACGGAAACAGATATTGCAGGCGGAACACACGGCCCTCGGCCGCCGCATTGGCGCCCACGCGGCAAATGCGCACCGACGCGTCGTAGCCTGCGTCCGGATTGCGGCTCGTCTGACCGTCCGTGGGACGGCGCGGATAGACGAGCGGGTGAATCTCATAACCCTTGTACGTCTTGACTGCTGAATTCATAAGCATATCTGTGTCCTGTATTACGTGGGCCGTGTGTCACGCGTGTTACGCGCAGCACGACGGACCGGGCAGCGCAGCACCCTTGGGGCGCGCCGCTATGGAAAAAGGTTGGCACAGGCCCGATGGAAAGGGCTTGAGCGCGCCGCGCAAAGTCGCGGATTCGATGGAGAAGAAACACGCTGATGTCGCGCGGAAAGCGGGCGCGCGGAAGCGGGAAACCTGACTGAACAACTCAGCTGCACAACTCGCGACGGCTAATGCAGGCGGCGCATTGCCGGAGTGACGGGATCGCCGGCGGGCGGCGGCCGAACAGTCGGGGGTGTTGCGAAGATGCCGCGAAGTGCCGGGTTGAGACTGCCAGTGCTGCAATGTGCGGAATACGACTATTCCAATATGATGCACTAAATAGGGCTAATTGGATAGCGAAAAGTTCCTCGCACGAACGGAGCGCCGGGCCGGCCGGCCTTTGGGCGCGCTATCAAAACACGGCAAGGAGCCCAAAAGGGCGTGAAATGCGGCTAATCCGACGTCTCTGCGATGCGCTTCTGCAATTCGCGCGACGCCGCAAGCGGAATGCGCGGGTCGTCCCACGCGGCGAGCCATTCGACTTCCTTCGACGTAAAAATCTGTCCGTGATTGCGCAGCGCGTATTGAAGCGAATCGATGATGTGATTGCGAATGATTTCCGGCGTTCTCGTGTCGTCGAGCACGGCGCGAAATGCCTCGAGCGTTGCCATCTGCTGCTCCGTGAAGTAGATCGCCTTTTATCGCACGAAAAAATAGCGCCTGCCAGGCGGACAAAATTCGCTGCGGTCCCGTAGGCGATGCCGGGTGGCTACAATGGCGAGTTGCCGCGCGGGGCCACGCCCGAATGCGCTGCCCGGACCTCCGATCACTGCGCGTCGAACACCGCGCCCTCGAACACTGTCATTCTCCAATGCGCCAGACAACCGTGTCTCCTGTGAAAGATCTGCTGCTGGAGCGTTACGCTCCGATCGCCGACGGCATCGCGGCGCTGTTCTATCCGTGCGCCGAAGTCGTGATTCACGATCTGCGCGATCAGACCATCGCTTATCTCGTCAACAATCTGTCGAAGCTCGAAGTAGGCGGCCCCTCGGTGCTCGACGAAGTGCACTACGCTGCACGCGGCCGCACCATCGGTCCGTACGAGAAGCTCAATTGGGACGGCCGGCGCATGCGTTGCGTGAGCAACATTCTGTTCGACGACAACGGCAAGCCGGCGGGCATGCTGTGCATCAACTTCAATATCGCGGTGTTCGAAGACGTGCGTTCCACGCTCGATCTGTTTATCCGCGGCGGCAATCTGACCGATGCACCGGCCGAAGACCTCTTTCGCGACGACTGGCAGGACCGTATCAACACCTATCTGCATGCGTGGCTGCGCGAGCGGCAAATTGGCGTCAACGCGCTCACGCGCGAGCACAAGCGCGAAATCGTCGAGGCGCTGCATGCGCAGGGCGCGTTTCGCGGCCGCAGTTCGGCGAACTATGTTGCCGCCGTGCTGACGATGGGGCGCGCGACCGTCTACAAAATTCTGAAGCAGATGAAAGAGGGCGGCTGAGTTTGCCGCTTCTACACGAGGAGAATTCATTGGTGCACACCACACGTTACCGGCATTACAAAGGCGGCATTTACGAACTGTTATGCGAGGCGACGCTCGAGTCGGATCACACTGTCACGATGATCGTCTACAAGGCAGCCAACGGCACAATCTGGACGCGTCCGGCTTCGGTGTTCTTCGAGACGATCGAGCATGACGGCGCTAAGGTGCCGCGCTTTGCTGCGATTGACTGAACGTGCGGAAATCTGTCGAATTCGCATCAAGGATGCAGGCGCCGCCGCTAGCGTGACGACGGCAATTCGATAGCTTCGGGCGCTTCGATTACTACGTCGGTTTCGGCGATAGCCACACACGGCAAGATGTAGCCTTCCTGTTTTTCCTCGCGGCTGAGACCAGGCCATTCAATCGTATAGCGCACGTGTCCCGCCGTCATTTTGCACAGGCACGTGCGGCAGGTGCCGTTGCGGCACGAACGCGGCAGACGCAGGTTCGCAAAGCCGGCGGCTTCGAGAATCGTCAGTGCGTCGGGGGCCTCGAAGCTGTAGCCGAGCGGCTCTACGCGGACAAGCGGCGGGCGGTTGGGAGCGGGCATCGTGTGAATGTGTGGCGGAACGCGTCACACTTTACACGGCCGATGAGCAAAGCGCGCGGTGAATAGGCGGCAGCACGCGCGAGAGGCGCTTGACGGTGTGCATCGCAGTTGACGCCGCAGTGAGAGCGCGGCTGGGAGCAGTGGAGGAGAAGAGCGCCGCAGGAACGCGCCGCGCTCTGAGCATACGGCGAGAGCAGCGCAGGAGAGCTTCGCAGGAGCAGAGCGGGAAAGCGCCGCAGGAGACCATCACAGCAAAACCCCGTCAATGAGTCGCCCCACCGCGCCGCAAGTAGCGGTACACCGTATTGCGCGCGAGCCCCAACTCCCGCGCCGCGGCCGACACGTTGCCGTCGAGGCGTGCGAGCGTCTGCACGATCAACGTCGCTTGCCAGTCTTCCATGCGCGAGGGCTTAGATACATGCGCGCCACTTCCATCGCCTTTCACATCATCGACGGCTTCGAGCGTTGACCGCGCGTTGTCATCCGCTGCGGCATCGGCGCAATCCTGCAGGAAGTCTTCGGGCAAATCGTCCAGTTCGATCTGCTCCGCGCCCTCAGCCATGATGCTTGCAGTGCGCAGCACATTTGCCAGTTGCCGCAAATTGCCGGGCCAGCGGCATTGCATGAAGCGCTTGAGCACCGCCGCCGAAACACGGCGCGGCAAACCGTCGCCTTCACGCTGGAGCTCGAGCATCCGCTTGACCAGCGCCGCGAGATCGGTGCGCTCGCTCAGCGCGGGCAAGGTCACCACGAGTCCATTGATCCGGTAGTACAGGTCTTCGCGGAAGGTGCCTTCTGCGATCATCGCGCGCAGGTTCCGGTGCGTCGCGCAGACGATCCTCAGGTCCACGGGAATCGCGCGAGTGCCGCCGAGCGGCACCACCGTGCGCTCCTGGAGCACGCGCATCAGCCGCACTTGCTGCGCGAGCGGCATATCGCCGATTTCATCAAGGAACAGCGTGCCGCCGTCGGCCTGCACGATCTTGCCGACGCTGCCCCGCTTTTTAGCGCCGGTGAATGCGCCGTCTTCGTAGCCGAACAGTTCCGCCTCGATCAATGTGTCCGGCAGCGATGCGCAATTCAACGCAACGAACGGCGCCGCGCGCCGCGGCGAATCGTGATGGATCGCGCGCGCGAGCCATTCCTTGCCGGTGCCCGTCTTACCGAGGATAAGAATCGGAATATCGCGGCCGCGAACCTTGGCGACACGCGCGAGAATCGCGGACATTTGCGCGTCACCGGTGTCGAGTGTTTCGAGCGTGGCGAGCGGCGCCGTATCGGCGAAATCCGGCACATGACGCGCACCGTTCGACGCGAAGTTGCGTGACTTCTCCGCGTGACCCATTGCCGGCGCCACATAACGCTGCGCCGAATATTCGCCGCGCGCGACCACCCGCACTCCGCTCGGCAATGTGAGCACGAGGTTCTCGCCCGGCGCGCGAGCGGTCTGCTGCAACACGTTGGCGAACGCAGCGCCGAACAGCGCCTCGAAACGTTGTCTTTGCAATACGGCGAGCGGCTCGCCGAACTGGAACAGCGCGCTGCGATTCGCCGACAGGAACGTACCGTCGGCGCCGAACGCGGCGAGTCCTTCGAATAGCGTACCGATGAATTCGGCGCGAGCGTGAAAGTGCACGCGAACCGCATCGGCGAATTGATTGGAGAACAGATGATTTTCGATCATCTGCGCGGACATGCGCACGAGCGCGAGCGTGTGCTTATGAAAGCCGCGTGTGTCGCCGCTGACGTCGAGCGCGCCGATGGTCCGCCCGAACGGATCGGCAATCGGCGCGCATGAACATGTGAGAATTCGGTTAGCGTGCAGAAAGTGCTCGTCGGCGTGGACAACGGTCGGCTGTCCGTCGACAAGTGCAGTGCCGATCGCATTCGTGCCGCGATCCGCCTCCGCCCACGACACGCCAGGACACAGCGCGACGCGATTTGCCTTTTCGACGAAGTCGCTGTCGCCGAGACTGTGCAGGATCACGCCGTGACTGTCGGTGAGCAGCACCATGCTTTGCGTATCGACGATCTGCGCGTGCAGCGTCTCCATGACCGGCAGCGCGTGCGTATAAAGCGACTGGTTACGATCGACGAGTTCGCGCAGCGCAGGCCGTCGCAGCGGATGGAAATCCGGCGTTTCCGACGCGCGCAGCCCGAGTTCGAGCGAACGGGCATGAGATTGCGCGATGACATCGGGCCGACCGATCGACGGCGGCGTGATGGGGCGATGAGTCAAAGCATGTCTCCGGTAATCGAAGGCGGCGGGTACGTTGCCCGCCGTTCGATGCCGCAGCGCAGCATCTCGCTAGCGGCCGAACCCCATATTACAGGAGGCAAAGCTCTGCGCGCGGCAGGGAAAACACCGCAGCGGCATGACGCACCCCGCACGATCGACGCAGCACGCTGCACCGGGATCAAGCAAACAAAAAGGAAAACTTGCGCCGCGCGCGAACTCGTCTAAAGTGAATCAAATCATCGTCGCGAGGCGCGAAGTGCGTCCGCGCGCGACGGATGACGAGCCCGCGTCGCCAGCATTGGACAAGGAGGAGGGAGCTGCAGGCGCGACCAGATGCAACCGGCGTGCGCAATACCCGTGCGAATCATGCGCAGCGCCCAACTTCCAGGTGACTCCCATGCAGATCCTTTTCCCGAATGAAAGCCCTGAATATTCAGGTCGCGAACTCACCCTGGCGTTCCCGGCGCTGGTCGATGGGCAGAGGGTCGAGTGCATGATCACCGCGGAAGCGCTGGAAGATCACTTTGGCGCTGCCTCGCCGCGCCTCGAAGACATGGTCGGTGCATTCGACACGCACCGCGAGCGTATCGAAGCGGCCACGCGGCGTCTGCTGTCCGAGACGAGCGCTCAGTGCGTCGTGCTGCGCAGCGGTTATGTGCGCTTTTACGAAGCGAACTGGCGTGCCTGAGGAGAGCGACACGCCGGGCCGGACGCGAGCCTACTCGCTGCCGAGATAGAAATAGCGGAACAGAAAAATCGCGGCGATGATCCACACCACGAGCTTCACCTGCCGCGCGCGGCCGGTGAGCAGCTTCAGTCCCGCATACGAGATGAAACCGAACGCGACGCCGTTGGCAATGGAGTAGGTGAACGGCATCAGCAGTGCGGTCAGCGCGGCCGGTACGACCTCCGTTGCGTCGTCCCACGGCAGGTCGAGCATTTCGCGCAGCATCAGGCACGATACATAGAGCAGAGCCGGCGCCGTCGCATAACCCGGCACCACGCCCGCGAGCGGCGCGAAGAACAGCGCCGCGAGGAACAGCACAGCCACGGTGATCGCGGTCACGCCGGTGCGCCCGCCTGCCTGCACGCCCGACGCGCTTTCGATATATGCGGTCGTCGACGATGTGCCGAGCATCGAGCCGGCCAGAATGGCGGTGCTGTCGGCGAGCAGCGCGCGGTTCAGGCGGTGCATCTTGCCTTCGACGAGCAGTCCCGCGCGATTGGCCACGCCCATCAGCGTGCCGGTTGCATCGAACAGTTCGACGAGAAAGAACACGAGGATCACGTTCAGCACGCCGGTGGACAGCGCGCCGCGGATGTCGAGCTGGAACAGCGTCGGCGAAATCGAAGGCGGCGCTGAGACGATGCCGTGAAACTCGTTGCCGCCGAAGAAAAAGCTCAGCACGGTCACGCCGACAATGCCGATCAGAATCGCGCCGCGAACCCGCAGATAGTCGAGCGTGACGATGGCGAAGAAGCCGATGATCGCCAGCACCACATGCGGGTTATGCAGATCGCCGAGCGTGACGAGGGTAGCCGGATTGCCGACCACCACGCCCGCCGTCTTCAGCGAAATGATCGCGAGAAAGAGGCCGATGCCGCCGGTAATGGCAATGCGGATCGAGTGCGGAATGCCTTTGACGATCACTTCACGCACGCGAAACAGCGTGACGACGAGAAACAGGCAGCCGGAGATGAACACCGCGCCGAGCGCGGCTTGCCAGGTGAAACCCATGCCCTTGACCACGGTGTACGCGAAATACGCGTTCAGGCCCATGCCCGGCGCGAGCGCGATCGGATAGTTCGCATAGAGACCCATCATCAGCGAGGCGAGCGCGGCCACGATGCAGGTCGCGACGAATACGGCTTCTTTCGGCATCCCCGCGTCGCCCAGAATTGCCGGGTTCACGAAGATGATGTAGGCCATCGTCAGAAAAGTGGTCAGGCCGGCCAGCACTTCCGTGCGCACATTAGTGCCGGCGGCGTCGAGGCCAAAGTAGCGTTTTATGGATTCCATATGGCGGGTCTCTCGTCGTAGGGGCGAGATGATACCTTGCCAGCGCCCCCGCCGCAGCCGCAAGCGAATTTACGATGTGGCGGTGAAATGGCGGCAAGCGGGGCGGAAAGAGGAGTGGCAGGCGCGGCTTGAGTCGTCCACCGTCCGGGCGTGTTGCAATCGCGGGCAGCGCGGCTTGGGCGGCTCAACCGGGCGTCGTCGGCTTGCTAAAGCGATCGAGCACGGCGCTGAGCAGGTCGATCGGCAGTGGAAACACGATGGTCGAGTTCTTGTCGGCGGCAATCGTCGTGAGGGTTTGCAGATAACGCAACTGCATTGCCTGCGGCTGAAGTGCGAGCGTCTGCGCGGCTTGCAGCAGTTGCTGCGAGGCCTGCAATTCGCCTTCCGCGTGAATCACCTTGGCGCGCCGTTCGCGCTCGGCTTCTGCTTGGCGGGCAATCGCGCGGATCATCGTTTCGTTGATGTCCACATGTTTGATTTCGACGATCGCCACCTTGATGCCCCACGCATCGGTCTGCGCGTCGAGCACTTTCTGGATGTCGGCGTTCAGTTGCTCGCGCTCGGCGAGCAACTCATCGAGTTCATGTTTGCCGAGCACTGCGCGCAACGTCGTCTGCGATAGCTGGCTTGTCGCCTCGAAGTAGCGCGCCACCTGGATCACTGCTTTTTCCGGATCGACCACGCGGAAATAGACGACCGCGTTGACTTTCACCGAGACGTTGTCGCGCGTGATTACATCTTGCGGCGGGACGTCGAACACGATGGTGCGCAAGTCCATGCGCACCGCCTGCTGGACGACCGGAATGATGAGCACGAGCCCCGGCCCCTTGACCTTCCAGAAGCGTCCGAGCATGAACACGACGCCGCGTTCGTACTCGCGAAAGATCCTTATCGACGAGGCGATCAGCGCGGCCGCCAACAGGATCAGGATGCTGGTGAAGCCAAATGTAAACCCAATCATGAGCTTTCTCCTGTCGACCAGAGTTGGCGCTTTAGCGCCTTACTCTGGTCCCATGCACAGCGGTCGACCAGAGTTGGCGCTTTAGCGCCTTACTCTGGTCCCATGCACAGCTGTCGACCACAATTGACGCTTTTGCACCGTACTCGGTCCGATGCAAACCGGTCAGCCATAGTTCACGCATCAACGCGTTGCTCCGGCCCCTGGCGAAGTCCTTGCTGCTTCATCCGTCGACTGCTCCAGAGGCCCCACCGTGAGCGTCAGCCCATGTCGCGCGGTCACACGCACCGCCTGACCCGCCGCGACAGGACCAGCGCTCGACACTTGCCAGCGCTCGCCGTTCACCCGCGCCCAGCCGGCGGACGTGCCGTTGGGTACCGCCGCATCGCCGAGCAGGCCGCCTTCGAGCACCACTCCCACGCTGCCGATCAGCCCTTCCGATCCGGCCACCACCGGCCGGCGCCGCGCGCGCAGCGCGAGTCTCGACACGCCCAGCACGAACAGCACGCTGAACACGACAACGGCGGCGATCATCGGCAACGGAATGCCGTAGCCGGGCACGTCGGTATCGATCAGCATCAACGCGCCAATCACGAACGCCACGATGCCGCCGAAGCCGAGCGAACCGAACGTCGGCAAAAACGCCTCGCCGATGAGAAAGGCAATGCCGAGAAAGATCAGCCCGAGGCCGACGTAGTTGATCGGCAGCATCTGCATCGCGAAGAGCCCGATCAGCAGACTGATCGCGCCGACCACGCCCGGCAGCACGAAGCCCGGATTGGCGAATTCGAAAAAGAGGCCGTACATGCCGAGCATCAGCAGCATCAGCGCGACGTTCGGATCGGTGATGACCGCGAGGAAATGACTGCGCCAGTCGGCTTCGAGCGTGACGACGGGCGCCTGCGCTGTCGCGAGCCTGATGTTGCCCGCGCTCGTCGTGACCGTGCGGCCGTTGAGCTGGCGCAGCAGATCGGGCACGTCGCGCGCATTCAGATCGACGACATGCTGCGCGAGCGCGTCACTTGCGCTCAGGCTCACCGCTTCGCGCACCGCGCGTTCGGCCCAGTCGGCGTTGCGCCCGCGCATCTGCGCGAGGCCGCGGATATAGGCGGCAGCATCGTGAACCTGCTTGCGCAATTCGGTCGATTGGGTGTCGAGCGGGAGTGCGCTTGTAGCGCTGGTAGAGGCGCCACTTGCGGCGCCGCGCGAAGCGCTCGGAGACGCGCCGCTTGAAACGTGGCCAGAAGCACCTCCCGCGGCACCGCCCGCGCCACTTGCCGACCCCGCCGACCCCTCCGGCTCGCGATCGTCCGTGCCGGGCAAGCCCGGCAGGCCCGGCTTGCCGCGCCCAGCTGGTTCCGTCCCGCCGATGCCCATCTGAATCGGCGTCGCCGCACCCAGATTCGTGCCGGGCGCCATCGCCGCGATGTGGCTCGCATAGACGATGTACGTGCCCGCGCTCGCCGCCCGCGCGCCGCTCGGCGCGATGAACGTCGCCACCGGAACCGGGGAGCCGAGAATTGCCTTGATGATTTGCCGCATCGACGTATCGAGCCCGCCCGGTGTGTCCAGTTGCAGCACCGCGAGTTGCGCATGATCGTCGGCGGCGCGCTGAAGGCTGCGCACGATGAAATCGGCGCTCGCCGGACCAATCGCGCCGCTAACCGGAATGACGACGACGCTGTTGGGCGCGTGCACAGCGGTGGCCTGTGTAGCGACGGGCGCCGCCTGAGCCGTAGATACCATCAAGTATTCGCACAGCGCGAACGCAGCCGCGAACACGAACGCCAAAAGCATCCCACACGCGGTCATGCCGCGCATGAACCGGCGCACGACACCGCCGCGGATAGGCGGCCGGCGCGCGCCAGATTGCCGGAACGGGCGACGCGAATACGTGCTCATTGCTAACGGGCGCCGCGCGCCGTCGACGGATATCGACCGGCGCGGGCCGACACTCCAGGAAGACTGGCCTGCTGCTTACAGCTTAGTCCGATTCCACGCGACGCGTGAAGCCCGCACGCGCCGGCCGATAGTCGGTGGGCCGCATGCCTGTCCATTTGCGGAACGCGCGATGAAACGCGCTTGGCTCGGCAAAGCCCAGCAAAGCGGCGATGTCCGCGATCGTGCGCCCCGATTGCTGGAGTTCGCCGATTGCAATGTCGCGCCGCAGGTCGTCCTTGATCGACTGATACGTATGGCCTTCCTGCTTCAGCCGCCGCCGCATGGTTGCCTCGGCGACGTGCAGGCGGGCGGCCATCTGATCGGCGGCGGGCCAGCTGATCATAGGCAGCGCCCGCAGCGTCTTGCGCACGCGCGCGGCGAACGAGCCGGGATTGCGGTACTTGACGACGAAGCTCGCCGGCGCGTCGCGCAAGAATGGTTTGGCCGATCCCGGTGTCTGGATTACCGGCAAATCGAGAAACACCGGCGAGAGATCCACGTACGAGCCGGGTTGCCCGAATGTCATATCGTCGCAGAACATCAGCCGGTACTCGTGCGCGGCGGGGGGCTCCGCACAGCGAAAGCGCGCCTCGATCAACGGAATGCGGCGTCCGACCAGCCAGCACAACAGCCCATAGACGACGATGAAATACGTCGCGTAAGCGAACATCGCCGGCGGCTTTGCGCCTTCGCGTTCGACAAAGCGCAGCCGCACGCGCTCTGCGTCGGTCTCGATGCATGCGCTGAGGTCGTCCAGCACGAGCCGCATGAAGCCGACCGCGCGGGCCAGCGCCTGCGCGCCGTTGCGCGCCGTGAGCGCGGTCTGCGTCATCGCGATGAAGCTGCCGCATTTCATGCGATGCGAGTCCTGCCCGAAGAATTCGTCGTCGAGCGCGCGTGCGATGCCGGCCCACAGGGCGCCGTATTGCGCGGACGACACGCGGCTTTTCGGCGATGCGAGCATGGGCGCCGCGATACCGGCGGCTTCGGCGAGCGGCAACGCATCCAAACCGCGTGCCTTCGCAAGCGCAAGCGTTTCCTCGACGAGACTCACGGAGATCGTGCCTTTATCGGTTTTCATCCGCGTTTGTTTGCAAGTGTGGGCAAGGTGGCAATCGCGCTCAACATTTTCCTTGTGGCGAACCGGTCAAAGCATAAAAACCGCGTGTGTGCGCCATCGTATCCTACCTCTATGGCAAATGCGCTCACACACAATGAGCGGGCTGAGCATCGAAGCCGGCGGCCGGCTTGCCTACACTGGGCCTCGAACGCAAGCACAGGACCCAGGCTCATGGACAGCTTCTACACTGAAGAACAACGCATGATCCGCGACGCCGCCCGCGACTTCGCGACCGAACGCCTCGCGCCGAACGCTGCCCAATGGGACCGCGATGCGCATCTGCCCGCGGACGTGGTCAGGCAAATGGGCGAGCTCGGTTTTCTCGGCATGATCGTGCCGCCGCAGTGGGGCGGCTCTTACACCGACTACGTGGCCTACGCACTCGCGCTTGAAGAGATCGCCGCGGGCTGCGCCGCGTGCGCGACGCTGATGAGCGTGCATAACTCAGTCGGCTGCGGGCCGATCCTGAACTTCGGTAGCGACGCGCAAAAAGACCGCTATTTGCAGGACCTCGCCACGGGCCGGCGCATCGGCGCGTTCTGCCTGACCGAGCCGCAAGCGGGCTCCGAAGCGAACAATCTGCGCACCCGTGCGGTGCTGCGCGACGGCAAGTGGATACTCAACGGCAGCAAGCAGTTCGTGACCAACGGCGCGCGCGCCGACCTTGCGATCGTATTCGCCGTCACCGATCCCGAGCGGGGCAAGCGTGGCCTGTCCGCGTTTATCGTGCCGACGGATACACCGGGCTTCAATGTCGGCAAGCCGGAACACAAGCTCGGCATTCGCGCGTCCGACACCTGTCCGATTTCACTCGACGACTGCGCGGTGCCGCAAGCGAATCTGCTCGGCGAACCGGGCGAGGGCTTGCGCATCGCGCTGTCGAATCTCGAAGGCGGGCGCATCGGCATCGCCGCGCAAGCCGTGGGCATCGCGCGCGCCGCGTTCGACGCCGCGCGCGCCTATGCCAGCGAGCGCATGCAGTTCGGCAAGGCGCTGAAGGACCATCAGACCATCGCCAACATGCTCGCCGACATGGCCACGCGCCTGAACGCCGCGCGCCTGCTCGTGCATCACGCGGCGCGGCTGCGCTCGGCGGGCGAGCCGTGTTTGTCGGAGGCATCGCAGGCGAAACTGTTTGCGTCCGAGACCGCCGAACAGATCTGCTCGAACGCGATCCAGATTCACGGCGGCTACGGCTATCTCGAGGACTACGCGGTGGAGCGCCACTACCGCGACGCTCGCATCACGCAGATTTACGAAGGAACCAGCGAAGTGCAGCGCATGGTGATCGCGCGTCACGTTTGAACGCTGCGCGAGTCGCGTTTGAGCGCAAAATAGCTTGCGGATAAAACCCAACCCGAGCAAAAGCGGATTCATACCGCGCCCATCAGGAGACGACCATGACTGCAGCGAAAACTTTTTTCGACGCGCGTGACCTATTATTGCGACATCGAACCGATTACGAGCGTGCATACCGCGAGTTCGCGTGGCCTGCGCTGGACGAGTTCAACTGGGCGCTCGACTACTTCGACGTGATCGCGCGCGGCAACGACAACCCCGCGTTATGGATCGTGGACGACCCAGCGGGCGACGGCTTGCGCCTGTCGTATGCGCAGATGTCGGAGCGCTCCGCGCGCATGGCCAATTTTCTGCGCAGCGTGGGCGTGAAGCGCGGCGACCGCGTGCTGCTGATGCTGCCGAATCGCGTCGAACTGTGGGACGTGATGCTCGCCGCAATGAAGCTCGGCGCCATCGTGCTGCCGGCCACGACCCAGCTTTCCGCCGACGATGTGCGCGACCGCGTGCAGATCGGCGGCGCGAACTTCGTGGTGGTCGACAGTGCGGAACTGTCCAAATTCGATTCGCTCGACGTGCCGTTGACGCGTCTTTCAGTCGGCGCACCGCGCGACGGCTGGATCGATATTGCAGCGGCGTATGACGCGTCGCCGCAATTCACGCCTGACGGTGTGACGCGCGCCACCGATCCGCTGCTGCTTTACTTCACATCCGGCACGACCTCGAAGCCGAAGCTCGTCGAGCATACGCACCAAAGCTATCCAGTGGGCCACCTCTCGACCATGTATTGGATTGGCCTGCAACCGAACGACATCCATTGGAATATCAGCTCGCCCGGCTGGGCCAAGCATGCGTGGAGCTGCTTCTTCGCACCGTGGAATGCGCAAGCGTGCGTGTTCGTTTTCAACTTCGCGCGCTTCGTGCCGAAAGACACGCTGAATGTGCTGGTGCGTTTCAACGTCACGACACTGTGCGCGCCGCCCACCGTCTGGCGCATGCTCGTGCAGGAGCGTCTCGTCGATTATCCGGTGAAGCTGCGTGAGGTTGTCGGTGCGGGCGAGCCGTTGAATCCGGAGATTATCGAACGCGTGAAGCACGCCTGGGGCATCACGATCCGCGACGGTTTCGGGCAGACTGAGACCACTTGCCAGATCGGCAATTCGCCGGGGCAACCCGTTGTCGCGGGTTCGATGGGACGACCATTGCCGGGCTACAGCATCGAACTGCTCGATGCCGACGATCAGCCGGTGACCGAAGGCGAAATCGCATTGCCGATCGGGCCTGACGGGGCGCAGCGTCCGCTCGGTCTGATGACGGGCTACGCGAACAACGAGAAAGCCACCGCGCAAGCGATGCGCAACGGTTTTTACCGCACGTCCGATGTCGCGCTGCGACGCGATGACGGCTACTACGTGTACGTCGGTCGGGCCGACGACGTTTTCAAATCGTCTGATTACCGGTTGAGCCCGTTCGAACTCGAAAGCGTGCTGATCGAGCATGAGGCCATCGGCGAAGCCGCCGTAGTGCCGAGCGCCGATGCGCTGCGCCTCTCGGTGCCCAAAGCGTTCGTCACGGTGCGCCAGGGCTATGAAGCCGGGCCCGAACTCGCGCGCGCCGTATTCGCGTTCTCGCGCGAAAAGCTCGCACCGTATAAGCGGATTCGCCGTCTGCAATTCAGCGAGTTGCCGAAGACCATCTCCGGCAAGATTCGCCGCGTGGAGTTGCGGCGCCGCGAAATGGAGCGCGAAGCGCAACCGGCACGCTTGCCGGATGAGTACTGGGAAGAAGATTTCCCGGACCTGCGTTGAGCTCTATCGGCCTGCGTCGAACGTCATTCAGCGCGTTTGATTTTCAGTCACTGTCCGGCCGCGATGTGGCCACCGCACAGGAGTTTTAAGCATGAACGCAATTGCTTCAAATACCGTCAAGCTGTTGATCAACGGCGAATTCGTCGAATCGAAAACCACCGAATGGCGCGACATCGTCAACCCGGCCACGCAAGAGGTGCTGGCGCGCGTGCCGTTTGCCACCGTCGATGAGATCAACGAAGCGATCCGCTCGGCGCATGCTGCGTTCAGAACGTGGAAGGACACGCCGATCGGCGCGCGCATGCGCATCATGCTCAGATATCAGGCGTTGATTCGCGAGCATATGCCGCGCATCGCAAAGACGCTGAGCGCGGAGCAGGGCAAGACGATTCCCGACGCCGAGGGCGACATCTTCCGCGGGCTCGAAGTGGTCGAGCATGCATGTTCGATCGGCACCTTGCAGCAAGGCGAATTCGCGGAAAACGTCGCGGGCGGAGTCGATACGTACACGCTGCGCCAGCCGCTCGGCGTATGTGCAGGTATCACGCCGTTCAACTTTCCCGCGATGATCCCGCTGTGGATGTTCCCGATGGCCATCGTATGCGGCAATACGTTCGTGCTGAAGCCTTCTGAGCAGGACCCTTTGTCGACGATGCAACTCGTCGAGCTCGCGCTCGAAGCGGGCGTGCCGAAAGGCGTGCTGAACGTCGTGCACGGCGGCAAGGAGGTGGTCGACGCGCTATGCACGCATGAACTCGTGAAGGCGATTTCGTTCGTCGGCTCGACGGCGGTGGGCACACATGTATATCGCCTCGGCAGCGAACACGGCAAACGCGTGCAATCGATGATGGGCGCAAAGAACCACGCCGTCGTGCTGCCCGATGCAAACCGCGAGCAGACCTTGAACGCGCTTGCGGGTGCGGGCTTCGGCGCGGCGGGGCAGCGTTGTATGGCGACCTCGGTTGTCGTGCTGGTGGGCGCCGCGCAGCAATGGCTGCCGGACCTCGTCGCAAAGGCGAAGACGCTGAAAGTCAACGCGGGCAACGAACCGAACACCGATATCGGCCCCGTTGTTTCGCGCGCGGCGAAGCAGCGCATTCTCGGCTTGATCGAAACGGGCGTGAACGAAGGCGCCACGCTTGCTCTCGACGGCCGTGACGTGAAGGTGCCGGGCTACGAGCAAGGGAATTTTATCGGGCCGACGATTTTCACGGACGTCGGCATGGAGATGGAAATCTATCGCACGGAGATTTTCGGGCCGGTGCTGCTGGTGCTGAACGCGGCAACGCTCGACGACGCAATCGCGCTCGTCAACCGCAATCCGTTCGGCAACGGTGTGGGCCTTTTCACGCAGAGCGGCGCGGCCGCGCGCAAGTTCCAGAGCGAAATCGACGTGGGCCAGGTTGGCATCAACATTCCGATTCCAGTGCCCGTGCCGTTCTTCAGCTTTACGGGTTCGCGCGGCTCGAAGCTCGGCGACCTCGGGCCATATGGCAAGCAGGTCGTGCAGTTCTACACGCAAACCAAAACCGTCACAGCGCGCTGGTTCGACGACGACACCGTCAACGACGGCGTGAACACGACGATCAGCCTGCGCTAAACGAGCCCGCAAGAACGGAGACGAGATCATGAAAATAGGCTTTATCGGCCTCGGCAATATGGGCGCGCCAATGGCGCACAACCTGCTGAAAGCGGGCCACGTTGTCAATGTATTCGACCTTAGTGCGGAGGCGGTGCAGGCGCTCGTCGACGCGGGCGCTCAGGCTGCCGGCTCGCCGAAAGCGGCGGTGGCCGATGTCGAATGCGTGATCACGATGCTGCCTGCGGCAGCACATGTGCGCAGCGTGCTGACCGCGGATGACGGCGTGCTGGCCGGCATTCCGCCGGGCGTTGCCATCGTCGATTCGAGCACGATCGATCCGGCGAGCGTCAAGGCGTTTGCCGAACTCGCGCAGCAACGCGGCAACACGTTTGTCGACGCACCGGTGTCCGGTGGAACCGGCGGTGCGGCCGCGGGCACGCTGACCTTCATGGTCGGCGGCAGCGCGAGTGCATACGAGCACGTCAAGCCTGTGTTGTCGGCGATGGGCAAGAACATCGTGCATTGCGGCGATACCGGCACGGGCCAGGTCGCGAAGATCTGCAATAACCTCGTGCTCGGCATCACGATGGCGGGCGTCGCCGAGGCCATGTCGCTGGGTGAAGCGCTCGGCATCGACGTGAAAGTGCTGGCCGGCATCATCAATACGTCGACGGGGCGGTGCTGGAGTTCGGACACGTATAACCCGATGCCGGGTGTGATCGATAGTGCGCCGTCGTCGCGCGAATATAGCGGCGGCTTCGGTACGGATCTGATGCTGAAAGACCTCGGGCTTGCCACCGACGCCGCCAGGTTCGCGCGTCAACCGGTCTACCTCGGTGCGCTCGCGCAGCAGCTTTATCAAACGATGAGCGCAAAAGGCGCGGGACGTCTGGACTTTTCCGCGGTCATCAAGCTGTATCGTAGCCACGCCGGTAATGACGCAGGCAATGGAGATGCGCGATGATCGAACTCGACTACGCGCATGGCGGCGCCGTTGTGCAACTCACGCTGAAGCGTCCGCCCGCGAATGCCTTCACGCCCGAAGGCTTAATGCAATTGCGGCAGACGGTGGAGCGCCTGAACGGCGAGGCTAATGTCCGCGCAATTGTAATTACCGGCGAAGGACCGAAGTTCTTCAGCGCGGGCGCCGACCTGAACACTTTCGCCGATGGCGATCGCGAAGTCGCGCGCGTCGCGGCGGCGCGCTTCGGCGCGGCGTTCGAAGCGTTGCAGAATGCGCGGCCCGTCGTGATCGCGGCGATCAACGGCTACGCGATGGGCGGCGGGCTCGAATGCGCGCTCGCTTGCGACATCCGCATCGCCGAGCAGCACGCGGTGATGGCGCTGCCCGAAACCGCAGTCGGCTTGCTGCCATGCGGTTGCGGCACGCAAACGCTGCCGTGGCTCGTCGGCGAAGGTTGGGCGAAGCGCATGATTCTCACGGGCGAACGCGTGGACGCGGCGACCGCGCTGCGCATCGGTCTTGTCGAAGAGGTCGTGGAAAGGGGCGCCGCGCGCGAGGCTGCGCTGACAATGGCGGCGCGCGTCGCGACGCTCAGTCCGCAGGCAGTCGGCTTCAGCAAGACGCTGATTCATCACGCGCGCAATGGCGTACCGCGCTGCGCCGCGCTTGCACTGGAGCGCGAGCGTTTTGTGGACCTGTTCGACGGCGCCGATCAGCGCGAAGGCGTCAACGCGTTCCTCGAAAAGCGTGCGCCGCGCTGGCACGTGGCGCAAGCCGGGCAAGCCGGGCAGGCCGGGCAAGCGGTATACGCCGACAAGGAGACGCAATGATGAGCGCCTTGCAAAGCGCCGCACCCGATGTCGAATCGGGTGTTACGTCCGGAGTTACGTCCGACAGAGCCGGTGAAGCACAACGAGAGATACTGTTTCGCGTGATCAACCGCGTCGCGGTCATCACACTGAACCGGCCGGCAGCGCTCAATGCGCTATCGCACGCGATGATTCGCGAGCTCGCGATGCTCGTCGAACATTGCCGCAACGACGGCGGCATTGTCGCGCTCGTGCTGAAAGGTGCTGGAAACAAGGGCTTTTGTGCGGGCGGCGATGTGCGCGAAGTGCATCGGCTCGCGAAGAACGGCGACAGCCGCTGGCTCGCGTTTTTCGTCGACGAGTATCGGCTCGATTACGCGTTGCACACGTTTCCAAAGCCGGTGGTCGCGATACTCGACGGTATTGCGATGGGTGGCGGCATGGGGCTCGGGCAGGCAGCGCGCTTGCGCATCGTTACCGAGCGCAGCAAGATCGCGATGCCGGAAACGCGCATCGGCTTCCTGCCCGACGTCGGTGCAACCCGTTTTCTGAGCGTGATGCCTGCGGAGCTCGAATTGTATGTCGGCCTGACCGGCGCAACGTTGTCCGGCGCCGATGCGTTGCGCCTGCAACTGGCCGATCAATGCGTGCCGGCCGACTGGCTTGCTTCTTCCGAAGAGCGTTTGCAACGCATGTCGCACGAAGGCGACCTCATGAGCGCATTGCGTGCCGTGGTCGAACCGCCGTGCAACATCGTGCCGCACGCTGCGCTTACGCCATTCACGCAACTGATCCTGCGGCACTTCGACCGGCGTGCGGGCGTCGACAGAATCATGGCGACGTTGCGGCACGATCTCGAACGCGACCCGCCGCGCGAAGTCAGGCAGTGGCTGCAGTCAACTTACGATACGCTCGCCGCTCACTCGCCCACCATGCTTTACGTCACGCGCGAGGCGCTGTTGCGTGGCCGGCAAATGACACTCGCCGAGTGCTTCCGGATGGAACTCGGTATCGTGAAGCGCGCGATCGAGGAGGGCGATTTCTGCGAAGGCGTGCGCGCGCAGTTGATCGACAAAGACCGCAAAGGACGCTGGGCGCCCGCCACGCTTGCGGAAGTGCGGCCTGAGCGCGTCAGGCATTTTCTCGCTTCGCCGTGGAAGCAGGAGACGCATCCATTGGCCGACCTGGGGGCCGGGCCGAACTGATGTCCGCGAACAGTCCGTGCAGGCGAGCGCCGCGAGGCTTAGCCCTCGCCGAGCGCTTCGCGGTGCACAACGGCAGGCGCCGGTGCAGCGCCATCGCCCTGCGCGCCTCGTACTCGCGAGACCCAAAGGACGCCGGCTAGCGCGACCGCGACCGACACCCATCCAACGGTTCCATAGCCGACGATCTGGCCGGCAGGCGAACTGCCGAGCATCAGACCGCCGATCCACGCGCCGCATCCTGTGCCGAGCGCCTGGAGCGCGCTGTTTGCGCTGAGAAAAGCGCCCCGTCGGTCGGGTTGCGGCACGGTGGTCAGCAGGGCCTGCATCGGCACCATTCGCCCGGACATCAGCACCATGAAAACCGGGAAGAACAGAAGTAGCGCGTAGAACGGCAGATCCGGCAGGTGCGTCACGAAGAGTACAGGCAGACATGCAAGCAGCGCCGCGATCCGGAACACACGCCGTGCGCCGAACCGGTCGGCGAGCTTGCCGACCCGGCGCGAAGTGAAGAACGTTGCCGCTCCCCCGGCCATATACAGCCACGACAGTTGCTCGGGCGACACGCCGTGGTTGGCAACCAGCACCGGCGAAATGAACGGAATGACGAGCATATGCGCGACCATCATCACGAAGGTCAGTGCAAAGGCTGCCATATGCCGCGGGTTGCCGAGAAGCCGCATCAGATCGGGCAGCACTTCGGCGAGCGGCGGCTGACGCCGGTTCAGATGTGCGGCCAGCGGCGGCACCAGTTGCCAGCCCGCCACCCACACGGCGAGCGACAGCGCGACCAGCAGGAAGAACGGCGCGGCCCAGCCGAAATGCGCGCCTAACATCACGCCGGCCGGCACACCGGCGATCGCCGCGAGAGAGAAGGCGGTCATGATCGTGCCGGTTGCGGCGCCACGTCGTTGCACGGGAATCACGTCGGCCACGATCGCCATGATCACCGATGCGAGCACGCCCCCGGTAATGCCCGCAAAAGCGCGCGCGGCCAGCAGCAACGCAAAGCTGCTCGCCAACGCGCACGCCAGGTTCGACAGTGCGAACAGCGCATACATGGTGAGCAGCAAACGCCGCCTGTCGAAGCGGTCGATGTAGGTCGCCGCGAAAAGTCCGGACAAGCCCGAGCACCACGAATACGCCGATACGGCTGTGGCGAACCCGGCTGGCGCAATGCCGAACGCGTGCATGATCTGTGGACCGAGCGGCATCATCACCATGAAATCCATGATGACGGTGAACTGGGTTAGTGCAAGCAGCCAGAGCAAACGGCGTTCATGCTTTGAATCAATTGAATACATCGGCAGGTTCCTTGTTGGTAGCGCACCGCTCGCTTGCGCGCGCCCTGGCCGCTCATGGCATTCGCCGGATGCTCGCGCGGCGTTCAGTCGTCTATCGTTTCATGCACGGCTGCCGCGCCCTGTTTCCAGTAGCTCGCCGCGCGAATGCGCGCTTTGTCGACGCCGCGTTCCGTGCACAGGTGGTAGCGGATCGTGCGAATCGTCGCCGATTCGCCCGCGGCCCACACGTAGCCTTCGCCGTTTTCAGGCAGATAGGTTTCGCGGACCGCTTGCAGCAAAGCCTCGCCGCGAGAGCCGGCTTCGCTGCGATAACGCCACACGAGATGCAACTCGGCCTGCGTCTCCAACTCGATGCGAGCCGACGGGTCGGCCACTTCGATCACGGCGGCCACGCGCTTACCGGCCGGCAGTTCTTCGAGGCGGCGCGCGATCGCGGGCAACGCGGTGTCGTCGCCGATCAGCAAATGCCAGTCGAAGCCGGTAGGAATCACGAGCGAGCCGCGCGGCCCGCCGATGCCGAGGTACTGGCCGACTTCCGCTTGCGCAGCCCATGTCGCCGCCGGACCCGCTTCGTGCATCGCGAACTCGATATCGAGCTCGCGTGCTTCGCGATCGAAGCGGCGCGGCGTGAAATCGCGTGCGATGGGACGCCGTCCTTCGGGAAACACGGGACCGTCGGGGCCGGCTTCCGGCAGCACGGGTTTATCCGCGCCCGGCTCGGGGAAGAACACCTTGATGTGATCATCGAACGAAGCGGACATGAAGTCGTGCAAATCTTCGCCGGTGAAGGTCACGCGGACCAGATGCGGCGTGAGTGCCTGTACTTTCGTGACTTGCAGCAGGCGGAACTTGAGCGGATGCCGCACGCGATGCACGGCGAGGTCGGGTCGGGTATCTTGAGTCGTCATTGAGCGGGTTCCATGCAAAGCGGTTTGTTCGGTTAGCCGCGTACCGCGCGTCTGCGCGGCCGCGTGGGGTGAAGCGTCAGGCGTCGCGAAACGCCGGGGTTCGCCGTGTCACGCCGTGGGTGCATCGTCGCTAGTGCTGCCGCCCGGATTGCGTTCGCCTTCGATTTCTCTTGCTGCACGCATCAGGATCGCGGCAATGCGGCGCTGCTCGGCAGCCGGCGCATTGTCACGACGCAGCAGTGCGTTTTTCAGCGCGCGGCGTGCTTCGTTCAGCTCGGGCGTCCAGCCGCCTTCGCTGACATCGGCCGGCTCTTCGCCGGCAAAGGCTCGGCGTACCGAATCCATCTTGCGGGCTATGTGGCTCAGCTGCGCAAACATCATTTCGACGCGGTCGCGGTTAGTC
The DNA here is from genome assembly GCF_000472525.1 of Paraburkholderia dilworthii. Classification (GTDB taxonomy): domain Bacteria; phylum Pseudomonadota; class Gammaproteobacteria; order Burkholderiales; family Burkholderiaceae; genus Paraburkholderia; species Paraburkholderia dilworthii. The sequence continues at coordinate 425,549 of NZ_AWZT01000001.1, forward strand.
GCAAGATACTCACGTCCGGCTTGCGCGAGTTCGTAGCGCTTGCGGTTGCCTTCGAGCTGCACGGTGACGTAGCCGAGTTCTTCCAGATACGTGAGCGCCGGATACACCATGCCGGGGCTTGGACTGTAGAAGCCGTTCGAGCGCGTTTCCAGAGCCTTGATGAGCTCGTAGCCGTGGCTCGGTTGCGCGTCGATCAGGGAGAGCAGCAGCAGTTGCAGATCGTCGGAGCTGAACTTGCGGCCACGCGGAAAACCGTCGCCTTCGCCGCCGAAGCCGCCCGGGCCGCCGCCGAAATGGCCGCGCCCGCCGCGATGCTCATGGTGACGCCCGATCGCATGCCACAGTGCATGCGCCGCGAAGCGATGATGATCGTCGGCGCGTTCGTCGGCGCCGTGTGCGCGATGTTCATGGTGACGGGCAAATGCATGCCAGAGCGCGTGCAGCGACGGGCGCTCGAAACCCGCGCCGAAAGGATGGTCCGCGCCATGCTGGCGGCCAGAACGATGGTGATGACGCATCTTGCACACTCCATTTGTGTCTTAAGATGTGTCGTAAGATATATATCTAAAGATAGTCTGTCAAATTTTTGTTTGCGCAGATATGGGCGCACAACAAGTCTGCAGTAACGGGAAAGCCGGCGTCCGGAGACAACAAAGTTTGCTGCACCGGGAAAATTTGTTGCGCAATGCACAATTGTGATAGTATCGCCTATCACTTTTTTATTTTGATAGTAGTTGAATTCGGCGCCCTGGGATCCGGGAATGCGGTGATTCGCTACGGTCGGATATCGAATTCGCGAAATGGCCACGCGCGCGCGGGAGCCTCTAGGTTGTGGGAGCCCGGGTGGCGTCCGTTGAGCGCCTCAGTCAAGACGTCGCAGTGGTCCGGCTGCAGACGCCCGCTGGTTGCGGGTTCAGCTTCGCGCCTGGTCAATACCTCGATGTCGTGCTGCGCGACGGGACGCGCCGTAGTTACTCAATAGCGAATGAACCGGCTGAAGATGGGCAGGTGGAATGGCATGTTCGGGCGATGCCTGGTGGACGGTTTTCGCAGCACGTCTATCAGAGCCTCAAAGCGCGAGACCTGCTGCCCGTCGAGGGGCCTTTTGGCTCTTTCGTGCTGAGCGACACAAAAGCACCTTTGATTTTTATTGCGTCGGGCACCGGCTATGCGCCAATCGCGTCGATGATGAAAACGCACTTTGAAAGCATTGCGAAGAGAGGGGCAACCTTTTATTGGGGAGGACGTCGCCAGGCGGACCTTTATGCACTGGAAGAGGCGCGCGCTTGGGCTAGGTCCGCAGAGAGTCTTACCTTCGTACCCGTGCTTTCCGAGCCGGGAGCCAGGTGGCAGGGACGAAGCGGGTTTGTCCATGAAGCCGTCCAAAAAGATCATCCGAACTTGGCCGAATTACGTTCAATGGCGATTGTGGGCTGCCTGCGGCGAGTTTTTTCAGTGATGCGTTCGAAAACGGTCGACCGTAATATCACAGTCAGTTATGAGAAGTCTTGTTTTTCGCCTCCCAGTTGCAACGACGAATTTCAGTAATCCAGGTTATCTAATTGGCTAATTTTTCAGGGTTCTTTTCGTCCGGAGCTTCGCTGGGTCTGCCCGCCGTGATCGAACCGCCCTGCACTGCCTTTATCACTGAACGTTGTCGGACGACCGATGGGACTCCCTCTGGCCGAAGTGTGGGTGGGGCATCTGGTCGACCGGGCAATCCGCACCGCGTTATCCGAACGACGCGCGACCGCGGTCGTGCTACCGACCACCGTACATAGACGCCACTGAACAGACGATTGCGCTGGCAGGCAAACTCTGCGGCGCCATCGCGTCGGATCATTGCGGCGAAGGATGCCCCGAGCACTTTATATCGTTTAAGTACGGTGACCTACGCTGAATTCACTGATTTAAAGAGCGCGCACGGGCGTCCTCTGCGTTGCCGTGTCGGCTCATATGTAGGCAACAATCGTCGGTATCGTGATCTGCGTATTAAGTGCTTGCGCTTCTAACGAATAGAGACACCTATAGCGGGAGATGTCATGGACATTGCCCATAACGAAGGCTTCGATGACAGTCGACGACAATGGCTGATCGCGACGTCATGTCTGGGCGGTATTGCTGGCGTTGCCACCCTTGTACCGTTCGTCGATTCGCTTGCACCGTCGGCCAGGACCAGGGCCGCCGGTGCGCCGGTTACGGTAAATATAGGCGGATTGCGTCCCACAGATATGATTACCGTGGCCTGGCGCGGCCTACCGGTGTTTTTCGTCAACCGGAGCCGACAGACGGTTCGACGTACGACCTCGCTGGCCGCGTGTTCCGAAACAAACCTGCCCCGCAAAACCTGGATGTGCCTCGCTACATGTTTGCATCGGCTGTCGAGGTCGTCATTGGACAGGACGAAGCAGGCGAAGCGTAATGCAGGTCACTACTCGGAAATCGTGTTCCTTCCGCATGCGAGCCAACTCAGTCTCGCCGTTCAAACGACGGAGAAATGTGAAAGGTCAGGCTTACGCAGGTGATGCTCAACCTGCTGCATAACGCGAGTAATACTCACCACATGGCGGTCGCATTTCTTACGGGTGATCCGCAAGGATGACCGCGCCATGGTCTGCCTTCGTGATTCCGGTGTTGGGATCGCGCCTGAAAACCTCGGTACTGTGTTCGACATGTTCTCGCAGGTGGCCGCTTCGGAAAAGCGCTCGCACGGCGGGCTTGGCATCGGCCTGGCGCTGGCGCGGGGTGTCTACTCTGCACGGCGGCACCATTGAAGTCAGCGGCGAGGGGACCGGACAGGGTAGCGAGTTCGTGGTTCATCTCCGGTATCGAATGCGACTCTATCAGTTGAGGAAGTACTTTCGGTCCACGAATATCCGGCACCGGCCGGTCGCCGCATCATCGTAGTGGATGACAATCAGCACGCGGCGGAAAGCCTTGCCATGCTGCTCGAACTGAACGGGCATGAAATTCGTACTGCGGGCGACGGTCTGACCGGTTTGCAGCTTGCACAGGAATTTTGCCCCTAGGCCGTCCTGCTTGATATCAGACTACCGGGGATCGATGGCTACGAGGTTGCCCGGCGTATCCGGCGGCAACCTTGGGAAAGCAGTTGCTACTGGTTGCAGTGTCCGGCTGGGGCCAAGAAAGCGACAGGCAGGCGGCGGACAATGCCGGCTTTGATCATCATCTGATCAAGCCGGTCAACGTCGACGAACTGACGGCCGTTCTGTCCGGTCAACCAACACACTGACGAGCGCGTCGCTCGAGCGAGTGAACGAGAAGGTCTCGCTGCCCGCAGCTGTGAGCAAGCTAATTGCGGATATGGAACACTCCCTCGGCGCCGCACTGCTTTCAAGGCGGAGCAGAGGAGTAATCCCGACTGCTGCTGGCTAGATGATGCTCCGCCACGACACTCAAGGGAGTCACCGAGCTGTTCACCTGAGGCTGCTACATCGATTCAAGATGCCTTCCCGGGTGCTTATGAAAAAGGGCGGCGTTCAACGTGTGCGACTGTACCGATTTCCGGGCCATCTCTCCTTGACCTAGCGCCGTCCAAGCGCCAGTGCGTTATTCAATTTTTCGCCGGCCTCTCTCGTCTGGCTGATCAGTGTATCGAGATACTTAGAGTCGCTGTATCTCGTCGCGGTGCCGGAGAGCGAAATCGCCCCGAGCAACTCACCGTTCCGGTCAAAAATAGGGAGGGCAACTGCAGCGAGTTCCGTCACTCGGGCACCGATGGAGTAAAGCACTTCCGGTACGTAGTCCTTGGGCTTGCCTTCCTCAAATTGAGTCAGTGCCTTGCCACTTGCTCCGCGGTCAAGCGGTAGCCGGTCGCCAACCTTGAGGCTGTGACTAATCGAATGCCCGCCTTGCGCGCAAGCGATGCACAACCGCTCACCGCCTTGTCTAACAAAAAAGCCCGCCGTTTCTTCAGTTTGTGTCGCTAGACGCTCCAAATAGGGACGAACGATTACTTCCAGCCAGTTTGCGCTAGTCGACGAATGATTCAGTACGGCAATAGCTGGGCCGATGCAGTACCGCTGGTCAACAGTCTTTCGCACAAAGGCAAACGCCTCGAGCGATTGCAGCAGCCGGAAAGCGGTTGTCTTGTTCAGCGAACTGGCGCGCGCTGCGTCACTAAGTGTGAGGCCCTCTTCTCGCTGGCCGATTGCCATGATCAGCGACAGGCCTCGCTCTAGCGCCGTTACGCCGTTCGCGGCCTGAGGCGCACGGCTGCGGGTTTCCCCAGATGTCACGACTTGGTCTCCATAAGTACAATCAGTTATAACATGAAACGAGCGTTACGTACAATGGAACACACAATGGACGGACAGATTGACAGCAACAGCCCGCTGACCGGCATTAAAGTCCTGGATTTCGGCCATACGGTGATGGGACCGTGCTGCGGGCTGATCCTTGCAGATCTTGGTGCCGAGGTCGTGCGTGTAGAGCCCATCAATGGCGACCCCACCAGGAACCTAAAGGGTTTCGGTTCGGGATTTTTCGGGTTCTTTGGACGCAACAAGAAGAGCATCTCGATTGACCTTAAGAATCCCGAAGCACGTCCCGCCATTGAAGCCGGTATTAAGTGGGCTGATGTGATTATTGAAAATTTCGGTCCTGGCACGATGCAGCGGCTAGGTCTGGATTACGACACGGTCGCTCCGCTTAACGACCAGCTCATCTATTGTGCGCTGAAGGGTTTTCTACCCGGCCTTTACAGCGCGCGTCCTGCACTCGACGAGATCGTGCAAATGATGGGGGGGCTTGCGTATATGACGGGGCCATCTGGCAGGCCTTTGCGCGCAGGCTCGTCCATCGTGGATATCACCGGCGGAATGTTCGGTGCCATCGCCATCCTGGCCGCGCTACGCGAACGTGCGTTGAGTGGAAAGGGCACCTTGGTGCAGAGTGCATTGTTCGAAACGACCTCATTCCTCGTTGGTCAGCACATGGCCATGTCTCGGCTTGGTGGTACAGATGTCACACCGATGCCCGAGCGTGCGCACGCGTGGGGTGTCTACGATCTGTTTGACGTCTTTGACGGTCAGACGTTTGTAGGTATCACGAGTGACAAACAGTGGGTGAGATTCTGCGAGCGGTTCGGCTTCTCGGACTTCACTACGGACGAGCGTCTGTCCACAAACAATATGCGCGTTGAGGCGCGCCCTTGGCTCATTCCTGCTCTCGCTGAAAGATTGCGGAAGTTGTCAATGTCGGAAGTGGCGGCGGGTTGCGAGGCGGCGGAGGTGCCGTTCTCGCAAGTCCGGACACCCGAAGATCTGTTCGACGACCCCCATCTCAATTCTAATCACTCGCTGTTGCGAACCACGACCGACAGGACGGCCGACCTGCCTGCACTGCCCGTGCGCATCGGTGCACACGTGCCTGAGATTCGTCTGCAGCCGCAGCCCATTGGCGCACAGACACGCGCGCTGCTCAGTGACTGGGGCATCAACGAAGAACTCAGCGAGGCGCTCCTGTCGGCAGGTGCGGTGCGGTCATCTGACATTCAGGCAGTGGTTGACGCTTCCGCAAATTGAAATACCGATCACCCGCACTAGCTAAAAAGTCATGTCGGAGACATTTCATGGAATTAGATGCTGCATCAATTGCCCCGCGATCTTATTCGGAACAGACCGCTCCTCCGTCATTGGTTTTGCTGGAGCGGCTTGACCGGTTGCCTGCTACTCCGTACCTCTGGAAGCTCGTCGCTTTGCTCGGTATTGGCTTCTTTTTCGAAGCCTACGATATCCTGTATGCCGCTTATATCGCGCCAGCGATGGTGCGGTCCGGCGTTTTCACGATGAGCACCGGAAGCTGGTTCGGGCTCAGCGGCGTGGCAGCGTTTATTTCCTCCCTCTTTGCAGGGCTCTTTGTGGGAACGATGTTCTGCGGGTTCCTCGCCGACAAGTTTGGTCGACGCGCCATCTTCACGTACTCCTTACTTGTCTATGCAATCTCAACGGCATTCATTGCGTTTCAAGACACCGCCGCCGGCATGAACTTCTGGCGATTCGTCGCGGGGACTGGACTCGGCGTCGAAATGGTCACAATTGGTGCTTATGTCTCAGAGTTCGTACCGCGCACCGTGCGTGGACGCGCGTTTGCCCTCGTGCAGGCAATCGGCTTTTTGGCTGTACCGGGCGCGGCATTCCTTGCTTTGTGGTTGGTTCCTCTGGCGCCACTGGGACTCGAAGGATGGAGATGGGTTGTGCTGGCCGGCGGTATCGGCGCAATCTTTGCCTGGTTTTTGCGCCGTGCATTGCCTGAAAGCCCACGGTGGCTTCTTCAAAAAGGGCGCGTGAAGGAGGCGCAAGCGGTGGTTGAGATGATTGAGCGACACGTCAGCAGTAAAAGTAAAGCGCCGCTTAGTGCGCAAGTGTCCGACAGCGATGCGCGAACGGCTACTTTGAAAGCGGCAACGACCACATTCCCGCGCGGGACGCTAGTCAAACGGGCCGTTATCCTCAGCATCTACAACATCTTCTCAACCGTCGGCTACTACGGTTTTGCCAGTTGGGTGCCTAACCTGCTCGTTAAGCAGGGCGTGCCCGTCGCAAGCAGCATGCTGTATTCCGGCGTCATCGCACTTGCCGCACCCGTAGGTCCCGCGATTGGCCTGCTTCTTGCCGACAGGATTGAACGTAGAACCCAGCTCGCGGCGGTCGCCGTGCTGATCGCAATCTCGGGAATAATCTTCTCTCAAACGAGGGCGCCGGCGCTGCTCATTGGAATGGGAGTGCTCATCACGGTTGCTTCAAACACGATGACGTACTGTTTGCATACCTATCAGGCTGAATTATTCCCAACGTCAGTGCGGGCCCGCGCGGTCGGCTTTGTCTACTCATGGAGCCGCATCACAGCAATCTTTGTCCCGTTCTGCATTGCGTGGATCCTCTCGAATGACGGTCCGTCGGGAGTCTTCTTGTTTGTGCTTATCTCGGAAGCTATCTGCGTGATCGCCATACTCTTTGGACCAAAGACTGCCAACCGCTCGCTCGAGTTGCTTTCCGAACGAGGCATCAACTCCACCGGTACCAAAGAATGAACCCGACACTCGACATCAGCGGTCGCATACTGTATCTGACAGACGATCCGCAGCAGTTGCAGCGCCAGTTACGCGGCGAGAACCTCGACCATCAGAGCGCCGGCCCGCTTCGCGACAACGTTTCAACGGATGAGATTACACCTGTTGATGTGCTTATCCATTTTGACGAACGCCTCGGCAGGGTGCCATATGTGGGAGTGCGGTCCGGAGGGCAAAAACTCATTGAAGCAGACTCTATCCGTAACGGAGGTTTTTCTGTCACCGTCGCTGGCAAACGCTATGGGAAGGGCTCTTCGCGTGAGCACAGTCCGATGGCCGAATACGAAGGAGGTATCCGACTGGTGATTGCAGAGAGTTTTGAACGGATATACCGGCAAAACGCTGACAACATCGGTCTTTTCACTTCGACCGACTTCGGGTTGATTAAGCGCATTGAGCGAGGAGAACACATCACGCTTGACGAGTTACTCGCCGACCGTGACCCTCTAGCCGCGTCTGTTCTTCGGGCCGGAGGCCTGCTGCGCTTCGGCCAGACAGAAATGAAATCGCTCGATCGCGCTATGTCGTCAGTGCGGGCATCCGAATTTCTTGCGCCCATGAGCTACATTGAAAAGGTGCTTTGGCGCCACGTCGTGTATCTTCCGGACAAGCCGCGACCTGTTGCAGGTGAGGGCGCATTTGTCCGGACGAACTGGCGCTTTCTTCACGAATACTTCAGCGGTATGTGTGCTCACCTTTTGAAAAAGCACTTGGGCGATGACGTTACGCTGATGGATACGGACCACACGATCCTGTTTGCGGACCACCTGTCTTTCGCAGAAGTTAGCCCTGCTCATCAGACCGAGGCGGCAAGGAGCGGCGTCAGTGCTATGAAATTTGCGCATAATGCCTTCGCAAAGCGTTTCGGCTTGCGTGAACACGCGTATCTCGATGGCTCACTTGGGTCGGAAGGCATATCGCATCCGATGATGACCGAACGCTACGCGTTGCCTGGACAGATGATTGCTGGCACGGATTCGCACACGCCACACAGCGGCGCCGTAGGATGCGCTGCGTTCGGAGTGGGAACCACTGACATGGCGAACGCGCTCGTTACCGGTGCGGTACGCCTCACCATTCCGAAAGTCATTCGAGTCGAGTTCACTGGAAAGCGCCCGCTGGACATCACGGCGAAGGACCTCGTACTTTACCTTTTGGCAAACGAGCGCATCCGCGCGGGTGCTGGCGTCGGCAAGGCTTTCGAATTTACCGGGGAGGTCGTACGTAGCCTTAATACCGATGAGCGTGCAACGCTGACGAACATGACCGCTGAACTCGGTGGCCTGACAGGGATTGTTCAGCCTGACGAGGAGACGGTGAGGTTTCTTCGTGAGCGACGCAACGTCGATTTCAAACTTGAGAGCTGGATGCAGGCAGACCCCGGTGCGACTTATTCTGAAACAATAAGCATGGACTGCACGAACCTTTCTCCGATGATTGCTAGACCCGGCGATCCGGGCAACGGCGTAATGCTGTCGTCGCTCCCGCAGCGGCAATCGATCGACATTGCTTACGGGGGCTCCTGCACTGGTGGAAAGCGCGCCGACTTCGACGCCTACTACGAAGTTTTGAAGTGGGCGAAGGACCATGATGTGAAGTTACCAGCCGGTGTGAAGCTCTTTCTTCAGTATGGGACGGCCGACGTCAAGAAATACTGCGAAGCTCAATCGTATCTCGAAGTGTTTTCGTCGGCCGGCGCGATGATGCTCGAACCGTCCTGTGGTGCGTGTGCAAACTGCGGCCCCGGCGCTTCCGAGAGCAGCGATCAGGTCACGATCAGCGCTGTGAACCGTAATTTTCCCGGCCGCTCTGGGCCGGGAAGCGTCTGGTTAGCAAGTCCGGCGACCGTAGTAGCGAGTGCCCTCGCCGGAAAACTCAGCTCCTTCGCCGAACTGAAGGCCAGTTACGGTAGCGCTGGGTGAGCCATCAGTTCGATCCCGGAAGCCGCCTGCACAATCGCCACGGCCGTTTGCAGGTATGCCAGCTCGAAGCGCCGCCCCAGGCACAAAGCTGGGGAATCACTCATTGTCATCGAATCCGCGACTGCGAACACGGCGTTGTCACGTTACCGAGGCGGTCGCGTAAGATGTCGCGATGAAAGAGACGAACTCGCCAGCATATCGATCGTCCCTTCCGGGTCCAGAGTGTGTGAAAACACATTGATCGCCTAAACCGAATCAACGCACTGAGACCGGGTGACTCATGAGGCGATTCGTTGAAGGCGATGACCGCAAGCAGGTCGCACTACTTCCCGAATGTGTCGATGACTACATCGGACAGGACAACCCGGTCAGGGTCATAGACGCCTTCGTCGACGAACTGGACCTTGCGGATCTTGGTTTCAACGGTATCACTCCAGCGATCACGGGGCGCCCGTCCTACCATCCAGGCGTGATGCTCAAGATCTATATCTACGGCTATCTGAACCGGATACCTTCGATCTGCACTGGCGTCGCCGCTGTTCACGGACGATTCCGGTGAAGCGGTCGGATCGCTTGCGGTGATCGTACCGACGCAGCCACTCGAATTTGCGAATCTGGACCGGCTCGTAGAATCGATCCGGGAGGCAGCGGCGCGAACCTCTCAGCGCACGCGCGCGGTCATCGAAACTAGGGGAGCCGGGGCCGCAGCTTCGTCGCACACGATATCGCGAGCCAAGCGGTCCGCTTAGTCACAAGCTGAAGGCCGTTCATCAGCGGTCCAAGGATGGCGACCTCGCCTCCAGTGTCAACGGGGCATTCAATTGATGTCGTGGCCGACCCGCAAATTCTTTCCGATAGGCCGCGGGAGTCGTCTTTTTCAGCGCGCGAAATTGACGGTTGAAATTGGCAACGTTGGGAAATCCGAATGCGCGGCGATAACCCACACGGGCCATGAGGTGTCTGCGAGCATTCGACATGCGTGACCGATTCGCACGCGGCTCACATATTTCCCGACACTTTCGCCGATATGCTGAACAAAATATCGATCATCGACATTTATTCGCAATTCTATGTTTCCGAGTGAAGAGGTTTCAATTTGTGCAGGAGGCTGCTGCACAAATTCTGGATTCGGCCATGCCTTCAGGTTGCGCGGTGACAATTTGCGCAAGGCGGGGAGGGCTGGCTTGCGCTGGATCAGTGTGGCGATACGCTCTTCAAGTTGCTGATGATCGAAACGTCGAAGGGGGCAGATTGCCTGTCTCACGAGGCCACGATGAAGGGTCTCGAATTGGCGATTGGTGACCTGGCCAAGGTGTTGGGTGCCGTGGACATGGAGGCTGACTGGTCGCTGGAGGAGCGTGAGCAGGCGTCAACTCCGTTACCATCACCTGGTATGTAAATCCGAAATCAGTAGCTCAAAACCGCCAGTTCTCTCCGGAGCCTGGCGGGTTTTTCTTTGCCTGCGGGGCGCGGGCTACATACAGCGGTGGGAGTCGCTCAGCCGTTCCACGACTCGACGTTCAGGACGATCCGTGCGACCGGGTTGGCCTCTGCGGACTGTGGAGCGAACTTGATCTGGGCGAACGTGACGACGCCGAGAGCGACGACCAAAAGCGCTCCGGACGCGGCGATGCGGGGAAGGAATTTCACAGAGACCTCATTTTGATGGCTAACCAGGAACCGGCGAAGCTGACAGGCGTGTCGAGTCACCTTCAGCGGCATATCTGTCCGCAACCGGGCAACGCCGGACACGGTCGTCAGATCGCATTTGCCGATCAGACGGGGCTTGTGCAGTGCACTATAAATGGTTTATTGGCGTGCGCAGTGCGACACCCTGTCGCCAGCGGATTCTTAATTGCTTGAGCGTTTCGTGTATGAAAGGTTTCTGTAGGCCGCGTGCCGTCATGCTATGTGGGCGATTCTCGCAGGCACGGACGATGTCGAGGTGGCCGCCTCGACAGGCTCCCCGCTGGAGCCCGCTGGACCTAGGCTACATTGCGCAGCTTGGAGCTGCGCTCTGCTTGCTTCTCGAGGAAGCGCTTGTAGTGCGCCTCCAGGTAGAGCGCCTGTTCTGCAGTGGGCGTCTTGCGCAGACGGGTATGGTCACCCACCAGACGGGCACGTTCCGCCTCGCCGATCGCATCAGAGAAGAGCAGATTGCCGGTCTTGGGGTGGATTGACATAAGGTAGCCGTCGTAGACCTTGTCCAAAGTGCCAGCGAGCAGCAAGCCATTGCTCGGGTCCAGCTTCTCTACATCGGTGCTGTCCTTCGATGGCTTGGCATGACCCGCGACCAGCGCTCTCAAAGGTGTAAGCGCCGGTCACTGCACACTGGCCCTCCCAGGAGACCGCGCCGAAGCTGGGGCTGAAGTCGGATCCCAGCGAACATGGCCGATGCGGAGCTTATAGTGGGTCGGTGGACTCCGATCCTTCCGATCCGGCTTCCGTTCTCCAGTTGCGAATCAGTCTGCGCGGCGTCAGCCCGCCGGTCTGGCGGCGACTCCGCGGCGAAAGAAAGCCGGCCACGAAGGGTCGGCGGCGTCTCCGACTGGAGCATTGAAGACGGGTTTCCCGTAGAGCAAAGTAATGTCGTCACTGGCCGATGCCCGCCAGGACAGGGCGTGCGCCCTTGAATTGACGACTTTGCTTCGTTACGCTGCGAAGCAAAGTTGTCAATTCGCATCAGTGCGCAATAATTCTGTCAATTCCCCTTCGCCCGAGATCATCGCATCGGCTCCCGCGAGGTGGGCTTCTTGGTCGGTTCTTCATGATCCTCGAGCCGCTCACTTTTCCGCGCCCACGCGACGCCGGTCGCTGCGATGGGTTCAGTCCGAGGCTCAGGTGAGGTTCGACGCTTTACAGGCGCGGGCCATTCACCGCACGAGCAGCAATCGATTCGGATACTACGGGAAAGGCGTTAGAGACGGGCGTGGCTTCATGGCGGTCGAGGAACACGATGCGTCGTCGATTTCCATCTAGATGGTGACAACCACAAAGGATTCGCACTACTAATAAATAAAATGACCACAAGATGGTGGCCTAAGATGTTGTTTATAGCTCGACCGAGGCATTCGCCGTACGGCACTTCCATACGGCGTGAAGGGCATCTGCGCGTGTCGAGGCCGGAAACAGACAGCGCACGCTGCCTGCACTAGCGGCGCCCGCGACCTCTTTGCATCCGCACGCGAGCCAGCAGTTGGTCACGTCAGCTCAAGCGCTAATGACGACAGAGCGTGCGTTATGCTCGGGCGATTGGGGCGCCATCCGGACGGCCCTTTTTCAAACGTTTGCACTGCGGTCGCATAAGGAGCGACGAAGTTTTTTTGTGAAGAGCCTGCAGCGTTTCAGACCCACGCAAAGAGCCTGCGCGTATTAGATTTCCGCGGGCGTGGCATTGTTGATCCCGACGTGCAGCTCGTAGGGCATGGAGTGTCAGGGGAGCCTGCTCCTTGATAAGCGCCTCCAATGATTGACCCCTAGCTGATAGGAGAATCACACAAAAATGCGGTGTTGACGAAATTACTTCGCTTTTGGTGACGACTTTCCTTCGCTCTACGAATCTCGAGCGTGTCGCTCGCGGACATGCCTGATCTTGCGAAGCCATGGCCTGTCGCTCCAAGGCCGTTTTTCGAAGAGGGATTTGGCAGTTGGCTAGGACGGGTCGCGACGTGTTACCAGATCAGAGTGGGCATGCTGTGGGAAACGAGCACGGCTGAATCTGCCGAACCTTGGAAAAGCGGGATGGATATTATTTCCTCCAGTCTCCGCATCACCGCCGGATCAGATCTCTAAGTTGGCCCGGGTGAGCGAGGGGAGCTTGGCAGCGATCCAGACGCCACCCGAATGGATGGCCGACCAGCGTTACCTTGTTTATTGTTTCAGATGTCTCGTGTTCAACGATGTCGACGTGTCGGCCCCACGGTGGAAGAGAGAGTGGTTCAATCCTGAAGCTGAATACTGCACAACGCATCACAGCCTGCTGGAAACGGTCCCTGCATCGATGTTCGGAAAAGCCGCCAACTTCGGTGCGGCGCTCCGGGCGATATCGTGCTATCGAACTCCTCGATTTCCCAGAAACGGACGGCTACGCTAGCGGCGTTACTGAACTTGCTAGCGCTTCTGTGAACGCTGCTAGCGTCAATTGTGGGCGCCAACTGCACGTACGGCGCATGGATGGACGGTCGATGAACTTGCGCGTAAAGCGGGCCTCTCGCGTTCAGCGCTTGCACAGCGCTTTACTCAATTGTTTGGCCCGCCACCGATGCAGTATCTGGCGCGCTGGCGTCTGCAAATTGCGGCACAGGCGTTACGTGACGGAGCGAAGTCGCTTAGGGCTATCGCCGAGCGGATCGGCTATGAGTCGGAGGCGGCATTCAATGGCGCATTCATGCGGGAATTCGGCTTACCGCCCGCCAGTTGGCGACGCAGCCACTTGACGATGGACGGCCAAGATTCGTTGTCCGGCGCGGCCGATGCCCGTTTTCTCTCAGCCGAATCTCGCCTCTACAAGCCGGTTCTGGGCGCGGCAGAGAAAGATCATCCGGCCAATATTGAACGACTCATGAAGCACATGCAGAGCGAGTGGCGTCGTGAGAATGGCCAGTTCTTTCCGCCGTTCAAGCGACCTTGCGGCGCAGCCGGCGTGCATAGAGCCACACCGCGGAAACCAGATAATAGATTGCGCCCACGGCGGCGTAACCCGCCACGCGTGAGATTGCTGGGGGCAACGACACACCGGCTGGCACGAGGAAGTAAGCACCTGCCAGCGCCGATTGTGCGCCGCTCAGAACCATGACCCATTGCGCGGAAGAGCGCTTCCAGCGGCGCAACGCAGTTCCGAGTTGCAAGAGCCCTGACAGTATCGCCCACGCCCCGAAGACGCCAAGCACCCAGCTCATACTGGTTTTCAACGCCAGAATTACTGCGATCGCCGTGATGACGCTGATGACAATGTTGATTGCCTGCGTGCGGCTTTCCGCCATCCCGCCGCTGCGCAACATATCGAAGTAATTGGCGAGCGCGTCCCATGCGGGATAGACGAAAAGCAAAGCCGCTGTCGCCTCCGGTGAGTGTTGTCCAACCGAAAAAGCAAGTGCGACCCAGACCGCTGAAAACGCGGTCCGCAAAAAATAGTAGCGCGTTAGCCAGTGTTCTTCGCGAACGCTATTGGCGTTCATGGGATCTTCATTCATTGCAACTCCTTTTCTAATCTCCGCTACCGTGGGGCTTCGTCAGCGGCAATCATAGATAACGCTCGTGACGGCCCAACTCACATCGGGGGTGCCAGCCCGTCCTTCTCCACGACGATCTGCAGCCCTTTGTAGGCGGCACCTGTGCCGTGGCTCGCCACGACGAACACCCGCTTGCCCGTGGTCAGTTCGTCGCGCGTAGCGGGAATGAGCGTGACGACCGGCGCGTTCGCGGGCACCGTGACGGTGTTATTGCCGCCCTTGTACGAAAGCTTGAGGTCGCGACCGCTGGTGCCCTGCACGACCGTATCGACGTTCGCGTTTGTCATCGAGCTATTCGCGCCCAAGTCCCATGCATAATGACCTTCCGCAGTTCCGCGCGCGGCCTCGGGAAATACGAGGACTTCCTTCGCCACGAGCTTGCCGTCGGCGCCTGGCATTGCGGCGGCCCCCACGTAGGTACCAGGCTTGATATCCGAAAGCTGTACGGCTTTCACGGCATTCAGGCCCGTTGAATCGTCTACTGCGATGCTGACCGTTTCGCCGCTGCGCCGGTGTACCTGTAGCATGCCGGCTGAATACGACTGGATGGTGCCCCTGATCCGCTCAGGCTTATCCCCCGAGGGTTGAGCAAACGAGGCGTTAGCGAGCGTGAGGGCAATCGCCGAAACGACGAGTTGAAATCGGAAGGACATGGATACTCCGTATGGTCGGGTCTGATCGGTGTAACAATCGCACGTCAGGATCGCATTTCGCACTCTTCGTCGGCATCGGTCAGATGACCGACCCCCCCCAAAAAAAGGTGCAATCGCATATAGTTATCAGTCGTTCCCAAAAGTGATTGTTCACATGACGCCAACGATCGACGACGATGCTAGTCACACGCCGCTGCGCGTATTCGATTCGGTGAAGGCGCTCGCCTTCATCGGCGATCTGAGCATGGGCCAGCCAACCGACCATTCGCTGCGCACAGGGTGGCTCGCAGCGCGCCTTGCCGAGGCCGTTGGCATCGACGCGACAGCATGCGACACCGTCCGCGAGGCGTCGATGCTGCGGTGGTCAGGGTGCACGGCGAACGCCGCGGGCTTCGCCGACGTTTTCGGCGACGACATCACAAGCCGCGTCGCGATGCTCGAAGGTCGGGTTGACTGGATCGAGCCGCTCGAGGCGCTAGGCGGCGTCGCCGCGGTGCTCACGCCGCTCGCGCAAATTCACTGTGAGGTGTCGGGCGAGATCGCGCGCATGCTGGGCCTCGCACGCGCAACCGAAACTGCGTTACGGCACATCTTCGAAACGTGGGACGGCAACGGGCTCCCCGCGCGTCTGGAGGGAGTGGCGGTGCCGGTTCCCGTGTACGTGGTCGCCCTCGCCGGCGATCTGGAGGTCTTCTCCCGCACGTATGGTATGGAACGGGCGCTCGGACTGATTGCACAACGCGCCGACGCCCGCTACCCGGCGCGGCTAGTCGACACCGCCGTGCGCCATGCGCCCTCGTGGCTGACGGAACTGGATCTGCTGTCCCCTGCGGATCTCGACGCCGCGTTGACGACGTCGAGAATGCAACAGGCGACGTCGGCCGAATTGATCGCCGACGTCATCGATCTGAAGCTGCCATGGATGACCGGCTTCTCGCGCGCAGTGGCCGCGACGGCAGCTGCAGGTTGTGCGCGGCTCACGCCAGACGAAGCGGCGCACCGGCGCGTCTATCGCGCGGGTTTGATTCACGGTATTGGCCGCGCGGCGGTTCCAAACAATGTCTGGAACATGGCCAGAGGCCTGCCCCCGAGCGCCTGGGAAAAAGTGCGCCTCGTCCCCTACTGGACCTGGCGCGCGGGCCAGCAGGCCGGGGCGCTCGGCGAAGCGGCCAAACTTGCATCGCATGCGTACGAACGCTTGGACGGTTCCGGCTATTTTCGTGCAGCCCGCGATGCGGTGTTATCGCTCGAGGCGCGGGTACTGGCGGTGTCGGTGGTGTGGGTCGCGTTGCGCTCGGCGCGTCCGTGGCGTGCGGCACTCTCCGCCGACGCAGCGGCGAAGCAGTTGCGTGAGGAGGCGGCAAGCGGCCGGCTGGATGGCCACGCGGTAGAGGCATTGCTTGGTGACGGCGCGGCCGTCGCCAGACGCGCCACCAGCAGCACGCCTCAAGACGCGCGCCTCTCTGCACGGGAGATCGACGTGCTGCGTGCCATTTCGCGGGGCGCGAGCAACAAGAAAGTCGCGCAGGAGTTGGCACTCAGCCCGAGTACGGTGCGCACGCACGTGGAGAGCGTGTTTCGCAAGCTCGAATGCTCAACGCGCGCGGTAGCCACGCTCAGGGCATCGGCAATGGGCTTGCTATGATCGCTCGACTCGTGCAGCGGCTCCGACGCTCAACTGGAGCCGCTGCTAGCAGGATGTCCGGGGCGCCTCCCACCTAAACCATGATGTAGACGACATCTTCTTCCGTCTCGTTCTTGACGTGATGAACGACGCCGGTATCGACGTTAAAGAAGTCACGCACTTTTATGCTCATGACCAGCCCGCCGATTTTCGTCTCCACAGTCAGGACTCCGCGGACTACGAGAAAGCGATCCCGCGGACAGTCATTTTAACGACGGTGTAGCCACTCTCCCGCAAGGTTTGATATTCAACGTTGCTATTGGCAAGAGGAATGTCGTTATCGTCCACGCTGATGATCTCGCTGAAGAGTTACAAGAGAAAAGTCAGCACGGTGACACGGCCCCGCCTGTAAGTCCGGCAGCGTTGATCGAGTCGCGATGCACACCCATACGGGATTTGTAGTCGCCCTGCTAGCTACAAACAATCTTGTTTCAGGGTAATTTCGAAAGCCCGTTCGCGAATGGCTTGAAGAAAAGGATCTCCTGTCGGCGGCCGCACCGTACCGGTCAAACGACCGATACCCGTTCGGTCCAATGAGGCCCGTGTCGAACGAGACTAACTTACCGCTTGCAGTGCACAGCCTCCGTGAATCAGTGCACCGAAGCACACCGGTAAACGGTCCACGATGAAGCGCGCTCGGCTCTGAGGCCGCCCGGCATGCGCCGTCAGGAAGAAGAGTCGATAGTTGCAAAGCCTTTCCGGACAGGCATCTGCGGTCTGTATTAGCCCTCTGGCACAAAGCCTGCATTCCACCGCTCAACTTGTATTCAAGATTGAACTCATGGAACGCATCGCTCCGTTCAAGGTTCGCGCGCTGCTAGACGCATATCGTCAAGGCGAAACATCGCCATGCGACACGGTCGCCACAGTGCTGCAACGTCTTGCCATCACGCATCGTCCGGAAGCGTGGATTCTTCGCGTGTCCGAAGCCTCGCTCGCCGCGCGCGCCGCCGAACTCGAACGCCTGCTCGCGGACGAAGGCCCGGCGCTCTTTGCCCGCATGCCGCTGTTCGGCGTGCCGTTCGCGGTGAAGGACAACGTCGACGTGGCCGGCCTGCCGACCACCGCCGCATGCGATGCCTTCGCCTACACGCCGGACGAGACGGCGTTCGCGGTGGCGCGTCTGCTGGACGCGGGCGCGATTCTCGTTGGCAAGACCAATCTCGATCAGTTCGCGACGGGGCTCGTCGGCACACGTTCGCCATACGGCGCGGTGCGTCAGATCACGCGGGATGAATACGTGTCGGGCGGATCGAGCTCCGGTTCGGCGATCGCGGTCGCGACGGGTATCGTCGCGTTCTCGCTCGGCACCGATACCGCCGGGTCCGGACGCGTGCCTGCGGGCTTCAACGGGCTGGTGGGGCTCAAGCCGTCGCTCGGGCTCGTCAGCAAGCGCGGCGTTGTGCCGGCGTGCCGCACGCTCGATACGCTGTCGGTGTTCGCGCACGACGTCGCCGATGCCTGGCAAGTGCTCAATCAGCTCGCGTTCTACGACCCGCGCGACGGTTACTCCAGGCCGCTGCCCTCGCGCGGTTTGCAACACGCGCCATTGCGCATTGCGATTCCCGACACGCTCACGTTCTTCGACGACCACCACGCGTCGGCCGCGTTCGCCGCGACCATGGATGGCATCGCCACGCATCTCGCGTTGACGCCGGCGACGTTCGCCTTCGCGCCGCTACAGCAGGTCGCCGCGCTTCTTTACGACGGCCCGTGGGTCGCCGAGCGGCGCGCCGCGCTCGGCACGTTTTTTATGACACATCACCACGATATCGACCCAACCGTCGCGAAGGTGATCGGCCAGGCGGAGCGTTTCGATGCGGCCGCCGCATTCGACGGGCAGTACGCGCTCGCGAGGCTGGCGCGCCAGGCCGCAGCGCTGTTCGAGCACGCCGACGTGCTGATCGTGCCGACCACGCCGACGCACCCGACCATCGCCGACGTAAAGGCCAATCCGGTGGAGGTGAACAGCCGTCTGGGCATCTATACGAACTTCGTCAATCTGCTCGATCTATGCGCGCTCGCCGTGCCCGCCGTGCCGCGCGCCGACGGTCTGCCCGCGGGCGTGACGCTGATCGGACCAGCGGGTGCAGACCAGCAACTCGCGTTGCTCGGCGCGCGTATTCAGGCGCTGTTCAGCGAAGCCGTCGAGCAACGCGATGCGGACGCCATCGCGAGCCAGCCGCTGCCGATTCAGGAACCGGTCGTCACGCTGGCCGTGGTCGGTGCGCATCTGCGGGGCGAGCCGTTGAACTGGCAACTGCTGCAAGCCGGCGCGCGCTTCGTCGAAGCCACGACGACCTCGCCTCACTACCGGCTCTATTCACTTGCCGGCACGTTGCCGCCGAAACCCGGCCTCGTGCGCCGCACGGGCGACGCGGCAGAAGGCGAAGCCATCGCTATCGAACTGTGGGAAGTGCCGCTGCGCACGTTCGGCGCGTTCGTCGCGGCCGTGCCCGCGCCGCTCGCCATCGGCACGCTCGAGACCATCGACGGGCACAGTGTGAAGGGCTTCGTCTGTGAGCCCTCGGCGGTCGCGCACGACGCGGGCGCCCTCGACATTACCGCTTACGGCGGCTGGCGCGCGTATCTCGCGCACCGCGCGCCGCAGCCGAACGCCTGATGCCCGCCATCGGAAATCCAGCATTCAGAACGCAGTGAACGACCAACTTAGGGAAACCACACCATGACTCAACGTCGCGACTTCATCAAGCAGGCGGGCGCCCTCGCGCTCGGCAGCCTGCTGCCGTTCGAAAGCGTGTTCGCTGCCGAAAAGCTCACCGTCGGCGTGATCTACGTCGGTTCGAAGGGCGATTATGGCTACAACCAGGCGCAGGCCCAGGCGGCCGCGGTCATCAAGAAGATGCCGAACGTGAAGGTGGTCGAAGAAGAGAATGTGCCGGAAACGGTGGCCGCGCAGAAGTCGATGGAAGCAATGATCGAGCAGGACGGCGCGACGCTCGTTTTCGCCACCTCGTTCGGCTACTTCGATCCGCACGTGCTTAAGATGGCGGCTAGGTATCCGAAAGTGCGTTTCGCGCATTGCGGCGGCCTCTGGAAGCAGGGCAACCCGTCGAACATCGCGAGCTACTTCGGCTACATCGACGAATGTCAGTACCTGAACGGCGTTGTCGCCGGCCACATGAGCAAGAGCAAGAAGCTCGGTTTCGTCGCGGCCAAGCCGATTCCGCAGGTGCTGCGCAACATCAACGCGTTCACGCTCGGCGCGCAGTCGGTCGATCCGTCCATTACGACACACGTCATTTTCACGGGCGACTGGTCGATGCCGGTCAAGGAAGCCGAAGCGACCAACAGTCTCGTCGATCAGGGTTGCGACGTCCTGACCTGCCACGTCGACGGTCCGAAGGTCGTCATCGAAACGGCGGAGAAGCGCGGCGCGATGAGCTGCGGCTACCACGCCAGCCAGGCGGCGCTCGCGCCAAAGGGATATTTGACGGGCGCCGAGTGGGACTGGGCGACGCCGTACAAAACGCTCGTCACTGACGCGCAGAGCGGCACGCCGCAGCCGAACATTCTGCGCGGCGGCCTCAAGGAAGGTTTCGTGAAGATGTCGCCCTATGGCGCCAAAGTGACGGCCGCCGCGAAGACCAAGGCCGACGCCGTGAGGACGCAGATGATGGCCGGCCAGTTCGTCATCTTCAGGGGCCCGCTGAAGGACAACAAGGGCGGCAGCGCGATCGCGTCCGCCACGGCCTACGCGCAGACCGACATCACGCTCGAAAGCATGAATTATCTCGTCGCGGGCGTGGTGGGCCAGATCTGATCCCGCGTGCTGACAGCGCAATTCGCGCAACTGAAGGAGAGACAATGCGTGCTCATGCTTCCACGGTGACGTCGCCCGGTCTTGCCCGCGCGCTGCTCGGCGTGCTGCCCGCACTGCCGACGCTCGCGGCGCTCGCCGGCTCACTGCTGCTGTTCGCGATCTTTCTGCTCGTGCAGGGCCAGCCCGCGGGAGAGGCGATCGTGCTGATCGTGCAAGGCGCATTCGGCTCGGCGTTCGCGTGGCAGAGCACGCTGCTGCGCGCCGCGCCGTTGATGCTCACCGCGCTGTGCGTGGCGCTGCCTGCGCAGGTCGGCCTAATCGTGATCGGCGGCGAGGGAGCGCTCGCGTTTGGCGGACTCGCTGCGGCGGTCACGCCGCAACTGCTGCCGCACGGCACGCCGTGGTTCGTCGCGACGCCCGCGATGGCGCTGGCGGGCATGATCGCCGGCGGTGCGTGGATCGGCACGGTCGGCGCGTTGCGGCAGTGGCGCGGCGTAAACGAGACCATCAGCTCGCTGCTGATGTCGTATATCGCGATTGCGTTGTTCAAGCATCTGGTCGAAGGGCCGTTGCGCGATCCGGCGAGCCTGAACAAGCCGTCGACGCTGCCGCTGCCCGATGCGTTCACGATCGGCTCGCTGCCAGGACTCGACGTGCATTGGGGACTCTTCTGGGGCGCGCTCGCGTGCGTCGGAGCGTGGATCTTCGTGCGTCACAGCACCAAGGGTTTCGCGATGCGCGTGATGGGCGGCAACGCGCGCGCCGCACGCCTCGTCGGCCTGCCAGTCAACTCGCTCGCGCTGAGCGCATGCGTCCTCGGCGGCGCCGCCGCGGGACTCGCCGGCATGTTCGAAGTTTCGGCGGTGCAGGGTAGCGCGAACGCGTCGCTGCTCGCAGGTTACGGCTACGCGGGCATCCTCGTCGCATTCGCTGCACGGCAAAATCCGCTCGCGATCATCGCATGCGCTCTGATGATTGGCGGCATCGAGGCGAGCGGCAGTCTGCTGCAACGCCGCCTCGATCTGCCCGACGCGACCACGCTCGTCTTGCAAGGGCTGCTGTTCGCGAACCTGCTCGCGTGGGAAGCGCTCGGCGGCCGGCTCGCCGCGTGGCGCGTGAAGTTGCAGGCGCTCGCGCAATCCGAAGTGCCGCATCCGCTGGAGCAAACTCATGCCTGATCTGCACTCGCCCGTTGCCGTGCTGCTGCTCTCGCTCCTGGCGGGCGCGATTCGCGTCAGCACGCCGTATCTGTTCGTGAGCCTCGGTGAATGCCTGACCGAGAAGGGCGGCCGCGTGAATCTCGGGCTCGAAGGCATTCTCGTGTCGGGCGCGATGAGCGGTTACGCAGGCTCGTATCTGACCGGTTCGCCGTGGCTCGGCGTGCTGATTGCCGGATGCGCGGGCCTGCTGCTCGGCTGCCTGCACGGACTCATCTGCTCGCTGCCGCGCGTGTCCGACATCGCGTTCGGTATCGCGTTGATGCTGTTCGGCACCGGCCTCGCGTTCTATCTCGGCAAGCCGTTCATCGAGCCGCAGGCGGCAATGCTGCGCTCGTTCGACTTCGGCGCGTGGAGCGCATCGCCGCAATTGCATAACGCGCTGCACTTGAATCCACTGTTCCTGATAGGCGTCGCGCTTGCATTCGTTCTGCAGTGGGGTTTGCGCTCCACACGCTGGGGCATGACGCTGCGGCTCGTCGGCGACAACGCGGAGAGCGCGCGGGCGATGGGCTATCCGATCACACGCGTACGCATCGCGGCGACGGCGGTCGGCGGCTTTTTCGCGGGCGTCGGCGGCGCGTATCTGTCGCTCGTTTATCCGGGCAGCTGGAATGAAGGCCTGTCGAGCGGCCAGGGGTTGATGGCCGTCGCGCTCGTGATCTTCGCGCGCTGGCAGCCGCTGCGCTGTCTGTGGGCGGCGCTGCTGTTCGGCGCGGCCGGCGCACTCGGCCCCGCGCTGCAGGCGATCGGCGTGACGAGCGGCTACTACCTGTTCAACGCCGCGCCGTACGTCCTCACACTGGCAATCATGATCGTCAACTGTCGGCAGGATCGCACGCTCGCAGGTGCGCCCGGCGAACTGAGTCTCACGCGCTGAAACCGCCGAAGCGATCCACCTACATTTCGTCTACCCGGAGTCCACATGACCTGTTTCATCGAAGCCCGACCGTATCCGTGGCCCTTCGACGGCGCGCTGCGCGCCGACAATACGGCGCTCATCATCATCGACATGCAGACCGACTTCTGCGGCATCGGCGGCTATGTCGACAAGATGGGCTACGACCTGTCGCTGACGCGCGCGCCGATCGAACCGATCAGCCGCGTGCTGGCAACGATGCGCGAGCAGGGTTTCACCGTCATCCATACCCGCGAAGGACATCGGCCGGATCTGTCGGATCTTCCTGCCAACAAGCGCTGGCGCAGCCGCCGGGCGGGCACGGACGGTATCGGCATCGGCGACGACGGTCCGTGCGGCAAGATCCTGGTGCGCGGGCAACCCGGCTGGGACATCATCGAGGAGCTAGCGCCGCTGCCGGGCGAAATCATCATCGACAAGCCCGGCAAGGGCTCGTTCTGCGCCACCGATCTTGAACTCATTCTGCGCACGCGCGGCATCGTCAATCTGGTGCTGACCGGCATCACGACCGACGTGTGCGTGCATACGACGATGCGCGAAGCGAACGACCGCGGCTTCGAATGCACGGTTCTCGCCGACTGCTGCGGCGCGACCGACAAGGGCAATCACGACGCGGCACTGAACATGGTGCTGATGCAGGGCGGCGTGTTTGGCACGGTGTCGGATTCCAGCGCGCTGATTGCCGCGCTCGGACGCTGATCATGTCGACGCTCGCCAGCATGAAATCGTTGCCGTCACGCACCGGAGCGCTTGGCATCGAAGTGCTCGGCGCGAGCAAACGCTTCGGCGCTTTCCGTGCGCTCGACGACGTGACGCTCAAGGTGCGCGCAGGCACCGTGCACGCGCTGCTCGGCGAGAACGGCGCGGGCAAGAGCACGCTCGTGAAAGGTCTCGTCGGTTATGGCGTGCTCGACAGCGGCCAGATCGCCGCGGACGGCCGCGAAGTGCGCATTGCTTCGCCCCGCGATGCGCAGGCGCTCGGCATCGGCATGGTGTACCAGCATTTCACGCTGGCGGCGGGTTTGTCGGTGGAAGAGAACCTGCTTCTCGCGCGTGGCGGGATGCCGTGGAAAATCGACTGGCAAGCCGAACGCAAGGCGCTCGGCGCATTCATGCGCGGCATGCCGTTCCGGCTGGCGCTCGACGCGCCGGTGTCAAGTCTCGCGGCCGGCGAAAAGCAGAAGCTCGAAATATTGAAGCAACTGTATCTGCGTCAGCGCTTCCTGGTTCTCGACGAACCGACCTCGGTGCTGACGCCGCAGGAAGCGGACGAAGTTCTCGGCCTCATGCGCGATCTCGCCACGCGCGGTGATCTCACCGTACTGATGATCACGCACAAATTCCGCGAAGTGATGGTCTACGCGGACGACGTCACGGTTCTGCGCAAGGGCCGCTTCGTCGGCAGTTGCGCAGTGCGCGACACCGACCGCGACCGCCTCGCTTCGTGGATGATGGGCAGCGACGCCGGTTTCGACGCGCGCGCGGCAGCCGGCATCGACGACGTGCGGCCTGCGCGCCGGCCGCTTGTCGCCGATGCACCGGTGGCGCTCGAACTGTCGGCGCTGACGGTGGTGGACGATCGCGGACACGTGGCAGTGCGCGATGCGTCGCTCGCCGTGCGGGCGGGCCAGATTTTCGGCTTGGCGGGCGTGTCGGGCAATGGCCAGAAGGAGCTGATCGAGGCGCTGGTCGGCCAGCGGAGCGTGCAATCTGGCGACATGCGCGTGAAGGGAGAAGCGTACCGCGCGACACGCGAAGCGATGACGCGCCTGAAAGTCTTCGCATTGCCCGAGGAGCCGCTGCGTAATGCGTGTGTCGCGAATCTGAGCGTCGCGGAAAACCTCGCGTTGCGCGACTTCGATCGCGCGCCGTTGCGCGCAGGCGGCTGGCGGCTCAACCGTCGCGCGTTACGCGAACGCGCTGAAAAGCGCATTGCCGAGTTCAACGTGCGGCCGCCGGTGCCGGAGCGCGCGATCGGCACGCTTTCGGGCGGTAACGTGCAGCGCGCGGTACTGGCTCGCGAACTGGGCCAGCCGGTCGATGTGCTGATTGTCGCGAATCCGGTGTTCGGCCTCGACTTCTCGTCGGTGGCCGATATTCACACACGGATTCTAGCGGCCCGCGACGCGGGCGCGGCGGTGCTGCTGGTGAGCGAGGACCTCGACGAATTGCTGGAACTGGCCGACCGCATCGCAGTGATCGCGGAAGGGCGGCTCGTTTTCGAAACCGCCGTGGAACACGCGGACCGCGTGGTGCTCGGGCGCCACATGGCGGGCCACGGCGACGATCGGCAACCCGAAGTGGCGGACACTTCCGCCGCCTTTCATGGAGCATGACAGATGAGTTCCAGTGGACTCGGCGGACTTAACCGCTCGCCCGCGGGCGTCGTAGTCGGCCTCGTGCAATTGCAGAATCCCAATGTCGAAACGCCCGCGCAGCTCGCGTCGCAGACGCAGCGCGTGGTGGAACTGGTCGGCAAGGCGCGGCGCAACAACGCGGCGATGGATCTCGTCGTGTTTCCGGAATACGCTTTGCATGGCCTTTCAATGCGCACCGACGACGCGATCATGTGCAGCCTCGACGGACCAGAAGTGGCCGCCTTCAAGGCGGCGTGCGTCGAGCACCGCATCTGGGGTTGCTTTTCGATCATGGAGCGCAATCCAGGCGGCAATCCGTACAACAGCGGACTGATCATTGACGACAAAGGCGTGATCCAGCTCTACTACCGCAAGCTGCATCCGTGGGTGCCGGTCGAGCCGTGGGAGCCGGGCGATCTCGGCGTGCCAGTCTGCACCGGCCCGCGCGGCGTGAAGCTCGGCCTCATCATCTGCCACGACGGCATGTTTCCGGAGATGGCGCGGGAAGCCACCTACAAGGGCGCCGAAGTCATTCTGCGCACGGCGGGATACACCGCGCCGATTCGCCACGCGTGGCGCATCACCAATCAGTCGAACGCGTTTCAGAACCTCGCGCAGACGGCGAGCGTCTGTCTATGCGGTAGCGACGGCACGTTCGATTCGATGGGCGAGGGCATGTTCTGCGATTTCGACGGAACGGTGATGGTGGAGGGCAGCCATCGCCCGGACGAGGTCATCGTCTGCGAGATGCGGCCCGATCTCGTGCGCGAGGCGCGTATCCATTGGGGCGTCGAAAACAACATCTATCAGTTCGGACATCGCGGCTACGTTGCGGTGAAGGGCGGCGCGCAGGATTGCCCCTATACGTTCATGCATGACATCGTGCGCGGCGAATATCGTTTGCCCTGGGAGGCCGAGGTGCGCGTGACCGATGGCACACCTTGCGGCTTCGCACCGCCGGAACGCACTTACAAGAGATAATTGCCATGCCGACCGTCAAGCAGGCGTTACCGTCGCCGTTCGCGTTCGAGCCGTCGAAGACGGCGCTCGTCGTGATCGACATGCAACGCGATTTCATCGAACCGGGCGGATTCGGCGCGGCGCTCGGCAACGACGTGTCGCTGCTCGCGGACATCGTGCCGGACGTCGCGCGGCTCATCGCGCACGCGCGCATGCGCGGCTGGCACATCGTGCACACGCGCGAATCGCACGTGCCCGATCTGTCCGATTGTCCGCCGGCGAAACGTCTGCGTGGGCAGCCGAGCGCGCGCATCGGCGACAAAGGGCCGATGGGACGCATACTCGTGCGAGGCGAACCGGGTAATGCAATCATCGACGCGCTCGCGCCGATTGACGGTGAACTCGTGATCGACAAGCCAGGCAAGGGGGCGTTCTACGCGACGCGGCTCGGCGAAGAGCTTGCGATGCGCGGCGTCACGCATCTCGTGTTTGCGGGCGTAACGACTGAAGTGTGCGTACAGACCTCGATGCGCGAAGCGAATGATCGCGGTTACGACTGTCTCGTGATCGAAGACGCGACCGCGAGCTACATTCCCGCGTTCAAGGAAACAACGCTCGCGATGACCCGTTCTCAAGGCGGTATCGTCGGCTGGACTGCGACGCTCGAACAATTGCTGGAGGCCGACGCTTGACCACACCGCCTGTCATCAACGACCCGGCGATCGTCGCCGAGGTGACCGCCGTGTTCGAAGCCTACGAACGTGCGCTGGTCGATAACGACATCGACACGATGAACGTGTTGTTCTGGGACGCACCGGAAACGGTACGCTATGGAATTGCAGAAATCCAGCACGGCGGCGAGGAGATTCGCGAGTGGCGTGAATCGTGCGTGCCGGTGCCGGCTTCGCGCAGACGGCATCGCACGGTCGTGACGACGTTCGGCCACGACTATGCGACGGTCAGCACCACGTTCACCAGCGACGCGACGCCGCTCATCGGCCGTCAGATGCAGTCGTGGGCGCGGCTTGGCGCGCACGATGCGCCGTTCGGCGGCTGGATCGTCGTTGCGGCGCACGTGAGTCAGATCGATGTGCCCGACGGACAAGCCGTCCACGGGAAACGCGAATAATGTTGAGAGCATTTGCAGGAGACTGGTCATCGAACGGAACCGGCTGACCGAAGCTAAAGACCCGATCGACGAACCCGACGACGTTGCGCCTGATGCGTCAAAAGTCGCGTTTGGCGCTAACCAGCTTGCCGAGCAGGTGTATCTGCAACTCAAGCACGACATTTTCGACTTCCGGCTGTTTCCAGGCGATCGCTTCTCGGAGACTGACATCGCGCAGCACTACGGCGTGTCGCGCACACCGATGCGCGACGCGCTGTTCCGTCTGCTGCGCGAAGGCTATCTGGAAGTGGGCTTCCGGCGCGGCTGGAAAGTGTCCAACATCGACTTCGAGCGGCTCGATCAGCTGTACGACCTGCGCATCGTGCTCGAACTGGCTGCCATAGAGCGTGTGACGAGCGGCTCGAACCATCGCGCGATCAACGCACTCAAGGGCATCTGGTGCGTGCCGCGCGACGCACGGGAAACCGATCCGGCGCGCATGTTCCGGCTCGACGAAGGCTTTCATCGCGGGCTGCTGGAAGCGACAGGCAACGCCGAAATGCTACGGGTGCACAACGAAGTGACCGAGCGCATTCGCATCGTGCGACGACTCGATTTCCTGAAACCACATCGCACCGACGCAACCTACAACGAGCACGCCACAATGCTCACGCTGATCGAACGCGGAAAGCTCGCCGAAGCGGGCGTTATGCTGCGCGCGCATGTCACGCAGAGCAGGCTCGAAGTCCGCAAGATCACCCTTTCGATGCTCGCGCAGGCGCGGGACAGCAAGTTGCCGTTTGTAAGTTGAAGTGACGGCGAACCGGCAAGACACTTGGTCGCTGGGTACACTGCAACGCGGAAGCCGACTTCCCGCACGGTTGGCACGCGCGCCAGCAACGGAGCGCGATCGGAGTCCTCATCAGGCAGATACCGTCGGTTCGCGTAGTTTTGTTCCTTCCGCACCGACCTCTGAAGCGGCGGTCCATGCTTCAAGGAACAAATTTGCTTCGGGATATTTTGCATGAAATTGTTCTTTCGGCGGGCAGCCGAGCCGATTTTGTAAGTTGCCCGACGTGGTCTACGAGTCGCGAACTTGAATTCCCTGCGAGGGCGTCTATGGTTCATTGCCATGCCCGCACGTGCGACGGTCCCTATTTGATGCGACGCGGCAGGCCTTTGATGCAACGCTTTTTATTGTTGACTTCACAGGCAGTGTTGGCCGGCGATCCCGCAGACTTTGCGGAGCTGGAATCGATACCGTCTCGAAGATCGTGGTTGTTGCTGCAGACTTTGACCCTTTCTCGTGCTTGGGACTTCGACAGTGGTTGCAGCCTTTTGACCGTTTTCCACTGCAGACTTTGGTGTCTCCCGATAGCAGATAACGCAAACCGGGCACAAGCCGGCGCCCGCTGCAGTGGTGGCAGCCAGTTGCGGCGGTGCTTGGGATTTGAGGCGAGCGCGGCGTGACAGCGAACCTGGGTGCGAGAACACTGCGTTGCGTCGGGTGGACGCGGATCGCATCGGTTCGCTTAATGGCGCTCGCTCAGTCCTGCTATGGCGAGGCCGCCCGCGCGGTCTTGGGATGTTCCGCGCGTAATGCTTGCAGGCGCAGCGATCGTCGCGGCGCCGGCATATCCCGCTCGATCAAAGTTCAGGCTTGAGCCGATACAGTTCCGGAACGAGCGCGAGCAACAGTCGCTTCGCCGAAAAGAGCCGCGGCGAGATATGAGTGGCGACATACCACGTCGCTGCCACGTTCATGCTCCGCAGTTTCAGATCGGGGCCGACCAGTGCGCTTGCAAAATGCAAGTCGCCCAGCGTCTTGCCGATGATCTCCTGCTTGATCCTCGCGCGCGCCGGTGGATCGAGTGCAATGAACGACAACTCCGACATCTCGTGGAGCAGCCGGTACATGCTGTTGTAATGGTGCAGCGTTTTGGTGGTGAACATCGTCGAATCCATTCGCAGGCGTCTTTTGAATAGCGCCTGATTCAGCACCGCGAGCTTGAGTCTTTGCTGCAGCAGCAATGCGGCGAAAAAGTGATTGTCTTCGTACACGATGCCTTCTATGAAGCGCAGGTTTCCGATGGCCGAGCGCCGTGCAACGAAGCAGCACGGCGACACGAAATAACGCCCTTGCCGCAACGACTCGACGACGAACTCTTCCGACCACAACATCGCATTTCCCAGCGGCCGCCGATAGCCGTTGACTTCCTGCTTGTACATGGGGGCGTCGTTCGGAAACACTGCGGCTTCGAACATGACGGCGTCGACCTCGGGGTCGCTGAATTCCCGATGACAGACGCTCAACGTATAGGTGTCTATGATGTCGTCGCTGTCCATGTAGTACACATATGAGCCGGTCGTGAGCGACGTGCCCAGATTGCGCGCAGCGGACTGTCCGCGGTTGGGCTGATACACGTACCGGAATCGCGTGTCGTTTTCGCAATAGCGTTGGGCAATCGCGGCGGTGCCGTCCGTGGAGCCGTCGTCCACAATGATCGCTTCGAAATCCGTGAAGGACTGACCGGCGATGCTGGCGAGCGCATCGTCGAGATAGTTCTCCACGTTGTAAGCCGGCACGATGATGGAAAAAGCTGACATAGGGCACCTTGATTGTTTGACGAAACAAAACCGCAACTCAACCGGCATCCGCGCCGCGTGCCTCGGGGCCCGCCGGCGACGTAACCGGCATGAGGCCCGCGCCCCGGGAGGCAGGAGCGACGCCGCGAAAATACAGCCACACGAATGCCACCGCGCCGACCACTTCCGTCAGGATCACGGCCACGATCGTTCCTTTAGCGCCGCCGTAGCGGGTCAGTGGAACGACATAGAGAAGATGCAGAACCGTTGCGCCGAGAAACACATTGGTCAGAGAGCGCGCCCGTCCTTGAGCGAGCAGTCCCAGATCGCCGAATACGACTGCGACGCTGATGATCGGCGGCAATACGGCCTCGAGTCTGAGTAGAGGAATCGACGCATGAAATTGCGGACCAATCCATGTTTCGATGCCCCACGCCGCGAGCAATTCGATACCGACAAAGAGGCTGATCGAGGTTGAGAACACGGCGATCATTGCCAATCGCATCAGACGTCTCGCGGCTTGCGGATCGGTCGCATGGTATTGACTGATGCGCGGATAGAAAGCCTGGCTGATCACCATGAACATGGCTTGCGCGGCCACGCGTATCTTGTCCGCCATCGCGAACTGTCCGACGACTTCCGGTCCGTGAAAGTAATTCAGCAGAATGGAATTGAAGTTCACATAGAAGCTGATCAATACAAAAGAGAGAAATAACGGAAAGCCGTCCTTCAGCGCCTCGACAATCTTTCTGGTGGATGTGCCGACGAGTTTCACCAGTCGATTGCGATGAAGAATCCACAGCGCGCAAACTGCCAGCAGTACATTCCCGAGACTTACGCCAAGTGCTGCGAGCGCGGCATCTCCAGGACCTTTCACGGCGACGTACACGAAGGCCAGACCGACGAGCCGTGAAAGAAACGTCGGCAAGACTAGCGCGCGCATGCGTTCGAGGCCCTGGAACAGCCATATCGGCGTAATGGCGTTGGCGACGATTCCGAGAAACAGCGCGGCCAGCACGTCCATATGCTCCCGCAGGTCCGGCACGAACAGCACGCCTGCAACGATCAGCAGGAGTGCCGCCACAACGAGCACGAGCCGTGCGGCGGACGTGCTCGTATAGACCTCGGCCAGCCCGCGTGGATCGCCGCGGCTGACGGACACAAGCCGCGTTGCCGTGAAGTTGAAGCCGTAGTCGGTCAGCAAGACCATGTATTGCGCAACAGCCTGACAGTAGGCCAATACACCGAACTCTCTCGCGCCGAGTACATGGCCGAGATACGGCAACATCAGCAACGGTACGATGTAATTGCCGCCCTGAATCAGAATCAGATAAAGCAGCGTCTTACGAATCGGAGTTGTCATATCGATTGGTCTGATGCAATGGTGGCTTTCTTGCGTAAGCCGCTCTAAAGGATCAGGTGCCGTTGCGCGCGGAATTCGGTGGGCGACATGCCATACCTTTCCTTGAAAAGACGGCCGAGGCGGTTGCCGTCGCCCATTCCACACCGCCGTGCAATCTTTCCAATCGGAACATTGGTAGAACTTAGCATTGTGCGGACAACTTCAAACCGCGTACGCAGCAGGTACTCCAACGGCGTCATGCCGAACTCCTGCTTGAAACGGCGCCGGAAATTGCGTTTGCTCATTGCGGCAGATTCCGCTGCCTGCGCAACGGAAATCGGCTTGCTGTAGTTTTCTTTTATCCAGCGCGCGGATTCTCGAACCTTGCTGACCGTCGTGAGCGATTTGGCGTCGCCTTCCCGGGGGCTCGTGGGCTTGACCGCATTAGTCTGGAGTTCAAGGGCAACCTTGTGCGCAATGTGCGGACCCAGATCGCGCTCGATTTGCGAGACGGCCAGCTCAGCCGGTGTGGCGCCGCCTGCGCGCGATGCCGCGAAATCGTCGTCGAATAGAAAGACGGGCACCGCCAGCCGGGAGGCGTTCTTGTAGACCATCGCAAGCTTCGAACCTTGCGTGATTCGAAGCGATGCAATAGCGCCCTGCCGGGTAATCCACGAATGAAGGCGATCGTTCGGCTCGGTCGTCACCGTTGCGTCACGGCACGCCACGAAGAATGCGTGGAAGTCGCTGATGTTGTAATGGTTCAATTGTTCGGTGGCAATGGAGATTCCGCACGAACTGGTGACAAGGCCTCCAAGGTCCGACAATACCGTTAGCCGGTAGGGCGCCTCCTCGCCACGGGCCAACTCGGCCGCGTTGGCAAGGTGGAAAGCATCCCCAATGGCCCCTGCCGTTGCAGTGAAGAAGTTCTGCGACACGAGAAGGCCAATGTGCTTCGGCAGTTGTGAATAGTCGCGTTTCTCATTTACGCGCGAACTTGAGAATTCAACGAGATCCATCACGATTAGGGCTCCAAATATATTTATCAAATGCACATAGCCGGTTTTGGCGATAGCTGAATTGTAGTGACAGCGGATTCGGCCAACGTCCGCTTGATCGGCGGCACAGCCGCCAATTGCTTGTCGCGCTTCGCCAACACGCGGCTCCTTGAAACGCCGTCATCCGCGCCGTTTTGCGGCTTTTAAAGCGCCGGCAATCGACCAGAAGATCCGTACCGGAATCAATACGATCGATACGACGGCGACCATGCGCCCCGCCTTCTTCCGCGATTGCTCCCGCTCAGGCAGAACCTGGGCGAATGCGGCGGCGAAATTCCGTTGGCGAGATGCTGAACCGTTTGCGAAATAGCTTCGCGAGTTGCGATCCGTTACCCATGCCGCTGCGGCGAGCAATCTTGTCGACAGGAAGATCGGACTCGGACAGTAGCCGGCACGAGCGCTCCAGACGAGCCCTCAGCAAATACTCCGAGGGCGTGGTGCCGATCTGCTGCCGAAACCGGCGCAAAAAAGTCCGCTCGCTCATTGCGGCGGCCTGAGCGACATCGGCGATCGAAATGTCGTGCTCGCAGTTTTCAGTGAGCCATTGCGCCGAGGCGTGAATCTTTTCGTCTTCCCTATTCGGCTTGCCAGGCGTTGCGGAACCTCTGCGGCTTGCGTATGGAAAAAAGCTGATGCGTATTTCCGCAGGGCGCGCAATCACCGCGCCATGATCTGTGCGGTCCAGGATCCATACCGGCGCAATTAGATCTTGACAATCCAGGCTGGATCTCACAATGGATGCAAGCGTCGCGTCGGTATCGGGTGCAATGAGCATCTGCAATTTATCGGCGCCGTCGTGTGCGCGGCGGTGAATGGACGCAGGGCCCCCGGAAGCGAGACTTTCGAGATCCATTTCATCTTCGCGGGGCTGAAGATCATTGCTCGAAACGATATCGATGTGTGCATTCGTATTAATTAGACGTAGTACTTGTGCCGCGTTATCCATCGGTAGGAGGCAACTAGCGGGGCCGAGTTTATTCATGCTGTCTCCTGGTGTTCAAGATCTAACGATTTAGTGGTTGGATGCCGGTCAGGTAACAGTGCTTTATATGGGCATAGGCCGAAGAAGCGTCTACGAGGACGATGCTTACGCAATCTTTCTTCGTGCAGGATTGAATGAAAGGATACGCTGTAAGGCTAGTTGCATGCTCACCTAAATTCAGCCTCAAACAGCCAACCTTGGCTGAGAACGCAGACCTGCGTTAAGGCATGCCGCTGAGTGCAGTAGCGCGAACGCCGAGGCGTGGAAAGTTCAACCTGATTACCCAAAAAATGCCGGTAAATGCACTGGAAATTCGGCAAGAAGAGTGCGTCATGCAGAATGCGTGGACATATATACGCAGGAATGCAAATTAGGTGGAAATAAGTTTTATTCGTAGTTGTGGAATTGCTCGACCGTGTCACGGTCGGACAACATCGGGTGTGCATCGGTCAGTACTTTGATTGCGCACACCGCGATCACGTCAGCCGGCATCGGTGTGTAGTGCGGCTTCCCTTCCGGCGTCGGTGCCCTCGCGCTGCGAAGAGTTCTGCTGCCATGCGTTTGACTCTTCGAGTCCGGTGTATCTGCGAATGACGTTGCGCGTGATCTGCTGCACCACGCCATTGCTCTTCGCGGCGGTGTCCATTAGCGCGCGAGCCCAGTCAGTCGTGCCTACGTTAAAGACTTCTCCCGCGCTGCGGCGGCCGTCACGCAGCAGCGGACGGAATATGCCGATCGCGCAAGTTCCGCCCATCTCCCAACCGGTAAGACGCTCCGTGAGCGCCAGCGTTTCAAATGCATCGTCAGTCCATTCGGGCGGCATGCCATCGGCCTCATAGCCGACAAGGCGATCTTCCGCGCCAAACGTCTCACCCTTTTGCAGTTGAGTACCGGCGAATACCCAATGCTCCGGCCGTCTGACCGTAAAGCCGATTGCCTGGCGCTCGCACTTGACCCAGCGCCGACGCCAGCGCGACCACGTACCCCAGTGGCCACCGCCGTGCTTATAAGTCAGTCCAATCAGGTTGCTTTCATTGCCGCTTACTCGAGGGTCCAGGTCAATCCGCTCTCTGAGCACGTCCCAGTTCTCCGCGAGCTTGCGCATTTCAGTGAGCTGACCGGGATCCGGGCCGATAAACCTCACAGGTCGATAGCACGTATTGCCGCTGAAAACGGCAACCTTTCCGCCTTGCGTGACGAAATAGGCGACATGTGCGCGCATTTCTTCGCTCCAGTACTCGTGATGACCGACGCTCAGCATGCAGCGGTAGTGCGTCAGATCGAGAGCGGTCGCGCTATGCAGGTCGAGGTCCGTATAGAAGTCGCAGGCAATGCCTTCGTTGCGCAGCCATCGGATGAACTTCGCGTCCCAATGAGCGAATTGCTGGCGGGTCGAACGCGTGTCATAGGGATCGACCGGTTCGCCGAGCAGGGCGCCGAGGCCGCCGCCCGGGCGACGCAGGCTGACCGTGTTCACGGCACGATAGCGGTGAACGCGGTCATCGTAGAAGCTGCCGCCGCCCATCGAGTTATAAGCGTGGTAAGTCGCGGTCGGAATGATGTACGCAAGAGCCGCCATGGGTGTACGTGGACGGGCGATGACGAGCGCCATGCTGTCGCTCTCGGGTGGTGCCGCGAATATCGGCCGGTGCGCGGCGCACGACCGCCCGATTTCCTGTGTCGGCTTGCCGTCGGCATCCACTTCATAGGCGATCGCCACATACGCGCCGCTGCGCAAGCCCGACACGTTCGGCCGGATGGTGATGGTCGGCCAGTTCCAGTCTTCGTCGAAATGCATCGGCGCGCTATTGCCGGCCGACTCGAATACGTACTTGCCGTCCTTCAACGTGGCCGTCACACCGTTCTTACCTGCGACGACCACACCGCACAGGCTCGTCAGCGAGTCGTCGTCCTGTTGCTGATAAATGGCGATGCTAAAGCGCCTGTTCGGCTGCACGGCCAGTTCGAAGCACGCTTGCGCGACAAAGCTCGGATGAATAGGGTAGATCTGCATGCTCGCTTCCTCGCCGCTATCAAGCCGGCAGTAGCTGACTTGATGAGTTCCGGTTGCATTGCAACGCACGACCAACGTCATGCAACCGTTTGCTTGTACGCGCAAACTGTCGGCGCATCTGTGCGCTATGCCTCATTCGACAGTGACCGACTTCCCGGGATTGCGCGGCTTGCCGCCGTCGGTGTCTCGCGCGCAGGCCGTGTGATATGCAACTGCCACAGCACCACGTGCTGGATCGGCGACAAACTGCCGTAGTGGTTCGGCATGGATTACGTGAGCGCCACTGCTTCTACGATTCCGCACATGGAAGATCTCCTATCCGCAGCGATCAGGACGGACGCAACTGATGTGTTCGATGTGTTGCATTGCAACCAAGCATAAATACGGCAAGGTAAGCCGCGTTGAACGCGGCGCGAAACGTTGAACCGTTGTCCGGTAAATGGGGCGTGTTGGTTTCATACGCAACAACGATGAAACACGGACATGCTGTTTCGTCATTGGACAAATGACATTGATGCTCTCGCGAAATGAGCTTTAAACGATGAGAATACGTCGCACTACCGCATTCATCATTTCAAGGAGCGATCGAACATGTATGCAATTACCGGTGTGACAGGGCAGGTGGGCGGCGCAGCAGCACGCGCCTTATTGGCAGCAGGGCATCGAGTCCGCGCTGTCTTGCGCGACAGGACGAAGGCCGCGCAGTGGAAGGAGCGCGGCGCCGAGGTCGCGATTGCGTCATTCGAAGACGCCGATGCGCTCGCCGCGGCGTTTCGCGATACCGCCGGCGTATTCGTGATGATCGCGCCGAACTTCGCGCCACAGCCCGGTTATCCGAACGCGCATGCCGCAGCCGCTGTACTGAAAGAAGCGCTGACCGACGCACGGCCCGAGCGCGTTGCGGCATTGTCTTCGGTTGGCGGTCAGCGTGAGTCCCGCCTGGGACTCATCACGCAAGTACATATTCTGGAAGAGGCGCTCGCGGACCTGCCATTACCCACGGCCATCATGCGGCCCGCGTGGTTCATGGAAAATTCGCTGTGGGACATCGCGCCGGCGCGCGAGACGGGTGTCATGCCGGGCTTTCTGCAACCGCTAGAGCGCGCCTATCCGATGGTCGCCACGGCGGACATCGGCCGGGTTATCGCGGATACGCTTGCCCAGTCGTGGCAGGGGCGACGCGTCATCGAAATAGAAGGTCCGCAGCGCTACACCCAGCACGAGATCGCGGCGCTGCTTGGCAGCGTGCTAAAGCGCGAAGTAAAAGCGCAAGCGGTGCCGCGCGATCAATGGGAGGCGTTGTTCCAGGCACAAGGTACGGCTTGGCCCGCGCCGCGCATCGAAATGATCGATGGCTTTAACTCCGGCTGGATCGATTTCGAAGAAGGTGGTAATGAGCATGTGATCGGCGAGACCGGCTATCTGACAGTGCTGGCCGAACTCGTCAAGCGCGCTGGTTGATCAGTACAGAGCGGTGCGAAACACAGGTCGAAGAATAGCGCGGCGTAAGGTTCCAATTAAAGCTCCAATCAAAGTCAGGCGGCGCCGCGCTTTTTCCATTGCCTCAATCCACAGTCCTCTATCGATGTCTGTGCGCCGCCGCTCATTCGCAATTAAAAAATCGACTGTCCCGTATAGGTCGTCAACCATTCGAGTGCGAGAACGCCGGCTAGCGAATTGCCATTTGCATCGAGTCCGGGCGACCACACGCACGCTGCCATTTCTCCGGGCAACACGGCGACGATTCCCCCGCCCACACCGCTTTTCGCCGGCAAGCCAACGCGGTAAACAAAATCGCCAGCCGCGTCATAAGTGCCGCACGTCAGCATCAGCGCGGAAAGACGTTTTGCGGAACTCGTGTCGAGAATCCGCTCGCCGGTGAACGGAGCCACGCCATGATTGGTCAGAAACAGTGCCGCCTTCGCCAGTTCGACGCAACTCATCGAAATCGCGCATTGCCGACAATACGCGTCGACCACGACTTCCGGCGGCATTTCCATATTGCCGAAGCTCGCCATGAAATGCGCCATCGCGCGATTGCGGTGGGCGTGCTGCAACTCCGACTGGGCGACGCGCGAATCGTAGTCGATGCTCGTTTCGCCTGTTAAGCGCCGCATGAATTCGACGAGCGCGGTTTCCGCCTGCACAAAGCGCCGGCATAGCACGTCGGTCACGATCAGCGCGCCCGCATTGATGAACGGATTGCGCGGCTTGCCGTGCTCCGCCTCGAGTTGAACCAACGAATTGAAAGCATTGCCCGACGGCTCGCGGCCGACGCGCTGCCACAACTCGTCCCCGAGCAGCCGGAACGCCATTGTGCAGGCGAATAGCTTCGAAATGCTTTGAATGGAAAAACGCGTGTGCGCCTGACCGGTCGTGAATACTTCGCCGGATGCCGTGACGATCGCCATGCCGAAGCTGTCGGCGGGAACGGTCGCCAGTTGCGGAATGTAATCGGCGACCTTGCCCGTGCCGAGATAAGGCCGCAAGTCGCGATGGATCTGTTCGAGGACGGATGCGTAGTTCATAAGGCTCAACCCAGTGGAGCCGCGATTCTACTGGGAAAGCACCCGCAAGTTGTTCATGCGGGCGCCACGCGCAGCTTTTGCGAGCCGCAGGCGACGTCCGCGCCGTACGGTCAATGCGCGCCGGCTGCGTCCTGAGCGCCACCCTTCGCGGGCCGCGTAATCCAGATCAACGGAATGATCAGAATGAAGATGATCGCCGATACATAGAAGATGTCGTTCAGGCCCATCATCGCCGCCTGTGTGTTCACGGTGAAATCGAATAGCGCGTGTGCCGATTGCGTGTTCATATGCAGCAACGACTGCGTCGAATCGATCTGTTGATTGAACAAGGGGTTGTCGACGGAGGCGCGTTCGGTGAGCCTTTCATGATGCAGTACCGTGCGGTTGTTCCACGCGTTGCCCGCGACCGAGGTGCCCACCGCGCCGCAAAACACGCGCACGAAGTTCGACAGGCCGGCCGCCGCCGGAATTTTGCTGGGCGGCTGGCCGGAGAGAATGATCGAGGTCAGCGGCACGAAGAAGAGCGCCATCGGAATGCCTTGCAATAGCGTGGGTATCACGAGATGCCAGGTGTCGATTTCGATCACGTACTTTGAGCGCATATAGAAGACGATCGCGAAGCCGACGAAAGCCATCGTGGAGATCACGCGCGCGTCCGAGCGCGGCAGCACGCGGCCCATCACCGGCGCGAGAATCACGGCGAAAATGCCGAGCGGCGCGGTGACGAGACCGGCGTCGACTGAGCGGTAATTCAGATACTCCTGCATCCACTGCGGCAACAGCACGAGATTGCCGAAGAACACGCCGTAGGCAACCGAAATCGCAATCGTGCCGCCGAGAAAGTTGCGCTCCCGAAAAAGCCGCAAATCGACGATGGGGTTCTCTTCTGTCAATTCCCAAACGAGAAAGAACGCGAAACTGATCAGCGCGGTAATGCCGAGAACGACGATAACCGGCGAGGCGAACCAGTCGAGATCCTTGCCCTTGTCGAGCATGATCTGCAGCGAAGCCACCCACGTAATCAGCAGCCCGAGCCCGACCACGTCGATTGGCGGCTTGCGGGTGGACGACTCGCGAGTGCGATAGATCATCCACGTGACGCCGGCCGCGAACAGGCCCACCGGAATGTTGATGTAGAAGATCCATGACCAGCTGTAGCTGTCCGTGATCCAGCCGCCGAGTGCCGGACCCGCAATCGGGCCGACGGTGGCGGTCATCGCCCATAGCGCGAGCGCGGTCGACGCTTTCTCCTTCGGATACGAGCCGAGCAGAATGGCTTGCGACAGTGGAATCAGCGGGCCGGCCACCGCGCCCTGGAAAACCCGCGCGAGCAGCAATATCGGCAGCGTCGGCGCAATCCCGCACAGCCACGAGGCGAGTACGAACATCAGGATCGCGCCGACAAACAGCTTGATCTGGCCGATGCGTTGCGTGAGCCAGCCGGTGAGCGGAATCGAAACGGCATTGGCCGCGGCGAACACGGTGATGACCCAAGTGCCTTCGTCGACAGAAACGCCCAGGTTGCCAGAAATGGTCGGAATCGCGACGTTTGCAATCGATGTGTCGAGCACGTTCATGAATGTGGCGAGCGCGACGGCGATGGTCGCGAGCACCAGTTGCCCGCCTTGCAGCGGCGGCGGAGCGGGTGGAGCGGACGCAGGCGCGGAAGACGCCGCGGACGTAGGTTGGCTCAAGACATTCTCCCGGATCGATGTGCCGCGGACCTCGCGCGCCGGTGCGCCTGCGTTGCTGCGCGACCACATGGGCATGCGCCGCTTATGTGACGCCGAGCGATGTGCGGCATGTGAGGTATGCGCGAGGCGGCGGGTCCGCTGGATGCTCGCAAAAGGATACCTGTATTCATCTCCCGACGTCGCCGACGCGTGCACGCGGAAGCGCCATGAGCAAGCCGACAGCGTATGCTCGCGGCTAGGGCCGAACCAGAGTGCATATTGCTGCGTCGAGCGATGCGCGAGACGGCCGCCATCAACCGCAATTAAACCGGGCAAAGGAAACCAATATGGTGTGGGAACAATTCGAACACGGCTGGCGGCGCGCGCCGCTGAGCGCGCCTGCGAAGGGGCTGGTGGTGCTGATGCACGGCGTGGGCAGCAACGCGCGCGATCTGATGCCGCTC
This sequence comes from Paraburkholderia dilworthii, assembly GCF_000472525.1. Taxonomy (GTDB): domain Bacteria; phylum Pseudomonadota; class Gammaproteobacteria; order Burkholderiales; family Burkholderiaceae; genus Paraburkholderia; species Paraburkholderia dilworthii. The sequence goes on from NZ_AWZT01000001.1 coordinate 465,124, forward strand.
GCGGACATCTGGAGCGAGCGTTTGCCGGATGTGGCCTTCACGTCGCTCGACGGCACGGATCCCTTCGACGGCGGTTTCGGCGGACGTCAGTGGTTCAGTCTGCGTGACATCAGCGAAGGCAACCGCGAGGCCCGTTCGGCAACCGCGTACGCTGCACTGCGCCGCATGCTCGAAGCGGAACTCGCGCATTGGCAGCTTGCTTTCGGGCGGCTTGCGCTCGTCGGCTTTTCGCAAGGTTCCATCATGGCGCTGCATCATGTGGCGACGAGCGCGGAGGGCGCCGCATGCGTCGTCGGCTATTCGGGGCGGCTTGCTTCGCCCGTCGTCGCGCATAACGGCACGCCGCTCACGTTGATCCACGGCGAAGAAGACGAGGTGATTCCGGTTCAGGAGCTCGAATACGCCGCCGACGCGTTCAGCGCGGCCGGCTATACCGTCGACGCCTACGCGTTGCCGGGCGTCGGCCACACGATCAGCGCGGATGGTGTCGCACTCGGCGAGCAGGCGCTAGAACGCACGCTGGGCGCGTTGTCGCGGGATTAATACGGTTCGCGTGAAAAGCGGCCCTAAAGATATTGATCCGCTTGCCGTTAACTGCTCATAGCACGAAAATCACGCCCGCCGCGGGACTGCGCAATATCCGCGGCCTGGGTGACCGGGGGCGCATTTTTCACACAGTCGTGCATGGGCGCTAACGACGCAACTGAGCGACGCTACTGAGCGACACAACAGAGCCTTATGGCCACATCGACGCCGCATCACCCGCTTTTCGACCGACTGTTCCGCCAGGCTGTGACCGTAGACCTCGGCACGGCCAACACGCTTATCTATACCGACGATGGCGGCGTCGTGCTCAACCAGCCGTCGGTTGTCTGCTTCGAAAAAGATCACTCCACTGCGCCCAAACGCGTCGCGGCGGTCGGCACCGAGGCGCGCCAGCTTCTCGGCCGCGAGCCGCGCAATCTGGAAGCCGTGCGGCCCCTGCGCCACGGCGTGATTGCCGACTTCTCCGCTGCCGAGCACATGATCCGGCAGTTCGTCGACATGGCCCGCCCGCGGCAATTGTTCAGCCGCCGCGCTGCATTCACGCTGTGCGTGCCGGCGGGCGCGACCCAAGTCGAGCGTCGCGCGATCAAGGAGGCGGCGGTTGCGGCCGGCGCGTGGAAGGTGAGTCTGATCGGCGAATCGCTGGCGTCGGCGGTCGGTGCGGGCTTGCCGGTGTCGGAGGCGACCGGCTCGATGGTCGTCGATATCGGTGGCGGTACGACTGAAGTCGGCGTGATCACGCTCGGCGGCACCGCGTATAGCGGCTCGATCCGCGTAGGCGGCGACAGTTTCGACATGGCGATCATCAGCTACGTGCGCAATCTATATGGCGTGCTGCTCGGCGAGCAGACCGCCGAGCATGTGAAGAAGAACATTGGCTCGGCCGTGCGCGATGTGCCCGCCGAGCACATGAACGCGACGGGGCGCAGCGTCGACGACGGTCTGCCGCGCACGGTGCAACTGAGCAACCACGATATCGCCGATGCAATCGAAGGGCCGTTGCGCCAGGTGATCGGCGCGGTGAAGCGCGGGCTGGAAATGGCGCCCGCCGAGCTCGTCACCGACATTGCGCATAACGGCATCGTGCTGACGGGCGGCGGCGCGCTGCTCGGCAATCTGGAGCGGCGCCTGACCAACGAGATCGGCCTCGAAGTGCGCGTAGCCGACGAGCCGCTGACCTGCGCGGTGCGCGGCGCGGGCGCGGCAGCCGCTGCCGGCCTGCTCGACGAAATCGCTTACGAGTGAGTTGAGCCGAACCCGCCGCGTTCTTCTTTGCGCGACACGGCAGGTTTCCGTAAGCGCGCGTGGCGCGAGCTTACCGGCTGTCACGCGCATGGCGCGGCTATGTGACAATACGCGTCGCGTCCCGATTGTAGGGACCGGTAATCACCCCTGTTAGTCCACCAATTCATTCGACCGGCGCCGCGCCCCGCATTGCTGCGCTGTCCCGAACCGTCCGTGAATCGATCCGTTTCTACTTCGTCCATTGCTTCGGCGTCATTCATCGAACTGCAAAGCGGTCTGCGCATGCCTTATGTCCAGGCTGGCGAGGGCGAACTGCTGCTGTTCGTGCACGGCTCCCTTTGCGATTACCGTTACTGGCAGCCGCAACTCGCCGGGCTTTCGAAGCATTACCGCTGCGTCGCGGTGAGCCTCACGCACTATTGGCCGATGACCGCTATCGAGCCCGCCGCGCCGTTCAGCTGGAGCGCACATGCGGATGAGCTCGCGCAATTCATCGAGCGTTTCGGCATGGGCGCGGCCCACGTGGTCGGCCATTCGCGCGGCGGCTGCGTCGCGTTTCATTTCGCGCGACGACACCCGCAGCACGTGCGCACGTTGACGCTCGCCGATCCCGGCGGGCCGTTCCAGATCGCGGGACGCCCGAGCGCAAGCGTGCCCGGAACGGTCAATGCATTGCGTGCAAGAGCGGCGCGACTGATCGAAGCCGGCGACGTGGAGACGGGCTTGCAACTGTTCGTCGATTCAGTGAGCCGCCCCGGTTTCTGGGCGATGAGCACGCCGGCTTTTCGCCGCATGGCAACCGACAACGCAGCCACGCTCCCGCTGCAATTGCGCGATCCGTTGCCTGCCTATGTGCCCGAAGAAGCAGCGCAGGTGCGTTGCCCGGTGCTGCTGATCGACGGCGAAAAAAGTCCGGAGATGTTTCGACGCACCGCGGCCGCGCTGCAATCATGGTTGCCCGATGCGCGCCGGGAAACGGTGCGCGGCGCGTCGCACGGCATGAATCTCGCGCATCCTTCGGCCTTCAATCGTTACATCGACGAATTCATTCGCGCGACGAGCGCCAGATGACCCGCAGACCTTTCACGCCGATTGCTCAGGCCTTGCGATGCGCGTCCTTGTCGAGCGCGTGTTCCGCCGCTTCACCGACGAGACCGTGATAGTAGAGATGCACGCCGATCGCAAGCGAGTCGTTGCGAATTTCGTGAAAGGCTTTCCACGCTTTCGCCGGATCCTTGAACAGCAGATAGTGCGCCTCGTGCGCGATCAGATCGGCGACTTCATGCAAGCCGTGTCCGTGTAATACATCGACGAGCGCATCGAGGCTGCGATGCGTGCGTGCATCGGTACGCGGATAGAGCATGTGCAACACCGCCACGTCCTGTGTCTTCAAAGCCGCCGACAACGCGACGACGATATCCTGGTGGTTCAGCGCGCTGACGGCGCTGTCTTCGCTATGGACGTGGTCCGGAAAAAGCGTTTCAAGAGAGGCGTTCATTCGGGTTCTTCCTGTTCTTCTGGCTGATTAAAAAGGCCCGCCGAAGCGCGGCGGGCCAAAGACAGCGATGTGTTCGCCGGGCAAGCAGAACACGAATGCAGTATCTCAGAAGTGCCGTTGAACACTCAGTCCAGCCAGAGCAACACATTGTTGCTGTTAGCGCCCCGAACCAGTCTTTGGCGAAGCGAAAGCCGGCGCGAGGTTGCCGGCGCAAAGAGGCGTCTCTCTGCACGTGCTGTGCCACGGAAAAAAACCGAAACTCCCCGGTGATAAGTTCGTCTGACGAGACGAGACCTTCTACAATCGGAAGCGACCGGGCACCCACCCGCGGCAACCGCAAGTGAAGCGAAACGCAGCAGCGAACCCATAGGAGCGAACCTGATGCAGCAGCCTGAAGCCCTCGGCGGCCTGTCCCACTCGGGCGGAATCGATCATCGTGAATCCGAGCCGGACGGCGCATTCATCCCGACGGAAAACCTCAACGTTGCAAGCGCCACCCAGCATGTGCTGAAGTCGGGCGACACCTTCATCGTCAACGATCCTCTCGGCGATATCACCGGCCACGACGATGGCCTGTTCGTCAACGATACCCGCGTGCTCTCGCAACTGCGCCTCACGTTCGGGGGCCGCGCGCCTTCGCTGCTCTCGGGCAGCGTCAGCAGCGACAACACGTCGTTCACCGCGCATCTCACCAACCGCCCGTTGCCGCCGCTCGGCGGCGACAGCACGCCTGAAGGCGTGATCCACGTCGAGCGCGTGCGCGTGCTGTCGGGCACCGTGCTCAATGAAGCGATCGAGCTCACCAACTACGGCGCAAGCGACGCAATACTGCCGCTGTCCATTTCCTTTGCCAGCGACTTTCGCGACATGTTCGAAGTGCGCGGTCTGAAGCGCGCGAAGCAGGGGCGTATCGAGCCGGCGCGCGTCGAGAACGACGAAGTGCTGCTTGGCTACGTCGGCCTCGACGATGTGGCGCGCAATGTGCAGATCGCATTCGCGCCGCAGCCCGACAAGTTGTTCGCCGATCGCGCCGACTATACGGTCAAGCTGCCGGCCCAGGCCTGCGTGTCGATCTATCTGTCGGTTGCGGTTCAAGTGATCGCGAAAACGCCGGATGCGCCGGGCGCAGGCGTGTCGTCGCCGACTCATCCTGTGAGCGAAGCGCATATGTCGCAGATCGACACCGAGCGGCCGCGCGTCGGCCGCGCCGCGGTGCGCGCGGCACTGGTCGATGCGCACCTCGTCATGCGCGAACGGCGGCGCGTGACCGCGCGCGTGCGTTCGAGCAATCCGCTCTTCAATGCGTGGATCGACCGCTCGCTCGCGGACCTCGGCTTGTTGACCACCGACCTCACGACCGGACCGTATCCGTATGCGGGCATTCCGTGGTTCTCCACGCCGTTCGGGCGCGACGCCGTGATTACGTCGTTGCAAACCCTCTGGTTGCAGCCGCAACTTGCAGCGGGCGTGCTGCGTTTTCTTGCCGAGCATCAGGCGCGCGAGAACTCGCCGTTTCGCGATGCCGCGCCGGGCAAGATCATGCATGAAATGCGCAAGGGCGAAATGGCGGCCACCGGCGAAGTGCCGTTCGCGCTGTATTACGGCGGCGTCGACACCACGCCGCTTTTCATCGTGCTGGCGGGCGCCTATGCGGCCCGCACCGGCGATGTCGCGCTGATCGACGAACTGTGGCCCGCGCTCGAGCGCGCGGCCGGCTGGGTCGCGGGTGTATGCGACAAGAACCGTTATGGGCTGCTCGACTATCAGCGCGAGTCGGACGGCGGGCTTGCCAACCAGGGCTGGAAGGACAGCCACGATTCGGTGTTCCATGCGGATGGCCGCTTCCCCGATGGCCCGATTGCACTGGTCGAAGTGCAGGCCTATGCAAGCGCCGCATTCGACACGATGGCGCATTACGCGAAGCTGCGCGGCCTGCACGACGCGGCCGCGCAGTACAAGGCGCGCTCGAAGAAATTGCGCGAGTGCGTCGAAGAGAAGTTCTGGATGGAAGAGTCGGGCTTCTACGGCATCGCGCTCGACGGCCACGGCGAACTGTGCCGTGTGATGGCGTCGAACGCCGGCCACCTGCTGGCTTTCGGTTTGCCTTCGCGCGAGCGCGGCGAAGCAGTCGTGCGGGCGCTCGACTCCACGCTGTTTCACACCGGCTGGGGTGTGCGCACGCTGGCCGCGAGCCAGTCGCGCTTCAATCCAATGGCGTATCACAACGGCTCGGTCTGGCCGCATGACAACGCAATCTGCGCGCGCGGGCTTTCTCGTTACGGCGGCAAGGCAGCGGCGGTGCGATTGCTGCAAGCGCTGTTCCAGGCGGCGGTCAATTTCGACATGCGCCTGCCGGAGTTGTTCTGCGGATTCCTACGCCGACGCGGCGAGCCGCCCACCGCCTATCCGGTCGCCTGCCTCCCGCAAGCCTGGGCAGCGGGCTCGCCTTTCATGATGCTGGAGGCGTGCCTCGGCATCACGATCGACGCCGAACGCCGCGAAGTGTTGATCGAGCAGCCGATGCTGCCCGAAGGCATCGACTGGCTCGAACTCGGCGATCTGAAGGTGGGCGACGCATCGGTGTCGATCACGTTCCGCCGCATCAGCGAGAAGGTGGTGGCCTCGGCCGAGCAGGGCGATGTGCGGGTTGTAGCGCTTCTCTGACATCACGTGCACCGATTGCGGCGGCGCGGCCGTTGGCGGACTGATCCCGTCGGCCAACGGCCGGGCTTCAATCGGGCTTCTTCAGGCCGCTGGGATTGCCGGGCGTGCCGGGCGATGCCTCGGGACGCGGCGGCCGCCCGCCGTCGTCTGGTGCAACGATGATACCGGTGCCCGGCAGTAGCGACGTGCTGCCCGTCGTCGGCGTGGAAGCCGGCGCTTGAGGCCTCGCGCTGTTGCTAGTCGAGCCCACGTCTGCACGCGGGCGGCCAGCGCCCGTGCCCTGCGCGTGGGCCGTTACTGCCAGGCCGAGCGCCAATGCAAAAATTGCGAAGAGTCTCGTGGGCATGATGGCTTCCTCGGCCTGAGTTCGGCTATCGCGCGCGACGCCGCGCATCTGCATCGGCGGATATGCATAGTGAATTCTTAGCGCACGCCGGAAGACGGGTCAATCGGGGGGAAATACTCCGTTTTCATTGCGCGCCGGACAGCCAGCGCTGACTTGCCCACCACGCTCGAATGCGGTTGCTGTTCGGTGGACAGGCTTAAGTTTTCGCTTAATCGTGCCGATATTGCATTGCCGGGACACGATAAGGAAAACGTTCATTGTGGTCAGCCTCAAAGTAGTCCTCCCCTCAGCGTTTGCCGTAGCGATGCTTTGCGCATGCGCGCCTTCCATGCCAGTCCAGAGCACCGAGTTCACACCGCTTGTCGCGGTACAGCCGCGGGTTCGCGTGGTGAAGCCGGTTTCTGTACGTCTCGCGTCGGGCTACTCGCGCGAAGTGCGCGCGGGTTCGTCGTGGCGGCCAGTGGGACACATCTCGCAAGGCAATGTGCTTCGACCGGTGGGTTTTGTTTTCACTATCGAAGGCCGCCAGGTTCACGAGGCGTATCTGGTCACGAAAGCGAATACCCTGGTCGGTTTCTTTTTGCCCGGCGAATCCCGTTTTTCCCCATTGAATCCTCCCCAACCCATAACAATCGAGAGAACCGATGACTAAGTTGTTGAAAACAGTAGCAGCGGGCGTGTTCGTGGCGTTTGTCGCGTCGGGCTGCGCCAGCGGTCCGCAGTACAAGGAAGTGGCGTCTTCCATTCCCACGTTGAAAGAGGCGCAAGGCCGAATTTATTTTTACCGTTCCAGCTCGATGATCGGCGCCGCGTTGCAGCCCTCCATCAAGGTGAACGGCAATCCGGTCGGAAAATCGCAGCCGGGTGGATTCTTCTATGTCGACGAGCCCGCTGGTCAGTATGTCGTGTCCACCGCAACCGAGACCGAAAAGACTGTGTCTTTCAAGCTCGACGCCGGTGAAACGAAATACGTGAAAACCAGTGTGGGATTCGGACTGCTGGTCGGGCGGATCATCCCGTCGATCGAATCGCCCGATGAAGCATTGAAGAACCTCGAAGATCTGCATTACGTTGCGGCTCCGACTACGGCCGCGCAAAAATAAAACAACCGCTTCGGGGATGCGCGCTCAAGCAGTACCGATGCTCGCATCCCAATCGGCATCCGGCTCCAGCTCGATTTGCACGCGGGATATCCGATAGGTGCCTTTCCCCGCCTTCTTTGCGCTGTACATCGCCTCGTCGGCGCGCCTGATCAGCTCGTCGACGGGTTCGTGCGGCTCGGCCAGCGCAATACCGATGCTCGTGCCGATACTGATCATGCCGCCCGGCACCAGAGAATACGGCTTCGCTATTTCGCGGATCACACGCTGCGCAATCGCAACGATCGAAGGCAGCGCTGCATCTTCGACGATGACGGCAAACTCGTCACCGCCGAGGCGCGCGGCGAATTCGCCGTGCCGGAGCGACTGTTTCAGGCGCGCTGCCACCGTCTCCAGAACCTCGTCGCCGGCGGTATGGCCGTGCCGGTCGTTGACCTGCTTGAAGCCGTCGAGATCGAGGTATAGAACGGCGGTCCGCGTATCGCTGTGGGAGTGCGTTCGCAAAAGAATCTTCTCCAGACGCTCGCGCAGTTCGCGCCGGTTCGCGAGTCCGGTGAGCGAGTCGTGGCGAGCCAGATACAGCACCCTGGCTTCGCTTTGCCTGCGTTCGGTCACGTCCTCGATGATGACGACGGCGCTGCCGTCGGGCACAGGATTTCGCGTCAATTCCAGGTGACGGCCGTTACGTAGTTCCAGCGTGAGGGGTCGCCGTTTTTCTTGCAGCCAGGCGGTGCATCTTTCCATGAAATGCGCGCGCAGCGTCTCGCCGAAGTGCACAAAGCCGACATGGCAGATGAACTCGGGAAGCGGCACGTTCAGTTTCAGCATGTCGACGGTCGTGCCGAACAACTGCGCGGTGCGGCTATTTGCAATGACGACTTTTCCCGACCGGTCGATGGTGCACAACCCGTGCGGCATGTGCGTGAGCGCGGCGTCGAAGCGCGCCGCGAGCTCGGCATGATTCTGCTCCGCGATCATCAGAGCGACGAGTCCCCGGTAGTGGCGCTGCACGATAGACGTCATTGCGCCGACGTAGAGAAGCAGAGGCGGCACGAGTATCCAGGAACCGTCGGTGGGCGAGAGCAGTGCGCCAAACCCGATGGGTATCGACACGACGCATATCTGCGCGATCGCAAGGCGCGGGACCGCGGCGTTCCTCGAAGCGACTCCGCCGAGCGTGCCCGATGCGACCATGATCGCGAGCGATGCCAGAGTAGTGTCGGCGGTGCTGACGCATCCCATCGTCCCCAGTCCGAGCATGAGGCTCGTAGCGAGGCACAATGGAGCGTAAGCCGCGGCCCACGGACGCGGATTGACCGCACCTTTGCGGCCATGCGCGGCGTACGCGTGGATGACGCTCAGGCGTCCTAGCAAAACCCACGCGTCGGAGAGTAGCCAGACGATCGCCCACGGCTGATGCAGGCGCATATAGGCCACCACGGCGACGAACGTACTGGCGACCACTGACATGAGCAGGGGCCATCGGTTGTCGAAAAGCGTCGACAGCAGGCGCGCGCGGATAGATGGCGATACGGCTGCGCCCAGTTCGGGCGGAGTCGCGAGAATCGACTTCGAAACGGAAAGATTTGCTGCCATGATGCCGCTCGGTCAGTGCGGGGCGGAGCTATGTTCCTTGTCTTAACGGCGAGGCGGAGCGGTTCTTTATGGGGAATTGCCCGGAGGTGGAGTGTGCGGGGTTGGCGATGTGGTCCTGGAACCAGGCTCTTTGGGCACAATGAGTTAATCGCGGTCAACACGCTGATCGACCCGATCAAGTCCCTGTCGCGACATGGTCCAGTTTCGCTAAGCAAGACCGGCGGATCTTCGACGCTAATGCCAACGGATTAAGCGGTACGGTTAAATCATCATGGTATCGCTGTTTGCGCGCTTACGGACCCGCGACTGCAGGCACCGTGCTTTCGGGGGCTGCGCCCACGGGCACCGCGGTCGCAGGTAGCGCTCGATAACTCCGGTCGAGATACGCAGCAATGCTGACGCAGATAGTGATCACGAACCCGACGTTCAACATACTGAAGTTGCGTAATTCTCCGGGATAGCAAAACGCCAGGAATAACGGCACATTAACCAGCAGCGCAATCTTCAAATGCTGTCGCACGGCCGGCAAAAGTTTGCCCCACGCGGTGCGCACGAGCGCCGCGACCAAAACGATATTGATCACATGGAAGCCCTTGGTCATTGGAATGCCGTAGTTGTATTCGAAGCCTATGTAACTCGACGGATGGGTAAGGAAAACGAGATTCTGCATCAGGTGGTATGTCACGACGCCGCCGCCGTTGTGCGCGTACTTCAGCTTGATCACCACGTTGACCGCCGCTGCGACGACCAGCAACACGCACTGGAGAGTCAACGTTGCTTTAACCGAAAATCGGGAGCGCAAGAACGGGAACAAGGTGAGGATGAAAAAGAAAAAAGACTCCTTGTTCAACGTCGCCAGTGCGGTAATCGCAATGAGCCATAACACCCGCCCTCGCATTGATAACCACACCGCTATCGCCATGAAAAGAAGCTCCGGCGGATCATAGAAATAGCCGCCAACGGTGAGGATAAGCGGCAGGATCGCTGCAAAGGCGATCGGCGCCAGCGTGGCGGCAACCCGGTTGGGCTGCATGTCGATGCATACCGCGCGCAAGGCGAACATCGCCAGCAGAAGCGACGCGAATGACATGGCATAGATCAGGTAATAGCGTAGGGCGTATTGGGGGTTGCGGGCGTCGACGGCATTTGGGTAGAACTGTGCAATGGGACGATAGTTGCGCTTTTTGTCGAACAATATAGCGGTGGCGTGATCACGGACGCTGACCGGCAGCGCGTGCTCAATGCTGTTGGCAATGAGCGGCAATAGTTGCCGGTATACATACGGGCGGTCGGCGGTTCCGTCGACCATCGCAGGGAGCGACGCCTCGGTCGCAAACAGAGCTGGCATGTCCTCGCGAAACTGCCACTTTGTGAAGAAGCCGCTGAAGGACGCGGAAGCCACCACGAAATAGATGAAAGCGAGAAAAAGCCAGCGAATGCCCGGACGGGAAAGTGGTTCGTTCAACAAGGCTTCCTCCAACAAGATGGATTGCTGGCAAGGCGCCAGGCATCTTTCCTACCGCAGTCGCCGCATGTGGCCGCGTGTCCCCGCAGGAATACCCGGAGCAAAAGAACTGCACTGGCTGATGTTCCCTGTTTTTCGGGACGATGAAGGTGGCCTATCGCACGGATAGAAACGATAAGCCGCGTACTATCGTATGCAAATCACCCTAAGCAGGCTGTTCATAGGCCGACTGTTCGTTGCGTCGGCATACAAGCAAAACTGCCGACGACAGCCCGAGGTAAAGCATGTCCGATGCAAGCATTCCCCTGTGTGTCGATCTCGACGGGACGCTGACGTGCACCGATCTTCTTGTTGAGTCTTTTCTCGTTCTTTTTAAAAGAAATCCTCTCTATGCGTTCTACTGCATCGTGTGGTTACTGCGAGGCAAGGCGAATCTGAAAGCACAGATTGCTTCGCGCGTGGCAATCGATGTGTCGGTGCTTCCGTACGACCCGAGGTTTGTCGAGTTTTTGCGCGAGGAACAGTCGAACGGGCGCGACCTGTACCTTTGCACTGCATCGAATCAACGATTCGCGGAACAAGTCGCCACTCACTTCGGCTTTTTCAAAGGTGTCATGGCGAGCAACGAGGCGCGTAATCTGTCCGGCAAAAACAAGGCAGGCGCGCTATCGGCGGAATTCGGTGTCGGTGGCTTCGATTACTGCGGCAACGCGCTCGCCGATGTCGCCGTCTGGGAGCAGGCACGCAGGGCGATTGTCGTGGGAAGCCGTCATATCGCTGCCGCGGCGCAGAAGGTCAACAATACGATTCTTTTCTTCGAGCAGAAACGTTCCTTCGTGCGCCTCGTCATCAAGGAAATGCGGGTTCATCAGTGGGTCAAGAATCTGCTCATCTTCGTGCCGCTGCTGGCGTCGCATCGCTTCACCGATGTCAATTCCATCATCGCCGAAGGCATCGCCTTTTTGTCCTTTAGCTTTTGCGCGTCATCCGTGTATTTGCTGAACGACATGCTCGATCTCGATGCCGACCGGCGTCACGTACGCAAGCGCAACCGGCCGTTCGCGTCAGGCCAGCTATCGCTGACGTTCGGTATTTTTCTGACGCTTGCGCTGCTCGCGGCAAGCGCCGCGCTGACGGTTTTGCTGCCTTCTGAATTCGGCCTGGTGCTGGCGTGTTATTTCGTCGCGACCGTTGCTTATTCGTTCGCGCTCAAGCGCATGATGCTCGTCGACGTCTTTACGCTCGCCGTGTTGTACACCGTGCGTATTGCCGCTGGCGGCGCGGCCGACGACATTCCGCTTTCGCATTGGTTGATCATGTTTTCAGTACTTATCTTCCTGAGCCTTGCGATGGTCAAGCGCTACACCGAACTCGATGCACTCCTGTTGCGAGACGGCGAATGCGCGGTAGCAGGGCGCGGTTATATCACTCAAGACCTGGGGATCCTGCGTTCATTCGGTACCGCCTCCGGATACCTTGCCGTGCTGGTCCTTGCGCTCTACATGAACTCTTCCGAAATCAGCATCCTGTATCATCATCCACACGCCCTTTGGTTCTTGTTCGGCCTTTTGTTGTACTGGATCAGCCGGGTCTGGATGCTTGCATTCCGCGGCCAGATGCACGACGATCCAATCGTGTTTGCAATCAAGGACCGGCTGAGCATGCTGGTCATCGGCCTTTGCATCACGACAGTTATTGTCGCTATTTGACTGGTTCCCTTCCGTTCCTATGTCCTATTTATTTCTTTTTCTGAGCGGTACTTTTAGCGCGATGGCCAGTATTTTGTTGCGTGTGGCCGGGAAAATAGTCATTGCTCAAGGAGAGGTATTGATAGCAGGGTTTGCTAGCCGACCCTTGCTTTTACGGATGGCGGCAATTGGTGCATACGGAGCTGGATTCCTGTTTTATGCGCTGGCACTAAGGCGCGTTGAACTCAGCGTTGCCTATCCATTGATGGTCGCGGTAACGATCCTGGAAATCCTGTTGTTCGGCTTTTTTTCCGGCGAGGCGGTATCGCTGCGTACCTTGGCGGGCGCGGCGCTTCTGTTCGCCAGCGTCCTGCTGCTGTATCTCCCGGCGCCAGCACCGGTTCGGCCGTGAGAGTGCCTTGCGGCTGGCCCATTAGATGCGCCGCATAACCTGGCGAACTGACGATGGGGCGGATCAAAGGTTGCAACGAACCCGCCTGCTGCCGCGCGCCCCCAAACATTCGCAACAAACGCATATCGAACCGTCCTCCCATCAGCCCGTCCTGCACCCCGTTCCCCCCCATCCCCAGTGGTAACATTTGTTGTCACGCCTCTCAACCCTCCGCCGGACCATCGCATGCCAGACAGTTTCGACCAGCTCGCCGCCCTGATCCGGGCGCGCTTCTCTGAACTGAGCCCGCAATTCCAGATGGGCGCGGCATTCCTGCTCGATCATCCGGACGAAGTCGCGGTCTCGTCGATGCGCAAGGTCGCCGAGCGCGCGCAGGTGCAGCCCGCGTCGCTGGTGCGTTTGTCGCAGCAACTGGGCTTTCCCGGCTGGAACGAACTGCGCAACCTGTTCGTCGCGCGCGTGCGCACGCGCCCCGAGCCGCTGACGAGCCGCGCGCGCTCGCTCGTCAAATCGAAGGACGCGCTCGCCAACGATCTGCTCGTCGCACAACAACACAATCTCGAAGTCACCGCCGCCCACAACGGCCGCGTGATCGTAGAGGCTGCGCGACTGCTGCGGCGGGCACCGCATGTTCATGTGGGCGGCTTCCGCTCCTGCTACCCGGTCGCGTTCGGCCTCGTGTACGGCTACCGGCTGTTCCGCTCGTCGGTGTCGCTGCTCGGCGGCGAGGCCGGCACGCTCGAAATGCAACTGCGCACGGTGCAGCGCGATAGCGCTACCATCGTCATCAGCTTCGCGCCGTATTCGGTCGAAGCCGCGCGCGTCGCAGAAGCCGCGCTCGAAAAAGGCAGCAAACTCATTGCCATTACCGACAGCGCCGTTTCGCCGATCGCACTCAATGCCGACAAGGTGCTGATCTTCTCGCACGAGAGCCCGTCGTTCTTCCCATCGCTGGTCGCCGCCACGGCGATCGCCGAATCGCTCGTCGCGCATCTGCTCGCGCTCGAAGGCGCCGACGCCGTCGAACAGTTGAGCATCGCCGAGCAGTCGCTGCATGCCAAAGGCGCGTACGTGCCTTGATGTAATCCGCTCGTGAAATTGCCTGTCGTGCCCTTGTTGCCGCTTCGTGCCGTTTGACAACATATGTTGTTTAAAAGTATAAATGCATATCGATTGTTGAATGAGTGCAAGCCGTGGAATTCGCGCGAGGTTTGGAGCTATACGAGGTAAGCGGCGAGCCGTATGAAATCGGCTATCGCCTGGGCGAACTGGCGAGGCCCGTGTTCGCCGGTTATATGGAGCAAAGCAGCGCATGGCGAGCGGTTCGCCGCTGGCGCGGCGCTCCGTTCGTGCGTGCGCTGCGTGACGCCGCCCGCGCTCACTTCCCGGCATTGCTGACTGAACTCGAGGGGATGGCGGCCGGCTTGGGCTGGTCTGCCGACGACGTCCTGCTGTGGAACTGCCGCGGCGAACTGACACATAACGCACCGGACGGCTGCACGACGCTTGCGGCGGTCGAACGCGACACGCGCTTTATCGCCCACAACGAAGACGGTGACCCGTTTCTGCGCGAGCGCTGTGCATTGGTCGACGTAAGGCCCGTCGGCAAGCCGTGCTTCGTGAGCTTCTACTACCCCGGCTCGCTGCCCGGACACACGTTCGCGGCCAACCGCGCGGGTCTCGTTCAGACGATCAACAATCTGCGGATTCGCATTCCCGCGGCCGGCGTGCCGCGCATGATCGTCGCTCGCGCAGTGCTCGATGCCGCGTCGCTCGATGAGGCGCTGCGCGTGCTGCGCAACGCACCGGCTGCGAGCGGTTTTCATCACACGCTAGCTTGTGCCGAGGACGCGCGCATTGTCAGCGTCGAAGCGAGCGCACAGCGTTATTCGGTGCAAAGCGTCGCCACGCGCGCCGGTCATGCGAACCATATGGTCCATCCAGGTTGCGAAGCCCTGCCGCAGATCGTGACCGATTCGTCGCGCGACAGGCAGCTTCGCGTGGACGCGTTGTTGCGGGCCGCGGACGGTCCGCTGAACGCGCACGACTTGCTCGCCATGCTGCAGGATCGCGCGCCATCGGGCTTGCCGATCTATCGCGACGACCGTTGCGATCCTGACGATGAGAACACGCTTGCAACGGCGCTGTTCGAAATCGGCGACACGGGTGTGTCGATGCATGTCGTCCGCGACGGGCAGCGCGTCTTCGAGACGTTTATTTCCCGTACGACATCCACTACGTCCACGCCCACTTCCTGAGCGGCCACCGCAATCCTCTACGAGTGCAAACCATGTCCAACGTATTTCATCGTTCGCCGAAGCAGTCGTTGCCGGTTGCCGTCGCCGGCGACGGCATCGAAATCATCGACTCCACCGGCAAACGTTATATCGACGCCTCTGGCGGCGCCGCCGTGTCGTGCCTCGGCCACAGCAACCAGCGCGTGATAGGGGCAATCAAACGGCAGGCGCAGCAGTTGCCTTACGCGCACACGTCGTTCTTCACGACCCAGCCCGCCGAGGAACTCGCGGAGCGGCTCGTCGCGAGCGCGCCGCAAGGGCTGGAGCATGTGTATTTCGTGTCGGGCGGTTCCGAGGCGATCGAGGCCGCGCTGAAGCTTGCCCGTCAATATTTCGTAGAGAAGAGCGAGCCGCGGCGGCGCCATTTCATTGCGCGGCGGCAGAGCTATCACGGCAACACGCTGGGGGCGCTCGCCATCGGCGGCAACGCGTGGCGGCGCGAGCCGTTTCTGCCGATGCTGATCGAAGCGCATCACGTGAGCCCGTGTTACGCGTATCGCGAACAGCGCGCCGACGAAAGCGAAACGGAATTCGCGCAGCGCCTCGCCGACGAGCTGGAGCAGAAGATCCTCGAACTCGGCGCCGATACGGTCGCGGCTTTCGTCGCCGAAACGGTGGTTGGCGCGATCGCGGGCGCAGTGCCGCCCGTGCGCGAATACTTCCGCAAGATTCGCGCGGTGTGCGATCGCCACGGCGTGCTGCTGATCCTCGACGAAATCATGTCGGGCATGGGCCGCACCGGTTATCTGTACGCATGCGAGGAAGACGGCGTCGCGCCAGACATCCTGACCATCGCGAAGGGACTGGGTGCGGGCTATCAGCCGATCGGCGCAACGCTCGTGAGCGACCGGATTTATCGGACGATCGTCGGCGGATCGGGTTTTTTCCAGCATGCCATACGTATATCGGTCATGCTACGGCGTGCGCCGCGGCGCTCGAAGTGCAGCGCGTGATCGCCGAAGAAAACCTGCTGTCCAACGTGCTGGCGCGCGGCGAACAGCTGCGCGGCCTGTTGCGAGAGCGCTATGCGCAACATCCGCATATCGGCGACGTGCGCGGCCGTGGGCTTTTTGTCGGTATTGAACTGGTCAAGGAGCGCGCCAGCAAGACGCCTTTTGACGCGGGCCTGAAGCTGCACGCCGCGATACGCCGCGAAGCGTTCGCGCGCGGCCTGATGGTCTATTCGATGGGCGGCACGGTCGACGGCAAGATCGGCGATCATGTGTTGCTCGCGCCGCCGTTTATCTGCACCGCGCGCGACATCGAAGAAATCGTCAACCGGCTGGCCGATGCGATCGACCGCGCGCTGGCTGCGCTCTGAACGCATGCGGCGATCCGCGATTCGCCATGTCAGCCCCCGCACTCTCAAACCCTCAACCTGCGAGACCGACGATGACCGAGCGCTTGCCCCCATTTCAGATATCCGATGCAACGCCCGAACAGAAGGCTGTTCTCGACGAGATTGTGTCCGGTCCGCGCGGCAATCTGAACGGACCGTTTCTCGGCTGGATTCATAGCCCCGAACTCGCGCAGCATGCCCAGCGTCTCGGCGCGTTCTGCCGTTATCGCACGGGTTTGCCGCTGCGCCTCTCTGAGCTGGCCATTCTGGTGACGGCGGCGCGCTGGCAGGCGCAGGCCGAGTGGTACATCCATTATCCGATTGCGCTCGAAGCGGGAATTCGCGAGGCGGACGCCCAGTTGATCCGCGAAGGCCGGCGTCCCAGCTTTGCCGATCCGGACGACGTGCTGATCCATGACTTCGCGAGCGAGCTGTACGACACCAAACGCGTGTCGGACGCGATCTTTGCAAAGGCGGTCGAGCGCTTCGGGCATCAGGTGGTGATCAACCTCGTGGGCCTGCTCGGCTACTACGCGCTCGTCGCGATGACGCTCAACGTGTTCGGCATGCGCGCCATCGGCCAGCAGAGCCTGCCGTTCGCCGAGTAGCGCGCAACAGGTCGCGGCGTCGCGCGGCTGGCGCCGTCACGGCATTGGCACACGGAAGCGCCTATGATGAAGGTCGGTCCACGTCCGCGCCTGTCACGCAGCGCCGCACTCGCGACCGATGCCAAAGCCGCGGAACATCCGGGCTGGACCGTTGCGGCGGGCATCGCATCGTTATCAGTCGTGCAGCGCGTGAAGCAGGGCACTACAGGAGAGAACGATGAAGCGCAAGGCATCAGCAGTCTGGCAAGGCGGTCTGCAAGACGGCAAGGGCTCCATTTCCACCGATAGCGGCGTCCTCAAGGAGACTCAATATTCGTTTTCCACGCGTTTCGCGGACGGCATCGGCACGAATCCGGAAGAGTTGATTGCAGCTGCGCACGCGGGCTGCTTTTCGATGGCGCTGTCGGCTGAGCTGGGCAAGGCCGGGATCACGCCACAGAGCATCGGCACGACTGCAACGGTCACGCTCGACAAGGACGGTGGCGGCTTCACGATTACCGCCGTGCATCTGGACGTAGCGGTGAAAATTCCTGGCGGCGACAAGGCCGCGTTCGACAAAGCCACCGCGGACGCGAAGGCGGGTTGCCCGGTGTCGAAGGTGTTGAACGCCACCATCACGATGGACGCGAAGCTCGAAACCTGAGCGAGCGGTGGCAGCTTCGCGGCGTGCGATGCCGATCGGCATGGTTCGCCGCTCGACGAAATTCCCTGCAACTCGCGCCGCAGTGCCGGCATCTTGCGCCGGCGCGGCGCTTCTTCGATGGCATTGCGATGACAACCCAAGCCGAAAAGGCAGCGCAATTTCAGGCGCTGCATGCAGCGCAGCAAGCTTTCGTCATTCCTAATCCGTGGGACATCGGCTCGGCGCGGCTGCTTGCGCTGGCGGGCTTCAAGGCGCTGGCGACCAGCAGCGCCGGCTATGCGTTTTCGCGTGGCTTGCCCGATAACGCCGTGGGCCGCGCGCAAATGATGACCCACCTCGCCGAAATCGCGGGTGCGACCGATTTGCCGGTCAGCGCCGATCTGGAAAACGGCTTCGGCGATGCGCCCGAAGACTGCGCGGAAACCATCCGGCAAGCGGCGCAGGCGGGAGTGGTGGGCGGCTCGATCGAAGACGCGACCGGCCGTGCGGACGAGCCGATCTACGCGTTCGAAGCCGCTGTTGAGCGCGTGCGCGCAGCCGTCGAAGCGGCTCGCGCGCAGCCGTTTCCCTTCACGCTCACCGCGCGCGCGGAGAACTATCTCGCCGGCCGTGCCGACCTCGACGACACCATCCGCCGCTTGCAGGCCTATCAGGATGCCGGTGCGGACGTGCTCTATGCACCGGGGCTCAAGACCCGCGAGGAAATTGCCGCTGTGGTCGGCGCGCTCGAGCGGCCCGTCAACGTGCTGATGGGCTTGCAGGGCGTCCTGCTCAGCTTCGACGAATTACGCGCGATGGGCGTGCGCCGCGTGAGTGTGGGCGGCTCCCTGGCGCGTGCGGCGCTCGGCGGTTTCCTGCGCGCCGCGCACGAGATACGCGATCACGGCACCTTCAATTACACGAAAGATGCGGCGAACGGCAACGAGCTCAATCAGCTCTTTGCCACGGCCGAGGAAAAGTGGCCGACGCCGAGCTAGAAGGGCGGCTGTCCGTGCCCGGTGGACGGCGAAACGGCAATGCGGGAACTTTTTCGCGAAATCTGCCGCCGAGAACCGCGAGTCGTAAACCGCGAGCTGCGAGGTAGCGCGGTAAAACGCTTTGTGACCACGCGGGACAATGTTTCGCGGCATACAACACATGCAACATCGCATCGTTGTTGGCAGTCCAGCGCTGAGCGCGGTTCGGCTATCGATCGTTTGACTGGTACTGTAGCGGCTACCGACGTGCGATCCTGTTCTTCAAGCTACCCAACAACCGCCTGTTCGAAATCTGGCCGAAAACAGGTTCTAACTCTTCACGGGGATCATCACGATGGACGACAAGGACATTCCTCTTGCCAATGGCAAGGTTGAATATCAAACGCTGCTACGGGAAAGCGACTACACCGTCGCTAAAACGACCGTCCGCGCCGGTGGCGCGACACAATGGCATCACCACACCAACGTCAGCGATCGCTTTCTCGTAGTCCGTGGAGTCCTGACTGTCGAGACGAAAATCGACGGGCTACTGAAAAGCATGAAAGTGCGCGACTTTTACAATGTCGATCCGGGCATAGTTCATCACATCAAGAACGAGACGGAAGAAGATGTGGTCTACATCATGGTTCAGGCGGGAGGCGCGTCGGATATCGTGCTAACCCCGGCTCAAGATTGAGCCCGGGCGCCGCCGCACAAGCCCAGCGGTCGGAGCAAGCCCATTGCCGATGCCCTAAGCGGGGCCACCGCGCGCGTTGAGCATTCCAGCTCGCGAAAGACGCTCTCGACGTGAGTGCGCACCGTACCCGGACCGAGCGCCAATTCCTGCGCGACGTCCTTGTTGCTTGCGCCCCGCGAAATCGCGCGCAGCACGTCGATCTCGCACGCCGAGAGACGCGGTGCGCGCTGCGGTGTCCTGCTAACTGCGCGTGTGCTCCATGACTCGTTCGACATTGGCGGAATGATGTCCTCCAGCGACACTCTGAACCGCTTACGGACAAGAGATCCCACCGGCATCGGGCTTGACGACGGCGTCGGCCGAATATTCGCCGGTTGGGAGATAACGCGAGTCGTCGGCATTGCGCAACGAATCGTGCCCGTCCGTCGTCAAGTGGCTGCGTCGCCAACTGGCGGGCGGCAAGCCGAATTCCCGCTTGAATGCGCGATTGAACGCTGCCTCCGATTCATAGCCGACGCGTTCCGCGATAGCCGCGAGCGACTGCGTTCCACCACGTAACGCCTGTGCCGCGATCTGCAAACGCCATCGCGCCAGATATTGCATCGGTGGCTGCCCGAGCAATTGAGTGAAACGCTGCGCAAGCGCGGAACGCGAAAGGCCCGCTTTGCGCGCAAGTTCGTCGACCGTCCATCCATGCGCCGGTTGCGCGTGCAGTAGCGCAAGCGAGCGGCCCACGAAACGATCGCTGACGCCGGCCAGCCATCCTTTGCGATCGGCGGGCAGCGAATCGATACAACGCCGTACCGCCTCCACGAACAGCAGTTCGGACAAACGGCCGAGCACAATCGCGCTGCCCACACGCCATTCGGCTGCTTCGACGGCCGCCACTTTTAACGATGATTCCAGCCACGCCGATCGCGCGTCGTTGCGCATGTCGATCTTGAACATACGAGGCAGCGCGGAGAGCACCGGATTGGTCAGCGTGTCGTCGCAGGCGAGAAACCCGCAAATGAGGCGCGTACATGCGCCGCCCCCGCCGTAGGTCAACTTCATCACATCGCCCGGCGTGGTTTCCAGATACTCCGACAGCATTTCGTGCGCGGGCGCCGGATCGAGTTCGAGCGAACTACCTATTACATGCGCTTCACCTTGAGGCACGACGAGAAGCTCTCCGGCATCGACGCATAGGGCGGAAGAGGGATCGTCGACGAGTCGCGCGCGACAGCTTCCTTCCGTGACGAGGTGATAGGACACGATGCGTTCCGCGCGCGGCAGGAACGAGACGCACAACTCCCGGGTCGCTTCGCCGAAAACACACCAGGGTGCAGTGAAGTCGGCGCTTAGATACACGGCTCCACTCAGGTGTACGAGGCGAAGTACGTCCGAAAGAGCATCCATGACGTCCTCCATCGATTCGGCGTCCTGCGCAAAAGATCTGGACGACCGGTCATTCACCGAAATGGCTTGCGTCCCGATACTAGCACTCACGCGAATCCGCAACAACGAACGGTGGCGCGTGCCCGAATTACACCATCAGGAGAACGATATGAGTGACACAGACACCTATAGCGGTCAATGCTTTTGCGGCGCAGTGCAGTTCACGGTAAGCGGAGAATCCGCCGGGATGGGCTATTGCCATTGCGAATCGTGCCGCCGCTGGTCGGGGGCGCCCGTCAATGCGTTCACGCTCTGGAAGCCGGCCGCGCTGCACGTTACGCGCGGCGCCGATG
Organism: Paraburkholderia dilworthii; assembly: GCF_000472525.1. Lineage (GTDB taxonomy): Bacteria > Pseudomonadota > Gammaproteobacteria > Burkholderiales > Burkholderiaceae > Paraburkholderia > Paraburkholderia dilworthii. The sequence goes on from NZ_AWZT01000001.1 coordinate 485,954, forward strand.
ATATCGGCACTTACAACAAGACTGCCCATAGCTACCGCAAGTGGTGCAAGTCGTGCGGTGGACATCTCTTCACCGAGCATCCCGGTCTCGATCTGATCGACGTGTACGCGGCGGTCATCGCCGACTTCCCATATGAAGCGGGTGTGCACGTTCATTACCCGGAGTCGCGCCTTCCGATGAAAGACGGTCTGCCGAAGCAGAAGGATCTGCCAGCGGAAATGGGCGGCTCGGGCATCAGCGTCGCGGAGTAGCCGTTTGCATTTCGCGGTTGCGGTTTGATTTGCCCGATCGTCGCGCGGGCATTTTCCTGGTGCAAGTTCGCGGCGTCATCTGAATGGCGGCACCTCCGGGCATTGGCTCGTCGCTGCCTTTGGTTCTCAGGAGTCGTTTATGTCCGCAGTCGATTCTTCTCTTTCCCCCATTGCAGACTTCGCTGCCGTCAAAGGCCGTCAACACGCCGCGTGGTCGACCGGCAACTATGCTGTCGTCGGCACGACGCTGCAGATCGTCGGAGAAACGCTGTGCGAAGCGCTCGATCTGCGCGCCGGTTCGAGCGTGCTCGACGTTGCAGCCGGCAACGGTAACGCAACGCTGGCGGCCGCGCGCCGCTGGTGCAATGTCACTTCCATCGATTATGTCGCGTCACTGCTGGACGCCGGCCGTGCCCGCGCGGATGCAGAAGGTCTTCCGGTTCAGTTCCAGGAAGCGGACGCCGAAGCGCTGCCGTACGCCGACGCCTCGTTCGACATCGTGATGTCGACGTTCGGAGTGATGTTCACCCCGGACCAGGCGAAGGCAGCCGCCGAACTTGCACGCGTGTGCAAGCCGGGCGGCCGGATCGGCCTCGCGAACTGGACGCCGGAGAGCTTTATCGGGCAGGTGTTCAAGACAATCGCCACGCACGTTCCGCCGCCAGCGGGCGTGGCATCGCCAGCGCTGTGGGGAACGAAGGCGCGGCTGGAAACACTGTTCGAAGGGAAGGCCCGGAAGATCGTCGCGAATAGCCGGCATTTTACGTTTCGTTACCGCTCCCCCGAGCATTTCATGGAAGTTTTCTGCACCTATTACGGGCCGATGAATAAGGCATTCGGCGCAATCGAAGGCGAGCGGCAAGCGGCACTTCTCGGCGATCTGATGACATTGATCAGAAGCCGTAACCGGTCGGGCGACGCGACCCTCGTGCTGCCGAGCGAGTACCTTGAAGTGGTGGTGGAACGATCATGAACGGCGTCGGGCGTAGCGTCGCCGTGCTGCTCAAATCCGGCTCGCGCCTCTGGTCGCTCGCTTGCCTGATTGGCGTTCGGCACCGTTCGATGCTGGTTGCGTTGCCGCTCTGCTCGTCGCTGTGCTTCTTCGGTCTTCGCCTCGTTCTGTCAGTGTTGGGTCTGGCGGCTTGAATACTGTTTCATTGCAATGGATCGCTTCACCGCGCTTTCGTGCGCGGTGAAGCAGATCTGCACATTGCCCGCGTGCAGATGAGGGCGCGGACCACGTTGATCGAGGCAGTCCGCATCTACGAAATCCCGGGTTGATTTGTTGAACGATTAGTCATAATATGCGTGGATGAAGTCAGCTGACCATCCGCGATCATCGTCAAAGCCCTCATCGAAGAAAGCGGGCGAAGTCTGCCTGCGCGGCCGGCCGCGCGAGTTCGACACGGACACGGTGCTCGCGAGCGCGAGCCAGGTGTTCTGGAATCACGGCTACCATGCCACCTCGATCGACGACCTGTGCAAGGCCACCGGCCTGCTGCGCGGCAGTCTGTATGGCGTGTTCGGCGACAAGCACGGCATCATGCTCGCTGCGCTGGACCATTACGCCGAGGGCTCGGTCGCGCGTCTCGCCGAGCGGTTGAATGCGCCGGTGCCGCCGGAACAGGCGCTGCGCAACGCGCTGCTTCACTATGCGCGGGTTGCTTGCGCATTGACCGGCGAGCGCAGTTGCTTCATCACCAACACCACGCTCGAAATGCAGCCCGGCGACGAGGAACTGCGCAGCCGCGTCGCCGCGATCCAGCGCCGCATGGCAACCTTGCTGGCGGCCTCGGTAATCCGCGGTCAGGCGAGCGGTGCATTCAATTCGACGCTCGACGAAAAAGCCGTCGGCGATTTCCTGCTGTGCATCATGCAAGGCCTGCGCGTATTAGGACGCGTCGCCCATAAGGAAGACGCGTTGACCGGCATCGTGGATGTCGCAATGCGAGCGCTCATCTAAATTTTTTTGTCGAATTATTGAACGATTGGTCATGAAATCCGAACCGAACAAGTCCGCATCCACAGCATTGGCCGGCGCGGCGGCGGCAGCTTGCCCAGCTGCGAGCGTTGCGGTGTGTCCCGGCTTCGCGGTCGCGAGCGCTGCGATGAATAGCGCTGCCAGCGGCGCAGCCAGAAGCGCGCGGGTCGCCGAGCAGGCCGCGCCGCGTTTCGAACGTCAAGGGCTCGCGCTTGCTGTGCTGTTCGTCGGTGCTTTCCTTGCGCCGCTGGATTACTTCATCGTCAACCTGGCGCTGCCGTCGATCCGTACCGGCCTGAGCGCCACCGACGCGCAGTTGCAACTCGTGGTGTCCGCCTACGCGTCCGTGTACGCGGTGCTGCTGATTACCGGCGGGCGGCTCGGCGATCTGTTCGGCCGGCGCCGCATGTTCATGACGGGCATGGCCGCGTTCGTCATCGCGTCGGCGCTGTGCGGCTTCGCGACGAGCGGTCACATGCTGGTGGTCTCGCGCATCGTGCAGGGCATGGCCGCAGCGGTCATGGCGCCGCAGGTGCTCGCCACGATCCGAGCCGTTGTGCCGCTGCATCAGCAGACCCGCGTGATGAGTTTTTACGGCTTCGTGTTCGGGCTGTCGTCGATTGTCGGGCAGCTCGGCGGCGGCGCGTTGATCACGTATCACCCGTTTGGGCTCGACTGGCGGATCATCTTTCTGATCAATATCCCGATCGGCATTGCGGCGTTTCTCGGCACATGGAAGTTCGTGCCCGAGAATCAGCCGGCCACGCGCACCGGCCTCGACATGAAGGGTGTCGCGCTGCTGTCCGCCGTGCTGCTGCTCGTTATCTATCCGATGACGCATGGCCGCGAAGCCGGTTGGCCCGCATGGACCTTCGCGATGTTCGCGCTCGCCGTGCCCGTGCTCGCGCTCTTCGTTCTCATCGAGCGGCGTGTGGAGCGCGGCGGCGGCCATCCGCTCGTCGATCTGCAACTGTTCCGCAACCGCGCGTTCGCGCTTGGTCTCGTGCTCGCGTTCCTGTTCTATTGCAACAGCGCGTTTTTCCTGACCTACGGCATCTTTTTGCAAACCGGCCTGCACTGGACGCCGCTCGCGTCCGGCGTCGCGATCATGCCTTTCGCCATCGGCTTCGTGATCGGACCGCTGACGTCGCCCGCGGTCGTCAGGCGCATCGGCGGGCACGTCCTTACCCTTGGCTTTTCGATGATGACGCTGGGCTTCACGGTCACTGGCTGGGCCGCAAGCGAGGCGACCGTGCCGGATCTGCTGTTCTATGCGGGCCTGGTGTGCGCGGGCGTCGGTCACGGTTTGCTGCTTCCGTCGATTATGCGCATCGTGCTGCTCGAGGTCGCGCCTGAAAAGGCGGGGCTCGCGTCGGGTGTGGTTTCTTCAACGTTGCAGATCGGCTCGGCGTTCGGCACTGCAGCAATCAGCGGCGCGTTCTTCGGCGCACTGGGAGCGGGCGCGCGCGCTACGCCTGCCGCGTACGCCCACGCGTTTCAATTGAGCCTCGCGATCAACGCGGTGCTCATGTTCGTCTGCATCGGCTTGAGCGTGCTGCTCGTACGGCATCAGCAGCTCGCGTTGCGGCCCGCTACCGGTACGGTTTGAAAGCAGTGCGACGGTAATCGTTTTCATAGCTGTGTTGCCGCTTCGAAAAATTATTATGCATTTCACACGGAATTCATTTTAATTGCGCTCGCATTTACGGATGATTGAGTCGTTCACAGGTAATCCGAGACCATGCGGAAAATGTCAACAACGCTAACCGGATTCAAAAAATGTTTCAAATATGAAGCATTCCGTCGCATGCATTTTCTACCCGATGCCACGCCAGAAGCAGTAACTCTTGCGGTCTGTGCGTTGTCGCACGGTGACCGCTGGGGGCGCCCCGGCCGGGCGACTCCGGTTTAACCCGCAATTGCAGTGCGTCAAATTGCCTTTGTCAGGTTTGTGAAAACGGTATCAATAAAAAGCGCTTGCCGTCTTTAATTTCAATTGTTAATCTGAACGCGTTTTAGAGGTATCTCTCAGTAGGTCTTAGTCGATAGACGGCGCAATGACTTAAATACTGCTAACGGTTCCGTAGAGGATTGAATATGCTGACCGCTACCATTGACGCACTCTCACCGCCTTCCGCCCGGTTCACCATCGGCGACGTCGTCACGTTGAAAGACGGAGGCCCGCGCATGACCGTAACGTATGCGGGGCCGGTGGCGCTCAATCCTGGTGAGTGGCTTGTCTGCGAGTGGTTCGACGACCACGGTGAATTGCGCCGCGAAATGTTCGCGCCTTCGAGCGTGCGCGCCGAGCCGCGCTCCATTCCGGCCGGCTCCGTGCAGTGGAACCGCATGGTCCGCGCGGCGTAACGGCGGCCACTTCGGGCCGGGCTTATCGCACTGCCTCGTCGCACCGTCTTCTCGCACCGGCTCATCACTCGAAGGCGATCACCCGCGCCTATTTCTGCGAACGGTCCTGTGTCGTGCCGCGCTGTTGCACATGCAGCAGCAGCGCGGACGAAAACGCGCGCATGCGCCCCAGCTTGCGTTTTTCCACCACGTCGCCCGCAAGGTCCTTCGGCGGATTCGGCTGCAGCGACCAGTAAAGCGCGAGTACCCAGCCAAGAACAGTCCATCCAAGGCACGCGTTGAAGAGCGCGAGCGTCAGCACGTCGACGCGTTTGCGTCGATCGGCCAGAATCGCCGGCAGAAAATACAGCGCCAGCGCGATCACCACGGCGATGATCTGAACGACAAGCCTGTCATTCATATGCCGCCTCCCGGAAACGCCACTCGCCACTCGGCCTCGACACCCGGCTCGCGAAGAGAGCCTGCACACGCAGCTCATCTACCGATTGTCGCGCGATTGTGTGCCGCGTGCAGCCTGAATGAAAGCGGGCGACGCAGACGAGCCATGCACGCGGCCGTCCGGCCCTTCGCAACGCGCCGGCAAGCGATGGGGGTTTTAGTGCACCGAACATCGGGACTATCATGTTCGTTTCGAGCGAACGAAACCCGAACCCGAACTCCGCTACGGACCGCCATCATGATCTCCGACGATACGACCCAACAGGCCGAGCGCCTGAACCCCGACACGCTCCGCGAGTTCGTGGACCGCAAATGGAACGACGAGATCGTGCCTGCGCTCACCGACTACATCGCGGTGCCGGCCAAGAGCCCGGCCTTCGATCCCGAGTGGGTCAAGCACGGTTATCTCGAACGCGTGATTACCGACGCCGCGCAATGGGTCGAGCAGCAGCCGGTGCGCGGCCTCAAACTGGAGATCGTTCGCTTGCCTGGCCGCACGCCGGTGATTTTCTTCGAGACGCCGGCGACGCGTTCCGGCAGCGACGAAACCATCGTGCTCTACGGGCATCTGGACAAACAGCCGGAATTCGACGGCTGGCGCGCCGACCTCGGCCCGTGGACGCCGAAGCTCGAGAACGACAAACTCTACGGCCGCGGCGGCGCCGACGACGGCTATGCGATCTACGCGAGCATCACCGCACTCGCCGCGCTCGACGCGCAAGGCATCGAGCGGCCGCGCTGCGTCGGTCTGATCGAAACCTGCGAGGAGTCCGGCAGCTACGATCTGCTGCCCTATGTCGACGCATTGCGCGAACGGCTCGGCAACGTCGGCCTCGTCGTGTGCCTCGATTCGGGCGCGGGCAATTACGATCAACTGTGGCTCACCACGTCGCTGCGCGGACTCGTCGCGGGCGACCTCGAAGTGCAGGTGCTCGACGAAGGCATTCACTCGGGCGGCTACGGCGGCATTGCGCCGTCGAGCTTCCGCATCATGCGGCAACTGTTCGACCGGCTGGAAGACGCCGCCAACGGTACGCTGCTGCCAAAGGGCTTTCACAGCCCGATCCCCGCCGACCGTCTGCGCGAAGCCGAAGCCACCGCGCAAATTCTCGGCGACGACGTGTGGAAGAAGCTGCCGTGGGCATGCGGTCAGGACGGCCGCCAGGTGCTGCCCACCACGACCGATCCGAAAGAGGCGTTGCTGAATTCGACGTGGCGCCCGTCGCTTTCGGTGACCGGCGCGGCCGGCTTGCCCGCACTCGCCGATGCCGGCAACGTGCTGCGGCCGCGCACGGCGTTCAAGCTGTCGCTGCGGCTGCCGCCGATGATCGAAGCGGAAAAGGCCGTCGCGGAACTGAAGGCGCTGCTCGAATTCGACCCGCCGTACAACGCAAAGGTGACATTCAAACCGGACGCCGGAGCGGCGAGCGGCTGGAGCGCGCCCGACCTCGCGCCGTGGCTCGCGACCGCGCTCAACAGCGCATCGCGCGAGCATTACGGCGCCGACGTCGCGTATATGGGGCAGGGCGGCACGATCCCGCTGATGAATGTGCTGAAGGCCGGTTTTCCGAAATCGCAGTTCATGGTGTGCGGCGTGCTCGGGCCGAAGTCGAATGCGCATGGGCCGAACGAATTCCTGCACGTGCCCTATGGCAAGAAGCTGACGGCCGCCGTCGCGCAGGTAATCGCCGCCGCGCCATGAGCGGTGCCCGCCGCGCTTTGTGAAGCCGCGCGAACTCGCGTGCCCTTGCATGCAGGCCGGGTGCAATCCGCGCGAGTCGTCGAGTATTTGTTCCAGACCTGTCCACGTACGCCGATACCCGAATGACCGACAACGAGCTCGCTCAATCCACCACGCCCCGCATTGCGGCCGATCAACTGCACGCCTTCGTCAGGGCGATCTGGGAGCGGGCGGGCAGCGCGCCGCGCGAAGCCGAACTGGTCGCGGATCATCTGGTGGCGGCGAATCTCACAGGGCACGATTCGCACGGCGTCGGCATGATTCCGCGCTATGCGGCGTCGCTCGCCGACGGGCAACTGCGGCTGAATCTGCACGCCGAAGTCGTGAAAGATGCGGGCGCGGTGCTCACCGTCGAAGGCCGCAAAGGCTTCGGCCAGGTGGTTGCGTTCGAGGCGATGGAAGAAGGCATCGCGCGCGCACAGCGCATCGGCATTTGCGCAGTGGGCTTGCGCGATGCGCATCACATTGGACGCATCGGCCACTGGGCCGAGCAATGCGCGCGAGCGGGGCTCGTGTCCTTCCACTTCGTCAACGTGGCCGGCGATCCGCTCGTCGCGCCGTTTGGCGGCGCGGACCGCCGCATCGGCACGAATCCGTTCTGTGCCGCATATCCGCGGCCCGGCAAGCCGCCGCTCGTGCTCGACTTCGCGACCAGCACCGTCGCGTATGGTAAGACGCGCGTCGCTTACAACCAGGGCAAGCAGGTGCCGCCCGGCGCGTTGATCGACCATGAAGGCGTGCCGACGGCCGATCCCAAAGTCATGCATGAGGCGCCGTTCGGTTCGCTGACGCCGTTCGGCGGCCACAAGGGTTTCGGGCTGGCGGCCATGTGCGAGATTTTCAGCGGCGCGCTGGCGGGCGGTTTCACCACGCATGCGGATACCCTCGGCACCACCAGCGCGATCATCAATTGCATGCTGTCGGTCATCATCGATCCGGCCGCATTCGACGCCCCCGACGCGCAAGCGGAAGCCGACGCGTTCATCGCGTGGGTCAAGGCCTCGCCGCTCGCGGCGGGCGTGGAGCGCATCTATGAGCCCGGCGAGCCGGAGCGTGTGACGCGCGCCGAGCGCGAAGCCAAAGGCATTCCCGTCGATGCCGCCACATGGACACAGATCTGCGCGGCAGCGCTTGCCATCGGCATGAGCGAACACGAGGTTGCGCGCTGGTCGGCGTTTCTCCGGTAGCACTCATTGAAACAACCGCCGCTTTGCGTTTATGCGATATAGATATTCCGTCTGTTAGACCACGAATAAAAAAATATTCGCAAGCGGCATTTTCGACTGCGTCGCCTAATCGACGCTTATTTTTTTCTTTCGAATCCGCAGGGCGAATGCCGCCTTTGACCGCTCGCTAATCGATTCGCGGCCGGCATCTAATCCCGCCCAATCTCGTGCATCTTCGCCGCGCAAGCGTTTGCGGTGCGGCGCACGCGCCGCAGTTGTTGGTCGCCGCCGCGACGCCCGTCCGGCAAGGCTTTGCGATTTCGTTGCATTGATCTGTTGGTTATCCCGCTCCCATCTGATTCCGGTCTGCTTTAGGCTCGCATTGCAATATCAGTGTTTAACCTTACAGGACCGTTCAAAATGAATCTGCATAACCACCACGCCTGCCGTCCGTTCCTCGAAGCCGGCAATCTGTCGCAAATCTCCGCTTACTACGAAGAAGGCCGCAATGTCATGTGGATGATGCTGCGCGCGCAGCCGCGTCCCTGCTTCAATCTGGATCTGGTCCACGATATTCTCGGGCTCGCGCAGGCCGCGCGCGAATCAGGCTTGCCCATCGACTTCTGGGTGACGGGCTCGCTGATCCCGAACATCTACAACGTGGGCGGCGACCTCGATTTCTTTGCCGATGCGATCCGCTCGGGCAAGCGCCAGGCGCTGTTGGCGTACGCGCGTGCTTGCGTCGACTGCGTCCATGCTGCGGCGCGCGGTTTCGACACCGGCGCGATCTCAATTGCGATGGTCGAGGGCACGGCGCTCGGCGGCGGCTTCGAGGCCGCGCTCGCGCATCACTTCCTGCTCGCGCAGGCGGACGCGCGCATGGGCTTTCCAGAGATCGCGTTCAACTTGTTTCCGGGCATGGGCGGCTATTCGCTCGTCGCGCGCAAGGCCGGCATGCGTCTCGCCGAGGAGCTGATCGGGGTGGGCGAACCGCACACGGCGGAATGGCACCGCGAAAAGGGTCTCGTCGACCAGCTGTTCGAACCCGGCGACGCCTACGTGGCGACCCGCACGTTTATCGACACGCTCAAGCCGAAAATGAACGGCATCCGCGCGATGCTGCGGGCACGCCAGCGCGTGCTGCAACTGCCGCGCGCCGAGCTGATGGAAATTACCGAGGATTGGGTGGACGCCGCCTTCACGATCGAGGAAAAGGATCTCGCCTTCATGGAGCGGCTCGTGATGCTGCAAAACCGCCGCACCGCCAATCTGCGGCAGGCGGCCGCGAGTACGGCCAATTTCGGCTGACTCAGTCCTGAGACGGCCCGAGTGCGCCGCTTGCGACGCGCAAGGCTCAGGCGATCAGCCTGAGCTTCTGCCGGTCCTGCAACCAGCGCTCGAAGTCCGCGGCAGGCATTGGGTGAGCGTACAGGTAGCCCTGTACGTATTCGACACCCAGCCCTTTCATGAAAGCCTCTTCCGACTCCGTTTCGATGCCTTCGGCGACGACCTTGAAATCGAGTTCCTGGGCGACCACCACCATCGAGCGGACTAATGCTTGCGCTTTGGTATCGGCGTTGATCGAACGCACGAAGCTGCGGTCGAGCTTGATCACATCGAGCGGAATGCGGCCCAGTTGCGACAGCGATGAATAGCCGGTGCCGAAGTCGTCAAGGTGCACCTGCGCGCCGAGCTGACGGAATTGCTTGATGAGGTCGATCGCCGCGGCTTCGTCCTCGATCAGACAGCTTTCGGTGAGTTCGACGTCGACGAGGCATGGTTCGAGATTCGCCTGCTGAAGCGCTTCGTTAAAATGCCGGACCACCGCCGTATCCACCAGTTGCCGCGCCGACACATTGATCGCGATGCGCAGGTTGTAGCCGTCCGCCTGCCATTTGGCCGCCTGTTTCGCGGCCGTTTGCATCACCCAGCGGCCGAGCACGCCGATCAATCCCGACTCCTCGGCATAACGAATGAACTCGGCCGGCATGATCTGCCCGCGCTCCGGCGAGTTCCAGCGCACCAGCGCTTCCACGCCTTGCACGGCGCCCGTCGAAAGCAACAGCTTGGGCTGGTAGTGCAGCGTCAACTGGCCTTCCTCGAGCCCGCGCCGCAGGTTCGTGTCGAGCCACATGTATTCGGCGACCTTGCGGTTCATCTCCGGCGAAAACACGCGGTGCGTGCGCTTGCCTTCGTCTTTCGCGACATACATGGCGGTGTCGGCCGAGCGGATCAGCGACTCCAGGTTGTCGCCGTGCTCCGGATAGCGCGCAATGCCGATCGAGCAGCCCGTATAGACTTCGACGAGCCCGAGGCTGAACGGCGTGCGCATGCGTTCCAGAATGCGCTGCGCGGTCGCTTCGAGTTCGTGCGCCATGTCTTTCGCGGCGAGCACGATGAACTCGTCGCCGCCAAGGCGCGCGAGCGTGTCGCCTTCGTTCAGGCACATGCCGATCGCGGCCGACACGTCGCGGATCAGACGGTCGCCGAATACGTGGCCGTAGTGATCGTTGACCTTCTTGAAGTTGTCCAGATCGAGAAAGAGCACGCCCACCGATTCGCCGGGCGCCGCCTCTTCGATAGCGGTGCGGATCTTGTCCTGAATCGCATTGCGATTGGCGAGGCCGGTGAGCGAATCCGTGTTGGCGAGTTGGGTGAGGCGTTCCTGCGCGAGGCGTTCTTCGGTGATGTCCGTGCCGGAGCAGATCAGGTACTGCTCGTCAACGCCGCTGCCGCTCTGCACGAACTTGTTGCGAAACAGGAAGAGCCGTTCGCCGTGCAGCGTCTTGATGCGCCGCTCGACTTCATACGACACGCCGCGATTGAAGAAGCCCGCAATGTTCTGACTCGACGCCGCTCCGTCCTCCGAGGACATGAATAGCGCCCACACATTGCGCCCGATGATGTTCTCCTCCTTCACGCCCGTGAGTTCTTCGGCGAGCCGGTTAAAGCGCTGGATTCGCCCATGCCGGTCGACGATCACCACGACCGAATTGACTTCGGACACGACCTGTTCGGCGAACGACAGTCCATGCATCAGATCGCGCGCGACGGACTCGGTGTCGTCATAGGCCGACGCCGTGCCGGCCCAACTGCTGCTGTTGATCTTTCTGCCGACGAGGTGCAAGCGCAGCGGCTCGCCGAACAGCCGCACGTCGAGAACTACGTGCGACGTGACGCCCGTGAGGCAGCGGATCTGCGAGGCCTGCTGGGGATTCAGCGGAATGGCAACGTTGGCCGGCATGTCGCCAGTAACTGGCGTCAGTTCGAGCGCGTTGCTGTCGCTCGACAGACGCCAGCAAGGGCTGCTTGTGCCGAACTGCGCATAAAGCACCTGCTCGTGATGGTCGTCGTTCATGGGATCCCCGGGCGGTGTGCCGTTTCTGCCGTGACGGCGGATGACGGCAGACAGTCTTCATCATACTTAAAGACGGGCCATTGTAGCGAAGCGGCTGGAATTCGGGCCATAAAGATGAGAGGCGTGCACTTGGCGCATTGGCGCGCGAATCGGTAAAAGAAGCATGGCTAACGATGCGCAGCCAGGCACTCTTTACAGACGCGCAACCTCAAAACCTGCGGGTGAGCCAGCTGCGCGCGCGCTCGCGTTCGAGCGGACTAGCCTCGACGGACGGTTCGAACCAGAAGCCACCCGCCACGAGCGTCGCGATCACGACGCCGTCGCGGTACAGCACGCGGTTGCCGGCGACGGCCGGCACGCGTTCTCCGACCAGCAGCGTCCCGGCGAGATTGAGCGGATCGGTGCCGCCGACGCAGACAAAAGCACCATCGTTCGCATGCCGTCGGACTTCGCGCAGTAACGGAATCGCTTCGGGCAACGCGAACTGTTCCCCCGCGAGTCCGTTGATGAAGCGTCCGCCGCGGATCACGCCGCGCGCTTCGAGCCGCTGATAGACGCGTAGCAGATCGCGCCACGGCGGCAGCCAGTCGGCTTCGCGCTCGAGCACACGCCAGAAAACCACGCCGTAGCGCCGCAGCAACGTCATCGCGACATGTTCGAGGATGTCAGGCGGCAACTGGCGGCGCTGCTGTTGTGGTGGTTGCCGTTGCTGTTGAACATCCGGCTTCGCCGCGAGCTCGGCGTTCGCCGCCACTGAACCGCGCCGGTTGACGAGCGCCCAACGTCCGGCGTCGTCCATTCCGCCGATCAGCGCGCTCGATCCTGCGCCGGATCTCGCGCGCCTGCTGGCGGAATACGCGTTGCGTTTCGCGGCCGGCTTGAGCAGCGCGCGCAAGCCCGCAAAGCTGTCCGAATTGACGAGGCCGGCCGCGACCAGTTCGCCGAGCGCGTTTTCGAGCTCGATACGCAATACGCGAAGCTCGTGCAGCAGTTCATCGAAAAACATCGCGCCGTGTTGCGACAATGCGTCATGGACAGATTGCGCGCGCGCCGACAACTCCGGCTGGCGCGCCGGATCGATCAGCGCGCTCCATGTGCGCACCTGGGCGCGCGGCAACAGCACGATAGGCGTGCTGCGCACCGGACCGGCCGCGCTGCGCGAGCGCTCCGTCAGCCGGGTCCAGACGATCTTGCCCGCGCGGCATAGTTCGTCGAGCGAAGTATTCGAATACGCCTTCACGCGTGCGGGCAGAATGTCTTCTTCCCACGCGCTTGCCGCGGCCTCGAAGCCTTCCATCTGATCGAGCACGGCCGCGAGCGCGTCGCGTCCCTCGCTGCGCGTGTCCGGCGTCAGATGCTGCCATTCGAACAGAAAGCGCATGAAGTCATGCCGCTCTACCGGCTCGATTTCGCGGCGCAAGCGTTTGACGGTGTAGCGGTGAATACGCGCGAGCAGATGCCGCTCGCACCATTCTTCTTCGCTCGTTTGCGGCGTGAAGCGGCCGCGCATCACGTAGCCTTCCGCCTCCAGACGGCCGAGCGCCTGTTCGACCGATGTTTGCGGCAGCTTCAGCGCGTCTGCAATCGCGCCGGCGGGCAGCGGGCCGAAACCGGTCAGCCGGGCGCGCAGCACGTCGAGTAGGGCGTTCTCGGCGGTCCATTCGTCGGTGTAGCCCTTCGGCGCGGCGAGCGGCGGTGTGAAGCGGGCGCCGCCATGCATCTCACCGTTGTTAGTGTCGCCGCTTTCGGTGTCGGGGTAGAGCGCGTCGAAACAGGTCAGCCGTTCCGCGGGCAACCACAGTGCCGCATCGGCGGCAATCTGCAAGCGGGTCGCGCGGCCCGCTTGCGCGAGCGACGCAAGCCAAGCCGGCCAGCCTTCGTTGTGCTGCGCCTCGGCCTCGGTAATGCACGCAAGGCCTGTCAGCGCTTCGTGCATTTCGTCGACGCTGCGCGCCTGGGGCCATGCTTCGTCGCGCACGCTCGCGATCGCGTCGGCGTCGAGCGCGCCGAGGTCGTCCGCGCTCGCCGGATCGGTCCAGCGGCGATTGAGCACCGCCTGCGTACGGCGCTCCTCGATCGGCGCATCGTCGAGATACGCGTAGGGCTTTGCGTTCAGGATTTCCGCGGCGAGCGGCGAGGGCGCCGGCAGATCGCGCGCGACGAGCCGCATGTCGCCGCTTTCGATACGGCGCAGCAGCACGAGCCAGCGCTCGCTATCCATCGCGTCGTGCAGGCAATCGTCGACGGTCTGATCGACTAACGGATGACGCGGCAGTTCGCGCTCGCCGACCACGTTCTCCAGACACGCGGCTTGTTCCGGAAAGACGCTCGTCAGCAGATCCTCGCTGCGCATGCGCTGTAGCTGCGGCGCCGTTTTGCGTCCGCTGGTGTAGCGCGGCAAACCGAGCGCAGTCGTCGCGTTCCAGCGCCAGCGCACGCCAAAGAGCGGCGCGTCGAGCAGTGCCTGAATCAGAAGATGCTCGGCGCTGTTCGAATGCAGATAGCGCCACACTTCGTCGAGCACGAACGAATGGCTACCGGTCAGCGACAGCACGATCGCGTCTTCGGTCGCGGCGGCTTGCAGCTCGAAATTGAACTGGCGGCAAAAGCGCTTGCGCAGCGCGAGTCCCCACGCGCGATTCACGCGGCTGCCGAACGGCGCGTGAATCACGAGTTGCGTGCCGCCCGATTCGTCGAAGAAGCGCTCCATGACGAGCGTGTCTTGCGTCGGCAAAACGCCGAGCGCGGCGCGTGCTCGCGCGAGATATTCGACGATTTGACGCGCGGCGGCTTCGTCGAGACCCAGTTCGGCGATGAGCCAGTCGATCGCGCGTTCGAGCCGCGCGGGCATCGGGTTGGACGTGTCGGCGGTTGCGTCCGGCAGATTTTCAGAGGCGACTGACACGAGGGCGCCGCTCTTCGCCTGCGCTTTTGCAAGCGGCGGCGCCGCTGCCGCGCCGTCCGCGGCGAGCAGACGCGCGACCTGCTCGCGCAGGCGTGCGACGCCCAACGACAATTCGTCGCTGCGCCCCGGCGCTTCGCCGAGCCAGAACGGAATGTTCGGCGGCTGACCTTGCGCGTCCTCGACCCGCACACGGCCGCTTTCGATCCGCAGAATCCGGTACGACGCGTTGCCGAGCTGGAACACGTCGCCGGCGAGGCTTTCGACCGCGAAGTCTTCGTTGACCGTGCCGATATTGATCGCCTGCGGTTCGAGCACGACTGCATAGTCGCCGTTCTCGGGAATCGTGCCGCCCGACGTGACCGCGACGAGCTTGCCGCCGCGCCGGCCACGCAGTGTGCCGCTCACCACATCGCGATGAATGTAGGCGGCCCGCCGTCCATTGCGGCTCGTGTAGCCCTCGGCCAGCATGCGCAGCACTGCGTCGTACTGTTCACGTTCCAGGTCGGCGTACGGCGCGGCGCGCCGCATGAGCTCGAAGAGCGCGTCTTCGCTCCATTCGGCGCTCGATACTTCAGCGACGATCTGTTGCGCGAGCACATCGAGCGGCGCGCGCGGAATGCGCAGCGCGTCGAGTTCGCCGCGCCGCACGCAATCGAGCAGCGCCGCGCATTCGATCAGATCGTCGCGCGAAGTCGGAAAGAGCCGTCCTTTCGGCATGCCGCCGACATGGTGACCCGAGCGCCCCACGCGTTGCAGGAACGGCGCGATTGCACGCGGCGAGCCCATCTGGCAGACCAGATCGACGTCGCCGATATCAATGCCCAGTTCCAGCGAAGCGGTCGCAATCAGCACGCGCAGTTCGCCGCGCTTGAGCCGCTGCTCGGCGTCGAAACGATGCTCTTTGGCGAGGCTGCCGTGATGCGCGGCCACCGCGTCCTTGCCGAGCCGTTCGGTCAGATGACGTGCGGCGCGCTCGGCCATGCGCCGGGTGTTCACGAAGATCAGCGTCGTGCGGTGGAGCGCGACGAGTTCCGCGAGACGGTCGTAGACGCGCTCCCAGACTTCGTTCGGCATGACGGCTTCGAGCGGTACCGGCGGAATTTCCAGCGCCAGGTCGCGCTCGCGGATATGGCCCACGTCGATGATTGCGCAATCGGCCGGCATGCTGCTTTCGACAGGGGCGCCGCCTACGAGAAACCGTGCTACCGCGCTTACTGGCTTTTGCGTCGCGGACAGGCCGATGCGCGGCAGGCGCCGTTGGCACAACGCGTCGAGCCGTTCGAGACTGAGCGCGAGATGGCTGCCGCGCTTGCTGCCGGCGAGCGCATGAATTTCGTCGACGATCACGGTCCGCACGGTGCACAGCATCCGCCGGCCGGAGTCCGAGCCGAGCAGCACGTAAAGCGACTCCGGCGTGGTGACGAGAATATGCGGCGCGCGCTTTCTGATCGCGTTGCGTTCCTGCTGCGTGGTGTCGCCGGTGCGCACGGCGGTGCGGATGTCGAGCGGCGGCAGGCCGCGCGCGTCGAGTTCCGCGGCGATCCCTTGCAACGGCAGTTGCAGATTCAAGCGGATGTCGTTGGACAGCGCCTTGAGCGGCGAGACATAGACCACCAGCGTTTCGTCGGGCAACGCGCCGTTGTTCGCGAGACCTTGCTGGACCAGGTCGTCGAGCGCGGACAGGAAAGCCGTGAGCGTTTTGCCCGAACCGGTGGGCGCGGCGACCAGCGTGGAGCGGCCCTGGCGAATCTGCGGCCAGGCGGCGGCCTGCGCGTCGGTGGGCGCGGGGAATGTGTTCAGGAACCAGTCGGCAACCGCGGGATGAAAGCCCGCCAGCGCGCCCGCCGCGGCGCCGCGGTCCGCAAGCGGCGAAGCTGCGGGCGNGCGAGCCACGTCGGCTGTTGCTGCTGGGTTGGCGGTTGCAGTGCTCACTGAGGTCATGCCTGTTTAGATGGGGATGCGACGCCCGATATCCAGACGGCGGCAAAACCCGCCGCCGTTGCCGGCGCAGACGGACGTCGCGGAATCAGAGGACCAGTCTGGCAGGTTTCGGCGGCACGTGCTAAACGGTGCGGCAGCGGTGGTGCTGCACATTGTGGTTGCCCGTCGGCGTTCCAGAAGCGACGGCAGCCAGCCTGCTCCGCGGCGCCAATTGCAGTACCCTTTACGGCTCACCTGTCCACTCATCCACAATGGAGTTTCGACAATGCGATACAACCAGCTTGGCCGCACCGGCGTATTTGTTTCCGAACTATGTCTGGGCACGATGACCTTCGGCGGCGGCGAAGGCATGTGGAAGCAGATCGGCGATTTGCAGCAGGCCGACGCCGAGCGGCTCGTCGGCCGGGCGCTCGACGCGGGCATCAATTTTATCGACACAGCCGACGTCTATGCCGAAGGGCTGTCCGAGCAGATCACCGGGCAGGCGCTGAAAAACCTCAAGGTGCCGCGCGACAAGGTGGTCGTGGCAACCAAGGTTTTCGGCCCGACCGACGAGTTTCCGAACGCGCGCGGCGCGTCGCGGTATCACATTGTCGACGGGGTGAAGGCCAGTTTGAAGCGGCTGCAACTCGATCACGTCGACCTCTATCAGATCCACGGTTTCGACCCGGCCACGCCGATCGAGGAAACCGTGCGCGCGCTCGATACGCTCGTGCAGCACGGTCATGTGCGCTATGTCGGCGTGTCGAACTGGGCGGCGTGGCAGATCGTGAAGGCACTCGGCATTGCCGAGCGGCTGGGACTCGCGCGTTTCGAGACGCTCCAGGCGTACTACACGGTCGCGGGCCGCGACCTGGAACGCGAACTCGTGCCGATGCTGCAAAGCGAAGGGCTTGGGCTGATGGTATGGAGTCCGCTCGCGGGCGGACTGTTGAGCGGCAAATACGGGCGCGAGCAGCAGGGCGAAGCGGGCAGCCGTCGCACGACGTTCGATTTTCCGCCGGTCGACCGCGAGCGCGCGTACGACTGTATCGACGCGATGCGCGAGATTGCCGAGGCAAAGCACGTGTCGGTCGCGCAGATCGCGCTTGCGTGGCTCCTGCATCAACGGGTGGTGACGTCGGTGATCGTCGGCGCGAAGAAAGTCGAGCAACTGGACGACAACATCGCGGCCACCGGCGTCGCGCTCACCGCGGAGGAACTGGCGAAGCTCGATCAGGTGAGCGCGCTGCCCGCCGAGTACCCCGGCTGGATGCTGGCGCGCCAGGGCGAGGCGCGCCGTAAGCAACTTGAGGAGGCGCGCCGTTTGGTGGTTTGAGGCGACTGTTTTGGGGGTGTCAGGCTGGCGCTCGGTGTGTTTGATGCGGAATTCCGGTGTATCGACGGACGTTCTGCCTATCCAACGGACCACCGCGTGTTTGGCGGACGTCCGGTCTATCGCCGGACGCCCCCGCGTTAGCGTACGTTCCCCCGCATCAGACGCCCGGCGCGTTAAACACTCGTGTCGGAGGAATAAGCCGCGACAGCGTCCATCGTGCGGGCCGAGTACACCATCGTCGCGCCAGCGTTTATCGCGACCGCTACGCCGAGCGCTTCGGCGATTTCCTCGCGGCTCGCGCCATGCTTGAGCGCTTCGGCCGTATGCACGGTGATACAGCCGTCGCAGCGCAAGCTCACCGCGACGGCAAGCGAGATCAGTTCGCGCGTCTTCGCGCCGAGCAGGTCGTTTTTCTGACCGGCGCCGGATAAGGTCTGATAGCCCTTGAGGGTATCCGGCGACAGCTTGCCGATTTCGCCGATACGTCCAAACAGCTTTTTGCGGTACTCAGTCCAGTTCAACATGGCGGTGCTCCTTCCTGTTGCGCGCTGGCGGTTGCCGGCGTCGTGGGACACAGTATTGCGCCGGGCGGCGATATCCTGAATACTCGATTCGCTCAATTTTTAGCGCGAACGTCTCATGGATACGCTTAGCCGATTGCTCGACCTTGCCCGGCCGCAGGCCAGCCTCGATTTGCGCTGCCTGTTGAGCGGCGCGTTCGACGTCGATCATCCGCCGATGGAGCCGGGCATAGCGCCGTTTCATCTCGTTCTCGCGGGCGAGTGCGTCATCGAACTGGCGGACGGCGCGCAAGTGCGCTTACAGGCCGGCGATTTCATGTTGTTTCCGCGCGGTGCGGCGCATCGCGTGAGGGATGTCGAACTCGGCGCCGCGAGCGCGCCGCTGGTAATGAGTCACGACGGGCTGCTGCCGGTCAGGCGAAACGACGGCCTGCGCGCCGGCAAAGCGACAGGCGGCGATCGAGTCGACGGCGAACCGGCGAGCGAAGCCGCCTCCGCCTCCACCGACCTCGACCTGCTCTGCGGCCGCTTCGTCTACACGCCGGGTTCGTCGGCATTGCTGCTGAATGCGCTGCCCGATCCGTTCCATGTCTCGCTCGGCAGCGCCCGCGCGCTTGCGCCCTTGCACACGCTGATCGCTTTGATGCGCGACGAAGCCGGCCAACGCCGGCCGGGCGCGCTCGCCATCGTCACGGCGCTGAGCCAGGCGCTCTTTGCAATGGCGTTGCGCGTGCACGGCGAGCGGGCCGATTCGACGCCCGGCATGTTGGCGCTGCTCGCCGACGCGCGTCTTGCGACGTCGGTGCAGAGCATGCTGAGCGCGCCGCAGCGAGCGTGGACCATCGCCGAACTAGGCGAACTCGCGGCGATGTCGCGTGCCACTTACGCGCGGCGCTTTAACGAACGCGCCGGCATGACCGTGATGGATTTCCTCACACAGGTCCGCATGACGATTGCTTGCGACCTGCTGCGCCGCACGCAGCGCAGCGCGGCGGAAATCGGCGAAGCAGTGGGGTATCAATCGGAAGCCGCGTTCGGCAAGGCGTTTCAGCAAAGCGTCGGCGTGACGCCGGGGCGCTACCGGCGCGGTCCACAGCAAAGCGCGGCGGCCAGGACTGCATGAAGCGGGCGATGCGCTCAGCGCGCCTTGCCGCGCGTGCCGAACCCATGCCGTTCTGCGCGCGACATCAGCCACGCGACCAGCAGCGCGCAAACGGTGCCGAGCGTGACTTCGCCGAGCCGCAACAAGGCCGTGTCCCACGCCGAACCGATGCCCGGAACCAGCAGCATGATGGTCGCGGTGATGCCGCCGAGCCGCGCCGCGCTTCCCACGTTGACGATCCAGCAGATGACAATGGCCGCCGCCACCGTCGCCGCATAGGCCGCAAAATAGCCGTGGCCGAGCGTCGCGCCGGCAAGTCCGCATAGGCCGCCGGCCATCGCGCCGATGAACTGGTCGCGCGACAGCTTGCGCGTGTCGATATAGCTGTGCTGGCTGACTGCAATCGCAGTGATCGCCGCCCAGAACGCCTGCTCCGTATGCAGCACCCGGCCGATGCCGAACGCGAGGCTCGCGCCCGCCACCGCCTGAAACGCCATCACACTGCCTTCGGTCAGCCGCTCGGCAAGCGGCAGCGCTTTGAGGAACGCGAAAAGCGATTCGCCGGCGCTCGCGCGTGTCGTTCCTGCTGGATCGTCGGAAGGCGTCATCGAATCGCGAGGTCCAAAAAAAGCGGCAGCGGCTGCAAAGGCAGCGAACAGGCCAAGTAGTCTAGCTTTCGCTATGACGCAGCCGGCGGTAGCGGTTCATCAGCGGCGTTGCCGACACGCCGTGGATCACCACCGACGCCGTGACGACCGCGAGCGCAAGCGGCACGAGCGGCTTGATATCGGCAGCCGGGCCGTGTTCGAGCGAGTAAGCCAGATAGTAGAACGAACCCACGCCGCGAATGCCGAACCAACTCATCAGGCGCCTTTGCGTTGGCGCGGCGTCCGAGCCGAGCAACGACAATTCGACCGACGCGGGCCGCACGAAAACGAACAGCGCCACGATGAGCGCGAGCGCGTGCCACGTGAAAAGCGGTGCGTTCAGCGTGGCGAGCACGTTGCCGACGGTTGCCATGATGATCACTTCCGCGATGCGTTCGAGCTCGATCGTGAAGCCCAATACAGATTCCGTCATGAATGCGTGCGCTTTCTCCGGATCGGACGCGGTGGCGTCGACGTCTTCCGAATCGACGGTGCCGATGGTTTCGCGCGGCGAGGCTCCGCCGCTCGCCCGATATTCGACACGACGCATCGATACGCCCGCCGCGAACACGGCGAGAAAGCCGTAAGTCTGTGCAAACTGCGCCGCGCCGAACGACAAGCCGATCAGGCCGAGTGCAAAGAAGCCTTCGAGGCCGAGCGCGTGCGCATAGTGCGTGCGCAGCCACGCGACCGCGTGCGTCGTGACCCAGCCGAGCAGCCCGCCGATGGCGAGCGCCCCCAGCACGCCCCACACGACGGCGCCGGCGAGCTTCAGATCGAGCACGTCGCCGGCGTCGGCTCCATGCGTCGCACAAAACGCGAGACCCACCATCGCGAACGGCAACGCAATGCCGTCGTTCAGGCCGCCTTCGCCGGAAAGCGCGAAGCGCAGCAGGTCGTGATCGCCGGGGTCGTGCACCTGGACGTCGTGGGCCAGCACCGGGTCGGTCGGGGCGAGAATCGCGGCCAGCAAGATGGCCGGTCCCCAGCCAAGATGCAGCACGTACACGCAGAAGAGGGCGAGGAGCGGCACAGTTGCCAGCATCGCGAGAAAGCCGAGACGCAACGGCACCATCCACAGTTTGTCGAACACGCCCACGCGCAAACGCAGTCCGATGGCGAACAGCGACACCAGCAGGGCGATTTCGGTGACGGTGCGCAGCAGATGCGCGTCGGCGACCATGTCGAGGTGCAGCAGATCGAAGCCGGGTGGCCCGAGCGCATACCCGAGCGCAACGTAGAACATGGCCGCGCTGACGGGCAGACGGCGCAGGGTGGTCGCGGCCAAGCCCATGAATACGAGCACCGCGCCGACGATAAGGAACCACAAGGTCTCGTGCATGTTCATCCGGTTAAGGCCGGCATGCGGGCGGCGCATGCGAAGCCGGGGTGGATGGGTGCGGAGCCGGACGCGTCAGGTGGCTAAAGCCAGTCCATAACAGCACGCATCAATGCAGTTACGGCGTGCGTCCGAACGCTTCGCGCAGCTTGCGCTTCGCTTGCTCCAGCGTTGCGCGGCGAGTTTTCGGCAGATTTTTGCCCGCGCGGTTGATGTAGAAGTTGAGCATCGACATCGCCGATTGGAACGGCGTGCCTTTGCGGCGGCGGCTTCTGGTCGACGACTGTTTCAGCGATTGCGCGATCTCTTCGGCGTTGCCCGTTTTGAAGATGTCCCGTTCGAGATCCATCGCGTCGCTGGTTTCCATCACATGATGCGACCACTTGCGCGAACTCTTGCCGCCTGTGCGCGACGCCTTCTTATGCTGCGCCGCATGAGCTTGCGCATGGCGCTGACGCGGCGGCCGTCCCGACTTGCCGCGCGCCGGCGAGCGCCTCGATTTGCGCGTCGATTTGCTGGTCGTTTTTCTGGCCGCCATCAGCGCCGCCTCCGTTTTTTTGAGTTGAGGTTGCAGGGCTCCTGCTCGCGCGTTCACTGGGGATTCGCGACGCTATTCGCACGCTGAAAATCACACGCCCTGAAAGTCGAACGCGCCGGCCGCCGCGATGGCGGCGTGCCGGCGCATCGTCATCAGGACGCCGCGTGCAGCGCGAACGGCTTCACGCGTTCGCCGCGGATCGCCGATTACAGCTTGACTCCACCGGCTTCAGGCGCGTCCGACGAACCCGCCGGAATATCGCCCACGCCCGCGTCATCGCGCATATCGAACCGGTCGCGGCTCCAGTACGGCTCGCTGCCGTAGTACTGGTGCACGGATGTGGCCCACGTCTGGTCCGCCATCGACGGCCAATGGTCCTTGTCGAAGCCGGGTGCGTTTTTCACGCGCTCCGCTGTCATGTTGAGCACGAAGCACTTCTGCTCGGTATCGAGCGTGAGCGCGCGCCACGGAATCGCAAGCAGTTTGTCGCCGATGCCGAGAAAGCCGCCGCTCGACAGCACCGCATACGCGATGCGGCCCGAGCCCACGTCGAGCATGATGTCCTTGATCTTGCCGATATCCTCGCCGTCGCTGCTGAGCACTCTGTTGTCGTCGAGCGTGTCTGCCGCCATCACGTCCGGGCCGGGGCCGTCCGCCGTCGCGCTGCCTTTACCGACGATGCGTGCACCTTCCGTGCCTTGCGTCTGACTTTGCATGACCATGATGTGCCTCCTTTGCAGGTTAGGGGTGACGACCAGTGCAGCAACGTCCGTTCCTCGACCGGTTTCGCCGCCGCGCGTGGCGCGTCGCGGAAAGCGTCGGCGCAGGGCCCGAATGCGCGCACAGGGCGGCTGCGCGAAGCGCGGACACGCTCGCCGCAGGGTGTCGACGCGTGCCTGCAAGCGTGCCGTAGCTGCGTAAAGGATGCGTGCGCGATTGAAATTCCTGCGCCCATGCAACGCTTGCAGAGGGGCCGGAAAGAAAGCTCAGGCGGCATATCGATTGCTCGACGACGGTTGAGCATCATGAATGCGGCGGATATCGGCGCCGCGCTGTATCGATGCGCCGAAGCACACGTCGGCGCATCGCGGGAGATACGATCATGACCCAACGAATTCACTATCAGTCGAACATTTGCGGCGGGGATTTCAAGCACGTACGCGAGTGTTTTCGCGACTGGAAATCGCAGCCGCTCGTGTATCGCAGAAATCAGCGGATGTTCGAAGGCAAGCAGGAAGTCAGGCCGTTGACGGAGCGCGTGTTCGCCAACGGGGAAGTCGCACATGAAGCGCTCGCGCGAGTTTGCGATCCCGGCGACCCGTATGCGCTCGCCGCGGAAATCCGCGACGGCGAGCGCGACGTCTGGCTCGTGATGGCCGCATTCGAAGAAGAAATTTGATTCGTTACCCGAAATAACAGGCGTGCATAGGCGCGACGCTAACGGACCGCTGGTTTTTCCGCGCGCTGCGCTGCGCGCGGCTTCGCGGATGGCCGCGCGGTTCGCGCGCTGGCTTTGGCGCTGGCTTTATTGCGGGCGTCACTGCCGCCTTTTGCAGCGGCATTCGCTGCCGCCTTGTTCGCTTGCTTGCGAATCGTGCGCGATTTCTTCAGGAGCGTCGTAATGGAACCGTTGATGCTATTGGCGGTATCCGTTTCGCGCAGCCTGCGGCCCTTCGCGCCGGCCTGACGCGCGAGCCTGGCGGCGCGTTTCTCCGCATGCGCGAGCAACGCGGCGAACGCCACCTCGTCCACTTTCAGACCGCGACGCGACTGGCCAGGCGGCAGGCTCTGCAACTCGTCGGCCTCGAACGCGCTGATAACCGCCGGATGAATGTAGCAGCGCCGGCACACCGCGGGTGTGTTGCGCAGCAAGCCCGCCACTTCCTTCACGGTCGCGACGATATGATGCCGCGCTTCGGCGGCGCTGCCGCACACGAGGCGCCGCAGCGTCGCCAACGCGTAGACGCTGCCCGCCCACGTTCGATAGTCCTTCGCAGTGAAGTCGGCGCCGCTCGCGCGGCGCAGATAGTCGTTGATGTCGGCCGAGCCTACGGTGCGGCGCGTGCCGTCTTCGTCGAGATACTGGAACAGGTCGTGACCCGGCAGTTCCGCACAGCGCCGCACGATGCGCTTCACGCGCGGGTCGTCGACCGTCACGTCGTGTTCGATGCCGCTCTTGCCGCGAAACCTGAAACGCAACTGTCCCGCTTCGACCTTGACGTGTTTCTTGCGCAACGTCGTCAAGCCGTACGACTGGTTTTCACGCGCGTATTCGACACTGCCGATGCGAACCAGCGTCGTATCGAGCAGCCGCACGACCGCTGCGATCACTTTGTCGCACGGCATGCCGGGCAGTTCGAGATCGCGGGCGACGCGCGCGCGAATTCTCGGTAATGCCCGTGCGAATTCCGCCATGCGTTCGTATTTGTCCGCGTCGCGCGTTTCGCGCCAGCGCGGGTGATAACGGTATTGCTTGCGACCGCGCGTGTCGCGGCCCGTCGCCTGAATATGGCCGCGCGGGTCCGGACAGATCCATACGTCTTCGTAGGCGGGCGGAATGGCGAGCGAGTTGATGCGCTGGATTTCCGCTTCGTCTTCAATGCGCTTTCCCTGCACGTCGAAATACGCGAAGCCGTCTTTCTCGCGCTTGCGCGTGTAGCCCGGCTTGCTGTCGTCGGCATGGTGCAGGCCGGGCGGCATCGAGGCTGTCGCGGGCTGCTTCGCGCTGTCGTCGGTCGATGCATGACCGTTGTGGGTTGTGCTGGTTGTCATAGCCATCTTTGCAGGTAGAACTTTCAAGCGTGAAGCGCGTTGCGCCAGTGATGGCCCGAAGCAAAGGCAATGCCCGGCAATGTTCGCGCAATCGAGGGGGGAACGGTCCTTGCGATGAACGTCATACGTATCAACCCAGCAAAGGAGAGCGCCATGAGCAGCACGCTGAACCCCGACGAAGAGCCGCAACAGGTCGTCAAACAAACGTCAGGCACGACGGGCGCGTTGGGACCGAGCGATTCGTCCGATAGCGGCAGCGACGTCGCCGGCGCGAAGCGTCACGAGTTCGACGTCGACACCGAGCTCGACAATCACGCGCTCGAAGCGGGCGAGACGGAGCTCGGCAGCGACACGGACCGCGCGGGCACCGGCGAGCGCGCTGCGGCCGACGGCGATTCGACGCTCGACCCCGATCGCGACATCGAACCGGATCGCATCGTGACGCCGCCAACCGCCGACGAGGACGATGGTCTCGACGAGGATCCGAGCGGTCTTTGAACCGCTTCCGCTTCGGCGCGCGCTTACCGCAAAGCCCGCCCGCGCGGGCCGCACGGCAAGGGCGTTGCGGCGATCGTACGCAGCAGGCACATGCCTTGCTGCCGCAATCTGGTAATCAATGACGAAGGGACGCTCGCGCACAGCGTGCGCGGCCCAGCAATTGAACGAAGGAGAGAACGCATGGCAAACAGCCTGGAGGGTCTGAAGGTCGCGGTCCTCGCGGTGGATGGTTTCGAACAGGCGGAACTGGTCGAGCCGAAACGCGCGCTTGCCGAAGCCGGCGCGACCGTACACGTGATTTCAGCGAAGCCTGGCAAGATTCAGGGCTTCAAGCATGTCGATAAAGGCGACGCGGTCGACGTCGATTCGACTTTCGACAAGGCAAGCGCGGACGACTACGACGCCGTCGTCCTGCCGGGAGGCGTAGTGAACGGCGACGCGATCCGTCTGTTGCCGCAAGCGCAGGCATTCGTGAAAGCGGCCGACAGCGCGAAGAAGCCGATCGCGGTGATTTGCCACGGCACGTGGCTGCCCGTATCGGCGGGAATCATCAAGGGTCGCACGGTGACGAGCTGGCCGAGTCTGCAAGACGACATCCGGAATGCGGGCGGCACATGGGTCGATCAGGAAGTAGTCGAAGACAGCAATCTGATTTCGAGCCGCAAGCCCGACGACATCCCCGCATTCAACAAGGCGTTGATCGGGCAATTGTCGAAACGCAAGGCCGCATGAGCGGCGCGAGTGGCGAATGCGTGGCGCCGGCGACTCAGTCAAGCAAGGGAGAAAAAGCATGAAACTACGGTATTCCCTACAAGCGATCACTGTCGCGCTAGGTCTTTGCGTGGCGTCGCCCGGCGCAGTCTATGCGCAGGCAAGCGACGCCCCCGCGAGCGATGCGCCCGCCGGCGGCACGAAGCTCTCGCCCGCAGACCAGCAGTTCATTCAGGACGCTTCGAAGTCCGACGCCACTGAAATCGCGGCGAGCAGGATCGCGCTGAAGAATTCGCGCGATCCGCGTGTGAAGAAATTTGCACAGCAGATGATCGCCGATCACACGAAACTCTCGCGCAGCATGGCGGCGCTCGCGGCGAAGAAGGGACTTGCCACGACGCCGTCGGCCGACTCCGCGCTTGTCGGCAAGCTGCAAACGCTCAAAGGTCAGCAGTTCGACGAAGCTTATATGGAGCAGCTCGGGCTCGAGGCGCATCAGCGCGCGGTCGATCTGTTCCAGCAGGAGAGCCAGAGCGGCACCGACTCGCAACTGAAGGCCGCGGCCGCGCGTGCACTGCCGATCATCAAGCATCATCTGGAAATGGCGCAGCAGCTCGCCGGCGCAATGAAGGGTTCGTCATCATGAACGCAATCCTGCCGCGGCCTGCCTATGAGGATTCCCTTATGCAGATCACTTTTTCCGACGACAAGCCGACCTTCGACGGCGCGAACCTGATGGTTCGCTTCATGGCGAGCGTGGACGGCGAGCCGGTTGTCTGCGCTATTACGGTGGAGGCGCTGGAAGATCACTTCGGCGCCGGCTCGCCGCTTGAAAGCGCGTTGATGGAGGCGTTCGACAAGGGCCGCAACCGGATCCGTTCGGTGTGCGCCGAGGCGCTCGATCAGAACAACGGCGAGGGTGTGGTCTTGCATAGCGGATTGTTCAGAGTGGAAGGCATGGAGCCCGACCGCGGTACGGCGGTCTAGCGCCTTCGCTCTTCTGAAGACGCACCGCGACTCGCGGGCGTCGTCCGTAAAAACGCTCTCACGATGCAAGGAGGCCTCATGTCACTCATCGTCGCAGCACGCTTTACGACTTTCCCTGCCGCCGAAGAAGCGGCGCAAAAGCTTTTCAATGCAGGCTTCGTCGAGGAAGACGTCACACTCTTCTTCGTCAATCCGCGCGGCCAGCATGCGCGCTTTCCAATTGGCGGCGATACGGACACCGATGCCGGTGCGAAGGGCGCGCCCAAAGGCGCCGGTCTCGGCGTGACGATCGGCGCGGTAGCGGGCGCGATCATCGGCGTCGGCATTTTCGCGGCATTCTCCGCGCCGCTGCTGGTTTCGGTGATAGCCGCGGGCGTCGGCGCTTATATCGGCTCGCTCGCCGGTGCGATGTGGCGCACGCGCGATACCGGTGACGCCGCGCGCCGCACGCCGTTTCACGAAGAGGCGCGTGATTCGGGTGTACTGGTCGCGGTACATGTATCGCCCGATAACCAGCTCGAAGCCGCGCGCGTGTTGCGCGAAGCAGGGGGCGTGTCGATCGAACGCGCGACCGGCCGCTGGCAACAGGGCCGCTGGGCCGACTTCGACCCGCTGAAGAAGCCCGTTCCGCTCAACGAGTACAGCGAAAAGCGCGCGTGATGCAGTAGTAGGCGCAGGTAAAGCGGCAAGGGCCCGATCTATGTCGGGCCCGTTCTCTTTTGCGGGCATCGAACAGCGCGCCGGGGGCTCGCTACATCGTCATACCCAGATACGCGATGCGCCGCGTCGCGGCAGCGGCGCATGCTCTGCGGAACGTTCATCGCGTGTGGGTTCGCATGAGGCCGGCATCATGCCGTTGGACGAACCTTCGCACGAGGAAGGCGCGGTTTGCACGCTGTCGCGCGTGCTTGCCGCAATACCCTGATGGGGCATTACGTGTTCGCGAATCTGCAATACGGCGGCCGACGTGACTATCGCGACGGCGGCCAGTAGCTCTGCGCTGCGGGTCTTCATGATGTTGCTCTCCCTGTCGCTATTGCCTGCCCATTCTTTTCAATTCGTCGATACGTCGTGCAGTTTTCAGCTGATGCACTGCATGGCGTTACGCGGGCAAGCAACAGGAGCAACAGCTATGCCAAGGCCAAAGCCGCGCTGCGCCAAGCGCGCGCGTCACATGAGGACATTCCGCGCCGGGCAACATTTACGCGCGCCGGCAAGAATCGAGACCTTACAAGCGCCGGATGGGAGGAGCGCGAGCCGAGCGCCGCTCCAGGCACGCGCCATGCGATGTAGTCGACGAACCCCGTTGCCGTATGCAGGCGATGACAAAGCAGGCGGCAGACGCATCGCGAAGCATGCGTGCCTGCCGGCGACGGATTCCGCGATTAACGAAACCCTTGGAGGTATTGAATGGCTACGAACGTTGTTTCCGTGCTGAACGATCTCATCGAAACTTCGAAGGATGGTGAAAAGGGCTTTCGCAAGGCAGCCGAAGATGCGCGCGACACGCAGTTGAAGACGATGTTTCTGACGCGTGCAGAAGATTGCGCGCGCGGCGCACGCGAGTTGCAGGATGTGGTTCAGCGCTTGGGCGGTAAGCCGGAAGCGGGCGGCAGTGTGAGCGGTGCGCTGCATCGCGGCTGGGTCGATATGAAATCGGCCGTGACCGACCGCAGCGACCATCAGATTCTCGTCGAGGTGGAAAAGGGCGAGGACGTCGCGAAGAAGAACTATCACGACGCGCTGGAAAAGGAACTGCCCGCCGATGTGCGCGCGATTGTCGAGCGGCAATACCAAGGCGTGCTGCAAAACCACGACCGCGTTCGCGATCTGCGCGATCAGTATGCGGCGAAGAGCTAACCGAAAAGCCAGGCGTTAGCCCCGGGCTTCAGGCAGAGAGGCCGTCCGCACAGATGCGGACGGCCTTGTCTTCGCCGGGCGGATTTGCCCGGCGTCTTTGCCAGCGTCTTTGCCAGCGTCTTTGCCAGCGTCTTCGCCCGGCGCGAAAGGCCGGGCTCGACGAACTTATTCGGCGGCGATCTTCAGGCGGTTCTTCACGCTGCTCACACCCTTCACGCCTTGAACGACCTCTGTGGCGGCCGTCTTGTCCTCGGCGGAAGGCACCGAGCCTGTGAGCCACACCACGCCCTTGCGGGTCTTCACATGGATATGCGTGGACTTCACATTCTTCGCGCCGAGCAGTTCGGCCTTAACCTTGGTGGTGATGGTGCCGTCGTCGAAATGCTGGCCAATGGTTTCGGACGAAGCCGACGGAGCCGAGGCGCTGGTTTGCGCGGTGGCGTTCAGCGCGAAAGCAACACAAGCGATGCTGCCGGCAGTCTTCAGGAATTGGATCGTCTTCATGGTTTCTCCTTCGGGTGTTGATGAAAATTGCGGTCTTGTTGCCTGCGGTCGATCGCGGCGAAAGCCGCCGATGACTCGCGTGGGGTCGTTGCCGCTACGGTTCCGTCAGGGCCCGTTATCGACACCGGCCGGTCCTTCGCAGTCGTTGCGCGCATTCGCGCCGGATACAAAGAAACTCGTCCGTCCACGTCCTGCCAGAGCGCAAAGTCTGTGCCCGGGTTGGCGTTTTGCGCGCGCTGCCGGTCGTAACCTGCCGCTCCATGAGGCGTTTTCCGCTGATGAATAGGCGATACAAGCGGCGTCTGAGCACTCTTTGGCCTCGGTGCGGGCGACCCGCAATTTGCCGGGTCGCTTGTAAAAATGGCCCCGCGCCCCGCCGCAATTGATGGGCCCGGAAAAACAAAGATCAGCAAAAACAGCGTGTTGCAAAAGCTGGTACAGGTGTTGCTCTATTGAGGTCACTCTCTACTTTCAGTTTTCAACCGGACCTCAACACGATGCCTTCAATTGAACTTCGCACAAGGCAGTCTCTTGCACTTACGCCGCGTCTGCAGCAGTCGGTGCGTCTTTTGCAGCTATCGTCTCTGGAGTTCCAGCAGGAATTGCGAACGGCGCTCGATACGAATCCGTTCCTCGAATACGACTCGTCGGATACGGAGGACGTCGCGCTCGCAACCGCGACCCCGGGCGAAGAAGCCGGTGCGCTGCCCCCAACCGATGCGGTCGCGGCAGCCGAGCCCGACGCGTTGCCCGCTGAAGCGGTTACCAGCGAGACGCTCGACAGCGGCGGTCCCGACGATATGCCCGGCGATTTTTCCGGCGACTACAGCAGCCGCAGCTCGGCACGCCAGAACGGCGACTCCGACGGCAGCGATCCCGCCGAATGGGCGCGCTCGCAACCGACTTTGCGCGAGCAATTGCACGACGCACTGCGTCTGTATCGCCTCGACGACCGCGATCGCGCCGTGGCGCGCTTCATCATCGAGGCGCTCGACGACGACGGTTATCTGCGCCAGGATCTCGCGGATCTGGCGGACAGCGTCGACCTCGAACCGGAGTTGACGGAAGAAGAATTACTCGTGGCGCTGCGCCTCGTGCAGTCGCTCGATCGGCCCGGCCTCGGCGCGCGTTCGCTGTCCGAGTGCCTGCTTCTTCAGGTCAATGCGTTGCCCCCGGATACGCCGGGGCGCGATGTCGCGCGGCAGATCGTCGAGCATCATCTGGAGCGGCTCGCGCGCCGCGAGCAGGCCGAACTGCAAAAGCAGATCGGCTGTACTGCGGAAGAACTGCGGGTGGCCTGTGCACTCGTGCGCAAGCTCGATCCGAAGCCGGGCAATTGCTACGGCCGCACCGAGGACAACTACGTCGTGCCGGATGTCATCGTGCGTCAGGTGCGCAATAAGTGGGTCGTGACGATCAACCCAGCGGTGCAGCCGCGTGCGCGCATCCACCGCATGTATGCCGAGTTGTTTGCGCAGTCGGCGGGGGCAAGCCGTTCTCCGCTCGCGCAGCAACTTCAGGAGGCACGCTGGTTGATCAGGAATGCGCAGCAGCGCTTCGACACCATTCAACGCGTGGCCGAATGCATCGTCGCGCATCAGAAGGCGTTCTTCCAGTACGGTGAAATTGCGCTCAAGCCGATGGTATTGCGCGATGTCGCCGATGAACTGGGTCTGCACGAATCGACTATCTCGCGCGCGACCGGCAACAAATATATGGCCACGCCACGCGGCATTTTCGAGTTCAAGCATTTCTTCCCGCGCGAGCTCGGCACCGAAAGCGGCGGCACATGTTCCGCTGCCGCAGTGCGGGCGCTGCTCAAAGAGATGATCGCTGCGGAAAATACCCGCGATCCGCTTTCCGACGTGACGCTCGCAAAGATGCTCGCCGATCAGGGCGTGCTCGTCGCGCGCCGCACCGTCGCGAAGTATCGTCATCTGATGAAGGTGCCGCCGGCAGAGTTGCGCCGTCAGGTTTGAATTTGCCGAGCCCCCTGCAAGCAGGGTTCAGTTTAGAGCGCCACGCGAGGCTGTCTGCTCACGTGGCGCTTTTTCGTATCTGGACGTTTCGCGCACGCCCCATTACATTGGCGGGTCGAATCAGGAACGGGTGAGTGCGATGAAGTATTCGAGTCGGGTAGAAGGGTTGCAGGGCAGGCGCACGTCGGCGTGGGAAATCCATCGCGTGGCGCAGCAAGCCGCCGCGCGGGGCGAGGACGTCATCGTGCTGAGCGTAGGAGACCCCGACTTCGCGACGCCCGCGCCGATTGTCGAGCGTGCCATTGAGGCGTTGCGCGACGGCGATACGCATTACAGCGCGGTGTCCGGTCGCGATCCGCTGCGTGCGGCGATCGCTGAAGAACAGGCGCGCATGAGCGCTTGCGCGGTCAGCGCGGCGAACGTGATCCTCACGGCGGGCGCGCAAAACGGCGTGTTCGCCACGTCGCTTTGTCTGCTCGAAGCAGGCGACGAAGTTATCGTT
Organism: Paraburkholderia dilworthii; assembly: GCF_000472525.1. Classification (GTDB taxonomy): domain Bacteria; phylum Pseudomonadota; class Gammaproteobacteria; order Burkholderiales; family Burkholderiaceae; genus Paraburkholderia; species Paraburkholderia dilworthii. Next base: position 517,380 of record NZ_AWZT01000001.1, read on the forward strand.
CCCGAGCCGATGTATCTCACCTACGAAGCTTGCGTGCGCGCCGCGGGTGCGACGCTCGTGCCGGTGCCGGTCGACCCCGCGCGTGCATTCCACCTCGACTGCGATGCGCTCGAACGCGCGGTTACGCCGCGCACGAAAGCGGTTTTCTTCGCCACGCCGTGTAACCCGACCGGTGTCGTGATGCCGCGCGCGGACCTCGAACGGATCGCGCGGCTCGCATGCGAGCACGATCTCTGGGTGCTGTCCGACGAGGTCTACGCCGATCTCACGTTCGAGCGCGAACACGTGAGCATCATGTCGTTGCCCGAGATGGCGGAGCGCACGGTGACGCTCGGCAGCCTGTCCAAGTCGCACGCGATGGCGGGCTGGCGCGTCGGCTGGGCAATCGGGCCCGCGCAACTCATAGAACACATGGGACGGCTCGCGCTCGCCATGCTGTACGGCTTGCCGGGCTTCATCCAGCAGGCCGCCTTGACGGCGTTGCACGACAAGGCGCGAATCGTCGCCGGGATGCGCGATATCTACCGGCGCCGCCGCGACGTCGTGTTCGAGCATTTGAGCCGTATTCCGCGATTGCGCTGTCTGCTGCCCGAAGCCGGCATGTTCATGATGGTCGACGTGAGCGGCACCGGCCTCGATACGATGGACTTCACCTGGCAGCTGTTTCGCGCGCAAGGGGTGTCGGTGCTCGACGCGAGCGCTTTTGGCGAGACCGCGAACGGTTTCGTGCGGTTGGGCTTTGTCGTCGACGAAGCGCGTCTTGCGACCGCGTGCGAACGGATTGCGGCGTTCGTGGCGGCGTTGCCGTCGCGGTGAGACTCGTGAACGTGTGCGTGCTCGCAGCGCTAATTTGATGCGAACCGCTCGACGGTATAATTCATTCGCCTCTCGCGCGCCGCTAACTGTCGCTAAATCGTCGCTAATCAACCCTCCGGAACACACGGCTTTGCCGGCCGCAGCCCATGCACTTTCGCCCAATCCAGTCCTTCACGCGCAAACGGCTCTCTGACGTCGTCGCCGACCAGATCAAGCAATTGATCTCCGACGGCACGCTGATGCCGGGCGACCGGTTACCCGCTGAGCGCGATCTGGCGACGCAACTGGCGGTGTCGCGGCCTTCGTTGCGCGAAGCGCTGATCCGGCTCGAGTCGGACGGATATATCGCGACATCGGGGCGCGGCGGTTTTACGGTGGTCGATCTCACGGCGCCGATCATATCGAACCCGCTCGCCGAACTGCTTTTGCAAAACCCGCGTACCAGTGCCGACATTCTGGAGTTGCGCCAGGGGCTCGAATCCATTTCGACGGTGTATGCCGCCGAGCGCGCGACCGCCGCCGATCTTCGCAAGATCAGGAGCGCGTTCGAGGCATTGAAGGCGGCCTCGCAGTCGCAGGACCGCGTCAATCTCGCGGAGCTCGATGCCGCGTTCCACCTTGCGATTGCCGACTCCACGCACAACGTCGCGCTCGCGCATGTGATGCACGGCATCCACACGCTGATTCGCGAAGGCATGCGTCAATATCATCGGCTGATCGATTACGACGAAGCGATGGAAAAGCAGTTGATGAGCCAGCACCAGGCCATTTACGACGCCGTTATCGCGCGCGATGCGCAAAAGGCACGCAAGGCGGCTGAACGTCATCTAGCCTTCGTGCGCGAGATCTATCAGGAAGACGCCGCAAAGCTTTAGGCGTCGCCTGCAGGTTCCGTTTCACCTTCATCGCTATCGAATCGGAGCGGCGGTTCACGCCGTTTCGCCGCCGCACGCGCATTTTCAATGACGATCTACCGATTGACACGCTGCGGCGACTTCCTTATATTTTGGTCAGACCAACAATACCAGTCTGACTCGCGGCGCCTTTCGCGTACTGCGTTCTCGCGTGCCTCAATCCCTGCAATGAACCTATGAAAGTCGCCCTCTTTATCCCTTGCTTCATTGACGCGTTCTATCCCGAAGTCGGCATCGCCACGCTCGAATTGCTGGAACGCTTCGGCATCGAGGTCGATTATCCGCAGGAGCAGACCTGTTGTGGCCAGCCTATGGCTAACAGCGGCGCGCATGCGGAAGCGGCCGGCGCGGAGCGGGTGTTCGCGCGCAACTTTGCGGGCTACGACTACGTCGTCGGACCGTCGGCGAGCTGCATTCACCACGTGCGCGAGCATCTCACCGCCATCGACCAGACGGACGAAGTCAAAAAGGTGCGCGCGAGCGCTTATGAGCTCGTCGAGTTTCTGCACGATGTGGTGGGCGCGCGCGAATTTCCATGGGCCGAATTTCCGTATCGCGTCGGCTTGCACAACAGTTGCAGCGCGTTGCGGCATCTGAAGCAAGCGTCGGTGTCGGAAGTGGCGGGCCAGCCGTTTTCGAAACCGCGTGCGTTGCTTGAGGGCGTGAAGGGGATCGAGTTTGTGAAGCCGGCGCGTCCCGACGAATGCTGCGGTTTCGGCGGCACGTTCTCCGTGACCGAGGAGCCCGTCTCGGTGCGCATGGGGCAGGACAAGGTTCGCGATCATCTGAACGCGGGCGCGCAATACATCATATCGGGTGACATGTCGTGTCTGATGCATCAACAAGGCTGCGCCGAACGCATGAAGGCGGACGCGCACTTCATTCATATTGCACAAGTGCTGAATGGGACACGCGCATGAGCCGGATCGACCACGCGACAGCAGCCGGCGAGTTCATCAAGAAGACGGAGCATGTTGCGTTTCACGACAGGCGTCTGTGGGATTTGCGCGAGAAACGCGACGCACAGGCGCACGGCATTGCTGAGTGGGAGACACTGCGCGAACTGGCCTCCGGCATCAAGGAACATACGCTGTCGCATTTGTCCGCGTACCTCGAACAGTTCGCGGCCGCGGCCGAGGCGAACGGTGTCGTGGTGCACTGGGCAGCGACGGCGGAAGAGCACAACGCGCTTGTACACAAGATCATGTCGGAGCGCGGCATGACCACGCTCGTCAAGAGCAAGTCGATGCTCACCGACGAATGCAAGATGCGCGAGTATCTCGAACCGCGCGGCATCACGGTGATGGAAACGGATCTGGGCGAGCGTATTCAGCAGCTCGATCATCAGGACCCGAGCCATATGGTGGTGCCGGCGGTCCACAAGCTGCGCGCCGATGTGGCTCAACTGTTCGGCCGAACCATTGGCACCGACCCGCAAAATAGCGACATTCACTATCTCGCCGAAAGTCAGCGGATGAATACGCGGCCATATTTCGTGCGCGAGAAGACGGCCGGCATGACCGGCTGCAACTTTGCCGTTGCAGAGACGGGCACGGTGGTGGTGTGTACGAACGAAGGCAACGCGGACCTTTCGGCGAATGTGCCGCCCTTGCATATCGCGTCGATTGGTATAGAGAAGTTGATTCCGAAGGTTTCCGATCTCGGTGTATTCATTCGCATGCTCTCGCGCAGTGCGCTCGGTTCGCCGATCACGCAATACACGTCGCATTTTCGCGCGCCGCGTCCGGGCACGGAGATGCATTTCATCCTCGTCGATCATGGCCGCTCCGAGCGGCTCGCGATGGAGGACTTCTGGTACTCGCTCAAATGCATCCGCTGCGGCGCCTGCATGAATACATGTCCGGTGTATCGACGCAGCGGAGGGCTTTCGTATGGCGGCACTTACTCCGGTCCGATCGGCGCGATCATCAATCCGACCTTCGATCTGAAGCGCTATAGCGCGCTGCCGTTCGCGTCCACGCTCAACGGCAGTTGCACGAATGTGTGTCCGGTGAAGATCAATATTCACGAGCAGATCTACAAATGGCGCACGGTGATTGCCGAGCGTCACGAAGTGCCGTTCGTGAAGCAGGAAGTGTTGAAGATGGCCGGGCGGCTGCTCGCGAGCCCGACGTTGTATCGCGCGGCAGTCGCGTCGATGAGCGGCGCATTGCGGCGGCTGCCGAACTTCGTGCTCTATAACCCGCTGAATATCTGGGGCAAACAGCGCGAGTTACCCGAGGCGCCGAAGCAGACGTTTCATGCGTGGTACAAGAAAAACCGTGGAGGTGGCGATGGCAACACGTGAGGCTTTTCTCGCCAAGGTGCGGCAGGCGCAACCAGCGGCGCGGCCGCGCCCCGACGTGCCGTTGTTTAGCGCGGTCGGCGGCGATTTGCGCGCACGCTTTACGTCCGCATTGCAAACGATGGGCGGCACCTGCGTCGAAGCAGCGGCTGCGTCGGACGTGGCAGGCTTGATCCGCGAGCGATTCGGCGCGACGGCGACGATCGCGTCGGCCACGGCTGAAGTACGCGGCACGCGCCCGCTCTCTGCAGACACCGAACCTTCGTCGTTGCAGGATGTCGACGTCGGTGTGGTGCGCGCGCGTTTTGGTGTCGCGGAGACGGGCTCCGTGTGGTTCAGCGAACGCGAGTACGTGGTCAACGCGTTAGGTTATATCGTCCAGCATCTCGTGGTTCTGCTCGATCCGTCACAACTGGTCGACGGCTTGCAGGACGTTTATCGCCGCGATGACTTCCGCGACGCCCGTTATGCGGCGCTCGTCACCGGACCATCCGCGACGGCGGACATTGAAGGCGTGTTGATCCGCGGCGCGCAGGGCGTGCGGTCGTTGACGGTGGTGTGGTTGGCCGCTGAATAGCCGCCGCAGTGGAGTTTGCTATTATCACTGTATAAACGTACAGGTCATGCAAACTAGTGGCAACCGATGCTCCGCCGGATTCCCTCGCCGGCGTCCCTTACTATCTGCTGAATTTCGAGCGTGCGCTTGCATGGCTTGCGCAACGCTACGACGATCTGTTCGATGCAAGCGAGCGCGCTTTTCTCGGCACATTCGCGCTGTTGCCGCAGGCGTCGCGCGCGTTGCTCGTCCGGATGCTGATGAGGAAGGGCGCATTATTTCGCGCGAGCCGCCTCTCTTATGACGAAATCGGCTGCCCATTGCAGGCCGCCGCGCCGATCACCGCGCTTGGGTGGCTCGACCCCGCGCCGCATCTGACGCTCGACGATCTGTTCACGCTCACCACGCGCCCCGAATTGCTGGACATCTTTGCAGATGCGCTTGCATTGATTCCCGGCGCACGGGGTCTGCGCAAGCCCGATTTGCTGGAAGCGTTGCGCCCGTTTTATCGGGCACATGATGAGCATGAGAACGACGCCGGCACCGCACGCCCGTTGTCCGCATGGCACCGCCACACGATAGATTGCGTGTTTCGCGTCGACATTGCGCCGTTGTGCGAGCGTCTGCGTCTGATGTTCTTTGGCAATCTGCAGCAGGGTTGGTCGGAATTCGTGCTCGCCGATCTCGGCGTGTTCCAGTATGAAAAGGTGGCATTCGGGCTTTCGTCGCGTGCGTTTCAGCAGCGGGCGGACGTCGACGTCTATCTCGCGTTGCAGGCTTGTCGTGATGAACTGGATTCGATAGAAACGTTCGGATCGCTGATTAATTCAGAAGTAGAAAGTTCTGCGATCGATGAACTTGTGGATCGGGTTCAAAGAGTAGAAGCATCTAACTCGTGGCTCGAAATGCGCCGCGCGAAGCTCATCTTTCGCATCGGCCAGTATTGCGAACGGCGGCAGATGTGGGCCGCTGCACTCGCCGTGTATGAGGTTTGCACATGGCCGGGCGCGCGTCATCGGCGCGTGCGCGTGCTCGAACGCAGCGAGCGTTTCGACTCAGCGCTTGCGCTTGCGTTGCAAGCCGCAGCGTCGCCCGAAGGCGAGGAAGAGGCGCAGCGTATTGCGCGCATGTTGCCCCGCCTGCGGCGCAAAGTCGGTGAGGCGGCGGTGCCCGTGTCCGCTGCGCGAGCGGCTGAACGCAGCATGTTGATATTGCCGAGGCCGCAGGCGCCGCAGTCGGTCGAGTACGTCGTACGCGATCATCTGACGTGCGAGTCGGCGCCAGTGCATTACGTCGAGAATGCACTGATCAACTCGCTGTTTGGATTGCTCTGTTGGGAACCGGTATTCGCGGCACTTCCGGGTGCATTTTTTCATCCGTTTCAACGTGGTCCCGCCGATCTTCACGCGCCGGACTTTCGTGCGCGCCGAGCCGGGCAGTTTGCCGCGTGCCTTGCTCAACTCGATAGCGGCGCGTATCGCGAGACGATCTTGCGGCACCTTAGTGACAAGGCTGGTGTGCAGTCGCCGTTCGTCTTCTGGGGAATGCTTACGCTCGAACTTGTCACCACGGCGCTCGACTGCCTTCCCGCCGCACATCTGAAATTGTGGTTCGAGCGTTTGCTGCTCGACATTCGCGGCAACCGCTCGGGTCTGCCCGATCTGATCCGCTTCTGGCCTGCCGAGCGCCGTTATGAACTGATCGAGGTGAAAGGGCCCGGCGATCGCTTGCAGGACAATCAGATTCGCTGGCTCGGTTACTGCGTGCAGCACGGCATGCCAGTACGCGTGCTTGACGTGCGTTGGGCCGACGAAGTGCTTGAGCATGCGGTCACGAATCCAACCGTCGACGCGACGCAGCACGCCACCTTCGACGCGGAGCGTACCGCATGAGCTACGTCGTCGCCGTGCGAGCCATGTGCGAGTTCACCGCGCGACGCGGCGACCTCGATCTGCGGTTCACGCCCGCGCCGACGTCGCTGGAAGGCATGGCGGGCCACGTGACGGTGGCGGGACGCCGCGCGAGCGGCTATGAAACCGAAATCACGCTGACAGGTACGCATCGCAATCTCACCGTGCGAGGCCGCGCGGACGGCTACGATCCGGTGGCGAACCGCCTGGAAGAGGTGAAGACGCATCGTGGCGATCTCGAGCGCATGCCAGCAAATCATCGCACGCTGCACTGGGCGCAGGCACTCGTGTACGGGCATTTGTTGTGCCGTGCACGCGGACTCGCCGAGTTGAGGGTCGCACTCGTTTACTTCGACGTCGGCAGTCAGAAGGAAACATTGCTCACGCAAATGCATACCGCGCGCGAACTCGAGATTTTTTTCGTCGAGCAATGCGAGCGGTTTCTCGATTGGGCCGTGCAGGAGGAAGCGCATCGTGCCGCGCGCAATGCCGCGCTGGGCGCGTTGCAGTTTCCGCATGCGCAGTTTCGCAGCGGGCAGCGCGAGCTGGCAGTGTCCGTCTATCGTGCGGCGCGCGACGGCAAGCCGCTGATGGCGCAGGCGCCAACCGGCATCGGCAAGACGCTCGCCACGATCTTTCCGTTATTGAAGGCATGCGCGGCGGAGCAGATCGATCGCGTGTTTTTTCTGACCGCGAAGACGCCTGGCCGCGCGCTCGCGCTCGACGCTATCGAAACGCTTCACCGTAGCGCAGCGCCTTTGCCGTTGAGGACGCTTGAACTGGTTGCGCGCGACAAAGCCTGCGAGCATCCCGACAAAGCGTGCAACGGCGAATCGTGTCCACTCGCGCGCGGTTTCTACGACCGGCTCCACGTGGCGCGCAGCACGGCGCTCGCGGGCCCGCGACTCGATCGCGCGGCGGTGCGCGAAGCAGCGCTCGCGCATGACGTCTGCCCGTATTATCTGGCGCAAGAACTCGCACGCTGGGCCGACGTGGTGGTGGGCGACTACAATTACTACTACGACAGCAGTGCAATGCTTTACGCGCTCACGCAGATCAACCAGTGGCGCATTGGCGTGCTAGTGGACGAAGCGCACAATCTGCTCGACCGTGCACGCCGTATGTACACGGCGTCGCTGGATCAGGCGGCGTTGCGGCTCGCGCGCAAGAGCGCGCCGCTCAGCCTGCGCAAGCCGCTCGAACGCTTGCAGCGCGAATGGAATGCGGTCAAGCGCGCGCAATCCGCGTCGTATCAGGTCTATGCGGATGTGCCCGGCAAGTTGCTTTCGGCCGCACAAAACCTGATCGGCGCGGTCACGGATCAACTGGCCGAAGCGCCGCTCTCGATCGATGAGGCTTCGCTGCGATTTTTCTTCGACGCGATGCATTTCGTTGCGCTCGCGGAGCAGTTCGGCGAGCATTCGATTTTCGACATCACGCTGACAACAGACCGCCACGCGCCGCGCGACAAGACCAGTTGCACGCTATGCGTGCGCAATGTGATTCCCGCTCCGTTTCTCGCGCCGCGTTATGCAGCGGCGCGCACAACCGTCATGTTTTCCGGCACGCTCAGCCCGCATCACTTTTACCGCGATACGCTCGGGCTTGCGAAGGAAACCCAATGGCTCGACGTCGAAGGGCCGTTTCGCGCGGCGCAGTTGCAGGTGCGTGTAGCCGGCAACGTGTCGACGCGCTGGCGCGATCGCGGCCGCTCGCTTGAGCCCATCGTCGATCTGATCGCAAAGCAGTACATCGCGCAGCCCGGCAATTACCTTGGGTTCCTAAGTAGTTTTGAGTACTTGCAGCAAGTGGTCGCGCTCATGCGCGAGCGCCATCCAGGATTACCGGTCTGGGCGCAAGAGCCAGGCATGGACGAAGCGGCCCGCGATGCATTCCTCGCGCGGTTTCGCGGCGCGAACCAGGGCGTCGGTTTCGCGGTGCTTGGCGGCGCGTTTTCGGAAGGGGTCGATCTGGTCGGGCAGCAGTTGATCGGCGCTTTCATCGCGACACTCGGCTTGCCGCAAATGAACGAAGTCAACGAACAGATGCGGCGCACGATGGAAGCCCGCTTCGGCAATGGCTACGAATACATGTACCTATACCCCGGTTTGCAGAAAGTGGTACAGGCGGCAGGGCGCGTGATCCGCACCGAGTTTGATGAGGGCGTCGTGCATCTGATCGACGACAGGTACAGGCGGCCCGAAGTGCGCCGCCTGTTGCCTGGCTGGTGGGAGGTTCAATAATTCAATCGACGCGAGTGGTCAGTGCCTCACTCATGCGGCGACGTCGACCCTGGATTCGCCGGTGTGCCGGGCCCGCCGGCGGGCTTGGAGTCGACAGGAATCTGGTCTTCCACCGGCGCGTCGCCCTTCGAAGCACCATCGGCAGACGGGTTGCTCGCAGGCGTTTGCTCCGGCTCCTGCTTCGGAGGCTCGCCCGCTTCGACGCGCGGCGCGATGCTGTCCGGATCCCACGTCAGCAGATTGCGCTGGGGGTTCGCGATTTCGATGCCGCGCTCGCGGAACCGGTCGAGAATGCGCCGGTTGAATTCGCGCTGCACGCCCCAGCGCGCCGAATCGCGGCACTGCATCTGTCCGGCCAGCGTCACCGCGGAGCCATCCACCGCATCCACGCCCCAGAAGCTGAAGTCGGACAGAATGCCGTCTTTGAACTTCTCGTCCGCGCGCAGCGCAGCGCCGATTTCCTTCAAGGTATCTATCGCGAGATCCACGTCCTGGCCGAACACGATGTTGACGCGCACCGCCGCATTGCCGATGCCGCGATTCGTATTATTGACCGTCGATACGGAACTGAATGGCACGGTGAAAAGCGAACCGTCGCTGCCGCGCAGGCGCACCGTGCGGATCGACAGATACTCGACGGTGCCCGACACGCCCGCGAGCGTCACCCAGTCGCCGACTTGCATCGCGTTTTCCATCAGCAGGAAAATGCCGGTGATGAAATCCTGCACGAGCTTTTGCGATCCGAAGCCGAGCGCCACGCCGAAGATGCTCGCGCCCGCAAGAAGCGGCCCGATGTTCACACCCAGCTCGCTCAATCCGGTGAGCACGACCACGAGCGCGATCGCGCAGAAAAGAGCGGTGCGCAGCATCGGCAGCAGTGTGCGCAGACGCGCGGCGCGTACGAGGTCGCCGCTCGTGGTCCAACGATCGAGCCGCTGCTCGACCGATACGTTGACGCTTTCCCACACAATCAGCGCGATTACAGCGGCCACGCCGATTGTGACGATGGCCGACGCGAGCCGGTGGCCGACGCTGCCGTCGCGGAACAGATTGCCCACGTCGACGCCCCACACCTGGAGCAGCGCGAGCGCGGTCAGGATGCCGATGATCCACGAGACCACGCGTCGCAACAGCGGGTAATAGCGATAGGCGTGCTGATGCACGAGCGACTTGCCGGCGTCTTCCTGGCCGTTAAAGAGCCGCGCGAGTCCGCCGAAGACGACAATCGCGAGCACCCGCGCGCCCACCAGCACCGCGAGCGACATGCCGCCCAGATGCAGCAGCGCGTGATAGCCGTTGCGCACGTCGAGCGCCCAGATAAACCACAGCGCCATCACGACGAAGACCGCGAGCCACGCCCATGCATCCGCGAGTGCATTGCCGACCAGTTCGAGCGACTTGCGCGCGGCCATGCGCTGGCGGATCAGTTCGCCGACTGGCTTGGCGCATTGCAGGATCAGGATCGCGATCATCACGTGGCCGGCGAGCGCGACGACCTTCATCAACGCGAGATGCGCCGCCTCGCTCAGGCCGAGCGATTGCGCGATTTCCGCAGCCGCCGAGCCCACGCCCACGACGCTGACAATGCGTATCATCCAGCGATGTACGAACGCGGCCCACGCATCGCTCATACGCAACAGACGCAGACGCGGCGCCGCGGGTTGCAGGAAAAAACCGCTGACGATCACGATCAGGCGGCACAGCACGTAGATATCGACGAGCGAATCGAGCGCGCGGTCTTGCGGCGTGCCGTCGTCGGTATAGATCGACATCAGCGCGCTCGCTGCGCCGACGAACACCGCGAGGGGCAGCAGGCGCAGAACCGTGATCAATAGCGCGCGGGGCAGACGCTGCAGGAGCGTCCAGTGATGTGCGGCGTTCTGCTTGCCCTTGGCTTCAGCCGCTTTGCCGCCCGTTGACGCGGCTGAAGGCGTGGGCGTCACGGCGGGTTGGCCGGTGGCCGCGGTCGTTGTCGCGCTCGCCGCAGTGCCGGTTTCCGCCCCGGCCTGCGCCTCGGCCCGTACCTCGGCGACGGGCGGGGCAGGCAAAGGCGGCGCGGCGTTTGGAGCGTCGGCGGGCTGCGGTTCGACGTCGACCGGTAAGTCGGTGCGCGGGGCGTCGGCGGCGTCGCCACGTTCGCGGCGCGCGGCCACGGCGCGATACGCCCGGCGCAACAGACGCCGCGCGAGCCATTCGAACACCAGCGCGGGCAACAGCGCAGCCAGCAGCGACCACGCGACGTGAGCCAGAACGGAGCGCGCTTGCGGATTGGTCGATTGCCAGTTCCACCACGCGCGCACCGAAGCGACGTCGAGCAGCGCCGTGACCGAATTGCGCAACGACGTTCCGAGGTGGATGGCCCAGTGTGCGCCCTGACGCGCGAGCTGCGACGCGAGCCCATTGGATTTGAACGCGGCGGGAACGAGTGCGGCCGCGCCGCTCGCGGCAGCCGGCGCCGAGGCTGCCGGTGCAGCGGAGGCCGGTGCGCTGAGCGCGCCGGCTGCCGCGATAGCCTGCAAGGTATCGGCGACCTGGGCGCGGCGCTTGGGATCGTTGAGGACCGAGAGCGCTTGCCGCGCCTGCTCAGGCGTCAGGGTGACAGCGGTGCCGGAGGCTGCCTGTGCGGGAGTGGCCGGCGTTACCGCGGCGAAGACGGGCGGTGCGCCCAGGATGACGAAAACGAGGAAACAGACGTGTAGTAATTTGCGCATAGGGTGTAAGACGGGCTGCGGGTGCGGACGGCTTGAAGGACGCATCGGACGGTCTGCGGTTCGGCTCAACCTTAAACCGACACGGCTTTCGTCGCACAAGTTCCTTTGGGCTTCGCCGCTATGGGCGAGCATCGGTCTGGCGAAGAGTAGCCGGCGCTGGCAACCAGGGGTAGCAAGTTACTTGCCTGTTTGCGCGGGGCGGGAGAGGGCTAACGATTCAAAATGTAAGCGGATCGCAGCGCGGCGAGCGGGTGGTGCTTCCTGGGATGAGCAATTAAGGTCGGGGAAGGGCCTTGCTGCGAGTGGAGGACCTTCCGCAGTCGCCCGCTGGAGCGCTGCTGCGCGCGCTTGATATACAGCGCATCAGCGCATCAGCGTCTCGAACCTGCGCGCGCACAACCGCGTTTGACATCGCGCGCCGTATTGACCGTGGGCCATCGGCATTGCGGCTCTCGGGCAAATACCACTGAATCTGCACGAGAGTTTGTCGCGCTTCGATAGTTATAGGCAAATCACGAGCGAACAGCCCGAAACCAACCCGAACTAAACCGACGCCGCCGACATCAACGATGGTGCGCGCCGCGGCCTCTCGCCGGCCGCATCGTCGTCGGCGCCTGCGTTCGACGCGCGACCGCCCGACGGCTCCGCGTGCAGCCGGTCCGCGTGCATCAGCCGATACAGCGTGGCGCGCGAAATGCCGAGCTCGGCCGCCGCCTCCGACAATCTGTAGCCATGCCGCTGCAGCGCATGCTCAATCGCGTCTTTCTCGGCTTTGCTGCGGATTTCCGCGAGCGTGACGGCCGGCCCGTTGTCTGTCTCCGGCAAGCCGAGGTCGCTCGCGTTGATGAAACGGCCCTCGCTCATCACGACGGCGCGCCGCACGCAGTTGATCAGTTCGCGCACGTTGCCCGGCCACGCATAGTTCGACATTGCGACGATTGCGTCGCTCGACAGGCCGCGCAGCTTGCGCGCGCCGTCTTGCCTGTACATGCTCAGTGCATAGCTCGCGAGCAGCTTGATGTCGCCGCCGCGCTCGCGCAACGGCGGCTCGACGAGGCACAGCACGCATAGCCGGTGATACAGGTCAGCGCGGAAACGGCCCTCTTCGACGGCCTTGTCGAGATCGACGTGCGTTGCGGAAATGACCCGCACATTCACGTGTATCGGCCCATTGCCGCCGAGCCGCTCGATCGTGCCTTCCTGCAGAAAGCGCAGCAGCACGGCCTGGCATTCGTGCGGCATGTCGCCGATTTCATCGAGAAAGAGCGTGCCTTCATGCGCGCTTTCGATCCGCCCGATCTTGCGTTGAAGCGCGCCGGTAAAGGCGCCGCGTTCATGGCCGAATAGCTCGGCCTGCAACAGGCTCGGCGGAATCGCCGCGCAATTGATGGCGACGAACTGCCGGCCCGCGCGCGGCGAGCGCTCGTGGATCGCGCGCGCGGTCAACTCCTTGCCTGTGCCCGATTCGCCGGCGACGAACACAGGCGCTTCGGTCGCGCTGCATTTGTCGATGCGCCGGTACAGTTGCTGCATCGCGTCGCACTGACCGACCATGCCGTGCCGTCCGAGCGACGGTTCCGGCGTCACATGCGCGTGCCGCAGCGCCGATAATCCATGTGCGTGGCCGAGCGCGAATATGAGCCGCTCGTTCAGCCAGGGCCGCGTGACGAAGTCGAAGCAGTAATCGAGGATGAAACGGCTGACCAGTTCGTTGTCCGCCTCGCCCGGCGCGATTTGCGCGACCCAGTTGGTTTCGGGACGGCGCATGCACGACGCAAGCGCCGACAATTGCTGCGACGTGCAGTCTTGCGGCAATTCGACCAGACCCACCTTGATGTTGTCGCGATCGATCATGCGTTCCGCACTTGCGGTGCTTTTCGCATGTACGGCGTGCCAGCCAGATGCGGCGAGGAAGTCGGCGAGTTTCTGATCGGGTGAGTTCGACAGGTAAAGAACGGTGCGTTCGGTGTCCGCGGATACGAAAGTCATTTGCATTACCCTCGATTCAATGCTGCTCTCAAGACTGCTGTTCGACATTCTTAATGACCGCAGGCCGCGCCGGCCTGCGGACTCAACGAGTCAGCCAGCCTTTTTGCAAGCGCGGGCGTGAAGCCTGGAGCCATCGGCGGATGCCTGATTCGCGCAACGCGGGCGATGGCCGATCAACAGTAAACGTTATAGCGGGGCAAGCAGGAGCAGCGTGAGCCGCGAGGTGCCGCATTTTGGGCGGCAGACGGGAGAACGTTCTACGTTGCAACCGCCGGAGTGTTTCATCCCCGAATCACTTGTACCGTTTTTTATCTCGTTGGCTTTTTGATGCGCTCTGAACGGCGCGTGACTTAAACATAAGCGAAAGCGCTTTGGAATGCTATACAAACAAATCAGTAGCTGAAAAGTTTATTGCTCCCGCGGCGTTTATTAGGTAATCGCCTCATAGCCGGAACACAGCGGCGGTGAACCGGAACCGTTCGCGGCGCACGTCAAGTGCCGTTGTGCGCGCTGAAACACAAAACGCGTCGATAAATGTGTCGCAAGCATGCCCGCTTCGCGATTTTTTGATGTTTCAAGTATGCAACAGAATTGACGGTATGCATTTCGGGCGTATTTCGAATGATTCGACGCGTTCACCAGCCGGCATATTCGACCGGAACCTCAACGCAAACGGCGAAGGGGCGCGCCGCGGCCGTACACGACGCGTACATGAAGCGCGTACTCCAGGCGCTCGGTTCACCTCCAGCGCATGGGCTTAAACTCAGGAAGGCGTCTCGAATACGAATCATCGCCGGCCCGCTAAACCGGCGACAAAGCGTGGCGATAGTCGCGCGTCGTCGCGAACTCCCGCGCGACGGGACCTGGGCGCGCATGGCATGCCCATTGCAATAAGCGACTCGCAGCGAATCTGTTGCTGCCGGTCGGCCGAGGAACAGGGGAACGCGGAAAACGACCGGCGGTACAACGACTTCGTAGACGCGGCCGGGGAAAGCCAATGCGTCATACGAGGCTGCGGCGGGGCCACTGACAAACGGACGTCAAACAAAACGGGGCGAATACCGATGCGAAGCGGTTGTTCGTCACCCGGCGACGCAAGGCTCTGACCTCGCCGGTTTTTTCGTCTGTGCAAGAGCAAGTGGCGGACATATAACGACAGGTACCTCGCGCGGCAACGTTTGCGCGAGCGACATGCATAACAGGGAAGGGGCAGCGCACGGTCCGGACCAACCGGCGCGACGAAGCGGGGAGAAGGCCAGAGCTTCCATAGAGAAGCGCATAGCGAGGTGGACCGGGCGCCGTGTTCGCGCGTATTGCGTGGGCACGGCGGACCTGGAAGGCTGTGAGGCCAGGAGGTTGGAAGGCGGCCGTCAGCGTGTCACTTACGGGGAATGTCATGAAAGCGCACATTACCGGCCCGGCCTGCGCGCCGCGCCACGACCAGCCCATCACCGAATGTACCGCCAACGCTGTCCGTCTTCATTACCGAAGACATGTTCGCGCCCGCGCGCTATTTGCGGCGCCGCCGGTCGATCTGCTTACGCTCGTGATTGCCGAGGCAGCGAAGCGCAAGGCACAGGCCGAGATCCAGCGCCCGGCGCTGCGCGACGCGTACGAGATGCCGGTTTCACATGAGAGGAACTGCGATCGCGATGCGGACATCCGTCGACGGGAATACGGCGAATCGGATTGAACGCCGTTCGTGAGTGGCCGGCGGCTTGCATAAGCGTTACGAACAAGGACGCAGACGCAGGCCCGGAAATCGCCCCGCCCGCATGCGGGCCGGCTCGTGCTCGTGGCATCATGTAAAGCCAGCCACAGTTAGCAAGCCGAGCGGGGCGTCATTCATGGCCTACCAAACCAGCGGTCCTAGCGGCATTTCTTCGATCCTTTCGAACCCGATCCTGAACACGGATTCGTACAAGGCGTCGCATTATCTGCAATACCCGCCCGAAGCCTCGGCGATGTTTTCGTACATCGAATCGCGGGGCGGGCGCTACGATTGCACGCTCTTTTTCGGCTTGCAGATGCTGATCAAAGAGTATCTGTGCCGGCCCATCACAGTGGAGATGATCGAACAGGCCAAGGCGTTTTTCGGCACGCATGGCGAGCCGTTCAACGAAGCCGGCTGGCATCACATCGTCGAGCGTCATAACGGTTATCTGCCAGTGCGGATTCGCGCGGTGCCCGAGGGTTCGGTGGTGCCGACGCATAACGTGCTCGTCACCGTCGAATGCGACGATCCGCAGGTTTTCTGGCTCGCTTCGTATCTCGAGACCATGCTGCTGCGCGTGTGGTATCCGGTCACGGTCGCGACGCAAAGCTGGCATCTGCGCAAGACGATCCGCGCATATCTGGTAAAGACGAGCGACGACCTCACGCAACTGCCGTTCAAACTGCACGACTTCGGTGCGCGCGGCGTGTCGAGCGCGGAATCGGCGGCAATCGGCGGCGCCGCGCATCTCGTGAGCTTCATGGGCTCGGACACGGTGCTCGGCGTGGCCGCTGCCAATCACTATTACAACGAGAGCATGGCCGCCTTTTCGGTGCCGGCCGCCGAGCACAGCACGATCACTTCGTGGGGCCGCGAGCGCGAGGCCGACGCGTATCGGAACATGATCGCGAAATTTGCAAGGCCGGGCGCAATCGTTTCCGTGGTATCGGACTCCTACGATCTGTACGCGGCACTCAAGGTCTGGGGCACCGAACTGAAGCAGGCCGTGCTAGAGTCCGGCGCCACCCTTGTCATCAGACCCGATTCGGGCGACCCGCAGACCATCGTGTTGCAAACCTTGCAGGCGCTGGAGGCGTCGTTTGGATCGGCGCTAAATAGCAAGGGGCGGCGCGTGCTCGACAACGTGCGCGTGATTCAGGGCGACGGCGTGAATCCCGACTCGCTCGAAGCCATTCTCGCCGCGATGGACGATGCGGGCTTCGCCGCGGACAACATCGTGTTCGGCATGGGCGGCGCGCTGTTGCAGCAGATCAATCGCGACACGCAGCGCTTCGCGATGAAGTGCTCGGCGATCCGCCTCGGCGACGCGTGGCGCGACGTGTCGAAAGACCCGGTCACGGACGCGAGCAAACGTTCGATGAAAGGACGTCTCACGCTGCTGCGCCATCGTCGGACGGGCGCGTATCGGACAGCCACGCTGCCGCTCGCGGCGGATGACGGCGCGGGCGCCGGGCAAGCCGATTGGGAGGATGCGATGGTGACGGTGTTCGATTCGGGCAAACTGCTCGTCGACGTATCGTTGTCGGAGATCCGCACCCGCGCGCATGCGCACGAAGTGTAGCGGCTCGACGTGCGGGCCCGCGCGCTATGATTCGATACAACAACACGGGCTTCAACACGCGCTTCAATACAGGCAACGCAGATCCCAGAACAATGAGCCATTCCAACACCCAATTGATCGAGCGCTTCTACACCGCGTTCCAGCAGCGCGACGCCGACACCATGATCGCCTGCTATGCCGACGACGTCGTCTTCAGCGATCCCGCATTCGGCGACTTGCACGGCGACGAAGTGCGCGACATGTGGCGCATGCTTGTCACGCGCGCGCAGGATTTTTCGCTGACGTTCGACAGCATCGAAGCCGACGAGCATAACGGCCGAGCGCATTGGACCGCGGGCTATGTGTTCAGCCAGACGGGCCGCCCGGTGGTTAATCAGATCGACGCGCGCTTTGCGTTCCGCGACGGGCTGATCGTCGAGCATCGCGACAGTTTCGATCTATGGGCGTGGATGCGCCAGGCATTGGGCGCACGAGGCGCGCTGCTCGGATGGTCGCCGCTCGTACATCGCTCGATCCGTGCGCGGGCGAGAAGAGGGCTTGCGCTTTATCGGCGCCAGGACAACAACAGTTGAGTGCGCGGGCAGCGGCCGATGCAGTATTCTTTTCCATCGAACAGCGGGGACAGGTATGCCGGTAATGGATGCCGCATGGCAGGAGTGGCTGCGCACCAACGCAGCGCGTGGCTGCACGATGGACTCGATGATCGGGGCCATGACGCAAGCGGGTTTTGCCGCCGACACAGCCTTTGAAGCGGTGCGCAACGCGTTCGGCTCGAACGTGGTGAGCGCCGCAACTGCGCCGGTCGCTGCGGCGGGCGGCACCGAAGCCGCGTTGCGGCAAAAGGCGCCGCAAGCGTACCAGTACGACGAACCACCGGTCGCGCGCGGCAATACGATCCGCGCTTATGACCGCGACGTGCAGGTGTTGACGCGTTGCGAGCGGCCGCAGGTGATCGTGTTCGCGAACGTGTTGTCGCCGCAGGAATGCAGCGAGATGATCGAGCGTTCGCGGCATCGGCTGAAACGCTCGACCACGGTCAATCCCGCGACCGGCCAGGAAGACGTGATCCGCAACCGGACCAGTGAAGGTATCTGGTATCAACGCGGCGAAGACGCGTTTATCGAGCGGCTGGATCAGCGCATTGCGAGCCTGATGAACTGGCCGGTCGAGAATGGCGAAGGTTTGCAGATCCTGCACTATGGCCCGACTGGCGAATATCGGCCGCATTTCGACTATTTTCCGCCCGATCAACCCGGCAGCGCGGTACATACTGCGCGCGGCGGCCAGCGCGTGGCCACGCTCGTCGTCTATCTGAACGATGTGCGCGAGGGCGGCGAAACGATCTTTCCGGAAGCGGGCTTGTCGGTCGCAGCGAACCCGGGCGGCGCTGTATATTTCCGCTACATGAACGGTCAGCGCCAACTCGATCCGCTAACCTTGCACGGCGGCGCGCCAGTGCTCGCCGGCGAAAAGTGGATCATGACGAAGTGGGTGCGCGAACGCGCGTACGTCTAATCTGAACGCACGGCGCGCGCGGCGCCTTCACTTGCGCTCAGGTGCTTCGGTAGACGTCCGGGTCATGCACTTCCATGAAAAGCGCCGGGTTCGACAGCGCCTTGAACCCGTGCGGCCGATACACATGGTGCGCGTCTGTCGTCGCCAGCATTATTCTTCTCAACCCTTGCAGCGACTCGCTCGCCAGAAGGTGCGCGAGCAACGCATGCGCATATCCTTTGCCGCGATACTGCGGCAGCACGAAAACATCGCACAGGTATGCAAAAGTCGCGTGATCCGTGACGACGCGCGCAAACGCCACCTGTTTGCCGTCGACATAGCCGCCAATACACAGCGACCCCGCAATGGCGCGTTCGAGCGTTTCGCGCGGCATGCCCTTGGCCCACGGCGTTTCCTGCGACAGAAACGCGTGCACCGTGGCAATGTCGAGCTCATCCTTGTTGCTTGAAATTCTCAGATCGCTCATATCGTTTATGGCCGTCACGTCGTCTCCCGATGGTTGTTAGCCCTTGGCGGGATCTTCCGCGCCGCGCGAACCGCCGCCGATGCTCTGGCCCGCATCGCGCGAAAGACCCATGTAGCCGATCACCGATACGAGCGTCAATACGCCGGCAAGCAGAAACGCGAGCCGGAAATCGTCGAGCGTAAACACACCACCCGCCGTCTCACCGTTGAAGAGCGCCGCGGCTCGCAGCGAAACCGCGCCGAACGCGATGCCAAGGCCAATCGTCATTTGTGCCGCCGCGCTCCATAGCGTGCTGGCCGCGCTCATTTGCGGCTGCGCGACGTCCGCATAGGCAAGCGTTGCAAGCGTCGAAAACTGCATCGAGCGCGCGACGCCGTACATGAACACGACGATCAGCACGAGCGCAAGCGGCACGTCCGGAGTCAGCAAGCCGCACGCAATGATGAAGATGCCCGCTACCGTTACGTCGACGATCGACACCATACGGAAGCCGAAACGCTGCAGGATTCGCGTGGTCAGCGCCTTCATGCCGAGGTTGCCGAGCGCGCTGGCGAGCAGCAGCAGGCCCGACTTGAACGCCGACAAGCCGAAGCCGACCTGGAACAGCAGCGGCATCAGATAAGGCACGGCGCCAATGCCGATGCGCGTGAACGAGCCCGTCACAACGGTCACCGAAAACGTCGGAATCTTCAGCGTGGAAACGTCGATCAGCGGATGCGGATGCCGCTTCGCATGCTGGAAAGCGATGACGCCCACCAGCAAGCCCGCGACGATGACCGCGCCGGCAATCCACGGATTTTCGGCGGGCTGGCTCGCCAGTTCCGCGCCGTACAGGATTGCGGTGAGCGCGGTGCCGCTCAACAGCAGACCGGCTACGTCGAGCGGCTTGCGTTCGCTGCCGCGCAGGTTCGGCACCAGCGCTAGCGCGACGGCCATCGCGGCGAGACCGAAGGGCACGTTGAGCAGGAAAATCCAGCGCCACGACGCGTAGGTGGTAATGAAGCCGCCGATCGGCGGGCCGACCACGGGCGCGGCAATCGCAGGCCATGTGATCGTCGAGATCGCCTGCATCATGCGGCTTTTTTCGGTGCTGCGAACCACGATCAGCCGGCCAACCGGCACCATCATCGCGCCGCCGATGCCTTGCAGCAAACGCGCGGCGGTGAATTCCGCGACGTTCTGCGACAGGCCGCACAGCACCGAAGCCACGGTGAATACGCCAATCGCGCTGAAGAACACGGTGCGCGAGCCGCAGCGGTCGGCGACCCAGCCGCTCGCGGGGATAAAGATCGCAAGTGCCAGCATGTAGGCCGTCATGCCGAGACTGACGCTATTGGGCCCGACGCCGAACGAGTGCGCCATTTGCGGCAGCGCGGTCGCGATCACCGTGGTGTCGAGATACTCCATGAAAAACGTGGCCGCGACGATGTACGGCAGCCAGCCGCCATGCTTCAGAGGCGTGCTGCTTGCACTCATTGCACGGCTCCTGCCAGCGCGCGTGTGGATGCGCGGTCAATGCCGCGCACGTGCGGGCGGATGCGGCGCCGTGTACGCGCTACAGGCGATGTTATGCACTTCATTTTTTCGACTACCTTTCGAAGACGTGTTTGCGCCGTCCAGGCGACGAGAACTAGGGCCGCGAGCGGGCTGGCAGAACGTGCGCCGCCGTGCCCGTCGCACTGCTCAGCAGAACCCCGCGCGACGACGCTGCGCGCTGACTTTGGCTGGCCGGCCCTGAATCCTAACGCAATACGGATCGCAGTATCGGCAAGCCATGCACGCCGGGCGAGCCCGCGCGGACGCCATCCAGGAGGAGCATGGCGTGTGCCGTCGCGTGCGCTGAAGACACGTTTCGATGCAACGCGCGGCTCAGTCCTTCGCCGCGTATTCGCGATCCAGCCGGTCGTACAACGGCTTGTTCACGAGACGCTGGCGCTCGCCGAACGGAGCGACGAGCGTCGCATCTTCATCGAGGCGGCCGTTGCTCTTCAGGCTGCCGAGCGCGCGCTGCATGCCGAGCACGGCACCTTGCAGGGCGGCGTTCGCATAAAGCACGATGCCGTAGCCGAGCTTGGCGAGCGCTTCTCGCGATTGCACCGGTGTCTTGCCGCCGATCACGATGTTGACCAGTTGCGGCTTGTCGAACAGCGACGGCAAACGCTCGATGTCCGCCAGCGATTCGGTCGCCTCGATGAAAAGGATGTCGGCGCCCGCTTCGATGAAGCGATGACCGCGCTCGATCGCGTCTTCGATACCGTGGACGGCCGCCGCGTCGGTGCGCGCCATGATCTGCAGATTGCCGTCCTCGCGGGCGTCGACCGCCGCGCGGATCTTGCCGGCCATTTCGCTTGCACCGATCACTTCCTTGCCGGAAAAGTGGCCGCATTTCTTGGGCATCACCTGATCTTCGAACTGGATCACGTCGGCGCCGCTGCGCTCGAGCACGCGCACGGTCTGGCGCACGTTCAACGCGTTGCCGAAGCCGGTGTCGGCGTCCACGATCAGCGGTAGCGCAACCGCATCGCGAATTCGCGCGGTGTGCTCGGCGACTTCGGCAAGACCGATGAAGCCGAGATCGGGCAAGCCCAGCGACATGTTGGTGACGCCCGCGCCCGTGATGTAGAGCGCCTCGAAACCGGCGTCCTCGATCACGCGGGCGCTCATTGCGTTGAAGGCGCCGGGCACGAGCAGGCCCTGGCGTTCGTTGATCCTGGCGCGGAAGGCGGCGCGGCGCGTGGCGGAAGTTGTCATGACGGTGTGTCTCCGGGTGGAGTGAGCGTTGTTGAGCGGGCTTCAAAGTGCAGAAACTATGCCAATCCGTTTAGGCGGCCGGATAGGCAAGCAAGATCAAAGACTTGCGACGATCCGGGCAGTGGTGGGCGCGTCATGGCAAAATGCAGACTGTTCCATGAAACGTTCCATGAAACGTTTCGTGCAATGTTTGGGGTAACGTTTTCAACCGCCGTCGCTGGAGCGTCTTACATGTCCACGTTTGCCTCGTCGCTCGTCAACGCCGATCCCGGCCGCCCCGGCATTGCATTGGTAAGTATCAGCCGCTTGCAGTCGCTTTGCGAGACTATCGCGCCGCGCTACTCCGCCCGCGCGAGATTTTTCCCGGTCCGCGAGGGGTATGACGCGGCTGTCACCGCGCTACAGGCATACGTCGATGCCGGTTCCGTCGACGTCGTTCTCGCGGCCGGCTCGAACGGCGCCTATTTGCGCGACAACCTGAGCGTGCCGGTGGTGATGGTCAAAGTGAACGGCTTCGACGTGCTGAGCGCGATCACGCGCGCCACCACCACGTGGCCAGGCGCTCCGATCGGGCTCGTGTTGCACGACACCATTTCGCACGAACTCGCCGATCTGAGCGGCTGGTTGAACGTCGGCCTGAAACAGCGCGCGTACCGCTCTGTCGATGAAGTCCGAACCGCCGTGAATAATCTCGCTGCGGAAGGTTGCCGCGTGATCATCGGACCTGGAATGGCTTGCGATCTGGCCCAGCAGGTGGGTCTGGACAGCGTGTTCCTCTACTCGCTCGGCGCTGTCGAGGAGGCGTTCGAACGTTCGGTCGAGCTTGCGCGCGTGAGCCGGCAGAAGGAGTCCAAGCGCGTGCGCCTGAACACGATCGTCGCGCACCTGCGCGACGGCGTGGCCGCTTTCGACGACGCCGGTCAGCTCGAAGCCGTCAACCCCGCAATGCTCGATCTGCTCGGCCTCGAACGCGAGCAGGACGTTGCCGCGCAGCTCGCGCGGACGGTCGGCCCGTGGCTGCGCGACGCGCTGCAACGTGGCGGCGCGGTCGACGAGCGCATCGAGCAGATTGGCGAGCGTTCGCTGATCGTCAATTGTGTGCCGATCGTCGAGCAGGGCGCCCGCTCGGGCTCGGTGGTGACGGCGCAGGACGCGCTGGTCGCGCAGCGGATCGACCGGTCGCTGCGCACCAGTCAGCGGCCGAAGCATCTGGTTGCGCGGCATCGGCTGGACGATCTGATCGGCGAGTCGCCCGCGCTCGAACGCGTGCGGCGGCTCGCGCGTGCGGGCGCGGCGCACGACGCCACGGTCTTATTGACCGGCGAAAGCGGCACCGGCAAGGAACTGGTCGCGCAGGGTATCCACAACGCGAGCCGGCGGCGCGGCAATCCGTTCGTCGCGTTCAATTGCGCGGCGCTGCCGGAAGGGCTGATCGAAAGCGAACTGTTCGGCCACGAGGAAGGCGCATTCACCGGCGCGCGGCGCGGCGGCAAGCCGGGCCTGTTCGAGATTGCCCATACGGGGACGATTTTCCTCGATGAAATCGGCGAAATGCCGCCGGCGCTGCAAAGCCGGCTGCTGCGCGTGCTCCAGGAGCGCGAGGTGATGAAACTCGGCTCGGGCCGCGCGACGCCGATCGACGTGCGGGTGATCGCCGCCACGCACCGCGACCTGCATGGGCTCGTCGAGCAGGGCGGGTTTCGCGCGGACCTGTATTTTCGTCTGAATCTGCTTCAGATAGAATTGCCGCCGCTGCGCGAGCGGCGCGCCGATGTTGCGCCGCTCGCGCGGCACTTGTTAAGCCGTAGCGCGCTCCAATATGGGTTGTCGAAGGCTGCAATCGGGCGGCTGTTGAAGTTTCTGGCGCCGCTTTTCGAGCGCTACTCATGGCCCGGCAACGTGCGGGAACTGGAAAATCTGCTGGCGCGCGCGGCGATTTATCTCGGCGATGCCGCCAGCGACCCCGGCCCGAACCTCGAGCCCGATTTGCTGGCGCTGTTTCCGGAATTCAGCCGGACGAAACCGGCGCGCGTGAACCGCCTGCCTTCAGATTCCCCAGCTGATGACATCGCGGGCGCTGCCCGCACTGCGCCCAGCCGCGACGATGCGATGAAGGCGCTCGCCCAATCTGGCGGCAACCGCGCAGCGGCAAGCCGGGCGCTCGGCATCGGCCGCACGACACTGTGGCGACTGCTAAAGGACGACGCAGCGCGATAGCCGCCAGGGTCGGAACAGATAGCGTCAATCTATCAATATAATTAACACAATCCACTTTACCTATTAAGCGTCGTCTGACATACTGACTCCACTTTCCAACCACTCAGAAAGAGGACTCAGCAAATGCCGATCATCAATAGTCAAGTCAAACCGTTCAAGGCACAGGCTTACCACAACGGCGATTTCGTGACCGTCACCGAAGAAAGCCTGAAGGGCAAGTGGTCGGTTTTCGTTTTCTATCCGGCCGACTTCACGTTTGTTTGCCCGACCGAACTGGGTGACCTGGCCGATCGCTACGCCGATTTCCAGAAGCTCGGCGTTGAAATCTACAGCGTGTCGACCGACACGCACTTCACGCACAAGGCTTGGCACGACACGTCGGACACGATCCAGAAGATCAAGTACCCGATGATCGCCGACCCGACTCTGGCAATCTCGCGCAACTTCGACGTGCTGATCGAAGAAGAAGGTCTGGCGCTGCGCGGCACGTTCGTGATCAATCCGGAAGGCGAGATCAAGCTGTGCGAAGTGCACGACAACGGCATCGGCCGTGACGCCGGCGAACTGCTGCGCAAGGTGCAGGCTGCGCAATACATCGCGGCGCATCCGGGCGAAGTTTGCCCCGCCAAGTGGACGCCGGGCGCTGAAACGCTGACCCCGTCGCTCGACCTGATCGGCAAGATCTAAGGTTTCGCCGCTTCAAAGCTTCAGGCAAGTAGTAGCGCCTTTGACGCGCATCACCGTGCGAACCGCTTCATGCAGCGGTTCGCGCGTCCCCGGTCCGCACGTGTTCTATCCGGACGCGAGCGGGGCCGGGAACCCAACACCCCATCGTCACGGAATCGAATAGCCATGCTTGATGCCAATCTCAAGACTCAGTTGAAAACGTACCTCGAAAGGGTTAGTAACCCTATCGAGATCGTCGCGTCGCTCGACGACAGCGCGAAATCGCAAGAGCTGCTGGCATTGCTGAACGATATCGCGACGTTGTCCGAACGCGTCGCCGTGATCGAACGCCGCGACGACAGCGAGCGCAAGCCGTCGTTTTCGATCGGCGCGCCGGGCAAAGACATCGGCATCCGCTTCGCGGGTATTCCGATGGGGCATGAATTCACGTCGCTCGTCCTCGCATTGCTGCAGGTCGGCGGCCATCCGGTCAAACTCGACGACGCAGTGATCGAACAGATCCGCAGCCTCGACGGCGACTATCAATTCGAAACGTATTTCTCGCTGTCGTGCCAGAACTGCCCGGAAGTCGTGCAGGCGCTGAACGTGATGGCGCTCATCAACCCGCGCATTCGTCACGTGGCGATCGACGGCGCGCTGTTCCAGAACGAAGTCGAGTCGCGCCAGATCATGGCTGTACCGACGATGTTCATGAATGGCGAAGTGTTCGGCCAGGGCCGCAGCGGTGTGAAGGAAATCCTCGCAAAACTCGACACGAATGCGGGCGCGCGTGCGGCGAAGGAACTGGAAAAGAAGCCGGTGTTCGACACGCTGATCGTCGGCGGCGGGCCTGCTGGCGCGGCTGCGGCGATCTACTCGGCGCGCAAGGGCATCGCGACGGGCGTTGTCGCGGAACGCTTCGGCGGTCAGGTGCTCGACACGCTTGCTATCGAAAACTTCGTCTCCGTTACGGAAACCGAAGGGCCGAAGTTCGCCACCGCGCTCGAACAGCACGTGAAAACGTATGAAGTCGACATCATGGACGTGCAGCGCGCCGAGGCGCTGATTCCCGGCCGCATCAACGAAGTGCGTCTCGCGAATGGCGCGGTGCTGAAGGCCAAAACGATCATCCTCGCCACAGGCGCGCGCTGGCGCGAAATCAATGTGCCGGGCGAGCGCGAGTACCGCAATCACGGCGTCGCGTACTGCCCGCACTGCGACGGTCCGCTCTTCAAGGGCAAGCGGGTCGCGGTGATCGGCGGCGGCAACTCGGGCGTGGAAGCGGCAATCGACCTTGCGGGTATCGTGCGCGAAGTCACGCTATTCGAATTCGGCGCTACGTTGCGTGCCGACGAAGTACTGCAACGCAAGTTGCGCAGCCTCGCTAACGTGACCATCATCACGCAGGCGCAGACCACCGAAATCACCGGCGACGGCAAGAAGGTCAACGGTCTGGTCTACAAGGACCTGCGTTCGGGCGAAGCGAAGAGCGTCGAACTGGAAGGCGTATTCGTGCAGATCGGTCTCGTGCCGAATACCGAATGGCTGAAGGGCACGGTGGAGTTGTCGAAGCACGGCGAGATCGTCGTCGATGCACGCGGTGCGACGTCGGTGCCGGGCGTGTTCGCGGCCGGCGACGTGACTACCGTGCCGTTCAAGCAGATCGTGATTGCGGTCGGCGAGGGCGCGAAGGCATCGCTCAGCGCGTTCGACTACCTGATCCGCAATAGCGAAGAAACCGAAGCGGTTAGCGAGGTTGAAGCCGAAGCCGCAGTTTGACGATAAGGCTTTACATGTAGTGAACGACGGCGGCCCGAGGGCCGCCGTTGTCATTTGCTGACGAGTATTCGGACTGCGCTGTGCGATGTACCGGCTACTATGCGGCGAAATGGCGAGGGTGCAAAAAAAAACCGCCCGGCACAAACCGGGCGGCTTTTCATTCAAGCATAAGCACTAAAGCAACCGCTTAGGCCCACAACTCCGACACCTCGTTGTCGCGCAAATCGAACACAAGCACTTCCGCGTCGCGACCTTGGGCGAAGTTGAGCGCTTCTTCGCCGCGCACACGCGCGCCATCGCCTTCGCCGAGTTCCACGCCGTTCACCGTCACGCTGCCGCGCGCCACATGCACATAGGCGTAGCGGTTGCTCGCAAGTTCCAGTTGCGCGGTTTCATCGCCGTTGAAGAGGCCGGCATAAACGCGTGCGTCCTGTTGCAACACGACCGAACCGTTCGCGCCATCCGGCGACAGTACGAGGCGCAGCACGCCGCGCTTGTCGTCCGCGCTGAAATGCTGTTGCTGATAACGCGGCGCGGTGCCCTTTTGCGCCGGTGCGATCCAGATCTGCAGGAAGTGCACCGGCTCGCTCTTCGAATGGTTGTATTCGCTGTGCGCGACGCCGGTTCCCGCGCTCATCAACTGGATATCGCCGGGTACGATTACGGAGCCGGTGCCCATCGTGTCTTTGTGCTCGAGCGCGCCGTCCAGCACGTACGAAAAGATTTCCATATCGCGATGCGGGTGCTTGCCGAAGCCTTGCGCCGGCGCGACCCGGTCGTCGTTGATCACGAGCAGATCGGAGAAGCCGTTCTGCTTCGGATCATGGTAGTTCGCGAACGAAAACGTATGACGCGAACTGAGCCAGCCGTGCTCCGCGCGGCCGCGTTGATTGGCGTGTCTGATTTCAAGCATCTCTTTCTCCTGTCGACCGGAGCTGGCGCAAGGCGCTCGCTCCGGGGTTCCATGCAACTTTCGCTGCGGATGATCCGGGCAAGAGGTTGTCCGCGATCCATGAACGTCAGTGTAGGTCAACTATTGACGCTATAATCGCCGGAAAATCGGAAACATCGTCTCATTACTGTGGACAATTGCCATGCAACTCGACGACATGCGAATCTTCGTGGCCACCGTCGACGCCCATAACTTCACCGCCGCCGCAAAGCGCCTCTCGCTTTCGAAACAGTTCGTCAGCCGCCGGGTCATGGCGCTCGAAGAAGCGCTCGGCGTGCCGCTTCTGGTGCGCAACACGCGCAAGCTGGCCGTCACCGAGCTCGGTCTGGAATTCTACGAACGCGCCAAACGCATCCTGCGCGAAGTGGAGGACGCCGAGCAGGCGATGTCGCTGCGGCGTGCGGGGCCGCGCGGCCTGCTGAGAGTCAGCGCGCCGATGTCGTTCGGCATGATGCATCTGTCGCCGCTCGTCGCGGATTTTCTGCGCGGGCATGGCGATGTGCGCTTCGACATGGAGTTGAGCGACCGCACCGTCGACGTGGTCGGCGAGGGCTTCGACATGGCGGTGCGAATAGGCGTATTGCCCGATTCCACGCTCATCGCGCAAAAACTGGTCGACGTGAATCTGGTCGCGTGTTGCAGCCCGGGCTATCGGCGCCGCCGCGGCGCTCCGGCCTCGCCTGCCGACCTCGCGCGCCATTCATGCCTGTTATACGGGCACGGCGGCGTAGTCACATGGGACTTCGCAGTGGAGGGCGCATTGAAAAGCTTCGAAGTACACGGACCGCTGCGGGCCAACAATGGCGATCTGATTCGCGATGCGGCGGTGGCCGGTCTTGGAATAGTTCGGCTTCCTGATTTTATTGTCGCCGATGCATTGCGAAGCAGCCAGCTCGTCACGGTGCTCGATGAATTTCTGCCGAGCCCGACGGGCGTCTATGCAGTCTATCCGCAGCATCGGCAAAGCTCGCTGACCATTCGGGCTTTCGTCGACTTTCTGCGCAAGCATTTGAAAAAGCGCCTCGCAGCGTGACGCCGTGCAGCAGCGGCCCAATCTTCAAAAAGGAACTGAGCCGCTGCAAGAACTTACGATCAACCGTCGCGGAAAATAAAGCTATAGCCGTTCAGTGCCGGCACGCCGCCCAGATGCGCATAGAGCACGCGCGAGCCGTCGGGGAATTCGCCGTTGCGCACCATGTCGATCATTCCGTGCATCGACTTGCCCTCGTACACGGGATCCGTCAGCACGCCTTCGAGCCGCGCGCACAAGCGGATCGCCTGCAGCGTGCCTTCATTCGGCAGGCCGTATTCGGGACCGCCGAAGCGTTCGTCGAGCACCACGTCCTGAGCGGTAATGTCTCGTCCGAGGCCGACTTTCTCGGCTGTTCTATTCGCAATACGCGTAATCTGCTCGCGCGTCTGCGCCGGTTTTGCGGACGCGTCGATGCCGATGACTTTATCGGCGCGACCGTCGGCGGCGAAACCGACCACCATGCCGGCTTGCGTGCTGCCGGTCACCGAGCACACTACGATGTAATCGAACTTGAAGCCGAGCTCCGCCTCCTGCTGGCGGACTTCCTCCGCGAAGCCAACAAAGCCGAGACCGCCCAGCGGATGATCCGAGCAGCCCGCCGGAATCGCGTAGGGCTTGCCGCCGGCGGCACGGACGCTTTCCAGCGCGTCTTCCCAGCTCTTGCGAAAGCCGATATCGAAGCCATCCGGCACGAGGCGCACGTCCGCGCCGAGAATGCGCGACATCTGGATATTGCCGACGCGGTCGTACACGGCGTCCGAATAGTTGACCCAGTTCTCCTGCACGAGCACGCACTTCATGCCGAGATGCGCGGCGACCGCCGCGACCTGGCGCGTCTGATTCGACTGAATGCCGCCAATCGACACTAGCGTGTCGCAACCTTGCGCGATCGCTTCGGGAATCAGGTATTCGAGCTTGCGCGTTTTGTTGCCGCCGAACGCAAAGCCGCTATTGCAATCCTCGCGCTTTGCATACAGATGCACTTTGCCCCCTAGGTGATCGCTTAGCCGCTTGAGCGGCTGGATAGGCGTTGGCCCGAAGGTGAGCGGGTAACGGGGGAATCGTTGCAGATTCATGGCATCTCCGGTGGTCGGTGAGTGCGGTTGCCGGCAGTGGGGCCGGGTTCAACACATGGTAGAAAAAACAGTGAGAAATGAGCTTGCGAAGAAAATCCTAACGGCGTAATTTCAGCAATTGAAAAACGTACCGCGCATAACTTAATTTTGCAAACAGCTACATGAACAAAAGAAAAATTCGCACCACGGCATCGGCGTACGCCGTTGCAAGCGCCCCGGCCGATCCCCTTCAATCGCTCGATCGCATCGACCGCGCGATCCTGCGTCAATTGCAAACGGACGCGTCGATCTCGAACGTCGCGCTGGCGGCCAGGGTGAAACTCAGTGCGCCGGCTTGCTTGCGACGAGTCGAGCGGCTCAAGGAATCGGGGTTGATTCGCGGCGTCGTTGCGTTGATCGATCCCAAGGCAGCGGGCGCCGGCATGCTGGTGATCATCGGCGTGGTGCTCGATCGCTCGACGCCGGAATCGTTCGCGGAGTTTGAAAAAGCCGCGCAGAAAGTGGCCGGTTGCATGGAGTGTCACGTCGTGACCGGCGAATTCGATTACTTCATGACGATCCGTACGCGCGACAGCGACAGCTTCAATCGACTGCATGCGGAGCAGCTGCTTTATTTGCCGGGCGTGCGGCAGATTCGCTCGTTCATGGTGCTCAAGGAGATTCTGTCGACCACTCGCTTTCCGGTCTGACGCTCGCCGTGCCGAAACGTGAAGCGATAAACGCGCGCATGCTGTCATTAACAGGCCGCGCGTGCGACCAACATTGGGGACCATTCGCGTCATACGCATTCCGCGCCGGCACGAGTGAGCCCGCATTGCCTTCGAAGCTGGAACCAGGACAGGACATCATGAACATGGACACACATATCGACAGCAAGCACGCCCGCTCGCGCGCGGCTAGGCTTTCGCTCTCCGTCGGCTTCGGCGCGCTCGCGCTGCTGCTGGCGCAACGCATGGCGTTTTCATCGGAGGGCGCGGTGGCGATCGCCCCTCCCGCGCTCGATGAACCGGTCTCCGCAGCCACGGCTCACGAAGAATCAGCCGTATTCGCAGGCGGCTGCTTCTGGGGCGTACAGGGCGTGTTCCAGCATGTGCGCGGCGTAAAGCAGGCCGTGTCGGGCTATTCCGGCGGCCAGCGCGACACCGCGCACTACGAAACGGTTAGCGGCGGCGCGACCGGCCACGCGGAATCCGTGCAGGTCACGTTCGACCCCGCGCAAGTCACCTACGGTCAGTTGTTGCAGGTGTATTTCTCGGTAATCCACGACCCGACGCAACTCGATCGTCAGGGGCCCGATAGCGGCACGCAGTATCGCTCGGCGGTCTTTCCACTGAACGATATACAGCGGCGCGTCGCACAGGGCTATATCGCGCAAGTCGACAAGGCGCACGTTTTCGCGGCGCCGATCGTGACCAGGGCGGAACCATTCAAGGGCTTTTATCCGGCAGAGTTCTATCACCAGAACTACCTGACGCAGCATCCCAACTCGGCGTATATCGCGCTCAACGACATGCCGAAGGTCGCCAGTCTGAAGCGCCTGTTCCCTAATCTGTATCGCGACAAGCCGGTGCTCGTTCAGGTAGCGCAGTAAAGCTGTGGACGTTGTACCGTTCGTCTGGTTACGACGAGCCGTGACAAGCGCCGCCCTGTGCGGCGCTTTTTCTATCGGTGGGCTTTATCGGCCATCGTGCTTCGGAATCCCGGCATGCGAGCGCACCCTTGAGGCGCGTTTCACACGATGGAGGCGAGCCTCCATGCGGTAGGCCCGCATCTTGCACTAGCAGGTCCGTCGGCAAGAGCTTCGCGTGCGTCTCTTCTGATGAATACCTCAGCAGGAAGGCCGGTTCACTGTTGTGGCAGACGGTTCGAACAGCGCATTTTGCCGTGCAACGCGTGTCGGTTGCTGAAAAATTTACATGTCGCGCTTAGCAGGCCGGCGGTCGTTCGGATCTCTTGTGCCACGCGAGCGCGGCCGGACGAGAAACATAACCCTCTTCGCGATACGCGAGATCGGAGGCATTGGTGTTGAACAGCCGTAGAAAGCGGATCGGCAAGACCCGCAATAAACAAACAGGCGTCGCGGCAATTTCTTTGGCGGCCGTCACGATCGGCGGCCTGGCCGCGCTACCGGGGTCGGCGTTGGCGCAAACGCCTTCGCCGTTGGGTGAATGGCAGTACTCGGCCGGCATTCCGCTGCAAAGGATGTGGCAGCCGACAATTCCCGACTGGCAACTGCGCGTCGGCGCGGCGACGTCGTTTCAGCCGCGCTATGAAGGCTCGGACCGCTATCACCTCATGGCAGGGCCGAGCATCGACGTGCGCTATAAAGACCTCTTCTTCCTTTCTAGCGGCGAAGGTCTCGGGGTGAACTTCGCGCAAGGCCAGAACTGGCGCGCAAGCCTCGCAGTGGTATACGACCTGGGCCGCCGCGGCCACGACGATCCGCAGGAATTGAGCGGGCTCGGCAATATCAATCCGGCGCCGGGTCTCAAGCTTTCGGGCGAGTACGTCGTGTCGAAAGACTTTCCGCTGGTACTGCGCGCCGACGTGCGCCGCTATTTCGGCGGCTCGAATGGATGGATCGCCGATTTCGGCGCGTATATGCCGATGCCCGGCAGCTCGAAGAAGTTCTTCTGGTTTGCCGGCCCCAACGTGACGCTCGCGGACTCCACCTATATGAATAGCTGGTTCGGCGTGAATCAGAGCCAGTCCGCGAATTCGGGATATCCGCAGTATCACGCGAGTGCGGGTGTCAAGTCGGTGGGCTTCGGCATCAGCGCCGTATGGCTATTCGACAAGCATTGGTTCGCTACCGCCGACGGCGCGTTCCAGCAACTCGTCGGCAGCGCGGGGAATAGTCCGATCACGCACCGCAAGGCCAATGGCGTCGCGGACATATCGATCAACTACCGGTTCTGAGTGAAGCGCAACCGCAGCGGTTACGCAACCGTGGCGGTTACGGATTCACCCGCGTGCCCTGTAGCCGGTGCGTGTTTTTCGGTGCAGCGGCGGCCGACGCGGCCGCTGCGGAGACCCCCGCCGGACCGGCGGGAATGTCGCTGGGACGCGAAGTGCTGACTGCTTGCGGATAAAGCGCGAGCAACGTGCGCAACACACCGTTGGTCCAGCCGAATCCATCCTGCAACGGATACTCGCCGCCGCCCGCGGACACGCCGGGCGATGCGGCATCCACGTCATATTTCTCCACGAGCTTGCCGGTGTGCTGATAGTACGAGACGTTGGTCCCGATCCAGCGCGTGGCGATGGTTTGCGCGAGCGCCGGTTCGCTATAACGGCGCAGGCCGATCACCGCGAGGTATTGCAAAGGCGCCCAGCCGTTCGGCGCGTCCCACTGCTGGCCGCTCGCGACCTTCGTGGTGGCGAGGCCGCCGGGGCGCAGCAGTTCGCGCTGCACGGTCGCGGCGACGGCCTTTGCTTGCTGCCGGCTCGCGACCCCGGTGTACAGCGGATAAACGGTGGCGGCGGTGAGCCTGTGCGTGAGCGTGCGATGCACGAAGTCGTAGTCGCCGAACGCTTGCAGTTGCGGGTCCCACAGCACGCGTCGAATCGTGTCGGCGCGAGCGGCGGCACGTTGCGCCATGTTCTCTGCATGCGTGACGTCGCCGCGCACACGGTACGCCTTCGCGAGCGCGCGTTCGAGATCGACCAGCAGACAATTCAGATCGACGGGCACGAGCGACGTGATGTCGACGGTGGCAAGCGTCTTGCCGTCGGCAAACCATCGCGAGCTGAAATCCCAGCCCGTCTCGCCGCCCGCGCGCAGATTGCGCCACAGATCCTCGGGACTGCGTTGCGGCGTTTGCTGCGAGGTCGCGACGTCTTCGCGATACGACTCGTCGCGTGGTGCCGCGCGTTCGTCCCAGTAACGATTGAGCAGCGAACCGTCGGCGAGGCGCACCACATGGCGGCTCGCATGGCCGGCCTGCAGCCCGTCGCTGCCGTTCATCCAGTACGCGTATTCGCGTTGCAGTTCGGGCAGATATTGCGCGTAGACCGCGTCGCCGTCTTTATCTGCCACGAGCCGCACCATCTCAGCGAAGAACGGCGGTTGCGAGCGGCTCAGATAGTAAGTGCGATTGCCGTTCGGAATATGGCCGTAGCGGTTAATCAACGTTGCGAAGTTCTTCAGTTCGTCGACGACCCACGCATGGCGCCCACTCGCTTCGAGACCCAGCATGATGAAGTACGAGTCCCAGTAGTAGATTTCGTCGAAGCGGTCGCCCGGCACGATGTACGCATCGGGCAGCGGCAGCAGCGAGGACCACGCGCTCGCCGTCGCGTCCGGCTCGCGGCGCAGCACATTCCACAGCGTATCGATATGGCTCGCTACATCCTCGTTCGGATCGGACACATAGCTCTTCGCTGTACGCGCGGGCAGCGTGAAATTGCGCTTCACGAAGTCGCCGAGGTTAAAGCCCGGCTGCTGCTTCGCGGTTTCGTACGTCGCGGCAATCTGCGCCGGCGGCGCGAGCGGCACCATGTCGGCGAACGTCTTGCTGTCCGGATAGAGGTGGGCGAGTTGCACGTCCCGATAGAGGCCGGGGTACTGCTCGGACGGCGGCACCGGCACAACCGGCGAAGCCTGGACAGGTGGCTCGACATGCACCGCGACACGCGTGATGCCGCTCGCTCGCGGCGTTGCGTCGGTAGCCGGGGCAGCAGTTGCGAGCGACGCATGGAGCACGAACGCGGCAACGAGCGCGGTGCGCAACCGGAGGCCGGAGAAAGCGGCGAGGGTGTGATCGGTCATCGGCTCCACAAAGGAGGTGAAGGCATGGACAGGTGAGCGAAACTGCATTGTTCGCATCATTGACCGCGCGTGCGCCGGCAAGTTGCGTATATCTTTGCGGCCTTGTGCAGCAAGGCAGAGCGCGTTTGCACAAGCAAAAGACGAGGCCCCTCCTGTATGATTACGCGCTTGTGTAGCGACTCGAAAAACCGCGCGGAAGGCCCGAAAAATATTCCGGATTGCAACGATCCGCTTTGTTGAATATAGAAAAAATGACCGCATCCCAGGCTGTCGACGAACGTCACTTTCGCGGCATCGTCCGCCGCAACATCGCCTTGCCTTTATTTGTTGGCCTGACCACGATAGCGGTGTTCGTCGGGCTGATCGCCTATCTGGTTTCCACCACGAATTGGGCCGAGCATTCGGAGCGCGTGGTTGGCAAGGCCAACGAAATGCTGCGCCTCGCGGTCGATCGCGAATCGTCGATGCGCGGCTTTCTCATCACTGGAGACGAAAGTTTTCTCGGGCCATACGAGAACGGCGGACCGAAGTTCAAGGCGCAAATGGATGAACTGCAGCAGCTCGTTGCGGACAATCCGCCGCAAGTCGAGAAACTCAAGCAGATTCAGGCGATTCAGGACCGCTGGGAACGCTTCGCCGAAAGCATGGTCGACGCACGCCGCAGAATGCAGGAAGTCACCCGCGTCGTGGCGAGCGGCCGCGGCAAGATGGAATTCGACGAGACTCGAAAAATATTCGGCGACTTTCTCGAGGTCGAATCGCGCTTGCGTCAGGAGCGCGGGGAGGCGTCGCGCCGCGTCACCGGAATTCTGGTCGGCGTGTTTCTGATCTTCAGCATCGGCGTGAACAGCCTTCTTGCATGGATGGGCCGCCGCGAATTGCTCAACCTGGCTGGAACTTACGACAGCGCTATGCGCCAGCAGGCGGAACAGACAGAAGTACTGGAAAAACAGGTGTGGCTGCGCTCGGGGCAGCGCATGCTTGCCGAGGGAGTGATCGGCCAGGCCACGCCGCAACTCGTTGGCCGCGCAATGCTCGACTGCCTCGCACAGTACATGGATGCAGCCGTCGGTGCGCTCTATGTGCGCGACAGGCGGCACGCCACATTGCGCCGCATCGCGACTTACGGCTTCAGCCGCGAAAGCGAGCAGGCCACCGCGCGCGATCTCGGCGAGGCCGACACGCTGGTCGGCGAGGCAGCGATCTCGCGCCGCATGGTCGTGATGCGCGACGTGCCGGACAATTACGTGCAGGTGGTGTCGGGCACCGGCAAAAGTGCTCCGAAGAATCTGATCATCATGCCGATCAAAAGCGAAGGCGAAGTCAACGGTGTGCTGGAACTGGGGTTTGTCCGCGGACTCGCGCCGCGTGACGAAGAGTTCGTCGAACTGGTCAGCAACAGCATGGGCGATTTCATCGAAGCGGCGCTCTATCGGGAGCGCTTGCAGGATGCACTGATCGAAACGCAGCAGTTAAATGAAGAGCTTCAGGTTCAGCAGGAAGAGTTGCGTGTTTCGAACGAAGGGCTCGAAGAGCGCGGTCGCGCGCTGCTCGAATCGCAAACGCGCCTGGAAGCGCAGCAGGCCGAACTCGAACAGACCAACGTCCAACTGGAAGAATATGCGCAGCGGCTCGAGCGGCAGAAAGCGGATCTGCTGCGCGCACAGGACGACCTTGCGGCGAACGCAGAGCGCCTCGAGCAATCGAGCCGCTACAAGTCGGAGTTCCTCGCGAACATGTCGCACGAACTGCGCACGCCGCTAAACAGTTCGCTGATTCTCGCAAAGCTGCTGCAGCAGAACCGCACCGGCAATTTGACCGAGGAGCAGGTGCGCTACGCGGAAACGATCCACGCATCCAATAGCGACCTGCTGGTGTTGATCAACGACATTCTCGATCTGTCCAAGGTCGAGGCGGGGCAGGTCACTGTCGAACTTGAAACAGTGTCGCTCGACGCAACGCTGCAATCGCTCGAGGAAATGTTCAAGCCGTTGGCGGGCGCAAAGCGCTTGAGCCTCGCGTTCGACCGCTCGCCGGGCGTGCCGGATACGTTCATCGGCGACGGCCAACGCGTTACTCAGATAGTGCGCAATCTGCTGTCGAACGCAGTGAAGTTCACCGAGCGCGGAGAAGTGGCGCTTTCGGTCGCGCCGGCCGACGGCGACATGTTGCGTATCGATGTGCGCGATTCCGGCATCGGCATCGCGGCAGACAAGCTGGAAATGATTTTCGAAGCGTTCCAGCAGGCTGACGGATCGACCAGCCGTCAGTACGGCGGGAGCGGCCTCGGTCTGTCTATTTCGCGCGAATTCGCGAGGTTGATGGGCGGCCGGATTACCGTGGCAAGCGAAGTCGGCAAGGGCAGTGTGTTCACGCTGTGGCTGCCGCTCGATGCGCGCGCCGCTCTCGCGGCCAATGACGGGAGTACACCCGCGCCAGGGACGAACGCAGCCGCCACCGCACAGGCTCACACGGCAGGCAACGCAGCGGCCGCGAGCGGCATGCGAGGCGAGCTGCTCGTGACCAGCACGTCGTGGAGCAGCACTGCTTCGACAGTCTTCACGCCGGCTAACGGCGTTACCACAGGAACGCGGGAAAACGGGGCGGGCGTTTCGAATGCAAGCAGTGCGGCCAGCGTGCCGGAAACGGCCGTAGCGTCGATTGCCGACGATCGCGACAATCGCACGCGCGCCGGCCGTCTCATCGTCGCAGTCGAAGACGATGTCGCGTTCGCAGAAATCCTGCGCGATCTCGTGCATGAACTCGACTTCGACTTCGTGCATGCAAGCAATGCGGCGAGCGGGCTCGCTCTCGTGCGCGACATGCGCCCGGCGGCGGTGCTGCTCGACGTGGGCTTGCCGGATCGCTCCGGTCTCACGGTGCTCGAGTGGCTGAAGAACGATCCGCTCACGCGTCATATTCCGATCCATATCGTCTCGGCCACCGACCACGCGGACAAGGCGCTGCACCTGGGCGCAATCGGCTACACGCTCAAGCCGACCGCGCGCTCCACGATGGAAGCCGCGATCCGCCGCCTCGAAGCGCGCTTGCAACAGCGGCTCAAGCGCGTGCTGGTGATCGAAGACGACGCGCCGATGCGCGAAAGCATTCGCGCGCTGCTGCAAAGCGAAAACACGGAGATCGTTGCAGTCGCAACGCTGGCCGAAGCACTAGACCACCTGGACAGGTTCTCGTTCGATTGCGTGGTGACCGACCTCGCACTGCCCGACGGCACCGGCTACGATCTGCTGGAGCGCCTCGCGGGCAACGCCGAACATGCGACGCTGCCGGTGATCGTCTACACGGGGCGCATGCTGTCCGACGAAGAGGAGCACCGCCTGCGCCGCTATTCGAAATCGATCATCATCAAAGGTGCGAAGTCACCGGAGCGTCTGCTCGATGAAGTGACGCTGTTCCTGCATAGCGTGGAGTCGTCGCTCGCGCCTGAGCAGCAGCGCATGCTGCGCACTGTGCGGCAACGCGATAATGCATTCGAGGGCCGCACGATCCTGCTTGCCGAAGACGACGTGCGCAACATCTTCGCGCTCTCGCATGTAATCGAGCCGCTCGGCGCAAAACTGCAGATCGCGCGCAATGGCCGCGAAGCGCTGGAGGCGCTGGAAAACGGCCCGGAAGTGCATCTCATACTGATGGACATCATGATGCCCGAGATGGACGGTTTGACCGCAATGGGCCAAATCCGGCGCAATCCGCGCTTTGCGCATCTGCCGATCATCGCATTGACGGCGAAGGCTATGGCGAACGATCGTCTGCGTTGCCTCGAAGCAGGCGCCGACGATTACGTGTCCAAGCCGATCGACGTCGACAAGCTGGTTGCGCTCTGCCGTGTCTGGCTGCGGCAAGGCTAGCGGTAGAAGGGTGGAGATCGAGGTACAGATACGGAAAACGCAATGAGTCAGTCTGAAGCCGACGTACAGCAACGCATGAGCGATTTCGACATCGAGTTGAAATTGCTGCTGGAGGCTATTTACCTCAAGTACCAGCACGATTTTCGCCACTATGCGATGTCGTCGCTGCGCCGGCGTTTGTCTCAGGCGCTGGAGGAATTTGGCTTGAGCACGCTATCGCAATTGCAGGACCGCATCATGCGCGACGGCGAGCAGTTTTCGCGGCTGTTCCAATACCTGACCGTCCAGGTCAGCGATATGTTTCGCGATCCTGCCTATTTTCTGGCGTTGCGCGAGCACGTGTTGCCGCGTCTTCGCACGTATCCGTCGATCAAGGTGTGGGTGGCCGGTTGCAGCACCGGCGAGGAACTGTGGTCGCTAAAAATTTTGTTCGACGAAGAGGGCTTGACCGAGCGCACGCTGTTTTATGCGACCGACATCAACCCCGATGCGCTCGCGCGCGCCGAAGCCGGCATCTATGCGCTGGACCGCATTCAGGGCTTCACGCAGAATTACCTCGCGGCCGGCGGCACGCGCTCGCTGTCGGACTATTACCATGCGGCGTATAGCGGCGCGCGCTTTGCAGGTTCGCTCAAAGGCCGCGTGGTGTTCGCCGACCACAGTCTGTCGACCGACGAAGTTTTTCTCGAAGCGCATCTCGTTTCGTGCCGCAACGTGCTGATCTATTTCGATCGCGGCTTGCAGGACCGGGCGCTCGGGCTATTCGAAAACGCGCTCGTACGACGCGGTTTCCTTGGCCTCGGCGGCAAGGAAACGCTGCGGTTTTCCCGTCACTACGAAGCCTTCGACGAATTCCGTCCGGGCGAACGTATTTACCAGAAGCGCTGATACGATCTTGATCCCACGCTCAACGATCCAGCCAGGCGTCGATGCGCAGCGCAGCGCGCCCGATGCGCGCGCCTGCGAGCTCGTCGTGATCGGCGGCTCGGCAGGCAGCATGGAAGTCCTCAACCTGCTGCTCGCCGCGCTGCCGGCGAGCTTTGCACCCGCCGTGATGGTCGTCATGCATCTGCCGCCCGATCCGCCGAGCTACCTCGTGCATGCGTTGGCGCACCGCTGCCGGCTGCCCGTGATCGAACCGGACGCGGGCGAGCAGATCATGCCGGGTCGCGTGCATGTCGCACCGCCGGGCTATCACATGCTGGTGGAGGTGGACCGGACGGTGGCGCTTTCAACCGATGCAGCCGTGCGCTTCTCGCGGCCTTCCATCGACGTGTTGTTCGAATCCGCGGCGGCGGTATATCGCGAGCGGTTGCTGGCGATGCTGCTGTCCGGCGCCAACGACGACGGCGTGCGCGGTTTGCAGCGTGTGCGGGCGTTGGGCGGGCTCACGTGGGTGCAGGCGCCCGACACCGCGACTTCGCCGGAAATGCCGCGCACCGCGGTTGAACGCGGCGCGGCCGATTACATCTACTCTCCCGAAACAATGGGCCGGCAGCTTGCAGCATGGCCGGCCTCTCACTGATCCGATGCCATGTCGAACCCACCTGTGAACATTCTGATCGTCGACGACATCGCTCATAACATCACCGCGCTCAAGGCTCTGCTGACGCGGCCCGATGTCGCCGTGCTCGTGGCCGACTCGGGCACCGCCGCGCTCGATCTGCTGCTCAAGCACGAAGTGGCGCTCGCGATTCTCGATGTCAACATGCCCGGCATGAACGGTTTCGAACTGGCGGCGCTGATGCGCGGCAGTCCTCGAACCTCGCATGTGCCGATCATCTTTCTGACCGCGACCGCGCAGGACGCGTCGCGCACGTTTCGCGGCTACGAAGCCGGCGCGGTGGATTTCCTCTACAAGCCGTTCGACCCGCGCATTCTGCAATCGAAGGTGGACGTGTTCGTTCAACTCGAACAGCAAAAGCGTCAGCTCGCCGCGCAACTCGTGACCACACGCCAGATGCTCGAAGCGAACGAGATGCTGATGGCCGTGCTGAGCCACGATTTGCGCACGCCGCTCGGCGCCGTGCTCGCGTCCGCGGAATATCTGATGCGCACCGCCGCTGATCAGCAATCGGCAACAGTGGCCGCGCGCGTGAAAAACAGTTCGCTGCGCATGGCGCGCATGGTGGACCAGTTGCTCAACCTCGCGCGTCTGCAAGGCGGGCGCCTGCCGTTGCAGCCTCGTTCAATCGAGCTCGCATCGCTGTGCAGGTCGGTGATCGACGAGTTCACGTCGCGCGAGAACGGCAAGCGCATCGTCTTCACGAGCCGCGGCAATACGGCGGGCGCGTGGGACACGGACCTCATCTGGCAAGCGGTGTCCAATCTCGTGAGCAACGCGCTGCACCACGGCGCGGCGGGCGGCGACGTGAGCGTGGAGGTGGACGGCGAAGCGGCCGACCTCGTACGCCTGAAGGTAGCCAACGGCGGTGCCATTCCACCTGAGGTTTTCCCGCATCTGTTCAAGGCGTTCGGACCGAATAGCAGTGGCTCGCGCTCGCGCGAGGGCCTCGGGCTCGGCTTGCATATCGTGCAGGAAATCGCGCGGATGCACGGCGGCGGCGTCAGCGTCGAGTCCGATGAAACGGATGGCACTGCCTTTACCATCGAACTGCCGCGAATGGTGACGCTGCAACGCGGCTCGTTTTCCGGGAAGTTTTCGGGGAAATAAGCGCGACCGACTGCATGCGGCGCAGTGGCCGTCATGGCGTTGTGAGCGCTGTCGCGACATTGCGGACATCGCGCTGTGCTACGCTTGGCGGATCCGAATTCACGCTGCACGATTCCCGAGCCATCATGCGTTCCTGGCGCATTTCCCCGCCCCATCGAAGCGAACAGGTCAGCGCCGCGCGTGCGGCCGACCTCGTCATGTCGATTTCGCACCGCGACGCGGACGCATTCGCCGCCAGCATGCTGAGAACAGTCGGCGATATGCTGCCGGTCTCGCAGTGCACCGTGTTCGCGTATGAATTCGGTGCGCGGCCGCGCACCGTTTCGGCTGCCGATCATCGGGGCGGCCGTTTCCTGCGCGACGTGGCGGACCGCTACGCGACGCACTTTTATGCACTCGACGGCAATCGGGCGATCATCGAAAGCCCGCATAACGTGCGATCCCGCGACACGCTGGTACTGCATCAGCAGCAAAGCAAAGAGATCGCGAACGAAGCGTATCGCGCGGCCTGCTACTCGCGGCCCAATGTGTCAGACCGTTTGTCGCTGCTCGTGCAACCCCTGGAAAACGTGTGGCTGTCGATCAATCTATACCGCGACCGTGCGCACGGCACGTTCACAGTGGGCGAGTTGGAACGTGTCGAAAGTCTCGCGCATCTGTTTGCGCATGCGGCGAAAGGCCATTACTCGCTTCATGGACAACATCAGGAAGGCCCGGCAGCGACGATGCTTGCACGCATCAGACGAATTTGTCCTGCACTTACGCCGCGCGAGCTCGACGCGCTGCGCGGGACGCTCGAAGGTGCGAGCGCAGTGGAAATTGCCGGACAGATGGGCGTGAAGCCCGCGAGTGTCGTTACTTATCAGAAGCGCGCGTATGCGCGGCTCGGCATATCGAGCCAGCGGCAACTGTTCGCGCTGTGCGTGGCGCCGCAACGCGGCTAACACTGCGTTTTAGTCGCGCAACAGACACGGTTTCAACCGAGCATTCAGTCACGTCTTGCGCGCGCATCGGCTTGCGTCTCACGGTCCCAGCGTTTGAGCCACGGCAACAGGAACTCGGCGAAACCGGCTGCGGGCGGCGACAGCGCGCGTTCCGTCGAGCGATAGACGCAAACTTCGCGGATGGTCTCCGGCTCGACGATTCGCTTCATCACCAGCCCGAACGTGCGCGCGAGCGGCGCGACGTAGGCCGGCGCAAGGGTCACGGCCAGTCCGCGCGAAGCGATGCCGAACGCGGTGGTGACATTGTCCACCACGTCGACGGGAACGATGCGCGCTTCGAGCGGCAGGTTCGCTAGCATCTGGTCGACCGCGCGTTCGTGATCGCGGCCTGTAGCAACGATGGGTATATCGCGCAACTGCTGCCATTGCACACGCCGCCGCGTGCTGAGCGGATGCGACGCCGCGCACCACATGACCCACGGACTCGCGAACGCCGGATCGCGGCGCACGCGTGCGCCACTTTGCCTGTCGGGTCCAACCGCGAGATCGACGTCCGCGCTCTCGACACGCTCGACCAGTTGCTCGACCACAGTGTCGCAAATGCGCACGACCACCTTCGGCTTGTCGCGTGCGTATTCGGTGATGGCCGCGGGCAACGCGGTGGACGCCAGCACCAGCGGCGCGCCGATTCGAACGATGCCGGCAGCGCGGTTGCGGATATCGTCGGCGGATTGGGCGGCGGCGCGCACGTGGCGCAACACCGACTCGGCCGACGCGAGAAAGTCCTGCCCCGCGCTCGACAGATTCACGCGCCGCGTGGTCCGGTCGAACAGGCGAAAGCCGAGTTCCGCTTCGAGTTCGGCGAGCAATTGACTGACCGCCGACGATGTAAGCCCGAGCCGCTCCGCCGCCGCGCCGATGCTGTGAAGATCGACAATGGCGAGAAACGCCTCGAACTGACGGATGGTGACGCGAGTAAGTGCCATGCCCCGATTCTAAAGAAAAACTTACGAATCGTGAAAAATCGATTGATTGTGAATCGGGGCGCGTTCATCGACACTTGCCCCAATCGACGCGAGCACACAAAGGCGCTTAGACTTTCAGTCTCGCCCGGCGGTCGGCACAACGTCGGCATCAAGTCAGGGCTCAATCAAGGAAACGCCATGTTCGAACACATCCCCGCTTATCCAGGCGATCCGATTCTTAGCCTGAATGAAGATTTCCAGCTCGATCCGCGCCCGAATAAAGTCAACCTGAGCATCGGCATCTATTTCGACGACGCAGGCAAGCTGCCCGTCATGGACGCTGTGCGCCGCGCGGAAAGTGCGTTGCT
This sequence comes from Paraburkholderia dilworthii, assembly GCF_000472525.1. Lineage (GTDB taxonomy): Bacteria > Pseudomonadota > Gammaproteobacteria > Burkholderiales > Burkholderiaceae > Paraburkholderia > Paraburkholderia dilworthii. The sequence continues at coordinate 560,166 of NZ_AWZT01000001.1, forward strand.
CGATGCGATCGGCCCGCGTTCCTATCTGCCGATGGCGGGTTTGCCGCTCTATCGCGAGACCGCGCAGTCGCTCGTGTTCGGCGCGAACAGCGAAGCGCGCGCCGCGGGCCGCATCGCGACGTTGCAGACTATTGGCGGCTCGGGCGCGTTGAAGGTCGGCGCCGATTTCCTGCGACGCTATTTTCCCGCTTCGCAAATCTGGATCAGCGACCCGAGTTGGGAGAATCACCGCGTCGTGTTCGAGGGCGCGGGTCTAACCGTCAACACTTATCCGTATTACGACGAAGCAACCGGCGGCCTGCGTTTCGCCGATATGATCGACGCGATCGGCCGCCTGCCGGAACGCAGCGTCGTGCTGCTGCATGCGTGTTGCCACAACCCGACCGGCGTCGATCTGAGCGCTGCGCAATGGGCTGAACTCGTGCCGGTATTGCAGCGCCGCCAGCTGATCGCGTTTGTCGATATGGCTTATCAGGGCTTTGGCGCAGGCCTCGAAGAAGACGCGGCTTGCGTTCGGATGCTGGCCGAGGCCGACGTACCGCTGATCGCAGCCAATTCGTTTTCGAAGAATTTTTCGCTGTACGGCGAACGTTGTGGCGCACTGAGCGTGGTCTGCAAGAACGCGGACGAGGCGAGCCGCGTGCTTGGTCAGTTGATGTCCACGGTGCGCGCGAACTACAGCAATCCACCGACGCACGGTGCGCGCCTCGTCGCGAACGTGTTGTCCGACACGTCGTTGCGCGCGTCGTGGGAAGCGGAACTGGCTACCATGCGCGAACGCATTCTTGCGATGCGCGGCACGATCCACGCGGGGCTTGCCGGTCGTGTCGATGAAGTGATGCGTGCGCGCTACGTCGCGCAACGCGGCATGTTTACGTATACGGGCTTGACCGAGAGCCAGGTCGAACGTCTGCGCAACGAACACGCGGTGTATGTGCTGCGCTCGGGGCGCATGTGCGTTGCGGGTTTGAATGCGCGCAACGCGGACTACGTGGCGTCGTCGATTGCGGCTGCGGTGTCGGGCGCATAACGGCGGCGACACGAACACCGCGCAGCCAATAGATAACCTTGGAGACGTCGATGACGACACTTGATATGCCGGCGGCGAGTGCCCCGAAAAACGCGGACATGCATCCCGACGAATGGCAGGCGCGCGTTCAACTGGCGGCGTGCTACCGCATCTTCGACATGCTCGGCTGGACCGAGATGATCTATAACCACATCACGTTGCGCGTGCCGGCAAGCGTGAGCGGCGGCGAGCGGCAGTTTCTCATCAATCCGTTCGGCCTGCATTACAGCGAAGTCACGGCGAGCAATCTCGTGAAGATCGACTCCCAGGGCCGCGTGCTCGACGACTCGCGTTATCCGGTGAATCCGGCCGGTTTCGTCGTGCACGCGGCGATCCATGAAGGTTTGCCCGACGCGCATTGCGTGATGCACACACACACCACGGCTGGCGTCGCGGTGGCGTGCCTGGAAGACGGCTTGCAGCAGACCAACTTTTACAGCGCGCAATTGCACGAGCGCATCGCGTACCACGACTTCGAGGGCATCACCGTGCATGCGGAAGAAGGTCCGCGGCTCATCGAACATATCGGCGACAGGCAGGCAGTGATCCTGCGCAACCACGGACTGCTTGCGTGGGGCCGCACGCTGCCGCAGACTTTCGCGATTCTCTGGACCTTGAACCGCGCGTGCGAAATCCAGATGGCGACATTTTCGATGGGCAAGGCGCGGCCGGTTCCCGAAGAAGTGGCGATCCGCTGTTCGCGCGACGCGCTTCAATTCGACCCGCGTCACGGCGCGGGACAGGATGTGTACGATGCGCTGGTGCGGCGCGTGGAGCGCATCGACGCGAGTTACAAGGAATGAATCGATGAAAGCAGTCATTTACGGCGCGGGCGCGATTGGCGGATGGATGGGTGTGAAGCTCGCGCAAGCGGGCCACGATCTCGGCGTGGTGGCGCGCGGTGCGACGCTCGCCGCTTTGCGCGAGCACGGCTTGCGTTTGATCGAACGCGGCGAGACGCAGACCGTTCGTGTGAAAGCCGCTGAAGATCCAGCAGAGCTCGGCGTTCAGGACCTCGTCGTGGTGGCGGTTAAAGGTCCTGCAATGGCGTCGGTGGCCGCGCATATTGCACCGCTGCTCGGGCCGCAAACCATCGTGCTTACGGCGATGAACGGCGTGCCGTGGTGGTTCTGCGACGGGCTTGGCGGCGACTTGAAGGGCAAGCGGCTCAAGTCCGTCGATCCCGATGGTACGATCGCCGCGGCTATTCCGAGCGCGCAAACGGTGGGCTGCGTGGTGCATGCGAGTTGCCTCGTCGAAGCGCCTGGCGTGATCCGGCATCATCAGGGCAATGGCCTGATTGTCGGCGAGGCTGCGGGACGGCCGGGCGAACGCGTCAAGGCGCTGACCGGCACGCTGGTCGCGGCCGGTTTCAATGCGTCGATGTCGGAGCAGATTCAGCGCGATGTCTGGTACAAGCTGTGGGGCAACATGACGATGAACCCCATCAGCGCAATGACCGGCGCGACCACCGACCGCATTCTCAACGATGAGCTCGCGCGCAACTTCGTCACAAGCATCATGCTCGAAGCGAAGGAGATCGGCGCGCGCTTCGGCATTCCGATCGACCAGGCGCCGGAGGACCGGCATGCGGTCACGCTCAAACTCGGCGCGATGAAAACGTCGATGCTGCAGGACGTGCAGGCGGGCAAGGCGGTCGAACTGGATGCACTCGTGAGCGCGGTGCGCGAACTCGGTCAGCTAACCGGTGTTCAAACGCCGTACACGGATGCACTACTCGGTCTCGCGCGTTTGCATGCGAGCACGCTGGGTTTGTATTGAACGCGGCGCGTCTGTAATGTTCGATGGAAGCAGTAGCCCGCCGCGTATTGTCTCGCGGCGGCTTTTTTTTACGCCTCTTTTACCGGGCTTTTTCGAACTATGCCGCTGTTGTGGTGATTGCGGTCATTGTCCCCGACGAAGGCAGGCGAGCCGCTTCGATCAGAGACGAGGCGCGTTGCGCGTCGTCCAGTTCGATCATGCAGAGCAGCGCGAGGCGGGCGAGATAGAGCGGAGCCTGCGCTTCACCTTCAGCCGTGATGGTTTGGCAAAGCGTCGTGTAGATGCGGTCGAGATCGCTATCGGTCATGACTGGCTCTCCTTGCTTTGAACGTTCAGTGTCGCGATGAGCGCGCAGTGGGTTGCCGCGGCGCTGCCTTCGCGCCAGCGGGCGAGCACATGGCCGTCGGGGCGGATCAGATAGACCGTGCCCGCTGTGGCGTCGAGCATCTGATGCAGGTGGCCGGTGTGATCGATTGCGATAGTGCCGTCTATGCTCGCGCCGTTGTTCGTGTCGACCACGGTGATCGCCTTGAAGGGAACCTTGCGGCTCGCCATGTCGTCCTGCATGCGCTGCCATCCGGCATCTTGCGATGCGTCCGTGCCGAAACGCAGCACAGTGAAGCAAGGGGCAAGCAGATCGGTAAGGTGCATATCCGCCGGCTTGCCATCGACCATGCGCTTCAGTCTGCACTCAGGTAATACACTGCCAGGCGCCGGACCTTTGGTAAATTGACCGGCTTCGTGCACTGAGTCGGCTTTTTGCACGGCGTCCGGCGCAACGCGATTGAGCGGCGATTGCACGTACGCAATCGGGTGCGTCTGCCGCGGATTGATCAGCGGCCGCACTGCGGCATGATGCTCGGCGAGCCCAAGCACGGCCGTTCTCATCAGATCGAACCCGAACGTGGGCGGCGCCATGAACTCCGTGCTCTTCATCCCGTAGCTCAGGTTCTCGCGCGCGGCGAACACGCGCTCGTCGCTATAACTGTCGAGCAGATCGGGCGATGCGACGCCGTTGACCACACAGCCGAGTTTCCAGCCGAGATTGTCGGCGTCGTCGATGCCTGAATTGGCGCCGCGCACGCCGAAGATCGGCACAAGGTGCGCCGCGTCGCCCGCGAACAGCACCGAGCCGTGGCGATAACGGTCGAGCGTCAACGCGTTTGCCTTGTAGACAGTGATCCAGATCGGCGACCATTCGCCTGTCTCGCCCATCGCGTCGAGCACGCTCTGAACGCGTGGCATCACGTTGTCCGGCTCGACGGCGGCCTGCGGGTCTTCGTCGTCGCGAAGCTGGTAGTCGATGCGCCATACGTCGTCTGGCTGCTTGTGCACGAGCACCGTTGAGCCGGGATTCGACGGCGGATCGAAATACGCAAGCCGCTCGGTCGCACGCGCGCTCCGCAATGCGATATCGACGATCACATAACGGCCTTCGTACGTGGTGCCGGTGAGCTTCAGTCCGAGCGCTTCGCGTACGGTGCTGCGCCCGCCGTCGCACGCGACGACCCAATCGGCTCGCATGTGCCATGCGGTGTCGCCGGTGCTCAGTGCGAGCGTTGCGCCACGCGGGGCGTCGGCATCATCGGACTGCTCAATGCCAGTCACGCGCGTTTGCCAGCGGATATCGATCAGATCCGCATGCCGCTCCAGTTCGTCCAGCAGGAACTGTTCGATCTGATATTGCGCGATGTTGATCATCGGCGGCAACGATTGCTCTTCGTCCTGATGCATCGAGAAGCGGAACACTTCCGTATCACGATAGAAGCTGCGGCCTCCTGTCCACGGCAGGCCTTTTTGCAGGAAGGCCTGCACGGCGCCCAGGCGCTTGAGTATCTCCAGACTGCGCCGCGAAATGCAGATTGCGCGGCTACCGGTGCAGACGCTGTCATCGGCTTCGATCAGCACCGAGCGCACGCCTTGCCGGGCGAGCGCAAGCGCGAGCGTCATGCCGACCGGCCCGCCGCCGACAATCGCCACGGGCCGCCGCACGGGATCATGTCCGTCGACGAGCGGGGGCACGGCGCCCTCGTAATGGCGGGGCGCAAACGGATAGGGTTTGAAACTGCGGATCATGCCTGTCTCCTCGATCTTCGCTGCAGTTCACGGCCGCCGCGGCATGGAGTTTTTTTTAGTCGCGCGGCGAAACCAGAAAAGCGATGAGCGAAGTATGGCGGAGAGCTTACGCGCGTCTGTCCTCATTTTGGGTACAGGCGCGCAGCGAATCGATCGACGCGTAGTTGGCGCGCCCTTCGCTCAGTTGGCTATCAGTCGGTGCCAGGTTGGCGCTTAATTGGCGCTCAGTTGGCGCTCACCCCGCGTTCAATCCGCAGCGCCCGCTGCATGCGCATGCTGACGCGCATGCAGCGAGGACGCGGCCTGCTGACATTCCTCGATCATCGCGCGGAAGGTGGGCGCCGAATGCGAAGCGGCAGTCGCACTCATACCCGTTTCGTGTCCGTTTTCCGCGGTGCTGCCCACGCCGACTACGACGGTCGCCCTTGGCCGCCATTCGCGCGTGCGCCGAAGCATATTGCGCAAATACGGCGGCGATTCAGGAGCGTCGAGCGTGACGATGCAGATGATCGGCGCATTCCTGTAGCTCGGTTCGTCGGCGCGAGCGCTGCGGTAGCCGGAGTGCGTCGCCATGATCGGCGCGAAGCCCAGGCGCCCGAGCAGTTGCACGGCAATGGCGGTCGTGACTTCGTCGAACGCGCCGCGCCCCGGCACGCACAGCACCGCGGTTTTGTCGCTCTCGTTGTTCGCGGAGGATTGAGCACGCGTCTGGCTATCGTGCCGCTCGGAAAGATCGGCCGAGGAAGCCGCGTGTAGCGCTTCCGCGGATTCGGCGCGCGTGAGGCGATCCGGCAAGCCATCCGCGATCTCAAGGTTTTCGACGATATCCACCAGCGCTTCGTTGACACGCGCCAACTGGTCGGGCATCAGCACGCCGCGCATCGCGTCGTTGCGCGCGAGCTTGAGTCCCTCGAGCGCGACCTTGTCGTAGTAGTCGATCAGCGACATCTCGCGCAACAGACGCTCGGCCTGCACGATCGCCTCATGCGGATCGTCGGCGAGCAAGCGCTGATAAAAATTCTGCGCGGGCGTGAGCGCCGGCTGATCGCCGAGCAGCACCGTGAGAAAGTTCAGACGATCGGCGTAACGCCCGAGTGTCACGACGCACAGCGTGAGCGGCGTGGACAGCACGAGGCCGATCGGCCCCCACAGCCAGCTCCAGAAAATTGCCGCGACGACAACCGCGAGCGGCGACAGCCCCGAACGATGTCCATACAGCAGCGGCTCCGCGATCTGCCCGGCCACCACATCGACGACGATGAAAAGAATCAGCGTGTACACCGCCATCGTCCATTGCGGCTGAATGGCGGCGGCGAGAAACACCGCAAGTATTGCCGCGATCCAGATGCCGATATACGGCACGAAGCGCAGCAGGGCGGCGATCACGCCGAACAGCAACGCGCCCGGCACGCCGATGATCGCAAGCCCGATTGCGATCACACCGCCCGCACTCAGATTCACGCCGAGTTGCGCGACAAAGTAACGGCTCAGACGCACGGCCGCGTCGTTGATCGCGGTCGTCGTGCGATGCAGGTCGCGTGAGCCGAACAGACTGATCAGGCGGTCGCGCAGATCCTCGCGTTGCAGCAGGATAAAGATCGTCACCACCAGCACGATGAAGGTGGTTTCAATCGGCGCGATGGCTGGCGACAATGCACGCTGCGCGAGTTGCAACGGCGTGGGCGACGGTTCGTGCACTTCGACAGGCGTCGGCACGGCGGGCGCATTGCGCGCCGCGCGGCCGGTAGGACGCGGCGGCGGCGGCTTCGAAGGCGCCACGCGTTGTAGCGTGGCGGCTGCGCGGCTCATCAGCGAATCGGCGCGGCCAATCGTTTTCTCCTGCACCGTCTCGATCTTCTGTTCGATGGCGACCTGATACTGCGGCAGGTCGCCCGCCAGTTGCACGAGCTGCGCGCCGATCAGCGCGCCGACGGCAAGCAGTGCGGCCAACGCGAACAGCACGGCGATGAAGATGGACGGCAACTGGCCCATATGCAGCCGCCGTAACGTTTGCACGAGCGGTGCAAGCAGAAAACTGAGCAGCACGGATAGCGTGATCGGAATCAGCACCGCGCGGCCGAAGTAAAGCGCGCACACCACGACAACGCCGGTGATGACCGAAGCAAGGCCATGCAGACTCGGTGGGGCAGGCGGATAAACTCGGTTCGGCCGCCCATGCGGCGGTAAGGATATTTTCATGAGCACACTGTCCGATTGAGTGGCGCGGTCGCTTTTTATCGAGCGCGCGATGAATGCGGCGGCGGCATGGTGCCAGCATGGTGGCATACAGGCCACCGCGGCTACGCAAATCACATGCCCGAATTGTAGGCGCTTTGCGTCGCGCGACGCCTCAACGGGCCGCTCATCCGCTGTGCATGCGCAGCAAGTTACCCATCAGGTCGCGCATCAAGTCAAATCCTTGCGTGCTTGCGTAGAGTAGCAAGCCGATAAAGCCACCGACTACCGTCCCGTTGATGCGGATATATTGCAGGTCGCGCCCGATGTTCAATTCGATCTGCCGCGACATCTCATGCGGGTCCCAGTTCTTCACCGTATCGCTGATATGCCGTGTGAGGAACTGCGCGAACTCGGGCGCCATTGCACGTGCCGCTTCTTCGAGGTGATCGTTGAGCGACTGGCGCAGCGCCGGATCGTTCGCGAGTTCGCGGCCTACCCATTGACCGGCCGCGACGACTCGCGCATGCAACGCCGAGTCGCTGCTTTGCAGATCGCGTTTGAGCCAGGCGCGCAATTCACCCCACATGTCCTTCACATACGAGGCGAGCGCTTCGCCTTCCACCAGATAGCGCTTGAATTCCTCGCCTTTTTGCAAAAACGCCGGATCGGATTTGAGCTTTGCGATGAGCTTGTGCGCGGCGTCGTCGAACTTCTGGCGCAGCCGGTGCGTCGGGTTCTCGCTGATCTGTTCGAGCATCCGGTTCACCGCGTTCGCGATGGTCTCAGCGCCTTTTTCGCCGAGCCACGCGGACGGCAGGATCTTCTCCATCTTCGGATACTCGCTCTTCACCCAATCGACGATACGTTCCGCGATAAACTCGCGCGCCTGCGGTTCGCGCAGCAGCGCGACGACCTGTTCGATGCCGGCGTCGAGCAGTTCCTGGTGGCGGCCGTCTCTGGTGAGCGTGTCGAGAATCGAGCCCATCGACTGCGAGAGGTCGACCTTCGCCAGCACGTCGCGCAACGCATCCTTGATGAACACCTGGATGCGCATGTCGTCGGTCAGATCGAGAATGCCGCTCGTCAGTCTGACCACGTAATCGCCGAGGCGCGCGGTGTTGGCGGGCTCGGTCAGCCAGCGCGTAATGCTCTGTGCCGGATCGTGCTTCTTGATCAGGCCGACGAGCGAGGGCACATCGAGAAACTTGTCCTGCACGAACACGGCCAGGTTGTCGGCAATCTTGTGCTTGTTGCGCGGAATGATCGCCGTGTGCGCCGATACCAGCGGAATCGGCACGCGCCTGAACAGCGCGGCGACCGCGAACCAGTCCGCGAGCGCGCCGACCATTGCGGCTTCGGCCACCGCCTTGATACCGTCGATCCAGAAGCCGCGCGGCATCAACGCCGTGGCGACGAAAACGCCGGCCGCAGCCGCGAGCAGCAGCAACGGCGTACGTTTGGCCTTCTTCAGTTCGAGTGCTTTGTTCATCGGCGAGCGAGCCAAGGTCCGGAAACGCGAGTTTAGCGCCGTGTGCCGCGCAGTGGGCGAGGCATGTCGCGAGTTGCCGGATGCGCTAGCCGTGTCGCGTGTGCCGGCCGTGCAGGATGGTGGCGACCGTGTCGCTGCTGCCGAATGGTCTTCATCGCGGGCGTGGTGCCGAATCGTGCGGGCCGCGCGACTGCTGCTTGGTGCCCATTGCGGGTGTCGTACCGGATCGTGCCGGCCGTGCCACCGCTGCCGAATGTTGCCGAATGCTGCCAGCCCGGCGAGTGGTGCCGATTGTGCCAGGCCGGTCGCATTAGGCTCTCTTTGCCGCGCCGGCGCGGTAACATCCACGGTTGAACCGCAACGGCCGCATGAGCAGCGTGCGCCGCGCGGCAATGCAATCGAATGCAATGGAGGCACAGTGATCAGGTTTCTGCACACCGCGGACTGGCAGATCGGCACGCAATTCGGCCAGTTCGAGCCGGACGAGGCAGCGCATCTCGCGCAGGCGCGCTTCGACACCGTGCGCCGCATCGCCGGGGAAGCCGCCGCGCGCAAGGTCGACGCGGTGCTGGTGGCCGGCGACGTGTTCGACTTGCAGACGGTATCCGATACGGTGATCCGCCGCCTGTTTGCCGCACTGCAAGCCTTTACGGGCCCGTGGATCATGCTGCCGGGCAATCACGACGCGGCGCTCGTCGAAAGCGTGTGGACCCGCGCACAGCGCCTGAACTGCGTGCCGCCGAACGTGCGCGTGGTGCTCGCACCTGGCGTCGTGTTGCTCGACGCATGCCGTTGCGCGGTGCTGTGCGCGCCGCTCACACAGCGCATTACCTACGACGACACCACCGCCTTCTTCGACACCGTCGAGACGCCGCCGGGCTATCACCGCATCGGGCTTGCGCATGGCAGCGTGAGCGGCATCCTGCAGGAAGGCATCGACTCGTCGAACCCGATTTCGCCGGCGCGCGCTGCGAACGCGCGTCTCGACTATCTGGCACTCGGCGACTGGCACGGTCACTTTCGCGTCGACGACCGCACGTGGTATGCCGGCACGCACGAGCAGGACCGTTTTCGCGCGAACGATCCCGGCTTCATGCTCGACGTCACGCTGAGCGAGCCGGGCGCACAGCCGGTTGTGCAGGCGGTGAAGGCCGGCCAATATCAATGGCATCGCTGGGACGAAACGATTTCCGTGCCGACCGATGTCGACTCGCTGAAGACGCGCCTCGCCACGTTAGGCAGCAGCGATGTGCTGCGCGTCTCGGTGAGCGGCACGGCGGCGCTGGCGGACGCCGAAGCGCTTCATGTCGCCGTCGAGGAAACCCGCGCGCGGGTGCGTGCATTGCGCGTCGATCTGAGCGGCCTGCAAGTGCTGCCGACCGCCGAGGATCTCGCCGAACTCGGCGCCCAGAGCGGCTATCTGGCGAAAGTCGTCGCGCGTTTGCGCGGCATGCAGGAGGACCCGCAGTCCGACCCGCAACAGGTCGAGCGTGCCGCAGAGGCGTTATTGCTGCTGGCGCGCTTTCAACGTGAATTGCCGCGTGAGGCGAGGTCCGCATGAAGCTTCAAAGTATCGCGATACAGGAATTCAAACAGTTCACGGGGCGGCTTTTTATCGACGACCTGCAGCCCGGTCTCAATCTCTTCGTGGGACCGAACGAGGCCGGCAAGAGCACGATTGCCGAGGCCGTGCGCGCGGTGTTCCTCGAACGCTACAAGGCCTCGCATCTGAAGGACCTGCTGCCTTGGGGCAAGGCGAGCGGGCAGCCGTCGGTGGAAGTGAGCTTCGATCTCGACGGCGTCGCGTGCCGCCTGTCGAAGCAGTTCGTCACGCGTCAGCGCTGCGAGTTGAAGATCGGCCAAACTGTATTCGGCGAAGACGAAGCGGAAGACAAGCTCGCAGCATTGCTCGGCTTTTCACGCGCCGCGCGCGGGCCGTTGAAGGCGGAAAACGCGGGCGTTCCCGGTTTGCTGTGGGTACAGCAGGGCGGCACGCAAGACATGCGCGACTCGACCGGCCACGCGGCGCAGTATCTGCGCGATGCGTTGTCGCAACTGTCGGGCAGCCGCGAATCGGCGGGAGAGGATGCGTTGATCGCCGCCGTGCAGCGCGAGCTTCGGCAACTGCTGACCGCGCGCACGCAGAAATCCACGGGGCCGCTCGCGCAAGCCGAAGCCGCACTCGCCGCATTGATCGCGGAGCGCGATGATCTACACCGGCAACGCGAACAGTTCGATGAAAACATTGCGCGACTTGCCGCGCAGCAGCAGGCGTTCGAAGAAACGGAACGCAAGCGGCCGTGGGAGCTTCACGAGCAAAAGGCCGTGCTGGCACAACAGCGCGCCGATGCGGCTGTGGAACTGGAACGCAGCGTTCAGGGGCTCGCGCAGGCGTTGAAAGTTGGCGAGGCCGAGTTGGCGCTGCCGTTGCAGCACGAACAGGCCGCGGTGGAACTCGAAACGGCGGTTGCGCGCGAGCGTCAGCAACTCGACACGGCACGCGCGAACGTGGCGGCGGTCGAGGCCGAACATGCGCAAGCGGCAAGCCGCGTCGCGCAACTGGAACAGGCTTTCACCGATGCGAACCGCGCGCTGGAACTCGCGAATGCAGCGGTGAGCGCAGGGGATTTGCGCCACCAGATCGGCCTTTATCGCGCGGAACTGGAACGGCTCGAAGCGGCGATTGCCGCCGCGAGCGAAGCCAACGACGCGCTCGTAGAAGCCGCGCGCGCCGCAGCCGCCGTCGAAATCGACGACGCGAAGCTCAAGCGCCTGGCTTCGTTCGATGCGTCGTTGACCGTGCTGCGCGCACGCACCGAAGCGGCGATGACGCGCATCGAATACCGGCTGAACGGCACGATTACGGTGGGCGATGCGCCGATCAGCGGCGCGGGCGTATTGCGTCTGGACGAAGAAAAGCGCATCGGCCTTGGCGAGCTTGGCGAATTGCGCGTGATCCCGGGCGTGTCGGATCTGCCCGCGCGATTGTCCGAACTCGCCGCGCTCGAAGCGCAGCATGCGCAACTGTTGCAAGCGCTCGGCGTGGCTTCGCTCGCTGAAGCCGAAGCGAGGCATGAACAGTGGAAGGCGCTCGTTGCGCAACAGAAGAGTTATGCGAAGGTGCTCGAAGCGTACGCGCCGCAGGGCATCGACGCGCTGCGTGCCGCGCTGGCTTCCGCTGCCGCGCGCTTGCAGGCCGCCAACGAGCGCTTGACGAGTTTGCCCGACGTTTCGGCCGCGCTGCCGCTCGACGAAGCGCGGCGCAGCGCCGAGGTCACGCGCGCGGCGCTGGAGAGCGCCCGCACGATGCTGAACGAGGCAGCCGAGAAGCGTTCCACTGGCATTGCGACGGCCGAATCGCTCGCGCTTCAATTGCAGCGCAAGGAAGCGCAATTGAGCGACGCAGCGTTCTGCCGCAATCGCGCGCAGTGGCAGGCGAAGATCGTCGAACAGCGCGTCCAGGTCGAGGCGCTGACGAAGCAGCGCGAAGCACGCGAGCGCGAACTTCAGGCCGTGCGTCTGGACGACCCGGCGGCCGAGGCGAAGCGCTACCGCGCGTCGGCGGAACTCGTGCGTCAGGAGCAGCATGAGCGGCAGGTGCGCATCGCGCATCTGCGCAGTCAGTTGGAGACAGTCGGCGCATCGGGGCTGGGCGAGCGTCTTGCAGCGCTCGACGCGAAAGTGGAGCAGGCCACGCGGCGCAAGGACGAACTGAGCTTGCGCGCCGGCGCGTTGAGCCTGCTCGACGAAGTGCTCGTCGCCGAACGCGATGCGGCGGTCGCGCAATTGCGCGCGCCGTTGACCGAACGGCTTGGCCATTATCTGAAGCGGATCTTTCCGCAGTCGACCATCGCGCTCGGCGACGATCTGAGTCCCGCGACGCTCGATCGCTACGGCCGCGCCGATACGCTCGACGCGTTGAGCTTCGGCACGCGCGAACAGCTGGGCATTCTGACGCGGCTCGCGTATGCGGATCTGCTGAAGGCGTCAGGCCGGCCCACGTTGCTCATGCTCGACGATGCAGCCGTGCATACCGACGCCGCACGGCGGGACGCAATCAAGCGGGCGCTGATCGATGCGGCCACGCGGCACCAGATTCTGGTCTTCACCTGTCATCCGGAACTGTGGGACGACCTGGGCGTGAGGCAGCGCGCCATCGACGATATGAAGGCCGCGGCTTGATCGTCGGTTGACGCTTACTCGTACCAGCGCGGCGTGTAGACCCACTGCGCGCCCTTTGTAAAGCGGCGCGTGGTCGACGAGCCCACGATCACCATCGTGCGCATATCGACATCCGCGGAATGCAGTTCGCCAAGCGTTATCGTGCGCAGCGTTGCGCCCGGTCTGCCGATGTCGCGGCCGAGCACGACCTGCGTGTGCACGGCGCGATATTCACGCACGATGTCGAGCGCCTTGTCGAGTTGCCACGGACGCGCGCGCGAAATCGGGTTGTAGAACGCCATGACGAGGTCGGCTTGCGCGGCATGCCGCAAGCGTTTTTCGATGATGCCCCAAGGCTTCAGATTGTCCGACAGCGACAGCATGCAGAAGTCGTGGCCGAGCGGCGCGCCGGCTTGCGCGGCGGTGGCCATCGCCGCCGATACGCCCGGCACGATGCTGAGTTCGACAGCGGCCCACGCGCTGTTCTCCGAGGCGTCGAGCGCTTCGAGCACGGCCGCGGCCATCGCGAATACGCCGGGATCGCCGGACGATACCATCACGACCGAACGTCCCGCGCTCGCGAGTTCGAACGCGTGGCGCGCGCGCTGCATTTCCTCGCGGTTGTCGGTGCCGTGCACGCGCTGGCCGGCGCGCAATGGGCCGGCCATCTTCACGTACGTTTGGTAGCCGAGGATGTCCGTGGCTTCGTCGAGCGCGGTGCGCGCCGCGGGCACCATCAGCCCGGCGCTGCCGGGGCCGAGGCCGATCACAGTCAGCCGGCCGCGCGCGCGGCCTATCGTGTTGGGATCGATTGCCAGGGGCGATAGGGCGAGCGCGATGCCTTGGCCACGATCGTCGTACAGCGTTTTGTAGGGAATGCGCAGCGCGGCGTGTAGAAGGCTGGCCGCTGAGTTGCCGTTTCCTGCATCGGGTTCGATTAAACGCAGCGGCACATTTAACTCCGCTGCGGCTTCGGCGAGCGCCGGGTCCGTCATGTGTTCCGGCGATGCAAGCAACGCCGCAAGAGAAAGAGGGGCGAGGCCGTGGGCGTCGAGTGAAGCGCGCACGCGAGCCGCGATTCGAGCGGCGGCGGTTTTGGCTTGGCTCGATGTTTCTCGTAGCCCGCCAAGCGCACGTGAGCCCACGGCCTCTAACATCACCGCGGCCACAACACTGCGCGGATGAATCACAAGCTCATCCTCGCGTCCATCCCAAGCGCGCGGCGTGACGCGAATCGCAAGCCGCGCCGACGACGAGCGCGGCAGTTGTGCGTCGTCGAGCCACGGCGCGTCACCTTCTACGCGCGTGCTTTCGCCGGCGAGCAAGTCCGACACGAAACGCTTGCCGTGCCCGATATCGGCGAGCACGTAGCCATCTGGCGGATTGAGCACACAGGTGCCGAACCGCAACTCGCCACTCGTAGTGATCGCGGGCGATACACACAGCGCGGCTGCAATCTCGCGCGCCATCACGTTGACGCCGGCAAGTCCGCCGAGCAACGGCACGACCGCGCTGCCGTCTTCGGCGACGGCGAGCAGCGGCGGCTCCGCACGCTTGTTCGACAGCAGCGGCGCGACGCAGCGAATCACGATGCCGGCCGCGCACAACGCGACAATCGGCGTGCCGCGCGCATACAGATCGCGCAGATGCGCGCTGAGTTCGCCATACGCGACATCGGCATCGACACGGCCTTGCAACGCATGCACCTGCGAATCCGCATACAGCGTCTGAATGCGCCGCGCGGTATCCAACGCGCCCGCGCCGAGAATGACGATGGCGGGCGGCATCATCCTTGCCATTTTTCCCCCGGCACGACGAGCAGCGAAAAATACGGCGACGCCATCGGATCCACTTCGGCGAGCGGCACGATGCGCTGATTGCCCATCGTCGCGCGCTCGACGTACAGCGCGCGATGCGCGAGGCCGAGCTCGCCGAGCACGCGCCGCACCTTGTCGAAGTTGCGGCCGAGTTTCATCACGACGGCGGCGTCGGCATCCGCGAGACGGCGGCGCAGTTCGTCTTCCGGCAGCACGCCCGAGAGCACCGACAGGCTCTGGTTGCGATACACGAGCGGTGCACCGAGCACAGCCGCGCCGCCGAGCATCGAGCAGACGCCGGGCACCGCTTCGCTCTCGTAGCGCGCCGCAAGCCGGTCGTGCAGGTACATATACGAGCCATAGAAAAACGGATCGCCCTCGCAGATCACGGCGACGTCGCGCCCCGCATCGAGATGCGCGCCGACTATTGCCGCCGCGGTGTCGTAGAAGTCGGCGATGATTGCTTCATATGAAAGCGGCGGCTCCAGCGCTTCGGTCGTGACCGGATACACGAGCGGCAGGTGCTGCTGCGCGTCGTGCAAATGCGCCTCGACGATGCTGAACGCGTTGCCTTTCTTGCCCTTCGCAACGAAGTAGGCGACCACGGGCGCGGCCTTCAACAGACGCAGTGCCTTTAGCGTGATGAGTTCCGGGTCGCCGGGACCGACGCCGAGTCCATACAGACGCCCTGCACATGGTTGCGCTGTCATTATTCGATCTCCGTTGCCAGCGCATTGACGGCGGCGGCGGCCATCGCGCTACCGCCGCGCCGGCCATGCACGACGACATGCGGCACGCCGCGGCTGTCCTGTGCGAGCATCGCTTTCGATTCGGCCGCGCCGACAAAGCCGACCGGAAAGCCGAGAATCAGCGCGGGCTTCGGCGCGCCGGCATCGAGCATATCGAGCAGATGAAACAGGGCAGTCGGCGCGTTGCCGATCACAACGACGCTGCCCGCCAGATGCGGACGCCACAACTCGAGCGCGGCGGCCGAGCGCGTATTGCCGAGTTCGCGAGCGAGCGCGGGCACGTCCGCATGCGCGAGCGTGCAGATCACGTCGTTGTTAGCGGGCAGCCGCGCGCGCGTGATGCCTTGCGCGACCATGCCGGCATCGCAGAGAATCGGCGCGCCTTGTGCGAGCGCCGCGCGACCTGCTGTGCCGGCGTTCGCGGAGAACGCGAGATCGTCGATCACATCGACCATTCCGCATGCGTGGATCACACGCACTGCGAGCTTTTCGAGGTCGGACGGAATGCGCGAGAGGTCGGCCTCGGCGCGGATCGTCGCGAACGATTGCCGATAGATCTGCTGACCGTCGCGAATGTAATCAAGCATGGGTGTCACTCATTGGTGTCGGTCCGGGCGAGGCGCGCGAGTGTATCGGCGGCCTGTTCGATCGTCAGTCGGTGCGCGACGCATTGACCGAAACCAGGCGGTTCGTCGCGCCGATAAAGGTCGTAGATGCCGGGCGCCGCCGCGAGCAGCGTGAACGGTGCGCAATGCGCGGCGGCGCATGAGCGCATGCAACCGCTCAAATGTACGTCGACGTCGGCGGGCAGGCGCTTCGCCAGATTTAGTGCATCGGCCTTGGTGTCCGCGAGACTCTTTGCGCAGCCACTCGAACCGGCGCAGGCGATCAACCGCGTTATTGCGTCAGCGGGATCGCAAGCGAAGCCCAGCGTATTTAGCACGGCAAGCACCGCGGGCACTGCGGGCGTTCGGATATCGGGTAGCAGCACGCTTTGCCACGGCGTCATGCACAGTGTGCCGTTGCTGTGTCGTTGCGCGAGCGCAGCGAGCTCGTGAAGCGTGGCTGCGTCGATGCGGCCAAGCGGCGGCTGGCCGCCGACATGCCACGTATCCGCCACGCTTTGCGCATGTGCGCCGAGGCGCAGCGAGGCGTCGGCGGGCGTGTTGCGACGCCAGTCGGCAGGCGTTGTGTCGCGCGTCAACGGAAAATCCACGTACGTTTGTGCGTGCTGCAATAGCGCGTCCGCCGAATGCGTGGCGAGTAGATGACGCATACGCGTGGCATCGGCGGCGGCGAGATCGAGGAACGTATGCAGTAGCGCGCGCATAAGCGCCGGGACTTGCGAGGGCAGTACCGAGGCCAACGCGCCTGACGCATCCGTATGCGGTTTCTCGGACGCCCGCGCCGCGTTGCCTGACGATGACGATGGCGAGTCTGCGTCGATGCATGTGCGCAAGCTTTCACTCGCGCCGGGGCAGCCTGCAAGACCCAACACAAAGCGCACCTCACCGGCAGCATCTTGCGTTGCCGCGAGCCATACGTCATGCGGATGGTCCACTCTCGCGAGCCGCTCGCCGCCGTCGAGCAACAACGCGAATTTCGGCGACAGTGCCGTGAAACGCGCTTCGCTTTGCAGCAGCGTCAGAAGCGCCGCGCACAGCGGCTTCGTGTCGAACAGTGCCGACGGGTCGCGCCCGGCAGTCGGGCTGGTCATGATGTTGCGCACGTCGTCAGCAGCGGATGCTTTCAACGCGTACGCGTTGTGATCGCGGTCGCGATTGTCCCCGGCAGAATCGGTCGGCGCTGCACCGGCAATTGCCGCAGCACCGATTGCAGCGCTCGGTCCGAGCCCCGCATCGATCAGCGCGGCGATAAGCGCAGCTTCGTGTCCGGCGCGAACGCCGCGCACCTGCAGATTCGCGCGATTCGTCAGCTCGATTACGCCCGTCGCATGCCGCGCGCTCGCGTTTGCGATCGCCTCGGCCTGAGCCGCGCTCAACTCGCCGCCCGGCAGTTTGATCCGGCAGAGGCCGCCGTCACGCGCGGTGACGATCCGCAGCAGCCCGGGACATGCCGAGGGCCGCGGCGCAGATGCCGCGTCAGGCGAGACAGTGGAGGGCGAAGCTGGATTCAAGACGGACACCGGGTTAGCGTCGCGCGACGGCCCGAGCAAGCGATCAAGCGGCATTGCTGCGGCATCGGTACACCCCGCCCGATGTTGGCTGGCACGAACAGTCTCGCCGGCAGGTCTCCTGGCTCACAGGTCATCGTCCGCTGCGGCCTTCCCGGTCGAACCAGTGGCACGAAGCGCAGGCGGACTCGCTGCATACAGTTGCGGGGGCAGCCCAGCGGCAATGTTTCCGCTGTGTTCCCTGTTAGGCCCCGAAGGGCACCGGCGGCTGTATTATGCCTTTTTTCGGATAGCACAACGGGGCTGGACGCTTTGACCGGCGTGGCACAGCGCATTGTTTGAGATACAAAATGAGGAAGGGTGCATGTCGGCGTGGCTGACGGTGGTGGGCATAGGCGATGACGGCTTCACCGGCTTGGGACGGCCCGCGCGGCGTGCGTTGCTCGAAGCGTCGGTGATTTACGGCGGCGAACGTCATCTGTCGATGTTGCCCGCGCGGCTCGCCGCGCGTCGTGCCGCGTGGCCGCGTCCGTTCGATCTCGCGCCGCTTCTGGCCGAGCGCGGCGGTTCGGTGTGCGTGCTCGCGAGCGGCGATCCGATGCTGTTCGGCGTCGGCTCGACACTCGCGCGCCAGTTGCCGGCCGACGAACTGCGCGTGTTGCCCGCGCCGTCGTCGCTATCGCTCGCGGCCGCGCGGCTTGGCTGGCCGTTGCAGGATGTGGCCACCGTGTCGCTGGTTGGGCGGCCGCTGCCTACGCTGAACGCTTATCTGCACGACGGCGCACGCGTGTTCGTACTGAGCGCGGACGCACGCACGCCCGCGGCGCTTGCCGATCTGCTGAACGCGCGCGGTTTCGGCGCCACGCGCATGATCGTGCTCGAACATCTTGGCGGCGATGCGGAGCGGCGCATCGACGGCCGCGCGGATCAATGGTCCGCGGGCGATGGGGCCGCGCTAAACCTGGTCGCGCTCGAATGCCGCGCCACCGACGGCGCGCCGCGTCTGCCGCTCACCTGCGGCTTGCCCGACGACGCATTTCGCCACGACGGCCAGCTCACCAAACGCGACGTGCGAGCGATCACCCTCGCGCGACTCGCGCCGACGCCCGGCGAATTGCTGTGGGACGTGGGCGCGGGCAGTGGCTCGATCGGCATCGAATGGATGCGCGCGCATCCGACTTGCCGCGCAATTGCGATCGAAGGGCACGCGGAGCGTCAGCGCTTCATCGAGCACAATCGCGATGCGTTGGGCGTGCCGGGCCTTCAGCTCGTCGCGGGACGCGCGCCGCAAGCGCTCGAAGGGCTGGCCGCGCCGCACGCGGTGTTTATCGGCGGCGGCGTGACGGTGCCAGGCGTGCTCGAAGCGTGCTGGGCGAATCTGCGCGACGGCGGCCGGCTGATCGCGAACGCGGTCACGTTGCAAGGCGAGGCCGCGCTCGCCGCATGGCGCGACAAACATGGCGGCACGCTCACACGGATCGCGCTTGCGGACGCTCAACCGCTCGGCGGTTTCGATACATGGCGTCAGGCGCTGCCCATTACGCTGCTCGATGCGGTGAAGCGTTCCGCCGGCAATGGCGTTGCAGGTCAACCCGACGCTCGATCATCCGTATAACGTCATGCGCGACGAAACGCCCGAACAACCCGCGCCGCTGCGCAGCGGCTACACGACCGGCAGTTGCGCGACCGCGACGTCGCTGGCGGCGGCGCGTCTGCTGCTCGCGGGTATCGTCAGCGAGGTGGCCGAGATCGTGTTGCCGAAAGGCCAGCATGTGCCGATGCCGCTCGTGTTCTGCCGTCTGACCGATGACGGCGCCGAAGCCGGCACGATCAAGGATGCCGGCGACGATCCCGACGTCACGCACGGCGCCGTTGTGTTCGCACGCGTGCGATTGCTTACGCAAGCGGGCGTTGTGTTCCGCGCGGGACCGGGCGTAGGTACAGTGACGCGCGCGGGCCTGACGCTCGCGGTGGGCGAGCCGGCGATCAACCCGGTGCCGCGCAAAATGATGACGGAGCATCTCGCCGAACTGGCGGCCGAGCATGCCTATGACGGCGGCTTCGAAGTGACGGTCGGCGTCGAAGATGGCGAAGCGCTTGCGCTCAAGACGATGAACCCGCGGCTCGGGATTGTCGGCGGCCTGTCGATACTCGGCACGACCGGGATCGTGCGGCCGTTTTCGTGCTCGGCGTATATCGCGTCGATTCATCAGGGCATCGACGTCGCGCGCGCAAACGGCTACATGCATCTCGCCGCGTGCACAGGCAACGCGAGCGAAGACGCGATGCGCTCGCACTATGGCTTGCCCGACATCGCGCTGATCGAAATGGGCGACTTCGTCGGCGCGGTGCTCAAGCATGTGAAGCGCGCGCCGGTCGAACGCCTGAGCATTTGCGGCGGCTTCGGCAAGCTGAGCAAACTCGCGGCGGGCCACCTCGATCTGCATAGCCGAAATTCGAGCATCGATCTGGAACGGCTCGCCGAATGGGCCGCGGAACAGGGCGGCAACGACGCGTTGCAAGCGGCGATTCGCGCGGCCAATACGAGCCAGCAAGCGGTCGCGTTGGCGCATGCGCAGCACGTGCCGCTCGGCGACATCGTCTGTGCTCACGCGCTCGCTGTGGCCCGCGAAATCGTGCCGCCGCAAGTCGGCGTCGAGATGTTCGCGATCGACCGCCAGGGCACGCTGATCGGAGTGGCGCGATGACGCGAGTCCTGCTGCTCGGCGGCACCGGCGACGCGTTGCGGATCGCACGGCAGCTTGCATCCGGCGACGTGTACAGTCTCGCGGGACTCGGCAAGGTGCCCGACGATTTGCCGTGCACCGTGCGCGTCGGCGGCTTTGGCGGCAGCGAAGGCATGGCGCGCTACATCGCAGACGAAGGGATCGGCCTCGTCATTGATGCGACGCATCCATACGCGGCGCAGATCAGCGCGAACGCGGTTGAGGCGGCTCGTTGCGCGTGCGTGCCGTGCTGGGCGCTGCGCCGGCCGGCGTGGCAGCCGCAAGCCGGCGACGACTGGCGCATGGTTGGGGACTGGGATGAGCTGACAATGGCGCTTGCGCCATTCAGGCGGCCGCTCTTCACGCTCGGACGCGAACCGCTCGCACATCTCGACGAGATTCCCGCGCATCAATTCTGGTTCGTGCGCTGTCTCGACTCGCACGAGGACACTGAACGTTCGCGCATACTCGTGGCGCGCGGACCGTTCATGCTGGAAGGCGAACGTGCGCTGTTCGCGCTGCAAGGCTTCGACGTCGTAGTCAGCAAAAATAGCGGCGGCAGCGCGACTGAAGCTAAGCTCGAAGTCGCACGCGAGCGCCGCTTGCCTGTCGTGATGCTGCGTCGGCCTTCATTGCCCGCAGCGGATCGTGAATTCGAAAGCGTAGCGGAATTGCTAGAAACGCTGCATCTGTCACATTGAGTCGCCCGCTTGAATCATGGAGTGTTGAATGACGGTGTTTTTTATCGGCGCCGGTCCCGGCGATCCGGAACTGATCACGGTGAAGGGACAGCGTCTCATGCGCAGTTGTCCCGTGATTCTGTATGCGGGTTCTTTGGTACCGGCTGCTGTGCTTGACGGGCATTCGGCGGTCCAGGTGGTCAACACGGCCGAACTCGACCTCGAGCAGATCGTGGCATTACTGAAAAGCGCACACGATAAAGGTCAGGACGTGGCGCGCGTGCACTCGGGCGACCCGTCGCTGTACGGCGCAATCGGCGAGCAGATTCGCAGGTTGCGCGAGCTTGCGATTCCGTACGAGATCGTGCCGGGGGTGACTGCAACGGCTGCCTGCGCGGCGGCACTTGGCTGCGAACTCACCTTGCCCGGCATTTCGCAGACGTTGATTCTCACGCGCTACGCGACCAGGACGACGATGCCCGAAGGCGAACAGCTTGCCGATCTCGCGCGACATCGCGCGACGATGGCGATTCATCTCGGCGTGCGCCACCTCGCGCGCATCATCGAAGAACTGAGGCCGCATTACGGCAGCGCGTGTCCGATCGCGGTGATCTATCGCGCGAGTTGGCCCGATGAGGAAAAGATCACCGGCACGCTCGACGATATTCTCGGCAAGGTGCAGTCGACGCAGATCGAGCGCACTGCGTTGATTCTGGTCGGTCAGGTGCTCGCTGCCGAGGGCTTCGCGAATTCGACGCTGTACGCAAAGGGCTGATCCGTCAGACGGTGTGTTCCTCGCACTCGCGCGCGTCGCCCGTTCCGTAGACGGCGCATGCGCGCTTATGCAACGGCAAACCGCCGAGGCCGCTACTGGCAGCGGCTTAATCCTCCAGCGGCGCGAGCGCTTCCAGCGGCATCTTTTTGTCCGCGCCGATGTTGATCGCCGGCACGAGAGTCAGCAGCAACACCACGAAGATCGCAATCGCGAAGATGGACAAGAACGTGAGGTGCAGCGATTGATGCAGCACCATGCGGATCGCTTCGCCACTGCCCGCGCTCGCCGCCTGATTTTGCAGCAGGCTTTTCAGTTGATCGGACGTGACGACAGCCGCGCCTTGCGAATGGCTCAGCCCGAAGTTGAGCACCGCGCCGAACAGCGTGGCGCCCAGCGTGCTGCCCAGGTTGCGCGAGAACAGGTTCGACGCCGTGGCACTGCCGCGTTCGTCCATCTTCACGATTTCCTGGATCAGGATGAGACAGCTGACGCTCGAGGTGCCCATGCCGAAGCCCATGATGAGCGAACCGAATCCGGCTACGAGCGGCGAGCCGCCAGGCGCGAGAAACAGCAGCAGCACCGCGCCGAGCGGAACGAACGTGCTGCCGCAGATCAGCATGCGCCGCAAGCCGATGCGATGAAATGCCTTGGCTGCGAGCGTCGCGCCGGCCGGCCAGCCGACCATCATCATGGTGAGCGCGAGGCCCGCTATCACCGGCGAGCGATTGAGCACGCCTTGCACGTACATCGGCAGGAAGGTGGTCGAGCCCATCAGGATCATGCCGGATAGCAAGGTCGCGCCGTTGCACGCGGCAATCGGGCGGCGGCTCCACAGTGCGAACGAGATCATCGGTTCTTTCGCGCGGCGTTCCTGAAGCACGAACAGCAGCAGGCACACGACGAATGCGCCGCCGGCCATCGATGCGTGCGCGAGGTCGTTGTCGCCGGCGCAGGTCAGCGCGGTCATCAGCGCGGCTATCGCCGCCATGAAGAGCGCCGCGCCCGCGAAGTCGATGGAAGGGCGCGCGTGCCGCTCCGATTCGCGCAGAAACGCAATGAACCCTGCTGCGGATGCGAGGCCGATCGGCACGTTCATCCAGAAGATCCACGCCCACGACAAGTTGTGGATGATGAAGCCGCCGACCATCGGTCCCACGACCGCTGAAATCGCCCAGACGCTCGCAAGATAACCTTGCACCTTGCCGCGTTCGCGCGCAGGGTAGAGGTCCGCGACGATGGTCAGCGTGACCGGCTGGATCGCGCCCGCGCCGATGCCTTGAATCAGGCGGAAGGCGATCATGGCCGGCATCGACCATGCGAAGCCGGCGAGCACGGAGCCAATCAGGAAGATGGCGATGCCCGCCAGCATGACCGGCTTGCGGCCGTAGAGGTCGGCCAGTTTGCCGAATACGACGGTCATTGCCGTTTGAGTGAGCAGGAACGACGAAAAGACCCAGCTATACAGATGAAGATCGCCGAGCTGCGCGACGATCTGCGGCATGGCGGTCGAAACGATGGTCGCCTCGATGGCCACCATCGCCATAGAAGCCATCACGGCGGCAATGACTAAAGGACGCGACGATTGCGGATTGCGGGACATGGGACGAAGTTGGTATCAGAATAGTGGGTGCGCCCGGCTGCGTGGCGCGCGAACTGCACGCCGCAACGCATGAGCACGGCCGTTCGGGAGCGGCCGACCCCCGAGTATGCACCTTGCACCCAATCTCCGCACGCGAGCGGCGCCGTTGGCGCAGTCCACGGTTTGGCACAGCGCTTGCGACTTACGAGGTTCTTCGACACATGGAGGGTCATTATGAGGATCGAATTCACCGGACGCCGTGAAGTGGTGGCAGCGGCACGCGTCGCCTTCGAAGCCAATGTCGATGGAAAAGACGTCTGGTGCAGCGTATCGCTCGACGCGCTAAACGACCATTTCGGCAACGGCGGGCCGTCGGCTCACGATCTCGTGGGTACCTTCGAGGCCAATCGAGCGCAAATTGAAAACGCCACCAAGCGGGTGCTCGAAAAGAATGGCGGGCAGTCGGTGGAACTCGAGACGCGCGACTTCGACAAGACGGGCCCGTAGCAATTGCTGTTGCAATTGCCGTCGACGGGTTAAGGATGCGCGGGGCTCGACGGTCATTCTCGCCGATCGGTCTTCCATGGCTCGGCGGCGCTTAGGCCGCGAGCCGTTGCTGGCCTCGTTGCCGGTCCGTTGTCGGTTTGTAAGCAGCAATGCGGTGCCAGTGCGGCTCGAATGCCTGCGCGAATGCCAAGTAATTTGCCATGCAGCTACCGCGCGATGGCAGCGCAATTGCAGCGCGATGGCTTCGGCTGGTTCACCGCTGCGCGGTCGATTGCGCAGCCGCAATACACATCGCATTGCCGCGCCTGCCGAAGCGACCGCAACGCGGTATAGTTCGCGCGAACTGCGGGCCGCGATACAGCGCGCGCCGCGCCTCTTCGATCATCTGGAGAACATCGTGCAGGAAATCATCGAGGGCTTGATCCGCTTTCAACGCGACGTGTTTCCGCAGCAAAGCGCTTTGTTCAAGCGCCTGTCGGCCGCGCAAAGTCCGAGCACGCTTTTCGTGACCTGTTCGGACAGCCGCGTGGTTCCCGAGTTGCTGACGCAGGCGGAGCCCGGCGCGCTCTTCGTGATTCGCAACGCCGGCAATATCGTGCCGTCTTACGGTCCGGAGCCTGGCGGCGTATCGGCGACAGTCGAGTACGCGGTCGCGGTGCTCGGCGTGCGCGACATCGTGATATGCGGCCATTCGAATTGCGGCGCGATGACCGCAATCACGAGCAATACGAATCTCGAACGTTTGCCCGCGGTGGCCGGCTGGCTGCGTCACGCCGATGCGGCGAAGGCCATCAACGCATCGCGCACCTATCAGTCGGCCGCGGAGCGTCTGGATGCGCTCGTCAAGGACAACGTGGTCGCGCAACTGGCGAACATCCGCACGCATCCGTCGGTAGCTGTCGGGCTCGCGAACAAAACGTTGCAATTGCACGGCTGGATCTTCCAGATCGAAAGCGGCGTGATGCTCGCACTCGATGGCCGCACCGGTAAATTCGTGCCGCTGCTCGAGAACCCGGAAGTTTACGCCGTGTGATCGCGCTGCCGCTGCCGCTGCCGTTGCTCGCTCGACGCGGCTAGCTCTGCGGGCCGTCGTAGCAGCGAAAGGCCAGGCTGATGCGCGGCCCGACGCGCTGATTGAGCTTCGGAATGCCGTGTTCATGCGTGAACTGCGACGCGTAGCTCATCACGAGACAACTGCCTGGTTCTAGCTCGACATGCACCGGCCGGCCAGAGCCTTTTTTCGGGCGGATCGTCATACGGCGGCTCGCGCCGAGCGACACAATGGCAATCGGCTCGCCGCGCACGAGATTCGCGGTTTTGTCGCTGTGCGGCGCGACGCTGTCGTGCTGGTCGCGATACAGGTTGAGCCCTACGCGGTTGAACGGCGCGCCCACCAGCGAGCGCACCATGTCGAACGCTTCGCCGAGCGGCGCGGGCAAGTCCGCGGATTCGCGCAGGAACGTGGCGATCAGGCGAGGCACGGCCACCTCGCGCTCATACATCATGCGCTGATGGCTGCTCCAGCCGATGTTATGCAGAGCCTCGCCGAACCACTGTTGGGCGAGGGCAAGCGGGATCGACTCGGGCAGGTAACGCATTCCGCCTTCGTTGTCGTCGAACAGGGCGACGGGCTCTGGGGCAAACAAAGCTTGCTGGGACGTCATGATTCAATGCCGGGCGCGAGTGGCCCGGCCAGGAAATGACTGGTTCATGCAAGGTATTGTACTGTGTTTTTATACAGTGTTCTCGCCTGTGAGCCGTGCCTGGTCTCCTCGTCCGCTTGGGCTTTCTCTCGTGTCGTGGCGCCGCTATTCGCCTGGGCTGTACAGATCGAGCAGTTTGAGCGTCACACCGTTGGTCCAGCCGAAGCCATCCTGGAGCGGATATTCACCCCCGCCGCCGCCGCCCGTGCCTGCTCCCTCCACCACGTATTTCTCGACCAGCTTCTTATCCGACGCATAGACGCCCTTTACGTCGGTGAGAAAGCGCGTGCCGATCTGTTGCGCGAGCGCGTCATGACCATAGCGCTTCAAGCCCTGAATCGCGACCCAGTGCAGCGGCGCCCAGCCGTTGGGCGCGTCCCACTGTTGCGTGGTGTTGTAGGTCGTCGTGACGAGGCCGCCCGGTTGCAGCAACGTCGACTGCACCTGCTGCGCGGTCTTTTTTGCACGCTCCGGCCACGCCGCGCCGACGAACAGCGGAAACACCATTGCGGCAGTCTTGTTATCGCGCGGTTTGCCGAGTTGCCAGTCGTAGTCGCCGTAGTAACCGTTGGGATTCCACAGATAGCGGTTGATGGCGAGCGCGCGCTTCGCGGCGCGTCCCGCGAATTCGCCCACGCACCGGAAATCGCGCGTTTCGCCGCAGCCTTTCGCGATGCTGATTTCGAGGTGGAACATCAGGCTGTTCAGATCGACAGGGATGATCGACGTGGTGCGCACCGTCGCGAGCGTCATGTTGTCGCCGAACCAGCGCGAACTGAAATCCCAGCCGCTTTCCGCGGTGGCCCGCAGTTCGCGGTACACATCGTTCGGGCTTCGTCCGGTGGCCTTTTGCGCGGTCTGTATGTCCTCCAGATACGATTCGTCGCGAGGCGTGTCCAGTTCGTCCCAATAGCGATTCAGCACGGCGCGGTCGGGCATCACGACCACATTGCGCGTCGCCGAACCGGCTCGCGTGGAGCTTTCACCCTGCATCCAGTAGCCGTATTCCTTGCGCAATGCGGGCAAGTACTTCTGATAGACGCCGTGGCCTTCCACCTTGGCCGCGAGTTCCACCATATGCGAGAAGAACGGCGGCTGTGAACGGTCGAGGTAGTAAGTGCGATTGCCGTTTGGAATATGGCCGAACGTGTCGATCATGTACGCGAAGTTGTCGAGCATGTTGTCGACGAGGTCCTCACGGCCCGCCTCCTGCAAGCCCAGCATCGTGAAGTAGGTGTCCCAATAGTAGCCTTCGCGAAAGCGCCCGCCGGGCACCACATAGGGTTTCGGCAACGGGATCAGCGAACTGTTCGGCGGCGCGCTCGTGGTCGTCCGGGTGAGGGCGGGCCATAACCAGTTGATGTGCTCACGCAGCGTCTGATTGGCTGGCGGCGTAATGACCGGCTCGCTCGGCGGCGTGAAGTACTGGTTGACGAAGCTCGCCAGCGAAAAACCGGGGTTGTTTTTCTGCTGCTGGTAAAGCTGCACGATGACGGCAGGGTCGGCCTTCGGCGTTGCATCGACGAAAGTCTTCTGGTCCGGATAGATCTGCGCCGTTTGCACCGCGACGAAGAGCTCGCCATACAGGATATCGGGCGCGGGCGGCAAGCTGCCGCCGACCTGAGTGTCGGCGTGACAAACCGATGTGAGGCCAATGAGGAACGCGAAACCCGAAACGGCGACCGCGCGATGCAGATACTTCAACGGCGCGGGGGGAAGGCAGGGCTGCGATAAGACGCCGGGCGCATTGCCGGCACAGCGGATGCTACGCGCTTGCGATGACACAATCATGTCTCCTCCTGAGGAATGGACAACAGGATTGGTCTGCCTCTCACACCCTCTCTTCTGGTGACCTGCGCTGGGGCGTGGCTAGCATGGCACAAAACCGGACGCGCTTCAAACTATGCGCGGTGAATGGATGTGGCGCATTGCCGACGCGGTCTCCCGGGCCATCGTTGCGCGTCGATTAACTTCGGATGACGAAGTAATTGCGGATATGGTCGAGTGGCGCGCTGTTATCGCGGGTTCGTCGGCAAGGGTCTTCGGGAATTAATTTTCCGGTTTCTTAAGCAAGGAAAAATGTATTTGCGGTCCACGCAATAATCGTCACGTCGATTTCCATATCTTAATTTAAGTTAACAATAATATCATTGCGAAATAAGATGGAATAATAAACAACCTTGTTTACGTTGTTGCGGAATCTTCGGTATACCATTCTCAATTCGCCTGCGATTCCGAGCGCGTTTTAAATCAGGCACTTGGGGCGCACGTGCAAAAGATGTACGCCCCATTTCATTTACACGTCAAGCAATGAGATAAACGGGAAACAAACAGAAAGTTAAAAAGCAATGGCGTCGTTAAAACGCAACGCCGTAATGCACTGAAAAATCGTTTCGAGGTTTATGCGTTATTCTCCGCCGCTCGATAGCAACCGCTATTGGAATCTGGAGATATTCAATGAACAAATTCGTATTGTCGGGCCTCTCGCTCGCTCTTGCCGGCGCTGCCGGCGCCGCTCATGCACAAAGCTCCGTGACGCTGTACGGCCTGATCGATACAGGCTTGACCTACACCAGCAATTCGGGCGGCAGCAGCAACTTCCAGCAGGCGAGCGGCATACTGAACGGCAATCGATGGGGCCTGCGCGGTTCGGAAGATCTCGGCAATGGCCTGAAAGCAATTTTCGTCCTCGAAAACGGCTTTAATCTGTCGACCGGCAAGCTCGGTCAGAACAGCCGCGAGTTCGGCCGTCAGGCGTTCGTCGGCCTGTCGAGCAACCAGTTCGGCACAGTCACGCTGGGCCGCCAGTACGACAGCGTGGTCGATTACCTCGCGCCGCTCGCGCTGAACGGCACGCAGTATGGCGGGACGCTCGCTTCGCACCCTTACGACAACGACAACCTGAACAACTCGGTGCGCATCAACAACGCCGTGAAATTCCAGAGCATCGATTACGCCGGCTTCAAGTTCGGCGCGTTGTACGGTTTCTCGAACGCAGCGGGCAGCTTCGCCGATAGCCGCGCATACAGCGTCGGCGCATCGTATGTATTCGGCGGCCTGAAGGTCGCGGCGGGTTATCTGCAACTGAACGGCGGCGGCTCGTCGACCAACACGAGCGGCGCGGTCGCGACTGGCGACTCCACCTTCACGGCGGCGCGTCAACGCACCTACGGCGCGGGTCTGAGCTATGCATTCGGCCCGGCGAACGTCGGCCTCGTCGTGACGCAAACGCAATTGAACGGTGCGAGCGCGATCAGCTCGTCGGCATCGGGCACGAGCAGCGGGCTGGCGCTGACCGGCGGCAGCGCACGCTTCACCAACTACGAAGTGAACGGCCGTTACGCGTTGACGCCGGCGGTGTCGGTGTCGGGCGCATACACGTTTACCGACGCGCGTCTGGACGGCGTCAGCCCGAAGTACCATCAGCTCACGCTGCAAACGGACTACGCGTTGTCCAAGCGTACCGACGTCTATGCTGAAGCGGCCTACCAGCATGTCGGCAGCACGGGCAACTCGGGCATTACCGCCGACATCGTCGGCGTCAGCGCTTCGTCCACCAGCTCGCAAGTGGTCGGCACGGTCGGCATCCGCCATCGCTTCTGAGCACGCGCGGTGAGTGCCGCGCTAGCGGCCTATTGCAGAAAGGCCCGCGTTTTGCGGGCCTTTTTTGCGTCGTCGAGCAAATCAGCGGCTTGCGCTCAGGTGCCGAGCCAGCGCGCAACGAACGGCATCAGCACCGGAACCACGAACGCGGTGAACACGCCGTTGAGCCCCATGCCTAGCCCCGCGAACGCGCCCATTTGCTCACTGACCTGAAAGGCCCGCGCCGTGCCGATGCCGTGCGACGCGATGCCGAGTGCGAAACCGCGCACTTCCGGCTCGGCGATTTTCAGCACGTTCAGAATGGCGCGCGCGAAGACTGCACCGAATACACCCGTCGAGATGACGAGTACCGCTGTCAACGACGGGATGCCGCCGATCGCGGAAGCGACGGCCATTGCGATCGGCGTCGTCGCGGACTTCGGTGCGAGCGACGCGAGCGTCTGATGCGATGCGCCGAAGAGCGCAGCCACGCCGATCGCGGAGACGATCGCCGTCAACGAACCCGCGACCAGTCCGCCGACAAGCGGCAACGCAAAACGGCGCAGCTTCGGCCATTGTCGATAGAGCGGTAACGCGAGCGCGACCGTTGCCGGGCCGAGCAGGAAGTGCACGAACTGTGCACCCTCGAAATAGGTGGCATACGGGGTGCCGGTCACTTCGAGCAGCGCGACGAGCAACGCGACCGCGATCAACACCGGATTAGCGAGCGGATTGAAGCGCGCTTTTGCATATAACGCCTGGGCGATCAGGTACGCGATCAGCGTGATGGTGAGGCCCAGCAGAGGGCTTGCTGCAAGATAGACCCAGATCGCGCCGAGCTTCGGTAAGGCAGTCATTGTGCGGCCTCCTTGTCGGCGCGATTGTGCAACTCCCGGCGCTGCTGTCGGCGCATCAACGCGCGCGTGACGAGCGCGGCCACCGCAATTGCCAGTGTCGTGCTGACGGCAATCGACACGATCAATGCAATCGCGTCGCCGCGAATGCGGCTTGCCGACACCATGATGCCGACACCCGCGGGCACGAACAGCAGCGACAGATGGCGCAGCAATTCGAGGGCCGTGGGTTCGATTGCATCGGCTGTTTGCGGGCGCATCATGACAAAGCCGAACAGCAACAGCATGCCGATTACCGGGCCCGGCACCGGCAAATGGAACACATAAGACACGCCTTCTCCGAGGCATTGAAAAGTCAGCAGGGCAGCCAGCGCTGCAAGCATGTCGATCTCCAGCAGGAAACGGAAATGCGGCCATTGTGTACCATGCGTATAGTTTCGTGGTTCATGCGAGGGGATTGCCGCGAGCTTTGCGGTCACGCAGTTCTTTATCGATGACTTAGTACTGGACGACTCACATGCAAATAGAGCCGTTTCATATCGCTGTGCCCGACGAGGACATCGACGATCTTCGCCGGCGCATTCGCGCGACGCGTTGGGCGCCCGCCACGCCGTCGTCCGCGTGGCAGCAGGGTATCGATTTCAAATGGCTGCGTGAGCTTGCCGACTATTGGGCTGGCCAGTTCGACTGGCGCGCGTCGGAACAGCGCCTAAACCGCCAGCCGCAATTCATGGCCGACGTGCACGGACGGCGCGTGCATTTCGTGCATCGGCGCGGCGCGGGACCGGCGCCTTATCCGCTCGTCGTCACACATGGCTGGCCGGGTTCGTTCGTCGAGTTCGAGGCGCTGCTCGAGCGGCTGTGCGAGCCGGCTGCGTTCGGTGGCGATCCCGCCGATTCGTTCGATGTGGTCGTGCCTTCGCTGCCCGGCTTCGCGTTTTCGCAGGCGCCCGCGCAATCCGGCACGTCCGCGTTCCAGGTCGCGGATCTATGGGCGTCGTTGATGTGCGGCTTGGGTTATCAGCGCTTCGGTGCGCAAGGGGGCGACCTCGGCGCCGGTGTGTCGATCGCGCTTGCGGCGCGGCATCCGCAACCGGTCGACGGTATTCACCTGAACTTCCTGCCTGGGTCTTACGAACCCGCAGTCGGAGCGGCGCAACAAGCGTTGACGTCGGAGGAAGAGAACTTCTTGCGCGAGAAAAACGAGTGGGCCGCGCGCGAAGGTGGCTACGCGCACATGCACACGACGAAGCCGTTGACGCTCGCCGCTTCGCTGAACGATTCGCCGGTGGGGCTCGCTGCGTGGATCGCCGAAAAATTCCGCGCATGGAGCGATTGCGAAGGCGACGTCGAGCGGGTGTTTTCGAAAGACGAGTTGCTAACCAATATCTCGCTCTACTGGTACACGCAAAGCATTGGCCCGGCGATGCAGATGTATTGGGAGAACCGTCTACAGCCGATACGTTTTGCCGATGGCCAACGCGTCGCGCCGCCCGTCGGCTTCGCCCGGTTTCCAAAAGAGATCAATCATCCGCCGCGCAGTTGGCTCGAACGAACCTTTAACGTCGTGCAGTGGACGCAGATGCCGAGCGGTGGACACTTCGCGGCAATGGAGAAGCCGGATCTGCTGGCTGCCGAGATCCGCAGCTTTTTCAGACCGCTACGGGGCTAGCGCGTTGAACGATGTGCGAAGAGCCGCGTGCGGTTGTCCGGCGGACCCTTCCAGTATCCGAAGCGTAGGCCGGATGCAGCGTTACACGGGCGACGCTTCGTAAAAGCCGTGATAGCGCAAGCCGCGTGCGCTTGCGGATTCATCGAAACCCGCTGCGGCGCCTACCGACAGCAGCGCCTCCGTGGTTACGCCGCGGTTGGATACAAAGGTCCACTGTGCCGGCGCGTGCGGCACATCAGGCATCGCACGAATTCGCGCGAGCGCGGCGAGTAGATCGCTGCTTTGCGGCGCGTGAATGACGAAGCCCTCGTTTGCGAGCGCGGCATGAGTGATCGCCAATTCCTGACATAAGCGCATACGCAGCGGCGCCTCCAGTTCGGTCGTGCGACGCGATAGTTCGATCAACTCTCGTGTCATGTCGTCGACGAGTACACCGTGCCGTTGCAATGGCTTTCGTTGCCAGGCGACCGAAGGGCACGCTTTGCTGGCAGGCTCGAGCGAAACGAAAGGGTTGATCTCCGCAGGATAGATGCGGCACACGAGCGGCCGCTTTTCATAGATGCCGCATAGCATGTCGGCGCGAAGATTGGGACACGCACCGGCGAACGCGGCCGCGAAAATAATCGACACACGCACGGGCAGCGATCCGCTCATCGCGGGTGTGGAGCGCGCTTTCCTGTAGTCCGCTTGTGCGTTTGGCGGTTCTGGATCGGCGGGCCACGGAATCGCCTCGCAGATCAATTCCATCTGTCCGCCTCGCGCGAGCCAGTCGCTCGCTTCGGCCAATGTCAGCGGCAAGCGCAAATCGTGGCAGCACTTGCCGCACGCGGTGCATTCGAAGTCGATATCGTCCACCCGGATGTCCTCTTTTAAGTTCGACGTCCGGCTTGGTCGCGCGAACGGCGAACTTCTGACAGCGAGCCCAGGAAAAAAGAGCGGCACAAAAATGCTTGACACCGCTCGTCGATTCTCTATAGTTCACCACATGGTGAAGTGTCCTGTCAGTCAACTCGATCGTACGTTTTCCGCGTTGGTGGACCCGACCCGGCGAGCCATCCTTGCTCGTCTTGAACGGGAGCCCGGCCTGTCCGTCACGGAAATCGCACGCCCGTTGCCCCTCAAGCTGCCCGCCGTCATGAAGCACCTCGATGTGCTGAGCGACGCCGGCCTGATAACGCGCGCCAAGCATGGCCGAACGGTGTCGGTCGAATTGGTTGCCGGCCCGATGGAAGAGGCGATGGCATGGCTCAAACGCTATGAGCGCTTCTGGTCCGCGAGCCTCGACCGGCTTGCCGATTTTGTCGAAGGAGAAGAGTGAATGATGCAGAAGCCCAGTTTGACCATCGTGCGCCGCCTGAAGGCGCCGCCGCAGAAAGTCTATGCGGCGTGGACGAGACCGGAGTTGATGGCGCGCTGGTGGGGGCCGGACGCTGGGCCCGTGTTGAGCGCCGAAGCCGACCCGCGAGTTGGGGGGCGCTTTCGCGTGGTGTTCCAGACGCTCGACGGTGAAACGCACGACTGCCGCGGCGAATATCAGGAAGTCGAGATGGACCGCAAGCTGGTCTTCACGTGGGAGTGGGTGACGCTGCCCGAGCGCCGTTCGCTCGTCACCATCACGTTTCGTCCGACCGACGAAGGCACCGAGATGAACTTCACGCATTCGCAGTTCTTCGACGAAGCCGCGCGCGACGGTCACGATGCCGGGTGGAAGGGCGCGTTCGAGAAGCTGGACGCACTGATTGCCGAACTGGGCAACACGGAGGTCTGACGAGGCAGCATTGAGTGAAGTGAACCCGAAGTGAACCTGAGGTGAACCAGCACGGAGACGTCATATGAAGCTTTACTATGCGGAATCGCTAGCGCCGCGCAAGGCATGCGCAGTGGCTAAATATTTAGGCATACCAATTGAATACGTTTATGTCGACCTCGGCAAAGGTGAGCACACCACGCCGGCTTTTCTCGCGCTCAACCCGAACGGCAAGGTGCCGTGCCTCGTCGATGGGCAAAGAAGCATCTGGGAAGCCGACGCGATAATTTGCCATCTCGCGCAACGCGCGGAATCGCCGCTGTGGCCGAGAGGCGCCGAGCAGCAGACGGACGTGTTGCGCTGGTTGAGCTGGAATAGCCAGCACTTCTACCGCCACGGCGGGTTGCTTTACTTCGAACATCTGATTAAACCGGCCATTGGTCTCGGCGCGCCCGACAGTGCGAAGGTCGCTGAAGCACAAGGCTGGTTTGGCAAACATGCGGGTGTGCTGGACCGGCATCTCGCGGGCCGCAAGTGGCTGCTTGGCGATCAGATGAGCGTTGCGGACTTTTCGGTTGCCGTCACGCTGCCGTACGCGGCAAGCGCAAACATGCCGCTAGACGAGTTTCCCGAGGTGACGCGCTGGCATGATCAGTTGAGCGAGCTTTCGGCGTGGCGTGATCCGTTTCCGTCCAGGCAGACGCAGGCTGCTGCCTGAAAACGTTCATATGCTGCGCGATCGTTGCAATGACGACGACGCGCGGCGCAATCTCCGCTTTCGGCGTCAGCCTCCAGCGCGCCCATTTACACGACGGCCGTTGCAGAAAGTGCCGCCGCGGCATTGAATAGCCAGTACGAGAATCCATTCCCGATTCTGGCAGGCCGCCTCGGTTTTCCCCATAGCACATTCCTCAATCGAAAAATAAAAAGTTTTCCGTAGTCGTGCGCGGGAAAGCCGGTATTTAGAGTATTAACTCGGCCGGATTACTAAAGACATTCGCGTTGCATACATCGCACGTCGATTCAGGAAAGATTGTGAAAGGAAGTTGACACGATAACGTTTGCCAAACTAGGCTACGCACTGTCGTCGAAACTGATTCCGCTATCGCACTGCCCGCAAAGCCAGGCGGGCTGCGCTCTGCGCGGCAATCACAGGATGTCATTAATCATTTTCTGAAAGCTTTGTAATAAACAAGACGTTGTATCTAAAAATCAGCCCATTAGTGCTGAGGATGTAACACGTCCATATTCTCGCTAGCAATTCGGTGCTGGTGCGGGAGACCTTTGTCGCTGAAAAAGAGAAACACGGCTGAAATGAACTCAACGCACTTTCTTTAATACCGATATTGTCAGTCGAGGATTAAAATGCGTATAAATTTCCGATTGCAGATGCAGTGCCTGGCGTTAGCCGGAATAATGGTAATGGCAGGGTGCGGTGGAGGAGACGGCTCGGCTTCGTTGACGAGCAAGTCCGCACAAGGGCCGGCGAGCGCGTCCGACGTCGCGTTGGTGCCGCCTGCGAGTGCTGTGCTCGCGAACACATCGATCGACAAGACCGTGCAGCCCGTCGAGTTGCCGAATACGGTCATGCCGGTCAACTACAAGCTGTGGTTCAGGCCGAATCCGGCGCTGTCGTCGTTCGACGGCCGCGCGGACGTGCAGATCAAGGTGCTGAAGGCGGTCAACGCGATCACGATTGCCGGGCATCGCATCAAATTCACCAACGGCACGATCACGCTTCAGCCGGGCAACATCGCGCTGATCGCCACGCCGCAAGACGACGGCGACTTCTACCAGCTTCGGCCGGTAAGCGGTCAGATCGCCGCCGGCAACTACTCGCTGCACATGGAGTGGAGCGGCATCATCAACTTCAAGAGCTATGACGATCCGGTCGCGAAGACGGGCGGCAGTTGCGGCGACGATCACTATCCCGGGTGCTCGGCCGCGGAAGGTGTCTTCCGCGTCGATCTGAAGGCGACCGACGGCACCACGAGCGGCGCGATTCTCACGCAAGGCGAGTCGAACCTTGCTCGGCAATGGTTCCCCGGCTGGGACGAACCGGCGTTCCGGCCCACCTATGAGGTGAGCGCGGAGGTGCCGCAGAACTGGAACGTCGTATCGAATGCGGCGGAAAAACCCGCCGTGAATGTGGATAGCGGCTACAAGCTGGTGTCGTTCGAAAAGACGCCGCCGATGCCTTCGTACCTGCTCTTCTTCGGCGGCGGTCAGTTCGATATTCTCGAAGACGACTTCACGAGTCCGCTGCCTGACGGCAAGGGCCTGCACCTGCGTATTTTCACGCCGCCGGGCATGCGTGACTGGGCGAAGCCGGCGATGCAGCAGACCAAGCAGGCACTCGATTACTACTATCGCTATACCGGCATCCCGCTGCCGCTCACCAAGTTCGACACGGTCGCGGCGAACGACGCGTTCAAGGAAGAGAAGGACCTGAACTTCGGCGGCATGGAGAACTGGGGCGCCATTCTCGAGTTCGCCGACGACATTCTGCCCGCGCCGGGCACGACCATGTCCGACTACGGCGTGACCGTGCTCACCCACGAAGCGGCGCACCAATGGTTCGGCGATCTCGTCACGCTCGACTGGTGGGACGACGTGTGGCTGAACGAATCGTTTGCCACGTTCTTCGAGAACAAGACCAAGGTGCGTTTCTTCCCGGATCGCTTTAGCTGGGTCGATGACGTGAAGAACAAGTATGCGGTGATCAACGCCGATCTGAAGTCGACCTCGTTCCCGGTGCAGCCGAACTTCAACGGCTGGGCGTCCAACGACTTCGTGCTGAGCGCCAGCGCGTTCACGTACGACAAGGGCGGCCACGTGCTGAAGATGCTGGAGAACTATCTCGGCGAAGAAACGATGCGCCGCGGTCTGCAACAGTATCTCGCCGACTATTCGCTTGGCAACGTGACGCCGAAGCGTCTATGGGACGAACTGGCGAAGGCGAGCGGCGAGCCGATGGTCGCGATTGGCGACAGTTTCGTGCGGCAAACCGGCGTGCCGTTGATTTCGCTCGACACCCAATGCGATCTGACGACGAACCAGACCATCGTGACGCTGAAACAGTCGCCGTTCCCGAATCAGAACCAGTATCCGGGCACGCAGTGGACCGTTCCGTTGACGCTCGCTTATGGCGACGGGCTGAGCTCGCGCAAGACGCTTGCGCTGAAGGACCCGCAAACGCAAGTGCGGCTCAACGGCTGCTCGGCGGTGCTCGCGGACCCGACTGGTCTCGATTACTACGTGACCAACTACAGCAACAACGCGTGGAGTCAACTGCTCGCACAGGCCAATGCGCTGAAGGACCCTGTCCTGCTGACGAGCTTGCAGCTCGAAGCGAAACTGCTGGTGGCGCATGGTCTTGCGGACCCGTCGCGTGAAACGAGCATCGGTTCGCTCACTTCCGCTAACGCTGCGGTTGCCCGTCAGTTGATGAAGACACCGGCACCGACCACGCAGTCGCTGCGTCCGGCGATCCGCTATCAAGGCAAGCTGCGGCAAAAAGCGCAAGGGCAGTAACCGGCAGGTAGCATTCAGCCGTCCTGTTTGACGGCATACGGCGGCCCGCATTGTTCACGCGATGCGGGCCGCCGCGCTTTACGCACGATATCGAGCCACGACGCGAAGAATGCGCTTAACTGACACGCACGCGTGGCATGCCTGCCATAGCCCAATTTCGCCGAAACCTCGTCGTCATGCGCCAACCGCGGGCGCGTCATGGCGAACTGGCGCGCGGCCTATTTACGGGGCTTCGTAGAGCGATCTTTCACCGCACTGCGCGCCGAACATGGCGATAAAAATTTCTCCGTTTAGTGGAACGCGCAACGATTTTCGCGTGATTTGCGCCGTCCGTTTGAACCAGGAACGCGCAGGCATTTCATGGCTCGCTCGCTCAGGCGTGAATATTGCGCAGTAGTTGGCCCCTCGTGCCCGTTGCCGGCCGCATCACCACGGCCAGCGGGGCTTTGCGCCGGCGCCTGCCCGAACGCACAGGTTGCCGCATTGTTGCAAATGCATTGGGCGTTGAACGTTTTACCCGTTTTCCCGATCGGAATGCGCGCTGCCGAACAGACGTTTGAAGCAGCGCCTTATCGTGTTGTCGCTACCGGATGAGAGAGTTACATTCTTCCAGCAGCGTTTGCATCGACCGTGCGAAATTTGTGTGACCCAAGCCTGATGGAGCGTCAGACGGAAGAATTGCGGAGCGTATTGCGATGTACAACGATCCCGACTTGCCTCATGTTCGCGGACATGAAGACGATGCAAGCCTCGTCGATGGCGGCGATGTGGAAGCAACAGGCGCGACGCCCCGATTCGGACGTCTCGCGCTGTGCGTGGCGGCGGCGAGTGCGCTCGCGCTCGGCGTGACGGGCACAGTGGCTTACGGCGTCTGGTTCAATAGCGACCAGCAGACGTATGCGGAGGCCATCGCCCGCGCGCGCCAGGCGTTGCGCATGCCCGCGCCGAACAACATGGCGGCTGCGCTGGCGAAATCATCCGCTCCGCCAGACACTCCGCTAGCGACGAGCGCTCAGGCCGCGCCGCCTTCTGCATCCGTGGCGCCAGAGCCGCTCATGACATCCGCGATCGGCGCCCCAGCGCCAAAGCCCGGCATCGTGACAGGTTCGCCCACGGACACGGTTGCGCTGCTCGACCTGCCGGCGCTGCCTGCGCAGTCGTCTATGCCGGCCGTTGTGGAGAGTCGCAAACCGTCGGTGTGGTCCGGCCAGATCAGCCGTCCGCAGGAAGAAGAACTGCTCGCGGACAACGCTGCTGCGGCGCCGTCGAGCGCGGCGCCTGCGGCCGCCGTTTCGCCTCGCTCGATGCAACGCACCACTAGCGCTACCGAACCCGCCGCGCCGCAGCTCGCATCGACTCGTCCCGCGCGAGAAGCAAAATACGCGCAGCAGGAACGGCGCGCTTCGGCGACCAGCGCGAGGCATAAAGGCAATCTGTTTGCGAGAATGGGTTCGTTCTTTCGACGCGTGAGCTATCGACAACATGGCAGCGGAAGTCAGCAAGACATCTACTCGCATCCCTGAAGCGCTCTTCGCGTTGCGCCGCGAATCCTCACGTGCGAACGGATGGCGGCTTACGCCCGGTCCCGCCGCCGTCGCCGTAGCGTCGCTGCTGTGTCTCCTGATCGGCCTGCTGTATCTGGCGTTGCAGATCAGAACGGTGTTCGCGGATCAGGTCAAACAGGAATACGCGGGCCTAGTGCTCGAAGCCGTCGAGCGGGCGGAAACGGCACGCGCGCGTGTCGGCGTATGGGATCAGGTGCCGCGCGCACACGATGCCGCGGCCGACGGCTACCGCCAGGCGCGCGTCGAGCTTACGCGACGCCTCGCGTCGCTCGCTGCGCTCGTGAATGCAAGTCCTGCGGATGCGCCGCGTATGCCGTCGTCGGTGTTATTGCCCGATGCGACGCTCGCCGAAATGGACGCGCTGCTCGGCAACGCGTCGTCCTATTGGCACACACGACGCGATGCCGATAGCGCCGACATGCGCAAACGAATCACGCAGGTCGCGCACATGCTCATTGCGGTGGCGGCGCTGCTTTTCTGCCTGCTGATTACGGCGCTCGGCATGTACGCGAAGCGCAACCGGCAGTTGGCTGGGCAGTCGCACAAATTCGAGCGCGCGGCGCTGCATGATCCGATGACCGGCCTTGCCAACCGGCGCAAACTTTTCGCCGCGCTGGAGGAGGCCGCAACGCAAACACCGGTCGAGGTGCACTCGCACAAGATTGCGGTGCTGTATGTGGACCTCGACGGCTTCAAGCAGGTCAACGATTCGCTCGGTCATCGCGTGGGCGATGAGTTTCTGATCGCGGTGTCGCGGGGCTTTCGCGAATCGGTGCGCAGAGGCGATGTGGTCGCGCGCATCGGCGGCGACGAATTCGCCGTGCTCGTGCGCGAGTTCGCCGCGCAGGACGAGCTGCGCCAGATCGCGCAGCGCCTGATCGCCTGTGTGGTCCGCACCGACGAACAGATGGGCATGGGCATGGTTCGCGCGAGCATCGGCATTGCGAGCTATCCCGATCTCGTCGACGATTATTGCCGTCTCGTCGCCGCCGCCGACGAAGCGATGTATCAGGTCAAGCGAAGCGGCAAAGACGGCTACGCGTTCGCATCGCGCGCGCCTTGAGGCGCGCGCAAACCTTTCGGCACTAGTCCATTGCGCTGTTGCGCTATCGCGTGTTCACGCCATGAGCCATTGAGTACAGGCCGTACGCGATCACGCGCTTCGCACCAGCTCGCCCACGCCTGCATTGAACGCTTCATCGCTGTGGATTCGCCGCGAGTTTGCCGAGCCTGCCGTTCTTGCGCGGCCAGGCGTCTTGCGAACGCGCGTATCGGGCAGTGCGGGACGTGCGTCGACGAGATCCGCATATAGCGCGAGGTAGTTCGACGTCGACGCTTCCCAGCCCGAATCGCGGCTCATCGCGTTGCGCTGCAACGCATGCCACGACGACGGCCGCATGAACGCGGCCAATGCGCGGCCGAGCGCATGCACGACGTCGTGCGGCTCCTCGCCGTCGAACAGGAAGCCAGTCGCGCAGCCTTCGTCCCGCGCATCGTGCGGCGCGTAATCGACGATGGTGTCCGCGAGCCCGCCCACACGCGAGGCCACCGGAATCGTGCCGTAACGCATTGCATAGAGTTGCGTGAGTCCGCACGGCTCGAAGCGGCTGCCGTGCAGCAGAATGTCCGCGCCCGCGTGCAGCATGTGCGCGCGCCGCTCGTCATATCCGATCTGCACGCCCACGCGTGCGGGCCAGGCGGCGGCCAGTTCCTGCATTGCGTGTTCGAGCCCGCGCTCGCCTTGTCCGAGAATCGCGAACTGCAGGCGCGGATGCGTTTCGAGCAAGCGAGGCAAAGCGCGTATCACCACGTCCGCCAGTTTCTGTTCGGTGAGACGGCTGCCTATCGCGACGAGCGGCGCGAACGGGTCGCGCGTCAAGCCGAATGCCTGTTGCAATTCGCGCTTGCATGCCTGCTTGCCGGCGGTATCGTCGACGGAATAGGGGCGGGCGATGTAGTCGTCGGCGGCGGGATTCCACACCGACGTGTCGATTCCATTGACGATGCCGGAGAGCTTCGCCGCCTGGGCTTGCAGCACGCCTTCCATCCCGTGGCCGAAGTGAGGCGTCAGGATTTCGCGTGCATAGCGCTGACTGACGGTCGTAACGCGATCGGCGTGCACGATCCCGGCCTTCATCATCGAGAGCGAACCGTAGAACTCGATGCTGCGCTCGTCGGTCAGCGCGGGCGCGAGCAGCTCGGGCGGCACGCCGATCCAGCCGCCCATCGCGAGCGGATGATTGCCCTGGAACGCGAGGTTGTGAATCGTGTAGACGCTTTTCGCGGCGATGCCCGCAAGCCGCATGTAGAGCGGCGTGAGGCCTGCATGCCAGTCGTGCGCATGCACGACGTGCGGGCGCTTCAGGTTGCGAACGCCGCGCGCCACACGCGTGGCCGCCGCCGCGAGCGATGCGAAACGCGTGAGATTGTCGAGGTAATCACGTCCTTGCGGGTCGCGGTATAAGCCTTCGCGGGCGAACAGGTGATCCATCTGGAGCAGCAGTACCGTCACGCCGCTATCGGGCATGCGTGCTCG
The DNA here is from genome assembly GCF_000472525.1 of Paraburkholderia dilworthii. GTDB lineage: Bacteria > Pseudomonadota > Gammaproteobacteria > Burkholderiales > Burkholderiaceae > Paraburkholderia > Paraburkholderia dilworthii. The sequence continues at coordinate 601,081 of NZ_AWZT01000001.1, forward strand.
CAGCAAGCGGGCGTCGCCGCCGGGCAGGCCGGTCATGCGCGCAACGGGAGCGACGTCGAGCGCGCGTTCGAGCGCGGCCGGATAGGCGGGCATCAGGATTGAGACGTCTGCGCCCGCATCGCGCAAGGCGGCGGCATAGGCGCTGACCATGTCGCCAAGTCCGCCCGATTTGGCAAGCGGAAGGGCTTCGGAAGCGACAAGTAGAACGTTAAGCGGCAAGGTGGCCCCCAGAGGACGCGTTTTTTGCACTTGTGCAGTGCGGCGGATTCGCAGGGCCATGTAGCAGCAAGCGGTGTGCCCAATACGTCTATTGCGGCTTAGCGCCTACGCGACGCCGTGCTGCAATGCGTGCCGATTATCTATAGGTTCGGATCGGCTCGCCGCTTGCAGCGTTTTTTCATCCCGATGTACTTTTGACTTCCCTGCTTTGCGGGCTCAAACAAAAAAGCCGTCGCACGAGGCGACGGCTTCCTGTGCGACGCGCACCCGAATCAATGCGCCGATGCGTGCGTCTGCTCGACGCGACTGCTCTGCGTCATCGCACTGACAATGACGAAGACGATCACGTTGACCGCCAGCGCGACGAAGCCAATGTTCACATCCTTCAGCGCGTCGGGCAGGAACGGCATCAATTGCCCGATCGTCAGATGCATTGTCGTGGTGATCGTCACGACCGCCACACCCGCGACAATGCCGCAGAATGCGCCCTGCCTGGTCGCGCGGTTGCGCGGGAACAGGCTGCAGATAACGGCGGGAAAAAGCTGCGTCACGAAGCTGTAGCCCATCAGCAGCAACGCGACGATGGTTTCGCCGCCGTGCAGCGTGAAGGCCACCGCCACGAGCGCCACGACCGGCACGAGGAACCGCGCGAGATTGGCGACCGTGGCGTCCGACGCATTGCGGTTCACCATGCCGCGATAGACGTCGTTGGCGAGCAGCGTCGAAGCCGAGGTGAGGATCATCGAACCCGGCACGAGCGCCGTCAAAATGCCGGCCGCGCCAATCACGCCGACGAACCACGGGTCGAAGGTCTGCAACGACAGGCGGAACAGCGACAGGTCGATGTCGCCGCCCTTCAGTCCCGGAACCTTCAGCGTCGCGGCAAAGCCCACGAAGAACACGAACAGCAGGATCAACTGGTAGAGCGGCAGCACCATCGCGTTGCGGCGGAAAATGCGCTCGTCCTTCGCGGTGAAGATCGAGCCGAAGGTATGCGGCCACATGAAGAAGCCGAGCGCCGTCAACAGCACGGTGGACTGGAACCACGTGACGCTCGAGCCCTTGGCCGGGAAGGTCAGAAAACCGGGGCGGGCAGCGTCGATTGCATGGAACATTTCGCCGAGGCCGCCGTAATAGTGCAGCGGCAAATAAATGCCGAGGAACAGCACGATTGCCAGAATCAGCAGATCCTTTACGACCGAATTCCACGCAGAGCCGCGCACGCCCGAAACGATCACATACACGGTGACCACGGCGGCGCCGATCCAGATCGCAGCCGTCGATGAAATCGCGCCATACGAGGCGGTTGCGACGATGATGCCCAGGCCCTTCAATTGCAGCACCAGATACGGGATCAGCGCGGCGACGCCCACTAGCGCGACGAGCGTGCCGAGCGCGGGGCTATCGTATTTGCGTGTAAAGAAGTGCGGCTGCGAAACCAGACGCTGCTGTTTTGCGTAGCGCCAGATCGGCGGCAGCATCCAGTACGACAGAATGTACGCGAGCGTCCCATACGCGAGAATGTAATAGACGGGCGCGCCCTTGCCATACGCAAAACCGCTGCCGCCGAGGAACGTGAAGGTCGTATAGATTTCGCCGGCCATCAGCAGGAACACGAAGGCGGTGCCGAAGCTGCGGCCGCCCACTGTCCACTGTTCGAGGCTCATGTCGTGGCCATGCCTTGCGCGCACACCGAGAAAGAGCGCAAACAGCGTAATGGCTGCAATGATGACGAGTGCGCTCATGGTCGGACCTCCTCGCTGTCGGCGGCGATATGCCGGTTCGACGGGTCCAGACGATAGATTATCGCCATGATGATCGAGCTCAACACCACCCACGCGACGATCCAGCCCAGCACGAACGGCATGCCGAGCACAAGCGGTTCGACACGGTTCACAAACGGGATACCGAGCAGAATGCCGATGAACGGCAGCGCGGCGAGTACACGAAGCAACATGGGGTAACTCCTCGAACTGTGGGTACGTCTTGTTGAAAGTGCGGCTTCGCTGGCGACTGTATGCCTGATGGTTCGGTTCCGTAAAGCAGGTCAAAAAAATGTAGGCTTTATGAAAGTTGCGGGCGCATCGATTTCGTGCCTGGAACGTCAACTCTTGTTGCGTTGCAACGCGCGATGCTCGCCTCCCGGTCCCTCGTTGCATGCGGGACATTTACGCCTTTGTACCGGCTTTATATCGCGTCGCGATATGATTCCTGCCACGCAACGCGCAGAGTCTGGAGCTTCGGCGCTTCCAGTTCAACAATACCGCGCGGCGCACCCAGCGTGCAGCAGTTGGAGTGCCTGGGCCGCCGCTCGACACGGATCGCATATGGTCGAAAGTCTGATCTCGGACATTCTGTTTGGCTTCACAGGGCTGATCAGCATCATCAACCCGATTGGCATTGCTTTTGTCTTTCTTGACCGGACTGCTTCGCTGACCACCGAGGAACGCACGGCGCTTGCGAGAAAAATCGCGATCAACGTCGTGTGCGTGCTGCTGGTGGCGTTTTTCATCGGCACGCCGATTCTGCATTTCTTTGGCATTTCGATGCAGGCGCTGCGCATCGGCGGCGGTCTTGCGGTCGCGGTGGGCGGCTGGCAGATGTTGAACGCGCCCGACACGCAGCCCACCGAACAGCCGACCGTAAAGCGCGTGGACGCGGAAAACGCGAAGGCGAGGGCGTTCTTCCCGCTGACGATTCCGCTGACCACCGGGCCGGGTTCGATCGCCACGGCCGTCGCGCTGACCGCGAATCGCACGCACAAGCTGTCGGAGTTCGTGCTGTCGAGCATCGCATCGGTCGTGATCTCGCTCGCGGTCGCGCTCACCGTGTACGTGATCTACAGCCGAGCGGTCATTTTCGCGAGGTATCTCGGCGTGGAAGGCACCAAGGTGGCGATGCGCGTTTCTTCGTTCCTGTTGTTGTGCATCGGCGTGCAGATCATGCTGACCGGCTTTTCCGAATTCCTCATTCCCATCGCGACGATGCAGCCGGCGGTGAACCGGTAAGCGATGCCGGGCTTAACGCAGAATTCAACGCTGGATTCAACACCGGATTCAACGCACTAGCAGCATCGAACTCAACACTGAAAACACGGTGGACGGCAACTCCGCAAGGCGGCTCACCACCACATTGTGCGGATAAAAATCCTCGACGGCATCGGTCAGCACGCCGACGCCGACCAGTTCGATGCCGCGCTTGCCGATTGCCGCGACGCGCTCGCGCAAGTCGCTGCGCAATACCTGCGGATCGCCGTCGCCGGTCGACGGATAGCCGTCCGAGAACACCATCAGGATGCGCCGCTCGGCCGGATGATCGGCGAGCCGTGCGGCCGCCCACGCGAGCGCTTCGCCGTCCGGGTTTTCGTGACCGCAGTCGAGCGCGGCAATGCCGCTCATATCGGCCGCGCCGAAGCGTTTGTAGACCTTCAGATCGAGCCGCTCGACGAAGCGGTTATAGCGCCGCAAGTCGGCACCGGCCGCGCGCTGCCGCTCGTAAAGCAGCTTCATCGGCGCGGATTCGAGCGAGCAGTAGCCGAGCACTTCGCAATCGAACGATAACTGCGTGAGCGCATCGCATAACGCGCTCGCGCACAGCCGCGCGAGTTCGATCTTGCGGCCCGCCATCGACCCGCTGCGGTCGATCAGCAACGTCACCGCAACATTGCGGCCCTTCGACGGGCGCTGGGTGCGAAACGGCGTGCGGTAGCCTGGCGAAGTCGCGAGCCGCGCCAGCGCCGTGCGGTCGATCTCGCCGCGCTCCTGTTCGCGACGCCAGCGAACGCGCTCGTCGGCGCTCAGCGCGCGTTCCAGCTTCTCCTTCAGCGGTGCGGTGTTCGCACGCGCCTCTGCCCGCAATACGCGCCACGCAGCGCTGTCGCCCTGGCCGGTCAGATCGGCGATTTCGTCGAATTCGGTGGCGAGCGGGATCGACAATTGCGGCCGCGCGAGGGCGCCTGGCGTGCCTCTAGTGTCGTGTGAATCAATGGACGGCTGTCGCGCGTCGGCGAGCGTCTGACCCATGCCAACGGCGTTGTCGGCCAGCGAGCCGCCGCTGTGCTCCGAGGGCGGTGAGGCTGCGTTGTCCTGATTGGGCAGCATCGGCTCGTCGTCAAAAGCTGCGGACGATGCCGCCGCTGTCTCCGTTTCGATATCTTCGACGGGCCCGGCCGTGAAGGCCATACTATTGACCTCGCCCGCCGACAATGCCCGCACGCGCTTCAGCAGCGCTTCTGCCGCCGCGATGCTCTGCGCGGTCGAGCTGCTCGCGCGGGCTTGCACGAGAATATCCTGCGCCGCATGCAACGCTGCGAGCAGCGAGTGGCTTGCCTCGGCGACGCTCGGCTTTTCGTCCCACAGCACGCGCTCGACAAGCCACACCAGCCGGTCGCGCCAATGTAGTTTCGGCCAACGTTGCCGTGCGCGCGCGGCCGCATGCTCGCGCAATGTGCCGATGAACCAGCGCGCGCCCGGATACTCATCGAGCAGTTGGCCGCACACGCGGCGGTCCTCGATCACCTGAGCGAGACTGGCCGCGATACCCGAGGGCAACGCGTCGAGCTGCGCGAGCGACGCGTGCTTCGCGCGGGCGACCAGCAAATCGAGGTAACCGATCAGCACATCGCGGTCGATCCCTTCGTCCAATCCGTAGTCCGGTATCACGATGCGGCCTGGCTCGACGCGCGGACCATCCGGGCTGAACACCACGGCCACGCCGTACTGTCCCGTCAGCACCCGCGCGATCTTGCCAAGCGTCGATTCGAACCCGAAGCCATGCGCGTGGTGTCTGCCGTGACATGCGTTCATGGTGCGCGTCAGCCCGCCGGCGCAATGTGATGGCGAATGATGCCGCGAATCAGCGCGGCGTCTTCCGGACTGAGCTTCGCGTAGATCGCCGGGCCGGCGGCGCGCTCGGGGTCGCCGGTGCGCAGCATCAGCTCGGCCCAGTCGAGCAGACGCCGGGTCGAGAACGCGCTCGACAGATCCTCGCGTGCGAAAGCCGCGCGGCAGTCGGCAGCAATCGCGGCGAGCGTTGTGGCCAGCGAGCGCGTCATATGCGGCGACAGGGTCCGCATCAGCACGTCGGTTTCTTCAGCGGGCGACAGATAGTCCAGCAGATACACGCGCCAGCGATCGAGAAACGCCTCGTTCATCAGATTCGCGCCCTGATACAGATGGCGGAACTGACTCATTGCGCCCACGGCGTTGGCGGTCGCGAAGAGCCGGAACGACGGATGCGGCGCCACGATCTCATTGCCTTTCTCCTTCAGCACGAGGCGGCCGTGCGGTTCGAGCACCGCGGTTAGCGCGGCGAGAATCGACGGTTCGGCAAAGTCTATTTCGTCGACGATCAGCCAGAGACCTTCGCGCATTGCGGTGGGCAGCACGCCGTCGACCCATAGCGTTTCGCCGCCCTTGACCGTCCAGAATCCGACGAAATCGCCGACAGTGGTCTGGCCGTTCATGTTGGAACGCAACACACCGTGATGCGAGCGCGCGGCGACCTGCTCGATCAGGCTCGTCTTGCCCGCGCCCGTGTGACCGATCAGCATCACGCGCCGGTTTTCCACGATATCTTCGACAATGTCGTTAAACCGCGCCGAAAACAGATAGGCGGGGTTGATGCGCGGCACGAGCGGATTGTCGACACCGCAAGGCACGTCGACATGGCCGATGCGTATGGTCGTTTCGTGCTCTTGCGTGTGCCCATGTCTGGCCGCGAGAGCTTGCGCCGCTGCGCGCTGCAACTCGGGCATGAAGGCGGTGCGCGCCGATGCATGCGGCTCGAAAACCAAGGCATCGGCCGATTGCATGACGAAACCTTCGCGGCGCCATTTCTTGAGCTTCGCGCGCAGGTTTTCCGCATCGACCACGAGATCCATGTCGACCGCGCCGCTGCCATCGCCTTCATCGACTCCATGTTCGAGCCGGTAGGTTTCCGGCCGGTCGGCCACGCTCACGCGCCACCATTGCGCGCCGCTTTCCGTCTCGCGTCGATAAAGGCCAAGGTATTCGTCTTCGATCAGATCGGGCGCATTCATGAGAATCCGGCACAAAAGTGGCACGTCAGGGACGCCGGCAGAAGATCCGGTTTGGCTCCTGCCGATTGAGCGGCTATGTTAACTTGGGCGGCTTTCGATTCCCTCGCCCCGCCCCAAGACGCGAAGACGCGAAGTGCAGTGCATGCGTCGCAAAAGTCTATTGCGTAAAACGGGTAGTTAGTGAAGCGCGCATCGCCTATAGTTCGGCGGCAATGCGTGTAGTTTTACAACATCGCGCGCTGCCATCCATCTTGCAGCACTGACGTCAATATCCGCATTACTTCGAGCCGTCCCGCAGTTCGCGTGGCTTTATGCACTGCCCATGCTTTGCCTCATACCGCTTCATAAAAAACTCACGGCAAGACAATGAGACTACACACAAAACTGGTGGCCGCTCTCGCGGTGGCAAGTCCGCTCGCATATGGTCAAACGAGCGTGACGCTATACGGCCGTCTGGATGCCGGCGTCGAATATCTGAATCACATCAACGACGGCACCGGCGGAAGTTCGAGCCGCTGGCGCGCCGAGGGCGGCGACTGGGGCACCAGCATGCTGGGTCTCAAGGGCAATGAAGAACTGGGCGGCGGACTCAAGGCGATCTTCAACCTGGAGACCGGCCTGCAGGTGATGGACGGCACCACGAGTGGCGGACGGCTCTGGTCGCGGCGCGCGTTCGTCGGACTCAGCAGCCAGCAATGGGGCACGCTGCAAGCGGGCCGTAATCTGTTTATCGACAGCGACGGCGTGTGGGAATTCGATCCGTTCGTGCAGCAGGCGTTTTCGTCGGCGTCGCTCGTGCGGGGACGCAACTGGCAGCAGACCAGCAATAACGTCGAATATCACAGCCCGGTGTTCTGGGGTTTCGACGTGCAGGCGCAGTACGCATTCGGCAATCAGCCCGGCGCATTCAACAGCGGCGCGAGCGGCGAGTTCGGCCGTTCGGACGGCATCATGCTGACCTATCATTCGCAACTCTTCGACGTACGCGGCATCTACGATGAACTGCGCGACAGCAATGGCCGGTTCTCGAATATCTTCCAGAGTTCGCGCGAGTACTTCGTCGGCGCGAACGTGCATTTCGATGCAGTGAAGATTCAGGGCGCCTATACGCATTACTCGGCCCCGGACTCGCCGGCGGGCGTTGCCGATACCGCCGATCATTACTGGCTCGGCGCGACGTACAACTTCCAGCCGCGCTGGGCCGTGACTGGGGGCGGCTACTACGTGAAGGTCGGCGACGGCAGTGGTGACGCCGCGCACGATCCATCCGGTCACGCCATGATGTATGTGCTCGGCACCACTTACAACCTCTCGAAGCGCACGTTCCTCTACGGCACAGTAGGTTACGTGCGCAACAGCAGCAACGCGAACTTCTCGCTCGAAGCGTCGCCGCGCGATTCGACCAGCAACACGAGTCCGCTCGTCGGCGAATCGCAGACCGGCGCTTATGTCGGCATGCTGCATCAGTTCTGACGCGCTGCCGGATTGTGATGCGGCGGCATCGATAGCACATTGAGCGGCGTGAACGTCGCAACGGGCATCGATGTTTGCGCGCGTTTCATGCGGACCTGAGCGGTGTCGACGCCGCGGTTGCCGTGGCAATTGCTGTTGCGATTGCGATTGCGGTTGAAGTTCCCGTTGCCATCGCTGTTACCGTCATCGCATCCTCGTATCACGCATTGCCGAACAGTCGCTTAAGCGTGCCCCTGAGCAGCTCCGACATTGCCTTTTCCTTAACCGCCTCACCATACGCCGCAAATCGGTATCACCGCATCAACAAGTTTTGAACAACGCCTCACAAGGGATAAGAACATTGACTCCACAAGACTCTCACGGCGACCGCGCCGCGAGCGGTGAGCCGTCGACCATGACACGCCGCCGCTGGCTTCAGGGCGCGCTCGCATTGACCGCTGCGAGCCTCACCGGCTCGCTCACGCTCAAGGCGCTGGCCGACGACTCATCCGCTGCTCCCATCGGCACCTTCATGACGTTGTCGCAATCGCTGACCGACAAGTCCGCGCTCGATCGCGACGTCGGTACACGGCTCTTCGCTGCATTGCAGAAGTCCACGCCCGGGCTCTCGCAGCAATTGCCGAAACTCGCGGGCGCGCTTGCCGCCGGTTCCGCCGATGCCGCTCAACAAGCGCTTGCGTTGAAGATCATGGAAGCCTGGTATCTCGGCACCGTCGATAACGCCGTCATTACTTACGAGCAGGCGCTCATGTTCGGCGTCGTGTCCGACACGCTGATCATTCGCTCGTACTGTCCGAACAAGCCCGGCTTCTGGGCCGCAAAACCCGTCGAGAGGCAAGCTTAAGCAATGGCCGATAAACAACCAGGTACTCAGCAAGCCGATATCGTCGTGGTCGGGTCGGGCGTCGCCGGGGCGATCGTCGCTCATCAAATGGCGCAGGCGGGCAAGTCCGTGATCCTGCTCGAAGCCGGGCCGCGCATGCCGCGCTGGGAGATCGTCGAGCGCTTTCGCAACCAGGCGGACAAGATGGATTTCATGGCGCCGTATCCGCCGAGCAAGTGGGCGCCGCACCCTGAATACAACCCGCCCAACAACTATCTGATTCTCAAGGGCGAGCACAAATTCAACTCGCAGTACATTCGCGCGGTCGGCGGCACGACGTGGCACTGGGCCGCCTCCGCATGGCGCTTCATGCCGAACGACTTCCGGATGAAGACCGTCTACGGCGTGGGCCGCGACTGGCCGATGGAATACGAGGAACTGGAGCCGTACTACCAGCGCGCCGAAGAAGAACTCGGCGTGTGGGGCCCGGCCGATGAAGAACTCGGCTCGCCGCGAAGCCAGCCTTATCCGATGGCGCCGCTGCCTGTGTCGTACAACGAGCAGACCATCAAGACCAAACTCAACGCGTTCGATTCGCGCTATCACGTCGTGACCGAACCGGTTGCACGCAATAGCCGTCCGTACGATGGCCGCCCGACCTGTTGCGGCAATAACAACTGCATGCCGATCTGTCCGATTGGCGCAATGTACAACGGCATCGTGCATGTGGAGAAGGCTGAGCAGGCCGGCGCGAAGCTGATCGACAACGCGGTGGTCTACAAGCTGGAAGTCGGCGCCGACAAGCGCATCACGGCCGCGTTGTACAAGGACGCCGAGGGCAGCGAGCATCGTGTGGAAGGCAAATATTTCGTGCTCGCGGCGAACGGCATCGAGACGCCGAAGATCATGCTGATGTCGACGAGCCACGACTTCCCGAACGGTGTCGGCAACAGCTCCGACATGGTGGGCCGCAACCTGATGGATCATCCGGGCACAGGCGTCACGTTTTACGCGGACGAAAAACTGTGGCCCGGCCGCGGCCCGCAGGAAATGACTTCGCTGATCGGCTTTCGCGACGGCGCCTTCCGTGCAACCGAGGCCGCGAAAAAAATCCATCTGTCGAACCTGTCGCGCATCGACCAGGAAACGCAGAAGATTTTCGGGCAAGGCAAGCTGATCAAGCCCGCCGAACTCGACGCGCAAATTCGCGATCGCTCGGCACGCTTCGTCGAGTTCGACTGCTTCCACGAAATTCTGCCGCAGCCGGAAAACCGCATCGTGCCGAGCCGCACCGAGACGGACGCGATCGGCATTGCGCGGCCCGAGATCACGTATCGCATCGACGATTACGTGAAGCGCGGCGCCGCCCACACGCGCGAGGTGTATGCAAACGCGGCCAGGGTGCTGGGCGGCACCGACATCGAGTATCAGGACGATTTCGCGCCGAACAACCACATTACGGGTGCGACGATCATGGGCAGCGATCCGCGCGATTCGGTGGTCGACAAGCATTGCCGCACGTTCGACCACCCGAATCTGTTCATTTCGAGCAGCGCGACGATGCCGACTGTCGGCACTGTCAACGTGACGCTGACCATTGCCGCGCTGGCACTGCGCATGGCCGACCAGTTGAAGAAGGAAGCGTGAACGTGTTGAAGAAGACTTTTTTCTGGCTGCTGGCCGGCGCATTTGCGTGCCCCTCGACGCTGCCCGTTTCCGCATTCGCGCAGGACATGAAAGCGGTGGATGGCAACGACGCTGCGTTGATCAAACGCGGCGAGTATCTCGCGACCGCCGGCGATTGCATGGCTTGTCACAGCACGGCGAAGGGCAAGCCGTTCGCGGGCGGCCTGCCGCTGAAGGTGCCGATGCTAGGCACGATCTACTCCAGCAACATCACGCCTGACCCGCAAACGGGCATCGGCACCTGGTCGCTGGACGACTTCGACCGTGCGTTGCGCAAGGGTGTTTCGAAGGACGGCCACAACCTGTATCCGGCGATGCCGTATGTGTCCTACGCCAAAATCAACGACGGCGATGTGAAAGCGCTCTACGCGTACTTCCGCTACGGCGTCGCGCCCGTGCAGCAGGCTACGCGCGCCAGCGACATTCCGTGGCCGCTGAACATGCGCTGGCCATTGACCGTATGGAACTGGATGTTCCTGAAAAGCGGCCCGTATCTGCCGAAGCCGCAGCAAAGCGCCGACTGGAATCGCGGCGCGTATCTCGTGCAAGGGCTCGCTCATTGCAGCACGTGTCACACACCGCGCGGCTTCGCGATGCAGGAAAAGGCGCTCGATGAGACCGGCAGTGGCTTCCTTGGCGGCTCAGAGCTCGCCGGTTGGGACGGCTACAACATCACGTCGTCGCCAGATAGCGGCATTGGCGGATGGAGCCATGCGCAACTCGTGCAATATCTGCAGACGGGCAGCGTTCCTGGACTCGCGCAGGCAGCGGGGCCGATGGCCGAGGCGGTCGAGCACAGCTTCTCGAAGATGACCGACGCCGACATCGGCGCGATAGCGACGTATGTGCGCACAGTGCCGCCAGTGAGCGACGGCGGCCGCCAGGGCGCTTCGCAGTCGCGCAGCGCGTGGGGCAAACCGTCGACGGACGTCGCGCGCCTGCGTGGCGTCGCGCTAAACGACGGCTCGCTCGATCCCGCACGGCTCTATCTGGGCAATTGCGCGACGTGTCATCAGGCGAACGGCAAGGGTACGCCGGACGGCTACTATCCGCCGCTCATGCATAACTCGACGGTGGGCGCCTCCAATCCCGGCAATCTCATGCAAGTCATCCTGCACGGCGTGCAACGCAAGACGGCCGGTAACGACGTCGGCATGCCCGCCTTCGCCACCGAGTTGAACGACGCGCAGATTGCCGCGCTGACGAACTACGTGACGACGCAGTTTGGCAACCCCGCAGCCAGGCACGTGAGCGAGAAGGACGTCGCCGGACTGCGCTGAGCGCGAATCGATTGCCGGGCCGTCACGCGAGCCGCCCCGCACGCATCGGCGGCGGCTTCGCGGGCGGGTCACCTTCCGGCGCGCCCGGCGGCGGCACGCCCGGATCGTCGTCGGGCGTCGGGGGCGGATCGGGATCGATATTCGGCGGCGGCGGCGCCTCCGGATCGATCTCGGGCGGCGTCGGCGTGTGCATAGCAAACGTCGCTAAGCCATGCGAGTTTGAACGGGCCATCTCTACCTCCGATATCTCTGTCGTCATGCATGCAATGCGCATGCCCTTCTGTGCCCGAATCGCCTTTTGTGTAGCGCCTTTCGCTCGCGTTTCGCGTGGAACGGCCATTGCTCTGTTCCGTCACGCGCAATGCGTATGGCATTGCGCCCGCAAGCGTGGGGTGTTCGTCGAACACCGAAAGGGACAAGGAATACACAAATGGCGCGACACAAGGCCGACGTTGCCGACGGCGAGTTCGAGATTTTCGCTAGCTATCACGGAACAGGCGACGGCCGTTACGTAGGTGGACTGAAGGTCGTTCGCAAAGCCGACAGGAGGATTCTTTTTCCGTTCGACGGTGCGCCCGAGATCGGGCCTTACGAGACCGCCGACGAGGCGCGCCGCGCCGCCATCGAGTATGGCAAGCAGATCGTCGCGGCCGACCGCGCGTCGCCGGAGAAGTGATGGCGACGCGCTTGCGCCCGTCAAGGCATTCCGCCGAGCGACGGCGAGATGGTGCTGCCGCGATTCGGGTCGTCGGGATGTTCGTCGGGTACCGTGGGCCGCGCCGACAGCGGCGGATGTCTGCGATAACAGGCATCGATCGAATCGTTCACTACGCATTGCGCGAACGCGTCGGCGTCGCTTTTTTGCGCGAACGTATAGAGCGTTCGTTCGACCTGCACCTCCGTGTCGGATACGCGAATTGTCGTCACTGTCATGAAGTGCTCCTTTTTACAAAGATCAATCCGAAGCTTCAGCTTGGGGCGCCGCAACGCACGTGCCCACTGCACTCGCATTGGCAGTTGCAGCATGCGTGAGCCGAAGGCCGGGCCCGACTGTACGGGGGCCGATCCGGGTGTCGATGTTCGTTGCCGCAGTTGGGGTCCGTATGTTGCTGGAACGAAGACGTAGCCGATAAAAGGAGAGAGCAATATGCAGCCCGACACACCCAGCGAGAATTCCGGTGCTCCTGAAGTTTCGCCGGAAGTGAAAGAGCGCAACAAGCCGAGCGGCACGCATTACGTGGAGCCGAGCCCGCTCGGCATCGAGCCGGTCATGCAAACCGGCGTCGATGAACAAACCAATCCGCGGCGCTCGAACGATCATCCCGAGCAGACCGCCGAGGTGCCGCTCGGCACCGGCACGCACGGCGAGCCTGCGGGCGGCGGCGGGCGCGCGTCGCACAAGAATTGATGCCGACGTCAACACCGAACGGAGAGACACATGCAACAGGACAACGAGCCGCAGAACCCCGGCGATGAAGCGCCGCCCGACGCACCCGGAGTTGGTGAAGACACTTGCCCGGCTTGCAAGGGCACTGGCAAGGTAGAAGGAGCGCAGTGCACCGTGTGTGGCGGAACAGGCAAAGTGCTGCAAGGCATCGGCGGCGGTTAAGCCGTTCGCACGAGCGGCGTTGCGCGTCCAACGCGTGTCAGGACGCGCCTCGCCCCGAGGTCAGATCGCGTTCGTCCACGGCTGGCCGCCCGCAGAATTAACTACACCGAGGCCGGGCGCGCTTTATGCGGCGATGCAAAAATCGCCCGTTGCGGCATGCGTACGCGGCACGGGCATCGCTACGCACAGGAGCCAACATGCAGGAACATTCGAAGCACGCATTCGATGCAGCGCAGACCGAGTACGAAGCTTTCATGCTCGAACCGCACGACTGGGTACCGAACAACCGCAAGCTGCCCGTCGTGATTTACCGGCACGCGGTGGACCCCGCCATCGGCGATCTCGCCAACGCGTTCGAACTACTGTTCGCGCGCAACGAATGGCCGCCGCAGTGGCGCGACGGCATCTTTGACTACCACCATTTTCACTCGACCGCGCACGAAGTGCTCGGCGTCACCGAGGGTTCCGCGGATGTGATCGTCGGCGGTCCGGGCGGAAAGGTTGTCAGCGTGTCGGCCGGCGACGTGTTGCTGCTGCCCGCCGGTACCGGCCATTGCCTGCAATCGTTCGAGGGCCGGTTCCGCGTGGTAGCCGGCTATCCGGCCGGGCAGCAGTGGGACATCCGCCGCGAAGCACTGACCCCGCAGGAGCTTGCCGCAATGCACGCGCTGCCGTTCCCGCCGATGGATCCGGTCGACGGCAAGCATGGCCCGCTTTGCGAGCATTGGTTGAACGCAGCTTAGTGCCTGCGGCAAGCCAGTTTTACCCGCGGCGCACGCCCCCATGCTGTTCACAACGCGTGGTTCACCGCGCCGCTTCGCAAGTCCGCTGAAAGACAGCCCGCATCAGCACAACGCATGAGAATTACGATGTCACGCCGCGTGCAGATTTGCGCGCATCGGCGCATCATCCATCAGGCTTGCTGAGCTCTTCATGCGTTGTTTCCCTGAACACCGTTTGCCGGCCAGGTCGCGGCAGCGCGCGCCGGCAATGTTCCCAACGGCCGAACAAGGAGTGTCCCATGCAAAACGATCCCGCCCTCGATCAGCTGTGTATCAATACGATCCGCACGCTCTCGATGGACGCTGTGCAAAAGGCCAATTCAGGCCACCCCGGCACGCCGATGGCGCTCGCGCCGGTCGCCTACCATCTGTGGCAGAACCATTTGCGCTATGACCCGGACGAGCCGTTGTGGCCGAATCGCGACCGCTTCGTGCTGTCGGTCGGGCATGCGTCGATGCTGCTGTATTCGCTGCTGCATCTCGCGAATGTGAAGGCCGTCGACGAAGCGGGCAAGCCGACGGGCAAGCCCGCCGTTTCTCTGGATGACATCGAGCGTTTCCGCCAGATCGACAGCAAGACGCCGGGACACCCCGAATACCGGATGACGACGGGTGTCGAAACCACGACAGGTCCGCTCGGTCAGGGCCTGGGCAATAGCGTCGGCATGGCGATGGCGGCGCGCTGGTACGAGAACCGCTTCAACAAGCCGGACACGCCGCTTTTCGATTACCGCGTCTACGCGCTGTGCGGCGACGGCGACATGATGGAAGGTATCTCGCATGAAGCCGCGTCGCTCGCGGGTCATCTGAAACTGTCGAATCTGATCTGGATCTACGACAGCAACCGCGTGACGATCGAAGGCCACACGGATCTTGCCTATAGCGATGACGTGGAAAGCCGCTTTCGCGGTTACAACTGGCACACGCTGCATGTGAACGATGCGAACGACGCGGCGGCGCTGGAAGCTGCGTTCGTCGAAGCAAAAAGCATTACCGACAGGCCGACGCTGATCGTAGTCAACAGCATCATCGGCTGGGGCGCGCCGAACAAGCAGGACACGGCCGCCGCGCACGGCGAAGCACTCGGCGTCGAGGAAGTCGCGCTCACGAAGAAGTTCTACGGCTGGCCCGAAGACAAATTTTTCTACGTGCCCGACGGCGTGCACCAGCGTTTCGCCGAAGGCATCGGTGCGCGCGGCAAGGCGGCGCGCGAGCAATGGCAGGCGAAATACGACGCCTACAGCAAGCAATATCCGGAGCTGTCGCGCGAATTCGCGCTGATCAACGCGCATGAGTTGCCCGTCGGCTGGGACAACGACATTCCTACGTTCGACGCGGACCCCAAAGGCATGGCGTCGCGCGAGTCGTCGGGCAAGGTGCTCAACGCGATTGCCGCACGCGTTCCGTGGATGATCGGCGGAGCGGCCGACCTCGCGCCATCCACGAAAACGAATCTCAAATTCGAGGGCGCGGGCAGTTTCGAGCATGACAACTACGGCGGCCGCAATCTGCACTTCGGCATTCGCGAGCATGGGATGGGCGCGGTGGTCAACGGGCTCGCGCTGTCGAACCTGCGGCCGTTCGGCTCCACATTTCTGATTTTCAGCGACTACATGAAGCCGCCGATCCGCCTGTCGGCGATCATGGAAGTCGAGTCGATTTATGTGTTCACACACGACTCGATCGGCGTCGGCGAAGATGGTCCGACGCATCAGCCAATCGAGCAGCTTGCGTCGCTGCGCGGCGTGCCGGGCCTGACCGTGCTGCGTCCGGGCGACGCGAACGAAGTGGCCGAAGCGTGGCGCGTCGCGCTCACGCAGAAGCGGCGTCCTGCGTGCATCGTCGTGTCGCGGCAGCCGCTGCCCACGTTGGACCGCAGCCGCTATGCATCGGCCGAGGGCGCGAGAAAGGGCGCCTATGTGCTCGCCGATGCGCCCGACGGACAGAAGCCAGAAGTGATTCTGCTTGCCACAGGCAGCGAACTGTCGATCTGCGTCGACGTTTACGAGAAGCTCAAGAGCGAAGGCATCGCGGCGCGCGTGGTGTCGATGCCGTCATGGGATCTCTTCGAGCGGCAGGACGAAGCGTATCAGGACGCCGTGCTGCCGCCCGACATCGACGCGCGTGTAGCCGTCGAGCAGGCCGCCTCGCTAGGCTGGGACCGCTACGTCGGCCGGCTCGGCGCGCAAGTGGTGATGCACACGTTCGGCGCGTCGGCGCCGCTTTCCGATCTGAAGAAGAAATTCGGCTTCACGCCCGAGCATGTGTACGAAGCGGCGAAGCAGCAGATTGCGCGGGTGCAGACTAAGCGCAGCCAGGAGTAGCGCGCAAGCAGTAACGCCGGGCAGTAGCGCGCAAGAAGTAGCGCGCAGCAGTAACGAAGAGGCCGGCGGTGTAAAAACCGCCGGCTCTTTTTCGAGCCCTCGCGCTGACCTGGCAAAAAGCGCGATGCCGTTCGGTCCGGCTCCGTGAGGTTTAGTTCGCCGGAATCGTCACAACGGGCGCCTTGCTGCTGGTGTCGGCCTCGGCGAGCGCCATCAGATTTTGCACGACCGTGAATGCGTATTTCGAGTCGAAGTCGTTGCGATCGACCCAGTATGACGACGCTCCATACGGGATCGTCACGTATGCATTGTCCGGCGCGGTCTTGCCCGAGTGAATGATGATCGTCGGTCTCGTCTCTCCGCCGATCAGGCCCACGGTCGGCTTCGTCGATCCGTCGTCGATGCGTTCGACGGGCACCTGCACCTGTGCACCGAGATCGGTCAGGATGCCGAGCACCGAGCGCGTCACCATTGGAATCTTGTCCGCTTTCTGCCACGCGGACGAAGGCCCATAGACGATCTCGTAGCTTCGCGTTTTCGACGAAAGATGCAACAGCTTGCGCACGCGAGCCAGGTCGGCGGCCGTTTGCGGCGACTCGCCGCTGGTGGTCGCGCCCATCACGAGGAACGCGCTCATCTGCTCATTTTTGTCGCCGACCTTGCGCGACTCGACGTTCAACTCGCCCGCGAGTTGCAGGCGTCGCAGCGCACGCAGCAACTCGAAGAAGCCCGGCGCGCCCGCGCTGTTCTCGCCGCCGAGCGCGTTGCCGTTCTGCAAGCCGCCGACCGATTGCGCGGTGATGCGCAATAGCAGGTCGATAGGAATGCCGCCTTCGGCCAGCGGCAACACAAGTGCCGGCGCGAGCGGCCGGATGTAAGCGGAGGCGAATGCTTCGCCGGTCGTGGGCGTGAACGTGAAGGTGGGATGATTCGAATAGGACACGCTGCCGGTGGCGAGCGCATAGTTCGGCTGGCTGCCGGAGCCGGCGTTCGCCGTTGCGCCGCCGCTGGCATCGAACGTATAGGCGGCGATGATGCTGCTGACAGTCAAAAACGCGGGCGCGTCGCCGTAACGCAAGCCGACGACGGCTGCCAGAATCTCGCGTTTCTTGGCGTCGCCGAGTGCGCGCGCATAGTCGACCTGGTCGGCTTTCAGGCGCGTAGGTCCGATATGCACGCAGGCGGAGGAAAAGCATGCCGCGCATAGCGCGGCCGCGACCGAAGCGGTTCTGATCATCTCGGCAAGGGCGGAAGGACTTATCCGCTGAAGAATGAGTGCGCAACGGCGGTAGCAGGGCGCATTCCCGCACGCATGCCGGGCTTGCCCGATGTCAGGCGAGAGCCGCGAATCACAGCGTTACTTGCTTCATTTGCTTTAATAGCGTGCAGCGGATGCTGTGCGAACGTCGCCGCGCGACTCATGCGAATCGGCACGGCGTTTGCAAGATTTGCAGCCGCGCGTGGCGCACCTGCAAACGCGGTGAGCTAGCGCTCAGATGGACCTGGCGCAAACGCGTCCGGCGCCTCGTCGAGCGCGCTGCGATAGGCGCGCGATTGCATTTCCGCGAGCCGGCTCAGCGTTCTCGACAGATCGTGCGCGCCTTCGAGACCGCACAACGCGGCATGAATGGGCTTGTCGGATGCCATGAAGAGCGCGCGCTTGCGGTCGTAAAGAATGTCGACGAGCCACACGAGCCGCTGCAACGTATGCGCGTTCGTGAGCCACTCGGTATGGATGTTATCGACAATGAGTCCGTGCCATCGCTCGGCGAGATCCAGATAGTCGAGGTGAGAACGGCTTGCTACGCACAGCGTTTCGAAGTCGGCCCACAGCAGAGCCGCGCCCACCGCGCGCGCGGCAAGCGGGCGGCCCGCGGCGCTGATCTTCGTCGATTCGAGCGCGCCGCTGCTTTCATAGCGCAGGAAGATTTCGCGCAGCGCGTGGCCAGCCGCTGCATCGAGCGGGGCGAACGAACGCGGCGTCTCATGCTGCTCGCCGCCGAAACGATAGTCGCGCGCGCCATCGAAATGAATCACGCGAAAGTACCGCTTGATCTGCTCGATAGTCGGCGCGAAACGCTCGTGGAACTCGGGGTCGGACAAGAGACCGTCGGGCGCGTAATTCGACGTCAGCATGATGCGCGTGCGGAGATTGATCGCCGTGTCGAGAAAGCGGGCCATCAGAAATGCGTCCGCTATATCGTGCACGTGGAATTCGTCGAAACAGAGCAACTGGATGCCGTCGAGCCATTGGTTCGACACCGAGCCGAGGCGGTCGTCGCCACGCGGTTCGTTTACGAGGCGCCGGTTCATCTCACGCAGAAACTCGTGAAAGTGCAGACGCCGCTTGCGGCAATTCGCGAGTTCGAATGCGGTATCGACCACGAGACTCTTGCCGCGTCCGGGCAGTCCGTGGCAGTACACGCCCTGATATCGCGATTCAACACGGTTTGCCGATGAATCGGGCAACGCGCAGAGCGCCGCAATTGCTTCGCGCTGCCTGGCATCGGGCACGATGCCGCGCGCGGCAAGGCGGCTAGTGATGCCAGTTTCGTCAAACATGCGCGCGCTCATTCGATCCGCTGCCCGCTCAGCACACGTTGCAGGTCATTAGGGGCCACCGGCTTGGTGAAGTGATGATCGAAGCCGGCCTCGACGGCGGTCTGCTTGTCCTGCTGTTGGCCCCAGCCGGTTACCGCGATGAGGCGAATGCCGGCGTCCGGATAGTCGCTGCGGACGCGGCGCGCGACTTCGTAGCCATTGAGGAACGGCAGGCCGATGTCGAGAATCACCGCCTGCGGTGCGAATTGGGCGATGAGTTCGAGCCCAGCGATGCCGTCGCTCGCCGTGCGCACCTGGTGGCCTTCCAGTTCGAGCACCATCGCGAGGCTGTCGGCGGCGTCCGCATTATCGTCGACGATGACGATCCGCAGGCCGGCGGCCGGCGGCTTTTCGGGCTCCGTTGCATCGGCGGGCGCGTCTGCGGAACTGGACAACGGCAGGCGGATTACGAATTCGCTGCCCTCGCCAGGGCCGCCGCTGAATGCCGCCACGGTGCCGCCGTGCAATTCCGCGAGGCCGCGCACAAGCGCAAGCCCGATGCCGAGTCCGCCTTGAGAGCGATCGAGCGCGGGCGCGAGTTGCGAGAACATTTCGAAAACGCTGGTCAGGTGTTCGCGAGGAATGCCGATGCCGGAATCTCGCACCACGATCACGGCTTCGTTGCCTTCGCGTTGTGCGGTGAGCGAGATGTTGCCGCCTGGCGGCGTGTATTTGGCCGCGTTATTCAGCAGGTTGAGGATCATTTGCGAAAGACGCGTCGGGTCTGCGTCGAGAAAAAGCGGCTCGCTGGGCAACGTCACGCTCAGATGATGCTCGGATGCCTGCACGGTCTCACGCGCGGATTCGATCGCGGATTGCATCGCGCGTGCAAGTTCCAGGCGCTGCTTGCGCAATTCGAGCTTGCCCTGCGTGATGCGCGAGACTTCGAGCAGATCGTCGACGAGATGTGTCATGTGCTGCAATTGGCGAGAGAACACGTCGCGCGACCAGTCCAATTGCGGGTCGCTGAATTCTTTTGCGCGCAGGATTTCGAGGACGTTACGCATCGGCGCAAGCGGATTGCGCAGTTCATGCGCGAGCGTTGCGAGAAATTCATCCTTGCGTCGATCGGCCTTCGAGAGTTCCAGATTCAGCCGCGTGAGTTGCTGCTCGGCGTGCCGTCGCTCGGTAATGTCACGATTGATGCTCACCGCGCCGTAAATGTCGCCGCGCGCGTTGGCGAGCGGTTTGACGACGGTTTCGCAAACCCCGCGCGAACCGTCGCGCCGCACGAACGGCAACTCGCCGCGCCACGTGCCGTATGCGCCGAGGCCCGCGAACACTTCGCGGCGAACACGCAGCGCGTCTTCAGGCGGATGAAAGATCGAAACCGGCTTGCCGAGAATTTCGCGCATCCGGTAACCGAGCATGCGTTCGCCGCCCGCGTTGAAGTCGGTGATATTGCCGCGTAAATCGGTGATAACGATGGCATCGCTCAGGTGCTCGAAAATCGCGGCCTGGCGCAGCAGCACGGTCTGCGCCTCCTTACGCTCGGTGATGTCGATGCCGAGGCCGTAGATCATCAACGGCTCGCCCTGTTCGTCGTAGGTCGCGCGGCCGCGGCCTTCCATCCAGCACCAGTCGCCGCTTGCATGCAGAAAGCGGAATTCGGCGACGTAGTCGTCGTGGCTTAGCACCGCGTGATCGACGGCCTCGTTGAGCGCAAGCAGATCGCCCGGATGGATCAGTTCGAAAAAGCCGCGCGACGTATTCGCGAAGCGTCCTTCGGCGTAACCCGCGAGTGCTTCAAGTTCGCGGCTCCACCAGAAGCTGCCGGTCTTCGGCTCGTGCGACCATGCACCCATGCGCGCGCCGCGCATGGCGAGGCTCAGCACGTCGCGGCTTTCCTGCAATTCCCTTTGCGCCCGCTGATGCGCCGCCACCGACGCCTCAGCATTGCGCCTCGCGAGCAATAACTCCTGTTCGTACTTATGACGATCGGCGACGATCAGCACCGCCACTTCGAAGTAGGTGCGCTCGCCGTGCGCGCGGCGCACCGCATTGAGCAACGCCGGCACCGTACGGCCGTCGCGGTGCAGCATGTTCAGCTTGACCTCGGCCACCGAGCCCTGAATCTGCAGCAGCGGCGCGCAATGCGTCTGATAAAACACCTTGCCGCCGGCAGTGAGCATGTCCTGAAGGCTCATCCCGCTCATGAGGTCGGCGGCGCTATGGCCGAGCCATTCGCAGAACGTCGCGTTGGCGCGCACGATGCGGCCGTCGGTATCCGTAACGACGAGACCGCAGGCGGCGTGCTCGAACAGCGCATCGGCTAAAGGCAATGAGCGGTCGGTGCTTTGCATTGCGTTAAGAGCCCGTCGTCCGCAGGAAAGCGCCGATAGCCTCCGCGGTCGCGCGAGGCGCGCTCAGGTGCGGACAGTGACCATTGTTCTCGATGATGCGCAGCGTGCTGCCGGGCATCACGCGATGCATGTACTCGCCCACCGCGCGCGGCGCGATGAGGTCTTCGCTTGCTTGCAGAATGAGCGTCGGTATGGGGTTCGAAGGCAGCAGGCCGCGATGATCGGAGAGAAACGTGACGCGTGCGAACTGTGCGGCGATCTGCGGATCGGTCTGGCAAAAACTATTGGTCAATTCAACGCCGAGCTCCGGCTGATCGGGTGCGCCCATGATGGCGGGGGCCATCGCGCTCGACCAGCCGAGATAATTGCTCTCCAGTGTGGTGAGCAGGTCGTCGATATCTTCGCGCGTGAAGCCGCCGCGGTAGTCGCCGTCGTTCACATAGCAGGGCGACGGACCCACCATCGCCTGAGCGCAGAAGAGCTGCGGTACCTGCACGGCGGCGAGCAGGCCGATCATCGCGCTTACCGAATGGCCGACAAACACGACCGGCTCGTCGGCCACTTCGCGGACGAGTTCGATCAGATCGCGCGCATAGCCGTGCAGCGAATCGTATTTGTCGGCGTCGTATGCGCAAAGGTCTGACGATCCGCTGCCGACGTGATCGAACAGCACGAGGCGGTAATCGTCATGGAAGAACGGAGCGAGCCGTCGCCACATTGTCTGGTCGCAGCCAAAGCCATGCGCGAGCACCACGGTGCGTGCGCCGCGTCCGGAAATGTTTACGTTGTTGCGCTGGATGATGCTCATTGTCGAGTCCTGGAGCGTGCCGGGATGGAAGCGGCGGATGCGCTCTGTCCGGCACCTGACGGAATGTTACCGCAGTCTCGCAGCCGTGCCGCCGCGCCCGGGACTCAGCCGGTCTTGATCGGCTGCTTCGACGCGCCTTGCGGCTCAATGCCGAAGCGCTCGTACTGGGCAATCACCTGCGCCCCGAACAGCAGCAGCGTGGCGAGCCATTCGAGGCTGAACAGAATGACGATTGCCGTCGTGAGCGAACCGTAGACCACGCTGACCTGCGAGAGCGTCGCGAAGTACCAGACGAGCACATGCCGCGTGATCTCCCACAACACCGCAGCAACGATGCCGCCGAACAGCGCGTGTTTGAGGGATGGCCGTCCGACCGGCATCACCATATAGATCGACGTCAGCACGAAAATCTCGCCGGCAAGCCCCAACAGGTACAGCAGAATGCGCGAAGGGCCTTGCAGCGAAACGTGCAGGCCGAACAGGTCGAGGCCTTCGGCACCCACGGCTTCGAGCCCGCTCGAAACCAGCGTGACGATCAGTGCGCCGACGCCGAGGAACAGGATGTAGCAATAGGGCAGCAACGCCGAAAGTAAAAAATGCCGCCGCCGTATCACCACGCGATGAACGAAGATCAGCGACATCGCGTTTTCCAGTATCGTGAATGCGAGCGAACTGAAGAACAGCATCGTGACGAACAGCACCCAGCCGATCACCGCACGGTGAGCGAGAAAATTGGCGAGCTCCCGCACGAGCGCGCCCGATTGACCGGGCACGAGCCATCGCAGAAGATGCCCCAATGCGGCGAGCAGAACTTGCTGAGGCACGATGCGCGACAGCGCGATGACAATGAGGATCATCAGCGGCACGATGGAAAGCAGCGCGTAGTACGCGACCGCGCCGGCGAGCAGCAAACCCTGGTTGGCCCGGAACGCCTTCAGCGTATCGAGGATGAACCTGCCCGGATGTTTCGCGACATACAGCGTGCGGTGATCGATGATGGAGTGCATGAGGCCTCGCCACGCGCGTTTGCCGGGCCGCCGATGGGCGGCACGTATCGGTGCGCTCGAACGTAGACAAGCAAGAACGCCGCCATCCCTTAGGAAACTGTGCAATCCACACCGCGCACGCGATTGGATGTTCGGGAATAGGCTTTGCTCCACGCTTGCGACATGGGATCCGATCCAACACTCAATAGCGCAGCGCCAAATGCCGGCCCGGGGGACCTCGTCGTCGCGCGTCCCGAGGGTTTGTATTGTCCGCCCGGCAACTTCTATATCGATCCCTGGCAGCCGGTGCAGCGCGCTGTGATCACGCACGCGCATTCCGATCATGCGCGCTTCGGGCATCGGCATTATCTCGCGGCGCAAGCGGGCGCAAACGTACTGCTGTCCCGCCTACCCGACATATCACTGCAAACGCTCGCATACGGTGAACGGCTCGACATCAATGGCGTAACCGTATCGCTGCATCCGGCTGGGCATGTGCTTGGGTCCGCGCAATTGCGCATCGAACACGGTGGCCGCGTGTGGGTGGCATCGGGCGATTACAAACTCGACCCCGATCCCACCTGCGATGCATTCGAGCCCGTGCGCTGCGACACCTTCATCACCGAGTCGACCTTCGGCTTGCCGATCTACCGATGGGATACGCCGCAAACGGTGTTCGACGGCGTCGATTCGTGGTGGCGCCATAACGCTGCCGAAGGACGCGCGTCCGTGTTGTTCTGCTATTCGTTCGGCAAGGCGCAGCGCGTGCTGGCAAGCGTCGACGCGGCCATCGGCCCGATCTTCTGTCATGGCGCGGTCGAACCGCTCAATCGCGCTTATCGCGAGGCCGGCGTGCGTTTGCCGCCGGTGCGGCTCGTCAGCGAAATCGCGCCGAAAGACAAGGCGGCGTTCAGCCAGGCGCTGATCGTCGCACCGCCATCGGCGCAGGGCAGCGCGTGGCTCAAACGTTTCGGCGACTATAGCGACGCGTTCGCGTCGGGCTGGATGCGTTTGCGCGGCGCTCGCCGCAGACGCGGCGTGGACCGCGGGTTCGTGCTTTCCGATCATGCGGATTGGCCCGCGCTGCAAACGGCGATTCACGCGACGGGCGCGCAGCGCGTGATCGTCACGCATGGCTCGGTGGAACCGATGGTGCGCTGGCTGCGCGAGCAAGGGCTCGAAGCAGGCTCATTCGCAACGCAATACGGCGACGATACGGTCGAAGCCGATGCATTGGGCGGCAGCCTTAGCGGCAGCGAGACAGTTGCGCCCGACACTACACCGCGCGCACAGAGCAGCGAAGCGCACGCGCATGAACTCGACGATACCGCGAGCCGTCCATGAAGCGCTTCGCTGCTCTTTATACCGCGCTCGACGCGACCACATCCACGCACGACAAGCTCGAAGCGCTGACGAGCTACTTCGCGGTGGCCGAGCCGGAAGACGCCGCATGGGCGTCGTACTTTCTGGCCGGCGGCAAGCCGCGGCAATCGGTGCCCACGCGCCTGCTCACCGAATTCGCACGCGAACGCGCGGGCTTGCCCGCCTGGCTCTTCGAGGAGTCGTATCACGCAGTCGGCGATCTTGCGGAAACCATCGCGCATATTTTGCCGCCCGCACAACGCAGTTCCGAACTCGGGCTCACGCAATGGATCGAGCAGCGTGTGCTGAGCTTGCGCGGTGTTGCGCCGGAAGAATTGCGCACGCGTCTGTTCAGCTATTGGGACGAACTCGACTGGAGCGGACGCTTTCTGCTCACGAAGCTGATTGGCGGAGGTTTTCGCGTCGGCGTTGCGCGGCAGCTGGTCGTGCGCGCGCTCGCGGAAGTTGCCGGCGTCGACCATAAGCGGATCGCTCAGCGCATGGTCGGATGGACCGATTCGCGGCAGAAGCCGGACGCGGCGCGCTATCTGCGTCTGATCGCGCCCGAGGCGCCCGAGGTCGCGAACGCAGATGAACAGCAATCGACGCAGCGGCACGACAGCGATCTGGGCTTGCCGTATCCGTTCTTTCTCGCGCATCCGTTGCAGGCCGATCCTGAGACGCTCGGCGATCCGTCGCGCTGGCTGATCGAATGGAAGTGGGACGGCATACGCGCACAGCTCGTCAAACGCGGCGGACGTGTGTGGTTGTGGTCGCGCGGCGAGGATCTGATCACCGATCGCTTTCCGGAAGTGGCCGCGCTTGGCGAGGCCTTGCCGGACGGCTTCGTGATCGACGGTGAAATTCTCGCGTGGGAGCCTGGCGCCGCTGCGCCGTTGCCGTTCGCGCGTCTTCAACCGCGCATTGCGCGCAAGACGCTGACGAAAAGAATTCTCGCGGATTCGCCCGCCGCACTGGTTGCATACGATCTGCTCGAAGCTCACGGCGAAGATTTGCGCATGACGCCGCTCGCCGGGCGGCGCGCGCGTCTGGATGCGCTGGCCGTATCGCTCGACAGCATGCCTGCACGCGAGCTGCTACGTGTATCGCCGCTCGTAGCGGGCGCTGACTGGCGCGCCCTGGCAGCGCTACGCGAAGAGAGCCGCGCGCGCGGCGTCGAGGGTTTGATGCTCAAGGACCGGGGCTCGATGTACGGTGTTGGCCGCACGAAAGCATCAGGCACGTGGTGGAAATGGAAAATCGATCCCTATGCGGTCGACGCCGTACTGGTTTACGCGCAACGCGGACATGGCCGCCGTGCGAGCCTATACACTGATTTCACGTTCGCGGTCTGGGACGAAGCCAACGGCGTACGCACACTCGTGCCGTTTGCAAAGGCGTATTCGGGTCTTACCGATGAGGAAATGCGCCAGGTTGACGCCATCGTGCGCAAGACTACGATCGAGAAGTTCGGACCGGTGCGCAGCGTGACGCCGACGCTCGTATTCGAAATCGGCTTCGAAGGCATTCAGGCGAGTGCGCGCCACAAGTCCGGCGTGGCCGTGCGGTTCCCGCGCATGCTGCGCTGGCGCACGGACAAGCATATCGACGACGCCGACACGCTTGCGATGCTGAAGGGTTTCATCGACGATCGTGCGGCGTAACCCTCGCACTAACGAATAGCCGGCCAATCAATACGACGCATCGGCAACGACGCATTCGCAACAGATAGACCACATACAGCGCCGCTGGCTGATCGCGGCCCATCCAGAAATGTAATGAATGACGCGGCGCTGCGCGGGAGCGAATCTTGCAACCGTGCGGCGGATGCCGTGATGCGGCGCGCGCAGGAATCAGGGAGAACGTAGTGAGGCTCGACAACCGATTCGACGACAGTGAAGACGTGGTCGTATGGCGGCCCATCCAGTATGCGATGGCCTCGCACCGTCGCGTGCTGGTGGTGGACGACTATCGCGAAGCCGCGGACGCGCTGCAAATGCTGTTGAACGCGGATGGATTCGAATGCCGGGCGCTGGAAGATCCGCATGCGGTATGCGATATGGCGTCCGAGTGGCAGCCGTTCGCCGTGGTTCTCGACATCAAGATGCCGGGGCTCGACGGCTTTGAACTTGCGCGGCGTCTGCGTGCGCATCCGTCGACCGCGCATATGCTGCTTGTGGCGTGTACGGCATTCGCTTCGCGTGACGACCGTGCGCGCGCCCGCGCTGTCGGTTTCGACGCGCACTGCGCGAAACCGTTGACGCCCGAGCTTCTGTTGCGCGTGCTGGAATCGGCCGCGGCGCTGCATGCAGCGGGGCCGCCGTAAAGCATGCGCGAGGTTTGAAAAAACTGCGGGGTTGCCGACGCGGGTTGTCGATGTGGGTTGTCGATGTGGGTTGTTAGCGATGCACCAGAAAGCCGCGCCACATGCGGGCCCGGGGGTTGCTAAACGTGTTGCAAGCCGTGCGTTTTGCACGCCGCACATGTTCATCAGCATTCTGGAGGTCGTATGAGCGACACACAACGTCCCACGCCACCGTTCTCAGGGCAGCAGCAGGATCAGACTCCCGGCCGCACCGCGCCGATGCAGCCTCAACCCGATCACGGCGAGAAATCGTATAAGGGCTCGGGACGCCTCGCTGGCAAGGCGGCGATCATCACCGGCGGCGACAGCGGCATCGGCCGCGCAGTCGCCATCGCCTTCGCGCGCGAAGGCGCGGACGTACTGATCGCCTATCTGAACGAGGACGACGACGCACGCGAAACCGCGCGCTGGGTCGAAGAGGCAGGCCGCAAAGCGGTGCTCATGCCTGGCGACATCACGAACCGGGCGCATTGCAACGCGATTGTCGACAAAGCGGTCGAGGCTTTCGGCCGGCTCGACGTGCTCGTGAACAACGCCGCGTATCAGATGACCTACCCCTCGATCGACGAGATTACCGACGAGGAGTGGGACAAGACATTCGATACCAACATCGGCGCGATGTTCCGGATCACGCGCGCCGCGGTCAAGCATATGAAACCAGGCGCCGCCATTGTGAACACGACGTCGATCAATGCGGACCATCCGAACCCTGGCTTGCTTGCGTACGCGACGACCAAGGGCGCGATTCAGAACTTCACGGGCGGGCTCGCGCAACTGCTGGCAGAAAAGGGCATTCGCGCCAACTGCGTGGCGCCGGGACCGATCTGGACGCCGCTGATTCCGTCGACGATGCCGCCGGAAAAGGTCGAAAAATTCGGCCAGCAAGTGCCCATGAAGCGACCCGGACAGCCGGCCGAACTCGCGCCGGCCTACGTGATGCTGGCTTCCGACGAAGCCAGTTACATCTCAGGCGCGACGATCGCGGTCACGGGCGGCTCGCCGATTATTTAGGCATATTGATTGAATGTAGAAGGCACCCCTGGTTGCCTGCTCAAGCGTAAGCAGTGGTGCCGCAGAACGCCTCACACATTAAGTCGACGCAGGACTGCGATAGTTCGCCTTGCGGCGGCACAACCCATCCTGCTGGCACACGGCTTGCGCGCGTAAGTAATTCGTTCTTGCGCTCGCTGTGCGTGACCCATCGTCAGGAGAAAATCCCATGAATACACCCATTGCGGACACGCCGCTGGATGTCGCGCCTGGCGACGTTCAACGCGTGTCGGTGAGCTTCGACATCAACGGAAAAAAGCACCACTTCGACGTGGAAGCCTGGACGTCGCTTCTCGATTTGCTGCGCGAACACTGCCATTTGAGCGGCACGAAGAAGGGCTGCGATCACGGACAATGCGGCGCGTGCACCGCCATTGTGAGTGGTCAACGTATCAATACCTGTCTCGCGCTTGCGGTGGTTTACGACGGTGCGTCGATTACGACAATCGAAGGACTCGCGAACGGCGAGGCGTTGCATCCGGTTCAACAGGCTTTCATCGATCATGACGCGTTTCAGTGTGGCTATTGCACGCCGGGGCAAATCTGTTCAGCCGTGGCGATGCTCGAGGAAGGCCACGCGAAAACGGCCGCCGACGTGCGCGAACTGATGAGCGGCAACCTGTGCCGCTGCGGTGCCTACACTAGCATCGTCGCGGCGATTCTCGATGTAGGTGAGTTTGCGGATAAAGGAGCGCGGTCATGAATCGCTTCTCGTATATGCGTGCGAGCGAAGTGCCGCAAGCCATCGAACAGCATCGCGCGAACCCGGCCGCTGCGTTTATCGCGGGCGGCACCAATCTGGTAGACCTGTGGCGCGAGAACGTCGCGCATCCGCAGGTCGTGGTCGACATCAACCGTTTGCCGCTCAGAGAGATCGAACCGACCGCGGCGGGCGGACTTAAGATCGGCGCGCTCGTGACCAACAGCGCGGCCGCTTACGACGCCGCGATCGTTTCGCGCTATCCGTTGTTGTCCAAGGCGATTCTCGCGGGCGCTTCGCCGCAGATTCGAAATGTGGCGAGCGTTGGCGGCAATCTGTTGCAGCGCACTCGCTGCCTCTATTTCTACGATGCGGGCACGCGCTGCAACAAGCGCGAACCCGGCACCGGCTGCCCGGCGATGGAAGGCGTGAACCGGATGCACGCGATCCTCGGCGCGAGCGAACACTGCATTGCCGTTCATCCTTCCGACATGTGCGTGGCCCTGGCTGCGCTCGATGCAACGGTTCACCTATCGGGGCCCGACGGCGCGCGCGTGCTGCCGTTCGCCGATTTCCACCGCTTGGCCGGCGACACGCCGCACATCGATACGAATTTGCGCGACGACGAAGTGATTACCGCAGTCGAGTTGCCAAAGCAGGGCTTCGCCGAGCATCACGCGTACGTGAAAGTGCGCGACAGGGCGTCGTATGCGTTTGCGCTTGTCTCCGTCGCGCTGGGATTGGAGCTCGACGGCGACATCATCATGAATGCGCATTGCGCGCTAGGCGGCGTCGCGCACAAGCCCTGGCGCAATAGGGATGCTGAAGCATCGCTGCGCGGCAAGACACTGAACGTCGACACCGTGCGCAACTTCGCCACCTATGTGCTGCGCGACGCGCAGGGCCGCCGGGGCAACGCGTTCAAGATCGAATTGACGGCGCGCGCCATCGAGCGTGCATTTCTGATCGCAAGGCAACGTTCGTTCGAGGAGTCGGCGCTATGAACCGTATCGAGACTTTGCCGGCACTGCGCGCGAGCGGCGTGCCGCACAAGCGCGTCGACGGCAGGCTGAAGGTAACCGGCGCCGCGCAGTACGCGGCCGACTTCACCGCGAACGGGCTCACGTACGGCTTTGTCGTATCGAGCACGATTGCGGCGGGGCGCATCGTGTCGATCGATTCATCCGCCGCGCTTGCGCTACCGGGCGTGCTGCATGTGCTGACGTATCTGAATCGCCCCGAATTGCCTCGCGAGGACAAACCCTACAAGGATAAGGTCGCGCCCGGCGGCAGCCCGCTCAGGCCGCTATGGGACGACCGCGTGTGGTACAGCGGCCAGCCGGTGGCGCTCGTGCTCGCGCAGTCGCTCGAACTCGCGCGTCATGCGGCGTCGCTCGTGGACGTGCGCTATGAGTCGGCGCCGCATCGCACGGATATGGGCGAGGTGCTCATGGATGCCGTGCCGCCGTCGACGGAGAAGGGCGGCTTCGACCCGCCGCCCGCGCCGCGCGGCGACGCGGATGCCGCGTTGGCAAGCGCCGTGGCGCGTGTCGATGCGTTCTACAGCACACCCGCCGAATATCACAATCCGATGGAAATGCACGGTTGCACGGTCGTGCCTGGCGACCACGGTCATTTGACCGTGTACGAAAAGACCCAGGGGGTCGTCAACACGAAGTCGTATCTGACCGCTGTGTTCGGCTTGAGCGATGACGAGGTGCAAGTTGTCTCGCCATTCGTGGGCGGCGCATTCGGCTCCGGGCTCAGGCCGCAGTATCACCTCGCACTCGCGGTCATGGCGGCGCTCGAACTCAAGCGGCCAGTGCGGGTGACGTTGACGCGCCAGCAAATGTTTACGTTTGCGCATCGTCCGCAATCCATTCAGCGCGTCGCGCTCGGCGCCGGTGCCGACGGCAGGTTGCAGGCAGTGATTCACGAAGCAGTGTCCGAGACCTCCCAATATGAGGACTACTGTGACGTGGTGGTGAATTGGGCCGGTCAACTTTATCAATGCGAAAACGTGACGCTCGGCTACAAGGTCGCGAGGCTCGATGTGCCGACGCCCGCCGACATGCGTGCACCGGGCGCCGCACAAGGCCTTTTTCCGCTGGAAGTGGCGATGGACGAACTGGCCGAGGCGTTACAGATGGACCCGCTCGAACTGCGCCTCATCAACTACGCGGAACGCGATGGCAACAAGAATCTGCCGTTCTCGAGCAAGGCGCTGCGCGAATGCTATCGCGAAGGCGCGGCGCGTTTCGGTTGGGACAGGCGGCCGCTTGCGCCCCGCGCGCGGCGCGAGGGCACGGAGCTGATCGGCTGGGGCATGGCGACGGGTGCTTGGGACGCGATGCAAAACGAAGCGTCGGCGCGCGCGGTGCTTACGCGTGACGGCCGCGTGACTGTGTCGAGCTCGACCGCCGATATCGGCACCGGCACTTACACCGCGATGACGCAGATCGCGGCGGACGCGCTCGGTGTGCCGCTTCACGACGTCGTGTTCGAACTCGGCGATACGCGCTTGCCAGAGGCGCCGATCGAAGGCGGATCGTGGACTGTGTCGTCGGTGGGCAGCGCAGTCGATGTCGCGTGCAAGCGGTTGCATAACCGTCTCGTCGAGCTAGCGCGGCAACATGGCGGCACACGATTCGCGGCTGTCGCCCGCGAGGACATCAGGCGCATGGGCAAGCAGATCGTATGCGGCTCAGGCAAGGAAGACGTAATCGCGATCGACGCACTGCTTGAGCGCGCCGGACTCGAAGCGCTCGAAGAACAGGCGAGCGTGAAGCCGCACGAAAAGCAGCAGGCGTATTCGATGGGCACGCATTCGGCGATTTTCGTCGAAGCGCGCGTGGACGAGGCGCTGGGCACCGTGCGCGTGACACGCGTGGTGAGCGCGGTGGCCGCCGGTCACATCGTCAATCCAAAGACCGCGGCGAGTCAGGTGGCAGGCGGCGTGGTGTGGGGCATCAGCATGGCGCTGCACGAGGAAGGGCAGTTCGATCACGACATAGGCCGACAGATGAACCACAACCTCGCCGAATATCACGTGCCGGTCAACGCGGATATTCACGATATAGACGTGCTGTTCGTCGAGGAGCACGACGATATCGTCAATCCGCTCGGCGCGAAGGGCGTGGGTGAGATCGGCGTGGTCGGCGTGGCGGCGGCCGTGAGCAACGCGATCTGGCATGCAACCGGCAAGCGCGTGCGGGACTTGCCGATTACGTTGGACAAGCTGTTCGCGTGAATGCCGGTTGGAGCGCGCAGCGAGGTGAACAGAAACACATGAATGCGGAGCGGGGTTCGTTAGCCGCGCTCCGCTCCGTTCATTGCGCTGCGCTCATCGTCCTCACGCCGCGTATCGGCGTATCAGTGGACCGGAGCACCGCGAAACGCGGCGTCAGTCGGCGTATTTGAATTCAGGCAGCGCTTCTAGCGACTTTTTAGTTGCCTCGGGCAGAACCACGCGACGGTTCGTGATCTGCAGATCGTTGAACGGAACTGCCACGAGATGCTTGCCCATGCCGAGGAAACCGCCCACCGACAGAATCGCGTAGGTGCCGCGGTCGCCGCCTGGCGAGACGATCAGATCGTCGACCGTTCCAATGGTGTCCTTGTTCTTGTTGAAGACATCGGCCCCTGCGAGCTTCGACGCGCGGTAGCCGCTCGCAAGCTGGACCACGTCGGTACGCCTCTCGGTGATCGATTGCGGTGCGCCCTGAGCGTGAGCGTTGCCGTACGAGAAGAGAGTGCCGACGAGCAGTGCCGCTGCAAGCAGCGGTCTCGATTGCGTGCTTCGCATGATCGTTTCTCCTTGTTATGCATGTGGCGCCGATCCGGCGCGTCCAGTCAGCTTTCAAAGCCGTTACCGCAAATTCCGTGCCGCGCGGGCATCGCTGCAAAGGCGCGGGCCTGGGGATTGCTACACGAGCGAGCCTGCTCTTCATATTGCCTACACTGGAAACGCGCGCGAGCGCCCTTTGCTTCTCACAGGAATCCCTATGTCATCCCCGGCCAATTACTCCACCCGCATCGCGGAAGGCACGCCTTTTCCGCTCGGCGCGACATGGAACGGAAACGGTGTGAACTTCGCACTCTTCTCGGCGCACGCGACCAAAGTCGAACTGTGTCTATTCGATGAAACGGGTCAGCATGAAATCGAGCGCATAGAACTGCCGGAATATACCGACGAGGTCTGGCACGTGTTCGTGCCTAATCTGAAACCCGGCGCGGTGTACGGTTACCGCGTGCATGGTCCGTACGAGCCCGAGAAGGGTCATCGCTTCAATGCGAACAAGCTGCTGCTCGATCCTTATGCAAAGGCGCACATCGGCGAATTGAAATGGGCGCCTGAAAT
Source organism: Paraburkholderia dilworthii (assembly GCF_000472525.1). Classification (GTDB taxonomy): domain Bacteria; phylum Pseudomonadota; class Gammaproteobacteria; order Burkholderiales; family Burkholderiaceae; genus Paraburkholderia; species Paraburkholderia dilworthii. Next base: position 633,852 of record NZ_AWZT01000001.1, read on the forward strand.
CTTCGGCTATACGCTCGATTCCGAAGATGCGGACCTGTCGTTCGACGAGCGCGACAGCGCGCCGTTCGTGCCGAAATGCAAGGTCGTGGACGCCACATTTTCATGGGCTCATCCCGAGCGCAATCCGCTGCCGTGGGACCGCGTGATCTTCTATGAAACGCATGTGCGCGGCTTCACGAAACGCCATCCGCAAGTGCCGGAAAATCTGCGCGGCACTTTCGCGGGGCTCGGGCAGAAAGCGGTGATCGATTACATCAGGAGCCTCGGCGTAACCTCGGTCGAACTGATGCCGATCCAGACTTTCGTCAACGACAGCTATCTGCTGGACAAGGGCCTGACGAATTACTGGGGCTACAACACAATCGGCTTCTTTGCAGCCGACCCGCGATTCTTTGCTTCGTCGACCGAGTCGGTCAGCGAGTTCAAGGGAATGGTGGACAGTTTCCATAACGCGAACCTCGAAGTGATTCTCGACGTGGTGTACAACCACACCGCCGAAGGCAACGAACGTGGGCCGACGCTCTCGTTCAAGGGCATCGACAACGCGTCGTACTATCGCCTGATGCCCGATGAGCCGCGCTATTACATCAACGATACGGGCACCGGCAATACGCTGAATCTCTCGCATCCGCGCGTGCTGCAGATGGTGACCGACAGCCTGCGTTACTGGGTGACGGAGATGAAGGTCGACGGTTTCCGCTTCGACCTCGCGACTATTCTCGGCCGCGAGCCGCATGGCTTCGACGAAGGCGGCGGCTTTCTCGACAGTTGCCGGCAAGACCCGGTTCTCTCCAGCGTGCGGCTCATCGCGGAGCCGTGGGATTGCGGTCCCGGCGGCTATCAGGTGGGTGGCTTTCCGCCCGGATGGGCCGAATGGAACGACCGCTTTCGCGACACCGTGCGCGCGTACTGGAAGGGCGACGAGGGCATGGTCGCCGATCTCGCGACGCGCCTGACCGGCTCCGGCGACAAGTTCAATCATCGCGGCCGGCGTCCGTGGGCCAGCGTGAACTTCATCGCTGCGCACGACGGCTTCACGCTGAACGATCTCGTCTCATACAACGACAAGCACAACGAGGCGAACGGCGAGGACAACAAGGACGGTCACTCGGACAACAAGTCGTGGAATATGGGCGTCGAAGGTCCGACCGACGACCCCGAGATCCGTCAGCAACGCGAGCGTCAGAAACGCAATCTGCTCGCCACATTGCTGCTCTCGCAAGGCACGCCGATGATTCTCGCGGGCGATGAATTCGGCCGCACGCAGAAGGGCAACAACAACGCTTATTGCCAGGACAATGAGATCAGCTGGGTGGATTGGGACGGCATCGACGACGACGGCCGTGCGCTGACCGAGTTCGTGAGAAACCTGACCACGCTGCGTCACCGCTTGCCGGTGCTGCGTCGCAGCCGCTTTCTCACGGGCGAATACAACGAGGCGCTCGACGTCACCGACGCGCGTTGGCTCTCGCCTGACGGCGCCGATCTCGCGCCTGAGCAATGGGCCGATCCGTCGATGCGCTGCTTCGGCCTCGTGATCGACGGCCGCGCGCAGGCGAGCGGCATTCGCCGGCCCGCATCGGACGCGACCTTGTTGCTGGTGCTGAACGCGCATCACGACGTCGTCAATTTCACGTTGCCCGACGTGCCCGAAGGTGAGCGCTGGACTTGTCTGCTCGACACCAACATGCCGGTGCGCCCAGAGTTGCCTCAGTTCAGTGCTGGCGACGACTATCAGGTCACTGCGCGCTCACTGCTGCTGTTCGCGCTCGAAGCGCCGAGCCGCGCGACGCAACGCGTGTTCGACCGGCTCGAGGAGCAACTCACCTCGGACGAAAGTGAAGCCCCGCCTGCGACGTAAGCAGGAATAGCAATTGCTCTACCGATGATGGCCGCGCGCATGCAGATCGTTGTGCGCGGCCTTCGCCATGTCGGCATCCGCGAGACCTTAACCGTAGGTGATCAAATGGAACAGGAGCAGACCTCTCAGGAGGAACAGATTCGCATGCGCGCTTATTACCTGTGGGAACACGCGTCGGAGCCGAAGGGCACACCGGACGAGTATTGGGAGCAGGCCCGCAGCGAGATCGAGAAGGAAGCGCCGCCAGTGGAAAGCGGGCCGATTGCAGAAGAGCCAAAAAAATAGACACATGAAAGGGAGCACTAAAGGAGCGCCACAATCAATAACGATCAGCACATAGCGCAATGAAGGACGTCCCCGAACCGTCGCGCGGCAGGCCTCCCACGCGCATCGACGCGCCGCCTGCCGCGTTCGGTCTCGACGCGCTGATCGCGCTCGGCGCGGGCGCCGGTTTTGTCGCGTGCCTATACTTCGCGCGAGCCGTTCTGATTCCCATGACGCTCGCGATCATGCTGAGCTTTCTCGTCGCGCCGCTTGTGAAGTCGCTGGGGCGCCTCAGGCTCGGCCACGTCGCGTCGGTCTTCGCCGCGGTGCTGATATCGGTGTCGGTGATCGGCGTGCTCGGCGCGGTAATTACGATGCAGTTGACGGAGCTCGCCGCCGGCATGCCGCGCTATCAGGCGACTATCGAGCGGAAGATAGAAGCCGCGCATACGCTGACCGTCGGCAAGCTCGACCGCTTCGCCAAAGCCGCCGGCCAGGCGCTGCAACGCGCTACCGTCGAGCCGACGCAACCCGCGCCGCGACACGACGCGTCTTCTGCCGATGGCCGCGCATCCGCTGCGGTACCTGTAGAAGTGCGCGAGCCGGTGCCGACACCGCTGGAACTCGCGCGCCGTGTGTTGTCGCCGGCCATCAGTCCGCTCGAGACGGCGTTTATCGTGTTCGTCGTGATGGTCGTGATCCTGCTGCAACGCGATGATTTGCGCGACCGTGCGATTCGCCTGTTCGGCTCGCGCGACCTGCATCGCACCACCACCGTGATGGACGAAGCAGCGCGACGCTTGAGCCGTTACTTCGTTTCGCAACTCGGATTGAATGCGGCGCTCGGGGTCGCTATCGGTACGGGGCTTTTTTTTATCGGCGTGCCGAGTCCGATTCTGTGGGGCATTCTCGCCGCCTTGCTGCGGCTCGTGCCCTACGTCGGCATCTGGATTGCAGGCGGTCTTGCGACCGCGCTCGCAGCCGCGGTGAGTCCCGGTTGGGATATGGCAGTCTGGTGCATCGCGCTCTTCGTGACCGTCGAACTGCTGGTGGGCCAAGTGGTCGAGCCGCTGCTTTACGGACGCAGCACCGGGCTCTCGCCGTTTTCGGTGGTCGTGGCCGCGATCTTCTGGAGCTGGATCTGGGGGCCGATCGGCTTGATCATGTCGACGCCGTTGACCCTCTGCCTGCTCGTGCTCGGCCGGCATATCCGGCGTCTGGAATTTCTCGACGTGATGCTGGGCGACCAGCCCGCGCTCACGCCCGTCGAAAATTTCTATCAACGTGCGCTCGCGGGCGATCCCGACGAAGCCATCGCGCAAGCGGAGTTGCTGCTGCGTGAGCGTTCGCTGTCGGCATACTACGACGAGGTGACGATCAAGGGCCTGCAACTCGCCGCCAACGATGTCGTGCGCGGCAGCGTCACCGCGGCGCAGCTCGCGCGCATCGAGTCCACCACCAACGATCTGGTCGATGGCCTCGACAGTTATGCGGACGAGCAGCCGCTGCGGTTCGCGGGAGCAGAGGATAGCCGGGATGTCGGACCGGTCGCGCCGTCGCGCAACTTGCCGGTCTTATCGGGGGAAACGCACGCGTTGTTTGCGAATCAGGCTTCGCATGGCGCCGCCGAAGAGCCGCGCGAAGAGCGTCCCGAAGAGGCCGCTGAAAACGCGCTGGAGCGCGCGAGAGAAACGCAGCACGCCGCGCATGCCCGCGTGTTGTGTATGCCTGGACGCGGACCGCTCGATCCGCTCGCGACCACGATCCTGTTGCAGTTGCTCGGCAAGCACGGCTTCGCGGCACGCGCGCTGCCGCACGAGGCTGCTTCGCGTGCGTCGATCGACCAGATGGACGCCGACGACGTGGGCATCGTCTGCATCGTCTACTTGCAGATCGACGGCATTCCCTCCCATTTGCGTTATATGGTGCGGCGCATTCGCGCGCGCTTGCCGAAGGTGTCGATCATCGTCGGACTGTGGGCGCGTGAGGATTTCGAGAAGTGGAGCGTCGATCTGCAAAACGCAATGGGCGCGGAATGCTATGTCACTTCGTTGCAGGAGATGCTAGCCGCTTGCCGCGCATGCGGCAGCAAGACGAGTTCGGAATCGCTCGCGGTTGCGAGCGCCTAAAAGCCTCTCGACAAAAAAACGCCCGGCGCTTTCACGTCCGGGCGTTGTTCGTTGGCGGCGGCCCTTACTTGCCGGTAGCTTCGTCTTCCGATGACGTGTCTTCGTCGTCGGTCACGATTTTCGTCGTGCCGCCGGTGGAGGGCGGGTCGCTCGCCGGAAAAGTATCTTCGACTTCCTTGTCGATCTGCTTCTCCGTCTTGTCGGCGTTCGGATGTTGTTCCTTGGGGTCTGGCATGACGTTTCTCCTTCGGCTAATAAATGTGATGCGCGGGACAGCTACCCGTTCGCGCGGCCCACGTGGGGCGTTTTTTACATCGGCGTGTAGGGTTGAACGGTAAGTGAAAGATAGGCGAACATAAGCGTACGAGGGGGGAACGCCAGGCGAACGATAAGCGAACGACAGGCGGCCACGCGTTAGCCTCTCCCGCACGACTCGCGCCCGACGATTTGCAATGCGTCTGCGCGCGTAAGCGGGCCGCGGCGCATTGCATCGATCAAGCGCGCCGTTTGCGCGTCGCGTTCGCAGGCAAGCACGGCGAGAACCTCGTCGTTTTTCACATATAGCGCAGCAAATTCGTGGCGATCCAGGTCGCCATCGACAAGCAGTTCATCCCACTCGCTAGCGTGGCCGAGATATTCGAAGGTCTTGCCGAAGTAATAGGTCCAGAAAAACGGCACACCGCTGTAGCGATTGCGTGCGCCGCACATGTTCTCAGCGGCAATGCGCGCGTGCTGCTGCGCGACGCGCCAATGTTCGATGCGTAGCGGCTCCTCGTTCTCGCGCAGCGGAAAGACCGCGATATCGCCGGCGGCATAGAGACCGGGCGCCGCCTGCATGCCGGCATTCACGATCACGCCGCCATCCTTATGCAGCGGCAGTCCTTCGATAAAACCGGTGGCGGGCGCAACGCCTGTGCCTAACAGCACCACGTCGGCGGCAATATGCTCGCCGCCTTCCAGCATCACTTCATGCACGCTGCCTTCTTCCCCTTCGAGGGAAGCGACCTTCGTTCCCAGATGAAACTTAACGCCATTGCTTTCGTGCAGCGCGCGGAACATCGCGCCCACCCGTTCGCCGAACTGCTTTGCGAAAGGCACTTTGTCCGGAGAAATAACGTTGACCTGCACGCCGCGTTTGCGCAGCGCGGCAGCGGTTTCAAGTGCAATGAAGCTGCTGCCGAGAATCGCTACCTGGGTGGAGGCGGTAGCGGCGGTCTCACTGGCGAATCCGTCGGCCGGCCCGTCGCCAAGCGCCTCGACGATTGCAGCGGCGTCGTCGAGATGGCGCAGCACGTACACGCCGCCGAGTTCGCAGCCAGGAATCGATGGGACTTTCGGCACACTGCCGGTGGCGAGCAACGCTGTGTCGTAAGTCAGCTCCCCGCCGGTTTGCAGATGAACGGTGCGCTTCGGAACATCGAGGCGCACCACTTTCGCGACGATCCGCTCCACGCCGTGCTGTCCGAACCAGTCAGCGGCGAGTAGCGGCGGCACATCGGCGGGGGACATTTCGGCGGATGGGACAAACTTGCTGAGCGACGTACGGTCGTAGGGCGCGTGCGCTTCGTCGCCGATCAGCGTGATGCGTCCAGTAAAGCCGGACTCGCGCAGCGCCGCGCAAGCTGCGGCGCCTGCCGCGCCTGCGCCGACCACCGCGAAGTGCGGCTTCTCTGTGCGGGAAGGCTCTGTTTCGTTCGGCAGCTTTTCGGGCGTGACCATGACGTCGTCGCCGTCCACGATCACCGCGTAGCGTTCGAGCGGCACCAGCGGCGGCGGCTCCAGCACCGTGCCGGTCGCGGCGTCGAACGTACCCTTGTGCCAGGGGCAAACGATCCTGCCGCGGCACAGCGCGCCTTTTTCGAGCGGTCCTCCCGCGTGCGGACAGTCGGCGGAGTACGCACGCACGGTGTCGCCGTCGCGGACCAGCAGAATCTTCTCGTCATCCACGACGACGCGTTGTGCCCGATCCTCGCGCAATTGCGAGAGCTGAGCCACGTGTCGGGCAGTCGTAGGCATGCGCGTTCCTTGGGCGTATAGCAGGACAGCGCGCGGCGGAGTCGCGCGCCGACGCGGCGTGTCAAAGAGAGAGGGCACGGTTCTCGGAACGAGCAATTGCTGTGCCCGACCTCTGGCCAGACGAACGCAGGCGAAAACATTGTCGATTCTTCGCGCGGTGCTATGTGGATGGCCGGAAATTGCGGTAGATTCCTTCCAGGAAATAGCGCACGACCACTTAGGGGCACGATACGTGCGACGAATCTCAGACCTCTCGTGATCTTTAACTGGAGACGTTGGCCGTGCAGCGTGCGGAGCGAGTCGCCGTCGATTTCCCAATGCCGTCGCGCAACTTCGCCGCAACGCGGCGTGTGCTTCTTGTCGTGCTTGCAGTTTCCATTCTGTTTCCTCTTGCCTGTCTCGCGGGATACGGCTATTTCGACTACCAGCGCCGTATCGCCGATTCAAACGACGTGATCGACCGGCTGGTACGCGTGACCGAGGAGCAGGCCGTCAAGGTGCTCGATCTGAATCAGCAGATGGCGTCGCGCATCGTCGAACTGATCGGTGACGAGGACGACGCGCAGCTTCGCGCGCATGACGCGCAATTGCATCGGAGTCTGCGCGAAATCGGCGGAGACTTTCCGCAAGTAGCGTCGATCAATTTGATCGGCGTGAACGGCGATCTGCTGGTGTCGAGCCGCGCGTATCCGGCTGCGCGCATTTCAATTGGGGACCGCGAAGACTTTGTTGCCGCGCGAGCGATGCGCCCGCACCCTTACTTCTCGCTGCCGATGTTTGGCCCGCTATCGCAAACGGATGTGTTCAACACGACCGTCGCGCGCACCGATGCGGAGGGCCGGTTCCTCGGCGCGGTGTCGGTCGCGTTGCGCAACGAGTACTTCTCGCACTTTTATCGTGAGCTCACCAATGGCGACCCTTCGCTCGCGTTGGCCCTATACCGCCAGGACGGCAATTTGCTGGTCCGCTATCCTCCGTGGCCGGTAGGTGCGACGGCGACTACGGCGGATGCGTTTGCCGCCGCGTTGCGCGACAAGCAGTTGTCCGGCCACGTGCGCGTCAAATCGCCGGTGGATGGCGGCGAGCGGCTTGTCGCGTTTCGCCGCGTCGGCGATTACCCGCTCTATGTGTCGAGCGCGTATTCAACGGGCTCCATCGTCGATGTCTGGCGCCGGCACTTCATGGTGATCGCCGCGTTGACCGCGGTGCCGTGCATCGCGATCTGGATACTGGTGCTTTATTCGCTGCGTCAACTCGATGGCGAGCGCGTTGCGTGGGAGCGCTGGCAGGGCGAGGTCGCGATGCGGCTCTCGGCGGAAGCATCCAGCCGGCAATTGCAGCGCATGGGCGCGCTCGGGAACCTGGTCGCCAACGTGGCGCACGATTTCAACAATCTGTTGATGGTCGTCTCGGCGAACATCGAGCTTGCGCGTATGAAGCGCTACAACAACCTCGAAAAGGAAATGACCGCGGTGCAGCGCGCCACCGCGACGGCCGAATCGCTGACGCGGCGGCTGCTGAGCGTCGCGAAGAAACAGCCGCTAAAACAGGAGCCGATCGATCTCAGGAAGTGGATGCCGGGCGCGGCGCCGCTCGTCGAGGCGGCGCTCGGCGACCACATCGTGCTCGCGCTCAGCATCGTCGACGATGTGTGGGAAGTGCTCGCCGATCCGACCGACCTCGAACTCGCGATCATGAACCTCGCGGTGAATGCGCGAGATGCGATGCCGCGCGGCGGACGCTTCGTGATTCGTTGCCAGAACAACCGGCTCGTCGGCAGCGATACCTTGTTGCCCGATGGCGAATACGTGCTGATCGCATGTTCCGACGACGGCGAAGGCATGCCCGAATCGGTCGCGCGGCGCGCCTTCGAGCCGCTCTTTACCACGAAGCTGAGCGGTTCCGGCGCGGGCCTCGGGCTGGCGCAGGTTCTGTCGATGTGCGAACAGGCGGGCGGCACCGCGAAGATCGACAGCGTGCCCGGCAGCGGCACAACGGTAAGGCTTTACCTGCCGCGCTATCGCGAACGCCGCCAGACGCGTCCCGTGAATGAGGAAGTGGCCGAGCAGCCAGCGCTGCGGCACGCGGGCATGGTGCTGCTCGTGGAAGACAACGAGGACGTCGCGGCGGGCGTCGCAGCGGTGCTCGAAACCTTCGGCTGCGAAGTGCGGCACGAGCCCACCGCCGATCAGGCGCTCGACGTGCTGACTGGCGGCGAGCGCTTCGAACTCGTGCTCTCGGACATCCAGATGCCGGGCAAGCTCAACGGCATCGACCTTGCCGAGAAAGTGCGCAGCGCATGGCCCTCGCAGAAGATCGCGTTAATGACGGGCTATGCCGATGAACTCGAACGCGCACGGCGCCTCGGCGTGGCCATATTGGCGAAGCCGTTCGACATTGCGGAGCTGCACGCGCTCGTGGCTTGCGAACCTTGAAGCGTTGAAATCCTGAGGCACACCCCTTGCTGAACTTCTGACGAGGCATGCGCACGCGGCGCGCTTGTGTGCGCAATCCGCTTCTATTTCGCTTCCATCCCGACAGGAGAACAGTCATGAAGATCAGAAAGGCACTGCTTATTTCCACATTGCTTGCGGCTTCCTCGGTTGCGGTCGCACAAGGCGCGGGCGGCGCGGGCGGTGGCGCTGGCGGTGGGCCCGCCGGCAACAGCCCGAGCACCGACGCCGGCGCGAATGCATCGACGCGCGAGGGCGGCGACATGCAGGCGTCGGGCGCAATGTCGCATTCCAAGTCGAAGAAGCACTCGTCCAAGTCGTCGAAAACCACCAAGCCCGCGACCGACACCACCAATATGCCGGGCGCGAACGCAAGCAGCGACGCGAAGGGGAAATAACGCGCGCATCATCGCGAATCATCGCGACTAAGGGCCCACGGCGCAAACGCGCTGCGGGCGCCTTATGAATGACCTGTTTCTGCCGATGCGGCTAGCTCTTTTCCTGTGCCGCGTCGTACTTGCCGAGCGCCGCCGCGCTGTTCAGGCGTGCGCGTTTGAGGAGCGCCTGCTGCGCTTCCTCGACGTTGCTCGGCATGCCTTTCCACGCTTGCAACGGCGGCTCCTGCAATGCGCGCCCATACGAGAAGCTTAGATTCCACGGCAGCGTTCCGAGGCGATTCATTGCGTCGAGGTTTGCTGTCGCTTCCTCGGGCGACTGTCCGCCGGAGAGAAATACAATGCCCGGCACGGCCGAGGGCACCGTGCGTTTCAGGATCCGCAGCGTATAAGCGGCAATATCGGCGGTGGACGATTGCCGCGCGTTCTCCGGGCCGGCGAGTACCATGCTCGGCTTCAACAGCATATGTTCGAGCACCACGCGATGCCGGTGCAGCGCATTGAACACTTCGTGCAGGACAGCTTCGGTCACTTCGGCGCTGCGCTCGATCGAGTGGTCGCCATCCATCAGCACTTCCGGTTCGACAATTGGCACGATGCCGGCTTCCTGCGCAATTGCCGCATAGCGCGCGAGCGAGTCGGCATTTGCTGCGATCGCGAGGCGGCTCGGCAGATGGGCTGCTATGTTGTAGACAGCGCGCCACTTCGCAAAGCGCGCGCCTTGCTGTTTGTAATCGACGAAACGGCGCGCGAGGCCGTCGAGGCCTTCGGTGATTTCATCGCCGGGAGCGTGCGCAAGCGCGATCTTGCCGAGGTCCACCTTGATGCCCGGCGCGATGCCGTTTTTTGCCGCGAGCTGTGGAAACGGCGTGCCGTCGTCGGCTTTCTGGCCGAGCGTTTCCTGATAAAGAATCACGCCGCTCACGAATTCGCCGAGGCCGGGCGTGGTGAGCAGCAGATTGCGATATGCGCGGCGGTTTTCCTCGGTGGACTCGATTCCGATCGTCTTGAAGCGCCTGGCGATGGTCGGGCCGCTTTCGTCTGCGGCGAGCAGGCCCTTGCCGGGCTGGACCATTGCATCGACGGTGGCTTGCAGTTCGCTACGGGTGTCCATGAGATATGCTCCCTTTGTTCCGGTTGCGGTAGGAAAACTGAGGCTTCGACGCGTTGGCCGCTGTACATTGGCCGCTGCACGTTCGCCGCGCATTTGGCCTCGCGTTTGTCCTCGCATTCGGCCTCACTAGTTACCTGCATTATTCGCCGATCAGATGCAGCACGATGTCGCGATGATGCGTATGACGCCGATGCTCGAACAGATAGAGGCCTTGCCATGTACCGAGCGCCAGCTGCCCGTGCTCGACGGGTACGCTCAACTGCACTTGCGTCAATGCGGTGCGCAGATGCGCGGGCATGTCGTCGGGTCCTTCGGCGTCGTGCTCGTAGCGTTGCTGGTCTTCGGGCGCGAGGTTCGCGAAGTAGCGCTCCAGATCGCGCTGCACGGAAGGGTCCGCATTCTCCTGGATCAGCAACGACGCTGACGTGTGACGGCAAAACAGCGTCAGCAGTCCGGTGTCGATCTGCTGAGCCGCGACGAAGCGGCGTGCTTCGTCGGTGAATTCGACGAGTCCGCGAGTGGGCGCCTTGACGCTCAGATGGTGAATGGCTTGCCGCATGATGGAAGCGCTTGAGTTCGAGGCCGGTTCAGAGCGACGCAAATGCGTCCGCGATCTGCTCGACGCTGGTGGGGCGAACGACGCGCGCCACTTCGGCGCCGTCGCGCATGAAAATTAGCGTAGGCCATAGCTTGACCTTGAACGAGCGGCCTAGTGGCCGGCCGGGGCCGTCTTCGATCTTCAGATGCCTGACGCCGGCATGCGCTTCGAAAGCCTTTGCAATCGACGCCTGCGCGCCTTGGCAATAGCCGCACCAGTCCGTACCGAACTCGATGACGGTGGCGCCTGGCAACGCGTCGACTTCGGCTCGGGAAGGGGCTTGGGTGGAATAGGCTGTCCGGGTTGCCATGCATGCTCCGCTGCGGGTTGAGTGATGCGCCGTCTACCGCCATGTATTCATGGCGGCGAGCGTCCGCTGCGGTGGACGCGCCGCTGCCGCACCTGATTTGATAAGAGTACCAGCTATTGGTTCGAGTTTTCAGGCGGGGGATTCACATCGATCGCACACGGTTCTGCTCGACTCATGATGACGCGGCAGTACGCAGCAGATGCGCGCGACGCACGGCAAGCAGCCCGCTTCGCGCGGCCACGGCGTTCGCAATCCGGCTCGCAAAAACCGGCACCACAAATTTGGGACGCGCCGCTGCGGGTTTACGCGCCCGCACGCGCGGCCGATAATGCCCCGTCATTCCCGCCACGAAGTCTGCCGCGCGCGCCGCGCCTGGCAAGCTCGATTCTCCAAAGCCCACAGCCGCCCGTGTTGAAAAGCTCACGTTTTCTTGGCCTGCTGCACATTCCCGGCTTCAAGCCGCTCGCCGCTGCCACGCTGATGCTCGGCGTGGCCATGTCGTTCACCGCTCCGTATCTATCGCTTTTCGGCGTCGAGCGCGCCGGCATGACGCCGTTCCAGCTTGGCATATTCATGACGCTGATCGCGGCAAGCGGCGTGCTCGCGAGCACCTTCGCGGGGCGCTGGAGCGATGCGAGCGGCCGGCATCGTCCGTTGCTGCTGGCGGCGCTCGTGCTAGCCGCGCTCGGCTACCTGTCTTTATGCGTCGTCCGCGATTACCGGCTGTTGCTTGTTGTCGGCATCGTCTTTATTGGCGCAGGCGGTTCAGCCATTTCGATGGTGTTCTCGTTCAGCCGCGCCGCGCTGCCCGTACCGGACGCGGCCGAGCGTGTGTTCGCCAGCGCAACCTTGCGCACGATCCTGTCGGCGGCGTGGGTGTTCGGGCCTTCAGTGGGCGCGCTGGTGCTCGCGGCAACGAGTTTCTACGGGCTCTTCCTGTTCGCCGCGGCGAGCTTTGCGACGTGCGCTGCCATCGTGTGGCGCATGCGCGAGCCGCAAGGACATCTCGGCGACCATACGGTGCAGGACACGGCATCGGAGCCGTCGGCATCCATCACCGTGCCGCCGTTGACGGAGCCGGGCGAAGACGCGCACGAGGACTTGCCGGGGGTTGCATCGGCGAACGACATTGGCCGCGCGGTCGCGGCGCTCACCTTGCTCGGACTCGCCGCGAATGCCACGATGATCGTCTTGCCGCTTTACATCGTGCATGGGCTGAACGGTACGCATCTGGACGTATCGGTGATGCTGGGCCTCGGCGCCTTGACCGAGATCCCGATGATGCTCGCGCTCGGTGCCAAGTCGTCCAGTCTGCACAAGCCGAACTGGCTGGCCGCATGCGCGGCGGTTCACGCGGCGTATTTCGTCGCGATGTCGTTTGCGGGAAACGTGCATGTGCTGATTCCGATGCAGATTCTCAACGCGTTCGTGGTCGCCGTGACTTCGTGCCTCGGCATGACCTATGTGCAGGACCTGATGCCGCATTCGCCCGGCCGCGCCACGGCGCTCTTCTTCAATGCGGCGCGGGTCGGCTCGATTCTGTCGGGCGTGCTGTCCGGTTTGCTGGTGCAAGCCTTCAGCTATCGCGGCACGTTCCTCTTCTGCGGATTGCTGGCGCTGTGCGCGCTGGTGCTGTTCGCGGTGCCGGGCTACCGCTATCCGCTGATGTGGCGAGCCGTGCGGCGTTTCGCTCGCAGGCAATACGGCAAGCTTCAGGGGAGTCGCTCGTTGCGGGGAGGCCGCGAACCGTAAGCGGCGGCAGGACATATTGCGTGCGTGCGCGCGCAGCGCAAGTTTGCATTGAACTGAACAGGAGGAACTTTACGCCGCGCAAAACCTCTGCAATGAGGCGTATTGTTCTTGCGATGCAGGCGGCGAAGATTGAGAAGGTGGCTATTCGGCTAACGCAGCTAACGCAGCTAAGGCGGTTGAGGCGGCCAAGGCGGTTAGGGCGGCCAAGGCAGTCAAGGCAGCTGAGCAGCTAAGGCAGTCAACGCGGCCAATCCGAGCAAGATCAGCAAGCTGGCCAACGCGGGTCGCCGCGGTGAAGTCGGCATCCGCAGCAGCAACGAGGCATCCGCAGCATGAACATCTAACTGAAACGAAGCAGCATCACGAAGCACTTTCGGGAGCGGTGAAATGCAGCTAGGCATGATTGGATTGGGACGCATGGGCGCCGACATGGTGCGGCGCCTGACAAAGGGCGGTCAGCAATGCATCGCCTACGACGTACAGCCCGCCGCAGTCGAGCGGCTTGCGCAGGAAGGCGTGCTCGGCGCGTCGTCGCTCGAAGACCTCGTGGCGAAGCTCGACAAGCCGCGTGCGGTATGGCTGATGGTGCCCGCCGCGGTGGTCGACGGCACGCTCGAAAAGCTCGTGCCGTTGCTGGAGCCGGGCGACATCGTGATCGACGGTGGCAATTCCTATTACCACGACGACATCCGCCGCGGCACCCAACTGGCTGAGCGCAAGCTGCACTACGTGGACGTCGGCACCAGCGGCGGCGTCGCGGGACGCGAGCGTGGCTACTGCCTGATGATCGGCGGCGAGGCGCAGGTGGTGCAACGGCTCGAGCCGATTTTCTCGACGCTCGCGTCAGGCTCGGCCGCGGCGCCCGCCACACCGGGGCGCACCGAGGGCAGCAGCACGGCCGAGCAGGGCTTCCTGCATTGCGGTCCGCTCGGTGCGGGGCACTTCGTCAAAATGGTTCATAACGGCATCGAGTACGGCTTGATGGCGGCCTATGCCGAAGGCCTCAACATTCTGCGTCACGCCGATGCCGGCAAGCACGCCCGCGACGCAGACGCCGAGACTTCGCCGCTGCGTCGTCCGGAGCTGTATCAGTACGATCTGAATCTGGCCGATATCGCCGAAGTATGGCGGCGCGGCAGCGTGATCGGCTCGTGGCTGCTCGATCTGATCGCCGGCTCGCTCGTCGGCGACGCCGATCTGAAGAACTACGCGGGACGCGTATCCGATTCCGGTGAAGGACGCTGGACGGTGGCGGCGGCTATCGACGAAGGCGTGCCCGCCCCGGTGCTGAGCGCCGCGCTGTTCGCGCGTTTCAGTTCGCGCGGCGAAGCGGACTTCGCGAACCGCGTGTTGTCGGCAATGCGCCATGACTTCGGCGGCCACGTCGAAAAACCGGCCGCGCCTTCGGGCAGCCAGCAGGGCTGATTGTCCGGCTCACAGCACAGCCGATCTCACGGAGCCGCACATGCAAGCCTCACAACGCACTGAAACCGCGCCGCACGACGTCGTCTTCCTGTTCGACTGCGACAACACGTTGCTCGACAACGATCACGTGCTGTCGGATTTGCGCGCCCACATGATGCGCGAGTTCGGGACCGACAACAGCACGCGCTACTGGGAAATTTTCGAGCAGTTGCGCAGCGAGCTCGGTTACGCGGATTATCTCGGCGCTTTGCAGCGTTATCGAACCGAGCATCCGCGGGACACGCGCCTTTTGCTGATGTCGTCGTTCCTGATCGACTATCCATTTGCGAACCGGCTCTATCCAGGGGCGCTCGACGCTTTGCGGCACGTCGCGAAACGCGGGCCCACGGTGATTCTCTCGGACGGCGACGTCGTGTTCCAGCCGCGCAAGGTCGCGCGTTCAGGCTTGTGGGAAGAGGTCGAGGGGCGTGTCCTGATCTACATCCACAAGGAGTTGATGCTCGACCAGGTGATGGAGTGCTATCCGGCGCGCCACTACGTGATGGTCGACGACAAATTGCGGATTCTCACCGCGATGAAGAAAGCCTGGGGCGGAAGACTGACCACGGTATTTCCGCGTCAGGGCCATTACGCGCTGGACCCGAAAGAGATACTGGGCAACCCGCCGGCGGACTTCAGCATCGAGCGAATCGGCGATCTCGCGCAACTGGATGTCGACGCGCTGCTGGCCGAAAAACCCTCGACGCTATAGGCGCGTTGACGCTTCGCTTTGTCTCCATTGCCATTGCGCGCGGCGCATGGTCCGATGCGTCGCCGCGCAAATGATCGCGCCTGTCACGAGCCTTGCGCTTTCAATCTGGCTTGTGCCTCGCCAGCGCCCATTCTGCCGGCGGCATCGAGCGCGCTAGCGCCGTTGACGTCGCGTGCATCGAGGTTCGCGCCGTGAGCTATCAATAGGTCCATGATCGTCGTGCGGTTGAACATCGCGGCTACCATCAGCGCGGTGCGTCCGTCCGGCGACGCGCCTTCAACATCCGCTCCGTGCGCGAGCAAGGTTTCCACCACGCCGTCGAAGCCCTTGAAGGCCGCGCCTGCAATAGGCGTCTGTCCGTTATTGTTGCGCAGGTCAGGGTCCGCGCCGCGTTCGGGCAGCGTGCGCACTGCATCTACATGCCCGTGATAGCTCGCGAGCATCAGAAGACTGTCGCCGTTGTCGTTGCGCAGGTTCGGCGGTACGCCTTTTTCGATCACTGCTGCCAGCATGGCGGCATCGCCGCGACGCGCGAGATCGAACACCTGCTGCGCAAGGTCGAGCAACCGCGGGTCGATGGGTTGCCCGGAAGACGGGGAAGGCTCGGCTGGATTAGTCAATGAAGTCTCCTCGCGGTGAAGCAGCGCCTCGGCGCATAAACAACCGCAGCATACACAGTTTGTACTGCGGCGCGCGCAGCGCGCCACGCTAAAGGTGACCGAAAAGCTTCACCAGCAGGCCGAACACGCCAACCAGAACGGCCACGCCTGCGCACAGCAGCACAAGCGTGAGAAGAAGAACAAGCGGCGCTTTCAGACGGTTGGATGTCGGCATGATGAATGTGTATGGTTAACGACGGGTACGACCAGCACGGCGATATATGCGGCCGCGATCCACAGCTTAAGCGTTTCGCTCGATACGCGCAGCAAGCCTGGCGTAAGACTTGCTGCGGGGCGCGCGCCGACGGGGGATTGTGAGCCGCATCAAGCTTTTCGCCGATGGCCTCGAACCATGATGCGTGCCCCCTGTCACACCGCAGACGACCGACGAGCAACCGCAAACTGGCCTCCGCAACGCACGTTTCGTGCTACGCGCGCATCTCGCCGTAAGCATGACGCTCCATCTACCAAGCTTCGCAACACCCGCCAACCTGCCTGACAGTCCTTACGAGGAGTGACGCCGTGGCTGAAGCAACTTCCCATCCAACCCCGCCGCAAACGCTAGACCCCGATACGCTGCGCAACATGGATCGCTACTGGCGCGCGTGCAACTATCTTTCGGCCGGCATGATCTATCTGCGCGACAACCCGCTGCTGCGCGAACCGCTCAAGCCGGAGCACATCAAGAATCGTCTGCTCGGACATTGGGGCTCCGATCCTGGCCAGAGCTTCCTGCTCGTGCATCTGAACCGGCTGATCAAGAAGCTCGATCTCGATGTGATCTACATTTCGGGCCCCGGTCACGGCGCGCCCGCTACGCTCGCGAATTGTTATCTGGAAGGGCATTACTCGGAAATCTATCCGGACCGTAGCGAAGACGAGGCCGGGCTGCGGCGTTTTTTCCGCCAGTTTTCGTTCCCCGGCGGCATTGGCTCTCATTGCACGCCGGAAACGCCAGGCTCCATCCATGAAGGCGGCGAACTCGGGTACAGCCTGTCGCACGGCTACGGCGCCGCGTTCGATAACCCGGATCTGATCGTCACGGTGATGATCGGCGACGGCGAGGCCGAAACCGGTCCGCTCGCCACGTCGTGGCATTCGAACAAGTTTCTTAATCCGATCCGCGACGGCGCGGTGTTGCCGGTTCTGCACCTGAACGGCTACAAGATCGCGAACCCGACCGTGCTCGCGCGAATTCCGCGCGAGGAACTCGAAGCGCTGCTGACCGGTTACGGCCACAAGCCGTATTTCGTCGAAGGCGACGATCCCGAGGTCATGCATCAGCAGATGGCGGCCACGCTCGAACAGTGTGTCGGCGAAATTCGCGCGATCCAGCAGCACGCACGCGCAAACAATGACGCGACGCGGCCTCGCTGGCCGATGATCGTGCTGCGTTCGCCCAAAGGCTGGACCGGTCCGAAGGAAGTCGACGGCCATAAGGTGGAGGGATCGTGGCGCGCGCATCAGGTGCCCATTGCCGATCCGGTGAAGAACAGCAAGAATCTGAAATTGGTCGAAGGGTGGCTGCGCAGCTACGAACCCGAGTCGTTGTTCGATGAAAGCGGGCGGCTCGTCGAGGAATTGCGCGAACTTGCGCCGAAGGGCGCGCGCCGCATTAGCGCAAATCCGCATGCGAACGGTGGCGTGCTGTGCAAGATGCTCGACATGCCCGCGTTTCGCAACTACGCGGTCGAAGTCGCGAAGCCTGCGTCCGCGTACACGTCGCCTACTCAAATACTCGGCGAGTTTCTGCGCGATGTGATGCGCAACAACATGACCAACTTCCGCGTGTTCGGCCCCGACGAAACCGCGAGCAACAAACTGACGGCCGTGTACGAAGCATCGGGCAAGACATGGCTCGCAGAGGGCGAGCCCGGCGACGCGGACGGCGGCGCGCTGTCAGCCGATGGCCGCGTGATGGAAATGTTGAGCGAACACACGCTCGAAGGCTGGTTCGAAGGTTATGTATTGACGGGGCGGCACGGCCTTTTCGCAACCTATGAAGCCTTCGTGCATGTCATCGATTCGATGTTCAACCAGCACGCGAAGTGGCTGGAAAAAGCGAAGCGCGAACTGGGCTGGCGCCAGCCGGTGCCGTCGATCAATCTGCTGATCACGTCTCTCGTGTGGCGCCAGGATCACAATGGCTTCACACATCAGGACCCCGGTTTTCTCGACATCGTGACCAACAAAAGCCCTGACGTGGTGCGCATTTATCTGCCCCCCGACGCGAATTGTCTGTTGAGCGTGGCCGATCACTGCCTGCGTTCGCGCGATTATGTGAACGTGATTGTCGCCGACAAGCAGCCACATTTGCAGTATCTCGACATGGATGCAGCCGTCACGCATTGCACGAAGGGCATCGGCATCTGGGACTGGGCGTCGACCGATCAGGGCGCCGAGCCGGACGTGGTGATCGCCTGCGCGGGCGACATCGCGACGATGGAGGCGCTCGCCGCCGTGCAGATTCTCAACGAACATTTCCCGGATCTGAAGATCCGCTTCGTGAATGTAGTCGACCTGTTCCGGCTGATGCCCGAGCATGCGCATCCGCATGGCCTGTCGAGCCGCGATTTCGATTCGCTGTTCACCACCAGCAAGCCGGTGATTTTCAACTTCCATTCGTATGCGTCGCTCGTTCACAAGCTGACCTATAACCGGACCAATCACGACAATCTGCATGTGCACGGCTATCACGAGAAAGGCAACATCAATACGCCGCTCGAACTCGCGATCATCAATCAGGTGGACCGCTTCTCGCTGGCTATCGACGTGATCGACCGTGTGCCGAAGCTGCGCGGTGTCGGCGACCACGCAAAGGAATGGTTGCGCGGGCAGGTCATCGAGCATCTGGCTTACGCGCATGCCGAAGGCATCGACAAGGAAGAAATCCGCAACTGGACGTGGCAAAGCTGAGCGAGGCTCGTCATGAATACTCACGACGGCGCTTCGCCGCAAACCATCCTCGTGCTGAACAGCGGATCGTCGTCGCTGAAGTTCGGGCTGTTCGAGCATTCCGGCGACGACGAGTCGCTGCTGCTCGAGGGCAGCGCGCAAGGCATTGGGCGCGGCGACGGCAGCTTGCGGATCGCGGCGCCGGACGGCCGCGTGCTCGTCCAGCAGGAGCATGTGCTGGAGTCTCAGACCGATGCGTTGCAGAAGCTTTCTGCCGTGCTTGCCCAGCAGCATCATGCGCAGCCAGCAGCGGTCGGGCACCGCGTGGTGCACGGCGGACCGCATTTGCGCACGCATCAGCGGCTGACGCCGGAGATTCGCCGCCGCTTGCAGGATGCCGTGCATTTCGCGCCCCTGCATATTCCGCCGGCGCTCGCTCTGATCGATGAGGCACAGAAGATTTTTGGCGGCGCGCAGCACTTTGCCTGCTTCGACACTGCGTTTCATGCGACGCTGCCGCCGCGCGCCGCGCAACTTGCGTTGCCACGGCGCTATGCGGACGCCGGCGTGATTCGCTATGGATTTCACGGGCTTTCCTACGAATCGCTCGTCGCGCAGCTTGGCGCAGAGTTGCCGGCGCGCGCGGTGTTCGCTCATCTCGGCAACGGTTCGAGCGTGTGCGCATTGCGCGACCGCCAGTCGGTCGATACGTCGATGGGCATGACGCCGACGGGCGGCGTGCCAATGGGAACGCGTTGCGGCGACCTCGACCCAGGCGTGCTGTTATATCTGATGCGAGTGGAAAAGCTCGACGCAAACGCGCTGGAAACGCTTCTGAACCGGCATAGCGGCCTCGCTGGTTACGCGGATGGCGAGAGCGACATGCAGGCGCTCGAACAACGCGCGGCGGCGGGCGACACGCACGCGTCGCTCGCACTCGACGCGTTCGCCACCGCGGTGC
Source organism: Paraburkholderia dilworthii (assembly GCF_000472525.1). GTDB lineage: Bacteria > Pseudomonadota > Gammaproteobacteria > Burkholderiales > Burkholderiaceae > Paraburkholderia > Paraburkholderia dilworthii. Next base: position 653,435 of record NZ_AWZT01000001.1, read on the forward strand.
GTAAAACCATCGGCGGATATGCAGCTTTGCTGGGCGGCATCGATCTGCTGGTGTTCACTGGCGGTATTGGCGAGCACAGCGCGGAGATTCGCAAGCGCGTTTGCGAAGGACTGTCGTTTCTGGGTCTTCACGAAGGCGACGCGTCGGGCAAGGTGAGGGCGCTTCATACCGAAGAGGAGAAGCAGATCGCGAGGCATTGCCGCGCGTTGCTACATGCGGATCGGGCCTGATTGTGCGGGACGTGCCGGACTTGCTGCCTCGTACTGCCTTGCGCTTAGCGCTCAGGATGGCTTCACGACCAGCCTGTCGCGTACGCCTGCCACGCCGAATAGACGCATGACGTCTTCGAGCGCCGCGATTCTTTGCGCATCGCGTTCGAGTTCGCCCGCGAGCAGAATGTGACCGTCATGCACTTCGAGCGTGATCGCACGTTCTGGAACCGCGGCGTCCCATGCGAGCCGCCGCATCGCCTCAGCGGCGATTTGCGCGTCGCTCAGACGCGAGCCGTCCGCGTCGTCGAAGGCAGCGGCGTTCAGCTTGGCGAAGCGCGAATGAGCCATGAGTTGTCGAGAGCAAGACGCGGATGGCACAACACTAGCAGATGCCGCGTCGTCCTGGCGGACTACTGAATCGCGCCTCCACCGCGTGCGCCGTCGCGGCCGGCAACGCACGCCGCTCGATCAATGCCTAAGCGGACGCGCAAGCGGCGGATGCGCAAACGGGCCGCATTCCCAGCGCAGGGCCACGTGCAGGCTTCGCCGCGGCGATTCATGCGCCGCGCCTGCTCGGGCCGTTTATCATAGTGGCCTTCACCAGAAAAGTGCCGCCTCGCTGAGCGATGGTAAGGCGTGTCATCCACGACCACACCGGCACATGCCGCTACATCACATGAATTCGACTCCCGACGCTCCCTCCCGTCCGTCCATCCGCGCATTGACCCTGCTCGAGGGGCGCGTGCTTGGCGTGCTCGTCGAAAAACAGCATACCGTGCCCGACAGTTATCCGCTTTCGCTCAACGCGCTGACCTTGGGCTGCAACCAGAAGACCGGCCGTTCGCCGGTGATGAATGCGACCGAAGCGGAAGTGCTGACCGCGCTCGATGGCCTGAAACGGTTGAGCCTCGTGATGGAAGGCAGCAGTAGCCGCGTGCCGCGTTTCGAGCACAACATGAATCGCGTGCTGGGTCTGCCGAGCCAATCCGCTGCGTTGGTGACCACCCTGTTGCTGCGCGGGCCGCAAACCGCAGCCGAGTTGCGCCTGAACAGCGCGCGCCTGCATGGCTTTGCCGATATCTCGTCGGTCGAGGCATTTCTCGATGAACTCGCCGCGAACGATCCACCGCGTGTCGTCAAGCTGCCTCGCACGCCCGGCGAGCGCGAGCATCGCTGGATGCATCTGCTGTGCGGCGAAGTGAGCTTGAGCGAGTTTGCGCAATCGGGCGGCGGCGACGACGAAGCGGTGCCGCTGTCCACGTTCGAGGCTGTGAAGGCCGAGCAAAAAAGGCTCGCCGATGAAGTTGGCCGGCTTCGGGCAGTAGTGCAGCGCATGGCCGCTGAACTGGGCATCGACGCTAGTGATCTCGATGCCTGAAGCGGCCCCTCAGGCGTCGTTGCCGCGGTGCGGGTCGGTGGATAAAGCTCGCTGCGTGCGGTAAAAGTTGCGCGGCGGCACATTGGGCGAGTCTTGCGCGAGCCGGTCTAGCTCGTCGCGAATCGCGGTCAGATAGTGGCCGTCGCGTGCGTCTGGATCGCCCGCGAAAATCGATTCGAGCCGCCGCCGCATTGCGCCATAACGCGCGCCTGCCGCACGGTGTTTTTCCGCTCGCTCGGCATAACGCAGATACGTTTGCAACGCCGACGAAACCGCAGCCACCACACTCACGAAGCCGATCAGAATCCTGATTTCCAGCGAGACCGCGTTCGAGTTCAGTGATGCAAACACGGCCGTGCCGACGAACGCGGCCAATACGGTGACGAGCCAGCCGACCTGGCGGTCCCGCGCGGACAGCAGATCGGCCATGTCGTAATGACTCATTTGCGACTCGCGCGCGCGCCGGATCCATTTCAGCAGTAGCTGCTGCTCGTCGACTGGCGGCTCATAGGCTGGCAGATTCTTCATGGGGCTCGTCAGGGCAGTGGCGTGCCGCGCGCCGCGCGCGTGCACTGACGCTACTGTGCCACATGAAAGCGTGGCCTGGCGCGCTGCGTTTCATGCCGCCACGGCTGTCGGGCGGGCTACGCCAAACCGTTCGCTGTGCGCGTTGCCGTTCAGATAGAAGTCGCCAATGGCGGCCTCGCGAATGATGGCCGGGTTGTGCGACGCGAGCACTCGCGCATTGCGCCAGTAGCGGTCGAAGCGCCGCGTTTCGCTGGTCGCGGACGCACCGCCCACTTCGAACAACAGCGTGGCAGCATGCAAGGTTTGCTCGATTGCGATCTGCTGCGCCTGGAAGGCCTGAATGTCGAGCCGGATATAGGTCTCTTCGGTTGTGCGGGCTTCCTGTCGCGCGACGCATACTTCGTCGATGGCCCTCGCGAGCGACGCGCTAATGCTCTGCGTCGAATAAGCGAGACTCGCAAGCCGCCCGACCACGCGATGCACGAGCGGATTGTCGCGCGGACTCGATTCGCCTGGGATACCGAAGGTTCTCGTCTTAGCCTGCGTGAAGGCCACGGCATCGCGCAGTGCTGCACGGCTGATGCCGGCCAGGTTCGCGACGTGCAGCGCCTGGTAGTACGAGGAGAGAAATGGCCGGAGTGCGTACATGCAACGCAGGCGGTACGACCCGCACAGTGTGCGGCTGCTGCACACGCCTAACACGCCTGCCACGCCTCGCACGCCCATAAGCGCCGGGCGCATGCTCGTGATATCTGCTTCTCCGGCCTGCCGCGAAGACCGCCATCAGCGCACGCCGGTTCGCCCGCGCTCGCAGCCGGCACGCGCAGATGAACAACGCCGGCCGCTACGACCGGTCGCGATTGCGCGCTCGCGTTGCGCCGGTGATCACGGCGATGCCCAACAGAATCACGGCCACGATCGCAATGATGTGCTGCGCGACATGCAGCGCCATCAATCCCCACGCGACGCCGCCGATAAAAATGATCCATCCGACCAGGTAGATAAGCAGGGTCATCGTTTTTCTCCTTGTGGTTTCGGCTGATGGCGCCGGTTGCCTGCCGTGCAAAATTTACCGTGCGCCCCGCTGGACCGCGTGCATTGCCTCGATCGGCGGCCGCCTGTGCGTGACGCCACTGCCGCGAAGCAATCAACGGGTCTATTTCCAAGCACGTTGCGCGCCCGCGTCGACACACTGGCCGCCGATGACCGGAACGCGGTTTGCTTCGCCCTGCTATGGCCGCATATCCAGGAAGCGTAATGCGATGAACTATGGTCACGACTAAGCGAACCACCCGACGCACGCCCCCCGGACAGGACAAGAGCGCAGCCGGGCCCGAGGTCGATCCCGACCAGCAGCCCGCGACCCTCGACGATTGCCGCCGCTGCCCGCTTTGGGCCAACGCGACGCAAGGCGTGCCCGGCGCCGGTCCGCGTCGCGCGCCGATCATGATGGTTGGCGAACAGCCAGGCGATAAGGAGGATCTGCAAGGCTTGCCCTTTGTCGGACCGGCTGGAGCATTGCTCGACGATGCGCTCGTCGAGGCCGGCGTCGGCAGGAAGGAAGTGTATGTGACGAATGCGGTCAAGCATTTCAAGTGGACGCCGCGCGGCAAGCGTCGCATGCATAAAACACCGGCGCAACGCGAGGTGGACGCATGCCGCTATTGGCTCGATCAGGAACTGCAGAGCGTCGGCGCTCACGTGATCGTCGCGTTGGGGGCGACCGCGCTGAAGGCGGTGCTCGAAGATCCGAAATCGCGCTTGCAGGATGCAATAGGCAAGGTCATCGAACATGGCGACCGTCTGGTGGTCGCGACGTATCACCCGTCGTTTGCATTGCGCGCGCCCGATCCTGAGACGCGCCATCGCGCGTATGCGGCGATTGTCGCCGCTTTGCAGGACGCGAAAAAACTCGCGCAGCGGGGCAAGTAGACGCGCGTGGGGAATTACGGGGGTAGCCCTCATGTCATGTCGCTAACGCGCCGCCTTAATGCGGCTCTCCAAGCGGCCCTTCATGCCGCCTTCATGCCGCCGTCCTGGTGCGCGTGCAGCCCCAATCGCTGCATCAACCTCTGCGCGTCGAAAGGCGCGTTGGTCTTTGCGTCGTTGTCGAAATAACAGTAGACGTCGCGCGTTTGCGCGCGAGGCGGCTGCAAATCCGGTGCAGCGAGCCGCGCATCGACGGGCTGGGAGCCGCGACTCCACGACTTGATTCTGCGCGCCCACCGTTCGAGTGATGCATCCGAATACTCGCCCGAATACCTGGTTTCCGTGCCATGCAGTCGCATATACACGAAGCCCGCGCTCAGGTCTTCGAACTGAGGCCACGCTTCGGTCGAATCGGAAACCACGAGCGCAGCCTTGTAACGGCGAAGCAGCTTCACGAACGCCGGATCGACGAAGCTCTCGTGGCGCACTTCGACTGCATGACGCAATTTGCGCTTGCGGTCGATCTCCAGATACGGCGTCTTGACCCGCTGATCGTGCTGCTGCGCGAGCGCAAGCGCCGCTTCGGTGTCTCGCGGCAGCAGGCTCAGGAAACGCTCCATGTGCTGCGGATCGAACCGCAGCGATGGCGGAAATTGCCACAGTATCGGCCCTAGCTTGTCCTTCAACGCGAGCAGTCCTTGTGCGAAAAAATTCGCACAGGCGACGGTAGCCGTTTCGTCGCGAAAGCGCAGAAGGTGAGTGAGATAGCGCGCGCCTTTCACGCTAAAGACAAACCCCGGCGGCGTTTCCTCGTACCAGTGCTGCCAGCTGTCGAGCGATTGCAGGCTGTAATGCGTGCCGTTGATTTCTATTGTTTGCATCAGGCCCGAAGCGTATTGCAATTCGGTTGCCTGCTTCAGTCCCTTGGGATAGAACGTGCCGCGCCATCCGTTGTAGCGCCAGCCGGAAATGCCAATGTGAATCTGGCCTGTTGTGCTTTTCACGTCGATGCTCGAATGGGTCAGGGTCAATTGCCGGCGAGCAATACCCGTGCCATTGCGCGGCACAGCCGTTGCTGCATTCACGTATCCGACGCGACGGATCGCACGAAACGCTGTATCTGGCATCTCGCGAACACATGGAGGCATGCATGGCAGGCACGGATTTCCGCAGCACGGACGTCGACACCCAACGCGACGGCACCCTGCGCGTGACGCATCGCGGCGTGGACATCGTCGTCAGTGCGAAGCAGAACGACCGGGGCGCATGGGTCGCGCAAATCGCGGCGTCCGTGAACGACAAGCCGTTTGCGTTGCCCGACGTCGAACCGGTTACGCCGGAATGGACGACGCGCGCCGAGGCCTTGCGCGACGGTGTAGAGCGCGGCTGCTACCTTGTCGAGAGAAGTAACGCCGGCCACGGCCTCGAAGATTCCGCGCACGGATCGGGAGAAAGTTGATGAAGCGCCTCACCAGTCTCGTTTGCCGCGCGATGATATCGGGCACCGCGGCGGGCAGCGCCGCCGCCGTCACCGCCGCCGCGCGGGCGCGCAACGACGGCAGCACGCCATACGCGCCGCTCAACGCCGTTACTCATTGCTTATGGCCGCGCCGCGCGTTCACGGAAACCGGTCTGAGCGCACGCTACACACTGACGGGTCTCGCGATCCATCAGGCGTCGGCGATTTTCTGGGGCGTGCTGTTCGAAGGACTACTCGATCGCTGGCAATGCCACGCAAAACGCCGCCCTAGCGTTGCGGAAGTCGCGGCCAGCGCGGCGACGACGGCGGCCGTCGCCTACACCGTCGACTATCACGCGGTGCCGAGCCGCCTCACACCCGGGTTCGAAGCGCATCTGTCGAAACGCTCGATGTTTTACGTCTATGCCGCGCTTGGAGCGGGCTTTGCGGCGGCCGCGCTGTGCCGCGGAACAGGCGACGAATGAGCTGAAAGCCGCTGAGCCGCGCAGCGCCGCATCACCTCACGCCGCTTCCGCCTTGCGTGCGTCCGCCGCGCGTTCGACGAGAATCACGAACGGCTCGCCCTCGTGTATTTCGAAGCGCCGGATCTGCATGACCTGCTCGGCCGAAAGTATTTTGCCCTTCGTCATGAGCAGCGTGCCGCGCGACGTGCGCAGATCGTCGGCCAGTTTCATTCCCTCTTTCAGATGCGAGGCATCCACGCGGTCGGGCACACCTTCCGGCGTCAACTCGGCATGCCTGGTCAGCAACTCGATGTACTTTTCCGCGATCGCCGGATCGTAGCGAATACCCGTTTGCGCGCGTACTGTGGAAATGATCTGCGCGTCGTTCATCTTTTGCGGCGCGATCACGCCGATGCGCAGGTCTTCGGCATCGCGCGCCAACGCGAGCACGCGAGCGCCCAACGGAATCAATCCACCGATGAGACCATCCGGTGTGCCGCGTCCATCGTAACGCTCGTACTGGTGACGGATCATAGTCTGCACCGCGCTCAATTGCGATACGGGCGTGAGCGCCATCTGCCCATGCAGAGGATGAAGCTGATAGAGCTTCGCTTCCTGCGGCTGGAGCTTTGCGACCGGCGTTTTCAGCAGCGCATCGGGCAGAAAGAGTTTGCCGATGCCATGCAGCAAGCCCGCCATCAGAAGTTCGTTGCAGGCGTAATCGCTCAGGCCGAGCGCGGCGCCCAGTTGTCTCGCCGTTTCCCCGATTCGCGCGGAATGGCCGGGCAGCCCGCAGCGCATTTCGACCATGTTCGCGCAGACCTTCACCATCGTCAGGAAATTGCTTTTCAGGTCCTGCTGCGCGCCTTCGAGAAACATCACCGTCTGGCGGATCTCTTCGGTGCGCGCATGAACCTCGCGCTCCAGTTCCATGTTGAAGCACGACAGTTTTTCGTTCTGCTCCTGCAACAGCGTGGTGAGCCGCTCGGCCTTGCGTTGCAGGCCGAGCTGCTCGAGCGCCCGCTGGACCGTGAGCAGCAGGTCCTGGTCGTCCCACGGCTTGTGCAGATAGTGATAGACGTGGCCTTCGTTGACCGCGCGCACGACCGCATCGACCTCGCAATAGCCGGTAAGCAGAATGCGGATCGTGTCCGGTGCAAGGATCCGCGAGCGCGACAGGAACTCCGCGCCGTCCATGTTCGGCATGCGCATGTCGGAAATGATCACGTCGACGTGCGCGGCTTCGAGCAGGGCAAGCGCCTCGGCGCCGCTGTTCGCGCTGAGCACCTCGTATTTCAACGGGCGCAGCAGGCGTTTGAGCGACGAAATCACGCCAGGCTCGTCGTCCACGAGTAACAGTGTGGGAACGGGGGGCGCGGCTGCATCGAAGGATGCAAGCGGTGCGTCGGCGGGGCTCGTCGAATTGCCGGTTGCCTGAAGTTCAGACATGGTTACCTCATGGATTATGTTGGTGTCACAGCGCGCATTGCATCATTAGCCTGGGCCCTACAGCGCTTCGAGAAAGTGGTCGAGCGCTTGTTTCATTCCGCGGATGGCCGCATCGGGCAACAACAGCACCATGCGCGCGCCGAAGCCGCCTTCTTCCAGCGTGAAGTGGATCTCGAGCAATAGCGCGACATCCCACCGGCCGCCAGGCAGCAATCCGTCCTGTTTGTTCCCCGCAGGCGGCAACAGCGTTGGCTGCGAGAAGCAGATATGCTGCCCCAACTGCTCGAACACGCTTTGCACGCATGCGCCGACCAGCAGATTCGTGATGTCGCACAGCACCTCCACTTCGGTGTCGGGTTCGCCGACGTCATGCCCCATCAGTTGTTGCAGTTCGCGCTGGCCGTCCTTGCCGACCAGCACGATTGCCTCGCCGGATATGTCGGACTGGAACGCCTGGCGCACGGGCGGCAATTCGCCGTCGCCCTGCGCGCCCAACGCGACCCGCAACTGCTCGACACCGACGAGCCGGATATCCGGCACGGACAGCGTGACGAATGCGCCGAGCAGTGTTGCCAGCGCCGCGGCGGCCTTGCCCATGCCGACATTGCAGATTTCCTGCAACGCGTCGCGCTGGTCTTCGTTCAGAGACTGTTCATTCATGGAGACCGTACTCCGCGAGAATCGGCTGGATCGCTTCGGGCGATACGGGCTTAGAAATAAAACCGATCGCACCGAGCGCCTTCGCACGTTCGACAGCGCCGGACTGCACGTCCGCCGATACGACGATCACGAATGTGTCGAGTCCTTCGTGCTGGATCGCCTCCAGCACTTCAAAGCCGTTCATTACCGGCATGGTGAGATCGAGAAACATCACCGCGGCCTTGCCGGCGCGATAGAGATCGAGCGCGGCCGCTCCATCGGAGGCCTGAGTAATCTCGATGTCCCAGCCCTCGGGCAGCGAGCGGATCAATAGTTTTCGGGCGAGTGTCGAATCGTCGACAACAAGTACGGGCAATGGCATAGGTCTACCTCATAGGGCTGCCGGCAATTGCGCCGGCAGCGCGATTTCATCCGGCGGACCGGTTCGCGCAAGCGCTTCCGTATTGCCGGCTGCGTCAAGCAAGGAACCGTCGACCGGCAGCGTGACGCGGAACGTCGTGCCCTGGCCCACGGTGCTGACCACGGAGATCGTGCCGCGATGCGCGTTGACGATCCCATAGGTCACCGACAAGCCGAGGCCGGTCCCCTGGCCAACGGGCTTCGTCGTGAAGAACGGATCGAAAATACGTTTCAGGTGTTCGGGCGGGATTCCGCATCCCGCATCGGCGATTTCGAACCAGACGCGTGACGGATCGGCTCGGTCGAGACCCGTGCGCACGGTGATCGTGCCGAGCGGCGCGCCGTGCTGCTCGTGATTGCCGCCGTAGGCCTGCGCGGCGTTCACCACCAGATTGAGCACCACCTGGCTGATCTGCGACGGGATGCAGCGCACAAACGGTATCTGCGCATATTCGCGGACCAGGTGCGCACAGTACTTCACTTCGTTATGCACGATGTTGAGCGTCGATTCGATGCAGCGGTGAATGTCGGCGAGCTCCCACACATGCGTGCTGTCGACGCGCGAGAAGTCGCGCAGATCGACCACGATGGTGCGCACGCGCGCGAGTCCTTCCTTCGACTCGTGTACGAGCGTCGGCGCATCGCCGAGCAGATACTCGAGGTCCGCCTGTTCGGCGAGCGCATGCATGTCGTTCTTCAGCGCGGGCGCGGCCTCGCTTGCCATGCGCTCAATGTCCGCTGCATAGCCGATCAGCGTCTTCACGTAGCCGTCGAGCGTGTTCAGATTCGACAGTACGAAGCCAACCGGATTGTTGATCTCGTGCGCGACGCCCGCCGCGAGTTGGCCGATCGCGGCGAGCTTTTCCGATTGCAGCAATTGCTGGTGCGCGTGCGCGAGCGCTTCGTTAAGCGAAGTAAGCTGCTCGTTGCGCACGGTCAATTCGGCGAGCGCGCTGGTGACCGCTTTTTCGCGGTCCTGAAGCTCGCCATACGCGATGCAGACATCGGTCGTATCGACAATCGCGACGCCTACCGCGACGACGTCGCCGTGCTCGTCCTCGATCGGAATGAAGCTGCAATTCTGGCGCATTGCGTCGATCGTGCCGGTGATCGGGCGCGAATGCTCGAAGCGGAACAGATACGGGCGATGCTCCCACGACGAATAAGCGGGCGTGCCCAACACGAACACGCCTTCGACCTTTCTGCTGAGCCAATGCCTCGGCAGTTCCGCAAAAGCGTCGAGCAGATTCTGGCCGACCACGGACTCGGCTGAACGTCCGCTGTGCGAGTGCATGAAGCGATTCCACGTGAGAATGCGCAACTCGCGATCCACCGTGAAAACACCGCAGTTCACCCGCTCGACAATAGCTTCCGACAGATTCGTTTTCACCGAAAAGGCCCGTGAATGACAATGCGTGCAACGTTTTATCGCTGGCCGCATAAGCGTTCATGCTTACGGGACCGGCGTCGCTGCTATGAATGAATTAACGGAGCGTCGGGCGCCGGCGCTGAGCGGTATTTACCCTGGATCGAAACGCATAACAGACTGGCGACGCGCGCGGACTCGGCGTTTATATCGCCGCTGACCACCCGCTGATTAGCCGCGGATAGCGTTGCACGAGCGGCATCCAAGGGTTTCCCGTAATGCGCCGCGTATCAAGCGGCGCGCGAATCCGCCGTAAACAGGACAAGAGGCACGTCTCGCCTCGCGAAGTCCCGAGTTCATCGGCGGGGCGCGGGTTACATCGTCCGGCATATCGGGGGGACTCATGCATTTACGCGTTGCGCTCAGGCCCGCGCTCGTCGCGATGATCGCGCTGTGCGGTCTATGCATCCGCCCCGCATGTGCGCAGCCCGCGCTGCAGTCCGTCAGACACGCAGCGGCAAGCGAGGAACTGAACGTCGCAGCGATGCAGCGCGCCGTCGATAGGGCGAGCGAACCGGCGTCGCCCTGGAGCGGCCCGACCTCCGGGCCGGCCGCGGTGCCCGGCGCGACCATCGCGATCATCACCGAGGACTTGCGCAACGGCGGCGTGCTGGGCGTCGCGAAAGGCATCAACGAAGCCGCGAACGCTATTGGCTGGAGCACCAGGGTCTATGACGCGCGCGGAACCGCTGCGGGCCGCAGCAAGGCCGTGGCCGCCGCACTTGCCTTGAGCCCGGACGGCGCGATTCTCGTCGGCGTGGACGCGGGCGAGATGAAGTCCGACTTGCTGCCGTTCACCGCGCATAGGATCGCGCTCGTCGGCTGGCATGTCGGGCCGGTCGCGGGCGCGATGGCGAACAGTGTCGTTGCGATGAACGTGTCGACGAATCCGCTCGACGTTGCCCGCATTACGGCGATGGCCGCGGTGATTCAATCGGGCGCGCGTGCCGGCGTCGTGGTGTTTACCGACGGCAATTTCCAGATCGCCAAAGCGAAGACGGACACCATGCTCGAAGTGATCCGCGCGTGCCGCGATTGCCGGCTGCTCGCTGTGCGCGACGTGGCAATCTCGAAGAGCGCGGAGCAGATGCCCGCTGTCACCGACGAACTGCTCGCGAAATACGGTAAGACCTGGAACTACGCGCTCGCGATCAACGACCTCTATTTCGACTACGCCGCGCCCGCGCTGACGCGCGCCGGCAACATGAGCCGCGGCCTGAGCATGCTATCCGCCGGCGACGGAAGCGCGGCCGCGTTTCTGCGCATCCAGGCGGAGACATTCCAGACCGGCACGGTCGCGGAGCCGCTGAATTTCCAGGGCTGGCAACTGGTCGACGAATTGAATCGCCTGCTTGCGCATCAGCAGGTGACGGGCTATGTGTCGCCCGTTCATCTGGTGACGGCGGCAAACATCAGGTTCGATGGCGGATTGCAGGGGCAATACGATCCTGGCAACGGCTATCGCGACATTTATCGCGGCATCTGGAAGCGATAACCGCAATGGCGAACGCAGCGGGAGCCGGCGCATGCGATTAGCGTCAACACGCCTGAAGCTATTGCCGCACTCGTTGCGCTGGCAATTCACGCTGGCCACGGTCGTGCTCACGCTGCTGATCGCGACGAGCGGGCTGACCGCGGTCTACACGCTGCGTGTGGCGACGAACGAGACGCGCGCGCTCGCCACCGACGAGCTCATGCGCATGCAGGCCGCCGACACGCTGGTGAAGCACACGTTGCTAATCGAGCGCGAATCGTCGCGGCTCGCCAGCGCCGGGTCACTGGATGCGATGCGCGCGAACTATGCGGACATCCTCAGGCAACTCGAGACCTTCGACCGTCTGTCGGACCGTCTTGCCGCTGCCAACGACGACGTCAGCGTGCTCGACCTGCATCAGGCAAGCCAGCTATTTCGCAACACGGTGAATGTCGTCGCGCAGTTGCGTGAAAGCGATTTGCGCGCGGCGGCGGCGCACGCTTCGAACCCCGCACGCGAGCAGACAGGTACTGCGCGAGCCGATGTGAGGCCCGATGTGCAAGCCATCGCGCCGCGCGATACGTTCAGCGAGGGCCTGCGTCAGCAGGCGAGCGCGATGGTGGCGTCGGCGCAGTTGCAATCGGATCGCTGTACGCAGGAGTTTCAGCAGGCAGTGCAGCGTCTCGCGAATACGTCCGCGAGAAACGAACGCTGGATTACGGGGCTCGTTGCAGTGAGTCTGCTGTTCGCATGGCTCGTCGCCCATGCGTTTCTCGGCAAGAATGTATTGGCCCGGCTCCAGGTGGTCAGCAGCAATCTGCGGCGCGGCGACTCGCTGGAAGGGCACGACGACGCTACGCGCATCGTCAACGGCCGCGACGAGATCGGCGAAATGGCGCGCGCAGTCGAGCAGTTCCACGACGACAGGCGCCAGCTTGCACGCGCGTATGCCGCGCTGCGCGAAGAAAAGCTGCGGCAGGAAGCGCTGATCAACGAGCTTGCGCAAGCGCATAGCCAGTTGTTGCAGTCGGAGAAACTCGCGTCGATTGGACAGCTCGCCGCGGGCGTCGCGCATGAGATCAACAATCCGGTCGGCTTTGTGAATGCCAACCTCGGCACGCTGCAACGCTATGTGGCGGACCTGCTGACCGCGCTGGCCGCTTACGAACGCAGCGAGGCCGAGTTGATCGCCGAGTCGCGGGCCGCGCTCGCCGAACTCAAGCGCGAAATCGACATCGACTATCTTCGTGCCGATATCCCGGCGCTGCTGTCGGAGTCCGTCGAGGGTTTGCAGCGGGTCAAGCGCATCGTGCAGGGCCTGAAGGACTTCTCTCACGTCGACAAAGCGGAGAAGCAGTGGGCCAACCTGGAGAGCAATCTCGATACGACCATCGACATCGTCTGGAACGAGTTGAAGTACAAGGTCGAGTTAAAGCGCGAGTTCGGCGCGATTCCCGAACTCGAATGCATTCCGTCGCAACTCAATCAGGTCTTCATGAACCTGCTGATGAACGCGGCGCAAGCCATCGAGGGACGCGGGCATATCACCGTGCGAACGGGGCACGACGAAAGCAGCGTATGGGTCGAGGTGGAAGACACGGGACAGGGCATCAAGCCGGAACATCGCGACCGGATCTTCGATCCGTTCTTTACGACCAAACCCGTTGGGACCGGCACAGGGCTTGGCTTGTCGATATCGTATGGCATCGTCAGGAAGCAGGGCGGACGCATCGACGTGCATTCCGAAGTCGGGCACGGCTCGACGTTCAGGGTCGTCCTTCCGAAGACGCCTGAAGATGAGTTAATGGCGGGCAGCGTGCGGTCATAACTCTTCGGCAAAAGCACAAGCACAAGCACAAGCGGAGGCGGAGGCGGAGGCGAACGCGCAATGCAGCCGCCAAAGCGGCGCGCAAAATTTTGCTGGTGCGGCACGCCAAAACAAACTATGATGGTCGTCATATTAACGATGCCGTCACTGCTGTCATGACCCGAACCGCGCCCCGCCGCAAGGAAGCCACTCACGAACGCATCGTGCAGGCCGCGGCGCGCGCCATACGGCGCAGTGGCTACAGCGGCACTGGCGTCGCGGACATCATGAAAGAGGCCGGGCTCACGCACGGCGGCTTTTACGCACACTTCGAGTCGCGCGAGGCGATGCTCGCGGAGGCCGCGGACCGCGCCGGCGCGGAATCGGTCGCGCTGTCGGCGAAGATCGCCGCCGCAGCGGCGCCCGAGCAGGCATTGCAGGCGCTGATGCAGGCGTACTTGTCGGACGAACATCTGCAAAATCCCGAACTAGGCTGCCCGATGGCGGCGCTCGGTTCCGAGATGCCTCGCCAGGCGCCCGAAGTGCGGCGCGCGGCCACCCGTCGAATCAAGGAGATGATCGATCTCGTGGCCCGCCAGGCGCCCGACTGGGGGCAGCCGGGCGCGCATGAGCGGGCGCTCGTCAGCGTCGCCGCGATGGTCGGCACGTTGGTACTCGCGCGCGCCGTCGACGATCCGAAGCTGTGCAATGCGCTGCGCACGGCGGCCCTTTCGCATTTCACTCCGTCGAACGACTGAACACGTCGCGAGGCCTTGACACGACGCCGTGTTGTTCGTCTTTAAATATGATGATCATCATTTTTTGATGTTTATCGTAGCTGCACACCGGTAGGCGCAGTCGCGGCCGTGCCGTTGCGCCCGTTGAACCCATGCATCGCCGGCGAACGCCGTCCGTTGAACCACACCACGCAATCGCACGCAAAAGGAAGGACATCATGAAGAACAGAACGGCGCTCGTCACAGGCGCTTCGTCGGGCATCGGCGAAGCGACGGCCATCCGGCTCGCGGCTGCGGGCTACAAGGTGTACGGCACCAGCAGGCGCGCAGCGAGCGGCGCACAAAGGCCGTTTGAGATGCTGCCGCTCGACGTCACGAGCGAGGAGTCAGTCGAAGCCGCCGTGAAGGAAGTGTTGCGCCGCGAGGGGCGGCTCGATCTGCTCGTGAACAACGCCGGCTTCGGCGTCGCGCCCGCCGGCGCGGAGGAAAGCTCGCTCGACCAGGCGCGCGCCATCTTCGATACGAATTTTTTCGGGCTTGTCCGGATGACGCGCGCGGTGGTGCCGCATATGCGGCGTCAGGGCGGTGGGCGCATCATCAATATCGGCTCGGTGCTCGGCTTCCTGCCGATGCCCTACGGCGCGCTTTACGCGGCGACGAAGCACGCGGTCGAAGGCTATTCCGAATCGCTCGACCACGAACTGCGCACGCGAGGCATTCGCGTGTCGGTCATCGAGCCGGCCTATACGAAGACCGGGTTCGACGCGAATTTTCTCGAAGCCGACGCGAAGCTCGACGAGTACCGCGATGTGCGCGCGGCCTTGACGGCAACCATGAAGGCCGTCATGGCGAGCGCGGATGCACCCGCTGTCGTCGCAGAAGTGGTACTGAAGGCAGCCAGCGCGGCTCGCCCAAAACTGCGTTACACCGCCGGCGGACTCGCGAACCGCTTGCGCCTGTTGCGCCGATTTGCGCCCGCGCATCTCATGGACGCAGGCATACGTAAAGACCTGCGGCTCGACGTTGTTGATGCGACGATATCTCCCTCGTTTCAAAAGTAATTGCATAGCAGGATGTCTACGAACCAGGGAGCAGGAAATATCATGAAGGCATTCATCGTCGATCGGTATGGACGCAATGGACACGGACGCAATCCGGCGGCGTTGCGGTTCGGCGAAATGCCTGAGCCGGAACTTCGGGACAACGACGTGCTCGTGCAGGTCCACGCCGCGGGTGTCAACGCGCTCGACGCAAAGATCAGGAACGGCGAGTTCAAACTGATCTTGCCTTATCGCCTGCCGCTTGTCCTTGGCAACGACGTGGCCGGGGTCGTGGTGCGCGTCGGGCCCGGCGTGCGGTCGTTCAAACCGGGCGACGAGATCTATGCCCGGCCGCATCAGGACAGGATCGGCAGTTTCGCGGAACTGATCGCGATGAACGAGAGCGACGTCGCTATCAAACCGAACAAACTCAGCATGGAAGAAGCGGCGTCCATCCCGCTCGTCGGCTTGACGGCATGGCAGGCGTTAATCGAAAGAGCGCAGCTGAAGAAAGGGCAGAAAGTTTTTATCCACGCGGGTTCAGGCGGAGTGGGAACGTTTGCAATTCAACTGGCGAAGTACTTTGGAGCTTTCGTTGCGACTACAACGAGCACGCCGAACGTGGAATGGGTGAAGCGGCTCGGCGCGGACGTTGTGATCGACTACACGAAAGAGAACTTCGAAGAAGTTCTGCACGACTACGATGTCGTACTGAACAGCCTCGGTAGCGATGCGCTCGCGAAATCCGTGCGGGTACTCAAGCGCGGCGGGAAGCTCATCTCGATCTCGGGCCCGCCCGATTCTGCCTTTGCGAAAGACATCGGCGCGAATCCTTTTCTCGCGTTCGTCATGCGCTTGCTGAGCTTTCGAATCCGACGACAGGCGCGACGCCGGGGCATCGACTATTCGTTCCTGTTCATGCGGGCGGACGGCGAGCAATTGCGCAAGGTCACCGCGCTTATCGATGCCGGCGCAATTCGTCCGGTCGTGGAGCGCGTTTTTCCCTTCGAATCGACTAACGACGCTTTAGCCTACGTCGAAAAAGGACGCGCGCGAGGCAAGGTCGTCATCAAGCTCAGATAGACGCGATCAGTGCCTCGGCACCCGCAAGACGATTCGTGCCTTCCACGAGCGCCTGTCCGGCGCGTCCACCAGGTGTCGACAACAGCACCACGCCCCCGCGCGAGCGCACGACGGCATCGGTAGCGCCCATGTTCAGCGCGATGAATAAGCGCTGACCGCGGTAATGCCGCTCATAAGTCAGCACGTCGCCATACGCGGCGACGTTTTCAATCGAGCCCCGCACGAGCGCCGCGTTGCTGCGCCGCAACCTGAGCAGTTGCCGGTAAAGCGACAACATGCTCGACGCGTCGCTGTCCTGGGCGCGCACGCTCGTGCCCGTGGCGATCGGTAACCATGACTTGCCGTTTGTAAAACCGGCACCCGGCAGCGATCCATCCCATTGCATCGGCGTGCGCTCCGGATCGCGTCCCTGGCCGATGCCCGGCTGCCGGATTTCCGCTGGATCCTGCACCTGATCGGGCGGAATCACACCGTCCGTCATGCCGATTTCATCGCCGTAATAAAGCGTTGGCGTGCCGCGCAGCGTCAGCAGCAACACGGCGGCCACGCGTGCCTGCTCGGTGCCCACGCGCGATGCGACACGCGGATTGTCGTGATTGCCGAGCACCCAGTTAGGCCATGCGTGTTCGGGCAGCGCGCTGTCGTAATCGCGGATCATCCCCGCGAACACGCCTGCGTTCCATGCCGCGTTGAGCAACTGGAAATTGAACGGCATGTCGGCGCCATCGCCGTTCGCGCCGTAGTACCTGACCAATTGCGGCACCGGCAAATAAATCTCGCCGATCAATACGCGCTTGCCGTACTCGTCGAGCGTGGCGCGCATGGAGCGCACGATCTCGTGCACTTCGGGCTGGTCCTCGGTATAGGTCTGCAATAGCCGGTGATGGTCCGGCTGACCCGGCTCATACGCGGGATTGGGCAGGTTGTCGCGGAACTGCGCGTCCTTGATCAGCAGCCACAGCACGTCGACCCGAAAACCGTCCACTCCGCGATCCAGCCAGAAGCGCAATACGCTGTCCATCGCGCGGCGCACTTGCGGATTGCGCCAGTTCAGGTCCGGCTGCTCGCGCAGGAACGCGTGATAGTAGTACTGACCGGTACGCGCGTCCCATTCCCACGCTGAGCCGCCCATGCGGCTTAGCCAGTTGTTCGGCGGGCCGCCATCGGGCGCGGGATCGCGCCACAGATACCAGTCGCGCTTCGGATTCTCGCGTGACGAGCGGCTTTCCTCGAACCACGGATGCCTGTCCGACGAATGGTTCGGCACGAAATCGAGCAGCACCTTGAGGCCCAGTTCGTGGGCCCGGTCCACGAATTGCTTGAAGTCGGCGAGAGTGCCGAACATCGGGTCGACATCGCAGTAGTCGGCGACGTCGTAGCCGAAGTCCTTCATGGGCGACGGGTAGATCGGGGAAACCCAGACTGCATCGACGCCCAGCTCGGCGAGATACGCAAGGCGCGAGGTGATGCCCGCGAGATCGCCGATGCCATCGCCGTTGCTGTCCTGAAACGAGCGCGGATAGATCTGGTAGATCACGCCGCGTTGCCACCACGCCAGTTCCGACATTGCAATTCCTCTTAACGATCGATTGTTTTGGCGCCACGCACAGACCGCATGCTCAACGATCTCTGGTACAAGAACGCCATCGTCTATTGCCTTTCGGTAGGCACTTTCATGGACGCGAATGGCGACGGTGTTGGCGACTTCAAGGGCCTTCTGCGCCGGCTCGATTACCTGCAAGGGCTCGGCGTAACGACGATCTGGCTGATGCCTTTCCAGCCCTCGCCGGGCCGCGACAATGGCTACGACATCTCGGACTACTACAACGTCGATCCGAAGTACGGCACGCTTGGCGACTTCTCCGAGTTCACGCACGCATGCGCCGAGCGCGGCTTGCGCGTGATGATCGACCTCGTGATCAATCACACGTCCGATCAGCATCCGTGGTTCAAGGAAGCACGCAGCGATCCAGGCTCGCAGTATCGCGACTGGTATGTCTGGTCCGACAGGCAGCCGCCGAATGCGAAAGACGGCGTGGTGTTTCCCGGCGTGCAGAAGTCGACATGGACTTTCGACAAGCAGGCGAAGCGCTGGTACTTCCATCGCTTCTACGATTTCCAGCCTGATCTGAATACCGCGAATCCGTACGTGCGAGCCGAATTGCTGAAGATCATGGGCTTCTGGATCCAGCTTGGCGTGTCGGGCTTCCGTATGGACGCCGTGCCGTTCGTTATCGCGACGAAAGGTCCGAAGGTGCGCGAGCCGGTCGAGCAATACGACATGTTGCGGGATTTTCGCGAGTTTTTGCAGTGGCGTCAGGGCGACGCGATCATTCTGGCGGAAGCCAATGTGCTGCCCAACACCGACCTCGACTATTTCGGCGACGAAGGCGAACGCCTGCAGATGATGTTCAACTTCCAGCTTAACCAGAACACGTTCTACTCGCTTGCAACTGGCGATACCGCGCCGTTGAAAAAAGCGCTGACGGCGACGAGGCCGCGCCCGCCGACCGCGCAATGGGGCGTGTTCCTGCGCAATCACGATGAGCTCGATCTCGGCCGGCTCACACCCGAACAGCGCGCGGCCGTATTTGCCGCGTTTGCGCCCGAGCCCGACATGCAGCTTTACGAGCGTGGCATCCGCCGCAGGCTCGCGCCGATGCTCGCGGGCGACAGGCGCCGGCTGGAGCTCGCCTACAGCGTGATGCTGACCTTGCCCGGCACGCCGGTTTTCCGTTATGGCGACGAGATCGGCATGGGCGACGACCTGCGTCTGCCCGAGCGCGAATGCGCGCGCACGCCGATGCAATGGTCGACAGAACCGCAAGGGGGCTTCACGAAGCACCCGAAGCCGCCGTGCCGGGTGATAACAGGGGGTGCGTACGGCTTCGAGCGTATCAACGTGGCGAACCAGCGGCGCGATCCGAATTCGTTTCTCAACTGGATGGAGCGCATGATCCGCATGCGCCGCGAAGTGCCGGAAATCAGCTGGGGCGACTTCGAAGTGCTGCGCACGTCGCGAAGCGACGTACTGGCGCTTCGTTTCGACTGGCGCAACAACTCGGTTCTATGCGTGCACAACTTCTGCGCCGAGGCCTGCACCGTGAAATTCCGCTCCGGCTGCGACGAACCTGGCCAGTACCGGCTCATCAATCTTCTTTCCGACGATCACAGCGAAGAGAACGACGACGGCCGTCATGCGGTGGTACTCGAACCGTATGGCTACCGGTGGTATCGGGTCGGCGGGCTCGATTATCTGTTAAGGCGTAGCGACATCTAGACACAGTCACGGAACAACAAAATGCGAGGCGAATGAGATGAACGACCGACACGCCGGATTCAGCAGAGCGCGCCCTGGCACACTCTCCACGATGCTCGCGCTGAGTCTCACTTTAGGTCTCGCGGCATGCGCGTCGAGTGCGGTGGACATCGGCGACACCGGGATGGGGCAGCATCCGGCACTGCCCGCGCCGCATACGTCACTGTTGCCGACCATCAATATCGCGCCCGTTCAGACGCGCGACAGCCAAAGCGCGCCGGTCGCGCCGCAAGGCTTTACGGTGACGGCGTTCGCGAGCGGACTCGACCATCCGCGCTGGGTGTATGCGCTGCCGAACGGTGATCTGCTGGTCGCGGAGAGTAATGCGCCGGCCCAGCACGACGAGGACCAGGGCATCGTCGGCTGGATTCGCACGCAGGTGATGAAGCAGGTAATGAAGCGCGCGGGCGCGGGCGTGCCGAGCCCGGACCGGATCATGCTGCTGCGCGGCGAGGGCGGCACCGCGCAAAGCCGCAGCGTGTTCATCGCAGGACTTCATTCGCCGTTCGGCATGGCGCTCGTCGGCGATTATCTTTACGTGGCCGACACCGACGCGCTCTTACGCTTTCCGTATCGCGCCGGCGACACGCAAATCACGGCGGCGGGCGAGAAGGTCGCCGATCTGCCTGCGGGGCCGATCAATCATCATTGGACCAAGAATGTGGTGGCGAGCCGCGACGGACAGCGCCTGTATGTCACGGTCGGCTCGAACAGCAACGCCGCGGAAAACGGCATCGAAGCCGAAGAGGGCCGCGCGCTCATCCTCGAATTAACGCTTGCTACCGGGCGCTCGCGCGTGTTCGCGTCGGGCCTTCGCAATCCGAACGGGATGGCCTGGCAACCGGACAGCGGTGCGCTCTGGGCCGCCGTGAACGAGCGCGACGAACTGGGCGACAATCTCGTGCCCGACTACATGACGGCGGTGAAAGACGGCGGCTTCTACGGATTTCCCTATAGCTACTATGGCCAGCATGTCGATACGCGCGTGAAGCCGCAGCGGCCGGACAAGGTGGCCAGCGCGCTCGTGCCGGACTATGCGCTCGGCAATCACACGGCGTCGCTCGGGCTCGCGTTCTATACCGGCAAGAGTTTTCCGCGGCAATACTGGGGCGGCGCATTCGTCGGGCAGCATGGGTCGTGGAATCGCCATGAGCACAGCGGCTATAAGGTCGTCTTCGTGCCGTTCGCCGATGGCCGGCCGGCGGGTATGCCGGAGACGTTTCTACGCGGTTTCCTGAGCGCGGACGGGCATGCGTTGGGGCGACCGGTCGGCGTCGCTGTCGATAAGGCCGGCGCGTTATATGTAGCCGACGACGTCGGGAACGTGGTCTGGAAAGTGGTTTATAGCGGCACCTGATGACGGAGTGTGGAATGCAACGCAAACGCGGCGCGTTCGAATAGCGGGTCGCGTAAAACGTCCTGCCGCGGCTTCTGAAAATTGCCCGGTAAAATGCTGCCCACTACCGATGGCGCGGAAGGCTCGGTCCCCGCCTGCTTACTTTGAATTTCGAGGCGTTCATGTCGATGCAAACAGACACCGTCACCGATGAACAGGTGGCTCACATTGCGGACCGCATGGTTGGCGAAGGCAAGAAGGTTTCCGCGCTGGCGGTCTGGGGCGAAATCCGCAGCGGTTCGATCGTCGCCGTCTCCGCAGCCTTGCAGCGCTGGCGTGAAGTGCGGGAGCCCGCTGCGGCGGCCGAACCTGTCATGACCGGCTTGCCGGACGACATCGCGCAGATCATGCTGAGCGCCGCAGGCAATGTGTGGACGAGCGCCCGCGAGGAAGCTGAGCGCGTCGTCAATCAGCGTCTTGCCGTTGTGAGCGAGCGCGCGGACGCGATCGCCGCCGAACGCGACGAGGCCTTCGCTGAATATCAGAACACACTGGCGGAAGCGGAGCTGGCGCGCGAGCGCGTCGCCACACTCACGAATGCGCTGAGCATTTCCGAAGAGGCCGTGAATCGTCTCGCAACCGAACTGTCAGCGTTGCGGGATCGCGCGAAAGCCGCCGACGAGCGCGTCGCCGAACTGGAGGACCGCGCAGCGGCAGCCGAGGCGCGCGTAGCCCAAACCGAGGAGCGCGAAGCGGCGACTGAAGCGCGGATTGCGCAGGCCGACGAGCGGGCATCCACTGCCGAAGCGCGCGTCGCGCAGGCTGACGAGCAGGCGGCGGACGCACAGCGGCGCATCAGGGAAGCGGAGGAACGCGCGGCGGCGGCAGAGGCTCGCATTGCGCAGGAGGAGGAGCGCGCGTCGGCAGCAGAACTTCGAATCGCGGAGGCGAATGAACGCGCATCGGCGGCCGAAGCCAGGCTGCAAGCGGCGGAAACCTCGCTCAGCGAGGAAGGTCAGGCGCGCGAAGCCCTAAGCAGTGCAGCCGTCGCGAGGGATGATGAGATGGAGCGTCTTCGCGGGGAGCGAGATACCGCGCGCCACGAGGCGGCCGCTTTGAGCGAGGCCGGCGAGGCACACGCGCAGGAAGTGCGGCGATGGACGGACGAATCGAGCGCGGCGTCATCGCGTGCGCAAGACGCCGCGTTGCAGGCGAGCGAGAGCCTCGCGCAACTCGCGGCATTGCAGACCGAACTGGATCAGGCCCGCGCCGAGTTGACGGCGCAGCGCGAGACGAACGCGGCTCGCAGCGACGAAGCGGCGGCCGGGCGCAGCGAGGTCGAACGCCTACAGCACGAACTCGGCGCCGCGCGCGAACAGCTTGCCGCCATGAGCGAAGCGAATGCGGCGGCGACGACGGAGACGACCCGGCTCGCGCAGGACGCGTCGGCGGCGGCGGGCCGCGCCGAGGCGGCCGAACGGCGCGTCGCCGATCTGGAGCGCCAGCTTGCGGAACTCGAAACCGCGCACGCGCAACGGCTGGAACAGGCTCAGCAACAAGGTCGATTGCCGGATAGCCCGTCGCCGGATAGCCCGTCGCCGGAATTCGAGTCGAAGGAAGCGGTGATGGCCGACGAGATCGCGTCGCTACGCCGTCAGATGTCTAGCCAGGCGAAGGCGCACGAGAAGGCGTACAGCGAACTGCGCACGCTGGCCGAGCAGTGGATCGCACATGCGAAAGAACTCAAGCAGCGGCTCAGCGCGACCAATCAGAAAGTAACTTTTCTCGACGCGCGCAGCGCGGCCGAGGTCGCGCTTCTGCGCCGACTCTCGTCCGAACTGGAACGGCTGAAACCGGACCACGACCTGGTATCGCGCGATGCGCAGCAGAAACTGATCAGCGCCGCGCTCGCCGAACGTCTCGAACAGAAGGGCTATCGTTACGATCCGGCAACCGCGGTGATGTCCAAAATCGAAGCTTGACGCCTTTGGCCTCTGTGCGGGTTGCGCTGCACGTTACCCATCGGCGCTCTGGCGCACAGGCGCTCAGGCGAGCGATCGCGTGAGCGTGACCGGCGGAATCGGGGGCGAGTCGAATCGCA
The DNA here is from genome assembly GCF_000472525.1 of Paraburkholderia dilworthii. Lineage (GTDB taxonomy): Bacteria > Pseudomonadota > Gammaproteobacteria > Burkholderiales > Burkholderiaceae > Paraburkholderia > Paraburkholderia dilworthii. The sequence continues at coordinate 676,236 of NZ_AWZT01000001.1, forward strand.
AGTTGCGGTCCGCAACGAGGATGCCGAAGGGCCGAGGTGTCTGCGGTGCGCGCGGTTTGTTCGCCGTTTGTTCGCAGTTTCGTTATAACGGCTTCGGCGCCGAGCCTTCGTCGTCGACACTATGGCTGCCCGCTCCCGGCGGCGAGATCGTGTCGCGCAATTGCGTCTCTTTCGGATCCTTCGGCACGACCTTGTCAGCATCGGCTTCGTCGATTGTGTCGAGCTGATTGCCGCCCGGCGTGCGCGGCGTGCCCGGTGTCGGCGATGGAATCGGTCTGGGCTGAGCCGGCCCCGGCCCGGACAAGCCCTCTTGCGAAGGCGTCGACGGCGAGGGCGGCGTGGCGGGATCGTTATTCGAAGAAGAGGAATCTTGCTGCCCGGTCATGGGTTATCTCCTGGGTGAGGTCGTGGCGCGAAGGCCATGTGGTGCAATGCGTACGACAAGCGCAGCACGCGCCGTTCCATCGGACCGTGCTTTCACGATTGCCTACGCCTGGATGCCGGCCTTCAGCGCAACACACGCGCGACTAGCGGCAGATGATCCGACGCGACGCGCGCCGGCTCGCTCCGATCCACCTCGATATCGACGAGGCGCGCGGCCGGATGCACCCACACGCGGTCCAGTGCGAAAGCCGGAAAGCGCGACGGAAACGTGCGTGGCGCAGCCACCCGGCCAAAGCGCGTGAGCAGCGCGCGCAGCGGCCATCCCCAGACGAACCATTCGTTCAGATCGCCGAGCAGGATCACGGGAAGATCGGGCGTATCGAACGCCTCGAGCAGCAGCCGCACCTGCGCGCGGCGTTCGCGCGCCGACAGGCCCAGATGCGTCGCGACAATCCGCATCACGCCATTGCCGGTGTCGATATCGACGTCGAGTGCACCGCGCGCTTCGCGGCTACCGAACGACAGGTCCAGCGTGCGCACCGCGCGCACCGGCAGATTCGTCAGCACCGCGTTGCCGTAGCGCCGGTCCGGACGGTCGAGCGTCGGGCCCGGAACCGCATGCATGCCCGTCAGGTCCTGCAATTCGCCCAGCACGTCGATGCTCGCCGCGCCGCCGAGCGGCACTTCCTGCAATGCGACGACATCGGCCTTTAGCGCCGCGATCACCTGAGCGATGCGGGCCGCCGAACGTTTGCCGTCCGTGCCCACCGCGCCGTGAATGTTGTACGTGACGATGCGCAGCGGCTCACCCGCGTGGTTTGCATGGGCCGGTCGCGTTCGCGCGCGCGGCGCGGGCTGTGCTTCGTCCAGCGTCAAGGTCTCGTTCGCGCGCCCGCTCATTGCCGCCTCACCAGCATGCGCCTCAACACAAGGGACATGGAAACGAGCGCCACGCCGATTGCCGCGACCAGCAGCAACGAAAAAGGCGTCGGATGCGTGAGCGCCGCGACGAGTTGACGGGCGAACGTTGTCGCGAGCACGACGCCCGGCGCCATGCCGAGCGCCGTGCCCACCATGAAATCCCAGAAGCGGATATGCGATGCGCCCGCGGCGAGGTTCACAATCGAGAAGGGCGCGACCGGCACGAGCCGCAGCACAATGACCGCGACGAGCCCTTTGCTGCGCAGCCGTTCGCTGAGCTGGTTCAATCTTGCACCCGCCAGTTCCCGCACGGCGTCGCGGCCAAGCCACGCACCGGCGGCCCAACCCACCGCCGCGGCGATCAGCGTACCTGCGAGCGCGTACGCGGCTCCGGCTATTGCACCGAACACGAGCCCCGTTACCGCGATCAGCAAAGTCACGGGCACCGACAGCAGCGCGGCGACCGCGTACATTGCCACCACCGCAATCGGACCGAAATGCGTGGCGGCGAGCCGTTGCGTTTCGGCGCTCAGCTTTGCGAAGCTCAACTCGTGGCCGAACGGCGTGAAACGCCAGACAATCGTCAGCGCGACGACGCCCAGCGCGAGCGCGCCGAGCACCAGAAGTTTCGCAACGACCGGACGATGCGTGGGCTCGGGCAAGAACTGCGCGAGCAGTTCATTGGCCGCAATCGGCGCTTCCGGATCGAGAACGTGAACGCGGTCGGCGATGTCGCGCAGTTCGGGCGGAACCTCCGGCGTCAACGTTTCGAGCGTGCGCGCCGAGTCTCCTTTAAGGCTCGCAATGGCCGCGTTGAGACGGCCATGCAGCGCGAGCGCTCGCTTGACGTCGGCTTCGCTCGAATCGAGATGTTCGGCGAGCAGGCGGTTGCGAATGCGTGCAATTGCCGCTTGCCGGTCGGGATTGTCGCGCGCGTCGATGACGATGCAGCACTCCGAGTCCAGCACCATCGAACGATTGTTCAGGTTGGCGCTGCCGATCACGAGCAAGCGCTCGTCTACAATCATCATCTTGCTGTGCACGTTCACGAACTGGCCGTTCGGGGCGTCGACAGCGGGCGCATACATTGCATAACGGCCGTTGCTGTCGGCGGCTTTGAGCAGCTCGTGCAGACGGGCGCGCAGCACGCCCATTGTCGCTTCCTGGAGCCAGCCGCTTTGCCGGTAAGGGCACACCACGGAGAGGTCGGGGCCGTCTTGTTCCGCGATACGTTTTTGCAGCGCCGAGCCCACCGAATTCGCCGTGAAGTACTGGTTCTCGATATAGATGTTGCGGCGCGCGGCGGCCACGGCGGCGAGGTGCAGCGCCTTTACCTGCTGGATCGCCGGTCTGCCGTCGTAGGCGGGCTCGGTAAGCGAGATGCCGAGCTCGACATCGGCGAAATCGGGCTCGATGCCCGACGGCCACAAATCCGTGCGCGGCGGCGGCTTGCCGTTGAACGGCCGGCCGGCCTTGCCGCTGCGGCGCGAACGGCGCCAGCGCTCGCGAGCCAGATGCGCGATGGCCGCCGCCGCGGGGCCGTCGAACATCAGTTGCGCGTCATGCATCGGCTCGTAACTCGTCTTGCCGAGATTCTTGCGCAGCGGATCGCCGGGTCGGTGCTCGGGCGTGTCCCACCGCGAGCCGGTGAGATCGATGCCGCCGGTGAACGCGAGGCTGTCGTCGATCACGACGATTTTCTGGTGATGCGACGCGCCCAGCGGATGACGGCCGTCGAGCCGGAACGAGAGGCGCCGGTGCGCGTGCCATGCCGGCTTGTACGACGGCAGCCATTCGCGCTCGAACGCGTACAGCATCGCGAAATCCCAGCCCAGCAGATAGATGCGCAACTGCGGATTCGCGTCGAGCACCGCGCACAGGAACTCGGAGAGCTTCGGGGGAAAGCCGTCGTTGACGCCGCCGGGAACCAGTTCGATACGGCTGTCGATATCCCATCCGAGGATGAAGATCGAATGGCGCGCGCGCGGAATCATCTCGCGCAATACCGCGTAGTAGGAGGCCGCGTCGATCAGCACGCTCGCGCGGTGCGCCTTCAGTATCCATTCGCAGGTCGAGCGAGTGTCCATTACCTCGCCGTTGTGGGCGACAGGCGGCGCGTCGGCGGTGTCGCGCGACGGCGGATCGAGCAATTCGGATTGCATCGGGTCAGTTCGACTCATAGAGGTCCATGCGACAGTCAGTGGCAAACAGGGATGCAAGGGGCATTCCACGGCTGGGCGGCGCGCCGCGGTCGCGAGTGCGAAATCGCTTATCGCTTTGAAAACGACTGGCGCGTGTAGTTGCTCTACGCCGTTTGAAATTTTGGCAGACGTATGGCGCTTATCGTCGGGCAAGCCGCGCTGGCGCCCGTGGCGCAGGAGGCATGCGCTTTGCACTGCACAAAGCATCCGGTTTCAGGAGCGGTTCATGAATTCGAACGCCGCGCGGCTTGCCGCGCAAAGTTGCGGAAACCTGCATAGACACGCGCACGGCTTTGCGACAAGGCTCGTTTGGGCTGCGCTATTCGCGGCATCGTGCCCGTCGTTCGCGGGCTCGCTGACTCAAGCGCCGTATGGCGTCACTGCGGACGGTCATACCGTAACCCGTTACACGCTGACGAACGCGCATGGCATGACGGTCAGTTTTCTGAGCTACGGCGGGATCATCAGCGAGATTCGCACCCCGGACCGTCATGGCCGCATGGCGAATATCGTTCTCGGCTTCCGCAGTCTTGCCGACTATGAAAAGTTCAACGGCAACATCCATTTCGGCGCACTGATTGGACGCTACGCGAATCGCATTGCCGGCGGACGCTTCGTGCTCGACGGTCATACGTGGACGCTGCCCACCAACGATCCGCCGAATACGCTGCACGGCGGTCCGTCGAGTTTCGATGCGAAGGTGTGGACCGTGAAGCCGGTGAACTCGTCGAACGGCGCGAGTGCCGAACTGAGTTATGTGAGCCCCGATGGCGAGAACGGTTTTCCGGGCACGCTAAGCACGCATGTGACCTACACGCTAACGGACGACGACGTGTTCCACATCGACTACCGCGCGAGCACAGACAAGCCGACCGTGGTCAACCTCACCAATCACTCGTATTTCAATCTGGCGGGCGAGGGCAGCGGCAGCATCGAGCGGCAGACCATCCAGATCGCTGCTTCGCGTTATACGCCGACCGATTCGACGTCGATACCGACCGGCGAACTGGCGAGCGTTGCGGGAACGCCGATGGACTTGCGCAAACCAACCGTTATCGGCGAGCGGCTGCGCTCATCGTTCAACCAACTGGTCTATGCGCACGGCTTTGATCAGAATTGGGTGCTCGATGAGCAGGCTAATGCGGAAAACGCGGCGGAGAAGTCGATAAACAAGTCGGCAAACACGACGCCGCGCTTCGCTGCCCGCGCGGCCGATCCGGCGAGCGGCCGCGTGCTCGAACTCTATACGACGCAGCCCGGCCTGCAGTTTTATACCGCTAACGGTCTGAACGGCAGCGTGGTCGGCACATCGGGCACAACGTACCGTCAGGGCGACGCATTCGCGTTGGAAGCCGAACATTTCCCCGATTCCCCCAACCAGCCGTCGTTTCCGTCGACCGTGCTGAGGCCCGGCGAGACGTTGCACCAGATCACCGAGTGGCGTTTCAGAACGCTAGCGGGCGCCGGCAAGTGAGCGCCGGCCGGCGAGACGCCCCGCCTGAAGGGTGCCAGCCTGATAACACGACTGCGTGCCGCTCGTCTGAGAGATCACGGATAACGGCCGCCAGCCGTCGCGCCCCGCATGCTTCGACGCGAGCGTCAGCAAGCCTTCCTGGTCTGCGATCACCTAATCGGCGAGATGCGGATCAGACTAACGGCCGCTTACAAAGCACTCGATGCAAGGTTGCGAGCGCGGCACGCGTTATGCGAACTGTCCAGACGAAGCTTTTCCAACTGGCAAGGAGATGAATATGGCTCAGCATCCGGCTCGTTCGCAGAACCACCGTCATCCCGACGAACCGCGCCTGGAAGAAATTGCACGTGCGCTCGAAGGCGCCAAGTTTCCGACCACGCGTGACAAACTGGTCGAGTTCGCGCAGCGCAAGGGCGCGGACGGCGAAGTCCTAGCCGTGCTCAAGCGGATGGGCGATCGAAACTTCGACAGCGTCTCGGCTGTCGTTCGCGAGGCATCGAACGTCGAATAGCGCGGCGGCCAGGCCGTTATCAGATCGCGGCGCTTGCGCAGGCTTCGTCATGCAATGGCGCGAACCGGCGAACTGGGCTTCCGATCTCGAAGCCCAGTTGTCACGACCGGAGGAAATCGCCGGAATTGAGCACCAGCGCAAGCGCGCCAACGAGGATGAAACTGACGGCCCACACGGCATCGAGATTGAACCAGCTTCGCGACACGAATTTCAGCCCCAGATAACGGTAGACCAGCCACGCGACCAGTCCGCCCGCGAGCACCATCGCGCCGGCATGCACGCCGGAGACCAGCAAGGCCATGCCAAAGCGCGCCTCCATCAATTTTTGCGCTGCCTGGTGCGCGCGGTCAGCGTCGTCGGCGCGGCAAAGGCCCAGGTAAATCGGCACGAGCATCAGCCCCGCGCCGTGTGCAATCGCTATCGCGAAGGACCATAGCGCGAGCCGCGATGGCGCGATCCGTGCGAGCGCACGCGGATGACGCCGCCAGAGCAGCAGAAATACGCCGAAGGCGATAACGAGCGCGCTCGCGCCCGCCTGGATCTCACGCTGCCATGCCAGCACGACCGCGAGCATCGCAAACGGCAACACCACCAGGAAGATCGCCAGCACGTGTCCGGCCGCGAGATAAAAAAGGGCGGTGAACAGCGCGCGCGCCCGTCGTTGCATCAATGCGTTCGATACGGCAAGCGGCCAGCCCATGGCCGGATTGGCGCCGTGATAGCAGCCGCTTGCGACGACCGCGAGCCAGAGGCCGGTCTGCGACCAACCGCCGCTCAAATGCCCACCGACGGGTAACAGAACGAATCAGTCGAGCAGTCTCCGCCTTCGAGGCGAATCTGGTGAGCCCGGTAGCCATCGGGAAACCTCACCCAGAAATCGTCGGCGAGCGTCAGGCCGCCGCCCGAATCCGCATGCGCCATAACCTGCGCCGCGGGCACGCCGTTCGGATAGAACTGGTTGTCCCACGTCGAGTAAAGCGAGTTGGTCCAGTACACGCGCCGGCCGTCGCGGCTAATCTCGACCATCTGCGGGCCGCCCGCGAAAGGCTCGCCGTTCGGATGCGGCGTGCGCCGCACAATGCCGCCCAGATGAACCGAACCGGCGAGCTTCGGCTTGCGCGGCTCCGTCACGTCGTACTGGCGCATTTCGCCGGTGCCCCAGCAGGCGACATAGAGGAACTTGTCGTCGATGGAAAGATCGATGTCGGTGACGAGCGGCGGCACCGCGCCGAACCCTTGCAGCAACGGCGGCAGCGACGCCGGATCGGCCGGCTCGGGGGCAATGGTCGCCGTCTTCTCGATATGGAACTGGCCGCCTTCGCGCCACCATGTCCAGATCGAGCCTTCGAGATTGGTCGTATCGACCACCACGCCGATAAAGCCGTACTCACGGGCTGGATCGTGCGCGGGACGCACTTCGAGCGCCATCTGATGATTCGCGCCGAGGTCTATCGTCTGGACATTGCGCCGGGCGCGCAGATCCCAGAAGTGAACCGCGTGCCCGTACCTGTTCGACAGAAGATCCTCCGGCACGATGCCGTTCTCGAACTGCGGCGGCAACGCCCATTCGCTCGACACCATGTAGTCGCGCGGCAGATTCCACCAGAAATCGTAGTGTTTCTCCTGCAAGCCGCGATCGATTTCCCAACGGCCCAGCACGTCGAACGTTTCGCAGTCCATGATGAAGATGCCAGGCGGCCCGTCGGTGCCGTCCGGTCCCGCGCCGCCAAGCGTGCTGACGTAAATCCCCTCGGGTCCGCAATGAACCGTGTGCGGCCGCGAGTATCCGGTCTTGCGGAAGATCTCCTCGGGCTCGATGATCTTGTGAATCCGCGCCTGCGTCGGATGCGGCTTCGTATCGACGATGTAAATGCGCGACGAGCGCATACCCGGAATGATCAGAAAGCGCCGTTCGAGAAACGCGTGGCCGGTCAGCGGCGAGAGCGCCGACGAGCAGGCATTCCAGCCGAAATGATGGAATTCGTCGCCTTTGTTCGGCACCGGCACCGTGTGAACCACCTGGCTATAGGTCGGCGATCCGGGTTTGACGTCAATCACGGCGAGCGCATCGGGCTGCGAGAAATCGGGGCTGAGCAGCAGCGTGTACGCGTATTCTTCCGCGGGGGCGTCCATCGCGAGTTTCGGCGACGCGTGGAAGGTAGGATCGGGGCGCATACCCATGACGGCTTCTCCTCTGTCTGATCGGGGCGCGGGCTTGCCGCCGGAACGCGCTCCGGCTTTAGATGTAGTTCACCGCGGCGCCGAGAGCAACCGGAACTTTCATGGAGCTTGCCCGCATGGACGTCGGCAGCGCATGGTCCGGGAACGAGCGCCTTTAAACGCTTCGTCGGCGGACATCCGATGTCCGCGCCTGCATCGTCATGCAAGATCCAGTGGTCCGGCCCTCAGCACGTCGACGTGTTTCGGAATCAGACCGAGGTCGAGGAACGCATCCGCAATTAGCTGCTGCTCGCCGAGAATCGCGCGCGTGATGCGCTCGGTGCCGAACTGCTGGCGGGCCACGACAACATCCACGACCGCCTTCGGCAAGCCCCACAATTGCGCGAGTTCGCTCGACAGTGGGTCCTTGTTGCGGCTGCCCCATTGATCGACCTTTTCGATTTCCTCGATCACGATCCGTATCACGTCGGGATTCTTCGCCGCGTAACTCTGCGACGAGAAGTAGTAGCCGCGATTGCCTACCACGCCGCTCGCGTCCGCGAGTACGCGCGCGCCGAGCGACTTCTGCGCGGCAGCAAAGAACGGGTCCCAGATCACCCATGCGTCGATGGACGCGCGCTCGAACGCGGCGCGTGCGTCGGCCGGAGCGAGAAAGGCCACGTTCACATCGGCGTATTGCAGGCCATGCTGACGCAGCAGCTTGACGAGAAAGTAGTGAACGTTGCTGCCTCGATTGAGCGCGATTTTCTTGCCTTTCAGATCCGCTACCGAGCGGATTGGGGAGCCGGGCGGCACGAGCACGGCTTCGGATTGCGGACGGGGCACCGTGGCTGCCACATAGACGAGCGGCGCGCCGGCCGCCTGCGCGAAAATCGGCGGCGCTTCGCCGACATCGCCGAAATCGATCGAGCCGACGTTCAGTGCTTCGAGTTGCACGGGGCCAGCGGCGAACTCCGTCCAGCTGACCGATACGTTCAGCGGCGCGAGCCGCTTTTCGAGCGTGCCGCGCCCCTTCAGCACATTCAGGTAGCCCTTCTGATTGCCGATCCGCAATGAGCGCGGTGCCGCGGTTTTTGGCGCAGAAGCCGGCGCTTGCGCAAAGGAAAGCGGCGCGGCCACGGCGGATGCGGTGGCAGCCGCCGCGCCGACGGAAAGCTTCAGAAAAGTGCGGCGGTTGCGTGGTGTTGTTATCGTGGGCATGGCGGTTGTCTGGTTAGGGATGCATGGCGAGCCATCCTACCTGCGGGCGCGAGGTCGGCGAACCGATCTTTCGCCGTAAGCAAATGACGAGAGGTGGAATAGACGCATAGACGCCTGGACGCGTACTTCGCATTCCAGCGCGTGGGTTCGCGCATCGAAGGCATGCCGGAGCTCGATGAGCCGCCGTCGCTGAACAGATCGGCGAGAATCTGCTCGATCTCGCGCGCAATGTTCTGGTCGCTCTCGCTGCCGGAACCGTTGGCGCCGAGCTGATGAATGAGCTGGTCTAGACGTTGGAGTTCGGCGGCTTCGATCATGATGGTCTCGCTCGAAAGGTGAAGGACGAGATCGGTTGAACGTGCGGGATCAGGCCCACTGTAGCAATGGGCTTTTTGTGGTTCGCAAGAGTTCGGAAGTCGACGACGCTACAGCGAAGCGACGAGCCGCATCGCCAGCGATGCGAGGATGTTGACGCACGTAAAGCGTTCGGTGTTCGGAACTACGGCTTGGTCCGCTTGCCGAGCCCGAGCTTTTCCATTCCCTCATAAGCGTCGATCACGATGGTCGCGATTTCGCCCACCGTGACGCGCAATTCCGTCGCGCGAGAGCGCATGTGCTCATAGGCTTCGTTTTCGCTGAGCCGATGTGCGTCGATCAGAATACGCATCGCGCGTTCGATATGACGGCGCGCCTTGATGGCTTCCTCGAGCTTGCCGATCTTTGCGTGCAGCCGCTGCTGATAACCCGACGACGCCCGCGCGAGCACGAGCGTGCTCAGCACGCCGGTGGAGCGATACGGCTTCGTGATGACGCCGTGCGCCTGCGTATCCAGCAGCATCTTCAACGCGGTCGGATTCTCGTAGTCGGATAGCGCGATCAGCGTGGCTTGCGTATCGGCGGCGCTCCAATTACCCGCGTTCCTGATTTCCGGGCCGACGAGAATAAATATCACATCGGCATCCGCGGGAAGATGGGCGGGTAGCGGCCAGACCGCGCGAACCGGGCAGCCTATGCGCCGCAACTGCTCTTCGAGCACGCTGCGGTCGTCGCCGGGCGGGTGAATCACCACCACGCGCAGCGTGCGCAGATCGTCGAATATGCGGCGCGCGCCCGCATTCATACCGGCTCTCCATCGAGCCAGAATTCCGCGAATCCATACGAAGTCAGATAAGGATCGGGTTTCACCGGACTACGGCCTTCCCAGACGATATCGAATGCGCCGTCGGGCCGGCACACGGCAATGCGCGGCGTGAGAACGGCGTGATTGTTCGCGCGGTCGATTCGCAGCACGCCTTCCGGCGAGTCGAATTCCACGTCGTACACCGCGTCCACCAGCTTCGCCGTATCGAGGCTTCTCGTTCGAGCCAGCGCGAGTGCGAACAGATGCACCTGGTTGTAGGCCATCTCGGACCACATGCTCGCAGGCTGTTCGCCAAAGCGCGCGCGCCACGATTTGAGGAAGCGCTGGTTGCCCGGCAGCGTCAGCGTATTCACGTAGCTCGCAGAAATGATGTGGTTGCCGCACAGTTCAGGACCGATCATTCGCGTTTCGCCCTCGGTCATCGTCAAGCTTGCAATCGGGACACGTGCGGGATCGATTCCGCGCTCGCGATAGAGCTTGTAAAACGCACGCGCCCCCCGGCCAATCAACGTGGAAAATACCACGTCGGGCTCGACGGTCCTGATCTGCTCGACGACTTCCTGCAACGCCGCGGGCTCCGCGTCGCTAGGCAGATAGACTTCTTCGACAATCTCGCCGCCATGCTGCTCGACCATGTCGCGCATGATCCGGTTCGATTCTCGGGGATAAATATAATCGGCGCCAACCAGAAAAAAACGCCGGCCGTGATTGCGCAACAGGTAAGCGGCCAGCTGCATGCTGTTCTGGTTCGGCACCGCGCCCGTGTAGATCACGTTCGGCGAATACTCGAATCCTTCGTAGATCGAGCAATACCAGAGCAGCGCGTTATAGCGTTCGATCACCGGCAGCACCGCCTTGCGGCTCGACGAAGTCGAGCAGCCGAAAATGACCGTGACCTCGTCTTCCTGCAACATGCGCGACGCGAGTCTGCGGTATTCGTCAGGATCGCTTTTTGGATCGTAGGCGACAGGGTCGAGCAGGCGCCCGTCGATGCCGCCTGCCGCGTTGACTTCCTCGATCGCGAGCACCGTGCCGAAAAAATGCTCGGATTCCGTCGCCGCGGTCACGCCAGTACGCGAGAACAGCACGCCGATGCGCCAGCCGGCGTCGGCGGGCAACGGCTTCGCGGACTGTTGCGGGTTCGTCTCCATGCTGTGTTCTCCTTGCTGCGGCTTTGCAATCGGCTAGGCTGCGGCGTGATGTGCGGCGGTTGCCGCGATGGCCCGCTCGACAAACGCGGCGGCGTCGAGGCAGCGTGCATCGTCCCACGGACGGCCGACAACCTGCACGCCGATAGGCGCGCCGCGCGTGCCCCGAAGACCGGGCACATTCACGCACGGACAGCCGAGCAAGGTCCAGTTGCGATTGAACGAAGGGTCTCCCGTCGAAGCGAGTCCGTCGGGCGCTTCGTCGGGTGCGCTCGGCGTCAGTAATGCCGTGACGCCGTCGAACAGTTCCGCGAGCCTCGCTTTTGCGCGAGTCATCGACGCACACGCGTTCGCATATGAAGCGGCATCGACTTTCGATGCACGCGCGAGAAAAGCAAACAGCATCGGCGACAGTTGCCCGCGATAACGATCGTACTCGAAGCCGAGCGCTTGCCATGCTTCATAGCTTTGAATCGTGTCGTGCGCGGCGATCAGATCGGCCATCCACGAGTCGAAGCGCACGCGGCGGATGCGGCCGCCCGAGTGTTCGATCGCTCGGATCGCGGAGTCCAGCACGTTGCTCGCATTCGCCGACGGCTCGGTCCACGGGTAGCTCTCCGGCACACCGAACACGGGGGCCTCGCCATGAGCTTCGGCTGCAAGCGGACGTCCGGTCAAAACCTGCGCGAAATAGGCCACGTCGCGCACGCCAGCAGCAAAGAGGCCGACCGTATCGAAAGACCACGAGAAGCATTTCATGCCGACCGTCGGCAGCATGTCGAACGTCGGCTTGAAGCCGGCGACGCCGCAAAACGACGCGGGCCGTATCGTCGAGCCGCCGGTCTGCGAACCGATTGCGAACGGCGCGATCCCCGCTGCGACGGCGGCGGCCGAACCCGACGACGAGCCGCCAGCGGTGCGGCCAGAATCGCACGGATTGCGCGTGACGGTCGGCGCCATATAGGCGAACTCGCTCGTCACGGTCTTGCCCACGATTACGCCGCCGTTGCGCTTGAGCAGCGTGACGATCGCGGCGTCGGCCTTTGGTCGATGTCCTTCGTAGATCGGCGAGCCGTAGGACGTGACGAAGTCCCCGGTTTCGAAGATGTCCTTCACCGCAATGGGCATGCCGGCAAGCGGGCCTTGCGCTGCAAGGGCGTTTTGGGCAGCGCTCTCGCGGCTCGCGACGGCCGTCATCGCTCGAACGTCGGCGTCGATTTCCTCGATGCGCGCGAGCGATTCGAGCACAAGACGGCTGCGCTCACGCGGGTCGTTCGCCGTTCGCTCGAGCAGCGCGTGGGCGCTGAGCGGTCGATAGAATGATTGTGCAGTGGTCATGGAGTGAGTGCCGCGCCGGTCAGACGCGCAGATGTTCATAGATCGATGCGGCTGCCGCTTCGTCCTTCGCGTTGCCTTCGTCGATGATTTCGCCTTGCTTGAGCACCGCATACCGGTCCGCGACCTTCAGCGCAAAAGGCACGTTCTGTTCGATCAGCAGCAGCGTCGTGCCGTGACGGCTGCGCTCCCACAACAGCGCCTCGGCGAGCCGGTCGATCACCGACGGCTGCAAGCCCTCGGTGATTTCATCGAGCAGAATGATCGACGGGCGCATCATCAGCGCACGCGCCACCAGCAGCATCTTCTGTTCGCCGCCTGACAGCGTGCCGGCATACTGACGCAGACGGCTTCCGAATACAGGAAAAACCGGTTCGATTTCGGCAAAGCGCTCGTCGAACACCGACACGTTCGCAAGCCCGAGCCGCAGGTTGTCGCGAATGCTGAGATCCTGGAATAACGCATGCTCCTGCGGTGCATAGGCGATGCCCGCCCGCGCGATCCGGTGCGGCGGCAGACGCGTGATGTCCTGTCCATGCACGTGAACGGCGCCGCTCTGCTTGGGCAGATAACCCATGATGGTCTTCAGCAGCGTGGTCTTGCCCATGCCGTTCTTGCCAAGCAGCGCAACGGCCTCGCCGTTGCCGACGCTGAACGACAGCTTGCGAAGTACGACCGACGCCTTGTATCCGCTTGTCACGTCCTTCAGGTTCAACGCAATCTCGCTCACGAGGCCTCCCGTTGTGGTGCTGCGCCGACAGACGCGTTGCTCTGCCGGTCCGTCTGCGACTCGGCCTGCGCCGTGCCCGCATAGATCGTTCTGACGAGCTCCGAGTTGACCACCTCCTCGAAATTGCCTTGCATCACGATGCGCCCCTGATGCAACACGACGATGCGGGTGGCGATGCCAGCAACGAAGTCGAGGTCGTGCTCGACCAGCAGACAACACAGTTTATAGCGGTGTGCCAGCGAGGCGAGCACGTTGCCGATCTGCGTGCGCTCGGTTTTCGTGAGGCCAGCGGTCGGCTCGTCGAGCAGCACGATACGCGGTTCCAGCGCGAGCACCATCGCCAGTTCGAGGGCCTGCTGCTCGCCATGCGAGAGATCCTTCGCCACCGCGCCAAGCTTGCGGTCGAGATTCGTGGTGCGGACCACCTCCATCGCATACGGCGGCAACGCAAGCGTGGCCGAGCGACCCGTTAGCGACGGCCGCTCGATCAGCGTACCGGCAATGCGCAGGCATTGCGCCACCGTGAGCGTTTCGAAGATGTTGGCGTTCTGGAACTTGCGCCCGAGGCCGAAACGCACGCAACGGTCGGGCGGCAATTGCCGGATATCGTTGCCGCACAGCATGACGGTGCCAGCGGAACGTTCGGCGCCGTCGCTCATGCAGCGCATCAGCGTTGTCTTGCCCGCGCCGTTCGGACCGATGAGGCCGACCAGTTCGCCCGCGTTCGCCTCCAGATCGATACCTTGCAGGACCTTGAGGCTGCCGAAATGACGCGCGACTCCGCTCATCTGCAATGCGGGCGTGGGCGCACGCTGCTCGTGGTCCGCGCGCACAGGCCGCTCGACGAGTTCTGGCTCGCCGCTGTCGCCCGCGAGGCGGCGCAACGGCTTCACCAGCAGCGGCACGAGCCCCTGGGGCAACAATACGATCACCGCGACGAACGCCGCGCCGAGTATCAATTGCCACGCGAACGGCATGATGCCGCTGAGATATGACGTGCCCACGTTGATCAGAAGCGCGCCGATCACCGGGCCCCACAACGTGCCGCGTCCGCCGAGCGCGACCCAGATGATCAACTGCGTGCCGAGCACGAAGCCGGTCAGTTCGGGCGCGACCACGCCGCTAAATGCGCCATACCCGAAACCCGCGAGGCCCGCGACGGCAGCCGTCGCGACCAGCAGCACGATCTTCACGAGCGACGTGTTGATGCCGAGATACAGGCAGCGCGACTCGTTGTCGCGAATCGCCGCCAGCACGCGGCCGCCGTCGCTGCGCACGAAAACCCAGGCGAGCGCCACGACGATTGCAAGCGCCGCGCCTGCGATCCAGTACCACGCTTCCAGCGAGAGATCGAAGGTCTGATAGCCGGTCAGCCCCGAACTCGATCCGGTCCATTCGCCGCCCGACAGGAGCAATTGACTGAGCACGATGGGCAGCACGAGCGACATGACGGTCGCAAAGAACGGCGACGCGCCGCGATAGAACGACAGCCAGCCGAGCAGGGCGGCCACGCCCGCGGTTACGGCGAGCGTCGCTGCAAGCGCGAGCACCACATACGCTGCCGAGAAGCCACCGTGCGTGAACACGAGTCCGGCCGCATACGCGCCGAGTCCGAAAAAGGCCGATTGACCGAACGTCAGGTAGCCGGTGTAGCCCCACAGGATATCGACCGTCACCGCAACGATCGAGAAAAAGAACGCCTGGATCAGGACGTTCAGCAGATACGAACCGAACAGGAACGGCCCGGCGGCGATCAGCAGAATGCCGAGGCAGCCGGTTACCGCGAGGCCGCGCAACTGCTTTTGCCGATTGCCCGCCCGTTTGCCGTCCCGCTTGTCCGCCCGTTTGCCGGCCGGCGACGGATCGCGTCCGGCATCATCCAGCGACGCATTGACTTTAGCCATGAGAAAACCCCTGCGGACGGATACGCAGCGTGAGCGCGGCCAGCACGGCAATGGTCAACCCGCCGAGCACCGGGCTCACGAACGTACTCACGAGAACCTGGCAAGCGCCGAATACGAAGCAGGTGACGAGCAGACTCACCATCGAATGGCCGGACACCATCACCAGCATGAACGCGCTCACGAGCCACGGCAGCCCCATGTCGGGATCGACGCTCGATAGCGGCGTGATCAGCACGCCGGCAAGCGAACCGAAGGCTGCACCGAGGCTGAACGTAATGAAACGGATACGTCCCGAATGAATGCCGAGCCCGCGGGCGAGGTCTTCGTTCATGATTACCGCGCGGGTCTTCACGCCGAAACGGGTGCCGGTCAGCAACGCGGTCATGATCGCGCAGATGCCGAGCGCGACCGGAATCAGCAGCAGGCGGTAAGCGGAATAGTCGGTGCCTGCGATGGAGACCACGCCCTTCAGCGGTGTCTCGACGAACTGCACTTCACGGCCGAATGCCATCACGATGAGTTGCCCGATCACGATGCCGAGGCCCCACGTCGCGAGGATCGCGTCGAGAGGGCGTTTGTACAAAGGCCGCACGATGATCTGTTCGACCAGCATGCCGACCACGGTGCCGACCACGATCGCAAGCGGCAAGCCGAGCCAGGGATTGAGCTTCAGTTGCGTGACGACGAAGCTCGCGTAGGCGCCCATCGTCAGCAACGCGCCATGCGCGAAATTGACGATTTTCATGACGCCGAAAATCACCATCAAGCCGGCCGTGACGATGAACAGCACTGCCGTGGTGGTCAGGATGTCTAGTGCGAGAACCATTGTTGTCTCCAGTCGCATCCGCATGAAAGCGTGGCAAAGCGCAGACCCCGACGCTCACGCGGATGCCGTGTTGCCGGTAGCGCCTACTTGATGTTCGGGCACTGCGCGCCCGGATCGACGTCCGGGAAAGTTTGCAGGATCTTCACCGAGCCGTCCGCCTGAATCTGGCCGAGGCGCATCGCGAGCGGTGTATGCCGGCTCTTGTCCATTTCGATCTGGCCGCGCGGTCCATTGAACGATACCTGATCGAGCGCCTTGATCACTTTGCCCGGATCGGTGGAGCCCACTTTCTCGACGGCGGCCTTGTACAGATAGAACGCCTCGTACTGCGGCTCGGACAATTCGTTCGGCGTCTTCACGTCTTTGCCGAAGCGCTTGTCCATCGCCGCGAGAAACTTCTTGTTTGCAGACGTATCGATGCTGGTCAGATAGGAGCCCGACATATAGATGCCGGTGGCGACATCGCCCATGCTTCTCGCCGTGCCTTCGTCGATAGCGAGGTTGCCGTATGGCAGTGTGAGGCCCGAACCCTTCAACTGTTTGGCGAGCGCGACGTTGGGCGCGCCGCCCGCCGTCGCGCTGATCAACGCATCGGGATGCGCGGAGCGGATTTTCGACAGGATCGGTGTCCAGTCCGTGCCGTCGGTCGGCAGATACTCTTCGCCGACTACCTTGCCGCCGTGCGCCTCGATGTACTTACGCGTGAACTGCAGCATGCCGCGGCCGAAAGCGTAGTCGTTGCCGACGAGATAAAAGGTCTTCGCACTCTTGCTCTTCGCGAAGTAGTCCACCACCGGCGCGACCTGCTGCTCCGGCACCCAGCCGTTCACGTACATCCACGGATTGCACGAGCGCCCTTCATAGAACGACGTGTAGATGAACGGCTTCTTGCCGCGCGCGACGATAGGCAGCGCCGCATTGCGCGCGGCGCTCGTTTCCATCGAGATGATCGCGTCGACGTTCTTCTGGAACACGAGCGTGTCGTAGGCTTTTTGCGCGCCGACCGCGCCGGATGCGTCGTCGGTGATCTCCAGTTGGACCGGCCGCCCGAGAATGCCGCCGGAAGCATTGATCTCGTCGACTGCGAGTTGCGAGGCCTGAACCACTGCGGGCGCCACCACGCTGTTTGCGCCTGACAATCCGACCGCCACGCCGATCTTGATCGGCTCGGCGGCGAACCCGCTCTCGCAAATGCCCGCACCGGCGATTGCCGCGACGGCGGCAACGAGGAATAGTCTATTGAACAGTTTCATGATTTCCTTCGCAGTGAATGTGAGTGTGGTGAAGTTCGATGAACATGACAGAGCTCACGCCTGAAAAGAAGGCCAGCGGGCGCCCAGCATCGGGTCGTACACATCCGCGCGGCGATCGCGCAGCACGTGATTGAACGCGTTGAGCGTGCGCGCGGCGCGAGTGCGCTTGACGTCGATCGTCGCGTACAGCACTTCTTCGCGGTCGATGCTGGCGGGACCGGCCAACGGCCAGCCGTCGCCGCCTACGATCAGACTCTGACCGATGAACAGCTGCCCGCGCTCGGTGCCGATGCGATTTGCGCATGCGATCGCCATGCCGTTGCTGTGCGCGGCGGCCATCGTGAGCGTTGCGGCCATCGCGGAACGGTTCTCGGGCTGTGAGGGCATCGGCACCCAGTTGGTAGGCACGCATACGACATCGGCGCCTTGCATGGCGGCGAGCCGGTAGGTTTCGGGAAACCATCCGTCGTAGCAGATCGCAATCGCAATGCGTCCGAGCGGCGTGCCGAACACAGGTACGCCGCGGTCGCCCGGTTCGAAAAAACGGTTTTCGTTATTCCACAGATGCAGCTTGCGATAAATGCCGATGTGACCTGATGGACCCGTGAAGAGCGCCGAGTTATAAAGGCGCTTGCCCGCACGCTCCGCGATTCCGATGACGATATGAATGCCGAGCCGCTGCGCCGTGGCGGCGAAGAGTCCGGCGGTCTCGCCGTCGGGCAGTCCTTCTGCCAGCGCGAAAGCCTCGTCGCGGTCCGCGAACACGTAACCGGTCGTCGCGAGCTCGGGCAGCACGACGAGCGATGCACCGTTGCTCGCGGCCGTTTCGACATGCCGGATCAGGCGCGCCACGTTGGCGCGCCTGGCGCCGATGTGCGGCTCCATCTGCACACACGCGATGACGACGTCTTCCAATTCGGGCTTTGCGAGGTCGTAGTGCGACATTGCTGTTTTCGTCTCCCAAAACAAAAAGCCCCCTGACCAGCGTTGTAAACGCAAGTTAGGGGGCTACATAGCCTTCCGTGTGTAGCACGGCAACGTTGCCGTGTTGCCACCACAAAGAGACATGGCGACAGAGTGAAACGAATTTATGAAATCAAATTCCGCATGTCAAGCAATAAGGCCGTTTATAGGGAAAGCACTTGCCTCGTCGTGTGCTGTGCCGGTTCACAGCAACTCCTGATAGTACGGCGAATTCGGCGGCAACTTGCCGCCTTGGCGCCGTACGAACTGCTGCACGCCGTGTGTCGCCGACGCCAGCGCTCCGCTCGCGAACCCGCCCTCGAACGTCAGTTCCTCACCGATCGCGATTGCGCCGTCACTCATCCGCAGAAGGGCCTTGTAAAGCGTGCGGGTGTTGTCCAACTGGTCGGGGCCGTCCATCTTGAACGCGCCGTACTGGTGGCGCTCGAGTCCCCAGTGCGTGTACGCGATCCCCTCGCGACTCTGTTCGACGACGTCGGCCAGATTCGCGAGCTTCTGATGGGCCGGATTGTCGGGATCGCGCGAGGCGACGTCGCGAAGCGTACGGATGTACAGGTCCATCTGCTCGCGATCGGACATGCCGGCTACCTTCGTCGCGTTATCGCCGAGCGTATAGCTAGGGTAGAACACGGCACTGCCGTCTTTACCCTTGACGAGATACGACTGCTGAAATAGTTCGTCCGCCTGAACATTACCGGGCAGTTCGCGGTCTTCCATCAGATCCGCGGCGATCTTCACGGCCATCTTGGTTGCGCCGACCACGCGTGCGTCCTTGACGGCGGCGGCGAAATCCTCCGGCAACAACGGCTCGGAACCCGCCTGCGGACCAGTGAGGCCGAGACGCACCGCCTCGCGCGGTCCACCAGCAAAAAACAGTTCGTCGTACTGCGCGGTTTTTGTTTCTTTGGTGGTCTTGTCGAGCCACGTGACGTGGTACTTGCCGTCTACTTTCTTGATGCTGGTGACTTCGGCGTTCAACTGGATCGCGTTCTGCTCGGCAAGCGATACCGCTCCTTCCGGCAGATCGTCGCTGTCCTCGATCATCTTGTAAAGCGGTGCATCGGCCCCGTCGACGAGGGCAACGTGATCCTCCAGACGCTCGTCCGCGAGAAAGCGGAACTCTTCGAGAAAGCCGGTGCTGAAGTAGCCCGAATAGCCGCCCACGCCGATGCCGGTTGCACCGAACGTGCGCCATTCTTCCTTGTTCCAGGTAATGCCTTTCTCTTTCAGCAACGCCTTCAGGCCGGACTGGAACGTGTGGCTGTCGAACTTCTTTTTCGCGTCGTCGCACAGTTCGCGAAAACGCGCGGTGTCGCCCGCGTCGCGCGCCTCGCGGATCGGTGCGAGCAGCGGCTCGGTCATCGAACGCATGACGTCTTCGGCGACCTTGCGCATCGTTTCGTTTTCCGGCGGCTCGCCTGACTGCGCTTCATAAACGTTGCCGCCGATGATGTACGAGGTCTGCACCGAGCTCGAGTTCGGAAACGGCACATGCCGCAGCTTGTAATGTTCGGCGATGCTCCAGTAGAAGTTGCCGCGTGTCGTGTGAAAACGCATGCCGCCGGGGTGATAGGGCGTCGGGTCGCCTTCCCAACGGCCTGATGCAATGCGGCCGCCGATGTGGTCCGCCTGTTCGAGCACGACCGGCTTCACGCCGATGCGGTTCAGCGCGTCCGCCGCCATGATGCCGGCCGGGCCCGCGCCGACCACACAGACCTTGAGGTTCTCGGCCACGCCTTCGGGCAGCGTGCCGACCTGGCGGTTGTTGTCCCACCAGAAGCCGGTGTAGTCGTACATGTGATCGAGCGGCATGGTCATGCGCAGATCGGCGAAGCGGTCCTTTAGCAATGCCTTCAGATCGCTATCGTCGGCTGCGGCCTTCATCGGCATTTCAAGGTTCTGGCGAGCCTGCGGCGTGCATGAGCCGAGCAGCCGTCCGGCGACTTCGGGCTTCATGAAGACCGCCGTATGCTCGAGCCAGTCGCGAACAGGCGTGCGCGGCAGATCGTGCGCGGCCTCGCGTGTCGTGTCGCCGAGCAGATCGGACTGCCGCGTACCGAGCGCTTCGAGCACGTCGCCTTGCTCGGCTTCGCAGAGTGCATGCCATTGCAGCGTGGTTTCGAGGTGCAGTTGTTCACGCTTCGGTCCCGCTTCCATGCTGGCGAGCCGGGCCAGGTTGCTGTTGACTGCGGGGCCGAGCTTGTTCCGGTCGCGTGGCCAGTCGCCCACCGGTTCCTTGAAATAGCGGCCGACCGACTGCGGAGTCAGGGGCGGCAGGGCGCGTCCAACCGTATTGAGCGAGGGATCGCGAGCGAGCGCGCCCGAGCCTGTCAAGTTAAGGTACTTGCTCATGAACGCTTCGCGAGGCCACGCGCTGCGCACTGCGGGTGTAGGCGCTTCGGGCTTCGCGGGAAGCGCCTGGCGGGCGCGGCCCGCTGCGGCAGGTTCTCCTGATCCTTCGGCGCGTGCTCTCGCGCCCGGCATGCCGGGCGGAAGCGCCCGCGGTGTGGCCGCGGGCGTAGTTGGCTCGGACGGAACACCGCCGGGCGGCGGCAGATGCGCGTTATTGCCGGATGAAGGGGAGCCTGGTTCGATCTGGGGCATGTTGTGTTTCCTGGTTAAGTTGTCTCGACGTCATGACGGCGCGAATCGACTGGCTTTCACATCGACTGTGAGCGCAGGCGGCCGGCGACGGGTAACCGGTGAAGGACGCGCGGCAAGCAATGCATGAAGTGCCCGGAGCGAAAATCGCCGGTCTGCCGGATGCGGTTACAGGTGGGCAGCCGGCGTATGCAAGCGGGTCAGTCGGACTGCATGCATCGGCGACGGCAGGGTTGCTGCGCGAACGTTGATACAGTTAGGGAAGTTACTATCGCGCGGATCGCTAGCCACGGAGGAAGCGAATCGCGTGACGAAGAAACGAACAGGGAAAGACGAGTTGTCAGCGTCTGGAAACGTGCAACCGCTCAACCTGACGCCGGCTCAACTGAAGCCGTTCTGCTGCCTGCCACGTCATCAGCATGCCATCGACTACCGACTGGATCGTCCTGAGCCGGTCAACCTCGCGCATCGTCATGGTGATCGTCCCGGATGTCGTCATGCGAGCCTCCCATTAAAGGTCAACCAGCATGACATGCGACGCTTCAGCTTTGCCCAGGTACGACATTACAGCTTTGCCGTAACATCGAAATAGTTGATAATTTATATTATGTCAATTAACATGAGTCGTCATACCGAGTGACCTGATTCACCAACCCAACGCATGTCCAGTCCACCGCGCTCACGTTGCCCCAATCAGAGAACCTGCGCGGAGCCCCCACTTCGCCCAGCAAAGCCCAGAAGCACAGGCGGACTCCCGTTGCCGGCAATCCGCCCTCGCAAACTTTCAGAATGAATGGCGCATGCCGATACGCACATCGGCTTGCGTACTCGTGGTCGACGGCGTGAAGCTGTAGCCAATGACCGCATTGACACCATCCGATGCGCGCAGATAATCGCCGGAAATATAGACGTCGGTGCGTTTCGACAACAGGTAGTGAAGACCAAGCGACCCCTGATTCCAGTGGTTTCCTTCGAAACGTGTGTGCTGATAGCCGCCGTACAGCATCAACGCCGGCGTGAAAGTATACGAAGCGCCGCCTTCGTAAACCTGCATGTGCGACGTCTGCCCGAGGCCCTTGATCGTCGTGTACGTAAAGTTGCCGCTCAACATCACATTGCCGATCGTGTAGGCGGCGCCGACTGCAAAAGCGCCCTGCTTGTCGACCGGGAACGAAGAAGAACTATACAAATCTGTTACCGCGCCGGTTGCAGGATCGACCGAAACAGTCGGCCGGCCGAGGAAAGTATGCGTGCCGATCATCGCATACGGATCGAATGCGTAAATGCCGAACGGATTGTTCAACTGCGTATAGGCGGCGCCCATGTTGAACGCGCCGTGTTCATAACGCGCGCCCACACTCCACGCGCTTTTCTGATGGAAGTCGCCCGCAGTATTGCCGAACGAGTACATGCCGCCAAAAGAAAAACCGGAGATATCGTTGGAGAGAAACTTGATTGAGTTCGGCAGCCGGTCGCCGTTCATCCGGTCGAAGTCGCCCTGGTGAATCGCATAACCGCTCGCCCACGCCGATATGTTGTACAGGTAGGCGAACTCTTCGGTCATGTCCAGCTGGTTACCGAACGACAAAGTGCCCCAGTTGTTTTTCAGCCCGACATACGCCTGCCGGCCAAACTCGGCGCCGCCGAATCCTAGCTGTCCATTACCCAGGTGGAAACCCGACTCCAGTACGAATACCGCCTGCAAGCCCCCGCCGAGATCCTCGACGCCCTTGAAGCCGATACGATTGCCATATGAAATGCCGTCATCGAATTTGACCTGGTGGGAGCCACCGGCGTTGCTCACGTACGTGATGCCTGCGTCCAGAATGCCGTACAGCGTCACGCTGCTTTGCGCGTGGACAGCCGATGGCGCGAATGCGGCGCTTGCTGCAATAGCGAGTCCCGAAAGACCGACGGCATTTCTCTTCTTCATTTGATTCTCCCCTGCTCTGTGCCTGCGCAATTCGTTGGATAAAGCGATCCCTGCCGCGCTACTTTCAGGCGCGCGGCATTTCTCGCGTGACGGGCAGTTCGAAACCGGCTGAGACCGATCGATATGGCCTGGCCTTTATTTGCCGGGCATAAAAATTTCGCCAGACCTGTATCGACGGGTCAAGAATACGGGTCCAGATTTACGACGAATCGATTGGATGCGACATGAATCTGTCGCCCGGCGACCTCGCGATCCCCATTGCTTCTGCTACTTGATCCCTAGCGCCGTCTGAACAGCTTGCAAGCCATTAGCGCCACTCGCAGTATTCACGCCGTCGAGCCAGGATTTGAGAACCTCCGGGTGGCGCTTGAGCGCTTCGGTCGCGGCCGCATCGACACCGGTTTTCTTTTCGAGTACTTCGGTGATCACTCCGTTTTCCAGATCGACGTTGAACGTCAGTTGCCTGAAAAGACGGCCCACGTTAGGGCATTGTTCCGCGTAGCCGCTGCGTGCGACGGTGTTGACCGTGGCGCCTCCATAGTTCGGGCCAAAGTACTTGTCGCCTCCGTCGAGATAGGTCAGCTTGAACTTGGTATTCATCACGTGCGGCTCCCATGCGAGAAACACGATCCACTTCTTCTCGCGCACCGCACGCTCGACCTGCGTGAGCATGCCCGTTTCGCTCGATTCCACGACCTTCCAGTTGCCGAGCCCGAACGCTTTGTCATCGACCATCTTCTTGATGTTCTGATTGGCGGGCGCGCCTGGCTCAATGCCATAGATTCTGCTGTCGAACTTGTCAGCGTTCTTTGCAAGGTCCGCGAATGAGTGAACACCTGCAGCCGCTACGTAGTCGGGCACCGCGAGCGTGAACTTCGCATTGCTCAGGTTCGGATGCACGACCTCGATCGATTTTTCTTCCTCGAAAGGTTTGACGACCGGCGCTTGCGCGGGCATCCAGTTGCCGAGAAACACGTCGATTTGCCCTTTTTTCAGGCCCTGATACGTGATGGGCACCGAAAGGTTCGCCACCTTCTGTTTATAGCCGAGTGCCTTCAGCACGACGCCGGTCATCGCATTAGTTGCGTCGATGTCAGTCCATCCCGGCCCCGCCATGTTGACCTGCGTGCATGATTGCGGCTCGGCGGCCGACGCGAAACTGGCCGCCGCGCATAGCAGCGCAACGCCGGATATCGCCTGTTTGAATAGCTTGTTCATCATCGCGGCTTCCTGTGGGTGGGTGAATCGTTAGCGTCCAGAGATCGATTAGTGCTCGACGGCTGGAAAGCGCGCCATTGCCTCCAGCGTATCGAGATCGATGTGATTGCGCATATAGCGCTGACTTGCATCGACCCACGGTTGCCAGTCCCACGAAGCCACGATGCCTTGCGTGGTCGCAGCGAAATGGAAGCGGCGACGACGCTGGCTTTGCAGCACAACCTCGTGCAGCGCGGCGAGATTCCAGCGG
This sequence comes from Paraburkholderia dilworthii, assembly GCF_000472525.1. Taxonomy (GTDB): domain Bacteria; phylum Pseudomonadota; class Gammaproteobacteria; order Burkholderiales; family Burkholderiaceae; genus Paraburkholderia; species Paraburkholderia dilworthii. Next base: position 700,431 of record NZ_AWZT01000001.1, read on the forward strand.
GTGGCGATCTCTTTGCGCAATGCCTCGACTTCGGTGGTGTACTCCGCTTTCAGTGCGAGGTTCACTCGCTCGAGCGGATCGGCTTCGACGTCGTAGAGCTGGTCGGGGTCGGCAGGCGTGTGTATAAATTTGAAGCGCCCACGCCGCAGCATCACGATCGGCGCGATAGCGCCTTCAGCAAGGTATTCGCCGGTTGCTTCATCATGACCGCCCTGCTCTGCTCGAAGATGCGGCACGAGACTATAACCGTCGAGAGAATCGGGCCACGCCGCCGGTTGTTCGCCGCGCGCCAGTTCGACCAACGTGGGCAGCAGGTCGAGATGCGATACGGAAGCGCGAACGCGGTGCGCGTCGAATTGCTGCGGCGCATGCACAATCAGCGGCACACGGCAGCCACCTTCGAAGAATGTCATCTTGTACCAGAGGCCCCGCTCGCCGAGCATTTCCCCATGATCGGAAGTGACGACGATGATCGTATCTTTCGCGAGCCCCGCCTGTTCGAGCGCTTCGAGAATCGCGCCGAACTGATCGTCGACATAGGAAATAGCGCCGTAATAAGCGCGCCGTGCGTTGCGGATCTGCTGTTCGGTGGGCGGCGTACGATCGGTCTCGCAAACGTGCCGCAAGCGCCTGGAGTGGGGATCGGCTTCGTCGAATGAATCGCGATGTGCGGGCATGTCGATATCTTCATCCCGATACATGTCCCAGTACTTTTGTGGAATGGCGTACGGGTCATGCGGATGTGTCAACGAGGCGACCATGCAGAACGGCCTCGCATCTTTTCCGGCATGCCGTTCGCGCGCGATATTGAAGAGCTTCTGGCGCGTGGTGAACGTGACCTCATCGTCGAAATCCAGTTGGTTCGTGCGCACGCACGGGCCCGCGTCGATGACCGAACTCATGTTGTGATACCACGTGGGACGCGCTTCGAAATCGTCCCAGTCCGGCGTCCAGCCAAAGTCGGCCGGATAAATGTCGGTGGTAAGGCGCTCTTCGAAACCATGCAACTGGTCGGCGCCGCAGAAATGCATTTTGCCCGAGAGAATCGTGCGATATCCTTCCGCGCGAAGGTAATGCGCGAATGTCAGTGTTTGCGACGGAAATTCCGCTGCATTGTCATAGGCGCCAATCGCGGAAGGCAGCTTGCCCGATAGAAACGAAAAGCGCGACGGGGCGCACAGCGGACTCGCGCAATACGCGGAATCGAATACCACGCCCTGCTTTGCAAGGCGGTCGAGATTGGGTGTTCTGGTCAGCGGATGTCCGTAGGCCGCGAGCGCAAACGGAGTCATCTGGTCGGCCATCAGAATAAGAATATTCTTTTTGCTGTCAAGCATTGGAGCGCCTCGAATAAAATCATGAATGTCAGTGCAAGTACCTATGCCGTTGCAAGTTCAAGTTCGACTGCAAGCAAGGAGCGCGGCCCGCTTCCGGCATGAATGTCACTATTGCCGGCCAATTCGGCGCTGTGAAGACGGCAATTCGTTATGTGCCTATAAGGGGGCGTTATGTCGAGGCAGGACCGCTTGCCGTCAATGCAGGCATTGACGATGTTCGAGTCCGCCGCGCGTCTCGCGAGTTTCACCGCGGCCGCGCGCGAGCTAGGCTCAACGCAGCCGGCAGTGAGCCAGCGCATCGTGCAGCTCGAAGAGACGCTGGGTGCGCCGCTTTTCGAGCGAGGTCATCGCGGCGTCAGGCTCACGGAAGACGGTGAGCGGCTCTTCGAAGCGGTGCGGCATGCGCTCGACACGATCCGCTTTGCCACCGCTGAAATCCGCGCGCGCCGCACGCCGCAGACACTCACGCTGTCCACCGATTTCGGCTTTGCGACTTATTGGCTGATGCCGCGCCTTTCGCAATTCAAGGCGCTGATGCCCGATGTCGACGTGAAGATCATCACGTCGCAAAGCGTGTTCGACCCGTCTCACGATCAGGCGGACGTGGCGATCGCATTCGGCGACGAACATGCGGACTGGAACGCGCGTAGCGTGGTCAAGCTCTTTCCGGAGCGTGTGACGCCGGTGTGCAGTCCCACATTTTTCGCGGCGCACCCGCCGCTGAGCTCGCCGTCCGAATTGCTCGCGCTACCGCTTCTGCATCTCGAACCAACGCAACCGGCGCGCTGGCTATCATGGGCCGACTGGTTCGCGGCACATGGCCTCGTTGCGCCCGCCGCGCATCGCGGCATCACATTCAACAGCTTTACGCTCGTCGCTCATGCAGCGATCATGGGCCAAGGCGTAGCGCTCGGCTGGGCGCCGCTTGTCGACGAACTGCTCGCGACCGGCCAGCTGGTCGAGCTGTTCGGTGCCCCTGTTGTGACCGAGCGCGGCTATATGCTCGTCACGCAGCGCGCGGCCACGCCGGCCGTCGACGCGTTCCGCCAATGGCTACTCGGCGAATGCGGACTCGACGCGGAATAATCAACTGGCGTTCCCATTCCACTGCCACGGCGATTCGCTTCTATCCGCGCCGCGTGTCAATTTGCTCTACTGCGACGATGCATGCCGCGCCCCGCGGCATCGCCCTTTCGTCTATGTGGAGAGCGCATGTCCGCCGATTCCCGTCCCGATCAACTGGTCCTTACGGTTGCGTGTCCGAGCGCTGCGGGCCAGGTTGCCGCCGTTGTCGGCTTTCTCGACCGGCATCATTGTTATATCGACGAACTCACCGTCTTCGACGACGACCTCAGTGAACGTTTTTTCGTGCGCTGCGTTTTTCATGGCGTGGACAACAACGAAACGCTGAATATCGCGGCGCTCAAACGCGAGTTCAGGTCCATTGCCGAGCGCTTTCGTATGACGTGGGCAATGCACGACGTCGGCACCCGGCCTAAAGTACTCATCATGGTGTCCAAGCTCGAGCACTGTCTCGCGGACTTGCTATTCCGCTGGCGAATGGGCGAACTGAAAATGGACATTGTCGGCATCGGGTCGAATCATCGCGATCTTGAACCGCTGGCGAGGCAGCACGGATTGCCGTTTCATCATCTTCCGATCACGGCCGATACCAAGCCGCAGCAGGAAGCGCGTTTGCTCGATCTGTTCGAGACGTCCTGCGCCGAATTGATGATTCTCGCGCGCTACATGCAGATTCTTTCCGGCGAGACGAGCCGCGCACTCGCCGCGCGCGCAATCAACATTCATCATTCGTTTCTGCCCGGATTCAAGGGCGCCAAGCCCTATCACCAGGCGCATGCGCGCGGCGTCAAGCTGATCGGCGCCACCGCGCACTTCGTGACCGACGACCTCGACGAAGGTCCGATCATCGAGCAGGTGGTCGAACGTGTCGATCATTCATACAGCCCCGAGCGGCTGCTCGCGACCGGACGCGATGTCGAGTGCATTACGCTCGCCCGCGCGGTGAAGGCGTTTATCGAGCGGCGCGTGTTCATCAATGGCGACAGGACTGTCGTGTTGCAATAAGCAAAAAAAACGCCGCTTAAAAAAGCGGCGTTTCCTTGAGTTCCGGCATCGGCCGCTAAAGGGGACTCACTTCACCCAGCTATCCACTCGATCGCCATGCGCGCTGATCCACGCATCGGCGGCGGCAGTCGGCTTCTCGCCGTTTTGCGTCGCGAGCATCACACTGTCGATCTCGCCCGGTTTCCACTGGAATTTCTTCAGGAACGCAACGACCGGCGGCGCCTTCTTCTCCAGTTCCGGATTGACGACGCTGTCAACGTGCTCGGCCTCACCGAATACCTTCTTCGGGTCTTCCAGGAACTTCAGCTTGTACTTCGCGAACATCCAGTGCGGCTTCCAGCCGGTCACGATGATGGGTTTGCTGGCCGCTTCGGCACGCGCGAGTTCCGCAGTCATCGCGCTGCCTGAGCTCGGCATCAGCTTGTAATCGAGCCCGTACGCCTTGATGGCCTCGCTGGTTTTCTGCATCACGCCCGCACCGGCGTCGATACCGACGATGCGCGAACCGAATTCCGCCTTCTTCGCTTCCAGATCGCCGACCGTTTTCACGTCGAGATTGTCGGGCACGATAAGACCGATCTTCGCGTCGTTGAAGTTCGGACCGAGATCGACCACTTTGTCCTTGAAGTTGTTCCAGTACGCACCGTGCGTGACCGGCAGCCATGCGGACAGCGTCGCGTCGAGGTCGCCGCGCGCCACGCCTTGCCACATCACGCCGGCTGCAACCGGCACCAGTTGCACCTGATAGCCAAGCCGTTTTTCGATCACGCGTGCGGCCACGTTGGACGTCGCAACGCTATCGTCCCAGCCTTCCACGTAACCGATCTTGATCGTCGGCTTCGTATCCGCCGAAACGCCTACACTCGTTGCCGCCAGCGCCGCGCTCAGGGTGCTCAACACCAGTATCTTTTTGATCAGTCTCATCGCCGTTCTCCCGTTCGCCATCTAAAAACAACCCAAAGAGCATTTAGAATCGCCAGCCAGAATTGCCTGCTAACGTTGTTTTGCGACATGTAGTTGTCCGCACGCGACCTGGCTTACACAGCTGTTGCCCGACTCGCGGTAGTTCTGTTTTCAGCGTTAGCTCCAGTTACTTTTCGACGACGAGGTCAGTCAGCGGCTTGCTGCAACACAGCAGCACCATGCCTTGATCGATCTCGCGCTGACGAATGCCGCCTGCGTGTTTCATCGCGACTTCGCCTGAAACGAGCTTGACCTTGCACGTTCCGCACATGCCTTGCGTGCACGATGCCGGCAGACGTACACCGGCTTTTTTTGCGGCGTCCAGCACATGCTGGCCACTGCCACATTCGATTTCCCGATTGCTTTTAGTGAAGCTCACCTTGTAGCGCGTCTGCGTTTCAGCCTCAGACAGTGCGGCTGGAGCAGAAACCGAAGCAGGCTCGAAGCCTGGCGATTCTTCTCGCGCCTGCGCAAAGCTTTCCACTGTTACGGGCTCCGGCGAAGCTTGCAGGACATTCGCCACATGCGTGGTCGTCAATTGCGCGGCGACCTCGCTCACCGTTTCGAACGAGAAACTTTCCTCGTGATAATGGCTGCGATCGAAGCCGCCTTCATCGAGCAGCTTGCGCACCGCCTGCATATACGGTGCTGGCCCACAGGTGAAAATCTCGCGCTCCAGAAAGTCTGGAGCAATCAGTTTAAGCAACGGCAAAGTCAGAAAACCGGTCACGCCTGGCCAATTCGTGCGCGCGCCCAGCCGCTCGCAAACAAATGCAGTACGGAAATGCGCATGGTTCGACGCAATCAGATCGAGCTCGCGCGCAAAAATGATGTCGTCGGGCGTGCGGGCGCTGTGCACGAATACGATGTCGCTGTCCTCGCCGAGTTCATGATGCGCGCGGCTCATCGACATCAACGGCGTAATGCCCGAACCTGCGGACAAAAACAGTAACTTGCGAGCGGGATGGCGGGCGCACGTAAATTCGCCTGCGGGTCCCAGCACGCGAACTTCGCCGCCCACTTGCAGATTGTCGTGCAGCCAGTTCGACACCTTGCCGCCCGGCACGCGTTTTACCGTAATGGAAATGGTGTGCGGACGCGTCGGCGGCGAGGAAATCGTATAGCAACGATTGATCGATTCGCCGTCGATGTCCAGTTCGAGCGTGATGAACTGCCCAGGCTCGAATACGAACGTCCGCTCGCCTGGTGCGCGGAAGAAAAAGCTCTTCACGTCATGCGTTTCCTGACGGACGTGGCAGCACACGAGAGTGTCGTCGACATCGCTATTCCACCTCGCGGGCAGCGTATCCCAGAAGCGCGGCTGCGTAACACGGCTTGTTGCGTACTCCGAGGCCGGCTCGGTGCCGAGCTGAAACGTCGCCTGTTCGCGCATCATTGTTTTCTCCCGCTCCTGGTTGCGCTCGTGCGCTCAGCGCTTGAAGGACACGACTTTCTCGCCGAAGGTGGCCGGCGCGGCGTCGTGCGTTTGCGGTGCATTGCTGTAATCCGCGATGCGGCCGATGTACCACTCGCAGAACTTCTCCACGAGACCTTCCGTGAACGGCGAATAGGGGCCCGGCTCGTAGGCGCTGCTCGATGCACCGCGTTGCGAGTATTCGACGAGCGCGCGGTCCTGGTCGTTGGTCGCGCGCCATACGGCTGTGAGATTGTTCACGTCGTAATCGATGCCTTCGCGCGCGTCCTTGTGTACGAGCCATTTCGTGCGCACCAGCGTTTTACCCGCGGAAAGCGGAATCACCGAAAAGCTCACAATGTGATCGCTCATGAAGTGATGCCACGAATTCGGCTGCGTCCAGAAAGACAGGCCGCCGAGATCGGCCTGCTCGAAACCGCCGAGCAATTTTTTCGACGCCACTTTCGCGTCGAGCGTCTGCGATTCGCCATCGCGATCCAGCGGCAGACGTTGCGTGCGAAACCCGGTGACGAGGTCCGCGAGCCGTTCGATTTCCACCGACGGCAGCTTCATCGCCTCCCATTGCGCAGTGCGGCGCGCCACCGTCTCTTCGAAAGCGGCCATGCCTTCTTCGTTAGCCGGCGTGCGTTGATAGCCGAAGCCGTATTCGTAAAGTGAAATGGTGAGCTCGGGATGATTCGCGACACAGTGATAGCACTCGCGATTGTTCTCCATCGTGAGCTTCCAGTTGCCTTCCTCGATGATGTCGATCGACGCCGCGATCTTACAACCAGCCAGGCCATGCGGCAGCAGATACGGCTCCATCGCTGCGCGCATCACCGAGAAGTCGGCGGGCGGGTTGTCGGCGAGACAAATGAAAATGAGACCCGCGAGGTTCTCGACGTGGACTTTCTTCAGGCTGTGCTTACAGCGGTCGAACTGGTCGCCCATATGCTCCGCGAACATCAGGTCGCCGTTCAGGTTATACGTCCAGCTGTGATACGGGCACACGATGTTGCCGAGTGAGCCCTTGTCGGTATTGCACAGGCGTGCGCCCCGATGGCGGCACACATTGTGAAACGCCCTCACCTGCATATCGTCGTCGCGCACGATCAGAATCGAATCGTGGCCGATTTCCACCGTGATGTAATCGCCCGGTTCGGGCACGTCCGGTCCCACCGCGACCTGAATCCAGTGCTGGCGGAAAATCGCTTCCATGTCGAGCGCGAAGATTTCCTCGCTCGTATAGAACGGCGACTCCAGCGTGTAATCCTTTTTGCGGCGTTCGATCATTGCGCGAACGTCTGCGGAAACTTTCATTGTGTGCTCCGTTGCGTGTCACGTCTGGCGCCGCGCCAGGCCCTCCTGGCCGCATGCTCGCCTGAACCGGAAATCAGTAATCCACGAGTTGATGCTCGCGCAAATACGCAAGTATCACTTGTGCTTTTTCGACGGAACTCCCTTCAATTACGACGCTGCCGCCACGGCTTTCCGTCGTTGTCGCCGAGAGCATGCGGGCGTGACCGGAACGCTTCTCGGCGGCGGCAAGACGCACGGGTTTGGCGCTCGCTGAGCGAATGGTCCAGGCCGGTTCCGCTGCGGCACTGCTGCCTGCGCTGTGCACGCCGTTCGCGGCGGGACGAATCGTGCCCTCGCGCAGACGTGCATATGCATAGGTAGGCGTCGCGTTTGCCATCGGATGTATGGCGATCAGCGCGGGCAACTGAACCTCGACGCGTCGGCGCAGCCCCTTCGGCATGAATTGCCGCACTTGTGCACAGTCGTCCTTCACAACCACATCGACCGCGGCGCCGACGAGCGGAATGTCCAGCGCATTGGCGATGCGATACGGCAGCATGCCGCTGTCGAATGCGCCTTCGGCGCGTGTGCCGGTCAGCACGAGATCGTAGCCGCTCAGACGCGCGGCAAGCAGCGTTGCTGCGTCCGCTTGTGACTCGCCTGCTTCGGGAACGGCAAGCACTTCCACCGAGCGTGCGCCAAGCGCGAGATATTCCTGTAACGCGGGATTCGAAGGATCGCCCGCATGCAGTACGTCGAGCGTCGCGTCGTGCTGCCTCGCGAGCGAGAGAGCCAGCGTGAGTGCGGCCGCGTCGTTGCGGCTATAGCGCGCGACGCCGCTCACCGGATGTCGGCCCACGGAAACCAGTACGGCGATTTTCATGCGAGCGCTCCTTCCACGACGGCCTTCGAATTCAGTAATGCAGCACTGGTGCCCCGAGCCGTGCGCGCCGCGGCAGCCGCGTCATTGAGTGCCGCGATGGTTTCCTGCGCGTCCGCGATGACGGTAAGGTTCGCGCGCTTCGCAATCGGCGCGCTCGCGTCGAGGTTCACCGCGATCACGTGGCGGCAATCCTTGATGCCCTGCAAATGCTGCACCGCGCCCGAGATGCCGAACGCGATATACACGCTCGCTTCAACCGTTTTGCCTGTCGCGCCGATCTGCTTGTCGCGTGTGAACTTGCCGTCGTCGACGGCAACGCGGCTCGCGCCGATTGCCGCGCCGAGCGTGGCCGCAAGACGCTCGAACGCGGGCACGTCGCTCACGCCGTTGCCGGCGGAAACGATAAAGTCCGCTTCCTCCAGCGCGAGTTGCGCCGCGTCCATTTCCTCGATGCCGAGATCACGCACGATGCGTTTCGCCGCAGCGGGTTCGCCATCGAAGCGCCACACGACCTTCTCTCCCGCGCCGACGAACGGCAGCTTCGGATCGACGGCATTCGGCGCAAGCAATATCACTTCGGGCAGCGCACACGAAGCGAATGCGGTATTGGCCTGCACATAAGCTGCCACGTGCGAGGCGTCGATTTCAACGACATGCGTTGCGACGCTCGCATTCGCGGCGGCCGCATAACGACGGCCAAGATCGCCGTCGCCAGTCGCGTTGTCCGGCAGGAAAACGTGGACCGGCGCATAAGCGGCGACGCAAGCGGCAAACGCATTCAATTCGTCAACCGGTGCGAATTTGCGTCGATCGAAAATGGGCAGTTCGATCAGCTTGTCTGCGCCGAGTGCGGCAGCATCGCCAGTGAATTCGCCGAATACGAGCAGCACCACTTCGGTTGCCGCGTCCGCGATCAAGGCCGCGGCGGCGAGCGTCTGCCGCGCGTGATCTTCGAGCGCGCCGCGGTCCGCGTGCGCGGCGACCAGCATCACATGCTGCGGCGTGGCCGTCGTGCGGCGCGGCTTCGCGTGCTCACGATGCGCGGCGCCTGTTGCGGCGAAATCCATCGCGCCCGCTACGCCGGTCACGCCCAGCGTGATACGCCTGAGTCCGTCTGCCGTAATCGTGAACGGCCGGCGCGGATCGGTTCGTTTGATTGTGTTCATCGCGTTACTCCAGCGCTGCTGCAACGAGTTCGGCGACGTCCAGCACTTCAGGACGCGGCCCGACCACGCCTTCGAGCATCGCGGTGCAATTCGGGCAGCCCACGGCGACGATCTCTGCACCGATGCCGCGCGCGTCGTCGATACGAATGTCGGGAATGCGCCGCTTGCCCGGAATGTCGGTCAACGGTGCACCGCCGCCGCCACCGCAGCAACGTCCACGCATGCCGTTGCGCTCCATCTCGACGACCTTGATGCCGATGCTCTTCAGCACACGGCGCGGCGCTTCCGTTTCGCCGTTATAGCGGCCCAGATAGCACGGATCGTGATAAGTGATCTTGCGATCCGCGTAAGCAGCGACTGCGCGCGGCGACAGTTTGCCGCTCGCGACGAGTTCATCGATCAGCGCCGTGTGATGCTGCACTTCATAGAAACCGCCCAGTGCGCGATATTCGTTGCGCAAGCTGTGCAGCACATGCGGGTCGGAAGTCACGATCTTGCCGAACGAGTACTGCGAAAGCGTGCCGATCAGTTTGTGCGCGAGCTGCTGGAACGTGGCTTCGTCGCCGAGACGCCGGGCCGTGTCGCCCGTATCGGTTTCGACACCGCCGAGCACCGCATAGTCGATGCCCGCGCGATTGAGCACCTTCACGAGCGCACGCAGCGTGCGCTGATAACGCATGTCGAACGCGCCTTCGCCGGCAATCAGCAGCACTTCCACGCGACGCCCAGGCTGCGCGACCTGCACCTGCAAATCGACGGCCCAGTCGTAACGCGCGCCGATGTCGTAACCATTCGAGCTGCCGGTCTCGCGCAGATTCGCGAGCGTGATCGGCCCCTTGCCCGGCACGACGCCTTCCACGAGCGTCTGATTGCGGCGCATATCCACGATGGCGTCCACATGCTCGATCAGCATCGGACACTCCTGCACGCAAGCGCGGCAAGTAGTACACGACCACAGCGTTTCCGCTTCGATCAGACTGGAGATCAGCGGCTTGCCAGGCGCACCGCCGTGCTTGCCGACCGGAATGCCGGGCGTGGGGCTGCCCGCGTATTCGGCGTCGGTGCCGCCGACCATGCCCGTCACCAGGTCCTGAATCAGCTTCTTCGGATTAAGCGGCTGGCCGGCCGCGAACGCGGGACATGCCGCCTCGCATTTGCCGCATTGCACGCAGGCGTCGAAGCTCAGTAACTGGTTCCAGCGGAATTCGACAGGCTTGCCCACGCCATATTCTTTCGCGTCGAGCAGCGGCGCCTTCAATGCAGTCGGCGGCACTACGTCGTGATCGTTACGCGCGGCAAAGCGCTCCTGACGCGGATGAAACGCGAGATGCAACAGACCCGCGAGCGCGTGTTTCATCGGACCGCCACGCGCCGCGCCGAATGTCATCGTGAAGGCGCCCACTGCAATCAGCAGTGCGACGATGATCGCGAGCGCGCCCGACATGGCCCCAGCCGGCAATGCGATGAACAGCACGAGACCGAGGGCGAACGACCCGAGCAACAGCGGCAGATGATCCCAAGGCCCATGCGAAAGCCGCGCGGGCACCGCCTTCGCGCCATGCCGCCGACGCCATACGAACACGGCGCCGACCAGCATTACGAGCGCGGCCAGAAAGATCAGCTTGTCGAGCCACGGCGAGTAGATCGCGAGACCGTAGTTGACGAATACGAGCGCCATCGCGAGAATCGCCCCGCCGGCGGTTGCCACGTGCGTTTTCGCAATGTAGGGGTCGCGCGCGACCACATGATGCAGATCGACGAAGTAGCGCTTCGGAATCGACAGCAGGTTGGCCCAGCCGTACGCGCCCGCCGCCGTCGCGCGACCCACGCGCCAATACGCGGCGCGCTTCGCGAGCGCGAACGCGAGACCCGCCATCGACAACCACAACAGCACGGTGATGACAGACACGGGGCTCATCGTCAGAAATCCTTGCAAAGGCGCAGCGCGTCGTAAATCGCGCCGTGAATGTTGTGCATGGAGATGCAGTCGCCGACGCGAAACAGCAGAAAGCGACCATTGCCGAGTTCTTCGGAAAGCGACGGCTGCGGCTCGGACGCGAAGAGCTTATGCACGTCGACCTGCCCGCGATTGACCGACTCGGGCTTGAGCTTCCAGTACAACTCGTCATTCGGCGTGCTGCCGTTTTCGATCACGACCTGATCGACCGCGCGCTCTTCCTGCTCCTCGGTGTACTCGTTGCGGATCACGGCGATCTTCTTGCCGTCTTCCTCATACACCTTGTCGAGCCAGTAATTGGGCGTGTGCACAACGCCTTGCGCGTAGAGGCGTCGATAGAAAATCGGGAACGTGGTGCCGCCTACGTCGTCGGCCACTTTCACGTCCGGCGTGACGATTTCCACATTCGAGCCGCGGCTCGAGATGAAATCGGCTACTCCGGCTCCGGCGTGCGTGCTGACGCCGTCATACACAAGTACGTTCTTACCCGGTTCGACCTTGCCCGAGAGCACGTCCCACGAACTCACCGCGAGACCAGCATCTACGCCCCACGCCGCGACTTGCGACGTGAACGCCGAGCCGCCCGTGGCCAGGACGATGATGTCCGGCTTCTCGGCCATGATGGTTTTTTCGTCGGCGGCGACACCCAGACGCCGATCGACGCCCAAGCGCTTCGTCTCCATGTCGAACCAGCGGACGATGCCCGCCATCTGCTCGCGCTGCGGCGCCTTTGCCGCGAGCATGATCTGGCCGCCCACATAGTCGTTCTTTTCGAACAGCACGACGTCATGACCGCGCGACTTCGCGACGCGCGCGGCTTCGAGTCCGGCCGGACCCGCACCGACTACGACGACCTTGCGCTTCGGCCCGTTCGTGCGCGCGATCACATGCGGCATGGTCGCTTCGCGCGAGGTCGCCGCATTCTGCACGCATAGAACATCGAGCCCGTTGTACTGGCGGTCGATGCAATAGTTCGCGCCGACGCATTGCTTGATTTCGTCCTCGCGGCCATCGCGAATCTTGATGACCATATGCGGGTCGGCGATCTGCGCGCGCGTCATGCCGACCAGATCGACCATGCCGCTCGCGAGCAGACGCTCCGCCTGGCCCGCGTCGCGAATACTTTGCGCATGCATGACCGGAATCTTGACGACCGATTTGATGCCGGCCGCGAGATGCACGAAAGGCTCGGGCGGCAGCGCCATCGGCGGCATGCAGTTGGCGAGCGTGTTGTGCGTATCCGCGCCGGAGCCGATCACGCCGAGGTAATCGATCAGGCCGCTTTCGCTCATCGCCTGCGCTATTTCTTTCAGCTGCTCATGGTCGAGACCGTCTTCATGGAACTCATCGCCGCACATGCGCAAGCCCACGCAGAAATCCGGCCCCACTGCTTCACGCACGGCCTTCAATACTTCGACGCCGAAACGCAGGCGATTTTCGAGCGAGCCGCCCCATTCGTCGGTACGAAAGTTGGTGCGTGGGCTCCAGAACTGATCGATCAGATGCTGGTGCGCCGCCGAGATTTCGACGCCGTCCATGCCGGCGTCCTTCACGCGTTTCGCGGCGGCCGCGAAGTCAGTGATAATGCGGCGAATCTCCTCGACCTCGATGATCTTCGCGTTGCCGCGATGCACCGGCTCACGCACGCCCGAAGGCGACATCAGATGCGGCCAGTGCTCGCCATGAAACGCGGAGCGGCGGCCCATATGCGTGGCCTGAATCATGATCTTCGCGCCGTGCGCGTGCATCGCTTCGGCGAGCCGCGAGAGCGGATCGATGATCTTGTCGGTCGACAGATTCACCGACTTCCACCAGCCTTGCGGACTGTCGATCGATACCGGGCTCGAACCGCCGCACACGGCGAGGCCTACACCACCCTTGGCCTTTTCCTCGTAGTAACGGATATAACGGTCGCCAGGTAGCCCGCCCGGCTCCGCATACACCTCCGCATGCGCGGTGCTGACGATGCGGTTGCGCAAAGTCAGCTTGTTCAGCGTGAGAGGTTTGAAAAGGTTCGGGTAACGCATCGCGATCGACCTCGGAATGATATGACTTGTAGTGCTATGCCGTGAGCGGCGACACTTCGAACACGCAATGGTCGTGGCCTTCCGCCGCGCAGCGCGCTTCCTGCGATTTCGAAGGCGGACCCTTGCGTTGCGAATCGGGCGCCGTGTCGTTGACCCAGTCCATCGCGCCCGCGAACCAGCCGGCGAACATGTAGCAGAGCTTGCCTACTTTGCCCGGCTGCGCGAGTACAAACGACGAGTGATGCAGTTCAATGCGCGCATGAGAAGAAGACGGATCGCTTTCGGTGATCGTGAAGATGCCCCAGCCGCGTTGCGAAAGCCGCTTCAGGTAGTGCTCGAACACGGCCATGCCGGCAATGCCGTGCTGTTTGGCTTCCTTGTCGCACCAGAAGTACGCAGACTTGTAGCCGGCCTTATAGAGAATCTCTGCATACGTATCGATGCCGAGCGCTTCTTCAACGGCGGTGTGGTTGTTCGTGAAGAAATGACGGGGCACGTACAGCATCGGCAGCGCGTCGGTGGTCCAGACGCCGGTGTTCGGATCGACGTCGATAGGCAGTTGGGGTTGCATGTGGAAGACTCCGTTTTTATGGGGTGAATTCGTTTGGAAATGCGCGTGAAGGTCAGACCTTCCACACTTCGCCGAATACCCGCACCCAGTTTTCACCCATGATCTTCTTGATGCGCGTCTCGCTCCAGCCCGCGCGTTCCATCGCAGCAGTCAGATTCGGAAACTCGCCGATCGTGCGGATGCCTTCCGGATTCACGACCTTGCCGAAATTCGTCAACTGGCGATAACGGCCCTTGTCGTGCGTGATCCAGTCGAAGAACTCCGTGCTATAGCCTTGCGTGAAGTCCGTGCCGATTCCAACCTGGTCTTCGCCGATCAGGTTCACCACGTACTCGATTGCTTCGATATAGTCTTCGACGGTCGCATCGGCACCGCGCTTGAGGAACGGCGCGAACATCGTCACGCCGACAAAACCGCCGGCGTCCGCGATCTCTTTGAGTTGTTCATCGCTTTTGTTGCGCGGATGCTCTTTGAGTCCCGACGGGCAGCAATGCGAATAGCACACCGGCTTTTTCGACGCCGCAATCGCTTCGGACGAAGTTTTTCCGCCGACATGCGAGAGATCGACCATGATGCCGACGCGATTCATCTCCTGAATCACTTCGCGGCCATAACCGGACAGTCCACCGTCGCGCTCGTAGCAACCGGTGCCGACGAGATTCTGCGTGTTGTAGCACAGCTGCACGACGTTCACGCCGAGGTCCTTGAATGCCTCGATATAGCCAAGGTTGTCCTCGAATGCATGCGCATTCTGGAAACCGAAAATAATGCCCGTCTTGTTCTCTTTCTTTGCGCGGAAGATGTCGTCGGTGGTACGCACGAGCGTGAGGATCTCGCCATACTCACGGATCTGCTGCTTCATTTCAGCGATGTTATCGACGGTCTTCTGAAAGCTCTCCCACACCGACACCGTGCAATTCACCGCGGTTACGCCGCCTTTGCGCATGTCTTCGAACACCGATCGCTCGAACTTCGAAATGTTCAAACCGTCGATGATGATGCTGTTTTCGTGCAGATTGCTCATCGTGTGCTCCAGGTGCTCAGTAGATGGGGAAGCGCTCGCACAGCGCGAAGATTTCGCGGCGCACGCGTTGTTCGGTAGGCGCATGGCCTTCGGGATGATCGCGCAGCGAATCGAGCACCTCCACGATCAACCGGCCCACGTCGCGGAACTCATTCACGCCGAAGCCGCGCGTCGTGCCCGCCGGTGTGCCCAGGCGCACGCCCGAGGTCACCGTCGGCTTTTCCGTGTCGAACGGAATGCCGTTCTTGTTGCAGGTAATGCCCGCGCGTTCGAGTGCCTGCTCGACCTGATTGCCCTTGAGCCCCTTCGGTCGCAAGTCGACCAGCAGCAGATGGTTGTCCGTTCCGCCCGTCACGAGATCGACGCCGCCTGCTTTCAGCACTTCGCCGAGTGCCTGCGCGTTGGCGAGCACATTGTCGATATAGGCCTTGAAACCCGGTTGCAGCGCCTCGCCGAACGCAACTGCCTTTCCGGCGATCACATGCATCAGTGGGCCGCCTTGCAAACCTGGGAACACCGCGGAGTTGATCTTCTTCGCGATGTCTTCGTCATTCGTCAGCACAAAGCCGCCGCGCGGGCCGCGCAACGTTTTGTGCGTGGTCGATGTGACCACATGCGCATGCTCGACAGGATTCGCATGACGTCCGGCCGCGATTACGCCGGCGATATGCGCCATATCCACCATCAGCTTCGCACCGACGCTATCGGCAATCGCGCGCAGCCGCTTGAAATCGAGCGCGCGCGGATAGGCCGAGAAGCCGGCGATCAGCAGCGCGGGCTTATGCTGCTGCGCGAGTTCTTCAATTTGCTCGTAGTCGATCAGCAGCGTGTCGCGGCTGACGCCGTACTGCACCGCGTTGAACCACTTGCCCGACATCGCGGGCTTCGCACCGTGCGTGAGGTGGCCGCCCGCGTCGAGCGACATGCCGAGCACCGTGTCGCCCGGCTTCACCAGCGCGAGCATCACTGCACCGTTTGCCTGCGCACCGGAATGCGGCTGGACGTTGGCGAATTTAGCGTTGAACAGTTGCTTGATGCGCTCGATCGCAAGCGTTTCGATTTCGTCGACGTATTCGCAACCGCCGTAGTAACGCTTCCCCGGATAGCCTTCCGCATACTTGTTCGTCAGCACCGAGCCTTGTGCTTCGAGCACCGCGCGCGACACGATGTTTTCCGACGCGATCAGTTCGACTTGCGACTGCTGGCGCTCGAGCTCTTTCAAAATTGCGCCGCGCACCGCCTGATCGCGCGTGGCCAGCGATTCTTCGAAGAAAGGATTCGGATTCGACATGAAAGGTCCGTGAAGTCGTTGACGGGAAGGCCCGGAAGCGGCGCTGGAGCTGCGCCTGGCGCCTGCTGCTGCCGGCTTGCATTGCGTCTATTCTTGACGCTTGCATCGCGCGTCAATTTATGAATTCAGACGCGTTCTTTGCCTTTTCCGCCATGAGCGACCTTTTTCGACAAGTCGCTTCGAAAACTCTCGCCAACGGGTTGAGCGTTCGTCGGTAATCACCCTCAATCACCCTACGCAACCACTGACTGAAATGCCGAACGATCGTTCGTTGCGGGTCGCGATGCTGCACTGCGGCCGAACGAAGTGTGCGTCCGAGGTGCGGATTTGAAGATGGGCCGCGCCGTTGTGGTGCCGTTTCCGGCGCGTTCGATCCAACAACATCGGCAACCGAGGGTTTAGCCTGATGGCATGGTAGTTGCGCTAGTCCTCAAAATTGCATAAGTCGCTGTTCCCCACGGCGACGCGACACTACAGATTCCAAGGAATCATTCCTCACATGTCCACCGATCGCACGGCGTCACTGTCGCATTTCGCCTTCATGCCCGTTCCGAACTTCACGATGATCGCGTTCACCAATGCGATTGAAGTACTGCGCATGGCGAACTACCTGACGGGACAGACGCTTTATCGCTGGTCGATCGTGAGTCCCGAAGGCGGACCAGTGGCGGCAAGCAATGGGCTGTCAGTCGATACGGGTCCTGTCGAATGCGTCGGCCAGCCGGACATCGTGTTCGTGATCGGCGGCATCGACGTGCAGCGCGCGACCACTCAGGCCCATCTCTCCGCATTGCGCCGCTTCGCGCGCATGGGCTGTGTGCTCGGCAGCCTGTGTACGGGCACCTATGCGCTCGCGCGTGCAGGTCTGCTCGCAGGCTACGCATGTGCGATTCACTGGGAGAACATGTCGGCGCTGAAAGAAGAATTCCCCGACACGCGTTTTCTGAAAGAACTATTCGTGATCGATCGCGATCGCGTGACTTGCACAGGCGGTGTTGCGCCGCTCGACATGATGCTGAACCTGATCGCCCCGCGCGTCGGCACGGCGCGTGTGACGCAGATCGCTGAACAGTTCATCGTCGAACATGTGCGCGATACGAGCGCGCAACAGAAGATGCCGCTCGTCGCGCGGCTCGGTTCGGCCAACAAGTCGCTCTTCGAAGTGATTTCGCTGATGGAGAACAACATCGAAGAGCCGCTCTCACGCGAGGAACTCGCAAGGCTCGCCGGCATGTCGCAACGCCAGTTGCAGCGCCTCTTCCGCGAGCATCTGGGCATGACGCCCACGCATTACTATCTGACGCTGCGCTTGCGGCGCGCGCGCGAGCTGCTGCTGCAAACCGATATGTCGATCATGAACATCACGATGGCGTGCGGCTTCCAGTCGGCCTGCCACTTCTCGAAGAGCTATCGCGATGCGTTCGGCACCGCGCCCACACGCGAACGTCGCAAGCAGGCTCCTTCGCTCGCGTCTGCGCCTGTGATGGCGGCTTGAAACAGCGTCACGCAATCGTCGTCAGACAAAAACGCGTTGAACGGAATCCGTTCAACGCGTTTCTCTTTTCACGAGCCGTAATTCTATGTGGCGATCAAGCCGCCTTCAGCAAGCCGTGCGGATCGATAACAAACTTGCGCGGTGCGCCGCCATCGAACTGACGGTAACCATCAGGCGCCTGATCGAGCGATACCACGGTCACGTTCACGATGTCCGCAATCGGCAAGCGGTCCCACAAGATCGCCTGCATCAGATTATGGTTGTACTTCATCACCGGTGTTTGGCCCGTATGGAACGAATGCGACTTGGCCCAGCCGAGCCCGAAACGGATGCTCAGGCTGCCCTTGCGTGCGGCCGGGTCCACGGCGCCGGGATCGTCTGTGACGTATAACCCCGGAATGCCGATGGCGCCCGCTGCACGTGTGATTTCCATTAGCGAATTGAGCACCGTGGCCGGCGCTTCTTCGTGTGAGCCGCTGCTTCCGTGACCGTGCGCCTCGAAGCCGACGCAGTCCACCGCGCAGTCCACTTCCGGCTTGCCGAGAATCTGCTCGATCTGTTCACCGAGCGTCGCGTCTTTCGACAGATCGACCGTCTCGAAGCCCATCTTGCGCGCATGCGCGAGGCGCGCTTCGTTCATGTCGCCGACAATCGTGCAGGCCGCGCCCAGCAGGCGTGCCGACGCCGCCGCCGCCATGCCGACCGGCCCCGCGCCCGCGATGTACACCGTCGAGCCCGGCTTTACGCCCGCCATGACGGCGCCGTGATAACCGGTCGGCAGAATGTCGGATAGACACGTCAGGTCGCGGATTTTCGACATCGCCTGCGCACGGTCGGGGAATTTCAGCAAGTTGAAATCGGCGTACGGCACCAGCACGTACTCGGCCTGGCCGCCGATCCAGCCGCCCATGTCCACATATCCGTAAGCGCCGCCCGCGCGTGACGGGTTCACGTTCAGGCACACACCGGTGTGCTGCGACTTGCAGGTCGGACACCGTCCGCAAGCCACGTTGAACGGCACCGACACGAGATCGCCGATGCTGAGCGTCTCGACGTCGCGGCCCACTTCGATCACCTCGCCGGTAATTTCGTGGCCGAGCACGAGGCCGACCTCGGCGGTGGTGCGGCCGCGCACCATGTGCTGGTCCGAGCCGCAAATATTGGTGCTGACAACTTTCAGGATCACGCCGTGGCCGATCGCGCGGCCACGTGGATCGACCATCTTCGGATAGTCGATCGATTGCACTTCCACCTTGCCCTGCCCGAGATACACGACGCCGCGATTGCTGCTCATTGAATGTCTCCGTGTCTTGTGAGCGGCGCGCCGCCTGTACGCCGCACGCCGTTCAACGAGCGTAGCGCCCGCTGCGAGCAAGCACCTGCATCGAACGCGACATCGGTTTGGCTGGAACCGACATCGCCGGAATCACCCGTTTTTATTGATTGACCGTTCAATATAAAAAAACTACGATGCCCCGATCGGATAGTTGGGCAAAGTGCCCGCTGTGAGTCGTTCAATCTTCACATCATCGTCATGCCCAAGCTCGGAATGCGCGAGATTCGCCGCGCACAATTGATCGACGCCACCTTGCTCACCATCGACCAGACCGGTCTGGCGGGCGCGACGCTCGCGTCGGTCGCGCAGCGCGCGAGCATTTCGACCGGCATCGTCAGCCACTATTTCGGCGACAAGGACGGCCTGCTCGAAGCCACCATGCGCCACATACTGCGCGATCTGTGGCACGCCACCTCACGTCGGCGCCGTGCGGCGAGGGCCGATCCGCGTTCCAAGCTGCGAGCGGTGGTTGCGGCCAATTTCGATGCTGAGCAAACGAGCGCGCCGGTGATGAAGACGTGGCTCGCGTTCTGGTCGGAGAGCATGCACAAGCCGCAACTGCGTCGGCTGCAATACGTGAACACGCGGCGCCTTAACTCGAATCTGTGCGCTGATTTTGCCAAAGCAATGCCGCGTGCAGCCGCGCGGCGGGCGGCGAGCGGTCTCGCTGCATTAATCGACGGACTGTGGCTGCGCGGCGCGCTGTCGGGCGAACCGTTCGACACTAAGGCGGCATTACGCGTGGCAAACGAATATATCGACCTGGTGCTGGCGGCGCACGAATAAGCACCCGAATAAGCGCACGAGCAAGCGCACGAACAAGCACACATCGCGCACGCAAGAACCGGCGATGTTTTTACCAAGGAGCAAATCATGGCGGTATTCGCAACGCAACGTCTCTATATCGGCGGCGCCTATGTGGACGCGACCGGCGGAGAAACCTTCGATACAGTGGACCCAGCCACTGGCGAAACGCTCGCCACCGTGCAGCAGGCGAGCGCCGCGGACATCGACCGCGCGGTGCAATCCGCGCGCGACGGTCAGCGCGAATGGGCCGCGCTCACAGCGATGCAGCGCTCGCGGATTCTGCGCCGCGCCGTCGAGATTCTGCGCGAGCGCAACGACGAGCTCGCCGCGCTCGAAACGCGCGACACCGGCAAGCCGATTGCGGAAACGCAGGCAGTGGACATCGTCACCGGCGCGGACGTAATTGAGTATTACGCGGGCCTTGCAACCGCTATCGAAGGTCAGCAGATTCCGTTGCGGCCGTCGTCGTTCGTGTACACGCGGCGAGAGCCGCTCGGCGTATGCGCGGGCATCGGCGCGTGGAATTACCCGATCCAGATTGCATGCTGGAAGTCGGCACCCGCGCTCGCCGCCGGCAACGCGATGATCTTCAAGCCGAGTGAAATCACGCCGCTGTCCGCGTTGAAACTCGCCGAGATTTACACACAGGCCGGCGTGCCGCCCGGCGTGTTCAACGTCGTGCAAGGCGACGGCCGCGTGGGCGCGATGCTGGCCGCGCATCCGGACATCGAAAAAATTTCGTTCACGGGCGGCGTGGAAACGGGCAAGAAAGTGATGTCGATGGCAGGCGCGTCGTCGTTGAAAGAAGTGACGATGGAACTCGGCGGCAAATCTCCGCTGCTCGTTTTCGACGACGCGAATCTGGAACGTGCCGCCGACATCGCCATGAGCGCCAACTTCTTCAGTTCGGGCCAGGTCTGCACGAACGGCACGCGCGTATTCGTGCAACGCAGTGTGCTCGAGCGCTTCGAAGCATTGGTGCTCGAACGAGTGAAGCGCATCCGCGTAGGTGCGCCTCACGACGCATCCACCAATTTCGGCCCGCTCGTGAGCGCCGCACAGTTGGAGAAGGTGCTGGGCTATATCGAAAGCGGCGTGCAGGAAGGCGCGCGGCTGATCGCGGGCGGCAAGCGCCTTAGCGAAGGTCATTTCCGCCAGGGTCAATACGTGGAGCCGACTGTGTTTACCGGCTGCCATGACGACATGCGCATCGTGCGCGAGGAGATCTTCGGGCCGGTCATGAGCATCCTCGTATTCGACGACGAAGACGAAGCCATCGAGCGCGCGAATCGCACCGCTTACGGTCTCGCCGCCGGTGTCGTCACCGAGAACCTCTCGCGCGCGCATCGCGTGATTCATCGCCTCGAAGCGGGCATCTGCTGGATCAACACATGGGGCGAGTCGCCGGCTGAGATGCCGGTAGGCGGCTATAAGCAATCCGGCGTGGGTCGCGAAAACGGCATCACTACGCTTGAGCACTACACGCGCATCAAGTCGGTGCAGGTGGAGCTCGGCGCGTATCAACCGGTGTTCTGAGGGGCGCAGCCATGACTTCAAACGAATATGACTACATCGTCGTCGGCGCGGGTTCGGCGGGCAACGTGCTTGCGTCGCGTCTCACCGAAGACGCCGACGTTAGCGTGTTGCTGCTCGAAGCGGGCGGCCCCGATTACCGGTTCGACTTCCGCACGCAGATGCCCGCCGCACTCGCCTATCCGTTGCAAGGACGGCGCTATAACTGGGCGTATGAGACGGACCCCGAGCCGCATATGAACAACCGCCGCATGGAATGCGGCCGCGGCAAGGGTCTCGGCGGATCGTCGCTGATCAACGGCATGTGCTATATCCGCGGCAATGCACTCGATTACGACGGCTGGGCCACGCGCCCCGGTCTGCACAACTGGAGCTATCTGGATTGTCTGCCGTATTTCCGCAAGGCCGAAACGCGCGACGTCGGTCCGAATGCTTATCACGGCGGCGACGGTCCCGTGCACGTGACGACGAGCAAGCCCGGCAACAACCCGCTTTTTGCGGCGATGGTCGAGGCCGGCGTGCAGGCCGGCTTTCCACGAACCGACGATCTGAACGGCTATCAGCAGGAAGGCTTCGGTCCGATGGATCGCACTGTCACGCCGAATGGCCGGCGCGCAAGCACCGCGCGCGGCTATCTGGATCGCGCGAAAGCGCGTGCGAATCTGACCATCGTCACCCATGCGTTGAGCGATCGCGTGCTGTTCTCCGGCAAACGCGCGGTGGGCGTCGCGTATCTGCACGGCGGGGCAACGGTGAACGCACACGCGCGCCGCGAAGTGCTGGTGTGCAGCGGCGCGATCGCATCGCCGCAATTGCTGCAACGCTCGGGCGTGGGTCGCTCGACGTGGCTGCGCGAACTCGGCATTCCCGTTGTTCACGATCTGCCCGGCGTCGGCGAGAATTTGCAGGACCATCTGGAGATGTACATTCAATACGAGTGCAAGGAACCGGTCTCGCTCTACCCTGCGCTGCAATGGTGGAACCAGCCGGCCATCGGACTCGAATGGATGTTGAATGGCACCGGCATTGGCGCAAGCAATCAGTTCGAAGCGGGCGGCTTCATTCGTACACGCGACGACGACCTGTGGCCCAACATCCAGTATCACTTCCTCCCGGTGGCGATCAATTACAACGGCTCCAATGCGATCAGGATGCATGGCTTCCAGGCGCACGTCGGCTCGATGCGTTCGCCGAGCCGCGGCCGCGTGAAGCTCACGTCGCGCGATCCGGCGGCGCACCCGAGCATCCTCTTCAACTATATGGCCGATCCGCTCGACTGGCGCGAATTCCGCGACGGCATTCGCATCACGCGCGAAATCATGCGGCAACCGGCGCTGGATCGTTATCGCGGACGTGAACTGAATCCGGGCGCCGAGCTGACCACCGACGCGCAACTCGACACCTTCGTGCGCGCGCGCGCCGAGACCGCATTTCATCCTTCGTGCTCGTGCAAGATGGGCTACGACGACATGGCCGTGGTGGACAACGAGGGACGCGTGCACGGTATGGAGGGGCTGCGCGTGGTGGATGCGTCGATCATGCCGCTCATCACTACCGGCAATCTGAATGCGCCGACCATCATGCTGGCCGAAAAGATCGCGGACCGGATTCGTGCACGCGAACCATTGGCGCGCGTCGACACGCCCTACTTCGTCGCGAATGGCGCGCCTGCGAGGAAGCGCGAGCACGCGACCGTCTGACCTCCTGTTTCCGCCTGGGTGGGGAGCTCTCCCCGCCCATAACTTTTTCTTGGCCCTGTCGAAACTTATCCTCCATTGTCAGCGCTCAGCGAAAGCCGGATAGTGCTGCGTCAGCACACCCGTCGATAACAATTCAAGGAAACGCTGGATATGAAGCTAAAAGCCGTGAGCCTGATGGCCACCGTCGTCTTTGCGTTGAGTGCAACCGCACTGACAAGCCGTGCGGCAAGCGACACCGAGGGCGCGATCAAATCAGTAGTGGACTCGTCAATCGAGCCTCTGATGGCGAAACACCATGTGCCAGGAATGGCTGTCGGCATCATCGCCGACGGCAAAACGTATGTGTTCGACTATGGCGTAGCGTCTGTCCAGACAGGCAAACCTGTCACGCAGCACACGCTGTTCGAAATCGGTTCCGTCAGCAAGACCTTTACCGCAGCGCTCGCCGCCTATGCACAACTCAGCGGTCGACTGAAGCTGTCGGACGAGACGCAAAAGTATTTGCCTTCATTGCGAGGCAGCGCCTTCGGCAAGGTGAGTCTTCTGAACCTGGGCACGCACACGCCCGGCGGTTTGCCGCTTCAGGTACCCGACGACATCCATGACAACGCCCAGTTATTGCAGTACTTCAACGCATGGAAACCCGCCTATGCGCCCGGCACTTACCGCACTTATGCGAATCCCGGGATCGGTACGCTTGGTTTGATCACCGCGAAAAGCATGGGCCAGAACTTTGCGTCGCTGATCGAGCAACACATGTTTCCCGCGCTCGGCATGACCAACAGCTACATTCACGTTCCCGCCGCAAAAATGTCCGATTACGCGCAAGGCTATACAAAGGACGGCGCGCCGATCCGGATGAAAGGCGGAGTTCTCGCCGACGAAGCCTACGGCGTAAGAACGACCGCTCCCGACATGGTCCGTTTCGTTCAGGCGAACATGAACCTGATCGACGTGGACCGCAAGCTTCAGCACGCGATCACGGCCACGCACACCGGCTACTTCAAGGCCGGCGTGCTGACCCAAGACCTGGTATGGGAACAATACGCGTATCCGGTGACGCTCGATACCTTGCACGAAGGCAATGCGCCCGCCGTGGCAGTCACGCCGATACCCGCAACTGCAATCGAGCCGCCGCTTCCGCCGCAGCAGAACGTGTGGATCAACAAGACCGGTTCGACGAATGGTTTTGGCACATACGTGGCCTTTATTCCGCAGCAACGCGTGGGCATCGTGTTGCTCGCCAACAAAAACTTCCCAATCGAGGACCGTGTAAGCGCGGCGTATCGAATCATGTCGGCACTCGCCGCCAGCACACAGTAGGACGGATTGGCGTGGTCGCGCCACGGTGCAGAACAGGACCGGCAACGGCTGCCCCGTGGCGAAAGCCTCTATTCGCGCGCCGGACTGAGCGCGCCGTGCGCATCGCTCTCCACCGCTTCCGACACGAGCGTCTCCAGCGCGAGTCCGCGTGTCTCGATGCCGAGTATCCACACAGCCACAGCCGCGATCACGAAGCACATTGCGCCGAGCGAGAACACGCCGCCCTGCCCGAACATCGGCAATACCACGCCTACCACATACGGCCCGATCAGCGAGCCCACGCGGCCAATCGCAGATGCGAAGCCAGAACCCGTGGCCCGCGCTCCGGTGCCGTAAAGTTCCGGCGTATAGGTGTAAAGCACGGCCCACATCGCAAACAGGAAAAACTGCATCGCAAGGCCCGCGCAGATCAGCAGCGTAGGCGTTTGCGCGTGAAGCGCGGTTTGTCCATACACGTAGGCCATTACCGCGCTACCCGCAAGCGACGCGATACAGGTCGGCTTACGTCCCCACCGTTCGACGAGCCACGCCGCGCAAATAAAGCCCGGAATTCCGCCGAGAGAAATCAGCACCGTATACAACACCGACTTCGTCACGGCAAAGCCGGCCTGCTGCATCAACGCGCCGAGCCACGACGTCAGGCCATAAAAGCCGAGCAGCGCGAAGAACCATAACGTCCACACCATGATCGTGCGGCGCCGGTAAGCTGCGCTCCATATTTCGCGAAACGCACCGGTGCCCCTAGCCGCCACAGGTTCTGCAAGCATGATGGGCGCACGCAGGCGGCTCAGTCCCGCGGACTTCATCACTTTAACTTCGATGTCGGCCAGGATCCTGTCGGCCTCGCCAGGACGTCCGCGATGTTCGAGCCAACGCGGCGATTCCGGCACGACGCGTCGCACGATCAGCACGAACACAGCGGGAATCGCGAGCAACGCGAACTCCGTGCGCCAGCCGAAGGCAGGCAGCACGAAATACGACACCACGCCCGCCGTGATGAAGCCGAGCGGCCAGAAACCGTCCATCAACGCGATCAGACGTCCGCGCGAAGAAGCCGGAACAAATTCAGACAGCAGCGTTTGCGCGATCGGAAACTCCATGCCCATGCCAAAGCCCAGCAGCACGCGATAAAAAATCAGCGCTTCGACACTCTGCGCGGTCGAGCACAGATAGGAAGCCAGGCCCCACAGCACCATGCTCCATTGAAAAACCGGCCGGCGCCCGAAGCGATCGGCCAGCAGACCGGCCACCGCTGCACCGCCCACCATGCCGAAGAAGCTCGCACTGGCGACGAGCCCCGCGGTTGCAGTCGACAGACCGAATTCAGTCTTGATCGAACCGAGCACGAAGGTCATTGTGCCGAGATCGACGGAATCGAAGAAAAACGCAATCGCGATGATGATGAAGATGGTCCGGTGATAACCGGAGAACGGCAGCCGTTCGAGCCGCGCGGCGGCGCTCGCGCGAGACTGAGAAGCGGTAGGCATGGCATCCCCTGAATATTGCGGCGGCAGCCGCGAGTGATGTTCCGATCAGCACATTCAGTAGACGCCGACATAAATCGGCCACATAGAAGAAATACGTCATCGGGATGGAACATGGGCGCCGTCCGGTAGGGCGTCCACGATTGAAAACCCCCAGGCGACACGAATGGCTCCGCACGTATTGAGCATGCTCTTGCCGGGTAGTCCGCCAAGCTGCACTGCACTTTCTGCGGCCGCACACGGATCACGATCAACTCGTCCTGCGCCATTGGACCGCAACGCATCGACCTTCCTTAATTTCTTTCTACCGAACGTACAAATTACAGCGGGCAAGGGAAGTCGATAAAAGGAACGTGACGGCCGATGCTTTCAGGGCGGCACGCTTGCATCGCGCTCTTGCCGAACGAGTTGCACGCGAGGCGTATGGCGCGCCCATCGCGCGGCTGCGAGGCGTTGCGTTCGATCTCGCGGACATGGCCGCCCAGGTCGATGTTGCATTTCAGTACTGCATACATGCAGCGCGTTTGCGCGACGCTGGTGTCGATTGCATGAAGGAAGCGTCGATTGCGAAGCTGTTTGCCAGTGAGATCGCCGAAAAGGTGTGCTCGACCGCGTTGCAGATCCACGGCGGCTACGGCTATTTGTGCGACTTTGCGGTCGAGCGCTACTTGCGAGACGTGCGCGTGTGCAAGATCTATGAAGGCACCAGCCACATCCAGAAACTTATCATCGCGCGCAGTATGGGCTAACGCGCGCGTGAACAGTACAGGATTCGCGCTGCAAAAGAATGGAACGGAGGCGACGTCGTTCCGACGTTTAGGCGATTGTGCGGCGACCGCGAGCAAACAGCGAGGCAACAGCCAACCCTACGTGCGTAACCGCGTCCGCGCAGCACTCGCAACACGCGCGAGCGCTTCCGCGCTCAAACGCGCGGCGATTTTCCGCACATAGTCATGATGCCGCGCCTGCAACGGCGCGCCCAGTTGCTGCGCGAGTAGATAGCGGATCAGCGCGATGCGCCGGTGCCGCAGCCCTATGCTCTGATCGAGCAGCGCGAGCGCGGCATCGGCATCGCGCTGCTGGCACGCGCGCTCAGTGAGGCGCGCGGTGACCACGCGGGTCGACGTCATGTGAGTTCCGCAACGGGAAGACCGCGAGCGATGCGTGAAAACACCGCGCGCGGCGTCACAACAGTGACAACAATCACGGCATCAACGGCTCGGCTGCATCGAGCATGATCTTCACGAAGTAGTCCGCGAAGCTACGCCGCACGACGATGTCGAAACTATCGGCGCCGGTCGGCACGAGGGTCATCGACGCCTTGAAGTAGTGGCTTTGCGCGCACTGCCCATCGCCGAACAACTTCGGATGCAAGTCGAGCGGGCAGCCGCGCGCGAGTACTTCACGCGTGCGCGTGCCGCTGATTTCGAGCACCGTATAGCCGCTGCCGATATCCACCGCCGACGCGAACACGCCTGCTAGCGCGGCGCCGAGCTTCGCCTGCAACGGCGCGGTGCGCGTTGCGTCGTGCGCGGTGGCTGAGCGCACAAGCCACTCGTCGGGGCCGAGCCACAACATGTCGTAGCCGTTGCCGCGCGCGACCGTGTTGGCTTTCTCCGGCGGCGGGCAGCCGAGCACATCGTTCGCCGCCTGCACAAACGTGGCGTCGCGCGTATCGCCGCGCAGGTTCACGAGTTCGAGGAACGGCCGCTCGCTTAGCTTGAAAGCGGCACTTGCCGTTGCCTGATGCTTCTTCAGCAGCGCATCCGCGCCCACCAGCGGCGATTCCTGCCACACCCCGGTTTGCCTGCCGACGGCGCGATCCACGACCGACGCCGCCGTTTTGGTTTCATTCCACATGTTGACGCGCTCCTTCGCTGTCGTAGAACACCGAACTGGTGATCTTCGCTGCAATCTGTTTGCCGCTGGAAAGCGGAACGGTGACGGTTTCGCCGATCTTGTCGAGACCGCCCTTCACGACCGCCATCGCAATCGAGCGCTTGAGGATCGGGCTGTAATAGCTCGACGTCACGTGTCCGAGCATCGGCGCGGTATCGCCCTGGAACGGACCCGCGACGATCTGCGAACCTTCGGGGATCACGAACGACGGATCGTCCGAAAGCAGTCCGACCAGTTGCTTGCGCCCTGCCTTCGCCGTATCGGAGCGCGTCAGCGAACGCTTGCCGAGAAAGTCCTTCGACTTCGCGACGAGCCCGCCCATGCCGAGGTCGTAAGGCGTCATCGAACCATCGGTATCCTGGCCGACGATGATGTAGCCCTTCTCCGCGCGCAACACGTGCATCGTTTCGGTGCCATACGGTGTGATGTCGAATTCCGCGCCCGCGGCCATCAACGCTTCCCACACCGCACGCCCCACATTCGCCGGCACGTTGACTTCATACGCGAGTTCGCCGGAGAAGCTGATGCGCATGACACGCGACGCCGCGCCCGCGACCGTGCCTTCGCGATAGCTCATGAACGGAAACGCGGCGTTCGCGAAGTCGATGTCATGGCACACCTTCCGCAAGACCTTGCGGCTGTTGGGGCCGACCACGGCGAACGTTGCCCAATGATCCGTGACCGATGCGAGGCGCACGCGCATGTCCGGCCATTCCGTTTGCAGCCAGCGTTCGAGCCACGTGAGCACGCGCGCCGCGCCGCCGGTGGTGGTCGTCATCATGTAGTGCTGGTCGGCGAGACGCACGGTTACGCCGTCGTCGAAAATCATGCCGTTTTCGTCGAGCATCAGGCCGTAGCGGCACTTGCCGACTTCGAGTTTGCTCCACGGATTCGTGTAGACCCAGTTCAGGAGCTTCGCCGAATCGGGGCCTTGAATGTCGATCTTGCCGAGTGTCGATGCATCCAGAATGCCGACGCTCGTGCGCACTGCGAGCGATTCGCGTGCGACGGCCGCGTGCATGTCTTCGCCCGCTTTCGGGTAGTACCACGGACGCTTCCAGTTGCCGACGTCCTCGAAAGCGGCGCCGTTTTCGACGTGCCATTCATGCACGGCCGTCTTGCGTACCGGATCGAGAAATTCGCCCAGCTCGCGGCCCGCGAATGTGCCGAAGGTGACCGGCGTGTAGTTCGGGCGGAACGTCGTGGTGCCTGTCTCGGGAATCGTCTTGCCGAGCGCCAGCGCGAGAATCGCCATGCCGTTGATGTTGCCGAGCTTGCCCTGATCGGTGCCGAAGCCCATCGCGGTATAACGCTTCACGTGCTCGACCGATTCGAAGCCTTCGCGTGCGGCAAGGAAGATATCCGCTGCGGACACGTCGTTCTGGAAGTCGATGAACTGCTTCGGACCGCGCGTAGCCAACTCGCGTCCGCCGACGAGCCACAGCGGCTCGATCTTCGCTTCGCTGATTTCGGCGACCTGAACCGGATTCGGCCGCTTGACGATATGGCCCGCCGCGCGTGCTGCCTCGACGCCCGCATCGACTGCGAAACGGATGCCCTGGCCGAGCGTGAAATCGCCGTTGCAGGCGCCGATGCTCGTCTCCGCCTGCATCGCCTTGCCCGGCACGAAGCAGGCCTTGTCGTCATGCCAGTGTGCCTTGCCGCCCGATTGTGCGAACAGATGCAGCACCGGGCTCCAGCCGCCGGACATCGCGAGCAGATCGCAGGACAATTCGCTTTGCTTCGCGCCGACCTGGCCATTCGCATATGAAGCGATATCGACGGACGCCACGCGCAGTTTGCCGTGCGCCGCGGTGATGACCGCGCCGCTGATCACCTTCACACCATAGCGGCGTGCAAGCGCGGGCAGCGTGCCCTTCGATTCACCGGCGCGCGGATCGATCACCGTGACCTGTGCTCCGGCCGCTTTCAGATCGAGCGCGCATTGGTAGCCGTCGTCGTTGTTCGTGAAGACTACCGCGTTGCGGCCCGGCAATACTGCATAGCGATGCAGATATGTCGAGACCGCCGAAGCGAGCATCACGCCGGGCAGATCGTTGTTGCCGAACACGATGGGCCGCTCGTGCGCGCCGGTCGCGAGAATCACGCGCTTTGCGCGGATCTTCCACATCAGTTCACGCGTGCCCTTGCGTTGCGACACCGGCAGATGATCGGTCAAACGCTGAGTGACCGTGACGAGATTGTGATCCTGATAACCGAATGCGGTGCTGCGCGAAAGAATCTTCACGTCAGGCATCTGCCGCAGTTCGTCTTCGATCTTGTGCACCCATTGCAATGCGGGCTTGCCGTCGATCTCGGCGCGGCACGACAGCAGCGAGCCGCCGAGCTCCGGCTGATCGTCGACCAAGGTCACGCGCGCGCCGGACAAAGCGGCCGCATGCGCGGCCGCGAGGCCCGTCGGCCCGCCGCCGACCACGAGCACGTCGCAATGTGCAAAGCACTTATCGTAGCGATCCGCATCGCGTTGCTCAGGCGCCTTACCGAGACCCGCGGCGTCACGGATCACTTCTTCATACTTCGGCCAGAATCTGCGCGGCCACATGAATGTCTTGTAGTAGAACCCCGCCGGGATGAAGCGCGCGAACTTCTGGTTCACCGCCATGCGATCTTTCTCGATACTCGGCTTCGCGTTCACGCTGTTTGCGACGAGCCCCTGATACAACTCGACTTCGGTCGCACGCGCATTCGGCACCGTATATGCGCCGGTTTCGAGTTGCACGACGGCATTCGGCTCTTCCACACCCGCGGTCACGATGCCGCGCGGCCGGTGATATTTCCAGCTACGCGCAACGAAATGCAGGCCGTTGGCGAGCAATGCCGAAGCGAGCGTATCGCCCTGATAACCCTGATACTGGCGGCCGTTGAACGTGAACGTAAGCGGCAATGCGCGGTTGATGCGCCCGCCATTCGGGAGTCGGTCTGTCTGGCTCATTGCGTCTTGCCCTCTTCTACCTTGCCGTCATTGCTGTCCATCTTGAGCAGCGGACGATCGAACGTCTCGTAGCCCTGGATCTCGTAGCTCACCGTGTCGCGCTGTGCCTTGAACCAGCGGCGGCAGCCTTGCGTATGCATCCATTGCTCGCGATGCACGCCGCGCGGATTCTTGCGCATGAACAGGTAGTCGCCCCATTCCTTGTCGGTGAGTTTTTCGGTGTCGAGCGGACGCGCAATGTCCGCTTCGCCGCCGCAGGAAAATTCGGTTTCGGCGCGTGGCCCGCACCAGGGGCATTCGATCATCAACATATTTGTCTCTCTATCCAGCTCTAGTGCGTTAGTGGGCGACGGCGGCGGCGCCGTGTTCGTCGATGAGATGGCCGGTATAGAACCGGTCCAGCGAGAAAGGCGCGTTCAGCTCATGCGGCTCGTCCTTCGCGATTGTGTATGCATAGGCCCAACCAGAACCCGGTGTCGCCTTGAAGCCGCCTGTGCCCCAGCCGCAATTGAAGTAGAGTCCCTTCACGTCGGTCTTGCTGATGATCGGGCATGCGTCCGGCGACACGTCCACGATGCCGCCCCACTGACGGTTCATCCGCACGCGCGAAAACACCGGGAACATTTCGACGATGGCTTCGAGCGTGCCTTCGATAATCTGAAAGCTGCCTCGCTGACCGAAACCGGTGTACTGGTCCACGCCCGCGCCGATCACCAGATCGCCCTTGTCGGACTGGCTGATATACGCATGCACCGCGTTCGACATCACGACCGTGTTGACGACCGGCTTGATCGGCTCCGACACCAGCGCCTGCAACGGATGGCTTTCGAGCGGTAGGCGCACGCCGGCCATGTCCGCTAGTGTGGACGTATTGCCGGCAGCCACTACCGCAACTTTCTTCGCCTTGATGAAACCCTTCGTGGTATCGACGCCTGTCACCTGGTTGCCGTTGCGGCGAATGCCGGTTACCTGGCAGTTCTGCACGATATCGACGCCGGCCTGATCCGCGCCGCGCGCGAAGCCCCAAGCTACCGCATCGTGACGCGCCACGCCGCCGCGCCGCTGAATCGACGCGCCGAGCACCGGATAGCGGCTGTTCAGATTGATGGTCGGCTCAAGCTCCTTGATCTGCGCGGGCGTGAGGAATTCGGCATCGACGCCGTTCAACCGGTTAGCATTCACACGACGCTCGGTGTCGCGCACGTCCTGCAATGTGTGCGCGAGGTTCATCACGCCGCGCTGGCTGAACATCACGTTGTAGTTCAGATCCTGCGAGAGCCCTTCCCACAGTTTCATTGCTTTTTCATAGAGCGCCGCGGACTCATCCCACAGATAATTCGAGCGCACGATGGTCGTATTGCGTGCCGTATTGCCGCCGCCGATCCAGCCCTTCTCGAGCACGGCGACATTGCGCACGCCATGCTCTTTCGCGAGGTAATAGGCCGTGGCGAGACCATGCCCGCCACCGCCGACGATCACCACGTCGTACTCGCGTTTGGGCTCGGGACTCTTCCACTGTCGCTCCCAGTTTTCGTGATACGACATCCCGTTGCGCAAGAGGCTGAATATCGAATAGCGGCTCATCATTGATCCTTGTGGGTACTGTCGGTGCTTTGGTGCTTTGGTGCTTTGGTGCTTTGGTGCTTTGGTGCTTTAGTGCTTGTGCCTGGCGCTTCGTCGCATCTGGAACAAAGCGCTGTTCAACACTCGATGACGTTCACGGCCAATCCGCCGCGCGACGTCTCCTTGTACTTCGTCTTCATGTCCGCGCCGGTTTCGCGCATTGTCTTGATCACGTTATCGAGGGACACGTAGTGCTGGCCGTCGCCCTTCATTGCCATGCGCGCGGCGTTCAGCGCCTTGATCGCGCCCATTGCATTGCGCTCGATGCAGGGAATCTGCACGAGCCCGCCGACCGGGTCGCAGGTCATGCCGAGGTTGTGTTCCATGCCGATTTCCGCGGCGTTTTCCACTTGCGTCGGCGTGCCGCCCATCACGGCGGCCAGCGCCGCGGCGGCCATCGAGCAGGCCACGCCCACTTCGCCCTGGCAGCCCACTTCGGCACCCGAAATCGACGCGGTTTCTTTATAGATGATGCCGATAGCCGCAGCCGTCAGCAGAAAATTGACGATGCCCTCGTCGTTCGACGCATGCATGAACTTCACGTAGTAATGCAGCACGGCGGGAATCACGCCGGCCGCGCCATTGGTCGGCGCGGTGACGACGCGCCCGCCTGCCGCGTTTTCTTCGTTGACGGCCATTGCGTAGAGGTTGACCCAGTCGAGCATCGAAAGCGGATCGCGTAGTGACTCTTCCGAGCGCGAGCGCAATTGCGCGCACAGATCGGCGGCGCGGCGCTTCACATGCATTGGGCCGGGCAATTCGCCGCGCACCTTGCAACCGCGTTCGACGCAAGCCGACATGGTGCGCCAGATCGCGAGCAGACCTTCGCGCACTTCCTGTTCGGGCCGCGCCGCGCACTCGTTCTTCAGCGTCACTTGCGCAATCGAGAGGCCGGTCTCGCGGCATACGCGCATCAGATCGTCGCCAGTGCGAAATGGGTACGGCACCTCGGCGCCGGCACGCACGCCGTTCACGCGGTCGCCCTCGCGATTCACCACGAAGCCGCCGCCAATCGAGTAATACTCTTTTTCCACCAGCAGTTGCCCGTTTTCATCGAATGCCTGAAAACGCATGCCGTTCGGATGCACGATGCCCGAACCAGGCGCGCCCGGCATCAACTTGCGGAAAAAGCCGAGGTGCTCGCGCTCGTCGAATTTCACCGGATGCTTGCCGAGCAGCGCAAGTTGCTTCGTCTCGCGGATAGCCTGCAAACGCGGCTCAATCGAGTCCGGATCGATCAGTTCGGGCAGATTGCCTTCCAGCCCGAGCAGTACCGCTTTATCCGTACCGTGCCCCTTGCCGGTCGCGCCGAGCGAGCCGAACAGTTCCACCTTCACGCGGCGCACGAAGGCGAGCAGGTTTGCGTCTTCGATATGCGACGCGAAGCGGCAAGCAGCGATCATCGGCCCGACCGTGTGCGAGCTTGAGGGACCGATACCGATCTTGAACAGATCGAAGACGCTGACGTTCATGGCGTGCCTTATGCGTTGCAATGCCTGGGTGGCGGGATGTACCTTGAAACAGGCCCCATTGCACCGCACGTCAAATTGGATCGATAGAATAAAAACGGCATGACAGTGGGATAGTGGCGTCAAGCGCACCACGCGCCAAGCGCCGCGGCGTATTTGCGATGGCTTCTGACGCATTTGCGACAGGCGCCGTGCCTGGGGCTGGCGATGCTGACGGCATGACGATAAATGCCGCACCGCGTCCCGGTGCTATGCTTGGCTCAACCTTTTCCGCTCTGGCTGCATGCATGAACTCCGCTGAACCGCTTCCCCTTCAATCGATCGACGGCACGCCAAAACAGCGCATCCGCTTCGGCATCATCCTGCTGCCGAACTTCACGCTGACGGCGTTCTCGGGTTTCGTCGACCTGTTGCGCCTGTCCGCGGACGAAGGCGACTTCAGCAAACCCGTACGCTGTTCATGGAGCGTGATAGGGGAAACCCTTGCCCCGGTGCGTGCGAGTTGCGGCATTCAGATCACGCCTTGGGAGACCTTCGACAACGCCGAGCCCTTCGATTACGTGGTCGTGGTGGGCGGCCTGTTGCACTCCGGACCGGCCGCGAACGACGCGACGCTCGCCTTCATCCGCCACGCCGCCGCGATGAATGCGACGCTTGTTGGCATGTGCACGGGCGTGTTCTCGCTGATGCGCGCGGGCGTGCTCGACGGTCATCGCATTTGCGTGAGCTGGTTTCACTACTGGGATTTCATCGAGCGGTTTCCGGCGGTGAATGAAGAGGCGCTGGTGGCCGACCGGCTGTTCGTGATCGATCGCCGGCGCATTACCTGTTCAGGCGGACGCGCGTCGATCGACGTGGCGGCAGCCATTCTGTTGCGCCACTTCGAAACCGCAACAGTGCAAAAGGCACTGCGCATTCTGCTCGTCGACGACATGCAGAAAGGCAACGCTCCGCAGCCGCATCCGCCAGGACTTGCGCCCGCCGCGCATCCGAAAGTGAAGCGCGCGATTCTGCTGATGGAACAGCACGTCGGGCGTTCGCTTTCACTCGATGAACTCGCGCGCAAGCTGGACCTGTCGCCGCGTCAACTGGAGCGGCTTTTCAAGGCGCAAACCGGTAAGGCGCCACAGGCTTACGCGAAACAGGTGCGCCTGCGCACGGCCGCCTGGCTGTTGACGAGTTCGGACAAGACGGTGGCCGATATTGCATCGAGTTGCGGCTTTTCCGATGCATCGCATCTGGGCCGAGAATTCCGCAAGCAATTCGGTTTACCGCCGATGATGTACCGCGAGCAGCGCGGCACGGCAGCCGAAGCTGCAGACAGTGGTGACTACGACGAGACGTTTCCGGGGCGGGCGCAGGCGATTTGATGCCCTGATATAAGGCGTTTTTCCTGGTCGTGTGAATTTTAGGCCTTTAATCAGGGCCTCGAATCGCGCAACACCAGTCTTTGCGCCGCGCCACGCGGCGCAAAGACCCGCACATCACTTCCCTGCTACGTACGCCCTCACCGCCGGCAAACCATCCTTTCCGTCGAATGTCTTCACACCCGCCAGCCACTGATCGAGCACCGCCGGATTCGCCTTCAACCATTCACGCGCGGCCTTGTTCGGGTCCGTCTTGTTCATGATCGGCAGCATCACGTGATTCTCGATATCGGTCGTGAAATGCAGGTTCGACACGAGTTTCGCGACATTCGGGCAACGCGTCGAGTAATCGGTCGGCGTGACCGTCATGACTTTCGCTTCTCCGTAGTTCGGGCCGAATACATCGTCGCCGCCGGACAGATAATCGATTTTCATCTGCACGTTCATCGGATGCGGTTCCCAGCCCAGGAACACAATCGGCTTCTTGTCGCGGATCGCACGGTTCACTTCGACCAGCATGCCCGCCTCGCTCGACTCGACGAGCTTGAACTTGCCGAGCCCATACTGGTTGGTGTCGATCATCTTCTTGATCAACGCATTGCCGTCGTTACCCGGCTCGATGCCATAGATCTTGCCGCCGAGCTTGTCGTAGTTCTTCGCTATGTCGGTGAACGATTTGATGCCCGCCTGGTACGCGTAGTCCGGCACCGCAAGCGTGTACTTCGCGCCCGTGAGGTTCGGCGTGGGCAGCACGCTCACCTGGCCGGCCTTCTTGAAGGGGTCGATCATCGGGTCCATAGTGGGCGACCAATAACCGAGGAATACGTCGATCTGCTTGCTCTTAACCCCAGCAAACGTGATCGGCACTGAGGCGATCGTCTTGGTCGGCTTGTAGCCGAGTCCTTCGAGTACCGTCGAGGCGAGCCCTGTAGTCGCCGCGATATCGGTCCAGCCGACATCGGCAAAGCGGACGTCGCGGCATGTTG
The DNA here is from genome assembly GCF_000472525.1 of Paraburkholderia dilworthii. Classification (GTDB taxonomy): domain Bacteria; phylum Pseudomonadota; class Gammaproteobacteria; order Burkholderiales; family Burkholderiaceae; genus Paraburkholderia; species Paraburkholderia dilworthii. The sequence goes on from NZ_AWZT01000001.1 coordinate 736,426, forward strand.
CGGGTTCGGCGGCGAATGCCGACGGGACAGACGACACAGACAGCGCGCACAACGACGCAGCCCACAAACGTTTCATGGCGTTTCCTCAGGGTGATTGATGCTTGACTGGTTTGTTACGCGAATTCTTTCGACGCTGCCTGCTGCCGATCGCGGCACACGCAAGCGCATGTGAAGCGAAAGCGGCCTATGCCGACAGCCGTCGCTCCACGCTCGGCGCATGACCGAATTGCGCGCGGTACGCCTTGCTGAAATGGCAGGGTGAATGAAACCCGCAAACGGCCGTGACACGCGCGATGGAGGCGTCGGTGTTACGCAGCAATTCACGCGCACGCCGCAGGCGCAGCGTCAGGTAATAGTGCGTCGGCGACACGCTCAGGAACATCTTGAACATACGCTGCAAATGGCGTTGCGACAGACGCACGAGCCGCGCAAGTTCGTCGAGCGATAACGGCTCTTCGATATTCGCCTCCATCAAGCGCACGACTTCTATCAGTTCGGCGCGAGAGAAACCGACGCGGGCGTCGACGGGAATATGCTGGTAGTCCGTCGAGCCGCGAATCCTTTCCACGATGAACTGCTCGGACACCTGCGCTGCAACCGGGTGACCCAGGCGCATGCCGACCAGGTTCAACATCAGATCGAGCGGCGCGGTGCCGCCCGTGCACGTCATGCGGTCGCGGTCGATTACGAAGAGCTCGTCCGCGAACCGTACATGCGGATAGCTCTTGTGCAACGGCGACATGTCCTCCCAATGCACGGTGCAGCGATAACCATCGAGCAATCCGGCTGCGAGGAGCGCGTACGGCCCCGTGCAAATGCCCCCGAGCGGTATGCCCTGCGCAGCCACCTCGTGCAGCAGGCCGATCACTGTGTCGTCGACGTAATCGCGCACGTGCCAGCCCGCGCACACGATCAGCACATCGGGCATGCCGGCCTCGGCGAGCGTCGTAGTGGGCTTCACCGTGATGCCGTTGCTCGCCCGCGCCGGCTCGCCGTCAGGCGTAATGACCGACCATCTGTAGTGCTCTGCGCGGCCCACGTAGTTGGCCATGCGCAGCACCTCGACCGCGCTCGTGAACGCGATCATCGAAAAGTTCGGCAGCGTCAGAAAGCCGACGTGCGCGAGCCGGGAGAGCGGTGAATCGGGCGGGGCCTCGACCTGAGTGATCGCGTCGCGCTTCATGAGCGGCTCAACTGTGCTGTGCCGCCGGCGCGCGGCGCACCTTCATCAGATTGCGCAAGCCAGAGAACAGCGGCGCGCGCGCCATGCCGGGTGAACGGCCGAAGCTCTCCGTGATGCGGTCGAGGATGATCGCGAGCATCACGACCGAGAGTCCGCTCTCGAAGCCCAGACCGATGTCGAGCCGCTGAATGCTGGCGAGCACGTCGTTGCCGAGACCGCCTGCGCCGACCATCGACGCGATGATCACCATCGACAGCGCCATCATGATGGTCTGGTTCACACCCGTCATGATCGACGGCAGCGCATTTGGAAACTGCACCTTGTAGAGCAATTGCCACGGCGTGCAGCCGAAGGCCTGCCCCGCTTCGACGATTTCGCGGTTCACATGCTTGATGCCGAGCGACGTGAGACGCACCGCCGGCGGCATCGCGAAGATCACCGTGGAGAGAATGCCGGGCACGCGGCCAAGACCGAACAGCATCGCGGCCGGAATCAGATAGACGAATGCAGGCATGGTCTGCATCAGGTCGAGCACGGGGCGCACGATCATTTCGACGGTGCGGCTCTTCGCAGTCCAGATGCCGAGCGGCACGCCGAGCAGGAGGCTGATCAACGTGGACGAGAGCGTGAGACCGAGCGTGATCACCATCTGATCCCAGAAGCCGGTGCCGTAGATCAGCAGCATGGCGAGCAGCGTGAACAGCGCGAAGCGCCATCCCACCCGCCACAATCCGATGCCGACGAAAAACGCCATCAGCGCCCACATCGGCACCCCTTGCAGACCTTGTTCGATCAGCGCGGCAAAACTCTCGATGACCTTGCCGATCGAATCGAAAGTCTTGGCGTCATGGTCGAGCAGATAGTGGACGCCGTGATCGACCCAGGCGCCAAGTGGAATGATTTCAGACATGGGAACCTCGATGGCGCGTGAGAACGTGCAGCACGTTCGTCTTGTTGACCGAACCACAGTAGGAGCCGTCCGCTTCGACGACCGGCAAGGGCGCGCGGCTCGCGACCACACGCTGCACCACGTCGTCGAGCGGCGTGGTGCGTCGAATGCACTCGACGTAGTTCAGTTTTGCCGACGCGCTACCCGTTTCGTCGCGGCACACGAAGCCGCGAATCTTGCGTTCGCTGTCGAGCACGAACGCGTAGTCGGCGCTGCCGTTCAACGTGGCGGCCACGCTCGATACGTCGATCTGCGGCGAATGCGAGTGCATCAGCGGCACGGCATCCGTCTGCATCAGATCGCCGGCCGTCAGATAGCGGCTCGTGTCGATCCCTTCGAAGAAAGCGCGCACGTAATCGTCGGCGGGATTCGTGATGATCTCCTGCGGCGTGCCGATCTGCACGACCTTGCCGCCTTCCATGATCGCGATGCGTGTGCCGATACGCATGGCTTCTTCGAGATCGTGCGACACGAATAGAATCGTGCGCTGCTGCTCGCGTTGCAGATCGAGCAGCACGTTCTGCATTTCCTTGCGCTTGAGCGGATCGAGTGCGGAGAACGCTTCGTCCATGATCATCAGCGACGGGTTGACCGCGAGTGCCCGCGCGAGCCCCACGCGCTGCTGCATGCCGCCCGACAACTGCGCGGGCAGCTTCGCCGCGAATGGCGCGAGGCCGACCTGCTCGAGCACGGTCATCGCGCGTGCTTCGCGTTCCTTGCGGCCGATGCCCGCCACCTCGAGCCCGAAGGCCGCATTCGACAGCACCGTGCGTTGCGGCATCAGCGCGAAGGACTGGAACACCATGCTCATGTCCTTGCGGCGCAGCGCCGTCAATTCGGCACGCGGCACGCTGGCCACGTCGCGTCCATCGATCAGCACCTTACCTGCCGACGGTTCCACTAGCCGGTTGATCAGGCGAATCAGTGTCGACTTGCCGGAACCGGAGAGACCCATCAGCACGAAGATCTCGCCTTCCTTGACTTCGAACGATACGTTATGAGCGCCGACTATCTGGCCGGTGCGCGCGAATACTTCTTCTTTCGTGGCACCGCCTGCCAACATGCCGAGTGCCTGTTTCGGGTTGGTGCCGAACACCTTGCACAGCCCTTCGACCACGACCTTGGGGGAATTCATTGAATGCTCTCCTATGTCGGCCAGAGTTAGTGCGAAGCACTTACTCTGGTCCCATGCAAAGCTGTCGGCCAGAGTTAGTGCGAAGCACTTACTCTGGTCCCATGCAAAG
>NZ_AWZT01000002.1 GCF_000472525.1 Paraburkholderia dilworthii
CGCGCGCGAGCGTGAGCAGAACCGGCACGACCCGACGCTGGTCAATTTCCTCGACATTTTCCATCACCGTTATCTGACGCTGCTGTACCGGGCNTGGGCNTCGGNNCAGGCTGCCGCGGGGCTTGATCGGCCGGACGATGAAACGTTCTCGTTTTATGTCGCAAGCCTCGCCGGCCACGATCCGCACGAAATCGCCGGCCAGCCGTTTCCTGCGCACGCGCGGCTGGCAGCGTCCGCGCATCTGGTGCGTGAAGCGCGCAATCCGGACGGTTTATGCGCGACGCTCGAACACTACTTCGGCGTGCCTGTCGCGATCGAGGAGTACNTCTTTCACTGGATGGAAATCGCGCCCGACAGTCACAGCTACCTCGGAAAGCCGGTGGCATCGTCAACGCTGGCGATGGGCGCGATGCTCGGCGAGCGGGTGCCGGATCGCCAGCACAAGTTCCGCATTATCCTGGGGCCGCTCGACATGGACGCCTACCTGCGCATCACACCTCGGGGCGTGGACCTCCCGAAACTGGTCGACTGCGTGATGGAATTTATCGGGCGGGGTGTCCGCTGGGAACTGGAATTACGCATCAAGCCAGAGTGCGCGCCTGCGGCGGTGCTGGGAGGAACAGAACAACTCGGCTGGTCTGGATGGCTTGGGCATGCGGCTACGGATGCGCCCATTACCGGTATGCGCTTCGAGCCGGAGCATTACGTCGAGCAAGCGGCGAAGAACGCCGCTCCACGCGATCGGCACCCCAATACTGACACGAGCCAGCAACTGCTGAAGTACTACAACGAAGAGTTGCTGTACATGCGCGAACTCGCCGCTGAATTCGGGCAGGCGCATCCAAAAATCGCAAGGCGCCTGGGCATGCAGGCGGGCGAAATCGGCGATGTGTACGTTCAGCGGCTGATCGAGGCATTCAGCTTCACCTCCGCGGGCATGCGCATGAAGCTGGATGCCCGGTTTCCCGAGTTAACGCAGCCGCTGCTGCAATGCCTGTATCCGAATTTCGTCGCCCCAACGCCGTCTATCGCCGTAGCGCGCCTTTATCCGGACGGCACCGAGGGCAATCTCGCCGAGGGCATCCGCGTTGCACGCGGTGCGACATTCACCAGCCGCGTGCCCGATGGCGAGAAGACGCCGTGCGAGTTCCGCAGCAGTCAGGACGTGACGCTGTATCCGCTGGAGATCGTCAGCGCGCGGCTGACCGGCATTCCCCCTGACATTCCCGCGCTCGACCGGTACGTGCCGGGGCATACCCAGGTGCGTGGCGCGTTGCGGTTGCGGCTGCGCACCACCGGCGAAGTCGGCATCGCAGAGTTGCAGGGGCTCGACCGTCTACCGGTGTATCTGGCCGGGGATGAGCAGGTGGCATCCCACCTGTTCGAACTGCTACATGTCGCGGGCGTTGCATCGATTACCGGCGAGCCCGGAAATTTCGGCTCGCCCGGCAGTCCCTTCCACGCGGTAGGCCGCGACGCGGTGATACATGAAGGACTCGATCCCGAACAGAGTCTGTTGCCGCTCGTGTGGCCGAAGCTTCACGGACACAATCTGTTGCACGAGTTTTCCGCATGCCCGTCGCGCTTCTATTTCTTCACGCTGACGGGGCTCGAAGCGGGCCTGCGCCGGGTGCGTGGGCGCGAGGCTGAAATCGTCGTGCTGCTGAACCAGTTCACCGGAGCGCTGGCGGAACGCGTGGACGCCTCACACTTCGCGCTGTTCTGCACGCCGGTTATCAATCTCTTTCCCCGCATCTGCGACCCCGTCGAATTGCCAGAAACCGGCGCGGAATTTCAACTAGTCCCGGACGTACTGAAGCAGCAGGACTATGAAGTGTTTTCCGTTCAGGCACTGTACGGCCAGGTCAGCGAGACGTCGACATCGCTCGAATTCAGGCCGCTGCACCAGCCCCTGACGAATGACGAAGGCAACCACGGGCGGTATTTCAGAACACGTTGCGCACGCCGGTTGACGCCGGAACTGTCAACTCGCCGCTACGGTACGCGCGCGCCGTACAGCGGCACGACAACGTTCGTGTCGCTGGTTGACCACGACGGGCAACCCTACGGCGAGCGCATGAAGTACCTTGCGCTCAGCGCGTTGCTGACCAATCGTGAACTCCCGAACCTGATCGTGCCTGACGGGCGTCATGACCTGACGCTCGAACAATCGGCCCCGGTTGTGAGTGTGGGGCTGATCCGCGCACCTGGCGCACCACGCGCGCCGTATGCCGATCGGGAAACGGCCTGGCGGCTTATTCGCCAGTTGAACTTCAGTTACCTCGCACTGGAAGACCCGTCGGCCGCGGGCCTGCGCAATCTGCTGGGACTGTTCCTCGCTCCCGGCGACGAGGTCTACCGGCAGCAGATCGAAAGTCTGGTCGATGTCAGGATGCGCACGGTCACGCGCATGCTGCCGGGCAACGGACAACTCGCTTTTGGTTGCGGCGCTGAATGCGTGGTCACGGTTGACGAAACGCGCTTTCAGGGCGTGAGCCCCTACCTGTTCGGCCTGATTCTCGAACGTTTTCTGGCGCGGCGCGCTTCAGCCCATTCGTTCATTGAAACCGGATTGCGCTCGGTGCAGCGCGGCCATGTGGCGACCTGGCCGGTGCGCATGGGCACGCGCGGAGTCGCATGAGCGCAACCACTGAAAAGCATGCCAGCGAGCCGGGGCAATCCGGACAGGACACCGGCATTCATGGAGAACGATCGATGCAGACACGCATGAGAAAGCGTTGGGCGCGGCACGCCCGGCATAACGGTGTCCGTTGCCCGGGTGACGACCGGTCCGGTTCACACGGAGGACGGTGCTCATGCTGAACTTTGTGACTCCGCGTACCTTCACGGTCAGCGGCGCTGCGTTGCCCACGCTGGACGACGGCGCGCCCGCGCTCCAGATACGCTCCATCAGGGGCGAGGAAGCGCTGTCGACGATATACGAGTACGAACTGGGGCTCGTCACGCCGCTGAACCCGCTGCTACCCGGGAGCACCGCGGCCAATCTGGACCTGAAGGCGATGGTCGGCAAGGAACTGACAGTGACCGTGCAACTCGACGGGATGGGCACCTTCATTTCCGGCCTAGCGGGCGCGACAGGCGCGTCCAATATCGGCCGCGGCGAACGGCAGATCAGCGGCATTGTCACCGCGGCGAGCCTGGTTGCGCAACTGAACCGTCAGTACCGCTACCGGCTGATCCTCAAGCCGTGGATCGTGCTGGCTGAGCGGTGTACGGACTACCGGATCTTCCAGAACAGGACGGTCGTCGAGATCATCGACGAGGTGCTGAAAAGCAATTACATGTACTCCTATGTCAAGCGTCTGGGGGGCACCTATCCGAAGCTGGTCTATCAGGTCCAATACGGTGAATCCGATTTTTTGTTCATTCAGAGGTTGATGGAAGAGCACGGCATTTACTGGTTTTTTGAACACTCGAACGGCGTACACCGGATGGTGCTGGTCGATAACCTCGGCGCGCACAGGCGCGTGGTTAGCGAGGCTTATCACACACTGTCGTACTACCCGCCTGACAGGAAGATCGACACCGAATACGTCAACCACTTCGATACGACGGAAAGCATCCAGTCGGGAATCTGGACGACCGATGATTTCGACTTCACAAAGCCGAGGGCAGATCTGGCGGTGCAGAACGCGTTGCCGCAGAAGACGCTGCATAACCAGCTGGCAGTCTACGAATGGCCGGGAGACTATACCGACCCGGAGCACGGCGAGCAGTTCGCGCGCATTCGCATGCAGGAAATCCGCTCACGGGGCGAGCGCGCCGAAGGCCGGGGCAACCTGCGCAATGTGGTGTGCGGTACGACCTTCACGCTGGCGGGCCATCCGCAGGACGCAGCGAACCGTGAATATCTGGTGATCCGCGCGAGCCTTGACGCCGAGGAAATCGGCGATGCGACCGGAAAAGGTAAGTACCGGGTTAGCACGACGTTTGAAGTGCAGCCGGCAACCACGATGTTCCGGCCGCCGCGCACGGTGAGCAAACCGCGCACGGCAGGTCCGCAGACGGCGATCGTGACAGGGTATGAGGGAAGTGAAATCTGGACCGATCAGTACGGGCGCGTGAAACTGAAATTTCATTGGGACAAGTCATCCGTGAATGACCAGAACTCGTCGTGCTGGGTGCGCGTGTCGTATCCGTGGGCGGGAAGTAACTTTGGCGGCATCAACATTCCGCGGGTCGGGACAGAAGTTATCGTGGAGTTCGAGAACGGTGACCCGGACAGGCCCATTGTGACCGGGCGCGTGTACAACGCGATGAGCATGCCGCCGTGGAAGCTGCCGGATAACGCGACACAGAGCGGAACGCTATCGCGCTCCACGAAGGGAGGCGGCTATGGCACCGCCAACGCGATCCGTTTCGAGGACAAGAAAGGCCGCGAAGAAGTGTGGATTCACGCGGAGAAAAACCTCCGTACGGAGGTTGAAAACGACGAGGTGCATGCGGTCGAGCATGACCAGACCGTTACGGTGAGTCACGATCGCGCGCGCCACGTGGGTAACGACGAGCAGGTCGATGTCGCGCATGACAGCCAGCGCCGTGTCGGGCAGGACGATACCGTGTCGGTCGGTCGGAACCAGACAGTCACGGTCGGCAAGGACCTTGTGGAGAACGTGGGCAACAACCGGCGGGACCGGATTGCCGCTGACTACCAGATCGAGACCGGTGGGCACGCGGAGCATGTCGTGCAGGGTCGTCACCAGCTTCGGGCAGGTCAGGCCATCGCGCGCCGGACCCAGGTATATGAGCTCCAGGCGAGCGACAGTCTGGTCATCAAGGCATCTGGCGGCAGCATCACCATTGATAGTAGCGGCGTCACGATCAAGGGCATTGCGATAAAGCTCAAGGGCGCCGTGACCCAGGAGGATGGCGCGGGGGGCGTGCCCGGAATGCACGGCATTCCACTGCCGGGCCAGTTACCCGATCCTGGCCATGTGCCGCTGTCGGACTGAACCCATTCCCAAAACAGACGAACAAAAAAACAGGAAACCTGATGCTGATCAGTCAACCCTTCCTCAGCGCAGCCGCGCATGAGGACGACCCGATGCAACCGGTCACGACCCTGGGCGAACGCAGTGGCAAAGGCGCGTTTCCTGTCAGCCGTGAATTTGGCTGGCACGGAGGCATCCATCTCGAAGCGCAGGGCAATGCGGACAGTTCGGAGCCGGTGCGCGCGATTGCCGACGGTGAGGTCGTGTTCGCGCGCAGCAGTGATGACATCCCGCAGCATCATGACGTTCCGGCCGTGATCGCGGCGCATCCGTTGCTGTACTACAAGGGCTGGACCAGTAACGGTGTAGTGATCCTGAAGCACGCGACGGAGATTGGCGAAGGGGTGAACGTCGAGTTCTACTCGATCTACCAGCACATGCACACGACCCAGGTGGCGCGCGGCAGCAAGGTGTACCGCAAGGACGCGATCGGTTTGCCTGGCGCGATCTACGGCCAGCCGAACCGTATCCACTTTGAAATCGTCGCTGACGCCGCCAGCGTCGCGGCGCTCATGGGGCGTAACCACGCGCCGCTGGCAGCGGAACAAGGGCGAACCAATAGTCTCTGGGGCGACATTCATATCGTGTTGCCGGCCGGTACGCCGCTCTATGCCAGCGATCCGTCGGTTGGCTCGGCAGCCCATCCTGCGTGGCAGGTTCCGGTGCAGGCGACGACCACGGAGCAGACGATCGTGAGTATCAGCGAGTCCTCGGGCCTGATCACCCTGACCACGCGTAGCATCCGGGGCGCGGTGCTTGGCTCGGCGACGCCGGAAGATGGTTACGGGCTGTATGAGCGCGCTACCCGGCGCTATCCTGGGTGTCCCAGCGCCGGCTATGAAATGCTGCGCTTTGGCCGGATGATCGGCCCGGATGCGCCAGCAGCGGCAGACCTCTACCAGGGACGCCTGCCGCACATCCGGCAGATTCACTCACCGGTCGATCACACGGCGGTGTATGCGAATCTGAACGGTCCCGGCGTCAGAGTCTACAGCGACGCGGACTTCCCCGACTGGCTGGGCTGGACCTTTGTCGACGACGATACGGACGGCAACAGCCGGTGCGACTCCGACGTGCTGATCGGCATGCTCGATCCGGGCGCACCGCCGGCTGTGAGTCCGCCAGCGGCTGCAAGCGGGGCTGCGGCGCAGACGCCAGCCCAGCAGCAGGCGCAGAGAAAACGCGAACGCATTGCGCGGGCTTATGCACGCAGCCTTGACGGCCCGATGCGCGAACGGCTCAGTTACTGCGTGGTGAAGATGCCGACCGAGTGGTCGCGCGAGGATTTCGACATCCGCTGGAAGTGGGTCAAGGGCGATGATCCGGATGATCTGCCGGCCATCGCGCTGATGACCGGCTGCCTGACTTCGGAGGCCTATACCAGGTTCAAGCAGCACCACGCGGCGCTGGCCTTCTGGGAGGATGCGCAGGCGCAGGGTCTGACGCTTGACAGGCTGCACTATCACTTTCATCCGGGGCGGTTTATCCAGACGTTCAGGAAGTGCATGTGGCTCAGCGAGAAGGAATTCAAACAGCTTGTGCCATCGTTCGCGATGCGCAAGCATGCCGGGCAAATGCTATGGGAGCAGGTGCCGGGCGCCTTCGTCAATGGGAACATCTTCAAAAACCAACGCGTCCCTCTCAACCTCATGATGCGCGCGTATGGCATCAATACGCCGCTGCGCATGGCCAGTTTCTTTGGCAATGCAATTCAGGAATCGCAATGGTTGCAGTTGCTGCAAGAGGGCTCTCCGGCCAACCAAAGGTATTACCCGTGGTATGGACGGGGCTTTCTTCAATTGACCTGGCCAAGCAACTACCTGGCCTACTGGGATTTCCGCGGACGAGCAAACCAGATCCCCGCTGCGGTACGTGCGCAACTTCTTGGCGCACAGCAGGCGGCGGCTCATTCAGGCAGCAACGCGGCTTGGAATTCTTCTGAGTTAGCACTAACGCCCGACATGCGTAAGTGGCGGGGTGACGTGTCGCTTACGGATCAGATCGATGCCACCTTCAGCGCATGTTTTTACTGGGTAAAGGTAGGCATGGCCGGTTACGCCGACGAGCCGCATGTTCTAGAGCGGGTAGCGCTCACCGCCAGCGGTCATGCGCACTGCTACTACCGCAGCCCCAGTTTCTGGAAAGCTTCGGCCTCAGTGAACCTGCCTGGCGCAATCAACAATTTCTACTCCACACACCTCAACGGATTCGAGGCGCGTTGCATGGCCTATAGTGTGGCCCTCTCCGTTCTAACTGAAATGAAGTTTCCCGTGGCGGCAGGACAGGCAGTGGAAATCCCACAAGACAACATTCTGAGGAGAAGCTGATGCCAGGTAGCGGCTCAAGATCGCAACATTGTTCGCATTTCAAGCACTGGATCGCGACGGGCATATCGTTCTGTATTGCGCTGGGAGTGCCCAGTGCTTCATTCGCTAAGTCTGGACAAAACGAGCGCAAGGACATGATTGTCAGCGCCAGTGGTCATAACTGCGCGTTCAGTTTCCACGATCCCTATGGAGGATGGATTTCTGGCAACAGTTATGTCGTGGACGACCTGCCGCACAAAAAAACGGGCGTGGGAGATTTCTCGATTTCTTTTGCTTGCGTAAGTTCAGCCGATAACGATTCAATCCGCGACTACACCATCGCACGATACGATGAACAGAAGGGACATTGGCAGGCGGATTTTTCGGGGCTATCCGAACGTGACAGAAAACTATTGAAACCCGCTACGCAGTGGATTTCTTTGAAGGCAGTCAACAGCTCTGGGTTTGGAGCGCTTCAGGACATGGTTACTGGTGATCCGGAAACACGAAGCCGGTCCTTAGGGTTCTGTCTTCTTCGTCCGCCCGTAGCCTTGTGCGGTAGTGCACCTGTTGTAGCAATCCCTCATTACAGCAAAGTCGGAGTAAAGCCAAACGTACTGAGAATCATCGAATCGATCGAGTTTGCCGATGCGCCGGTCGCTGGACTGGCCGCGAATCGTCCCGCGTCGTCACCGGGTGGAAGTTCCATGCAGGCAGTCACAACGCCCAGGTGATCGCGCGCCGTCAAGCACTGCCGACCAAATAGCTACTAGGAAATACGTTATGCGCCCCGTTGTTCTTATAGGTCATCGTCATTTCTGTCCCATGCATGGGACGCGCATAGTCACCAGCGGCACAAGTGCAGTGAGGGTCAGTGGCCGTGCTGTGGCTCGTATTGGTGACAGCACGAGTTGCGGTGCGGTCATCGTTACGGGCTCGTCCTCGACTTTTGGCTGTGCCGGGGTCGCCCGCAGGGGGCGATATGACCAGCGGAACTCCTGGTGATGACGGTCAGTGTGGGAGGCAGAGACGTTGGTATCTGGACGTGACCTATGCGATGTAATTTAGCGATTTTATTATTCCTGCTGCTCGCCAGCCAGGCTTCAACTGCTGAAGAATGCAGTGATGCGCAAAGGGCTGAAGCGCAGCTTCCAAAATTTTTTGGTAGCACGCTACATGCTACATCATGTCCTGCATCCGATAATGATGGGACTATTGTCATGACTGTATCCCTTCATGGGCTGAAAACGACAGTCGAAACAAGGTGCGAAAGCAATGCCTACGTACTTAAACTCGACACAACTATCAGCTTCGATGCTGGCTCTACACCGGGTATTGGTGTGTCGACAGGTAGAGGGCGCGACGGAACAGGGATGCATTATTGGAAGGTAACGCCAACCGACTCTGTAATTGACATCGGGGAAGCGCCAGAACTGGTGCAAGATAAGTTCATTCCTAATACTTACTCGACATTGATCACCGGTAGCGGACGATATCAATCTATGCGTTACTTCTACGAGATCAGAAACAATCATCTTGTTGCGACACGACTTGTTGGTTTTTATCAAAAAAATCGGCACACCTATGGCGCTGACTTTGCAAAAATTTCACCGTCTGGCGGGATAATTTTATTGCGTCAAAAAACGCTTTCGGAAGAAAAAGCCAGTTTGTGCCAAATTGGCAGGGCAGTATGCTGTAATGCTGTAATGCTGTAAAAGACATGGGCGAAAGCAATTTCGAACGCCAACGCAACAGGGAATAATACTCGCCTCAGGTACGCCGGCGCTCTACTCATAGGCGCTGTTATTGTGCATTCCGTGGCCATCGCAGGTAGTCTTCTCACCGCAAGTACACAGAGGGAGTTGGTGACGTCGGTTCTCGAAAACCAGATCAACGGTTTCTCCGATGGCAAAATGGCGGTGACAAAAGAATGTCATATACGCTATCTTGAACCCACGATACCTGAATTGATTAAGAGCCAAGTTAACTTCAACTCGATATGTTTTGAAGTCAATGCCGATCAAAAAAAGGACTCATTTCCGAGCGGTATGGTGGCGCTTACGACGGCATTCAAAAAAATTGGGTTGCCTACTATGAAGGTAGTGATCGGGAATTACTCTCTCCGGTAACGCGCATCTACTCCTTAAAGGCGCTCAATGGCAGCGGGTTTGCACGTACTACCGATGAAGTTATTGGCGATCCAGATCAACGGGTCCGCTTTTTTTCATTTTGTCTTTTTCACGGTGACGACGCTTTCTGCGGTGATGGACAGGTTATGAAACTTTCTAATCCAAAGGCCAACTTTCTGCCATATGCACTGGCGATCCTGCGTAGCGTCGAGTTCGTTGATCCGGGCAGCGCCAGATCAGCCCCTCCTGCCAATGCGGCTTCCGCGACAATCCGATGAAAACCGGCACGTTGCGTAAATTGGCGGCTCATTGACGTCCCCATTTAAGGAATTGCAGATGCGTCCAGTCGTTCTTGTAGGTCATCGTCATTCCTGCCCTATGCACGGGATAGGTACCGTTACCGGGGGGACAGGCGGTGTGACGGTCAACGGCCGTGCTGTCGCCCGTATAGGCGATGGAACGAGTTGTGGTGCGGTCATCGTTACTGGCTCGTCCTCTACGTTCGGCGGTAGGGGTGTCGCCCGCAAGGGCGATACAACCAGTCATGGCGGCACGCTGATCGACGGCGACGATGGCTGGCTGCTGGACTGAAAATGCTGAATGAGACTTACATGAAAGAACCGAACGACAGGCCGCTGCGGAGCGATCGGAGGGGAGCCGCCGATTCACCAGAACTGCTAGTGCTCGCGGTCAGCATGGGAGGAGACAAGCTGGCGGTCTGCACCTACAGTACGCCAGATGGTGAAATCGTCCACAGGTTCGTGTCGTATTTCGATGTACTGTTGCGCTCAACGATGAATGCAGTGTCTCACCGGCCATTCCGGGCCGTGCGAGCGGACTACATGGAACCAGAAACATTCGCCAACTGTGATCGGCATGGATATAACGTCTACCTCCACGTGGGATGGGCCGCGCGCAACAGGCGCTTTGTCACTGGAGCAGACGGCACGCCGCGCGCCGTTATCAGGAGGACACGCGTGAATGACAGTGAGCCGTCTTCGCCCGTGCTCGATGCGGACCTGGCTGCGGAGATTGACACGCTTTACGAGCGTGCAGGCCTGTACGCCTGGCGAGAAACATCCGCGGCAGTCCGTCGCTGGAATGAGTCCCTTGTTGCAGAAGCGGTAATGCGCGCGCTGTCGTGCATGGAAACGGACGAAGGCGGTGACTATGACCAGATTGCCATGTTCGACCCCGAATCCGGTCGGTGGCATTTCGTGACGCGATAGAACCATGATGTAGGAAGGGGGCACCGAACACCGCGTGCCTGGTATGCGCGGTGGGCTGTCGGCTTTGCCTCGGCCGGAACTGTGGAAGTCTTGCTGCATCGCCTCCGATGCGTTGAAACGGCCACCGGTTTTAAGTGCGGTTGGCCTAGCGGGCATTTCCGCCCTTCCGCGCGAAGTACTCAGCCGCCATCGAGCGGAAAGCGATAACGGCCGGATTGTCCTGATCCGCGCGCCACGCCATGCTCATTTCAGCCTGAATCGAATTTCGGGCGATTAATCGAAACTCGACGTTGTCGTAGTGAAACCGCTGCGCCGACGCGGGCAAAATTGCAAGGCCCAGTCCCGCGCGAACGAGAGACAGAATAGTGGGCGTCTGATCGATGTATTGCGCGATGTTCAGGTTCACACCTTCGGCCGCCAACATTCCCATGATGCGGTCGTGGAAGTACTTGCCTTGCGTGGGCGAATGCATGATGAACGGCTGATCGTCGAGTTGCTTTAATGCAATCTGCCCGAATTGACACAACGTGTGCCGCTTCGGCAGCGCGACGATCAACGGCTCTTCGTCGACGAGAACAAACTCCAGTTTCTGCTTTGACGGCAAAGGCCGAAGAAAGCCGAGGTCGATCGTGTTCGCGGCGAACGCTTCGATCTGCGCGGCCGAGACCAGTTCAAGCAATACGACGTCGATCTCGGGCAGTACATCGGCTGCCGCCACCAGCAACTCGGGAATCAGTTCATAGCCGGCCGCGCCGGTGAAGCCAAGGCGCACGCGCCCGGTCTTGCCCTTGCTCGCGCGCCGCACCGTGCTTTCGGCCTGCTCGGCTAGATTGAGCAGGCGCGCGGCATCCGCGAGAAAGACGCGGCCTTCAGTCGTCAACTTGACGGTGCGGCCAACGCGTTCGAAGAGCTTTACGCCGAGATTGTCTTCGAGCAATTGGATCTGACGGCTCAGCGGCGGCTGTGTCATGTTCAGCAGCGCAGCAGCGCGTCTGAAGTTCAGTTCTGTCGCCGCCGCAACGAAGCAGCGCACTTGTCCGAGATCGAGCATTCTTCTATCGACATGGATGGGGAAGTCGACGGTCATTATAGGTGCCACGCTTCCATCCGATCCGGGATCGGCGCACAGGCCGCTTCATCAGGTCGTAAGGCTGCCTTCAGGACGTTGCCCAGCCAGTGCCTGCGCGAGACTCGCCAACACCATTTCACCCATCGCCGTGCGCGATTCCACCGTGGCACTCGCGCGATGCGCCTGCAAAACGACGCGGTCCATCTCGAAGAGCGCGGGCGGCACATTCGGTTCGTCGACGAACACGTCAAGACCCGCGCCCGCAATCACACCGCCGCTCAACGCTTCGACCAGATCGCTCTCCACCACCAGCTTGCCGCGCGCCACGTTGATGAGGTAGCCGTGCTGGCCCAACGCGTCCAGCACCGCGGCATTCACGATGCCTTGCGCTTTGTCGGCGGCGGCAGCCAGCACGAGAAAATCGCAGCCGCGCGCGAGCGACAGCAGATCGGCAACGAAGGGATGCGCGACATCGTCCATACGACGCAAGTCGGTATACGTGATGGGGCAATTGAACGCGCTGGCGCGTTGCGCGATCGCGCGGCCGACCTTACCCATTCCGACGATGCCCACGCGCTTGCCGCTCAAGCGGTGCGACAGCGGCAATGCGCCAGGATGCGGATTCTTTTTCCAGTTGCCCGATTTGACGAACTCGTTGCCCGCACAGATTTCACGGCATACCGCGAGCATCAAACCGATGGCGAGATCGGCCACATCTTCCGTCAAAGCGCCGAACGTCGCCGTGACGGGAATGCCGCGCGAACGCGCGAATTCGAGGTCCACGGCATCGGTGCCCACGCCGTTGACCGCGATCACTTCCAAGGCGGGCAAGCGTTGAATCAGATCATTCGCGATACCCGTATGTCCGCCGGTGATCACGCCTCTGATCGACGCGCCGTGCTCGCGGATGTACGCGTCTTTATCGCTCTGTTCGAACAGACGATGCACGGTATACAACGAGGCCAGCTTGTCGTTGATCGCGGGAATCAGAATCGGGTTCAGTTGAAGAATGTTCGGTTTCAATCCGGGCGCTCCTTGTTGTAGTTGGCGACCGGCGCGGCGTGGCAATCGGTGCACGCATCCAGTCGCGATGTCGGCGGATGATGGGCCTTTTCATAAGCCACGTCCAATCCCAAAACGCTATCAGTTGATCCACGGATCGAAGGGTGAATGACGCGCTCACTATCGATTCAATCCTGGCATCAGGTAATAGCGAGAAAAGATTGGACGACATAGGGCACCGCCGCCAGAATCGACAGCGTCAGAAGGAGTAGTCCTTCGCCCACTTCCGAGCAGGGAAGGGAAAATAAGTTTCAAGTACATCGGAGACAAAACGTGAAGACGTGCCGCCTCATTGCGCCCATTGCCGTTGCCCCCGTATCCCGACGCAGCATCGCGAGGGATTCGCTATGAACAATGCCGAGGGTGTCGTTGCCGGCACGAAAGCGCAGCCGATTGCCGGCAAGCGCACCGGCCACCGTTGGGTCGTAATGGGGCTCATCTTCTGCATCTGGGCGATTGCCTGCGCGGACCGCGCAAACTTCGGCATTGCGTTGCCGTACTTGAAGAAGGAATACGGCATTACGAATACGCAGGCGGGGCTGATCGTGAGTCTCTTTTCATTCGCGTATGGCTTCGTGCAGATACCAGTCGGGCTGCTTTATAAACGGCTCAGCGAAAAGACCACTGGCTTTCTGTTTTCGATTTTCATGATTCTCACGTCGGTGTTTACGGGACTCATGGGTACGACATCGTCGGTGTTTCTGTTGCAGGCATACCGCGTCGGTCTCGGCCTGTCCGAAGGACCGCTGGGTATCGGCTGCACGAATGTGATCAATCGCTGGTTTCCCGCGAAAGAGAAGGGCACTGCGACCGGATTATGGATCGCGGCGTCGAAGCTCGGTCCGTTGATCGTACCGTCGGTGTGCATCGTCGTGATCCAGTTGTGGGGATGGCGCGAGATCTTCTATGTGTTCGCTGTGCCAGGCATTCTGCTCGCTATCGTCTGGATGTTTCTGGTGACGAACTCGCCGAGCGAAAATCGCTTCTGCTCCGAAGCCGAACAACGCTATATCGCCGACGACACGCCGCGTCAGTCGCGCGGAGCGCATGCATCGCGGCGCAATGAAGTGGCCCACATTCCGTATCTGGACGCGTTTAATCGCACGAAGCGTGTGGCGCAGCTCGAGACGATTCGCCAGGTGTTCGGGTCGTGGAATATCCTGGGCGTCGCGATTGGCTATGGCTGCATGATCGGTATCAGCAACATCTTCATGTCGTGGATGCCGACCTACCTGGTCACGGTCAAGGGTTTTACATCGGTAAAAATGGGTTTTCTCGCGTCGGCGCCATTCATTGGCGCGGTGGCCGGCAATATGCTCGGCGGCGTCGTCTCCGACCGTCTGCTCGGCGGCCGCCGCAAGCCGATGATGATGCTCGGCGCGCTCGGCACCATGTTGATGATGCTGCTGCTAATCGATGCGCCGGACAGTGTCGCGTATCTCGGTGTCGCGCTAATCCTCGCGGGCCTCATGCTCGGCATCGGCTTTGCCGGATATTCCGCGTATCCGATGGGCCTCGCGACGAAGTCCACCTATCCGGCGGCGTTCGGCATTGTGAACTGTGTCGGCCAGATCGGTGGCGCATGCGCACCGCTCGTCGTCGGCATTCTGCTCGACAGGTATAGCTGGACGAGCGTATTCCTCTATATGGTCGGTACTGCACTGTTGTGCCTGCTGCTGCTCTTTAGCGTTGTGGAGCCGATGACTACGCGGCGCGGCGATGGGCGCGAAGCGCAAGCGAAATAGCAGTGCGGGTATCGACGTCTCGCACTGCTTCATCGCTTCACAGGCAGCGGGTGGCTCTGGATGCGCGAGCGGTGCTGGCTACACCCTCGCATCCACCCGCGTACGAACGGCACTGAACGCTCAGTCGAAATCGAACACGTCGAAAATGGAGCGCTTTTTCTTGTGCGTTCGATAACCCGAACGATCATCTTCGTGCCGGCGGTTATTGTCGTAAGCGTGGTCGCGATCCCGACGATCGTCGCGGTTCGCGCGCGTAGCGCTGTGCACGCCGGTCTCGGCGGCATCCTGCGCGATCAGCTTGTCGAGCTCGCCACGGTCGAGCCACACGCCGCGGCAGTCAGGGCAGTAGTCGATTTCGATTGAGCGGCGCTCGGTCATCAGCAGGTCACTCGTCTTGCAAACAGGGCATTTCATCGTGTCGCTCCTCGATAGTTGAAGTACAAAGACATCGAATGGTCGGTCACGCATGCCGGCCGTTGCGCCAGCAACGCGCCGTTGGCACTCACGATCCGGTACTGATCGCGCGCTTCGTTTTCGCGCGGCGCACCAGCATGTTGACGGCCTCGACAAACGCGGAGAAAGCCATCGCTACATAGATATAGGCCTTTGGCACATGCGTCCCGAAGCCTTCCGCAATCAGCGTCATGCCAATTACAAGCAGGAAGCTCAACGCGAGCGTCACGATGGTCGGATTGCGATCGATGAAGCGCGACAGCGGGCGCGCAGCGAACAGCATCGCCATGACGGCACTTATGACGGCGAGGAACATGATCGGCAAGTGGTCGGTCATGCCGACCGCCGTGATGATGCTGTCGACGGAAAACACAATGTCGAGCAGCAGGATCTGGCCGATCGCACCCGCCACGGTCAGCTGAACGGTGCTGCCTGCGGCGCTGCGTTCCTCTTCCGCGTGGACCACGTGGTGATGCATTTCACGCGTTGCCTTCCACACGAGGAAAAGGCCGCCGCCGAGCAGGATCAGATCGCGCCACGAGAACGCGTGGCCGAGCAGCGTGATGGCGGGCGCGGTCAACTGCGCGATCCACGCAACGGTGCCCAGCAGGCCCAGGCGCAGCACCAGCGCCAGCATGATGCCAAGACGTTGTGTGCGCGCACGCTGCGCCTCTGGCAGCTTGTTGCTGAGGATCGAGATGAAGATGAGATTGTCGATGCCGAGCACGATTTCCATCACGACCAGCGTGAGGAGCGCAACCCATGCTGCGGGATCGGCAACGAGTGTGAGCAGTGTGTTCATGGCGTTCGTCGGCAAATGAGTGGATAAACGTGGAATAGCGATCATGATCGCCGTCCGGACGGATCGGATAAACCAGTGTTAATCTGAGCAACGGATCGTTTTTTTCGAAGCTCATCATTACTGGCCGCCCTATGCTCAACTACCGTCACCTGTACTATTTCTGGATCGTCGTGAAGGAGGGTGGTTTTGCGCGCGCGGCCGAGCGGCTCGATATGGCAGTTCAGACCATCAGCGCGCAAGTGCGTGAGCTCGAAAAGTCCATTGGGCGCCAGTTGCTCAAGCCCGCTGGTCGCGGCGTCGCAATGACGGAGGCCGGCGAAACCGCGTTTAGTCGCGCAGAGCAGATCTTCCAGCTCGGCGAGGCACTGCTCGATGACATGCGCGATGCCGGCGCAGAAGGCGTCGCGCGGCTGGCGGTCGGTCTGTCCGACGGCCTCTCCAAGCTCGCAGCGCATGCGCTGCTTGCGCCGGTGCTCGGCACGCCGTCACTGAGGCTTTTGTGCCACGAGGGGGAGCACGCGCAGTTGTTATCCGAACTCGCGCTGCATCGGCTCGATCTCGTACTCGCTTGCCAGCCTGCGCCACACAACTCTGATCTTCGCGTGCTGAGTCAGCGGCTCGTCGGTTCCCCGGTCGACTGGTACGGTCCCGCTGAGATCTTGCGCAAATCCGCGCGCGCGGGCTTTCCACAGTGCCTCGCGGATCTGCCAGTGCTGCTGCCGACGCGCCACGCGGCGCTGCGTGCGCGGCTCGACCGTTGGTTCGATTCGCAGGGCATCCGGCCACGCGTCGTGGGCGAATTCGAGGACAGTGCGCTGATGGCGGTGTTCGCCGCACGTGGCCTTGGAGTATTTCCGCTGGCTGAACTAGGTGCGGAAGATGTTTCGCTGCTGCGGGGATTGCGCTGGCTTGGCCGCGCGGACGGCGTGATCGAAGAGATTCACGCGATCCGCTCGCGGCGTGGGCAGCATCACGCCCTGGCTTCTCAGGTGCTGGCCACCGCGCGTTCGTAACCGCGCAACACGTGTGAGGGGAGTCCGCCGCGGCCTGCGGCCGGTTTCAGGTCATGTCCCCATGCATCGAACACGGCGGCGAGCAACGCGATTTCGCCGTCGGCCAGATAGTCGTCGGCGACCGTCACCGCAACGCATAGGCGAATGATCTTGCGACGCAACGCAGGATCATCGATTTCGTCGATCAGCGTCATGAGCATGGCAGTATCGAGACGACCCATCGGAGGCGCGGACGACATCTGCGCAATCGATCGGTCCTCGCATAGCGTCTGCACAATCTGGGCGAATTGCGCCGGCGCAAGACCGAGTTCGCCGGCAATATCCAGCTTCTCCAATGTGCGCTCTTCCGATCTGCACACATGGCCGTCCGAGGTGAGCGCTAGTGCGACGATGCGGGCGGCTGCCTCGGGGCTGTTACGCGGATAGCTTCGCATGATCAAGTCCTTTTCGCGGACCAGGTCCGTATGAAGAAGGGTCCAGTCTCGCGCAATGTTCGGATCGAATAAACCTGTTAATGCCGAAGGTATGCTTCGGAAAAACCGAATCCTTATCGTGCGCGATTGAATGCGGTCTTCAGTGCATCCGCCATGCGCGCGAATCGCCGGCGCGCCTAGGCCGGAACAGGCTACCGTTCAGGAAAGGCCGAGTTGATCCGCTGTCGCGTCGAACGCTTTTTTCGCCTTCGCGACAATCTCGTCGATTTCCTGTCTGCTGATGACGAGCGGCGGCGACAGCAGCATACGGTCGCCGGTTGCGCGCATGATCAGATTGCCGTTGAAGCAGAAGTCCCGGCAAACGGTGCCCACATCGCCGCCATTCACAAAGCGTTTGCGCGACGCAGATTGTTCCGCAAGCTGCAATCCGGCCACGAGTCCGGCACCGGCAATCTCGCCGACAATCGGATGGGTGGCGAAGGTGTCGCGCAGTTTCTTCTGGAAGTAGGGGCCCGTATCCGTCTTGACGCGTTCGACGATCTTCTCGTCGCGCAGCAGTTTCAGATTGGCGACCGCCACCGCGGCCGCGACCGGATGCCCGGAGTAAGTCAGACCGTGATTGAACTCGCCATTGTCGATAATCGCCGATGCGACGCGATCGTGCAGACCGACGGCGCCCATGGGTACATAACCGCTCGTGAGGCCCTTCGCCAGTGTGATGAGATCGGGCTCGAAGCCGAAGTGCTGATGGGCGAACCATTCGCCAGTGCGGCCAAAGCCGCCGATCACTTCGTCCGCGACCAGCAGAATGTCGTGCTTACGGCAGATACGCTGAATTTCCGGCCAGTACGTCGACGCGGGAAAGATCACACCGCCCGCGCCCTGGAAAGGTTCACCGATAAACGCGGCCACATTCTGCGCGCCTAGTTCGACGATCTTCGCTTCGAGTTGCTGCGCCCGGGCGAGCGCGAATTCTTCCGGTGTCTGATCTCCTTCCGCCTCGCCAAAGAAATATGGCTGATCGATATGCACGATGTTCTCGACTTTCGACGGCATCTGCTCATGCATGTACCCCATGCCGCCAAGCGTGCCGCCTGCAATCGTCGAGCCGTGGTAGCCATTTTTTCGCGAAATCACGACTTTCTTCGACTGCTTGCCTTGCGTCGCCCAATACCGATGAACGATGCGCAGTACCGTATCGTTGCCCTCGGACCCGCTATTGCAGTAGAAGAAGTGATTGAACGGCTGCGGCGCGAGTTCCGCGAGCAACGCCGACAACTCGATTACCGGCGGGTGTGTGGTCTTGAAGAACGTGTTGTAGTACGGCAATTCCAGAATCTGCTGGTATGCCGCATCGGCCAGTTCCTTGCGCCCGTACCCGACATTGACGCACCAAAGGCCGGCCATGCCGTCGATGATCTTGTTGCCTTCCGAGTCCCACAAGTAAACGCCGTGGGCTTTTACGATCACGCGGCTGCCGCTGCGATTGAGCGCGCCCATATCCGAGAACGGGTGAAGGTGGTGCGCGGCATCGAGCGCGCGGTAGTCGGCGGTGCTGCGTTGCTGCGCGGCTCGAGCACTCGCCGTAGCCTGGGCCGGTCGCACGTAAGCGATTTCTTCTGTTCTGTAGCTCATACTGCCTCCAATGTTTCCTGCGTTTTCCGTTACACGTGCAGCAGTAAATGCCGGCGCTCCCACGAACTGATCACGCGGAAAAACGCTTCGTACTCGGTCTCTTTCAAAGCGAGGTAGGCTCTGACGAACTTCTCGCCGAGTACTTCGGCAATGGGTTCGCAGGCGGCCATCAACGTGAGTCCCTCTTCGAGATTGCGCGGTAGCTGATACGGCAATTCATATCCGTCGCTTAGCAGCGGCTCGGTGGCTTCGAGCTTTTGTGTCATGCCGAGATAGCCGGCCGCGAGCGTCGCCGCAATCGCGAGATACGGGTTGCAATCCACGCCCGGAATGCGATTTTCAATGCGGCGCGCGGCTGGTCCCGAATGCGGAATGCGGAAACCGACTGTGCGATTGTCGTAGCCCCAGGCGACATTGATCGGCGCGGCCATGAAGCGCGAGAGACGCCGATACGAGTTGATATACGGCGCGAAAATCGGCATCAGCGCGGGCGTGTATTTTTGCAAGCCCGCTATATAGCTGGTGAAGAGCGATGTGGCCTTGCCGTCGGCGCCAGTGAAAAGGTTGTGGCCGGTCTCGTCGTCGACAAGGCTCTGATGCATGTGCATGGCGGAGCCCGGCTCGCCTTCCATTGGCTTGGCCATGAAGGTGGCGTACATCTTGTGACGCAATGCAGCTTCACGCACGGTGCGCTTGAATAGAAACACGCTGTCCGCGAGTTTGAGCGGATCGCCGTGCATGAAGTTAATCTCCATCTGCGCGGCGCCTACCTCATGAATCAGCGTATCGACCTCCAGTTCCTGAACCTCGCAGTACTCGTAAATGTCTTCAAAAAGCGGGTCGAACTCGTTGACGGCTTCTATCGAATAGGCCTGGCGTCCCGTCTCCGGACGCCCCGTGCGGCCGATCGGCGGTTGCAATGGCAGATCGGGGTCCTTGTTCATATCGACCAGATAGAACTCGAGCTCGGGTGCGATCACCGGCTTCCAGCCCTTCGCCGTGTAGAGTTCGAGTACGCGGCGCAGCACGCGGCGGGGCGAGATGGCGACGGGCGTGCCGTCGAAGTGGACGCAATCGTGAATCACTTGCGCAGTCGGATCGACGGCCCACGGAATCATCCGGATGGTGCTGGAGTCGGGGACGCACACCATGTCCGGGTCGGTGACGCCGGTCAGCGTGCCGCCGTCCGGATAATCTCCGGTGACGGTCTGGATCATCACGGCCTGTGGCAAGCGCATGGACTCGCCGGACTCGAACTTGCTGCGCGGAATGATCTTGCCGCGCGCAATCCCCGCCATATCGGGAATGATCGCTTCGATTTCAGTGACGTGATTCTTTTTTAAAAATTCGTCGATGTCATGCATGATTTTTCTCTCTCTATTTTTTGCGCGACTGCTCAGACCTGTGTGGAGGCGCCGAATAAAGCGCCGTTGCCGGCCCTCGTGCGCATACGATCGCGACAGGCGTCGCCGAACGCGCGAAAAATCGCCGTGGAAAGCGCGTCGCTCGCATGCTTCCACTCGGGATGCCACTGCACCCCCAGCGCGAAAGCGCGCGCGTTGTTCACGCTCACTGCTTCGATCAATCCATCCAGCGCAGTGGCTTCAACCACGAGCCCCACGCCCAACCGCTCGACGCCCTGACAGTGCAATGAATTCACGCGGGCTTCGTTCACGCCGCCCGCGAGGCGCTGCAATAAGCCGCCTTGTTTAAGCAAGATCGAATGAGACGGTGCGTATTGCACGTCGAGGCCGTCTTCCTTGTTCTCGCGATGGTCGCTGAGGCCCGCCATCGCATGAACGCTTTGATGCAGTGTTCCGCCGTATGTCACGTTCATTTCCTGAAAGCCTCGGCATACCGCGAGCACGGGCACGCCGGCCGCAATTGCGGCACGCAGCAGAGGCAACGTCGTGGCATCGCGGGCGGCGTCGTGCAGCGTGCCTGGCACACTCGGCTCGCCGCCGTAGCGCTGCGGCTCGACGTTCGAATAGCTGCCGGTGAAGAACAGACCATCGACCGTGGCGAGTACATCTTCCGTGGACTGACGCTCGCCGAGCGCAGGCAGCAGCAGGGCGAGCGCCTGCGATCCATCGACGATTGAGGCGATGTATTTCTCGCTGACCACGTGCGAAGGATGAGCTCCTATCGTCGTTCTATCAGCACTGATTGCGATGAGAGGTTTGTTTCGCATAACGAATGAACGTGTTTATCCAGCCGCGAGACGCGGCACGAACAACGTTGAACACAACGCGGCACGAGTCCGCGGCCGGAACCGACGCGTCAAGCCACCGGAGCAGGGCAGGCGGTCGCCGTCAACGGAACGCGCCGCGCGTGATGATCAGGTTGGCCGTTCGATAAGGTCCGATGCGGTGCGTAACCGAGCCAACCGAGCCGTTGTGTGCGAAACGCATGGACGACAGAGTGCGCCGCACGCGCGCGAACGCGCGGCTTAAGCGAACGCCTTCATGCAAACGGACGGATCGAGCGGCAAGAAGTAGGGAGGCGCTAGGGCAACAACGAAGCGACTTCGTCCGTACGCACGGCAATGAAGGCGCGCGCGGAGATAGAGTTGTGACGTCGAACTGAACGACGGGAAAGGATTGTGAAGACGGACAGAAAGCGGCGGAACGCAAGGCTGCCGCTGCTGCCATCGGCGATGGTGCCGTCAGCGCGAGGACAACTCGCGTGACTGCGGTTCCATCTCACCAAAGGGCCACGGACTCTCACGATTACACTCGACTAGCGACGTTGAAAGTATTGAACGGCCTGCTCGAATTCGCACGGGGCGTTTAAAGAAACAGGACGCTCGGATGATCGCCTTCAACGGCTGCGAAGCGAATTCGCTGCGCACAAAGCACGCAGCAAGTGTTTTTCGACGCCGGTATGACGATCGCCTATAGCTAGCATATACGAGCTAATAAAGCCGTCAAACCGTTTCTGGAAGAAATGGCTCGGTGCTTTCCCTTGACGATCGGCGTGGTTTGTCGGATGAGAGGCAGTTCTTGCATAATGGGTCGTTTGTGAGTCGTTTGGATCTTTACGCAAGATAAGACGGTGGGGTTTCGAGCAGTGATGGCCGGTTCGGCTTCAATTTATAATTTGACATAAGATAAATTATCAACTGTTTCGATGTCAGAGCTTTTTAGAAACGTCAGGTTCTGGCGCATTAGAAATGTCCGCTTTTTCGCACCGTAGCTCCACACGCGCAGCCGCTTCATCGTTTAAAGCCTCAGATACCTCCACCGGCTCATTCCTTCTCCGGCATCGCCGACGAGTGATGACTCGTGATTAGCCATTGTGTCCCGTCCCAGCGATAGGTATAGGTGTAGCGTGCCTTCACGACCACGCCAGTTCGCGCGAACGTAAACGTGTAAACCCCCGCGTCAACGGCCGAATTGCAGCCCAGTTCGAGAAAGCGGAAATCGATTTTCCCGGAGGGCCGGTCTTGCAAAAAGTAATGGAAATAGTCCTCCTTATCCGTAACCGTCAGGCGCGGCTTGTTGGATATCGTCGCAAGAAGAATCGACCGTTCTGCGTAGTTGGCGACCACCTTATGCGGATCGCCGGTCTGCAAAGACTCATTCCATCGATCGAATAACGCGGCGATCTCGCCATTCGTCGCAACCTTGCAACTGCCGGCCGGCGGCGACGCACTGCTTGAGGCGGCATGGTCCGCGGCGCATCCTGCGAGCGCCAGCACCAGCGTCAGGACGGCAAGGGCAAACGACCTCATGGCGGCACCTCTTCATTGAGGAACTGCAAGAGCATGCGTGCGCGATTGCTCTTTGCAGCACGTCCGAGGCGACACGGAACTGGGCTGTTGCCGATCTATCACTGCGCAGGCAAGCCGGATACACCGTCGCCAATCGAGGCCGACCCGTATCGGACAAAGCAAGCCGAGTTGAACAAGCACCGTTGCATTCGTCTGTGCGCTGGCCAACATTTCACGAAGCTCGTCTTAGAGCGCTGCACGTACGCCGTCGCAACAACGCGCGGTTACGGCTTGCAGCCTCGCTCCTCATTGGTCACCTAAACTTAATAAAAACTGGTCATTCCACAAAGCCAATATCGGCTCTAATCTGACTTCACTCGTTCAACCTTGAAGGGAAGCAATGATGAAGCTCATGCATGTCGATGCCAGCGCCAAACGCGAGCCGTCCAACTCGCGCGCATTGAGCCGCTATTTTGTGGAATGTCTGCGCGCCGGGCACGCGGACGTCGAAGTGGATTACCTGGACGTTTCCGTCGATACCCCTGCGCATGTCGATGAAACCTTCGCGATCGCGACGTACAAGGAGCCGCACGAACGCACGCCGGCCATGAAGGCGCGGCTCGCTGCGTCGGACGCGTTGTGCGAACGAGTGCTCGCCGCGGATGCGCTCGTGCTCGCGATGCCCATGTACAACTGGTCAATGCCGTCCGTGTTCAAGGCGTTCATCGACAGCATCACGCGCACGGGCGTGACTTACACTCATGCGGACGACGGCAGCGTCGTCGGCCAGCTCGCAGGCAAAAACGTGCTGTTCATCACGAGTCGCGGCGCGGACTTGCGGCCGGGTTCGCGATACTCGTCGATGGACGCCCTCACGCCCGCGCTCAAAGCCGCGTTCGGTTTTCTCGGCGTGACGTCGCCGACTTTCGTCGATGCGCAGCCATTGCAGTTCGCGAATCAGGAAGCGCGAGCCGAAGCGCTCGACCACGCACGCAGCGAATTGTCGGCCGTGGCGGCACGTTGGGCGATGTCCGCGTCCGCCGCTTGCGCTTCGCGCGCATCTGCTGAAAAAGCCGCACACGCCCTGCTGCAATCGGAGGTAACGCAATGAAAATCCACACCTTGCTTGCCGCGGCAATGCTCACGGGCCTTGGCATGATCGCAACATCGCAATCCGGCCTTGCCGCAGAACCAGCCGTCACCGCGGAAACCATCACGCCCGCGTTCGCCGAAGCCATTGCAAACGTGCCTGGTAAAAAGATGACGGCGCTCGTGGTCGAGTACGCGCCGGGCGGCAAGTCCTCGCCGCACCGGCATGGACAGGCTTTCGTCGTCGCGTATGTGCTGTCAGGCGCGATTCGCAGCGGCGTCGACGGCGGCCAGGCGCATGTGTTCCATGCGGGCGAGCACTGGATCGAAAAGCCCGGCGCGCATCACACGGTCAGCGAAAACGCGAGCGACACGGAGCCCGCCAGGCTTCTCGCCATTTTCGTGGCGGACTCGAACGACAACAAGCTGGTGACCTTCGACAAGAAGTAACGACACAGGCCGCGCGGCATTCATCCAAATGCGTGCCGCGTCGCGCATCTCCCTGCTAGAACTTCGGATGACATTCGAAGCTCACCGACGACGCATGCGTCGTCAACATCTCTACCCCACTCACCGTTTCCGCATTGACGCTGCTTTGCATGCCGCGACGCTCGCAGTAATCGCGCGCCTCGTTCAGCGCCTCGCCGTGCGCGCGTGCCCAGGCCATGCGCCCGCCCGTCGCGCTTGCCGCAACCGTGTACGTGCCGGGTTTATCGGCCGCGACGACATGCGTCGAGGATGCGCAGCCGGCAAGCGCGCCTCCTGTCGCGAGCGCCGCAATGGCGACGCGAGCCCAATCGCGAAGCTTATTCAACATGATGCACCTGCGTTTCTGATCGTTGCGTGACCGCTCACTGAGTCGTTCGAGGGCGGTCGGCTGGTTTTTCTCTGAAGCGTAATTATCCGGAATTACGCACGCGAGATCAGCCTCACCGCTCGAAAACACTGTTGCCTTCGCCTTAACAATCGGCGCGAAATGCGGCAATCCGCGGCAGTTGCGCATCGACGCATTGGCGCGCACGAACTGTTTAAAGCGCTTCCCGAATCGTGGCCGAGCGACTAGTCTGTAACGACATCTTCTGAACCATCCGGACAATGAACTGGAGGAGACATCGATGGAACTCGAAGCACGTACCATGAAACGTGTGACGGTTCGGCTCGTGCCGTTCCTGATCGTCTGCTATTTCGTCGCCTATCTGGACCGCGTAAACGTTGGCTTCGCCGCGTTGCAGATGAACAAGGCACTCGGACTTTCCGCGAGCGCATTCGGCTTTGGCGCGGGGATTTTCTTTATTGCGTACTTCTTCTTCGAAGTGCCGTCCAACCTTCTGCTCGAGAAATTCGGCGCACGCCGCTGGATCGCGAGAATCATGTTCACGTGGGGCTTGCTGGCCGGCGCGATGGCGTATATCCCACATATCGCGCAATACACGGGGCTGCCGGCCGCGTATGTGTTTTATGGCTTGCGCATTCTGCTGGGCGTGGCCGAAGCGGGTTTCTTCCCCGGCGTCATCTTCCTGCTCACATTGTGGTTTCCCGCGGCGTATCGCGGCCGCGTGGTCGGCTATTTCATGGCGGCGATTCCGCTATCGACGGTAATAGGCGGCCCGATCTCGGGCGCCCTGCTCTCGCTGGACGGCTCCGTCGGCCTCGCCGGCTGGCAATGGGTCTATCTGATCGAAGCCCTGCCCGCTCTGCTGCTGGCGTTCGCGGTGTGGTTTTACCTGACCGACAAGCCGGCCGACGCAAGCTGGCTCGCCGCCGATGAACGCGAATGGCTCGTCGCGCGTCAGAAGCAGGAACGCGAGCACCGTGAGGCCGCGCATGCTTTCAGCGTGAAAGAAGCACTTCTGAATCGGCGCGTGCTCGCAATTGCGCTCATCTACTTCGGTGCCAACGCAACGAATTACGGCTTGAGTTTTTTCCTGCCGCAGATCGTCAAGGCCTTCGGCCTAACTAATTTGCAGACCGGCTTTGTGACGTCGCTGCCGTATATCGTCGGCGTAATCAGCATGGTTTTCTGGGGACGCCACTCGGACCGCAAGCTCGAACGCAAGCGCCATGTGGCGATCGCGCTGACGGTTGCGGCGGCCGGCATTGCGGCGTCGGCGGGGCTCGATAATCCGGTCGAGAAAATGATTGCGCTATCGATTGCGGGCTTCGGCATTTTTGGCTGCCTGCCCGTTATCTGGACCTTGCCGGCCGCATTCCTGTCGGGCGCGGCGGCCGCGGGCGGGATAGCCGCGATCAATTCGCTCGGCAATCTGGCCGGATTCTTCGGGCCTTACGCGATGGGCTGGATCAAGGACAGCACCGGCGGCTTCGGTGCGGGCCTGCTCTGTCTCGCGGGAGCGGGGCTCGTCGGCGCCGCGGCCGCGCTGCTGCTGCATCACGACCCTTCGCTCGAAGCGTCGGCGGGCACGGCGAAACGGGACGCATCCGCCCAGCCCCGCGTCGCGGAATATTAGCCGTCATAGCGAACGCCTCGCCATCAGGGCGACGTGCCCGCGTCGCGAGCTTGACCGTCCGCGCCGATGTACTCCGGCGGCACGACGTCGTCCGGTGTGGGCGTCGGCGCCGATGCCGCCGTGGCGGCGCCGTGTGTCTGCCCGAAGACGGCCTCGCTGCCGAGTGCCACTGCCGAACCAGGAGCCGAAGTGGAAGCCGCTGCCGAACCTGGAGCTGAACCCGAACCCGAACCCGAACCCGTGCCGGGCGTCGGCAGCAACGGCGGCAGCGCGCGCGATCCCGCGCCGGCAGTCTCTACCGCGCTGCCGGCAGCCGCAGCCGACGCGCTCCCAGCTGCCATGCCACCATCCGACGCCCCGGACGAAGCCGTCGCCACCGGCGCGCGCCGTGTCGTATTGCGAGCCGTCACGCTCGCCGGGGGCTTCACCGTCGACGACGATGGAAAGAGATGCTGGAACCACTCCCGCAGCCGCTCGGAACGCTCGGCGAACCATCCGGGCTGCTGCTCGGTGGCGAACCTGACGCGCGTGTCGACGAGCCTGGAGCGCTGCGCGCGCTGGAAGAAATCGCCGACGATCGGCAGTGCGCTATGCGCCCCCTGCCCCCAGTAGTCGCTGCGCAAGGTCACGCGGCTGTCGTTGAAACCGACCCACGCGCCCGCTACGAGTTGCGGATGAATCAGGATGAACCAGCCGTCCGCGTTGCCCTGCGTCGTACCGGTCTTGCCGGCCACGTCGCCGCGCACACCGAAGCGTCCGCGTATCGCCGATCCCGTGCCGCGACTGACGACGTCGCGCATCACGTCGACAAGCGTGCGGGCGGCGTCGGCGGGCAGTTCCTGTTGCGGCGACACCGGCGCGAAGTCGGCCAGCACTTCGCCGTTGCGGTCCTCGATGCGCGTCACCATCACCGGCTCCACGTATCCGCCGAGGTTGGCAATGGTCCCGTACGCCGACACCATTTCCTTCAGCGTGACGGGGCTCGTGCCCAACGCGAGCGACGGGACCGCGTCCAGCGGGCTGTCGCGCACGCCCATTGCGCGGGCGAGCCGCGCGACCTTGTTGGGGCCGACCGTTTGCATCAGTTGCGCGGTGATGCGGTTGCGCGAATACGCGAGAGCGTCGCGCAGGGTGATCGGCCGCTCGGTCGGGTCGTCTTCGTCGCTCGGGCGCCAGACCTCGCCGCCCGCCAGCTGTATTTCGACCGGCTGATCGAGCAACGTGTCGGTCGGTTTCGCGCCCGCCTCGAAGGCCGCCGCGTAGACGAACGGCTTGAAGGTGGAGCCCGGCTGACGACGCGCCTGCTGCACGTGGTCGAACGGATCCTGGGTGAAATCGCGGCTGCCGACCCACGCCTTGATCTGGCCGTTGCGCGGGTCCATCGCGAGAAAATCGGCCTGCACGCGCGTCTTGGATTCGCAGACCGACTGCACGAGGCTGCGATCGGACGACACCCGTTTGAGCGCGTCGTCGTCGGTCAGGCCCATGTCTTTTGCGGCGCGATAGTCGGGCGTTTCGCGCAGGAATGTCGCGAGCAGATCCTTGCCGTTCGAACAACCGGCATGGCTGCCCCACGCCGCGTTGGCGATGCCTTGCAACTGGTTGCCCTGTAGGATCACGGCCTGGGTGGCCATCGTCTGCAGCCGCGAATCGATCGTGGTGCGCACGACGAGGCCATCGGAATAGATGTTGTAGTCGTTGCGGTCGGCCCACGCCGCGAGCCACTTGCGAAGTTGCTGCGCAAAGTGCGGCGCGGGCCCGGGCGGCTCGGTCTGCCGCTCGAAGTCGATGCGCAACGGCCTCTTCTTGAGCGATTCATACGCGGCGGGTATGAGCTTGCCGAACTTCACCATCTGCCCGAGCACCGTATTGCGCCGCTGCAATGCACGCTCGGGATTGAGCACCGGGTTGTAGTAGCTGTTGCCCTTCAGCATGCCCGCGAGCGTCGCGCTTTCGAGCACGTTCAGGTCCGACGCGGACTTGTCGAAGTACGTGCGCGCCGCCATCTCGATGCCATACGCGTTGTAGAGAAACGGCACCGTGTTCAAGTACGTTTCGAGAATCTCGTCCTTCGTGTAGAGCGCCTCGATCTTGAAGGCGGTGATCGCCTCCTTGAGCTTGCGGGTCAGCGTCGGCGCGCGGCCGATTTCGTCTGGATAGAGATTGCGCGCCAGTTGCTGCGTGATGGTCGAGCCGCCCTGCCGGTCGCCCGAAAACGTATGCAGCGCGGCCGATGCGGTGCGTCGCCAGTCGAGCCCGAAATGCTGATAGAAGCGATGGTCCTCGGTGGCGATCAGCGCGTTCACCACATTCGGCGAGATGTCCTTGAGCTTGACCCACTCCCGGTTCGACGGCTTGAACTCGGCGAGCAGTTTGCCGTCCGCCGAGAGAATCCGCGCGGGCTGCTCGATCTTGGCCTTGCGAATATCGCCGATGCCCGGTGTGAACGGAATCAGGATCAGCACATACAGCACGAACAACAGCGGAAGCGCTGCGCACGCCCTCAGCATGCCGCGGCGGGTCGGATGGCGCACGTGCCGCACATGCGCCCAGGCCCCGGCGATGAGCGGGTTCGCGCGGGTCAGACCTCTGTCGAGAGTCTCCAGAATCAGGGGGATAAGACGCTTCACACTGGTTACCGTCTGCTGGAAAAGGCTGAATCCTACCAAGATGTGCTGCGCCGGCCGATTTTCGGGCGGCCGGGCGGGCCGCTTGCGCCGCCGGCGACCGATCCGGCGCGCCACGCCAGGAGCCGGCGCGGGCCACTATAATGTCGCCAATTCCGACAAGAGGTGCTTCATGATCATCAAACCGCGCGTGCGTGGCTTCATCTGCGTAACCACCCATCCGACGGGCTGCGAGGCCAACGTCAAGGAACAGATCGAATACGTCAAGGCACGCGGCCCCATCGCCAACGGTCCGAAGAAAGTGCTCGTGATCGGCGCATCCACGGGCTACGGACTGGCCGCGCGCATCAGCGCCGCATTCGGCTGCGGCGCGGCCACGCTCGGCGTGTTCTTCGAGCGCGGCGGCAGCGAAAGCAAGGCCGGCACGGCCGGCTGGTACAACAGCGCGGCGTTCGAGAAATTCGCGAGCGCGGAAGGCTTGTACGCGAGCAGCATCAACGGCGACGCATTTTCGGACGAAGTCAAGGCACGCACGATCGAGGTCATCAAGCGCGATCTCGGGCAGGTCGATCTCGTCGTGTACAGCCTTGCCGCGCCCAAGCGCACGCATCCGAAAACCGGCGAAGTTTTCAGCTCGACGCTGAAGCCGGTCGGCAAGGCGGTCAAGCTGCGCGGCATCGACACGGACAAGGAAGTCATCAAGGAGACCGTGCTCGAACCCGCCACGCAAACCGAAATCGACCAAACGGTCGCGGTGATGGGCGGCGAAGACTGGCAAATGTGGATCGACGCGTTACTGGAAGCCGGCGTGCTCGCGGACGGCGCGAAGACGACCGCGTTCACCTATCTCGGCGAAAAGATCACGCACGACATCTACTGGAACGGCTCGATTGGCGCCGCCAAGAAGGACCTCGACCAGAAAGTGCTCGGCATTCGCGCGAAGCTCGCGGCCAAAGGCGGCGACGCGCGCGTCTCGGTGCTCAAGGCGGTCGTCACGCAAGCGAGTTCCGCAATCCCGATGATGCCGCTCTACCTGTCGCTGCTCTTCAAGGTGATGAAGGAGAAAGGCACGCACGAAGGCTGTATCGAGCAGGTCTACGGGCTCTACAAGGACAGTCTCTACGGGGCGGCGCCGCACATCGACGACGAAGGCCGTCTGCGCGCGGACTACAAGGAACTGGATCCGGACGTGCAGAACCAGGTTCAGGCGCTGTGGGGCCAGGTGACGAACGACAACATCTACGAACTTACCGATTTCAGCGGCTACAAGACCGATTTCCTGCGTCTTTTCGGCTTTGAAATCGAGGGCGTCGATTACGAGGCCGACGTCGATCCGGACGTGCAGATTCCGCGGCTCGTCGAAGTCTGAGCCGGATTGGGGTTAGGTTGCGGGGCCTTCGCGCCCCGCGTCGTTTTTCCTGCGTCGCTTTCCTGCGCCGTTTTTCCTGCGTCGTTTTTGCCGCGCGGTTTGTCCTGCGTGTTGCCTTCCCCTTCCCGTTTGGGTTTTGTGCCGCTGCCGCGCTTACGGCGTGCCGTTGCGGCAGTACTCGCGATAACCGTCGCGCTCCGCGAGACGCGTCATATAAGCGGCAACCGCGGGCAGATCGCCGTGTTCGATCGGCGTTTCGAGCCAACGGTTGATCGACAGCGCAATCGGAATGTCCGCGAGCGAGAACGCGTTGCCCGCGATGAACGCGCCGGTATGCTGCAATTGCCCTTCGACGATCGCCATATGCTTCGCCCAGTTCGCCCGCGATAACTCGATCTGCTGCGCATCGCGATGTGCCGGCGATTGCCGCACGAGCGCGAGGAACGCGTAGCTCCACGAGCGGTTCAGTTCGCTCGCCTGCCAGTCGATCCACTGGTCGCATCGGGCGCGCTCGCATGGGTCGCCTGGGTATAGGGACTCGCTTTCGTCCTGATAGCGGCCCGCGAGATAGCGGATGATCGAGTTGGATTCCCACAGTACGAAGTCACCGTCCTTGATGACGGGGACCATCGCATTCGGATTGAGCGCGAGAAATTCAGCAACGTTGGTCGGGCGAAATCCCGCGCCCCAATCTTCCTGCTCGAACGCGAGCCCCAGTTCGACGCAAGTCCACAGCACCTTGCGCACGTTGATGGATGAAGTCTTGCCGAGGATTTGCAGCATAGCGCGTCGGATGCGGTGGTTGGGAAGGAAGCGTCAGGTTAGCGCCTCGCGGGATTTCGCGCTGCGCGCCGTGCTGCTGGACAGAGGCGGGATAGAGGCGCGGCGGCGGCACGGCGAAACGACGACGGCGGCAAACCAACGATGGCGGCGAAACGACGACGGCAAACAACGTCGACGGTAAAACAACGACGACCGTAAACAACGGCGGCGCCAAAACAACGGCGGCGCCAAACCAACGCCAGCCGCAAACCAACGCCGACAGCAATCCAACGGCGGAACGACGCAGCTGAAAACAGCACCGGCGGCCCGCCTGCAGCGGTGCACCGGCGTAGGCGCTCTTGCGGGATTGCGGCGTGCGCCAGGGTACGCCCGGGAATTGCCGCTGGTGAATTCTGCGTGATATTGTTGATCAATGCGGAGGACGGCCGCACGCCGCCTCCCCCGGAAAGCACTTTACCGCAGCGAGCGTCGCCATGAGTGATGTACGCCACCATCTGAGTCCGCGAGACCGTCTGGAGCTGTTGTGCTGGCTCACATGCGGCAGCC
The DNA here is from genome assembly GCF_000472525.1 of Paraburkholderia dilworthii. Lineage (GTDB taxonomy): Bacteria > Pseudomonadota > Gammaproteobacteria > Burkholderiales > Burkholderiaceae > Paraburkholderia > Paraburkholderia dilworthii. Next base: position 31,484 of record NZ_AWZT01000002.1, read on the forward strand.
TCGGCGCTTTTTACCTCAACGAAGACTGGCCGGACGCGGCGTTCCACGTCCAGGCCGCCCACAAATGGCTTGACCGCCGCGCGCGCGAGGCAGACTGGCTTTCCATCGCGAAGTTGTCGGCGACCGCACTGGAGATTGCGCGCCGGCACGCGCGCTTTGTCGACACCGACTGGGCGCGCGACGCCGTCGAGGAAATCCTGGATACCGACGAACTCGATCCGCAAGCGCGGCTCGTGCGGCAGGTTCTCGCGGATTGCGAGAAGGCGTTGGCGGATCGGCGGGCGGCGGATTAGTTTTTGCGGGGGCAAACGCAAACTCGCGCGGCGGGAACGGTTCGACGGATCCGTGTGTGTTCCCGCTGCGTTCGCCACTCCTTCAAGCCGCGCAGCCGGCGAAAAACATTTTCGGTTGCGCGCGTCGCAGACGCCAGGACACCGGGCACATCACGCACCGCGCCCGTCTTCCGGTCCAACGCGTTGAAACGCAAAATGCCCGCGCTGAATGCGCCCAATTGTGCGCGTCGCGCCGCGCCGCAAGCTCTAACACCCGGCGCACCGCTATTTGCCGTCGGGCATGTGGCTCTTAACGAGCCGCGCGCTCGACAGGATCAGTAACGCGATCACCACGCTGAGAATCGCCGTAGCTTCACGCCCGAGGCCCGCGGCCACACCGACCCCGGCGCTGAGCCACAGGCTTGCCGCCGTTGTCAGGCCGCGCACCTCACGCTGCGCACTGAGTTTCATGATCGCGCCCGCGCCGAGAAATCCGACGCCGGACACGAGCCCTTGCAGCACGCGGCTCATGTTGTCCTGCGAGAAACCGGCTTGCAGCGGCACCACGACGAACAAGGCCGCGCCCACCGCGACCATCATGTGCGTGCGCATGCCGGCGTCGCGCCGTGATATTTCCCGCTCGAAACCGATCACGCCGCCCAGTATCAGCGCGAGCCCGAGACGCATCAGCACTTGCGTCAGATCGGTCGGATCGCCGAGATCCGAGAACTCCGCCTTGGCTGTCGCCCACACGGCCTGCCATCCGGTATTCATGTGCTTGACCCGACGTTCGCGAAAACCCCAGCATAGCCGGGATGCGCCGGTGTGGGCAGAGATCAGCGAAGACGTGCGGACGCGCCGCGGGCAACGCAGTGCAGCGCGTTCGGCGAATTGCGAATCACGTGCCCGAGGTTTTCTTCACGAATGCGCTCACCACTGCTTCCAGTTCCTTCGTGATCGACGTCATCACGCCGGCCACCACCGCGAACTCGCGGCCGGTTACGTCCGCGCGGCTCGCCACGATCTGACCGTTGAACGACACGATATGCGCCTCCTTCGCGATCGACTTGATCCGTTCGATCAATTGCTGTTGTTCTTTCTTCTGGGCCCGCGCAATACGCCGGCTTTCCTGTTCGTAGACGGCCGTCACGCCATGCAGATCGCTCAACAGCGGATCGGCTGAAGCGATCAATGCCTGCACCGCGGATTCGGCGTTTGGCGACTTGCGCGCTATCGCATCGAGCGCTGCCGAAGCCAATGCGATGAAGTCCGCGATTTTCTTCGCGACATGCCCGTTGCCGTGTCCATTGCCATTGCCATGAAAAGCATCGCGCAAAGCCGGCGAAAAGAGTCCGGGTAAGCCGTCACGGCCTTGCACGAGCGCCGCGTGACTGTCCGCAAACGTGCGCAACGTGTCTTGCGCGATGGCGAGGGCGCCGTCGCTTTCCCGCAGCGCGAGCATCGCCTTGAAGACGATGCGCTGCGAAAGCATCCTTTGACGCCCCGCGATGTTGATCAACGAGCTCAACGCCTCGTTGGACACATCCGCTTCAGCTGGCTCGGACCGCGCTACCTGAATCCGTTCTATTGTTGTGACCATATTTACTTCTGAAGATCCAGATCGGCGGGCCGCGTCGGCGCGCGCTTCGTTGCGCGTCGACGCGGCCGTTGATGCGCTGCGTTACCGCTTTTACATTCCCCGGTTGCCGCACTCGGTGGCGTTGTTCAGTGCCCTGCTCGCTTGACTGCTCGCTCGCCTATTCGGTTGCATGAGCGTGCATCACACCTGATTGCATCGACCACGCCATCCACGGCCGGCGCAGTGCGACGATCGCGACGAACGCGCAGGCGGCCAGCGCACCGAAGGTCGCAAAGCCCATCTGATAAGAACCGGTGCTTTCCTTCGCGATGCCCATGACGACTGGCAGATAGAAGCCGCCAATGCCGCCTGCGGCGCCCACGATGCCCGACATCAAGCCGGTGCGGCCGGCCCAGCGATGGGGCACGAGCTGAAACGTCGCGCCGTTGCCAAGCCCAAAGGCGAGGTACAGACAAAGCAGCAGCGCAATGCCGCCCGCCAGCGTAGGCATGACCGCGGCGAACACGAAGTCGCACAGCGAGATCGTCGCGAGCAGCACCGTCAGTGCGCGCACACCGGAGACCTTGTCGGCGATCAGGCCGCCGAGCGGACGCACGAGCGCGCCGGTTGCGGCGAGAAGCGCCATGAAGAGGCCCGCATCGATCTTCGACAGTTGATAGAGATTGGTCAGCAGCAGCGACACATACGAGGACATGCCGACGAAACCGCCGAACGTGATGCTATAAACGAGCATGATCACCCACGTATCGCGCTCCGCCAGCACCGCGCGATAGCGCTTGGGCAGCACCGCAATCGCAAGCAATGCGCCGATCACCGGCAACAGCAGCACGCCGGTCTTGCCCGATCCGAACATACCCGCTTCGACCAGCAGCACGAGCACGATCAAACCGACGAGCGTCACCACGAAGCTGCCGAACGCGCGCAGCACGCTGCCCGTCTTCACGCCGGAGTCGTTCGCCCAGAAATAGAGCGTGATGCCCGCAATAGCGAGCAACGGCAGTGCGCCGCCCGTTGCGACCTGCCAGCCGTAGTGCGTGGCCAGTTGCGGGAACAGGAAGCCGTCGAGGACGGCGCCGATGTTGCCCGCAGCGGCGAGACCCAGCACGAGACCCTGCACCTTCGGCGGATAGTTGCTGCCGGCCATCGGCAATGCGACTGCGAAGCTCGCGCCACCGACGCCGAGGAACACGCCGAGCACCAGCAGCAGCGTGTACGACGGCACGAACGGCAGCACCGGCAACACGATGGTCGGCACGGCTGAAAGCAGCACGCCGAGCAACGCAATGCGCTTGCCGTGCGCCGATTGATAGAGGTTGCCGAGCGTCACCCGCAGAATCGCTGCCGATAGCACGGGCACCGCGACCAGCAGACCTTGCTGCGCGGGCGTCATCGAAATGCTCTTGCTGATGAACGGCGCGAGCGGGCCATACAGAACCCAGACTGTGAAGCCGGTATCGAAATAAAGGAAACACGCTACTAGCGCGCGCCAGTCTCCACTCTTGAGGGAGCTCATCACGTTTTTCATCAGACATCCTCACTAAACTGATTTTCGATCATTCGGCTGACCGAATGCTTCGCCACGCACCGGAATGATCACTATGTTGGAACCCGCGATTTATATGCAACGTCTGTGCCATGCGGGCCATCTTTTCGATGCTGAACTGCGTGCTCCGTAAAGCTTGAAACGATGCGCGCGTCACGCTGAATAAACGTCGCGTGCGTAGCGCTTTTCCTGCCCGAGCCGGCTCACGTATTCGCCGGCCTGTTCTTCGCTCATGGCACCGCACCGTGCCACACTTCTTTCAGTGCGGCGTCGACATCGCTCAAGAAGTTAGTTGAAACCGTTGAAGAACCTCGACGCTCAAACGGCGACCCACACCTGGCCGTTCTCCACGCGCGTGCGGAAAGCGCTCACCGAATGCGCCGGCGTTTCGAGGCATTCGCCGGTGCGCAGATCGAAGTGGTGCTTGTAGATCGGCGAGGCCACCACCACGCGTTCGCCGAGACTGCCGATCAGTCCGCGCGACAGCACGGCGGCCCGCGAGCCCGGATCGAAGTTCTCGATTGCGTACACCGCGGCCTTGTCTTCATTCGTGTTCACGTGGAATACGGCCACCTGTTCACCTTTGACGAGCGCGCAGACTCCCGTATTGGGAACGATGTCGTCGAGCGTGCAAACGGGTGTCCAGGTTTGCGGCAAGCGGTCGTTACTCATGGCGGAGCTCCTCGTTCAATGACGCGAAAGGGTTCAAACAGTCTCGACTACGACAGGAATAGCGGCGAGCTTCGATTGGCGTTCCTCGTGCGTCGCCGGGCGAATCTGCCCGCGCTCCTCGACGAAGCTCACGGTGCTGTCCGCCTGGTCGCTGTTGACGAAATGGCGGAAGCGCTTGCGCGTTTCGGGATCGGTCACCGCCTTCTTCCACTCGCATTCGTAGCTGTCGATCACGCGCTGCATGTCCGCTTCCAGTTCGTCGGCCACGCCCAGGTGATCGTTGACGACCACGTCGATCAGATACTGGAGACCACCTTCCAGGCTTTCACGCCAGACACTGGTGCGTTGCAGGCGGTCGGCGGTGCGCACGTAGAACATCAGAAAACGGTCGATGTAGCGAACCAGCGTTTCACGGTCGAGATCGGACGCGATCAGTTCGGCATGACGGGGCTTCATGCCGCCGTTACCGCATACGTACAGATTCCAGCCCTTGTCGGTCGCGATCACGCCGACGTCCTTGCCCTGCGCTTCCGCGCATTCGCGTGTGCAGCCCGAGACGCCGAACTTGATCTTGTGCGGCGTGCGCAAACCCTTGTAGCGGTTTTCGAGCTCGACCGCGAGGCCGACCGAATCGCCCACGCCGTAGCGGCACCATGTCGAGCCGACGCACGACTTCACCGTGCGCAGCGACTTGCCGTACGCATGGCCAGATTCGAAGCCCGCCTCGATCAACTCTTCCCAAATCAACGGCAACTGTTCGACGCGCGCGCCGAACAGATCGACGCGCTGGCCGCCGGTGATCTTCGTGTAGAGGCCGTATTTCTTCGCGACCTGAGCGACGGCGATCAGGCCGTCGGGTGTGACTTCGCCGCCCGGCATGCGCGGCACGACCGAATAGGTGCCGTCGCGCTGGATGTTCGCGAGGTAGTAGTCGTTGGTGTCCTGTAGCGATGCGTGCTCTTTCTTCAGCACGAATTCGTTCCAGCACGAAGCGAGAATGCTGGCGACGACCGGCTTGCAGATATCGCAGCCGAGTCCGCGGCCATGCTTGCCGAGCAGTTCGCCGAAGCTGCGCACGCCTTCCACACGCACGATGTGATAGAGCTCCTGGCGCGAATACGCAAAGTGCTCGCATACGTGGTTGTTCACGGCGAGGCCCTGCTTCTTCATCTCGGCCTTCATCACCTGAGTGACGAGCGGCACGCAACCGCCGCACGATGTGCCCGCTGTGGTTGCGCATTTGAGCGCGCCGATGTCGGTCGCCCCCGCGCAAACGGCGGCGCACAGGTCGCCCTTCGACACGTTGTTGCACGAGCAGATCTGCGCGGTGTCCGGCAACGCGTCGACGCCGAGTCCCGGCTTCGCCTTACCGTCGCTTTGCGGCAGGATCAGGAATTCGGGCGCCTCTGGGAGTTCGATCCGGTTCAGCATCATCTGCAACAGCGTGCCGTATTCGCTCGCGTCGCCGACCATCACGCCGCCCAGCAGGTATTTGCCGCAACCGGAGATCACGAGCTTCTTGTAGACCTGCTTGCGCTCGTCGCTGAACTGATAGGCGCGACTGCCCGGAGTCGTGCCATGCGCATCGCCGATGCTCGCCACATCCACGCCCATCAGCTTGAGTTTGGTGCTCATGTCGGCGCCCGCGAATTCGGCCTGCTCGCCGAGCAGTTGCTTTGCCACCGTGCGCGCCATGTCGTAGCCCGGCGCGACGAGGCCGAACAACTGGCCGTTCCACAGCGCGCATTCGCCGATTGCGTAGATGTGCGGATCGCTTGTGCGGCACGCGTTGTCGATCACGATGCCGCCGCGCGCGCCGAGCGTCAGACCGCTTTCGCGCGCGAGATCGTCGCGCGGACGAATGCCCGCGGAGAACACGATCATGTCGGTGTCGAGATGCGTGCCGTCCGCGAACTGCATACGGTGCGTGCCCTCTTCGCCGTCGACGATTGCCGTGGTGTTCTTCTGCGTGTGCACCGTCACGCCAAGTTCCTCGATCTTCGTGCGCAGCACGCGCCCACCGCCTTCGTCGACCTGCACCGCCATCAGACGCGGCGCGAATTCGACCACATGTGTTTGCAGGCCCATGTCGCGCAAGGCCTTCGCGCATTCGAGCCCGAGCAGCCCGCCGCCGACCACCGTGCCGGTCTTCGAGCGCGCGCCGCATTCCTGCATCGCTTCGAGATCGTCGATGGTTCGATAGACGAAGCAATCGGCGCGCTCGCGCCCCGGCACTGGCGGCACGAACGGATATGAGCCGGTCGCGAAGACGAGCTTGTCGTAGGGCAGCGTCTCGCCGGTCGAGACGGTCACGGTGCGCGCATCCCGGTCGATCGCGACAGCCTTTGCGTTGAGCTTGAGCAGCACGTTCTGGCGCTCGAAGAAGCCCGGTTCGACGAGCGAGAGGTCGTCCGCCGTTTTGCCCGAAAAGAATTCGGAGAGGTGTACGCGGTCGTACGCCGGACGCGATTCTTCGCACAGCACCGTGATGTCGAGGCCGTGCGCAGCGTCTTGCGCCAGACACTCGACCAGTTTGTGACCGACCATCCCGTGACCGATAACGATGATTTTCATGACCGCGGCTTCCTCAATGTGCTGGGCTTCGGTCGCCGCCATGCCGTCATCGGCAAAGCGGCGCCGGAAATAAAAACGGCGTCCCGCGAACCCAGTCGATGACTGAATCCGGGGGACGCCGTTGTCCTGACCAGGTACTGCGGCAAGCGCTTTGTGTGGCGCTCGCGGCGGATCCACGTTGATCCGATGGCCGCATTAAATGCAAGGGTTGTGCCAATCGCGGTCAATGCGCGCGTGCGCCGCGCAGCGCGGGGCTTTGCGGACAATTGCGCGTGCCGGCGAGGAGTCACGCGCACGATGCATTTCGATGCAGCCAGCACAGCGATGGTGCGACGCAGCACTTTGCACGTGCCAAAAGCGGGCGTGTTGCCGATGCACGCGGCGGCCATGCGGAGGACCTGATGCTGCGTCCAAGGGCCGCTTGCGATGCGCCGGCGACGCATTGAAGCCCGCATCGTCGGGGCTTTCACTCAAATGGATATGCCTTGCCGGCGATGCACGCGTCGTTCTGGCCTGCTCCTTGCATGAGCTTTACGCGAATCACATTCGCTCTGGCAACGCAGCCGGTGCAAACGACTGCATCACCTCGCGAGGCACAACGCGGTGCCTCGCAAGGCTTCGAAGCAATGAGCGGCAAATCGGCAGCATCGGACAACGGCGTCCCCTCGTGACCATCACGAGCGGACGCCGTTTTTTGTTTTGCGCCGGCGGCAACCAGGCGCCGGCCACACAGGGAAGCTAAAGGACATCGCGATGAACACGAACTCCGGCAAGGTCACGCTACTGAGCGCCGGTCCAGGCGAACTCGATCTGCTCACGCTGCGAGCGGCCAAGGCGCTCGCAGCCGCCGACGTCGTGCTGCTCGACGATCTCGCGAACCCGGAGATCGTCACGCTCGCACCGCAAGCGCGTGTGATTCGCGTCGGCAAGCGTGGCGGCTGCCGCTCGACGCCACAAGCGTTTATCGAACGGCTGATGAGGCGTTACGCGCAAAAGGGCCTGCACGTGGTCCGCGTGAAAGGTGGCGAAGCGCTGCTATTCGGCCGCGCCGGTGAAGAGCTCGCGACTTTGCGCGACGCCTGCATTCCGGTGGAGATCGTCAACGGCATCTCGTCGGGCTTCGCGGCTGCGGCGGGCCTCGGCATCTCGCTCACGCATCGCCGTCATTGCCACGGCGTCACGTTCGTCACGGCGCACACCGAAGATCACGGCGAACCGGATTGGGCCGCGCTCGCGGCGACGCGCACCACGCTTGCCATCTATATGGGGATGCGGCGCATCGGCAGCCTCGCCAGCGCGTTGCTTGCGAGCCTGCCTGCCGATACGCCGGCTGCGGTCGTGCAATGGGCCGGTAGTGTCAATGAGCGGCGCCTCGTGACGCGCCTCGACCGGCTCGCGGCCGACGCCGCGGATGCGGGCTTCGGCAGTCCCGCGGTCATTCTGATCGGCAACGCGATCGGTGAAAGTATGCAGACAGGTTGGGTGCAAGACGCGGCATCGCGCGATGATGCGGCACATGCTCGCGCCGCGTGAAGCCGGTGCGCTTCGCTTCAGCGGCTTCAATTCGGCGGCTTAATTTCAGCGGCTTCAATTCGGCACCACCGCGCCGATAGACAACGCGTCCGTTGCAACCATTGCTCGCACAGCAGCTAGTCGCCGAAGCTCAGTTCCGCTTCGACCGTTTGACCGACGCGCAGCCATGCGCCCGCCCCGCTCGTCACGAGCGCGTTGTTGCCGAACGTGATCGCGCCGTCGCGCTGCGGGTTCGCGCGATAGACACTCATTGTGTCGGTCGGTTCGTTCGGCCATTCGGGATCGCGCTCGCCCTTCGCCTGGTCGATGGTCGGCATCGGGCAGCGCGCGCATAGTTTGACGAGGCGCAGTTCGACACCTTCTGCGCTGTCCGCTGTGGCATCGCTGATGGCGAGCGTCTCCACATAGTCTTCTTCGTAGGCATCGAGCCCGCTCAACACGATGTTCGGACGAAAGCGGTCGATCGGAATCGACGGTGCGCCTTTCGCATTCAGCCGCGTATTGAGATCGTCGAGCGAGGCCTGGCTAATGACGAGCAGCGGGAAGCCGTCGGCGAAATGCGTCGTGGCGCCGCCCACGCTCTCCGTATAAGCCGGATCGACAATGCGCTCACGCTCCGGGTCGAAACGCAACAGCCGCACCGGCACGCCGAGAAAAGTGGAGAACCATGTCGCGCATTCTTCGCCGGTGTCGAGCCCAAAGGCCGCGTCGCGCCAGACCTTCGTCGCAACCTTGGGCCGCGTGTCGAGTTCCGCGGCATCGAGTGGCGTACGCAACTCGCTCATGCCGGGCGCGCGGATCACCAGTTCCTGTGCGCCAATCTCCACCTTGATCAGCGCCATGCGTGGGTACGCGCGTTGCGTGAGCATCGCGCCATTCGAATCGACGGCCATCCAGTAGCGGTCGTATTCGAGACCGGTCGACAAAACGCGCGCCTCGTTTAACGCGATGCCCGCGCAAGATTTGATCGGATAGACAAAAAGCTCGCTGATGCTTGGCATGATGTGGGGCGTGGGCGTTGGATGCGCGAGCGCCGGACCACGCGCTCGCTCGTTTTTATATGGCAAGTCTTGAATCAAGGCTCGATTGTAAATCGGTTCGGCACTTGAGCGTTTCAACAGCCCTGCTGTGCGTCAGTTTGTGGCCGCCTGTTTCGGGTAATCCCGCATGCCGCGGTTCGCGATGCGCCGCTCGACGCGGGCCATTGCAGGTGGTCACTGCTGGCGCCCGTTTCTTCACATCGCTCTTGGACGTAGAATCCCCAATCAAGCTGATTCGCGACGGACGTGCCGCGGACGATCACCTTTCGCGGTCCCTGCACGTCGCATCCCTACAATGAACGAGACAGGAAATTGATTATGCTGAGCAAACCCGTGCTGACCATTGCCGAAACGACCCGCATCCTCGAAGCCGCGCGCACGGAAGCCGAGAAAAACAAGTGGGCCGTCGCAATCGTCGTGGTCGACGATGGCGGCCACCCGCTCGGCATGCTGCGTCTGGACGGCAGCGCGCCTGCGAGTTCGTACATCGCGACGGAGAAAGCCCGCACGTCGGCGATCGGTCGCCGCGAAACCAAGGTATACGAGGACATGATCAACAACGGCCGCACCGCGTTTCTCAGCGCGCCGCTGCAAGGTACGCTGGAAGGCGGCGTGCCGGTGATCGTCGAAGGTCAGGTGATCGGCGCGGTCGGCGTATCGGGCGTGAAGTCCGATCAGGACGCGCAGATCGCGAAGGCCGGTATTCAGGCGCTCGGCGTCTGAGTCTGCATTGGCGATGGCGTTAGCGATCGCCAACGCGAGCGCAATCACGAATGCCGCGTGATTGCGTGGCCCTTGAACCCGAAATGCAACACCCGAAAGAAGCTTGTCGTGGCAGTAGCCCCAACGCGGGCCGATGCCCCACACATCGGCCCCACTCAGACAGATGGAGCAGTCGATGACTCAGATGAACCCGCGCGGCGGATTGCAGGTCGCCGCCAACCTCGACCAGTTCGTCGAAACCGAAGCCCTGCCCGGCACCGGAATCGACAGCGCCGCATTCTGGTCGGGTTTCGACGCCCTCGTGCACGAGCTGGCGCCCAAAAACCGTGCGCTGCTCGCCGAGCGCGACCGCCTGCAAACGGAACTGGACAACTGGCATCGCGCCAATCCGGGCCCGGTGCGCGACTTGCGCGCCTATCGTGCGTTTCTTGAAGGCATCGGCTATATCGTGCCGGCGCCGGCGAGCGTGAAGGCCACGACCGATCAGGTCGACACCGAAATCGCCGAACAGGCAGGCCCGCAACTGGTCGTGCCGCTGTCGAATCAGCGCTATGCGCTGAACGCGGCGAACGCGCGCTGGGGCAGTCTGTACGACGCGCTGTACGGCACGGACGCAATTGCCGACACCAACGGCGCCGAAAGGCAAAAAACCTTCAACCCGGTGCGCGGCGCCGCGGTGATCGCCTATGCGCGCAAGTTTCTCGACGAAGCCGCGCCGCTCGCAAACGGCTCGCATGCCGATGCAATGCGCTATAGCGTGGAAGGCGGCAAACTCGTCGTCGCGCTGAAGACTGGCACGAGCGAACTCAGGACACCCGCGCAATTCGTCGGCTATCAGGGCGAGGTGAACGCGCCGTCAGCCGTGCTGCTCAAGCACAATGGGCTGCACTTCGAGATCCAGATCGACGCGAACGATTCGATCGGAAAGACCGATGCCGCGCACGTGAAGGACGTGGTGGTCGAAGCGGCGGTGAGCACGATCATCGACTGCGAAGATTCCGTGGCAGCCGTGGATGCGAACGACAAGGTTCAGCTCTATCGCAACTGGCTCGGCCTGATGAACGGCGACCTCACCGAAGAAGTCACGAAGAACGGCAAGACGTTCACGCGCCGTCTGAACGACGACCGTGTGTACGTCGCCGCGAACGGCACGGCGCCGGTCGTGCTGCATGGCCGCTCGCTGCTGTTCATTCGCAACGTCGGTCATTTGATGACCAATCCGGCGGTGCTGACGAAGGACGGCGCCGAGATTCCCGAGGGCATTCTCGACGCTGTGATCACGACGCTGTGTGCGCTGCACGATCGCAAGCACAAGCTGAATTCGCGCACTGGCTCCATCTATATCGTGAAGCCGAAAATGCACGGCCCCGCCGAAGTCGCATTCGCGAGCGAACTGTTTGCGCGCGTCGAAGATCTGCTGAAGCTGCCGCGCAACACGATCAAGATGGGCATCATGGACGAGGAGCGCCGCACGAGCGTGAATCTGCTCGCGTGTATCGCCGAGGCATCGGAACGTGTCGCCTTCATCAACACGGGCTTTCTCGACCGCACCGGCGACGAAATGCATAGCGCGATGGAAGCCGGCCCGATGATGCGCAAGGGCGACATGAAGTCGAGCGCATGGATTGCCGCCTATGAACGCAGCAATGTGCTCGTCGGTTTGCACGCGGGCCTGCGGGGCCGCTCGCAGATCGGCAAGGGCATGTGGGCGATGCCCGATTTGATGCACGCGATGCTCGAACAGAAAATCGTGCATCCGAAGGCCGGCGCGAACACTGCGTGGGTGCCCTCGCCCACCGCCGCGACGCTGCATGCGCTGCATTATCACCAGGTCGACGTACAGGCAGTTCAGCAGGAACTGGAACGCACCGACTATGCGAAGGTGCGCGACGAACTGCTCGACGGCCTGCTGACGATTCCGGTCGTCGAAACCGCGAAGTGGAGCGACGATGAAATCCGCGCTGAGCTCGACAACAACGCGCAAGGCATTCTCGGCTACGTGGTGCGCTGGATCGACCAGGGCGTGGGCTGCTCGAAGGTGCCCGACATTCACGACGTCGGTCTGATGGAAGACCGCGCGACGCTGCGTATCTCGAGCCAGCACATCGCCAACTGGCTGTATCACGGCGTAGCGACGCGCGAGCAGGTCGAGGAAACCTTCAAGCGCATGGCGAAGATCGTCGACCAGCAGAACGCCGCCGATCCGTATTACAAGCCGATGGCGCCTGCCTTCGACACGATTGCGTTCAAGGCTGCGCAGGCACTTGTGTTCGAAGGGCGCCAGCAGCCGAGCGGCTACACGGAACCGTTGCTGCACAAATTCCGTCTGGAAGTGAAGAAAAATTGAGCTTGATATCAACCGCGCCCCGAACGGATTGAAGTTCTGGCGCGGCAAAAAAAGACGGGCGCCCGCGTGGTCTGCGGCGCCCGTTTTCAATGCACGCGATGTTATGCGCGCTTCTGCGTGATGCTTCGACGTGATGCCTGTATGCGAGCCTGCGTGAACTGCGCGATCGGGGTGGCCGTGGCTCTGTTCAAGCCGCTTCAGCGGTGTACTGCGCCGGCACGCTCTGCGCATCTGCTTGCGGATTTGCCAGCGCGTTTGTCTGCATATAAGCCTGCAGATACGCCTCGAATTCCTCCTTCACCTCCGGATGGCGCAGCGCGAACTCCACCGTCGCCTTCAGATAGCCAAGCTTGCTGCCGCAATCGAAACGCGTGCCGAAGTAGCGATACGCGAGCACCTGCTCCTCGGTGAGCAGCGACTGCACCGCATCGGTCAATTGAAGTTCGCCGCCCGCGCCAGGCTTGAGCGCGCGAATGTGCTTGAAGATGGTCGGCATCAGCACGTAACGGCCCACCACGCCGAGATTCGACGGCGCCTTGTCCGGGGCCGGCTTCTCGACGATGCCCGAGAGCTTGATCACATTGTCTTCCCACTCGCGGCCATCCACGACACCGTACGAACGGCTGTCCTCGCGCGCGATGGTTTCGACGCCGATCACCGAGCTGTGGTAGTGATTGAACGTATCGACGAGCTGGCTCATGACGGGCTTCGAGCTATGCAGCAGGTCGTCGGCGAGAATCACCGCGAACGGACTCTCGCCCACCAGCTTCTCTGCGCACAGCACCGCGTGACCGAGGCCGAGCGCTTCGGCCTGGCGCACGTAGAAACAGTCGACGTTGGCCGGTTTGATGCTGCGCACGAGGTCCAGCAGCTTCTGTTTGTTGCGCGCCTCGAGCTCGGCTTCGATTTCATACGATTTGTCGAAATGATCTTCGATAGCGCGCTTGCTGCGGCCCGTTACGAAGATCATCTCGGTGATGCCGGCGGCAATCGCTTCTTCGACGGCGTACTGAATCAGCGGCTTGTCGACGATAGGCAGCATTTCCTTCGGACTTGCTTTGGTAGCCGGCAGGAATCGTGTCCCGAGGCCCGCTACGGGAAACACGGCTTTGGTGACTTTCAGCATGATAGGCATTCCCAGATCGGTTAGAAATTGGTGTTCGCGGGCATGGCGGCCGCTCAACGTCGCGACAAAGGCTAACAAAAAAGCCACACGAGATCACGCGTGAAATTTCTCAAAAATCGCTTAATAAAATCGATTGATGTGCGTTGCCCCGCATGCCAATAGGACAGGCAACATTTACTTTGAAAAATCGAATTATTTTTAGACGTTTCAGAAAAATTTACTCACGCCGCTTATCGCCGGCTGCCCTCTTGTCGGCTGACAGGCGCCCGGCGCATCAGGCTCTCACGGGCGGGCTTCCTCATTTTCGTCGAGTTGCGGCAGCTTGCCCGAATTAATGCGGTAACGTCGGATCGGCTCATTGCGCAGCGCCTCGCGATAAGCGGAGGCGGCGACGAGGATCAGTAGTACGGCGATGCCGGCAAGCAAATGCAGGTTCATGACTTCACCTCTCATCAGGAGAATCCGTGCTGCAAATTAGCACGACAAAAGCGATAAATAATTGTTCGCTTCATCTGCTGGTGCGCAATTACAATTGGTCACAAAACGGACTTTCAAAAGAAATCGCCATTGATTTTTTATCCATTTTTTGCGCGCACAGTGCACTAGCATGTGATGCACTGCGCGCGGACGGCGCGCGAATCCGCCTTGCACCACTTCGAATAAAGGACCGCGCATGAGCGACTCAGCACTGGATGCCGCCGGCTCATCCCTGCCCCTCTCTCCAACTCGTACGCCCGCCGTGCCGCGCGCGCAAAGCGACGCACGCGCCGACAGTGCCGGCAAGGAGCATGTGATCGACGCAATGCGAGGCTTTGCCGCGCTGCTCGTCGCGTATTTTCACTGCCGCCAGATCGAATGGGTCGGCATGCAGGCTTTTCATCAGAACGCGGGGCATTCATTGGGCCTGAATACGATTGCTGCTTATCTGACGTTCCCGATTGCATGGGGATCGGCGGGCGTGCCGATTTTCTTCGTTATCAGCGGCTACTGCATTCATCGTAGCGGCGCACTACGGCTCGCTAACGATCCGGCTTACAGGCTCGCCGCAGGCAATTTCTGGGTGCGCCGCTTTACGCGCATCTATCCGGTACTGCTCGCGGCATTGCTGCTGACACTCGCACTCGACTGGTTCAGTCTGCAACTGCCGCCGGTGAGCCACAAGATTCGCGAGATCGGCGTAGAGGCGTTTCTCGTTAATCTCTTTTCGCTGCAAGGGGTGGCCGGCAAGACATATGGATCGAACGGCGCGCTATGGACGCTTTCGCTCGAAGTGCAGTTCTATGCGATCTATCCGCTGCTTTTTGCACTGCGTCGACGTATCGGCATGACGTCCGTGCTCGCGATCGTCGCCGTGGTCAATGTCGTTTCGGCGTATGTGCTGGAACGGCATGACATTCAGTTCTTCACGTCGTACTGGTTTTCGTGGACGCTTGGCGCGTGGATTGCCGATGCGAAAGCCCGGACTGCGCCGCGAACGCAATCGTCGCGTTGGCTCTATGCACTTGCCGCGGCATTCATCGCGCTTGGCTGCGCGGCGTTTCACTTCGGCCAGTACGGCGCGTTCCAGCTGTGGGCGATCGGGTTTGCTTTCTATCTCTACAATGCGCTCGAGCGCGGCAACGGCGACCAGCGCGACGGTTGGGGCTTGCGGCTTCTGTGGCGTTTCGGCGACTTCAGTTTCTCGCTGTACCTGATCCATCTGCCGATCTTCGTGCTGCTTTCGTCGCTGCTGTACCGCTCGTCGTTGCAGATGTCGATCTGGCCGTCCTTCGGCTATATGCTGGTGGCCGTGCCGGCCGCGTATGTGTTCTATCGGCTCGTCGAACTGCCGGCGATGAAGTGGTCGGGCAGTTTCAAGCCGAAAAGCGCGCTCAGGTAATAGCGATAAAAAAACGGAGCGAACGTCCATGACGTTCGCTCCGCTGCGCCAAACGACAGGAACCGGCCGAGTCCAGCTTACCCGGGTCAATTATTTCTCGTGTGACCGGCGTTTCTCGCTACGCTTTTCAACCGGGTTCTCAGCAGCATGCATCTTTGCCCTAACTCGGCGGCTCAGGCGCGGCCCTTCGAACCGCGCACTTCACGCGCGAGCAGCCTTGCCACGACCCGCCACACGCTTCAGGATCCGCTCGACGCTTTCGACATAGTTCGCCGTACCAAACCGGTTCAGCGCCGTCCTGTAGCCGTTTTTGACGAGCTTAATGCGCAGTTCGTCGTTCGAGCGCAGTTCGGCTAGCGCGTCGGCCAAGGCATGCGCATCGCCAGGCGTGCACAGCACGCCGTTCTCGTAGTCGTCGATAATTTCTAGCACGCCACCCGCGCGCGCG
Organism: Paraburkholderia dilworthii; assembly: GCF_000472525.1. Lineage (GTDB taxonomy): Bacteria > Pseudomonadota > Gammaproteobacteria > Burkholderiales > Burkholderiaceae > Paraburkholderia > Paraburkholderia dilworthii. The sequence goes on from NZ_AWZT01000002.1 coordinate 47,241, forward strand.
GCCACCACCGGCCGCTGCGCGAGCATCCCTTCGACGATCACGCGGCCGAATGGCTCGGGCGTGATCGACGTATGCACGACCGCGTCGACCGCGCACATGCAGGCGGGAATATCGTGCTGAAAGCCGAGAAAATGTACACGCCCGCCGAGATCGTGCGCGGCGACGAACGCATGCAGTTCGATCTCGTACTGGTCCTCGCCGAAGAGCGGCGCGCCGACCAGCACCGCGTGCATGTGCGGATTGAGCACCAGCGCCTGCAGCAGCACGTGCTGCCCTTTCCAGCGCGCGAGGCGGCTGAACGAGCCCACCAGGAATGCATCGTTCGGCAGGTTCAGCCGCTCGCGCAGCACGGCTTGCGGCGTGTCGCGCAATGCGTCGAACGGCGCGGCGCAAATGCCGTTGAACACCACGTCGACGCGTTTTTCGTCGAAATGCGTGAGGTCGGCGAACGCGCGCGCCGATGCGGCCGAATTGGCGATCACGTGCGTTAGGCCGAGCCGTGCGCACCATTTGATGATCGCGAGCTGCTTGCCGCCGAAATGCTCGGGACTCACGATGTCGCGCAGATGCCAGACCACCGGCCGCCTCGCGAGCTTGCCGGCGACCGCTCCAATCACCATCGCGCGCTGGGTGTTCGCATAGATCACCTGCGCATTGCGCGCGCGTCTGGCCGTCGCGCGAACGAGCGACATCAAGCCCTTCAACGCCTGGCCCTTCGGCAACGAACCGCCCTGCTTGCGCACATTGCGCAGTGCGCCCGCGTCGAGCACCTCGACACTGACACCCGCTTCGTCGAGCGCCGCGCGGAACGGGCCGTCGTCGAACAGCACGACTTCAATGCGCGAGCGCAAGGCTTTCACGATTTCGAGCAGCGACAGCTCCGCACCGCCGAGCACGCCGCTTTGATCGACGGCGAGAATGCGCGGCGTGTTTGCGGCAAGCTCCGCTTTATACGGCACGTACGGAGGGAGTGTCGCGTTGCGCAGCGCCGGCACCGAAGCCCCCACATGCGCGAAAAAGCGTTCGCGGAAGTTCGCCTCTGAAAAACGCTCTGCGTTCGCACGGCAGTCGATTGGCGAAAAACGCTTCACGTGTCCGTCGAAACGCTCGAGGGCGGCGATGATCGACTCCGCACTCTGCTCGTCGAAGAACATGCCGGTGGGACGCGACTCCGACAGGTCGCGCACCGTTTCGAGCGCACCGCCCTTGCCATACGCGATGACAGGCGTGCCGCAGGCCTGCGCCTCGACCACCGAGATGCCGAAGTCTTCCTCCGCGGCAAACACGAAAGCCTTCGCGCGGCTCATCCGGTCCTTCAGCACGTTAAACGGCTGATAACCCATGATTTCTACGTTCGGCCCGGCCTTCGCGCGGATTTTCTGCATGTCGGGACCGTCGCCGATCACAACGAGTTTGCGCTCGGGCATACGCGCAAATGCCTCGACGATCAGATCGATCTTTTTGTACGGCACCATCCGCGAGGCCGTCAGATAAAAATCGTCCTTCTGCGTGCATAGCGTGAAGGCTTCGACGTCGACGGGCGGAAAAATCACCTGCGCATCGCGCTGATAGACCTTCCTGATGCGCCGCGCGATGAAATCGGAGTTGGCGATAAAGCCGTCCACCGAATTCGACGTGCGCGTGTCCCAATTGCGGATGTAATGCAGAATGAGCCGCGCCATTGCGGACTTCGGGCCGCTTGTCAGCTTCGACTGTTGCAGGTACTGGTGCTGCAAATCCCACGCGTAGCGAATCGGCGAATGCACGTAGCTGATATGCACCTGATCCGGCCCGGTGAGAATGCCCTTGGCCACCGCGTGGCTGCTGGAGATCACCACGTCGTAAGCGGACACGTCCAGTTGTTCGATTGCGAGCGGCATTAACGGCAGATAGGTGCGGTACTTGGTGCGCGCGAGCGGCAGCTTCTGAATGAACGACGTGGTAACGGGCTTGCCGCGCAAAAAGCTGCGGTCGTCGAGAAAGTCGACGAGACTGAACAGGTCCGCGTCCGGGAAGCACGCCACGATCTGTTCGAGCACCTTCTCCGCGCCCGCATAGGTAACGAGCCAGTCGTGCACGATGGCCACGCGCACGGGTTTATCGCCGCGCGATGCGGCACGCGGCGGCGACGCCTCCAACGCCGCAACGGCGGTCGGTTCGGCCTGGGCGCTGCGCGTTGGAACTTGCAGCACGGCTTCTTCAAGGACTTCGTGGTTCATGCGCTTTTCCTCGGATTCAGTCGCAACAGCAGTGAACGCGCTAGATCGCGCAAGGCGGGAGTCATCGTGATGGACCAGGCGATGTTCGCGCCGACCATCAATACGCCGGCGACGATCGCCATAGCGAGGCCCGGCAGGAAGCTGGAAAGCCAGAGGCTGGCCAGCAGGAAAGCGAGGTGGGCGAGCATGTCGAGTGCGATCTGTCTCGCCCGGATTGCCGACAGTCTCAACAGCACCACGTAATCGAAGAGCGCGCGGCCGGCCACGGTCACCGCCGCGCCGGTCAGGCCGAAATGCGTGATGCCGAACCACAAAGCCCCTGCAAACAAGGGCAATTCGAACAGGCCCACGCGCGCGGCGGTGGCAGGATTGACCTGCGACTGGATCAAAATTCGCGTGACGTTGGCCTGGCCCACGAGCCATACCGCGACGATCATGATGCGTCCCACGGGTGCCGCGACGGTCGCGATTTCATTGCCGACCCAAAGATGCAGGAACGGTTCGAGCACGAGCATCGCGATTAACGCGACCGGCGTGAACACGCCGTTGAGAAATTCGAGCGACTGTTGCGTGATGGTGTCGGCGTCCGCACGGCCCACGGCGGACAGCCGTGGAAACAGCGTGCGCACCATCGCCGTGGGCACGATGTTCAAACGCGTGACGAGGTTTTGCGGCACCGTGTAATACGTGACGAAGCGCGCGCCGAGACTCGTGCCGAGCATCACACGGTCGAGCGATTCGGCGATCATGTTGGTGACGCTCGCAATCAGCATCCAGCCGCCGAAGTTGAAGAGTCCCTTCGCGACGCCGAGTTGCGGCGGCAGAATACTGCGTATTTCAAGCACTTTTAACGCGGACCGGCCAAGCAGGATCGCAGCGAGGATGCGTGCGAACACCGCGGCCGCCAGCACATTCTGCAAATTCGCGCCGAGCCACAGCGCTGCGCCGAGCGGCAATAGCTGGAACAGGAATGTGCCGATCGTCTGATTCGTGTTGTAGATGCCGAAGCGTTCAGCGCCGTTGATTGCGCCCGCGAATACCCACGAGACGTTAGCAATGGGAATCGCCACCGCGAGCCACGGCAGCGCCATGTACACCTCATGCTGCAGTTCCGGCGAAACCTTCGTGAAATACGCGGTGTACAGGAACGCGCCGAAATAGATGATCAGCCCGCCGATCACACCGGTCGCGAGATTGAGCCAGGTCGCGCTCCAGAACACGCGCGCGCTTTCGCTCTTGTCGCCCGACGCGCGCGCCTTCGAGATGTGATTCTGCGCGGCCATGCTCATGCCGAGATCGAGAATTCCGAAGTAGCCGATCAGCGTCCACACGAGGCTGATCACGCCATAGCGCTCGACGCCGAGCAGCCTGATATACGACGGCACGGTGACGAGCGAGACGAAAGTCGGCAGCACGAGACCGAAGAAATTGATCGCTACGTTCTTGAGAATGCCTTTGTCCATCGGATGCCCTGGGTTCGACTACGATTGCCTGTTTTCTCTGTCATGCGTGGTGTTGCCGACGAGCCGTCAAGGTTTCCAGCGGTACATCAGCACCTTGCCGCGCGCGTCTTCCTCGACGAATATCAGGTACTCGCCGTTGCCGCGCTTCGCAGCGCTGATGCCGTTCGGCACATCGACCCAGCCGGACGCTCCGCCCACTTCGGGTCCGGGCCGGATCACGCCGAGTTCGCGGCCGCTGTCCTTGTCCCACACGTGCACCGCGCCCACCGGTTCCACGCCGAAGATGTATCGCCCCTCGACCGTGAGGCCGATGATCGTCGCGATGGGTTTGCTCTGTGTCTGCCACGGCAGCGCGATCGAATAGCGCTGCACCGGCTTGCCGCTCGACCATTTGTCGTAGCGCACCAGCACGCGGCCCACTTCCTTCCAGAAGCCGCGATCGACCGGCGTGTCGGGCGTATAACCGCTCACATACATCGTGTCGGTGTCGGGCTCGTAGATCGCGCGATGCAGTTCGGTAAACGGTTGCGGCACCGGGTACTGCGTGAGGTCCGAATACGAATAGACGGGGTTGCCCTTCGAATCCAGACCGCCGAAGCGGAAGCGGTAAATGCCCTTGGTATCGCGCGTGCGCCAGATGTCGCCGGCGGTATCGACCCACCATCCCCAGCCGCCCGCGAGCTTCGTGCCGCTCGTATTGAGTGCGAATTCGTCGGTATTGAATTTGCCGTCGCCATTCGCGTCGCGCCAGATCCAGTCGCCGCCTGGCGGTGCATTCGGCACTTTGGCGACCGCGCGCTCGCGGCCCGCGATAAAGCCCGATGGAATCGCCGTTTCGCCATCGCGTTGCGGATCGAAGCGATAGATCTTCAAATGGTCCGCATACATGTCCGTCAGATACAGGAACGTGTGACCCTTCAACTTGCGGACGATCGGCAAGCCCGGATACTGGTCGGTGTGAAAAACCGGATCGTCCGGATATCTGAATCGGTTAGACAGGAATCCGACATATTTCCAGTCCTGTCCCGCGGGCTTCGACAAATCGAGCTCGAAGCGTTTGTTGCCCGTATACACGCTGTCGGGCCGCGACGGATCGATCCACGCGCCGTCGACGAAAAGCAGTCCCTGCACGAGCCAGTTCTGCTTGCCGTCAGGCGCGTAGCTCTCGAGCGTCGCGCCAAGACCGGCGCCGATCGGCTCATAACGCGGGCCGATGCCGTTGGTCGATACGTAGACGTTGCCGCGCGCATCCACGCCCACGCCTGTGAGTCCATTGAAACGCTGCGGTCCCGGTCTTCCGGCGACGCCGCTGAAAATGCCGCCGCGCTCGCCCAGCGAGCCGGATTGCTCGTAGCGGCCATTGGTCTTGCTGAAGAACAGCACCTGCTGACGCGGGCCGTTATCGGCGATCAGAACGCGGCCTTTCGCATCGACGGCGATGTCGACCGCGAGCGTACCGGCGGGCAGTTCAAAGTTCTCGTCGATACGCTTGCCGCCCGGCGTGTAGTGCTCGACATGCGCTGCGCGGTCGTTGCGCGTACCGCTCAGCAGCCACAGCGTGCCGTCGGGCGCAAGCGCGATGCGGCCAGGCTCGTGCACGCTCCACGTGGCTTTCTGCTGCATCGACTCGGCGTCGTACACCTCGATGCGATCGCGCGCCGTGTTGGCCGCGTAGAGCGTGGTGTCGCTCGCCGCAAGTCCGCCGATCTCGGCGCTCGTGCCGGTCGGCACTTCGTTCATCATCAGGAAGCCGGCCGCGAGTTGCGCATGCGGGTCGGCAGCTTTCGCAGCGGGCTGAAACGGTGCCGCGCGCTTTGGATCGGCGATCTGCCGGCGCGAAATGCCGAACCACTGCTTGCCCTTTGCCGGCCATACGCCCTGCTCGACCAGCCGGCCTTTTTCATTGCCGACTGCGATCGCGACGAACGCATACTTGCGATTGATCGCAATTGCGTTGCCGCCGCTATTGCCCCAGCCATGCGTGCCGCCCGCGAAGCCGAGCATCTTGCCGTTTTGGTAAACACTCGCTTCCGCGCCGCTTTCGTCCCACGGCGCATTCGTATAGACCTTGCCGTCGGGCGCGACGGCAATCGCGGTGATGTTGATCTGCGTCCACGTGCCGTCGCCGAAGCCAAACGTATTGCCGATCCATGATGTCTTCGCGTCCAACGCCGTTTCCGCGCGAGCCGTGAAACTGGCCGATGCTGCAGCCAATCCGACGACGCACGCGAATACCGCGAGCCAGCTTTTGAACGTGAAACGGGGCAAGGTATTTCCTCCAGTCGATGCGAATCGGCGCTTTGACAGAACGGTGCTGTAAACGGTGCTGCAAACGGTGCGGCGAATAGGCAAGCACGCACGCGCAAGCGTCGTTGCAAGCGCCATCCGCGGACGTAGGCCGCTATCGGCACGCACAGGCGCTCAATGAACGTGACGGCTTCATCCAGAAGTTGCTGTGAGAGACGACGCCGGAATACACGGGCGCCCGCTCCTGCTACGCGGGTCAATGCGGCGGCATGCCGCGTCGAAGGAATGCGGCGCACGCGCAGTCCCTGGTCGCCCCATCCGCACGGCTCACATTACGCGTAAAAAACGCCGCGATGAAAATCGAAAATAATTCAAAAATATTCGATCCTTTAAACGGCACAAAAGAAATCGATTTAAAAATCGATTAAAAGGAAATTTGTTTGTCTTGTGCGGAGAACGGTGCATGCGTGCACCGCTCGCGCCCATTTTTTACCGCGCCGGTTGATGCTGCTGATATTTTCAGCACCGATTGGGGCTCGCGTCATGAACGCGACACAAGTACAACATAAGTAAAGCGCAAGCACAAAAGCCTCGCGAATATGCATAACGAAACACGCTGTTGCAATCTGATTCATTTATCCATTTCATTCCCGTTTTTTCGCGATTTTATTTTGCCTAGAATCGATTGCACTCTGGTCGCGGCCATTGCGGGCGCGACTCGCGTCCTGCAATTCCTCGCAGTTCCTCGCGGCTCTTCCGCTTCACACCACGGACGGTTCATGACTGCTAGCGCACTGCCCACAGCGCCTTCTCATTCACGCCGCATCGTGCAGCTCGACGGCTTGCGCGCGATCGCCGTGCTCGCGGTGTTCGCGCAGCACGCATTGAAAGCGCCGCTGTGGATGGGCGTCGATCTGTTTTTCGTTCTCAGCGGCTTTCTGATTACCGGCATCCTGCTCGAACGCAAGGCGCGCGAGCAGTCGTATTTCGGCTACTTCTACGCACGTCGCGCGCGGCGCATCCTGCCGCCTTATCTGTTGCTGATGGTGGTGTCGTCGATCCTGTTCGGCTTCGGCTGGGCGCAGCACTGGCAGTGGTACGCGTTCTTCGCAACCAATATCGGCGATGCGCTGAATCAGAGCGGACACGACAGCCTCAATGTGCTGTGGTCGCTCGCGGTCGAAGAGCAGTTTTATATTGTCTGGCCGTTCGTGATCCTGCTCGTGCCCGAGCGTGTGCTCGCATGGGTCGCCGCCGCGTTGATCCTGCTCGTGCCGGTGCTGCGCGCAGTGGCCACGCCGTGGTTCGATTCGTTCTGGCCGATCTATTACCTGACGCCGTTTCGCATGGATTTGCTCGCGGCCGGCGCGCTGCTGGCGGTAGCGGTGCGCCGCGATCGTCACGCGCTCGAACCGTTCAAGGGCGTGGCCGTGCTGGGCGTGATCGCCGCCCTCGCCGCGCTCGCCTGGCTGCATCTGCACTTTCCGCGTTTTCGCGCGGCCAATACGCCGCTGTCGAATGCGGGGCTTTACAGCATTTCGTTGGTGCTTTGCACGTCCGTCGTAGTCATCGCCCTGCAAAGCAAGGGCATCGTCAAACGGCTGCTGTGCAATCCGGTGCTGGTGTACATCGGTACGATCAGCTACACGATCTATCTGATTCATTTGAGCGTGCTCTATGCATTGTGGCCGCTTCAAATGAACCGCTATGTGACGGCCGCGCTCGCGCTCGCGATCACCATCGCGTACGCGAGCCTCACGTGGTTCGGCTTTGAGAAGCGGCTGATCTTCGGTTCGCGCGGCAATTCGCATGCGACGACGGGCGCGGGCGTGGCAAGCGCTGCGCCGCAAGTACCGCACAGCCGCGCATGAGAGGCCGCGCATGGCGCACCGCGCTGCTCGCGCCGCTGGCCGCGTGTGTTCTCACGGCACCGCCTGGCAACGCGCGAGCCGCGCAAGCGCAGATATTGATCGACGCATACGGCGACTCCACCACGCTCGGCATTTCATGCAACGAAGGCCGTTGCGCGCCGCAAGCACAGAACGCCGTGGCCTACCTGCAGGACGAGTTGCAGACGCATCACGGGGACCGTGTGCGCGTGACCAACTATGGCGTGGGCGGCACCATGGCCACGCAACTGCTCGACGGCACGGGCAATCGCCGCGCTGGGCCCACCGCCGGTTTGCCCTGGCGCGAACGGCTCACGGCGTCACCCGCGCGGATCGTGCTGATCAACTACGGCATTAACGAGGTCATGCAGAACCAGACGCCCGAGCAGTTCTACGCAGCGCAAACCGCGCTCGTCAAAACGGCTCGCGCGCTCGGCAAAGAGCCGGTACTGGAGACGTCGAATCCGATGCCCGATAACCGGCTCAATGCGCGGCTCGCCTCGATGGTCGCGATGACGCGCCGCGTGGCCGCCGAGCAGCAGGTCCCGCTGGTCGACCAGTTCACGTACATCAGCAGTCTGCCCGACTGGAAAACCTTGATGTCCGACGGCGCGCATCCGAAGCCGGGCCTGTACCGGCTCAAGGCTGAACAGGATTTTCAGGTCGTCGAACCGCTGGTGCGGCGGCTCCTGGATGGCACGCTCTGAGGTGCTCTTTTTCTTTTACCCATATTGAAGGCAAGCTATGAGCCAACCACGCAAAGCGATCATCACCGGTGTGTCCGGACAGGACGGCGCCTACCTGACCAAGCTGCTGCTCGACAAGGGCTATCAGGTAACAGGCACCTATCGGCGCACGAGTTCCGTGAACTTCTGGCGCATGCGCGAGCTCGGCGTGGTCGATCATCCGAACCTGCGTCTCGTCGAACACGACCTGACGGACCTCGGCTCGACGCTGCGTTTGCTCGAAGGCGCTCAGGCCGACGAACTGTATAACCTCGCCGCGCAAAGTTTCGTGGGCGTGTCGTTCGACCAGCCGGTGACGACCGCCGAGGTGACCGGCATCGGCGCGCTGAATCTGCTCGAAGGCATCCGTATTCTCAATCCGAAGATGCGCTACTACCAGGCGTCGACGTCGGAAATGTTCGGACTCGTGCAAGCCGTGCCGCAGCGCGAAGACACGCCCTTCTATCCGCGTAGCCCGTATGGCGTCGCGAAGCTGTTCGCGCATTGGTCGACGATCAACTATCGCGAGTCGTATGATCTCTTTGCGAGCAGCGGCATTCTGTTCAATCACGAATCGCCGCTACGTGGCCGCGAATTCGTGACGCGCAAGATCACCGACACGGTCGCAAAGATCAAGCTCGGCAAGCACGACGTGCTGGAACTCGGCAATCTGGGCGCGAAACGCGACTGGGGCTTCGCGCTCGAATACGTCGAAGGTATGTGGCGCATGCTGCAAGCCGACGAGCCGGATACCTTCGTGCTTGCGACCGGCCGCACGGAAACCGTCCGCGACTTCGTGCGCATGGCGTTCGCCGCGGCGGGTTATCAGATCGAGTGGACGGGCAAGGAAGAGCGCGAAACGGGTATCGACGTGGCGACCGGCAAGACGCTCGTGCGTGTGAATCCGAAGTTCTACCGGCCGGCTGAAGTGGATCTGCTGATCGGCTGCGCGGACAAGGCGCGCGAGAAACTGGGCTGGCAGGCGCAGACCAATCTCGAACAACTGTGCCACATGATGGTTCATGCGGACATTGGGCGCAATCAGCATCACGAGACGTTTTAATCGTCTGCCGCTCAAGCCTGCATCGCGATGATGCAGTGGCGGCGGCACAAAATTTAGCGTATGACAAAGGCGCCGGCTCTCTTCTACAGGTGCCGGCGCCTTTGTCATTTCCCCTGCAAATTTCAGTGCTCAGTCAATGCACGCCGCCCGCCGCAATCGCCTCGCTATACACCGACGCCACACGTTTCGCGATCACGGAGTTATCGAAGTTCTCACGCGCGTAGCGCCTGCACGCTTCGGCATCAGGCAGTTTTAGCGATCCGCTTAGCGCACCGGCAAGTCCCGCCGCAATTGCTTTCGCGCCGGTCTCCGGCAGCACCAGATCGGGCGATAGCCCCGCGACCGCCTCGGGCAAGCCGCCAACCGGCGTCACCAGCACCGGCGTGCCCGACGCGAGCGACTCGACCGTAATCAAGCCGAAGCCTTCCAGCGCCACTGTCGGCACGACGCTGATATTCGCCGCCCGATACAGCGCTGCGAGATGCTGATCCGGCACGAAGCCCAAGAGCTTCACATTGTCCTGCAAGCCGGCCTCGTCGATGCGCGACTGCAATTCGTCCGCGAGGCGGCCCTTGCCCGCGATCAGCAACAACACATCGGGATGGCTCGGCTTGAGCAGCTTGACCGCGTCGATCAGATCCTCGAGGCCCATGCGCCGCACGAGACGCCGCACTGCCAGCACGATGGGCCGGTCCTGCGGCAGTTGCAGTTTGAGACGGGCCTCGGCGGGCGTAATCGGCAAATTGAATTGTTCGACGTCGACGCAACCCGGCACGACGCGCACACGATCCGGCGAGATGCGATAGCGCGAAGTGAGAATCTTGCCGAACGCCTCCGACAACACGATGAGACGCGACGAACGCGCATAGACCGATTGTTCGAGATAACGCTTCGCGCGCTGGCCGAGCGAATCGGCGCCTTCCACGTGGCTCTCGTCGGCCCACGGTCCCTGAAAATGCGAGACCTGCGGAATGCCGCGCGTCACGTCGAGGCCCGGAAACGTATAGAGCGCGAAGTGGGACGAGATCACGTCTGGACGCGATATGTCGATTTCCTGGCGCAGCGCGCGGCGCGCGGCCATCAGACGCAGCGGCAGCGATTGGCCGGCCGAACCGAAGCCGTTGATCGCGCCGCCGGTATCGGCAGCGACTTTCGGCGAGCCGGCCACGACGCCGCGCACTGCGACGCCCGCGCCCGGCAGCGCGCCGACCAGCGAGTAATACATGCGGTCGAGGCCGCCCGCGCGCTCGGGAAACCAGTGCATCCCGATCTGCAGCGATTTGATTGAGCTTGTGGTCATTGTCATTGCCCCTTTGTATGCGGTGAATTGTGATGGTCGCGCGCCGGTTGCGTCATTCAACGCGCTTGTGTCCGGCGAGCGTATTGAGCGTAAGCGCGTCGGTCTTTGCGACCACCGCTGCTTCTGCTTCGCTGCGTCGACGATTTTTGTGCTGCCCTTCGAGCTGTCGATACAGCGCGATATATTGCGCGGCCATGCGCGCCCAGCCGAAACCGGTCGCGAGTTCGTTGGCGGCCACGCCCATCTTGCGGCGCGCATCGTCGTCGGCGGCGAGGCGCGCGACCGCGCCGGCGAGCGCCTTCGGATCGTCCGGATCGTCGAGCACGATCCCGCATTCGGGCGTGATGATCTCCGCGCCGCCCGCGGTGCGCGCGGTCACGACGGGTAGCCCGGCCGCCATCGCTTCGAGCAGCGACAGGCTCATCGCTTCGTAACGCGACGGAAACACGAACGCATCGACCGAATGCATCAGCACCGGCATCTCTTTGACGAGCCCGAGAAAGTGCACGCGATGCGCGATGCCGAGCGCCTTCGCTTCGTCCGGATAGGGACTGCCTGGCAGGAAGCCCGCCACCGCTATATGCACGCGTTCCGGCAGATGCTTGAGCGCGGCCAGCACCGTGCCGAGGTTTTTACGCGGCGTGCGCAGATCGCCGACGAACAGCAGCAAAAACGCATCGTCAGGCAGCGCGAACTTCGCGCGATCGCCGCTCGCCGCGGAGAAACCGCGCGTATCGACGCCGTTGTAAATCACATCGACACGGTTATCCGGCGTGAGGCCGATCGCGCGAATTTCATCGGCGACCTTTTGCGACACTGCCGTGATCACTTTCGAGCGCCGGTAAGCCCAGCGCTCCAGCAACGCATTGCAGCGCGTATAAACCGACTGATACGCGGACCATACGCCCTTCGTGAGACCGAACGGGTAGTACTTGCTGCCGAGCCACCCGCTATGCACGAAGTGCGACGTGTTGACGTCGGCGGGCATCCACGAGATGAAGCCGTTCACATGCAGCACGTCGTACTCACGGCGATGCGCGCGCAGCCACATTGCACTCTTGAACGCGAACACCTGCTGACGCAGCAGATTGGTGGGCCACCAGCGGCCGATTTTCATCGGCACCCAGCGGACATTCGGATGAACGAGCAGATCGGGCGCCACGTGCGAGGCGATCAGCGTGACGCCGATATTCTCGTCGAGCGCCGCGCGCGCGATCTCGTGATTGACGCGTCCCTGGCCGTCGTTATGGCGCACAACGTGCGTGACAATGGCGACTCTCAATCAGTGCCTCCGTGGAAAATTGGCGTGCGCAATGGCATACTCGCGCGGTTGATTTTTTCGTAATGCACCGCGGAAAGAATCGAAAAAACACTCATGAAAAGCAGCAGCCCGCCCGTGCCGACCAGCGAATTGGTGAACACCAGCATCGCGAAGGTTGCGAGGCACAGGCTCAGGCAAGCGGATACGTACTTGTCGTTGCGCAGTCTGAACGACGCGAGCACGGCGCGCGTCAGGAGCCAGACGATGCCCGACATGTAAAGCAGCGTGCCGGGCCAGCCGAGCACGAACGGGATGTTCATCACGCCGCTGTCGAAGTTGCCGTACTGGCCCAACTGGCCGCCGTCGTTCGAGAGTTTGGTCGAGGTGCCGGTCGCGCCCATCCCTTCGCCGGAGACATCGGTGAAGGCTGTTTTCGCGAAGGTCGCATAGAACTCGTTACGAGCCGCATAGCTCTGGTCGTCGTTCAGGTTGACAATGGTGGACAGTCGCGCCTGCATCCGCTCGGCGACCGGACCGACGGCGAGGAGCGGCACACACAGGCCCGCGAGCAACACCGCGCTTGCGACGATGCGCACGCGCACCTTGTTGTTCGACTTGATCAGCTGGATCAGCAACGCGATAACCCAGCCGCCCCACGTGGAGCGCACGAGACTCAACGCAAACGAAAAGAAGCCGAGCGCCGCCGCGACCCAGCGCATGCGATGCGTGGCGGCCATCACGTACACCATCGCGCCCATCATCGCGAACGCGAACGGCCCGGAGGAATTCATCGTGCTGAATACGCGCACACCCATCGGCACCGGGTCGCCTTGCGAGTTCATCTGCGAGCCGAGCATCCATAGCGCGTCCCACTGCGGCATGATGAAAAACTGGATCAGACCATAGCCGCCCATCACGAGCATGCCCCAGATGAACGTGTTGACGATGGTGTCGCGATACTGCGGATACTGGCGCGTGTTCGCCATGATGTGAAAGCCGATCAGGATCGGATACAGCCAGTTCGCGAGGTCGTAGGTAGCCGCGAGCGGACCGCTCGAAATCACGCCGACGAGATACGCATAGACGAGCCCGAGCAGGATCAGCAACACAGGAAGACCGCGTCGTTGTCCGAGCAGCTTGTAGTAGCGTACGAGCGAGAACGCGCTGATCATAGTGACGGCGAGCGGCGCGACCTGGATCAGGCTCGTCGGCGTGAACGAGCCTTTGGACCAGTCGGCAAGACGCCGCACTTCCGGGCTCAGAAACCACAGCCACCACATGAAGCCGATATAGCGCGCCGGGCTCTTGAAGTAGAGCCACAGTCCCGTAAGAATCGCGAGCACCGGAAACGCGAGCGTGAGCACCGTGCCCTGATGCGCGACGATCAACATCGCCGTGACCAGCCACAGCATGGCTGCGGGCAACCACTCGCGGCGTTTGCGCGAGGCCGCACGCAGCGCGCGTCCTGTGCCCGGCACGCCAGGACCACCTGGCATGCCGGGTGTCGGCGGAAGGTCGGCTCGCGGAAGCGTCGACATCGCTTAGAGGCCCCCGCGCGATTCTTGCGCGGCGCTGTGTTGAGCCTGGGCGCCCACTGCCTTGTCCGCGTCGGCGCAAGGCGCCACGCGGCCGCGTGCGACGGCGCGAGCGCGCAGCATCTCCTGCGTGATCCGCACGTGTTGCATCGCGTAGTGCTGGGTGGTCAGATCGCGCGACAGCAAGCCGGCAGCCGCAGCCTGCGCCTGGCGCAGCGCATTCATCGGCGCGGCGGCGAGCCGGTCGACGGCATCGCGCAACGCTGGCGCATTGAACGGCGGAATATAGGACGCTTCGCCCGCAGGAAAGTAATCCTGCAATGCGCCGACATCGGTAACGATCATCGGCTTGCCGACCGCGGCCGCCTCCAGCATCACCGTAATGCCGGACGCGTGCGTGTTCGGCCGCAACGGCACGACGATCACATCGGCCCAGTCATACAGTTCGTGCTGTTTCCTGATTCCGGAGAACAGCGCGATTTCGACGTTCGGCGCGCGCAGCGACGCAGGAATCTGGCGGCGCGTCGCGAGCTTCACCGTGTAGCGTGCGTCGTTGCCGAACGCCTTGATGAGCGTTTCCCAGTCGCGGTCGCGGTCGTTGCCGATTGCGGCGATGCGGATCGGCGAATGCGGTTTCCATTCGGTCGGCACCTTGACCGGAAAGTCCTGTGTGTTCAACCCATAAAGCAGCGGCCTCGCGTCGCGATCGAAATAGCGCTTGCACAAGGCGGCGTTTTCGCTGGCGAGCGTGGTCAGCTGATCGGCGCGGGTCATCAGCTTGCGATACAGCCATTTGCGCACGATCCCATACGAAGGCCACTTGTCGAGCAGCCACACGCTCTGCGCGAGCAGAAGCGGCGACGAGTCAGCGCCGGCCTTGCGGCCGCTCAGCAAAAGCATCAACGCGGCTGAGAGCCATTCCTGTTCGGTGTGCGTCCAGATCACATCCGAGCCCAGCATTTCCGTGCGATTGCGCCACGTATGGATGAAGTCGAAGCCGAGCGCCGCCTTCAGCGCACGGCGCACGAGCCGCATCGGCTTGCTCTCGCGCGCGTCCTTTGAATAGATGAGCGCGAACGCATCCGATTCGGCGTGGTGATAGCCGTACAGGCAACCGATGTTGTCGCCCGGTCGATAGAAACGCGGATCGGCGCCGTAAAACAGATGAACGTGAACCTTCGTACTCATGCAGACACTCCCTTTGCCGATGCTCTAGCGTGTAAGACGCTACACGCCGTTTGCGTCCGTTGCATTGGCCGCCGCTCAGGCGGTGCGCGACAGCGCGCGCCGCGCTTCGTGCGCGCCGGTTCGCACCGCGCGCCAGCGCGACAGCTTCAGGCGCGCCTCTCTCGATACGAGCGCGAGCGCCGCATGCGTGAGGCCAGGATAGACGCGCGTGCCGACGAGCGTCCACCACCACCACGCGGTTTCGCGACGCAAAGGCGGCAACTGGTCGCGCAGGATCAGATGGAAGTTGAACGCGGCGTTGCGCAACGCAGCCATTGTTTGTGCGTCGCGCCGGTCGTCGTCGAAACGTTCGGCGGGAAAATGATCGACGGCGACGCGCGGGTCGTACATCAGCTTCCAGCCGGCGTTCTTCACCGCGAGGCTGAACGCCATGTCGTTGTGAACCTGGGCGCCCGCGCCGCGCAGCCGTGCATCGAAACGGATGTTGCGCACCGCGTCGCGCCGGTAGCTCATATTGGCGCCCTTCAGAATGTCGACTTGGCGTGCGCCGCCCACGCCCAGATGATGGTTGCCGATGATCTTGCCGTGCGCCGTGACCTTGCCCACCAGCGGGCGCTCGCCGTCGAGCACGCGGCCTTTCTCGTGGACCCAGTCGCGCCCGCCGAGCGCGCCGAGCCGCGCATCGTTTTCGAATGCGGCTGCGATGCGTTGCACCCAGTCGGGATGCGGCGCCGCGTCGTCGTCGGTGATGGCGATCACGTCGCCGTTGGCGGCGTCGAGTCCGCGATTGAGCGCCGCGACCTGGCCCGGCGCTTCAACCAGCGCCACGGATAGCGGCAGCTTGCCCGGCACCGCCGGGTCGCGCAGACACGTATGGGTCGCCTCGTCGTCGGCGCGCGCCACCACGACGACTTCATCGGGCGCGCGCGACTGCCGGTGCAGCGCCGCGAGGCAGCGCGCGAGATCGGCCGGGCGGCGGTAAGTCGGAACCAGTACCGTCACTTTCATTGCGATGTCCTCATCGCGACGTCCTCGTTTCGACGTCGCTTGTTATCGTCATTGCGCCGGGCTTGCATGCGCCTGTTGCGCTCGCTGCCCGATGATGTATCCGCTCGACCGCATGCTCAGGTGCTCAGGTATTCCTGAACCGCGGCGTAGCTGCGGTCATAGCCGCCGCGCGCCCGCGCCGGCATGCCGTTGAAAATGCCGCCCTGCACGTGTACGCCCGCTGCGCGCAGACGCTTCAACGCGTCGATGATCTCGCCCTCGCTATGCATGCCCGAACGCATCACGAAGAAGGTCGAGCCGGCATACGCGCCGATGATCGACGCATCGGTCACCGCGAGCACCGGCGGCGTGTCGATCAGGATCACGTCGTAGCGTTTCGCGAGACCGTCGAGGTATTGCGGCAGACGCGGCGACATCAGTAGTTCCGACGGATTCGGCGGCCGGCGCCCGCACGAAATGAAACTCAGGTTCTCGATTTCCGACGCGCGGATCGCCTCCTCCAGCGAGATCTGGCCGCTCAGAAGTTCCGAAAGGCCGTTCTCCTGCGTGCCGCCCAGATAGCGTTCGAGCACGCCGCGACGCATATCGCCGTCGATCATCAGCACACGCTTGCCCGAATGCGCGAGCAGCACCGCGAGGTTGACCGTGAGGAAGCTCTTGCCGACGCCGGCCATCGGGCCCGTCAGCATGACGATGCGGTTTTTCGCGTCCATCATCGTGAACTGCATCGACGTGCGCAGGCTGCGCAGGCTCTCGACCGTGACGTCCTTCGGCCGCGCGTTTGCGAGCACCGAACGCAGGCGTTCGCCGCCGCGCTGAAAGCCGTTTTCGAGCAGCGTCTGTTCCGCGCTCATCGGCACGAGCCCGAACACCGGCAGATGGAACGCTCGCTCGATATGCTCCGGGTCGTCGATGCCCTTGAACATATTGCGGCGCAGGAACACGAAGCCGGTGCCCGCGATCAGCCCGAGGATGGTTGCCGCCGACAGGATCAGCGCCTTCTTCGGCTTGACCGGCGCGCCGGGGCGCAGCGCGGCGTCTACGATATGCACGTTGCCGCCGGTGCCGGCCTTCTGCACCGACAACTCCTGCACGCGGTTGAGCAGCAGCACGTAGATGTCCTCCGCCACTTTCGCGTCGCGCTGCAACTGCACGGCCTTCACTTCGGTGGCCGGCAGATCGCGGAAGCGGTCCGCGTATTTGGTGCGCTGTGCCTGCAACTCGGCCATCTGTTCGCGCGCGGCCTTGAGCATCGGATGGTCGTCGCCGTAACGCTCGGTGAGCTGCGCCATTTGCAGGCGCAAGCCGGCGATCTGCTGCTCGTATTGCACGCTGCCTTCGAGATACACCTTGGCCTCGTCGCTCGCGTTGATCGAGCCGGACTGGCGCTGATAAGCGGTCAGCGCGGCCTCGGCGCGTTCGAGGTCCGACTTCAGGCGCGGCTCCTCGCTCTTCAGGAAGTCGAGCATCTTGCTCGCGTCGGCCTGCTTGTTCGAAATGTGCTGGCGCACATACGACTGCGCGAGCGCATTGGCGACGAGCGCGGCATGCTCGGGGTTCTTGTCCTCGAGCGAGATCTGGATCACGCCGGTCTGCTTGCCCTGTTCCTGCACGCTGATTGCCGACTGGAACGCGCTGATCGCGTCGAGATCATTCGCGCGGACCACCGTGAATTCCTCCCCTGGACGCGCGACGAGCTTGTTGACCAGCATCGTCACGCCGCCCCCTTGTGCCTGTTGCCCGACCTGGCCGCGCAACAGCAGTGCGCCGTTTTCGGCATGCAGTTCGTAGCGGCCGCCGTCGAGCGCTTTCATGGTCAGCTTCTGACCTTCAAGCGCGGGCAGCACGTCGATTGAATCGATGTCGGCGACCTCGCCGCCCCATGCATACGACGACAGCCCGAGCCACGGCCGCGCCGGCTCGCCGGGCGTGGCCATGCGTGCGGCGATGCTGCCGAGGAGCGGCAGCGTTTTCGGCGTGACGCTAAAGTTCAGCTTCATCTGCTCGACGACGGGACCGACCACGCCGCGGCTCTTGATGATCTCGATTTCGGCGTCGGTCGGCAGCGAGGTCGAGCCGCTGGTGATCGCTGCGCCGGTCTGCGTCTGCGTAAGCGCCTGCGAGGTGTTGTCGGCCTGCTCGACGCGCACGTGCGCATCGGCCGAATAGATCGGCTTGGCGAGCACACAGTACGCGCCGGCAATCGCAACGACCGCCGCGGCGATCGCGATCAGCCACCAGATGTCGTCGAGGATCACCTGCACCAGTTGCCCGAGGACCACGTCCTCTTCTTCGGTCCTGAGCGGACCGGCCATGTGTGGAGAGATTTGATTGCTCACGATTCGATCCCGTATCGGTTGCTTGTGCGGTTGTTTGTATGCATCTGCTTCGGCGTTTGCTTGTGCGGCTTTTGCGTTTGCTTATGTGTTCGCCAGGTGCGTTCGCCTCGGTCCCGCGCCGCGGCCATCGGCGATGGCGCGGCGCGGGCCTCGACACGGCTCAGGCGCTTAACGCGTGAGCTGCTTCAGGTAGAACAGTGTCTGCACGCTCGGCAACACTTGCTGCAACACGCGGTTGAACGTGGTCGACGCGGCAGTGCCCACATACACGACATCCATCGGCTGCAACTGGAACTGCGCGGACAGCATGATCGCGTCGGGCTGCGTCATGTCGAGGCGGTAGACGTCCGGTGTCGTCGGATGCTCGCGCATGCCGCGCATCACGAAGATCTGGCGCGGATTGGCGTCGGTATCGAGAATGCCGCCCGCTTGCGTGAGCGCGTCGGCAATCGTCAGACGCCCCTTGAGCATCGGCACCTGGATCGGCGTCTTCACCTCACCCATCACGAAGATGCGGCTGTTGCTGCGATCCGGCACATTGATCACGTCGCCGTTTTGCAGCATCACGTTCTGCGTGGTGTCGCCGGCATCCAGCATGCGGTTCGCGTCGAGCACGTACAGCTTGTTGTTGCGCGTGAGGCGCACGCGCTGGATGTCGGCGTCGGCGGTCGCGCCACCCGAGCGCGTGAGCGCGTCGACGAGCGTGAGCGGCACGTCGCTCACCGCGAGCGGACCCGGTGTCTTCACTTCGCCCGTGACCTGTACTTTCTGGCCGCGATACGACAGTACGCGCACGTCGACCTGTGGATTGCGGATATAGCGCACAAGGCCGCTCGCGAGCTGATCGCGCAACTCGCCGACGGTTTTGCCCGCGGCCCTGATGCGGCCGACGAACGGGAAAAAGATGGTGCCGTCGGCGGCGATGGTCTGCCCGTACGGATCGGCCTGGCCGGGCAACGCGGCCGTGTACGGCTGCTGCAATGCGCCGGCAATGGTCTGGGTGCTGGTGCCGCCCGCCGACAGCGTGCTGCCCTGCGGCGTGGTCAATTCGGGGTGATCCCACACGGTGATGCCGAGAATGTCCTGCGGCGAAAGCCGGTAGACGTATTGCGACGGATCGCTGAAGGTCGATGTGGGCAGCGCTCGCGGCGGCGCGCTCGCTTCGGCCTGGGCTTGCGCCGCGACGACGCTCGCGTCGATCACATGGACCGGATAGGTTTCGGCGGGCTGGCCCTGGTGCTGGCCGTCGTCTTTCAGACGCGACGTGTCGAGATAGTTGCCCGGTGCGGTGGCGCAGGCCGACAGAAAGGACGTCAGCAAAAGCGTGGCGGCGAACTTCGCGCGGAGGTTCGCTCCCAAGTTCGTTTTCAGGTTCGTGAATGCGTGTGTAGCGGGTGTTTTCATCAGCATATTTTTTTCAGCCATCCCATGACCAGATGTTCGATGAGCACGAGACTCTCCGTGTAAGCGGATTCCTCGCCGCCGTGCGGATCGGCGACGTCGGAGACGTCTTCCCATTTGCCGAGCGGGAAGACCTTGCCGCGTGAAGCCGGGTCGAGCGCTTCGACTTCGCTCACCTGCGCGCGCTCGCTCACGAGCACCAGATCGGCGGAACGCACGAGTTGCCGGTCCAGCCGCCGCGAGTGATGCGTGCTGGACGCGACGCCGCGCTCCGCGAGCAGGCGCCGCATCACCGGGTCCATGCCGTGACCGTTCATCGCGCGGATGCCCGCCGAATGAAACGCAATGGACGCCGCCGACGCGTGCGAGCGCGCAGCCTGGCGCGCCTTGAACAGCATTTCAGCGGCAGGCGAACGGCACACGTTGGCGTGGCAGACGATCAGAACATTGGCGAACATGGCAGGCTCCGTGATGAGGCGCGGCTAATACGTAAGAGCGAACTGCAAGCCGGCTTACTGGCCGGCCTCCGCCGCGGCGAGTGCATCGGTTTGCGCATCGGTTTGCATGAGCGGCAGACCGTTCGCGCCGACCCTGGCGGGCGCATTGCGCAGCGCATGCTGACGGCCGATTGCGTGATATTCGATGCCGAGTTCGAGCAGCGCGTCCGGCTCGTACAGATTGCGACCGTCGAAAATGAGCGGCGTCTTCAGAATCGTTTTGAGCGCATCGAAGTCCGGACTCTTGAAGACCTTCCATTCGGTGAGGATCACGAGCGCATCGGCACCATCGGCGGCTTCCATCTCTTCGTTCGTGAACTCAAGGCGCGCGTGCTGCTGCGGTACCTCCTTCAGATCGAGCGCGAACACGCGCTTCGATTCGTCGATTGCGACCGGGTCGTACGCCTTCACGCGTGCGCCGCGACGCAGCAGCTCGGCAATCAGCGGACGGCTCGGCGCTTCGCGCATGTCGTCGGTATTGGGCTTGAACGCGAGGCCCCACACGGCGAACGTGCGGTCCGACAGGTCTTCGCCGAGGCGCGCGACGATCTTCTGCGCGAGCACCTTCTTCTGCGTGTCGTTGACCGCTTCCACCGCTTCGAGAATGCGCAGGTTCGCGTCGTGATCGGCGGCCGTGCGGATCAGCGCCTGCACGTCTTTCGGGAAGCACGAACCGCCGTAGCCGCAACCGGCATACAGGAAGTCATAGCCGATGCGCGGATCGCTACCGATGCCGCGACGCACGGCCTCGATATCGGCGCCCACCCGATCGGCCAGATTAGCGAGCTCGTTCATGTACGAAATGCGCGTGGCGAGCATCGCGTTGGCCGCGTACTTGGTGAACTCCGCCGAGCGCACGTCCATATAGAGCGTGCGTTCGCGATTGCGATTGAACGGTGCGTAGAGGCGCTTCATCAACTCGCGCGCTTTTTCGCCGGGCACGTCCTCATCGCAACCGAGCACGATGCGATCGGGCCGCGTGAAGTCTTCCACCGCCGCGCCTTCCTTCAGGAATTCGGGGTTCGACACGACCGAGAACATGTGATCGAGATTGCGCATCTCGAGCTCTTGCGCGATCGCTTCACGCACGCGCGAGGCGGTGCCGACGGGCACCGTCGACTTGTCGACGATCACCTTGAAGCCCGTCATATGGCGGCCGATGTTGCGCGCAGCGGCGAGCACGTATTGCAGGTCGGCGGAGCCGTCTTCGTCCGACGGCGTACCCACCGCGATGAACTGGATGTCGCCGTGCGCGACCGCAGCTTCGACATCGGTCGAAAACGTCAGGCGTCCGGCCTTGCGATTGCGCGCGATGATCTCCTGCAGACCCGGTTCATGGATCGGCACACCGCCGTTGTTGAGCACGTCGATCTTGCGCTGATCGACGTCGAGACAGAACACGTCGTGGCCGATGTCGGCCAGACATGCGCCCGTCACGAGGCCTACGTAGCCGCTACCGATGATCGTCAGGTTCATGTGTTACCTCGCAGGAAATTTGAGTTGGTTCAATATGCGTTGCTACCGGCAAAGCCCTTCCACAGCGTCAGCACGACGATCTTGATGTCGAGCCAGAAGGTCCAGTGCTGCATGTAGTACAGATCGAGCTTCACGCGCCCCATCATCTTTTCGATGCGGTCGGTTTCGCCGCGATAGCCGTTGATCTGGGCCCATCCCGTGATGCCCGGCTTGATGCGATAGCGGTGCATGTAGCCCTTCACCAGATCCTTGTAGATGTCGTCGTGTTCGAGCGCATGCGGACGCGGCCCGACCACCGACATTTCGCCGCGCAGCACGTTGATGAATTGCGGCAACTCATCCAGGCTCGTGCGACGCAGGAACGCGCCCACCGCGGTAATGCGCGGGTCGCGCCGCGTGGCCTGGGTGATCTTGCCGGCCTCTTCCTTGTGCATCTTCATCGAGCGGAATTTGTAGATCTCGAACTCGTGTCCGTCGATGCCCTTGCGCTTCTGGCGAAAGAACACGGGACCGGGCGAACTGAGCTTGACCATCGCTGCGATCACGAGCATCAACGGAGCAAGCGCGGTCAATGCGGCGAGCGCAAAGAGGCGGTCGAAGATGCGCTTGGGCAGCACGCGCAAATCGGTGATCGGCGACGCCGCCAGGTTGATCGCCGGCACACCGAGGAGTTCGACCATCGGCTGATTGAAGAGCGTGAGACTGCGCACGTCCGGAATGAAGCGGATGTTCACGAAGTCGTTGCGCAGATCCATCACGAAGCGATGGATCTGCTTCTCCTTCGAGATCGGCAGCGCGAGCCACAACTCGCGGATCGCGCGCTGGCGCACCAGCTGGATCATGCGCTGATAGTCGCGCTCGACGGGGACGTCTTCGATTGCGTCAGCCGCGTCGGGGTCTTCATAGTGGTTGATCGTGCCGTCCTCGTCGAACACCACGACCGGGCTAAAGCCCGCATCCGGATGGCTACGCATCTGCTGGATCAGAAAGCGCCCGTACGGCGCGCCGCCGACAATCGCCACCGCGCGCTGATTGAAACCCTCGCGGCGCAGCCCGCGCAGAATCGAATAGACGATCACCTTCGTGACGATCAGCAGCACGATGGTCACGAGCGCCCAGTAGACGAGCCACAGGCGCGACAGGCTGTCCGCGAGGTGCAGGCTGAAACTGATCAGCACACCGGTGACTTCGACCATTGCCCAGCCGCCCGCGACGCGACACAGCAGGTCGTACAGCGGCTTGCCGCGCCATGACTGATAGATGCCGAGCGCCGGGAAAAACACCACCGCCAGCAGAACGTCGAACGCGAGCGAAACGCTTTGCATATCGTCCAGCCACACGACTTTCCCGTTGTGCACGGCCGCCGCGATTGCGGCGCCGAGCGCGACCATCGCGACGTCGATGATTCTCGATAGAACGCTCAGCATGCGCTGCCCCTCAGTTCGTCAGTCAAGTGCCATCCCGTTGGTTAGTCGGCGGGTTGCCTGGAATACCCAGGCTCAATCGCTCCGGCAGCAGCACGCACAACGCCGGTACTCGCGTTGGCGAATAATTGCCCGACGCGAAACCGATTGAAGCCGTGCTAATTGCAATTCCGTTTCCCACTTTGCTAAGCCGATGCTCGGCCGCAGTGAAAAACGCGTCTCGGAATGAGTGAATGTCCTTCTCAGGTATAGATAAAGCGTTATTAAAATTCGCTCCGCAAGGCCGCAAAAATCTCAAAATGTATCGGTCAAAAATTCGCCATTTTTTGTCATTTTGTGCGGCAGTTTTTACCGGGAAAATGCTGCAATATGGGCGATTTCGGCGTGATAGGAGCATGCAGCCGTGTTCATGCGATACGCGTGCGCCAAGAACCGGGCCGCATTCCGGCTCATGCGCCAGCACAAAAATTATCCATCTGATTTTTATCTGTAATTTTATTTTTTGAAAAATAATGACGACATTTTTTGTTCACGAATGTGACGGATTTTATAGCGCGCTTTATATAGTTTCCAATTAACGCGCTTTTATTGATTTCGCGCTTCGTGATAAAACTCGATGCATTCATCCAGCCCCGAGGAGTCCATCATGACAGCTCCGGTTACGGCAACGTCCGCCGACACCCGGTCCACGCAAGTGACATCCACTCACGTCAAGCTCAAGGTTCATCCCGTGATTCTGGCGGGCGGCTCGGGCACGCGCTTGTGGCCGATGTCGCGCGAGCAGCATCCCAAGCAGCTGATCGGCCTGCTCGGCGAAGATTCGCTGCTGCAATCGACCACGCGCCGTCTCGACGGGCTCGAGGCCGGCTATCCGCTCACCGGGCAACTCGTCGTGGTGGCCAACGAAGAGCAGCGCTTCACGACCGCCGAGCAGTTACGCACGAGCGGCAAACCCACTCGGCTGATTCTGGAACCGGTAGGCCGCGATACGGCGCCCGCGCTGACCGTGGCCGCGCTTTCGATTGCCGCGCAGGACGAGGACGGCATCATGGTCGTGATGCCCGCGGATCACGCGGTAACCGACATCGACGGATTTCATGCCGCGGTGGCCGCGGGCGTGCAGCATGCTGCGGCGGGCCATATCGTCACGATGGGTATCGTGCCGACACGCGCGGAAACGGGCTATGGCTATATTCGAATCGGTGCGGCTATCGGCATGCCTGGCAATCCTGATGAAATGCCAGGAGCGGACGCCGCCGATGCAAGCGCTCCGGTCGCCGCGCACAAGCTCGACCGCTTCGTCGAAAAGCCGCATCTCGAACTGGCGCAGCGCTATATCGAATCGCGCGAATACTGGTGGAATAGCGGCATTTTCATCATGCGCGCATCGACGTGGCTGAAGGCGATCCGCCACTTCCAGCCGGCGATCTACGAAGCGTGCGACGCGGCATACGCGGGCGGCAAGTCCGACGGCGACTTTTTCCGCTTGCAGCGCGATGCGTTCAGTGCGTCCCCTTCGAACTCGATCGACTACGCGGTGATGGAGCAGCTCGGCAACGAACAGGGCGCCCTGTCAGGCGTGGTCGTGCCGTTGCAGGCGGGCTGGTCGGACGTGGGCTCGTGGGACGCGATCTGGGACATCTCGGAGAAAGACGCCGAGCAGAACGTGGGCCGCGGCCGCGTGATGTTCGAAGGCGCCTCCTCCACCTTCGCCCATTCGGAAGGACGCCTGATTGCCTGCGTGGGCACGCGCGATCTCGTCGTCGTCGAAACGGCCGACGCGATTCTCGTCGCGGATAAGTCGCGCGTGCAGGACGTCAAGAAGATCGTGGGCCGCATTCGCAGCGAGGGCGGCATTGAAGCGGCGAACCATCGCAAGGTGCATCGCCCGTGGGGCAACTACGATTCCGTCGATACCGGCGAGCGCTTCCAGGTTAAGCGCATTGTCGTGAAACCGGGCGCTCGCCTTTCGCTGCAAATGCATCATCACCGCGCCGAACATTGGATCGTTGTGCGCGGCACCGCACTCGTCACGCGAGGTGAAGAGCGTTTTATCGTCTCCGAAAACGAATCGGCTTATATCCCGCTTGGCGTTACGCACCGTCTCGAGAACCCCGGCAAGATGCCGCTCGAAATGATCGAGGTGCAATCCGGTTCGTATCTCGGCGAAGACGATATCGTGCGCTTCGACGATACCTACGGACGCCAGTAACGCACTGAATCAGGCACGCGAGGTCACTTGCAGGAACAGCGTTGGGTAGAGCGACCGACGACAGCCACTGACGACAGCGAATGATCACAGCGAATGATCACAGCGAATGAAGCGGGAACCTGCGGCGGTTGCTCCGACAGCCGCGGGGTACTGCCTGCTCATCCCGCATGGGAGATGAGTTCTGTGTACGACGGAAAACGCTCCGCCTTGTCGCGCTCGGTGGCCGCATGGGCTGCCGTGCTTGCCGCTGCGCTTGATGCCGCGTTTGCTGCATTTACCGCACTTACCATCGTCGTCGCGCCTGCCGCTGTCACAGCAACGGCCGGTTCGCCGGGATAACGCCGCAGCGGTCCGCGAAATGTATTCAGAGGACCATGCAACGACGCACCGTGATGCGCGGCGACCGGTTCCGGCAAATGACGCGTGCCGGGCAACGGACGAGCCGGCGCCGTCGCATACGGCGCATGAGTCACCGATGCATTCGGCGCATACGCGGCCTTGTGCGTCTGCATGGGCGTTGCATGCGGTTGCGGCGTGCGGGCCTGCGGCGCTGCTTCGGCCGCAGCCAGGGTCAAGCACTCGCGATCGATCCACTGCGCCGCCCACTCGAACGCATAATGCTCGGCGGCCTGTGCATCCGCGAAGCGCGGCCCGACGAGGCCCGATCGCTCGACACGCCTGCCCTCCTTCATGATCTCCGCCCATGCGCGGTACATTGCGTTAGGCACACGCTCGGCCGCGACGTAGATCAGATAGCCGTGGCGCTCGGCAACTTGCCGGCCGCGCGGCGCGAGACTCGTGGACAAAGGACTGCGCTGCACAGCCGCCGCGGGCATTGTGCGCGCCGAGGCAATCGCCGAGTTCAAACCCTGCATGGCCGTGCCGACCGCGCTGGCTTCGTCCATTGCGTGCAGGTCGACACGCAGCGCGGGGCGCGGCGCGTAGACGACCGATGGCGTGGGCAAGGCCGGCGCGCGCGTTATCACCTGCGATGCGGCCTGTGTGGACGTTTCAGACGGCGCGGCGTTGTCGATACCTGCCAGCTGACGCGTGATGTCCGCGATGGGGTCGGCCGAGCGCCAGTTGCGCGTGTGGGACGCGCCCGCCGCGTGCTGCATATTCGAGGCGTTGCCGTTCGTGCCCGGCGCTTGCCAGGACTCGGGGCTCTTCCACGACACACCACGCAGATTCTCGTCGCGCGCACCCGGTGTTTCCGTCACCGGCAGCGCTGGCTTACCCGCCGGTTTGGCCGCAGCCGGGACCGCCGGTTGCGGGACATACGCGAAGGTACGTCCGGTTCTGGACAGGAGCCGAACCATCTCGAGCAGCGTGCCGTTCAACTGCCATTCTTCGAAACGGCGCCGGCAAGTGGGACCCGACGGATAGCGGCCCGGCAGCTTCGACCAGGGCTCTCCAGTAGTCAGAATCCATAACACGGCATTGGCCACGACACGTGGGTCGGCGCGGGGCCGCCCGCGTCGGTTCAGACGGACGGCCGGCTCATCGGAGACAAGCGCTGCCAGCAGCGCCCATTCGTCATTGCTTAGCTCATCGAAAAACATGTGATTTTCTCCACGCAGCCTGGCCTGGCCGCGGCTTTGGGCTGACCACGGATTCAACCTTCACGATCCATGTGTAGCCCTCGGTTGCACAAATATGTCTTGTACGTTTTGTTTGGTGATCAATACCGCCCTGTGTTAGTGCGGTTTGTCCCTATTGCGAAGCACAAAACGTGGTCTCACTCGTGCGTGGGAGAATTTGTGCACGAAGCATACCATCACCAGGGTTTTCGTGAATATCGTTGAGACAAGTGTTACGGATAGAAACAACTTGTACTCTTCACTCGACCATTTCACGCGATGCGGTAACGGAAATACTTCCTGCGATAGCACCGAATTTGCTATTGCGAGCAGCGAAAATAGCAAAAGCCGCGAATAGCCCCATGCGAATTCGACAGATGCATCGCGCGGTAATTCCACAGAGTTTTTGCACGCCTGCATGCCCCGTTCGTTGCGCGTGCATCGAGTCAACGGTGCCAGCGTCTGGTGACACCGATGTGGCAACCCGGCCTTCTAGCCTCTGTGTCTAGCCTCCGTGAACAGCGTAGGCGCGGCGCCGCGCCTACGCGCTAATTGGCGTCTTCTAGCGGACAGGACTCGCCGCGCCCTCGCCTACCACGGTCGTCCATTCGCGCACGCGCCAACGGGTAACGAGACCGGCTTGCACGTAGGGATCCGCTTCTGCAAAGGCTTGCGCGGCTGCTGGCGAGTCGCCGGTAAAGAGCAGCACAGCAGTGTCGGCCGGTTCGGTCAATGCGCCGGCGAGCAGCAGTTCGCCGCGCTCTGCTGCGGCCCACGCGAGCTTCAGATGCCGCTCGCGGTGTGCGCCGCGCCGTTCCAGATAGTCTGGCACGAGGTCATAACTCAATAGATAGTGCATGACAAGCTCCTCTGGTTTGCTTGATATCACGGCACAGCCGGCAAATGCGCAACGCTGCGTGTCAATCGGTTTTAGGGTATTTTCTCTCAGGATTTCCTTACGAATTGCCATTCATGTGCACGCGCAGCAAATGAATCAATGCAGCGCGAATTTTTGAGCGCGTTCGCCTGCGACTGCAACATGCGAATTAAAGCCGAATTGCATTGTCGATTTAATCTGCAATGCATAACATAATGGCATCTCCGTGATTGCGCCAGTTTCAATCGTGCGAATGGCGCAAGCGCCGCTCCGTCAGGGAAAACGCGCGGCCGACGCTGTCAACGCAAACGCGGTTTTGACCGTTGATGCAGACAGCATTTGCCATAATGGACCTGCCGAGGGCCGGATGCCGTCGACGCCCACGTGCATGAAGACCACAAACGTTTCCACACCGATGGAGTGTCACATGAAAACTCAATCCGCAATCGTTGCACTGGTACTCGGCGCCGTACTCGCCTCGCCCGCGTTCGCACAGAACAGCCAGCAAACGAAGATGGCAGACTGCAACAAGCAGGCCGCCGACAAGAAAGGCGACGAGCGCAAGGCGTTCATGAAAACCTGCCTGTCGGCCAAGCCGGCCGCCGCGCCGATGAGCCAGCAGGACAAGATGAAGGCGTGCAACGTGCAGGCCACCGGCAAGAAAGGTGACGAACGCAAGACGTTCATGAAGAGCTGCCTGTCGTCCGCGCCGGCTAACTAAGCGGCGGTTTTTGTCGGACAGCGCCGCGTGCCTCGCGCGGCGCTCGATTATCGCGTCACACTGTTTGCGTTTTTCACTTCCCCGCTTCGCCCGCCCTTCGCGGTGCCGCTGCCCGAACGCGCCGTTTTTCTTCTATGATGGCTGCGGAGACGGCCCACCCTCACACAACATTCATACGGGCCGCCATCTTGTCGTTGATGCCGCAAAGCATCGATTGGAGGCAAGGATGGTATCGAAGCATAAAAACCGCTGGTTGAGGCGGTGGCTGGTCGTCATCGTATTCTGG
Organism: Paraburkholderia dilworthii; assembly: GCF_000472525.1. Classification (GTDB taxonomy): domain Bacteria; phylum Pseudomonadota; class Gammaproteobacteria; order Burkholderiales; family Burkholderiaceae; genus Paraburkholderia; species Paraburkholderia dilworthii. The sequence continues at coordinate 75,952 of NZ_AWZT01000002.1, forward strand.
GCCGTGCCCGTGGCGATCGTTGCAGTCAGCGAAATTCGCGAGGAGATGGCCTACAACGCCGTCGACCTGGAGCGCGCGCTGACCACCTGGAATTTCACCGACGCACAGCGCGCCGCGGGCGCCCCCGCCCGCTGCCACGGCAAGCCCGACGAGGCGCAAGCCGCCGGTTGTCCCGCCGATGTGCTCGCGGCCAACGCGCCGCGTCAGCAGGACGCGCGCAACGAATACGGTGTGCGCCGCTCTACTCTGATGGCTTATCTATGGCATGCGTTTGTCGGCTACTGGATCGTGCCGGCGATTACGCTGCTTTTCATCGGTGTGGTGATCGGCGGGGTGCGCCGCGCGTTGAGGCGCCCGTCGCCGGTCAAGAGCCCGGCCAACCACGGCTGATAGCATGCGGACGTCGCGAGTCTGCTGCATTGAGGCAACACTTCCGATTCGATTGCAACGCGAATTGCCGGTGCCCGAATCGGTAAAAATGGGCGCGGGCGCGCCTTTCCATCCTCCCGCCGCCGGGCTGGCGCCGTCGAAATGCCTGGCGCTGAAAGCCGTTCGATTGCGCATTGTGCGACCCGCGAGGGCGAGCCGCGGGGCCGGTCAAATTTACAGCGCGTCTTTTCGGATGTGCCGCAAAGCCCCGCCGCATAAGGCTTTCGCCTTGCGCGCAAGGGCGCCATTTGGCGCGCCGTGTGATATAACTCAAAGGCAGCCGCGCGACTTCCGCGGCTGCGCCCCGGAACCATACGGAGAAAAACGATGCAAAGACGACACTTCATGTTGAAGACTACCGCTGCGCTCGCTTTCGGAGGCCTTGCACTCGCCGGTTGTACCACCAATACGGGCGGCCACGACACCGCGGCCACCGACGCATCCAAACGCCAGTCGATCGATGCCAGCGTCGAAGGCACCATGTCGAGGCTGTACACGACCGTGAAGGGCTCGCGTGAACTCGTCTCGAAGGCGCGCGGCGTGCTCGTGTTCCCGTCTGTGCTGCAAGCGGGCTTCATTGTCGGCGGCCAGTACGGCGAAGGCTCGCTGCGCGTGGGCGGCAGCACGGTCGGCTACTACAGCACGATCTCGGGCTCGTTCGGCCTGCAAGCCGGCGCGCAATCGAAGGCCATCATCTTCCTGTTCATGACGCAGGACGCACTCGACAAATTCCGCAATGCCGACGGCTGGTCGGTGGGCGGCGACGCGTCGGTCGCGTTAGTGAAGATGGGCGCGAATGGCGCGATCGACAGCAACACGGCCACGGCGCCCGTCGAGGTATTCGTGCTGACCAATGCCGGATTGATGGGCGACCTGTCGCTGCAGGGCACAAAGGTTTCGCGCCTGAAAATTTAAGGGACGTGGCGGCTCGCTAGCGGCTTGGCATAACGCCTGGACGTTTGCGGGGCGCCTGATGTGCGTGATCCCTGCAACGGTGCCCGGGAGCGCGAGCTGGGCGCGCGCCTGCCAGGTTAGATCCGCCCCATTTGACGCCGCGCGCGAAATCTCGGCAAGAGGTCGGTTGCGCTGTGGGCGCCGGCCTTGTCGGCGTTTTGCGTTAGACCTGCAGCTGGACCTTCGCTGGCACAACAGCAACGCTGCCGGGCCCAACGCAAATTCGCACGATGAATAATCGGCAAAATCCGCACGCTGCGCAAATGGCCGGCCGTGCTGAACCGGCCGCCGCGCCCGCTCGCGGCGATCAACGCCCCGAGCTGTCCACCACTTTGAAGCGCGAACGCTTCTGCGCGCGGATCACCGACTGATACGCATCCACATACTGCTGCGCCATCCGGTGCGATGTGAAGCGCTCCTCGAAGCGTTGCCGCACGCCCGCACGCGGCATCTTGTGCAAGCGGTTGACCGCTGCAACGGCACCGATTTCGTCTTCGACGATAAAACCCGTCAGCCCGTCTTCGAGCACTTCCGGCACCGAGCCACGGTTGAACGCAACGACCGGCGTGCCGCAAGCCATTGCCTCGATCATGACGAGGCCGAAAGGCTCCGGCCAGTCGATCGGAAACAGCAGCGCATGCGCGCCCGACAGGAAGTCGGCCTTCTGATGATCGGCGATCTCGCCGATGAACTCGACGTGCGGCAAGTCCAGCAGCGGCCGGATATCGCGCTCGAAATATTCGCGATCCGCGGTGTCGACCTTGGCGGCGATGCGAATCGGCATGCCGCAACGCCCGGCAATGCGGATCGCAGTATCGACGCGTTTTTCAGGCGAAATGCGCCCGAGGAAAGCGAGGTACTTCTGCTCGACCGGCTGCGGCGTGTAAAGCTGCTCAGGCAGGCCGTGATAAACCGTGGTCAGCCAGCGCGCTTGCGGCAACGGATGCCGCTGCGCATTCGAAATCGAAATGACCGGCGCGGTGTTGAACGTGTCGAACACCGGCTGTTGTTCGGGCAGATCGAGACGGCCGTGCATGGTCGTGACGAACGGCGTCTCCTGGCGCTTGAAGACTGAGAACGAGTAATAGTCCAGGTGAAAATGCAGCACGTCGAAATCCTCGGCCTGGCGGCGCACGAGTTCCATCAACAGCATGTGCGGCGCCACGCGGTCGCGAATCCCGGGATCGAGGCGCAGCGCGCGCGGCCATACGGCCTCGAGCCTGGCGCTCGTCACGGAGTCGCCGCTTGCGAACAGCGTCACGTCATGGCCGAGTTCGACGAGCGCCTCGGTGATGTACGACACGACGCGCTCCGTGCCGCCATACAGCTTCGGCGGCACCGATTCGGTCAAGGGGGCGATCTGCGCAATCTTCATAGTTGTCTCCGTAAACTGATGGCTTGCGGCCCGACTTATGTTCAGACACGAACTTTTGCCGCGCTCGCCGTCAGTGGCGCCGAATCTGAGCGCCGGTCTTTCGTCCTTCGATTGATGCGCGGGCGGCGGCGCGCGCACCACATGCATCGGAGCATTATTCCCTGGTAGGGGCTAAAAAGCGCCCGGTATTGCATTTATTGGGCGCTGTTACATTCAGCTTACATCGCGCGGAGCAGCGAAATACGCGCGCATCCGCTGCGCCCTTGCTCCTTCAGCGGGCCGGCCACTTCCACGCCGGCAGGTCGCGCTCGTCCGCATCCGCGAGACGCGTTGCGCCAAAGTGCTTCTCGAGCACGATCGATTCGCTCGCGTCTTCGCGTTCGAGTGCCGCGATCAGCCGCGCCGCGTGCGACACCACGAGTACCTGCGAATGTGCGGCGGCCTGCGTAATAAGGCGTGCGAGCGCCGGCAACAGGTCCGGATGCAAACTGGTTTCCGGCTCGTTCAGCACCAGCAGCGCAGGCGGACGCGGCGTCAACAGTGCGGCCACCAGCAACAGATAGCGCAAAGTCCCGTCCGACAATTCCGCGCCCTTCAGCGGGCGTAGCAGGCCGTGTTGCTGCATCAGCACTTCGAAGCGGCCGTCCTGTGTCGCGATCTCGAGCCGCGAGCCGGGAAACGCATCGTCGATCGCGGCATCGAGCGCCGCCGGATCGCCGATCTCGCGAATGGTTTGCAAAGCCGCGGCGAGATCGGCGCCGTCGTCGGACAGCACCGGCGTATGCGTGCCGATTTGCGGCATGCGCGCGGGCGCGTCCGCGTCGGTGCGGAAATGGTCGTAGAAGCGCCACGAGCGGATCTGCTCGCGCACCGCGATCATCTCCGGCGCGGAGCGCGGGTCGGCGAACTCGGTCATCATGCTGTCGAAGCTCGCGACCGGCTGCGGGACCGTTTGCCAGTCGCCGTTTTCATCGCGGGTGCGCAGCGCCGCGCCGTGCCGGTCGACCAGCAACGCCGAAGGCCGCAGCACAGGTCCGCTCCAGATGCACTCGCGTTTGATGACGGGATCGAGCACGAACTGGCTTGTACCCGGATGCGGCAGCCCGAGATCGATCGCATAACTGAACTGTTCGCCCGCGAACCCGAGCCGCAGGCTCACCGGTGCGTTGCGGGTCGTGCCTTGAACCTCGAATTCGCCGCTCAGCATGCCCCGCGAAAAACGCTCGGGACCGGCCCATAAGGTGGACGGCAAGCCGCCTTCGCGCGCGAGCGAGGTGATCACGCCGCCACGCGCGGTGTCGGCAAGCAGACGCAGCGAACGATATACGCTCGACTTGCCGCTGCCATTCGCACCTGTAATGACGTTGAGCCGGCCGAGCGGCACGATCAATTCGCGTAACGACCGGTAACCCGCGATGGCGAGCGCGCTCAGCACGCCGCCATCCACGGATGCGATGCCTGTCGGGGCGCGCTTGCTATGCCACCGTGCTCGCGCTGCCGGTCCATGCGCGCGCTGTGCCGTTTCGAGCAATCCATCACTTGTGGCCGCCGCCCTTGCCCGGCTCCTGCACCGGCACGCTACGCAGATCGCGCAGGAAGCTGTCGCGCCACACGCCAAGATCGTTCTTGCGCAGCGCCGCCATGTTGATCTCATGACGCCGCTGACGCGCGTCGAGCGGCATTTGCAGCGCGCGCTGCAACGCCTCGCACATGCCGATCGCATCGTGCGGATTCACGAGCAGCGCGCCTGTGAGCTCATCCGCCGCGCCCGCGAAAATGGACAGCACGAGCACGCCCGGATCGTCCGGATTTTGCGCGGCGACATATTCCTTCGCGACGAGGTTCATGCCGTCATGCAACGGCGTGACGAAGCCGATCTGCGATTCGCGGAACAGCGACATCAATTTCCAGCGGTCGTATTGCTGGTTCAGGTAGCGGATCGGCGTGTAGTCGAGTCCTGAATACCGCCCGTTGATTCGCCCTGCTTCGTACTCCAGATCCTGACGGATCTTCTGGTAGGTGGCGACGTCGGAGCGCGTGGGCGGCGCAATCTGCACGAGCGTGACGTTGCCGCGCCATTCGGGCGAGCGTTCCAGCAGATGCTCGAACGCGCGAAAACGTTCGACGAGCCCTTTCGAATAATCGAGCCGGTCGACGCTCATGATCAGCTTGCGGCCTTCGAGACTCTGCTTCAGATCGAGCACATGCTGACGGCTTTCGTAGCGCTTCGCCTGCTCGGCGATCTCGTCCGGAAATACGCCGATGCGGTACACGCCCGTACGCAGCTTGCGGCCGAACGCTTCGACCATGCCGTTGGACACCGTGCCGCGCGCGTGCCGGGTCACGTAGTCGTGGAACGCCTCCTGATCGGTCGCAGTCTGGAAACCCAGCAGGTCGTAGCACGACAGCGACTTCACCAGTTCCTCGTGCGGCGGAATGTTGAGCAGGATCTGCGGCGCCGGAAACGGAATGTGCAGAAAGAAGCCGATGCGGTTCGTGATCCCTTCGCTGCGCAGCGCTTCGGCGAACGGGATCAGGTGGTAGTCGTGAATCCAGATCACGTCGTCGGGTTCGAGCAGCTTGATCAGCTTGTGGGCAAGCCACGCGTTGACGCGCCGGTAGCCCGCGTACTCCTCGCGCTCATAACGGGCGAGGTCGTTGCGGTAGTGGAACACCGGCCACAGCGTCGCATTTGAAAAGCCGCGGTAGTACTGGTCGTAGTCCTTGCGCGTGAGGCCCACGGTGGCGAAGGTGACGGCGCCATCCTGTTCGAGCGTCGGGCCCGCGTTGGCGACGGTCTCGCTGACCACGTCGCCGCTCCATCCGAACCATACGCCTCCCGCATCCTTCAGCGCACCGAACACGCCGACAGCAAGGCCGCCCGCCGATCCTTTGGTTTCCGTTGGCGTTGCGACGCGATTCGACACGACGATCAGTCGGCCCATGTTGCAAGTCCTCCTTGTTTGGCGCGGCATTTGCCACAGTGCAGCCGGCGCCACGACAACTTTTTCGCAGAGTGCACGCCATGCCGCGCCAGGTTCATAAGTAAGTCGACGGTTCGACCCCTTGACGACCGATCGGTTGCATCGGACTACAGGCAGTCGGAGCCGAAAGCCCGGTGCAAACGCTTTTCACGAGCTTTTCGGCTTTTCCTTTACGCATTCGTCGCGAGTCTTTCAGACGTTTCCGCCACCAGTTTTCCGCCGGTCCATCCATCGCTCAGCGCTTTCAGCGCGTCGCTCTGCGCAGGCCATACGCACGCTGTCCTGCCAGCCGCCTGTCTGCCGCCCGCTAGGCCGTTTCCTTTACCTTGTGTGCCGGCGTTGCCGCGCTGGCCGCCTGCCCGGGGCGGCTCGCCACCGGGTCGGCCTCAGTATGCGCCGCCGTGCTGCCGGCCGGCGTGCGCGCGCCACGCGGCACCCAGTCGAGCGGTTCGCCCTTGCCGTTTTCGAGTTCCGCCGACACTTCCGCACGCGCGCGCGGCAGATACTGCGGATAGTGCTTCTGGATGAAGTCGAGCAGTCCCTCCCGCACGCGACAACGCAAATCCCAGTTCAGGCCCGAATCGAGCGAACTGACGAGCGCGCGCAATTGCATCGAGCGCTCGGTGCCCTCGGTGACTTGCAGCACCTGCACGCGCTGGTCCCACTCGGGCGCCGCTTCGACGATGCGCGCGAGTTCCTCGCGCAGCGGCGCGAGCGGCATCCGGTAATCGACGTAGAGAAACACCGTGCCGATAATTTGCGAACTGCTGCGCGTCCAGTTCGAGAACGGGTTTTCGATAAACCATTGCAGCGGCACGATCAGCCGCCGCTGGTCCCACAGACGCACCGATACATACGTGCCGGTGATCTCCTCGATACGCCCCCATTCGCCCTGAATAACGACAACATCGTCGAGCCGGATTGGCTGCGAGAGTGCAATCTGCAAGCCGGCAATCAGATTGCCGAGGACCGGCCGCGCCGCGATACCGGCAACGAGGCCTGCCACGCCCGCCGACGCAAGCAGGCTCGCGCCGATCTGCCGGACATTCGGAAAGGTCATCAATGCGCCGCCGACGCCGACAATCACGATCACGAGCATCACCGAACGTGCGAGCACCCTCGCCTGCGTGTGGATGCGGCGCGCCTGCAGGTTGTCGGCGGTATCAAGCGGATGGGCCTGGATGATGGCCTCGCCGATGGCCGCCGCGGAACGCACGGACAACCACGTCAACGCGCCGATCAGCGCGATAGCCGCGGCGTCGCGCAGCGGCGAGATGAAGGTGAGCGTGTCCGGCGCCTCCCACCATACGGCTTCGAGAGCGAGGATGATCAGCACGAACAGCGACGGCTTGTCGATATAGCGGAGCACGACGCTCGTGAGCGGATAAGGCCGAGCGATCCGCGTGACGATACGGGCGCCCACGCGGTGCACGCCGATCGCGACCAGCACGGCGACGATCGAGACGATCAATGCGCCGAGCCACGTATGCAGTGGCGCTTCGGCGATGCGGTCAAGGTGGTTGAGTTCATCGAGAAAAGGCATGAAGGGGACAATCTCCTTTTCGATTGAGTGTGGACAGGCCGGCGGCGATGAGGCGCGGCGCCAGCACAGCGTGATGCGCGCCGCGGGATAAACCTGTCGGGCGCGCTCGTGAAAGCGCGGTGAAAAACACCGTGAGGCGCCTTCGACGCGGGTGCGAATCAAATCCAGCGGCCCGCTTCTGGAGCCGGTGCCGCCCGCTAATAGTGGCGCCCGGCTCATCGTGGAACGTGTTCGCGGCATGCGGCAAACGCAATCGCAACGCCGCTTTAACGCAAACCGCCGCTTCAACGCAAACGCCGCGAGACAAACGCCGCGAGACAAACGCTAGCGGCCCAATCGGCTTGACGTCCGATACGTCTGATACACCGGATGGGCCAGACACCCGATACATCGCAAAGCAACGCGCCGCGTGCGAGCCGCAGCGCATCTCAGTTCGCGTCAACTTCCGCTTTTGCAAGGAAACGCCTTGCCAAGTCCCAGAGAGATCGCCGTGCTCGCGTTGTAGCCCGCGACGATCGGATTTTCCGCGATGTACTTGCGTACCGCATCCGTGAGTTGCGCCGAGCGCGCGTCCTGCGGCAAGCAGAAATACTGTCCGACGCGCGGCCCCGTGGTGCCGCCGATCGCGTCGATGGTATTGAAGATGCCGTCGGCGGCGCCTTCGATGTACGCGGCGCACGCACTGCGCGACGCCACGTCGGTCTTGGTGCACAGCTTGTTGAGGTCGCCCCCCGTAAACGCGGCTGCCGATAACGGTACGGCAAACGCGCTGGCGAAAATCAAAGCCCGCAGCATGGTGTTCCTTTCCAGGGTCGTTTATCAGGCGGTCTGTTGCCGCAATCGGATGGCGCGCGCACGCGCCGCAACAAAGTCGTCATTCTGCACTGTTTTACGATGCGGCAGCAGGCCGGCAGCCGCCATCTTCAGGCTTATCGGCGGCGAAGACCGGCGCACGCCGCTTCGCCGCGCGCTCTACTTTTGCTGCATCTGTTGCAGACGCGCGGTCAGGCCTTCGACCACGTCCGGCTCCTTGTAGGTCTTCGCGAAATCGAGCGCCGTGAGGCCAATCTGGTTCTTGACCGTGAGGTCCGCGCCGTTGTCGAGCAGCAGTTTCACCGTCGACACATGACCGCCTCGCGCGGCCATCATCAGCGGCGTGGTGCCGTTCGGGGAGCCTGCATCGACGTACGCAGAATGGTCGAGCAGCAGTTTCACGATGTCGTCGTGGCCGTTCGCGGCGGCGTAGTGCAGCGGCGCCCAGCCCTTCTTGTTCACTTCGGCGTCCTTGGCGATCAACTGCTTGACGAAGTCCAGGTCGCCGTTCAGCGCGGCCATCATCATCGCGTTTTCACCGGCTTTGTCCTCGATCTCGACGTTGGTCTTCGGATTCGCGAGCAACACGGCGCCGACCTTGTCCGATTTCTCGCGTGCGGCCAGCACGAGAAGCGGCATGCCCTGGTTATCGACGCTGTTCGGATCCATGCCCTTCGCAAGCAGTTTCCTGACGCCGTCGACGTCGTCGAATTTGACCGATTTGATCAACGAGTCGATCGGCGCGGCCTGAACCGGCGCGGCGATCAGCGAACTCAGCGCGGCGCACGCGAGCGTGGCCGCCAACGCGGCGCGCGAGAAGCCGCGGCGCGCCGACGCGCCCCGGCCTGTCTGGGTGGCTTGTCGTGCGTGGATCAACTTCGAGTCGTTTGTCATATTCTACTTTAGGGTTCGCCCCTATCCTATTGATATTTATGCGTCTTTCACCGCGCACCATTCGGCGCCGGAAGCTTGAAAAGGCGGAAAAAGTTCTGCGTCGTCGCGGCGGCCAGCGCCTCGTCGGTCATTTCGCGCTGCTGCGCAATGAAACGTCCGACATAACTGACGTACGCAGGTTCATTAGGCTTGCCGCGATACGGCACCGGCGCGAGGTACGGCGAATCGGTTTCGATCAGCAGGCGCTCCAGAGGCACGCGGCGCGCGACGTCCTGCACATCCGTCGCGCTTTTGAACGTGACGATACCCGACAGCGAAATGTAAAAATTCTGCGCGAGCGCCTGTTCGGCCACGGCCCACGGCTCGGTGAAGCAATGCATGACGCCGCCCGGCTCGCTCGCGCACTCCTCGGCCATGATGCGCAGCGTGTCTTCCGACGAAGATCGTGTGTGGACGATGAGCGGCTTGCCGGTCGCGTGCGCGGCGCGGATATGTGTGCGAAAACGCTCGCGCTGCCATTCCATGTCGGCGATCGAGCGGCCTTCCAGGCGGTAGTAATCGAGGCCCGTCTCGCCGATTGCGACCACCTTCGGATGTTCGGCCAGTTCGACCAGTTCGGCGACGCTCGGCTCACGCATGTCCTCGTGATCCGGATGCACGCCCACGGACGCATAGACGTTCTCGTGCCGGCTCGCGATGTCGAGCACGGACGGCAGCGTTTCGAGATCCACCGACACACACAGCGCGTGCGTGACCGAATGGCTGCGCATATTCTCGAGCACCTGCGGCAGGCGGTCGGCGAGTCCTTCGAAATTGATGTGACAGTGCGAATCGACAAACATGATGATGTCCTGCAAATGAATGGCGCGAGGCGGCTCAGGCTGCCGCGCCGTGCGCGTCGAGGCGCTTGCCGAGGATTACCAGATCGCGCTCGACGCCGTCCAGCACGGCCACGCGCGGCAGCGAGCCCCACGTGTCGAAACCGAAGCCGCGAAAGAGGCGCAGGCTCGCCTCATTGTGACCGAAGATAAATCCCAGCACGGTGTCGATTCCCAGCGCCGGCGCCGCCGCCAGCGAGGCCGCCAGCAACTGCTTGCCGAGGCCCTTGCCGCGCGCGCTCTCATCGAGATAGATGCTGACTTCGGCGGTGCGCTGATAGGCAGGACGGCCATAGAAGTCCGAAAAACTGAGCCACGCAATCACGCGGCCGGGTTGTTCAGCATCTTCGACGACCCACAGCGGACGTTTCTGCGGCCCATGCGCGTGAAACCATCCAATTCGGCTTTCGACGCCGACCGGTTCGAGGTCCGCGGTCACCTGGCGTGACGCTACCGTCGAGTTGTAAATGGCGACGATGGCGGGTAGATCGTCGAGCGTGGCATCGCGGTAAGACAGGCTCATGGTGCTTTCTGATTGGAATGAAGGACTGGCTAACGGGTAACGCGCTAACGGGTGACACGACGCTCGCCGTGCGGAAGGCCGCGCGGCATCGCGTCACGCAAAGAGCTCGCGGTAGCCAAGAAACAGCTCCTCGAACACGAGCCGTGCGTTCAGCGGATGATTCTCGACCGCCCGCTGACGCGTTACCGCCCGCGTGAAACGGGCGAACGCGCTCGCGTCGGCTTGCGACGCGCAGCGCGTCAGCGCCGCCGACGCCTGCGGAAAATACCGCGGCGCGCCGGCCGTGCGCTGCGCGAGCAGATCGTACATCCAGCGTTGCAGCCAGCCGAGTACGAGCGGCACCGGCAGCTTTTGCAGCGCCTCACCGCAGGCAAAGGCGTCGCACTCGGGGCCGGCGGCCAGTTGCTTGAGCGTCCAGTCGCGCAGCGCACGGTTTTCGTCGCTGGCAAGCGCGAGTGCGGTCAGCGGCGCGCCGCCCGCTTCGGCGAGCAACGCCGGCGCCTCAGCCACGCCTTGCGCCGCGAGCCACTGGGTCGCGGCTTGCGGCGCCGGCAGGCTCATCGGCCATTGCCGGCAGCGGCTGATGATGGTGGGCAACAGCCGGTCGATGCGCGCCGACACCATCAGGAACACGACGCCCGCGGGCGGTTCTTCGAGCGTCTTCAGCAGCGCGTTGGCCGCGGCGATGTTCAGCGCTTCCGCTGGAGCCAGCACGACCACGCGCGCGCCGCCGCGGTGCGAACCCACGCCGACGAAGTCCAGCAAGCCGCGAATCTGCTCGATCTTGATTTCCTTGCTGGGCGCGCGCGTTTTTTTGCCATCGTCCGTATCGGCTTTTTCGGCTTTCTCGTCAGCGCCGTTGCCGATGCCGGCTTCGGCGGCCAGCGCCTCCGGCACGACGATCCGGTAATCAGGATGATTGCCTTGCGCGAACCAGTTGCACGCGACGCACGCGCCGCACGGTTCGCCGTTCGCCCGCCGGTCCTCGCACAGCAGACCTTGGGCGAGATGCTGCGCGAAGCGCAGCTTGCCGATGCCCGCCTGCCCATGCAGCAGCAACGCGTGCGGCCAGTGGTCGCGCAATTGCTGCAGGCGGTTCCAGTCATCGGTTTGCCACGGATAAATCATTATTTTCTTTAAATTCAGTCAGTTAGAATCGCTACTTGATGTGAAAGATGAGCGGTTGCGCTCGTATCAGCTGCACTTATGATAATTAAAAATCAAAGGCTTGCGAGCATTTGCTCGAGTTGTTTCTGGATTCGCGCAATGCTCTGCGAAGAGTCAATGATAGCGAAACGATAAGGCGCTTCTTCCGCGCGACGCAGATATTCGGCCCGGGTGCGGTCGAAAAACGCGGTCGATTCGCTCTCGAAACGATCCGGGTCGCGCGCCGCGCTGCGCCTTTCGTTGGCGATCTCGGGCGCGAGGTCGAACAGCACCGTCAGATCCGGCTGGAAGCCGCCCTGCACCCACCGTTCCAGCGTTTCGAGCTTGTCGCGCGGCAGCCCGCGGCCACCGCCCTGGTAGGCAAAGGTGGCGTCGGTGAAGCGGTCGGACAATACCCAGTCGCCGCGCGCGAGCGCAGGTTCGATCACTTCGGCCAGATGCTGGCGGCGCAGCGCGAACATCAGCAGCGCCTCCGTTTCGAGATCCATCTTCTGATGCAGCACGATTTCGCGAATCTGCTCGCCAAGCGGCGTGCCGCCCGGCTCGCGTGTCATGACCACTGAGCGGCCGGTGGCCGCCACTTTCTGTTCGAGCCGCTCGCGGAACCAGGCCAGATGCGTCGTCTTGCCGGCGCCGTCTATGCCCTCGAACGTGATGAATTTGCCGCGCGTCATTATTGCCCTCGAATGTATTTGTCCACGGCCTTGTTGTGATCGCCGAGGGTGTCCGAAAAAATGCTGCTGCCGTCGCCGCGCGAGACGAAGTACAACGCGCTCGTTTGCGCGGGGTTCATCGCCGCTTGCAGCGACGCGACCCCGGGCAGCGAGATGGGCGTGGGCGGCAAGCCCATTCGGGTGTAGGTATTGTAGGGAGTGTCCGTTTGCAGGTCTTTCTTGCGGATGTGGCCGGTATAGCTCTCGCCCATGCCGTAGATCACGGTTGGGTCGGTTTGCAGCGGCATGCCCGCGCGCAGACGGTTCGCGAACACCGCCGCGACCATCGCCCGGTCGGATTTCTTGCCGGTTTCCTTTTCGATGATCGACGCCATGATCAGCGCATCATACGGCGTCTTGTACGGCAGGTTCGGCGCGCGCGCGAGCCACGCTTCGTCCAGACGCGCGCGCATCAGCCGATATGCGCGGCGGTACACGTCGAGATCGCTCGTGTTCCTGTCGAACAGGTATGTATCGGGGAAAAACAGCCCTTCGCCGTTACCGAGCGACGCCTCCGGCGCGCCGATTGCGCTCATTAGTTGCGCGTCGTCCATCCCGATGCTGTCGTGCTTGAGCGCCGGATTGGCGTCCAGTTCCGCGCGCATGCGCTTGAACGTCCACCCTTCGATGATGGTCGCAACGTATTCGTTGACGTCGCCGCGAGCGATTTTTTGCAGCACTTCATACGGCGTCACGCCGGTCTTGAACTCGTAATTGCCCGACTTCAGTTCGCTCTGAAGGCCGAGCAGCCGCGTCATGACGATAAACAGTTCGGGTTCGACCGGCACGCCGCCGCGGTTCAACTGCAGCGTGACGCTGCGCAGACTGCTGTGCGGCTTGACGGTGACGTCGAGTTGCGCGGGGTTCAGTTCGAGCGGGCTGTTGGCCCAGTGGTATCCGCCAGCAATCGCGGCTGCGGCCAGCACGACGACGATCGAGCCGGCTATCAAACATTTCTTCAGGAGGGACATGCGAAACGTGGCTGGGTTGGACTGCATATAATACTTGTTTGCCTTAGCTAAAGTCAGAATTGACTGTTCCCGGAATCCATGAACACACCGCTCACTACCGCTTCAGGCACTCCTTCAGGCTCCCCTTCAGGCACTGTTCCCGCCGCAGTCGCCGGCACGCCGTCAGGTCAGTCGGGCACGGCACTACCGGTGCTGCCGCGTCCGTCCGCCGATGAATTCGACGCCGTGCTCCAACACGGCGCCTACATGGCGCTCATGCAGTTCGGCGTGATCGACGCCACCGGCGACGACGCCGCGAGCTTCCTGCACGGACAGTTGACCAACGACACGCAGCATCTCGACGCCGCCAACGCGCGCCTTGCGGGCTACTGCTCGGCAAAGGGGCGGCTGCTGGCGTCGTTTCTGACGTGGCGCAGCGGCGACACGATCCGCCTGCTGGTCTCGAAAGACGTGCAGGCCGCAGTGCAGAAGCGCTTGTCCATGTTTGTCCTGCGCGCCAAGGCGAAACTCGTGGATGCCAGCGGCGAACTCGCGGTGATCGGCCTCGCGGGCGATGTCCGCAAGGCGCTCTCCGGGGTGTTCGACGCGCTGCCCGACGGCGTTCACGTGAAGGTGGACGGCGCGGCCGGCTCGCTGATTCGCGTGCCCGACGCGGCCGAGCGTCTGCGTTATCTATGGATCGGGCCGAAAGCGCAGGTCGAAGCTCACTTGCCGCTGCTCGGTGAAAAACTGAAGCAGGTTTCGCCGGCGGTTTGGGACTGGCTCGACATTCGCGCGGGCGAGCCGCGCATCACGCAGCCGGTGGTCGAACAGTTCGTGCCGCAAATGGTCAATTTCGACGTGCTCGGCGCGGTCAATTTCCGCAAGGGCTGCTATCCGGGCCAGGAGGTGGTGGCGCGCAGCCAGTATCGCGGCACGATCAAGCGGCGCACGTCGCTCGCCAACGTGGCGGGCGAACTCGATACCGTGAAGGCCGGCGCCGAACTTTTTCAGTCGGACGATCCGGGCCAGCCGTGCGGCATGGTGGTGAACGCGGCGGCGGCGCGCGACGGTGGTGTGGATCTGCTGGTGGAGATCAAGCTCGCGGCGCTCGAAAGCGGCTCGGTGCATCTGGGCGCGGCGGATGGCCCGGCGCTGCGGTTCCTCGCGCTTCCGTACGGCCTGCCCACCGAGGTTTAAGCGGCCTCGAAGATGCCGCGCTGCGCAGTTCGATGAAAAGGCGCCGCTTGGTGAAGCCATTGCTTGTTGCCGGCGTCTTCGCCTGAATCTTTGTCCGCGCGCGATCCTGTTTTTAAAGCGCCCTACCGGGAGACGCCCCCGATGTGCCTGATCGTCTTCGACTGGCGACCCGATGCGGTCGATGGCCCGCTCTTCACGCTCGCCGCCAATCGCGATGAGTTCTTCCGGCGCACGGCCGAGCCGATCGCCTGGTGGGGTGATGCGCCGGGCGTGCTGGCCGGCCGCGATCTGCTGGGCGGCGGAACGTGGCTCGGCATGTCGCGCGACGGCCGCTTTGCCGCGCTGACCAATTACCGCGCGCCGCACGAAACGCGCGCCGATGCGCCGACCCGCGGCACGCTCGTCAGCGACTGGCTGGTTTCAGCGCACTACGGGGTGAACTCCGGTCCAGACTCTGGCGCGAACTCCGATCCCGATTCGACCGCCGACTCCGCCTCGAACGGAAGCGCAAACGGCAGCGCGCATGAAACGCCCCTTGCCTATCTGCACCGCGTGGCGCAAACCGGCGACATCTACAACGGCTTCAACCTGCTGGTCGGCGACTGGACGCGCCGCGAACTCGCCTGGTACTGCAACCGCTCGAACCTCGCGCCGGCGCTGCTCGCGCCCGGCACGCACGGCATTTCGAACGCGATACTCGACACCGCGTGGCCGAAGCTCGTCAGAAAGCGGGCCGAGTTGAGCGCGCTGCTCACGCGCAACCTGATGCCGCCGCTCGAGCGCCTGATCGACCTGATGCGTGACCCGCGCGTCGCCCCCGACGATGAATTGCCCTCCACCGGCATTGCGCTCGAGCGCGAACGGGCGCTGTCGGCGGCATTCATCGAAACGCCCGAGTACGGCACGCGCGGCACGACGGCGCTGCGGGTGCTCGCCAACGAGGAGATGGTCAGCGTGGCGGTTGCCGAGCGTAGCGACGACAACGGCTCGCACCGCATCGTGCGGCCGGGCGACTTCGAACGCAGCTTCGCGTTCAACGTCGAGCGGGAAATCGCGTAATCATTCCACCCCGAAGGCCGCGCGCAACGCCGCGGCGGCCTCCGCGTGCGCGTGCGCGACATCAGGCACGAAGCCGCCCATCTTGAAGAACTCGTGGATCATGCCCGGGTAGCGCCTGAGCGTGACCTCATTGCCATAGCTGCGCAGTTTCGCCGCGTAAGCGTCGCCCTCGTCGCTCAGCGGATCGTATTCGGCGGTCGCAATCCAGGCTGGTGCTAGTCCGCCGAAGTCGGGTGCGCCGCGCTTGCCGTCGAGCGGCGCGAAACGCCAGTCGTCACGATCACTCGCGTCGCGCACGTATTGATCGAAGAACCATCGGATCGTCGCGCCGGAAAGCAGGAAGCCGTCGGCGAGGCGCGAGTGCGAATCGGTCCGCTGATAGCCGGTCGTGCCCGGATAGATCAGCAATTGCAGCGAGACGTCGATGCCGGCATCGCGCGCCAGCACCGCGCAGACCGTGGCCAGCGTGCCGCCCGCGCTGTCGCCGCCTACCGCGAGCCGTTTCGTGTCGATGCCGAATTCCGCGGCGTGCGCGTGCAGCCACGTGAGCGCGGCGAAGGCGTCGTCGACGGCGGTCGGGAACTTGTATTCCGGCGCGAGCCGGTAATCGACCGACAGCACCGCGCATTTTCCATCGCGCGCGAACATTCGGCACAGCGCATCGTGCGTATCGACGCTGCCGACCGTGAAGCCGCCGCCGTGATAGTAGATCAATGCCGGAGCCGGCTCGGCCCAACTCGGCTCGACGGGCTGATAAAGACGCGCGCGGATCGCTGCCCCTTCGCGCGTCGGTACACGCAGGTCTTCGACCGCGAACATCGGCGCGCTCGCGATCTCGAGAATCGGCGCACTTTTTTCATAAGACGCGCGCGCCGCTTGCGCGGTCATTTCATGGAGCTTGGGGCGCTTCGCGCGCGCGATCATGTCGAGCACCTGCTCGATCTTCGGATTCAGCGGCATGTGACGTCGGATGGCGCTCAGGCGCCGAAGGTTGAAAAGAGGCGCGCGGCACTGCGCGCAGCAAGCGGTTTTTTTAGTCCGAACCGGCGTGCTTGACTTCGGGTTTCAGCGACATCGGATCGGTGGGATCGCGCAACTGCTCGATGTCCTCGTGACGCAGTTTCACCGTCGCCATGATGGCCGGATGCGTGACGATATAGAAACGCCGCGCGGCGATGGCCTCAAACGTGATGCCGGCGACATCGGCGGCACTGAGCTTGCCCGATTGCACTGCACGCTGCAATTGCTTGCCGGCGGCGATCTGCGAGCGCGTCGGGCGGCTCTCGTTGCGCAGATCAGCGGGCCGCGCGCGCTCGGCATCGGCGATGCCGGTCGGCACGAACGCGGGACATAGCAGCGAACAGCCGACGCGGCCGCTCGCGTCACGCCCGGCCTGCGCGATGTGCAGATCGTGATAGAGCGTCTCGGTGAGCGACACGACCGCATGTTTCGACGCGTTGTAGACGCCCATCGCAGGCGGCGACAACAGGCCCGCGACGGATGCGGTGTTGACGATATGCGCGGGTTCGTTCTGCGCCAGCATGATCGGCGCAAACACACGCACGCCATGCGCGACGCCCATGACGTTCACGCCGAATACCCATGACCAGTCGTTGGCCGAACTCTCCCACAGGAAGCCGCCCGAGCCCACGCCCGCGTTGTTGAACAGCAGATGCACCTTGCCGAATGCATCGAGCGCGGTTTGCGCGAGCGCCTCGACCTGGGTTGCGCTCGACACGTCGGTCGGCACGCCTATCGCCTCGGCGCCTGCCGCGCGCAACGCGTCGACAGCTTGCGCGAGCGCGTCGGGGTTCACGTCGGCGAGCACAAGCTTCATTCCCAGCGCCGCGCCCTTTTGCGCGAACGCGTGGCCGAAGCCGCTCGCCGCGCCGGTAATAACCGCGACCTTGCCTGCAAATTCGAACATCCGTGGACTCCTTTGTGTGCGGGTGCGGTTGCAAGCGCGGGTGCGGCTGCGGGTGCATCTGCGGCTGCATGGGTAGCTCGCTTGAAGGCCTCTTACGCCGCTTGCCGGGCAGTTTGTTGACCGCGCCTTTTTCGGTCGCTTTTCCGACCGCTTGTTGGCTGCCTGTTGGCCGTCTTACCCGACTGCTTGCTGGACCGCTTGTTGGCCCTCTTATCCTGCTGCTTGTTGGACCGCTTGTTGGCCCTCTTATCCGGCTGCTTATTGGACCGCTTGTTGGCCCTCTTATCCGGCTGCTTATTGGACCGCTTGTGGCCCCCTATCCGGCCGCTTGTTGACGGCTCATTCGGCCGCCCGTCGACCCACTTGTCAGGCGGCTCGGTGCGCTCCCTTCGCCGCCGCGATCAGATCAGATCAGATCAGATCAGATCAGATCAGATCAGATGAGCTTGACAAGCTGCTTGCCGAAGTTCTTCCCCTTCAGCAAGCCAATAAACGCCTCGGGCGCGGCATCGAGCCCTTGCGCAATGCTTTCGCGATAGTGCAGCTTTTTCTGCGCGACCAATGTGCCAAGCTGCTTGAGCGCTTGCGGCCAGACATCCATATGCTCGGTCACGATAAAGCCCTGCACGAGCAGGCGCTGCGTCAGAATCAGCGACGGGTGCTTGAGCGGCACCGGCTTGCCGTCGTAGCCCGCAATAAACCCGCAAACTGCGATGCGGCCCCACGGGTTCATGCGCGCGAGCGTCGCGTCGAGCACTTCGCCGCCGACGTTCTCGAAGCAACCGTCGATACCATCCGGCGTCGCCGCCTTCAGATCCTGATACAGGTTGCCGGCCTTATAGTCGATGCAGGCGTCAAAGCCGAGCGTCTCCACCACATAACGGCACTTTTGCGGACCGCCCCCGATACCCACCGCGCGCGCGCCCGCCTCTTTCGCCAACTGACCGACCACGCTGCCCACCGCCCCGCTCGCCGCGCTGACAACGACGGTCTCGCCGGCCTTCGGCGCGATGATCCGGTTCAGTCCGTACCACGCGGTTACGCCCGGCATGCCGACCGGTCCGAGATAGGCGGATAGCGGCACATGCGTGTCGTCGACTCTCTGTACGCCCGCGCCGTTCGACGTACCGTATTCCTGCCAGCCGAACATGGCGACGACCTTGTCGCCGACCGCGAAGTTTGCATTCTTCGACTCGATCACCTCGCCGACCGTGCCGCCGATCATCACTTCGTCGAGCGGCTGCGGCGGTGCATACGACTTGCTGTCGTTCATACGGCCGCGCATGTACGGATCGAGCGACAGATAGTGATTACGCACGCGCACTTCTCCATCGGCAAGCGGAGCAAGCGGCGTCTCGACGAGGCGGAAGTTCTCAGGCGTAACGGCGCCTTGCGGACGCGAAGCGAGCACGAACTGACGGTTGATCTGTGGCATGACGATCGTCTCCTTGGTTTGGCTGATTGTGACTAGCCGACTGTGACTTGCCGACTGTGACTTGCCGACTGTGACTAGCCGGTTGCATGTTGCCGACCGCCGGCAGCCGGTTGCATGTTGCGGACCGCCGGCAGCCGACTGCATGTTGCCGGCTTCATATTCCTCTGGCAATGCAGCGACTCGTGCGCTCGATCCGCACTCCGACCGTGCAGCCGCAATGGCCGTTTGCCTGCACGCGTGCGCAGGTGCTTAACCGTCGCTAGGACCGGGTTTCGCCGACGGGTCGCTGCGCAAGCGCTGGCGCGTCACGTCGCGGCCCACGGCGAGACGGCGCATGTATTTGAACGTGCCGAGCGCCTTGGCGACGAAGTGCCCTTCACTGTCGCGGACCTCGCCTTCGCAATAGGCCATCGTGGTCGAGCGGTGCAGCACGCGGCCAGTCGCGCGCAGTTCGCCGCGGCCGGGCTGCATGAAGTTGACCTTCATTTCGACGGTGACCACGCCGACGCCGTCGCCCGCGAGGCTGCGCGCGGCCATTGCGAGCGCGACGTCGGCGAGCGTCATCGTCACGCCGCCATGCGCGACATCCCACGTGTTCATATGCTCGGGCAGCAAGGGCAGCACGACTTCGCTGACGCCGTCCGCCGCCGACACGAGCTGCGCGCCGAGCCGGTCGACGAACGGGCTCTCGGGCAACGACGCGCCGCCCGCGGTGGATGAAGATGAATCGGTCATAGCGGCTTTCAGATTTGCTTGTCTTGACATGAGGGCGGCGCGCCACCTTCACTGAATGGCAATGAATGAGCAATGCAGCGGCATTCAGGCGGCGACGCACCGCGCCGAAAGAGAAGAAATGATACCCGCTATGGCGCCGCGCGGTGACGAGCGAGGCATCGGCCTGTCAACCGCGACGCATTCACGCCGCTTGCGTCGCCGCCCGCGCGGCTATGGCTGTCGCAAGCCGGCCGAGCCTGAGCACGGCTTCATCGGCGAGATCGAGATCCGCGCTCGGACAACTGAGGCGAATGAACCGATCGAAGCGGCCCGCGTTTGAAAACACGGTGCCCGGCATCACGCGAATGCCCCCTTCCAAAGCGGCATCGAACAACGCCGCCGACGACACCGCATGCGGCAACTCGATCCAGAAGAACATGCCGCCGGCGGGCGGCGTAAAACGCGTGCCCTCGGGAAACGACGCGCCGATTGCCGCCGACATCCGCTCACGCTGCAACCTCAAACGATCGCGCAAACGACGCAAATGCCGCTCATACGCGTTCGTCCCCAGAAACTCCGCGAGCACGACTTGCGACAACTGCTCGTTATGACGCGACTGCGCAAACTTCAGCATACCGATACGCGGATGCCAGCGGCCGCCGTTGATCCAGCCGATCCGCATGCCGGGCGCGAGCGTCTTGTTGAACGACGTGCAGTGGATCACGGTGCCGTCGGTGTCCCAGGCCTTCAGCGAGCGCAGCGGCTGCGCGTTGTCGACGAGTTCGCGATACGGGTCGTCTTCGATCAGCGCGATGCCGGCTCGTGCGCACAGTTCGACGAGTCTCGCCTTGTGCGAATCGGGCATCACGCTGCCGAGCGGGTTCTGAAGATTTGGCACGACCACCACGGCCTTGATGCCGGGATGCGTTTGCAACGCGAAGTCGAGCGCCTCGATGGCGAGCCCGCTGCTCGGGCTTGCCGGGATTTCGAGCGCGCGCAGCCCAAGGCTTTCCAGCGCTTGCAACAAGCCGAAGAAACACGGCGATTCGACGGCCACGGTGTCGCCCGGTTGCGTCACCGCTCGCAACGCAAGGTTGACCGCCTCAATGCCGCCGTGCGTCATGATGATATCGTCCGCGCCGATCTGAATGCCCGCGTCGAGCGCGCGGCGCGCGATGATCGCACGCAACGCCGGATCGCCCTGATCCGGTCCAACCGCGGTCAGCAACGTGGGCCGCCGGCGCAATGCGCGCAGCGCGGCTTTTTGCAACGCGTCGGTCGGATAGAGCTCCGGCACAGCGGTCGCGCCGCCGAGATTGAATGCGTCCGGATAGCGCTGATATTGCGAGACGATCGCCGATATCGCCGAGTGAATGCCGACGAACTGCGCGGGCTGCGGCAGGGTCGCGAGGTCGGGTTCAGAGGCGGCGGGTAACGCAGCGCCTTGCGAGGCGCGCACGAAGTAGCCGGCGCGCGGCTGCGCCTCGATCAGCGCTTCACGTTCGAGCACGCGGTAGCTTTCGGTCGCCGTCGCGAGACTTACGCCGTGACGCTGCATGAACGCGCGCATCGACGGCATGCGCTCGCCGGGACGCAGCACGCCGTTGCGGATCGCGCGGCGGTAGTGGCTGGCCAGTTGGCGGTAGAGCGGCTGGCTCGCCAAAGGATCGTCCGCGGGGTGGAGATGCGTGAGCGTTGGCGTTGGCATTTGCGTGGACTGGTTCATGAGCGGATGGTGCGCACAGTCGGTGCGCCGCGACAGATACACATCCGCGCCATTTCGACCGATACAGCGCGCCAAACTGCTGCCTTGTACCGGTTCAGATTGTGGATGACTGCGACTGTTTTCACGGGCACCGGCTCAATATGCTGGATGGCATGCAAACGGTCTCAAGGAAACGGTCATGTCAGCTCGCGTGAACACCAATTTGTCATGCGTCGCCGTCGGTCAAGTCGCGCTGCGCGACTTGCGGGCGCGAAGCTCCGTTCTCGCCATTCAAGGCGATCTACAACTGGCGTTCCGCGATCATTCGCTCGCGTGGCTCGGCGATGCCGTTCCGTTGACGTCGATCACATTGCACGAAGGCCAGTGTTTCGTGGCGCGGCAACGCGGCATCGTATCGATCAGCGCGGCGCATGCGCCGGCTGCGACCTTCCTCGTGCAACCGTCGCTTGCTGAGGACAAAGGCAGCACCTTGACAAGTCGCGCCGCGCTTCAGTTCGCCAGGTTTCTCAAGACCAGGCTGCGGCGCGCGGCCTGATCTGCTGCATGAAAGGTCGCAGCAGATGCTGCATACGAGCGCGCCGCGCGCCAGGCATCGCCAGCTACAATGCATGACCCCATCCGCTCTCCGAGGTCCGGTCATGTCCTTCGTCCGCATGCTGTTCAGCGCGCGTCTGTGCCGCGTGGGCGCGTTATGGGCCGTTCTCGCGCTCACGCTCAACGGATGTGCCGGATTGTTCGGCGGCGACCCGCTGCGCGTGAGCGTGGCCGGCATCGAACCGATCGAAAGCCAAGGTCTTGAGATGCGCTTCAACGTGAAGCTGCGCGTGCAGAATCCGAACGAATCGACAGTCAGCTTTAACGGCGTGTCGCTCGATCTCGATCTGAACGGCAAGCCGTTCGCAAGCGGTGTCAGCGATCAGAGCGGCACCGTGCCGCGCTTTGGCGAAACAGTGGTCAATGTGCCGTTGACGGTGCCCGCCTTCGCCGCCGTGCGCCAGGCTTTCGCGTTCGCCGGCGCGATGCAGGGGAGCACCGCGCAGTCGGGACAAATTCCGTACATTTTGCGCGGCAAGCTCGCGGGCGGCCTGACCGGCACGACGCGGTTCGTCGATCAGGGATCGCTGAGCCTGCCCGCGGCCGGCATGGCCCTGCCGTGATGCCGTGATGCCGTGATCCCGTGATCCCGTGACGGCGTGACTACGCGCTCACGCGACTTCGAACAGCCCCGCGGCGCCCTGCCCGCCCCCGATACACATCGTCACCACAACCAGCTTCGCGCCGCGCCGCTTGCCTTCGATCAGCGCATGCCCGGTGAGCCGCGCGCCCGACACGCCATACGGATGACCGACCGCGATCGCGCCACCGTTCACGTTCAAACGGTCGTGCGGAATGCCGAGCTTGTCGGCGCAATACAGCACCTGCACGGCAAACGCTTCGTTCAATTCCCACAGGTCGATGTCCTCGACTTTCAGGCCCGCCTGCTTGAGCAGTTTAGGCACCGCGAAAACCGGTCCGATGCCCATCTCATCCGGCTCGCAGCCGGCCACCGCGAAGCCGCGAAAAATGCCGAGCGGCTGCAGCCCTTCGCGCTCCGCGACCTTGGCGTTCATCACCACGCACGCCGACGCGCCGTCCGAGAACTGGCTCGCGTTGCCCGCCGTGATGACGCCGCCCGGCAGCGCAGTGCGGATTCTGGACACGCCTTCGAGCGTCGTGTCAGCGCGAATGCCCTCGTCGCCGCTAACGGTCACTTCTTTCGTGTACAGCCGCCCGGTCGCTTTGTCGGCGACGCCCGCGAGCACCGTCAACGGCACGATCTCGTCCTTGAACTTGCCGGCTTCCAGCGCGGCCGCGGCGCGCTGCTGCGAGCGCACGCCGTATTCGTCCTGCCGTTCTTTGGAAATCGAATAGCGTTTCGCGACATGCTCGGCGGTCTGCAACATCGACCAGTAGATTTCCGGCTTGTTCTTGCTAAGCCAGCCCTCGGTCATCATGTGCTGGTTCATCTCGTTCTGCACGCACGAGATGGATTCGACGCCGCCCGCCACGAAGACGTCGCCCTCGCCGGCAATCACGCGTTGCGCGGCAAGCGCAATGGTTTGCAATCCCGATGAACAGAAACGATTCACCGTCATGCCCGGCACGCTGACCGGCAAACCGGCGCGCAGCGCGATTTGCCGCGCGATGTTCATGCCGGTCGCGCCTTCGGGATTGGCGCAACCCATGATCACGTCCTCCACGCGCGCCGGGTCCAGCTTCGCGCGATCCACAGCGGCCTGCGTCACGTGGCCGCCGAGCGTTGCCCCATGCGTCATGTTGAAACCGCCACGCCACGATTTGGCGAGCCCCGTTCGGGCGGTCGATACGATTACGGCGTCAGTCATGCGAATCTCCTGCGTGTCAATGTCGATGGTGGCGCTTGCGTCGATGCGAGCGATACCGCCGCCGCACGGCAATCGCGCGCGCCACCTCTGGTTCGTGCGAGCGGCGTGCGCCGTGCGCGCGGCGTCAGCCGTTAAAGCCCCGGCCCTGGGCCGCGAGTTCGGCAATGCTCGGCGCGAGTTGCCACGCGTCGCCATTCGGCTGCGATGCGTAGCGGCGAATCGCGCGCTCGACGTTGTAGAGGCCGACAGTGTCCGCGTACAGCATCGGGCCGCCGCGATAGACCGGAAAGCCGTAGCCGGTCAGATAGACCATGTCGATGTCCGACGCTTTCGACGCAATTCCTTCTTCCAGAATCTTCGCGCCTTCATTCACGAGCGCGAACACGAGACGCTCGACGATTTCGTCGTCGCCGATTGTGCGGCGCCTCGTGCCGGTTTTCTCAGAGTGAGCGACGATCATCTCGTCGACCAGTTTCGACGGATACGCGGTACGGTCGCCCGCCTTGTAGTCGTACCAGCCCGCGCCGGTCTTCTGGCCGAAGCGCCCCGTCTCGCACAGACGGTCTGCAATCTTCGAGTAATGCATCTCCGGATATTCCTGATAGCGGCGCTTGCGTATCGCCCAGCCGATGTCGTTGCCGGCCAGATCGCTCATGCGGAACGGGCCCATCGCGAAGCCGAACTTTTCGATTGCGCGATCGACTTGCGCGGGCAATGCACCCTCTTCCAGCATGAAGAGCGCCTGGCGAATGTACTGCTCGATCATCCGGTTGCCGATAAAGCCGTCGCATACGCCCGACACCACCGCGGTCTTTTTGATCTTCTTCGCGAGCTTCATGACGGTGGCGAGCACGTCTTTCGCAGTCTCCTTGCCGCGCACGACTTCGAGCAGCTTCATCACGTTGGCCGGGCTGAAGAAGTGCATGCCGACCACGTCTTGCGGACGCTTCGTGAAGGCGGCGATCTTGTCCACATCGAGTGTCGACGTGTTCGATGCGAGGATTGCACCGGATTTCGCGACTTCGTCGAGACGCTTGAACACCTGCTCCTTGACGCCGAGTTCCTCGAACACCGCTTCAACGATGAGGTCGGCGTTCTTCAGGTCGTCGTAGGAAAGCGTGGGCACGATCAGCGCCATGCGTTCTTCTAGTGCTTCGGGCTTGAGCTTGCCCTTCTTCACGCTCGCTTCGTAGTTCTTGCGGATCGTGGCGAGGCCGCGGTCGAGCGCTTCCTGTTTCGTTTCGAGCAGCGTGACCGGAATGCCCGCGTTGATGAAGTTCATCGCGATCCCACCGCCCATCGTGCCCGCGCCGATCACGGCGACCTGGCGAATCTCGCGCACCGGCGTATCGGCGGGCACGTCGGGAATCTTGCTCGCCGCGCGTTCGCCGAAGAACGCGTGACGCAGCGCGCGGCTCTCGGGCGTTTGCACGAGCGCGACAAAACATTCTCGCTCGAACGCGAGGCCCTTGTCGAAGCCGTTTTTCACGCCGGCTTCGACTGCGTCGATGCATTTCAGCGGCGCGGGGAAATTCTTCGCGACGGTGGCGACGCTATTGCGCGCGAACTGAATGAAACCCTCGGCATTCGGATGCTCGATCTTGCGCTCGCGCACCTTTGGATGCGGGCCTTCTTTTGCGCCGACCTTGCGAGCGAACGCGAGCGCCGCTTCGGCGAGATCGCCTTCTGCCAGTTCGTCGAAGAGGCCCGAGCCGGACAGTTTCTCCGACATAACAGGCGCGCCCGAAACGATCATGTTGAGCGCGGCTTCAAGGCCGATTGCACGCGGCAGCCGCTGGGTGCCGCCCGCGCCCGGCAGAATCCCGAGCTTCACTTCCGGCAACGCGATCTGCGCGCCAGGCGTGGCGATGCGATAGTGAGCGCCGAGCGCGAGTTCGAGGCCGCCGCCCATCGCAACGCTGTGAATGGCCGCGACCACCGGCTTCGCGCTGCTTTCCACGGTCTTGATGACGGTGGCGAGCGTCGGCTCCTGGGTGGCTTTCGGCGTATTGAATTCGGTGATGTCGGCGCCGCCCGAAAAGGCCTTGCCCGCGCCCGTCAGCACGATGGCCTTGATGGCCGGATCCTTCTGCGCGCGCTCGATGCCTTCCACGATCCCTGCCCGCGTCGACAGCCCGAGGCCGTTGACGGGAGGATTGTTCAGCGTGATGACGGCCACGCCGTCATGGGTTGTGTAGTCCACTGCCATCTGCCTGCCTCCGTGCGATGCATCGCATCCATGAGATAAGGCGGCGCAGCGCGCGCCGCCCGTCCGGTTCGCCGAGCCGGCGTATCGTCCGACTCACGTGCTCCAACCTTCGTCTCCAGCTTCAGGTCGGCCGTTCCGGTGTCAGCAGGCAGAATACACAAAAAAGCACGCTCGTTCAATTTATCGTCAGGCGGGGTTTCCCCTGGCAAGCGGGCAGTCTCCTTCGTGCATCCGGTCTTCGAGCGCCGACGGCAGAACATGATCGCGGAAGATTTCCCGCAGCTTCAGTTTTTGCAGCTTGCCGGTGGCCGTATGCGGCAGTTCGTCGACGAACACGACGTCGTCGGGGATCCACCATCGGGCGACCTTGCCGTTGTAGAACGCGAGCAGTTCTTCGCGCGTTACGTCGAGGCCCGCGCGTTTGACCACGACCAGCAGCGGGCGCTCCGTCCACTTCGGATGCGCACAAGCAATGCACGCGGCCTCGGCCACCGCCGGATGCGCAATCGCAACGTTCTCGACGTCGATCGAACTGATCCACTCGCCGCCGGACTTGATCACGTCTTTCGAGCGGTCCGTGATCTGCAGGAAACCGTCGCCGTCGATAGTCGCAACGTCGCCGGTCGGGAACCAGCCGTCCACGAGCGGCGAGTCGTCCTTGCGGAAATACCGGTCGATCACCCAGGGTCCACGCACATACAGATCGCCGAACGCGACGCCGTCCCACGGCAACTCCTTACCATTTTCGCCGACGATCTTCATATCGACGCCGTAAAGCGCATGTCCCTGTTTTTCGAGCGACTTGCGCTGCTCGGCCAGGGGTCGCTGCGATTGCTCCCAGGTCAGCTTCGACAGCGTGCCGAGCGGCGACATTTCGGTCATGCCCCACGCGTGAATCACCTGCACGCCGTAATCGTCCTCGAACGTGCGCAGCATTGCGGGCGGACACGCGG
This sequence comes from Paraburkholderia dilworthii, assembly GCF_000472525.1. GTDB lineage: Bacteria > Pseudomonadota > Gammaproteobacteria > Burkholderiales > Burkholderiaceae > Paraburkholderia > Paraburkholderia dilworthii. The sequence continues at coordinate 102,782 of NZ_AWZT01000002.1, forward strand.
AGCCGCCGATCACCGTGCGCTCCAGCGACGAAAAGCGCACGCCGGCATCGCGCAAATAGTTGAGCAAGCCGAGCCAGACCGTCGGCACGCCGGCCGAATACGTGACGCGTTCGCGTTCCATCAGTTCGAACAGCGATTTGCCGTCGAGGTCCTTGCCGGGGAACACGAGCTTTGCTCCGGTGAGCGGCGCGGCGTGCGGAATGCCCCACGCGTTGACATGAAACATCGGCACGACGGGCAGCACCGAATCGCGCGCGGACAAGCTCATTGCGTCCGGCAAGGATGCGCCGAACGCATGCAGCACCGTCGAGCGATGCGAGTACAGCGCGCCTTTCGGATTGCCGGTAGTGCCCGACGTATAGCAGAGATACGACGCCTGACGTTCGTCGATGGGTGGCCATTCGAAGTCGCCGTCCTGCGCGTTCACGAGCGTCTCGTAGCTCAACGCCGGTGTTTGCATCGCCGGCAGATGCGCTTCGTCGGCGAGGGCGATCCAGCCGCGCACTTTTGGACATTGAGGCGCGAGCACATCGACGAGCGGCGCGAACGTGATATCGAACAGCACGTACGCATCGTCGGCATGATTGATGATGTACGCGATCTGATCCGGAAAGAGGCGCGGGTTGATCGTGTGACACACGGCGCCGAAGCCGGTGGTGCCGTAATAGGTTTCGAGATGCCGGTAGCCGTTCCACGCGAGCGTCGCGACACGCTCGCCGGAGCGAACGCCGAGCGCAATCAGCGCCTGCGCGAGCTGCTTCGCGCGCTGTTCGCAATCGCGATACGTGTAGCGATGAACGTCGCCTTCGATACGCCGCGACACGATCTCGGTGCTGCCGAAATGCCGTGCGGCATGCGCGAGCAGCGATGACACGGTGAGCGGCACATCCATCATCTGGCCAAGCAGCGGCGTCGTCATCGTCATAAAGAATCGTCTCCTGGCCTTTTGCTTTTTAGGGGTGCGGATCCGGAAGCGCCGTTCGCCATAAACCCGTGCGGCAGTGAAATTGCTGGAGCAATCGACAGGCGAGTCGACGCATCCGCCCCGCACAGCGACGTTGACGCCAACTGCCGGCCCACCAGCAGCGCCGCGGGTGCGGACTTACAATATCGGTTAATAGTGAGGCGCTCAACATGTCGTTTTCCCCAAGCATTGCAGGCCTGTCCGGGCCTTTGGCGGCACTTTCCGAAACTCTTGTCACCTCGCCTGAAAGCGCGTTTGCGCGGCTTGGCAGCACGTTTGTCACGCGTTTGCCGGCCACGCCGTTGAGCGCACCGTATCTCGTCGGGTTTTCCTCCGAGACAGCCGCGCTGCTCGGTTTGGAGCCGGGACTCGAAAAAGATCCGGCATTCGCCGAACTGTTTTCGGGCAATGCCACGCGCGAGTGGCCGGGAGAGGCGCTGCCTTATGCATCCGTGTATTCGGGGCATCAGTTCGGCGTGTGGGCGGGCCAGTTGGGCGATGGCCGCGCGCTCGGACTCGGCGAAGTCGAACACGAGGGCAAACGTTTCGAATTGCAACTGAAAGGCGCTGGACGCACGCCCTATTCGCGCATGGGCGACGGCCGCGCGGTGCTGCGCTCGTCGATTCGCGAATTCCTGTGTTCCGAGGCGATGCATCACCTCGGCATTCCGACCACGCGCGCGTTGTGCGTGATCGGCTCCGACCAGCCGGTGCGGCGCGAGGAGATCGAAACCGCCGCCGTCGTCACGCGCGTCGCGCCGAGCTTCGTGCGCTTCGGCCACTTCGAGCACTTTTATTCGAACGATCGCACCGACGCGCTGCGCGCGCTAGCGGATCATGTGATCGAGCGTTTCTATCCGCATTGCCGCGAAGCCGACGATCCCTACCTCGCGTTGCTGAACGAAGCGGTGTTGTCGACGGCGGATCTGATGGTCGAATGGCAGGCCGTCGGTTTCTGCCACGGCGTGATGAACACCGACAACATGTCGATCCTCGGCCTCACCATCGACTATGGTCCGTTCGGTTTCATGGACGGCTTCGACGCCGGCTACATCTGCAATCACTCCGATTCGCAGGGCCGTTATGCGTACCGGATGCAGCCGCAGATCGCGTACTGGAATCTCTTTTGTCTCGCGCAAGGACTGCTGCCGCTCTTCGGCGAACGCTACGAGGACAGCGTGCGCAACGACAAGGCCATTGAGGATGCGCAGCGCGTACTCGGCGGCTTCAAGGACCGCTTTGGCCCGGCGCTCGAGCGGCGCATGGCGGCGAAGCTCGGGCTGGAAACCGAGCGCGAGGGCGACGCGCCCTTGGTCAACCGTCTGTTCGACGTGATGCACGCGAACCGCGCGGATTTCACGCTGACCTTCCGCAACCTCGCCCGCATGTCGAAACGCGACGCGAGCGGCGATGCGCCGGTGCGCGATCTGTTCCTTGACCGCGCCGCGTTCGACGCCTGGGCGAACGAGTATCGCACGCGCTTGTCCCATGAAACACGCGACGATGCGGCGCGCGCCGTTGCAATGAACCGGGTGAACCCCAAATTCATACTTCGCAATCATCTGGCGGAAACGGCAATCCGCCGCGCGAAAGAGAAGGATTTTTCCGAACTGGAGCGTCTGGCCGTCGTGCTGCGCCATCCGTTCGACGAACAGCCCGAGCACGAAGCGTATGCCGGGTTGCCGCCCGACTGGGCAAGCTCGCTGGAAGTCAGCTGCTCGTCGTGACGCGCAAGCTGTGAGCCGCTCCCACTACAAGCCCGAGACAGGAACCGACCATGAACAACCCCGACGACCTCAAGCACGATGCCCCCGCGGTGCAGAAAGACGATGCCGAATGGCGCAAGCAGCTTTCCGACATCGAATATCAGGTGACGCGCCACGCCGCGACCGAGCGCCCGTTCACGGGCCGCTATCACGATCACTGGGACCGCGGCATCTATGATTGCGTCTGTTGCGGCACGCCGCTGTTCGAATCGGACACCAAGTTCGACGCCGGCTGCGGCTGGCCGAGCTACTTCAAGCCGATCAACGGCGAAGTGATCGCCGAGAAAACCGACCGCTCGCACGGCATGCTGCGCATCGAGGTGCAATGCAAGAACTGCGGCGCGCATCTCGGCCATGTGTTCGAGGACGGACCGGCGCCCACCGGTCTGCGCTACTGCATCAATTCGGCTGCGTTACAATTCGAGCCCAAGTAACGCAGCGCGGAGCCTGGCGTCGCGCCCGGTGCCTGGTGACCTGGCGAGTTGCGGTCGATATCGGCGGAAGTCAGGCATGCGTCGGCGCGGCAGCAGGCTCGAAGCAACTGGCAGCAACTCGTGGCAGCGTGTCGCAGGCACAGGCAAGCGCCTTGAAGCAGGCAGAAGCCTCTTGCAGACGCGCGTGACAGCGTGACAGCAACCTGCAACATCGGCTGCTGAACCGTCGTTCGGCGCGGCTATCCCGTCAGATAGGGACGCCCATTCCGCGTGCGCTGCGAAGGCAAGCAGGTCGCGTCGCCGGGCTCCGCGGCCAGTTCTGCTGCCTGCCGCGGGGTGCCTGGGTGCTTCACGCCGCGCACTTGTTCCTCTGACCCACTCTCCGACTTCCCGTCCAGATACATGAAATTCCTGTTCGATCTGTTCCCGATCATCCTGTTCTTCGTCGCCTTCAAGGTGTGGGGCATCTTTACGGCGACGGCAGTGGCGATCGTCGCCACGCTGGTGCAGATCGCGTGGGTGGCCTTTCGCCACCGCAAAGTCGACCCGATGCTGTGGGTGAGCCTCGGCGTCGTCACCGTGTTCGGCGGCGCGACGCTCGTGCTGCACAACGACACCTTCATCAAATGGAAGCCGACCGTTTTGTACTGGGCGTTTTCGGTGGTGCTGATCGTGTCGCAACTGGCCTTCAACAAGAACCTGATCGAAGCGATGATGGGCAAGCAGATCACGCTGCCGCACGCGATCTGGGGCAAGCTGAGCGTGATCTGGGCAATTTTTTTCGTGCTGCTCGGGCTGCTCAATCTGTTCGTCGCGTACAACTACACGACCGACCAGTGGGTCAATTTCAAACTGTTCGGCGCGACAGGCTGTCTGGTGGTGTTCATCGTCGGACAGAGCTTGTGGCTATCGAAGTACATGAAGGAGGAATGACATGAGCGATATGTTCATGCACGCCACCACCGCCGAGCGCGCCGCGCTGATCGAAGCGCGCCTCACCGCCGCGCTTGCACCCATCACGTCGATCCAGATCACCGACGACAGCGCGCAGCACGCCGGCCACGCCGGAGCGTCCGCCGGCGGTCATTTCAGCGTCACGATCGTGGCTGCTGCATTCGCCGGCAAGCCCCGCGTGGCGCGGCATCGCATGGTGTATGATGCGCTGGCCGATGCCATGCAGCGCGGCATTCATGCCCTTGCAATCACGGCTTACACGCCCGAAGAATTCGCTTTGTTGCCCCGCTAGGAAAACTTCCGATGACCTTGAAGAAAACCCGCCTTTGGGTATTGCTGGCTGCGTTTGCGGCCGCACCTGCATTCGCACAGAACATCGCCGTGGTAAACGGCACGCCGATTCCAAAAGCACGCGCCGACGCGCTGATCGACCAACTGGTTCATCAAGGCCAGCAAAATACGCCGCAACTGCAAATGGCCGTGCGCGAAGAGCTCGTGAATCGCGAGATTCTGATGCAGGAAGCGCTGCGCCGCGGCCTGCCGAATCGTCCGGACATCAAGGCGCAAATTGCCGTCGCTCAGCAAACGGTCGTGCTGCGCGCGCTGATCGAAGATTTCGTGAAGAAGAATGCGCCGAGCGATGCTGAAGTCACCGCTCGCTACAACGCGCTGATCAAGGACGCGGGCGGCAAGGAATATCACCTGCACCACATCCTCGTGGACAACGAGCAGCAGGCAAAGGACCTGATCGCGAAGATCAAGGGCGGCGCAAGCTTCGAGGAGCTGGCCAAGCAATTCTCGAAGGACCCGGGATCGGGCAAGAACGGCGGCGATCTGGACTGGTCGGACCCGAAGGCTTACGTGCCTGAATTCGCGGACGCGGCCACGCATCTGCAGAAGGGCCAGATGTCGGACACGCCGGTGCATACGCAATTCGGCTGGCACATCATTCGTGTCGACGACGTGCGCAGCATCACCCCGCCGCCGCTCGAACAGGTGCGCCCGCAGATCGTGCAGCAGATCCAGCAGGAAAAGCTGCAGGCATTCGAAGAAGGTTTGCGGAAGAACGCGAAGATTCAGTAAGCGGCAATTCGCGATCTTCGATCTGGTTCACGGAGCCCCGTTCAGTTCATGACTGAACGGGGCTTTTTTGATGACGCGCAGCGCGCCGGCGAGAGGGCCATGCGCCGGATGCAGCGCCGGTATGCGCATGCCGTTAGAAAAGCGTCGACGGTCTCAGTTGTCTACGGGGACGTCTACGGGGACCGCCACGGGTGGGCCTGGCTGGCAGGACCCCCCCGCTGCTCCACTATGCCGTCAACCGAGCCAGCGCCGTGCGTTCTGGAACACGCGCATCCACGGACTCGCGTCCGTGCCGCCCTCGCCCCAGCCTTCCGGATGCCAGCTCATCTGCACCGCGCGATGCACGCGCTCGGTGTGCGGCATCAGCACGGTAAAGCGGCCATCCGCCGTCGTGACGGACGTGATGCCGTCCGGCGATCCGTTCGGGTTGAACGGATACTGTTCGGTCGCCTGACCACGGTGATCGACATAACGCATCGCCACCGCCACCTTCGACGCATCGCCCTGTTGCGAGAAGTCCGCATAACCTTCGCCGTGCGCGACCGCGACCGGAATGCGCGAGCCTTCCATGCCGGCGAAGAAAATCGACGGCGATGCCTCGACCTGCACCAGCGAGAAACGCGCCTCGAATTTCTCCGACTTGTTGCGGGTGAATTTCGGCCAGGCTTCGGCGCCGGGAATCATCGACGCGAGGCTGCTCATCATCTGGCAGCCGTTGCAGATGCCGAGGGCGAACGTGTCCGCGCGGCCGAAGAACGCTGCGAACATGTCGGCCAGTTGCGGGTTGAAGCGGATTGCCTTCGCCCAGCCTTCGCCGGCGCCGAGGGTATCGCCGTACGAGAACCCGCCGCATGCAACCGCGCCCGCGAAATCCGCCAGATCGGCGCGGCCGGCGAGCAGATCGCTCATATGCACGTCATGCGCGTCAAAACCCGCCCGGTCGAACGCATAGGCCGTTTCCAGGTGCGAGTTCACCCCCTGTTCGCGCAGAATCGCCACACGCGGACGCGCGCTTTTGCCGACGTACGGCGCCGCGACGTCTTCTGCCGGATCGAAAGTCAGCACCGGCGTAATGCCCGGATCGGCGGCATCCTGCAGCGCGTCGTATTCTGCGTCGGCGCAGGCCGGGTTGTCGCGCAGACGCGAAATGCGCCAGCTCACCTCGCTCCACGTGCGATGCAGTTCGGCGCGCGGCGCCTCATAAACCTTCTTCGCGTCGCGATAAATTTCGATGGTGTCGCGATCGTTGATCTTGCCGATCACGTGCGAGCACGCCGACAGGCCATGTTCGCGCAACGCGGCCAGCACTGCGTCGCGGTCGGCCGCGCGCACCTGAACCACGGCGCCGAGTTCTTCGGTGAAGAGCGCGCGGATCGTGCGATCCTCGCGGCGGCCGCTCGTTTGCTTCGCCCAGTCTTTCGCGTCGCCGTAATCAGACTCGTGATGCGGATCGAGCACCAGCATGTCGACATTCAACGACACGCCGACGTGACCTGCGAACGCCATTTCACACACGGTTGCCCACAGGCCGCCGTCGGAGCGGTCATGGTAGGCGAGCAACTTGCCGTCCTGATTCAGCGACTGGATCGCGTTGAAGAACCGCTTCAGGTCTTCCGGATCATCCACGTCCGGCACCGTATCGCCGATCTGCTGCGTGACTTGCGCGAGGATACTGCCGCCCAGACGATGCTTGCCGCGGCCGAGGTCGATCGCGATCAGCACCGAGTCGCCCACGCCATCGGTTCCGCTTGCGCGGCGCAGTTGCGGCGTGAGATGACGGCGCACGTCTTCGACCGGCGCGAAAGCCGAGATGATCAGCGAGACCGGCGCAACGACTTCCTTCGCGACGCCGCGATCTTCCCACTTGGTGCGCATGGACAGCGAATCCTTGCCGACCGGAATGCTGATGCCGAGCGCCGGACACAACTCCATGCCGATCGCCTTAACCGTGTCGTAAAGCGCCGCGTCTTCGCCCGGCGAGCCGCACGCGGCCATCCAGTTCGCCGACAGCTTGAGCTTGTCGAGCGATGCAATCGGCGCCGCCGCGATGTTCGTGACGGCCTCGCCGACCGCCATGCGGCCCGACGCGGGCGCGTCGATAACGGCGAGCGGCGTGCGCTCGGCCATCGTCATTGCTTCGCCGCGAAAGCCCGCGTAGTCCATCGTCGTGATTGCGACGTCGGCGACCGGCACCTGCCACGGCCCGACCATCTGGTCGCGCGCCGTCGTGCCGCCCACCGAACGATCGCCGATCGTGATGAGGAACGACTTGCTCGCGACTGTCGGATGCCGCAGCACGCTCACCGCCACTTCGGACAGTGCAATACCGGTCACATCCACCGGCTGGGCTTTCGGCTCGACGCGCGTGACGTCGCGATGCATACGCGGCGCCTTGCCGAGCAGCACTTCCATCGGCATGTCGACCGGTTGATGCGCGTTGTCGTCCTTGAGTTCAGGGTCGATCAGTTTCAACTGACGCTCGGAGGTCGCAGTGCCGATCACCGCGAACGGGCAGCGCTCACGCTGACACATCGCCTTGAAAGCCGGCAAATCAGCGGGCGCAATGGCGAGCACGTAGCGCTCTTGCGCCTCGTTCGACCAGATTTCGCGCGGCGACAGGCCGCTCTCCTCCAGCTGGATCTTGCGCAGATCGAAGAGCGCGCCCTTGCCCGCGCCGTCGACCACTTCCGGAAACGCGTTCGACAAACCGCCCGCGCCCACGTCGTGAATGCTCAGAATCGGGTTCTTGTCGCCGAGCTGCCAGCACGCATTGATGACTTCCTGCGCACGCCGCTCGATTTCCGGGTTGCCGCGCTGCACCGAGTCGAAGTCGAGTTCGGCGGTATTCGTGCCGGTCGCCATCGAGCTCGCCGCGCCGCCGCCCATGCCGATGCGCATGCCCGGCCCGCCGATCTGGATCAGCAGCGAGCCTTCCGGCAGGTCGAGCTTATGCGTGTGCTGATCGGAAATATTGCCGATGCCGCCCGCGATCATGATCGGCTTGTGATAACCGCGCACCACGCCCGCCACATTCTGCTCGTAAGCGCGGAAATAGCCGCCCAGATTCGGCCGGCCGAATTCGTTGTTGAACGCGGCGCCGCCCAGCGGACCGTCGATCATGATTTGCAGCGGCGAAGCGATGCGGTCCGGGCGGCCATAAGCTTCGTGCTTGTGATCCGGATTGCGATGCGCGAGCGGCTCGGCGACGTCGCGCGCGTTTTCCCAGGCTTCGACGCCGTCGGGCAATTCGAGGTTCGACACGGTGAAGCCCGCGAGGCCCGCCTTCGGACGCGCGCCGCGACCGGTGGCGCCTTCGTCGCGGATTTCACCGCCCGCGCCAGTCGCGGCGCCCGGGAACGGCGAAATCGCGGTCGGGTGGTTGTGCGTCTCGACCTTCATCAACGTGTGCGTGAGTTCAACGCTGCGGCGGTAATGTTCCGGCAGTTCGCTCTCGCCCAATTGCGCGGGCGTGCGCGGGAACCAGCGCTCCGCCGTGCCGCCCGCCATGATCGCCGAGTTGTCCGAATACGCCACGATCGTGCCTTGCGGGTTGAGCTTCTCGGTATTGCGGATCATGTTGAAGAGCGAAATGTCCTGCTTCTCGCCGTCGATGGTCCAGTCCGCGTTGAAGATCTTGTGGCGGCAGTGCTCGCTGTTGGCCTGCGCGAACATCATCAGTTCGACGTCGCTCGGGTTGCGGCCGAGTTTCGCGAATGCGTCGACGAGGTAGTCGATTTCATCGTCGGCGAGCGCGAGGCCCAGTTCCGTGTTCGCGGCTTCCAGCGCGCGACGGCCTTGGCCGAGCACGTCGACGGTTTGCAGCGGTTTCGCCGGCAGTTCGTCGAACAGATGCAGCGCATGATCGCGCGACGGCGCGACGCTTTCGGTCATGCGGTCGTGCAGCGCGGCCACGACGGCCTCGCGCGCTTCGTCGGAAAGTGCCTTCTTACCGCCGAGCAGCCCGCTTTTCAGCGTGACCGTGTACTCGACGCCGCGCTCGATCCGGCGCACCTGCGTGAGCCCGCACAGATGCGCGATATCCGTTGCCTTGCTGGCCCACGGCGACACGGTGCCGAAACGCGGCACCACGAGAAACGTTTCGGCCGCGCCGCGCTCTCTGGTTTCTTCGAGCGGATGGCCGTAGTGCATCAGCGCCTCGATCTTCGCGTTGTCTTCAGCGGAAAGCGGGGTTTGCGCATTGACGAAGTGCAGATATTGCCCGCGCACGGCCGTGATATTCGGGTCGATGCGCGTAAGCGTTTCGAGCAGGCGGGTTTGACGGAAATCGGAAAGGGCCGAAGCGCCGGGGATACACGAGAAGTGGGCCATAACCTTGACGTTGCGTCGCTCAATGATGCCGAAGAGTCGCGCGTGCTGGCGACATGAGGCGGAAAGGAAGTCCGGGATTATACCCCGGGAACGGGCTTCCAGCGGGCCGCGCCGTGGGCTCACGATGCGCTTTGCGCGCGCTGCGCAAGGCGCTCGGGCGTGTCGCGCGTCTGACCGCGCACGGGCTTTGGCTGCTATCATTCGCCCTTTCATCAGATCGGTGCGAGCAAGGCTTGCCTTGCCGCTGGCGCCATGTCGCGAGTCGTGTCCGGACCTGTTCCGCAAGTCACGTCTTCGCGCCCTGTCCGGCCGCGCCGCATGTCACGCCTCGCGGGGCTCGCACAGCAGCGTCCCGCCCGGCAAATCGAATCAGAACAATGGATGTCATCGTCATTGGCGGCGGGATTGCGGGCGTCGCCACCGCTTATCAGCTACGCGCGGCCGGCCACCGGGTATGCGTCGTCGAGCGCCACGCCACCGTCGCGCAAGGCGCGACCTATGGGCACGGCGGCACGGTTCTGCCAACGCCGCTCGACGTCTGGTTCGGGCCGACTTTCATGGCAAGCCGCCAGAACGCGAAAAACGGCGTGATCAGCAAGCCCGGTTTCAGCGGGCCGGCACGGCAGTTCGTGAAGAAGCTGGCCGCCTTGCAGGAGCCCGACGAGTTCGGTCACCAGTACGGGCTATTGCGTCCGCTCATCGAATTGTCGCGCGAGACAATGGCCGACATGGAAGCGCGCTTCGGGCTCGAGTTCGAACAGGCAAGCGGTCTGCTGTATCTCGTGCGTTCCGCGCAGGAATGGCAGCAGTTACAGCCCGCGCTCGGGCTGCTGGCGCGCTATGAAGTGCCGCATCATGTGCTGACCCCGGCCGAATGTGCGGCCTACGAACATTCGGTGCGCACTGAACCCGAATTCGCGGGCGGCGTGCTGTTCGATCATGAGCGCACGGCCAATTGCCCGCTCTTCGCCAAGCTGATCAAACAGACGCTCGATACGCAAGGCGGCGTGCAGTTCATGCTCGGCTGCAAGGTCTCCGCAGTCCGCCTCGACGGCCAGCGCGCCGCGGTGGAACTCGCTCCGCGGCCGGGTGCGACGTCCCGCGCGCGCGAAGTCGATGTGATCCACGCGGACGCGATCGTGGTCGCTGCCGGTCACGGCAGCCTCGCGCTGCTCGAACGCCTCGGCTTGCGCCTGCCGCTGCATCCGCTGCGCCTGCATACGCTGGTGGCGCCTATTGCACATGAGGAATGCGCGCCGCATGTTGCTATCGTCGACGCGATCAAGCGCATTGGGATCAGCCGGATGAATCACCGCTTGCGAATCGCGGGCGGCGCGGTGTTGCAGGCCGCCAACCAGATCGACAAGCCGCTCGGCGAGGCGGTGACGAAGGAAGCCCTCGCGCTGCTCGGCCAGGCGACGCATGACTGGATTCCGGGCGCGGCGCGCATCTCGGCGGCCTTGCCGTGGGAAGGCATCAAGCTGCTGTCGCCCGACGGTTTGCCTGTGGTCGGCAGTGCGCTGCATCCGCGTCTTTTCGTCAACGTGGGCCACGGGCCCGCAGGATGGGGCCTCGCGTGCGGAGCGGGCAAGCTGATTGCCGATCTGATCGCGGGCAACACGCCAGATCTGCCCGACGACACGCTTGCCGCGCTGCGGGCGGAACGGTTTAAGTAACGGCGCGTGCCGAATCGACGCATCGCGCCCGCATCGGCACTACCATAGCGATTCCAGCAGCTTTCGCACCTTGCACAAGGTGCCCGCCCGTCTCGCCATGACCGAAGCCGACCTCACGCCGCCGACGCTGATCCGCCCTCATCACCGCGCCCTCCCATTACTGACGCTGACGGACCTGCGGATCGCCGAATCGCAAGCCGCCGCGTCGCTGCCGGCACACACGCTGATGGACCGGGCCGGCAAGGCGGCCGCCAGTTTCCTGCTGGAACAGATCACGCGCGACACGTCGGTTGAAAAATCCAGGCAGCGCGTCTGGCTGATCGCCGGCCCCGGCAATAATGGCGGCGACGCGCTGATTCTGGCGGCGGAACTGCACAAGGCGGGCGTCGCCGTCGAGCTCTGCATGCCGGTCGAAGTGAAGCCGGACGACGCCCGCTGGGCACTCGACACGGCCCGCGCGGCCGGCGTTGCGATTACGACAGCGCTGCCCGCTTCGCTCGACGGATACACGTGGCTCGTCGACGGCATGTTCGGCATTGGCCTCGCGCGAAATTTGGACGGCGTGTTCGCTGCGGCCGCGCGTCAACTCTCGCAATGGACCAAGGCCCGGCCGCACACAGGCGGCGTGCTGGCGCTCGACGTCCCCAGCGGCCTCGATAGCGACACCGGTACGATCGCAGGCGACGGCGAGACGGCCGTGCGCGCGACGCACACCGTCACCTTCATCGCCGCCAAGCCGGGTCTCTTCACCGCGCAGGGCCGCGATCTCGCCGGTGCCGTGACGGTCGCGCCGATCGGCGTCGACAGCAGCGCGCGCACAGCCATTCAACTGAACGCGCCTGATCTGTTCGCCACATCCCTGCCGCCGCGCGACTTCGCGACCAATAAGGGGACCTTCGGCAGTCTCGCGGTGATCGGCGGCGACACCGGCATGTGCGGCGCGCCGATCCTCGCTGCGCGTGCGGCGCTCTACACGGGCGCGGGCAAGGTCCACGTCGCGTTGCTTGGTGCGGGCGCCCCGCCCTATGACCCGCCGCATCCCGAACTGATGCTGCATCCCGTCGACGATTTGCCGCTCGACAAGATGAATGCGCTCGCGGTGGGCTGCGGCATGGGGCACGGCGAGCGCGCCGCGCGCGTGTTGCACGACGTGCTGCGACTCGATGCGCCGAAGCTCTTCGACGCCGACGCACTCAATCTGATTTCGAAAGACCCGACGTTGGCCGCGGCCGTCACCGCGCGTGGTGTGCAAGGCGACCCATGCGTGCTTACCCCGCACCCGCTCGAAGCCGCCCGCCTGCTCGGCACCGACGCCGCCGGCGTGCAGCGCGACCGCCTCGGCGCCGCGCGTGCGCTCGCCGCGCGCTTCGCGAGCGTGGTGGTGCTGAAAGGCACCGGCACCGTGATCGCGGCGCCCGACGGCCGTCTCACGATCAACCCGACCGGCAATGCCGCGCTCGCCACCGGCGGCACTGGCGACGTGCTCGGCGGCATCATCGGCGCACTGCTTGCGCAACGCTTGCCCGGCTATGAGGCGGCGTTGGCGGGCGTCTACCTGCACGGCCTCGCCGCCGACACACTGAGCGCGCAAGGGCACGGCCCCGCCGGCTTGACGGCGGGCGAACTCGCGCCGATGGTGCGCAGCTTGTTGAACCGCATGTTTTATCCGTTGTCGCCCGCGTAATGCTGTATCCAGCGGATCGAATGGTATAGCGCGCATTGGCTGCTGGCGTTCCACACGGCCGGGATCAAAGCGCTGCCGCCTGTCACGCAAGGCCGTTATACTGGGGAACTACGTGAGAGCCGCGTTAGCAGCTGCGCTGACTCGTTGTGCTCGTCGGCTGCGTGCGCATTCGCCGCGCTCGCTGCACGCGCCGGATGACGGCGCCGCGCATGGGCATGAGTCCCTCGCGGATCGCCGCGAAATCGCCGGGCGTTCATCGCTGCACCGGTTTCGAAAATTTCACCGCGAACGCGGCCGCGCGGCCTCGCTCTAACAGCATCGTTGCATCATCCTCGGCGTCGCTTCGCGCGCGCCTTTCTTCGTGCCCTTGGTTAGACGGACGCTATGACCCAGAACTCGCTGCCCTCCTGGTCCTCGCTGCAAACGCATTACGAGCAGATTCGCGATGCACACCTGCGCGACTGGTTCGCCCCTCAGAACGACCCCGCCCCTACACGTGCCGAGCGCTTTGCGTTCGCGGGCGGGGGTCTTTCGGCCGACTTTTCGAAGAACCGCATCACTGACGAAACCCTGAAACTGCTCGTGCAACTCGCACGCGAAGCCGGCGTCGAAAAGCGCCGCGACGCGATGTTCGCGGGTGACGTCGTCAATCCCACCGAAGGCCGCGCCGCGCTGCACACCGCGCTGCGCGCGAGCAGCCCGAACGCGCCGTTCCATGCACAGGTGCAAGCTGAGCGCGCGAAGATGGCCGCGTTCGCCGACCAGGTGAGGAGCGGCGCGTGGACCGGCTATACGGGCAAGCGCATCCGCCACGTGGTGAACATCGGCATCGGCGGCTCGGATCTCGGGCCAAAGATGGTCGTGCACGCGCTGCATCATCTGGCCACGCCGGAGATCGCGACGCACTTCGTGTCGAACGTGGACGGCGCCGATCTCTACAACGTGATGCAGCAGATCGATCCGGAAGAAACGCTCGCGATCATTGTTTCGAAGACTTTCACGACGCTCGAAACCATGACCAATGCGCGCTCGCTGCGCGACTGGTTCACCGAAAAAGGCTGTCCGGAGGATGCGCTGGCGAAGCATTTCGTCGGCGTGTCCGCGAATCCTGCCGAAGTCGTCAAATTCGGCATCGCGAAAGAAAACGTGTTCGAGATGTGGGACTGGGTCGGCGGCCGCTATTCGCTGTGGTCGGCAGTTGGCCTGTCGATCATGATCGCGATAGGTCCCCAGCAGTTCGGTGAACTGCTCGCCGGCGCGAACGACATGGACGAACACTTCCGCACCGCGCCACTCGAAAAGAATCTGCCGGTGCTGCTCGGCATGATCGGCATCTGGTATCGCAACTTTTTCGGCTCGCAAAGCTATCTCGTCGCGCCTTACTCGGAAGCGTTGCACTTCCTGCCGGCATATCTGCAACAGCTGGAGATGGAGAGCAACGGCAAATCGGCGCGTCTTGACGGCGCAATGGTCGACTATCCGACCTCTGCGGTGACGTGGGGCGAACCGGGCACGAACGGTCAGCACGCGTTTTTCCAGATGCTGCATCAAGGCCCGACCATCGTGCCGATCGACTTCATTGCCGTGCTGACGCCCGAGCATCCGCTTGTCAACCATCATCCGAAGCTGCTCGCCAACTGCTTCGCACAAAGCGAAGCGCTGATGCTCGGCCGCACGCTCGAAGAAGCGAAAAAGGTCGCCGGTCCCGACAAGCCCGAGCTCGCTCCGCACCTGGTGTTCCCAGGCAACCGGCCGACCACCACGCTGCTAGTCGAAGCGCTCACCGCGCGTTCGCTCGGCGCATTGATCGCGTTGTACGAGCATAAGGTGCTCGTGCAGGCGTCGGTATGGAACATCAATCCGTTCGATCAATGGGGTGTCGAGTTGGGCAAGATTCTCGGCAAGGTGGTCGAGGTAGACCTCACTGCGGCGAGCGTCGACGAAAAGAAACACGATTCGTCGACGTCGGCGTTGATCGCGCGGGCGCGCGCGGCTTTGAAGCGTTGAAGGTGTGAGCCGGCCGCAGGTGGCCGGTAGGTTTAATGTGCTTTACGGTGGTCTCTTCTCGCGCCGTGGAAGTTCAGTAAAGCAAAGCGGGCTTGGGGTGGCCCGCTTTGCTTTTGTCACGAGTCTCTGCGCCTCGCTCGCTCTGCGCGGTCGATCGATGCTTCAGGCGAGACGCCCCGCTTCGATCGTCACCGTGGTATCGCAGCGGCGCGCCAGCTCGACGTCGTGCGTGACCAGAATCAGCGTTGCGCCGTTCGCGCGGTTCATCTCGAACATCAGGTCGATGACCGCGTGACCGGTCGCGGCATCCAGACTGCCGGTCGGTTCGTCGGCGAAGAGAATTGCCGGATGAGTGACGAACGCTCGCGCCAGCGCGACGCGTTGCTGCTCACCGCCTGACAGCAGCTTCGGATAATGGCTGGTGCGCTGCCCGAGGCCCACTTGTTCCAGCAGCCGTCGCGCGCGCTGCGCGGCCTCGCGTGTGCCGATGCCGCCTTGCAATTCGAGCGGCAAGGTGACGTTTTCGAGCGCCGTCAAATGCGGCATTAACTGGAACGACTGGAACACGAAACCGACCGAGCCGCTGCGCAATGCCGCGCGCTCGTCTTCGTTCAATGTGGTTAGCTCGCGGCCGAGCAGCCGAACCGAGCCCGAGCTTGCGCTGTCCAATCCTGCGAGCAGTCCAAGCAGCGTAGACTTGCCCGACCCGGACGCGCCGACTATCGCGACACTGCTGCCTGCTTCGATAGCCAGATCGATGTTGTCGAGAATGGTCAGTTCGCCCGTCGCATCCTTAACCTTCTTGCACAAACCCCGCACTTCAATGACTGGATCAGTTTTGTTTAGCATGGTGAAGCGTAGGTTGATAGTGCGCGCCATGAAGCTTCGCGCGAATGCAGAGACTTCGGCAACGAGCTCGATGGCAATGGGCTCGGTCATAGTGGCCGCCGCCCTCTTTTCGACGACCTTCGCGGTTAGCGCCGCGAACGCGCCGGAACCGGCCAGGCCAGTGATCGTCGTGCTCGGCGACAGCATCTCCGCCGAATACGGCTTGCCCCGCGACACAGGCTGGGTTGCGCTGATGCGTCAGCGCCTTACTGAACAGCGAATCGATTATAGCGTCGCGAATGCGAGCATCAGCGGCGATACGACGAGCGGCGGGCGGGCCCGCTTGCCAGCTCTCATGCAACGCCTGAAGCCGAGCATTGTGATCGTCGAACTCGGTGCTAACGATGCGCTGCGCGGCGTGCCCCTTGCCACCACCGAAGACAACCTGCGCACGATCATCGAACAGGCTCAGCAAGCTCACGCGAAGGTCGTGCTCGTGGGCATGTACGTGCCGCCTAACTACGGCCCGGACTATACGCAAAAGTTCCATGACCTGTATGGGCAGCTCGCCAGGCAGCTACACGTGCAGCTCGTGCCGTTCCTGCTTGCCGGCATCGCCGATAAGCCCGATATGTTCCAGCCAGATCAGATTCACCCGACGCAGCAGGCACAGCCAGTGCTACTCAACAACGTGTGGCCCGCTGTCAAGCCACTCCTTCGTACAAGTTCGCCGCACTGAAAAGCTGCTAACAACTTGTTTCCGGAACTTCGGGAACACGGATCGGCAAGCTTGATCACATGCTTGCGCAATCCCGTGTACCCGGCTCGATTCTGAGCGACTTATGAGGAGATAACGTGAAATACTTACCGTTAATCGCTTTGACCGTGGCAATTTCAGCCTGCGCCGCTCAACCGCCGGCTGGCGTCCAATCGGTCGGACAGAGCCAGCAAGCGCCGAAGGCCGTCGCAACCTGCATCGCGCAAAAGTGGGCGGACAGCTCGCAGCAGCAGGTCGTGTCGCAAGACACCCTGGCTAACGATCAGGCTGTAGACGTGTATGTCCCTGGCCAGCAGCCGCCTAACGGCGCGGCCGCCGTGGTGCGTCCTTCGTATTCCGGCAAGGGCTCGTGGGTGGGCTTTCGCGCGAACGGCGCAGCGGGCAGCGAGGCCACCGGCGCAATCAGTTCATGCCTCTAACGATCAGACGCTGATCGACGCTAATCGTCTGATGAGCGTTTCGCTTGTCAATGGCGAAAATTGAAAAGGGAAATGGAAAAGCCCCGCGTTCGCGGGGCTTTTTTGTATGCGCGCGTTGTGCGCGGCTTGCATGAATCACTGCCGGCGCGGACCGCGAGCAAGGTGGCTTGCGCACACCTTACCTTGGGGCCAGCGTTGCGGACGAATCTTATTCGTCGCTCGCCTGCGCATTGCTGCTGTCGAGCGACCCGTACAGTTTGACCTTTGAACGGGCGCGCAGCGCCTGAACGTAGGCCTCTGTTTCGGACTGCGACTCGACTTGCGCGATCTGCTGCTGTGCCGCGGCGAGACGCTGCGGATCCACCGGGCCGCCTGCGACGACCGCGTTCACCCGATAGATCGCATAACCATCGTCACCGAGATCCACGCCCACGTATGCCGGCAGTTTTTGCGCATTGACTTTGTAGATTGCGCTCAGCGCAGCGGGAGGCACGCCTTGCGCGTCGTTGCGCGATACCTTCAACGGCGACGAGAAACCCGTGGTCGCCTTCGACTTTTCGAATTCGGCGAGCTTCGCGATGCCGTCTTTGTGCGCAGCTTCGTCCGACTGGGTCGCAATGACCTTCTGTCGCACGACGTCCTTGATCGCGTCCAGCGCGGGCACGGCCGCAGGCTTGTAGTCGGTCACACGTGCGGCAATCAGTGTGTTTGAGCCGACGTCGATTGCCTGTGTGTTGTTGCGTGCCACGGCCGCGTCGTTCGCAAACACAGCGGCGAGGAACTTCGCATTGTTCAGCGGACTGTCGGGCGGCAGCTTCGGATCGGGCTTCGGAGTGACTGTGGCCGTCTGCAACTGCAGCTTGTACTTGTCGGCGGCGGGCTGCAGACTCTTCGCTTTCTCATAGACGATCGACGTGAAACCTTCGGAGTCGTCGCTGAATGCCTTACTTGCCAACTGCGTCTTTAGGTCTCTCGCGATCTGGTCTTTCACTTCGTCAAAAGGCTTCGTGACCGCGGGCTTTACGTCGGTGACCTTGACGATGTGATAACCGAAGTCCGTTTGCACGATGCCGCTGACCTCGTCCTTTTTCAGTGCGAACACCGCATCGTCGAACGCTTGGCCGCCTGCGATCATGCCGCGCCCGAAGTAACCGAGATCGCCGCCCTTTGCCGCAGAGCCAGGGTCCTGCGAGTTCTGTTGCGCGATCTGAGCGAACTGGTCAGGATGCGCCTTGATCTGTGCGAGCAACTCCTCAGCCTTCTGCTTCGCCTTGGCCTTGTCGGCCGCGCTCGCGTCTTTCGGTGCGGCGATCAGGATGTGGCTGGCGCGCACCTGAGCTTCGGTGCGGTAGTGCGCGATGTTGTCGTCGTAATACTTTTTCAGCTCGGCGTCGCTCGGCTGCACGGAAGCGGCGAGCGTGGCCGGCGACATCACCAGATACTGGATGGTCGCCGTAGCCGGTGTGGCGAACTCGTTGCGGTGCGCGTCATAATAGGCTTGCAATTGCGCGTCGGTGGGCTGCACTTTGGCGGCGTAGTCGCGCGGATGGAAAGCGATGCCCTGCACTTCGCGCTGCTGCTCGGCGAGTTCGGTCAGATGCTGCGCGAGCGTCTTCGACGTGAATGCGCTGCCCTGAATGCTGGCAGGCAACTGCTGGGTGGCGATGCTGTAACGCACGCGCTCGTCGTACTGGTCGGGCGTCATGCCCTGCATGGCAAGCAGTTGCTTGTAGCGATCGACGTCGATCGAGCCGTCCGGATTCTTCAGCGACGAGATCACCGGATCGTTGAGCAGCACGCGGCGCACCGCGTCGTCGGATGCGGTCAGGTGCAGGCGCTGCGTTTCATCGGCCAGTACCCGCTGTTCGATGAGGCCGTCCAGCATTTCGCTGCGGCGCTGCGGTGTATCGAACGCTTTCATGTCGAACTGCGCGCCGAGCATCTGACGCGCGCGGTCGAGTTGCTGACGCATCGCGTTGTCGTACTCCGCCCGCGTGATCTTGTGACCGTTGACGCTTGCGACGTTTGCACTTTCGTCAAAGAAGCCGCGAAAGCCCTGAATCCCCACAAAACCCAGCCCCGGCACAATGACGAGGATGAGCATGAACATCATCAGGCGTTTGTGATTGCGGAAAAAATCGAGCATGCGTGAGTGCCAAAAACAGAACGCCCGATCTTACAACAGCGGGCAATAAAAAAGGCGAACCGGAGTTCGCCTTTCGAGGATACTGGCGGAGTGGACGGGACTCGAACCCGCGACCCCCGGCGTGACAGGCCGGTATTCTAACCGACTGAACTACCACTCCTTGTACTACGCTTATACTGCGTCACTGCGCTGAAGCACTTGAATAGAATCTGAAACTGGTGGGTGCTGAGAGGCTCGAACTCCCGACCTACGCCTTGTAAGGGCGCCGCTCTACCAACTGAGCTAAGCACCCGGCTTCATGATTCATGTGCTTCTGTTATTGCTGCCTGATTGGTTGACTCCGCGCGGATTACAAGCACACAGTGAGTTCGAATTCGCCGCCCTTCTTCTTGACGAACTCGCCACTCCTCAAGCAGCAAGCCCATTAGTTTAGCGCATCCTTTAACGCTTTGCCAGGCCTAAATTTAGGCACCTTGGCCGCCTTGATTTTGATCGCATCGCCGGTGCGCGGATTGCGTCCCGTGCGAGCCGTGCGCTTGCCCACGGCGAACGTGCCGAAACCGACCAACGTCACAGAACCGCCTTTCTTCAACGTGCCTTTTACGCCGCCGATTACGGCGTCCAACGCGCGTCCGGCCGCAGCCTTCGAAATTTCAGCTTGCTGCGCAATGTGGTCGATCAATTCTGTCTTGTTCATCCTACCCCCGAGAATGTTTTAGAACCGAAACGGCGCCTCGCGGCGCCTGACATCGTCTGGCTGGCGGGAACGCCGAGCCGAGTCATTAGAATTGGCCGAAACCCACGTGTCAACCGGGATTGAGCCTGATTTTTCGCGGATTTCGACGATGACATTGATCAGCGATGTTGCCAGGTTCGATGCGAGTGCAACGAGTTATCCGCGACATGGCTTCGTGACTGAAATGATGGGAACGTGCATGGCTTCAGGCGTCTTTCGCATTCGCAGGACAATAAAAAACCCGCGGTCGTACAGACCGCGGGTTCTTGTATAGCGTAACGTTCGCTGAAAGGCTTAGTGCTTCACGACTTCCGTAGCGGCCGAGTCCTTGCCTGGCTCAGCTGCGACGGGCGAGGCAGGCTTCGGCTCTTCTTCCGGCAACGGCGCCGGAACACGTTCGAGCGCCAGTTCGAGCACCTTGTCGATCCAGCGGACCGGCACGATTTCGATCGCGTTCTTCACGTTGTCCGGAATCTCCGTCAAGTCCTTGACGTTTTCTTCCGGGATCAGGACGAGCTTGATGCCACCGCGATGCGCCGCCAGCAGCTTCTCCTTCAGACCGCCGATCGGCAGCACTTCGCCACGCAACGTGATTTCACCCGTCATCGCGACGTCGGCCCGCACCGGAATACCGGTCAGCACCGACACCAGCGCGGTTGTCATCGCGATACCGGCCGAAGGACCGTCTTTCGGCGTAGCGCCTTCAGGCACGTGGATGTGAATGTCCCGCTTCTCGAACGCTTCGTCCTTGACACCCAGACGACGCGAACGCGAGCGGACCACCGAGCGCGCAGCTTCGACGGATTCCTTCATCACGTCGCCGAGCGAACCCGTGCGGATCACATTGCCCTTGCCCGGCATCACGGCGGCTTCGATGGTCAGCAGATCGCCGCCCACTTCCGTCCACGCGAGACCCGTGACCTGGCCAACCTGATTTTCCTTCGCGGCCAGACCGAAGTCGTACTTGCGCACGCCGAGGAACGTGTCGAGGTTGCTGCCGTCCACCTTCACCGCGCCTTCGGCCTTCTTCAGCAGAAGCATCTTCACGACTTTGCGGCAGATCTTCGAGATTTCACGCTCGAGCGAACGGACGCCAGCTTCACGCGTGTAGTAGCGAATGATGTCGCGAATCGCGGTTTCCGTCACATCGACCTCGCCATCTTTGAGACCGTTGTTCTTCTTCTGCTTGGGCAACAGATAACGCTGCGCGATGCTGACCTTTTCGTCTTCCGTGTAACCCGACAGACGGATCACTTCCATCCGGTCGAGCAACGGCGGCGGAATATTCAGCGAGTTCGACGTCGCCACGAACATCACGTCCGACAGATCGAAGTCCACTTCGACGTAGTGATCGGCGAACGTATGGTTCTGTTCCGGGTCGAGCACTTCCAGCAATGCCGACGAAGGATCGCCGCGGAAATCCTGGCCCATCTTGTCGACTTCGTCGAGCAGGAAGAGCGGATTGCGCACGCCGACCTTGGTCAGGCTTTGCAAAATCTTGCCCGGCATGGAACCGATGTACGTACGACGGTGACCGCGAATTTCCGCTTCGTCGCGCACGCCGCCAAGCGCCATACGCACGAACTTGCGGTTCGTTGCGCGAGCGATCGACTGGCCCAACGACGTTTTACCGACGCCCGGAGGTCCAACGAGGCACAGAATCGGCGCCTTCACCTTGTCGACACGTTGCTGGACCGCGAGATACTCGAGAATACGTTCCTTCACTTTCTCGAGACCGAAGTGGTCTTCGTCGAGCACGCGTTCCGCATTCGAGAGGTCGTTGTTGACCTTGCTCTTCTTGCGCCACGGCAACCCGATCAGCGTATCGATATAGTTGCGCACGACCGTCGCTTCAGCCGACATCGGCGACATCAGCTTCAGCTTCTTCAGCTCGGCGTCAGCCTTCTTCTTGGCTTCCTTCGGCATGCGGGCAGCCGTGATGCGCTTCTCGAGTTCTTCGAGGTCCGCACCTTCTTCGCCTTCACCGAGTTCCTTCTGGATCGCCTTGACCTGTTCGTTCAGGTAGTACTCGCGCTGACTCTTTTCCATCTGGCGCTTCACACGCCCACGGATGCGCTTTTCAACCTGCAGGATGTCGATCTCGGCTTCGAGTTGCGCGAGCAGATGCTCGAGTCGCTCGATGACCGGGAACATTTCGAGGATGTGCTGTTTCTGGTCGAGCTTGAGCGGCAGATGCGCCGCGATCGTATCGGCCAGACGCCCGGCTTCGTCGATACCCGACAGCGACGTCAGAATCTCCGGCGGGATCTTCTTGTTCAGCTTCACATACTGATCGAATTGCGACACGATCGCGCGGCGCAGCGCTTCAGTTTCAGCGCTGTCGGCGTGGTCGGGTTCGAGCGGCATGACTTCACACGAGAACTGCGTTTCCTGCTCTTCGATGGAAAGCGTTTTCGCGCGCTGCAAACCCTCGACGAGCACCTTCACGGTGCCATCGGGCAGCTTCAGCATTTGCAGGATGTTGGCGATACACCCTACTTCGTACATGTCCTTTTCGGTCGGCTCATCTTTCGCAGCCGTTTTCTGGGCGACGAGCATGATGTGCTTGCCGCCTTCCATCGCTGCTTCGAGAGCCTTGATCGACTTCGGGCGGCCTACGAAGAGCGGAATCACCATGTGCGGGAAGACGACTACGTCACGCAGCGGGAGCAGCGGGAGCGTAATGCGTTCCGGCGGAAGGAGTTGGGTTCCTGACATTTCATTTCCCCATGAGTGGAATCAGTTCGTTCGATAGGTGAGGCCGGCAGAAAATATTGCAAGCCTCCGCGTGTGGGAAAAGTTCAGTGACTCCGAAGGTTCAGTGACTCCATAGTGAAAACAACCATTCTGACCACAAGATAAACGAAAAAGCCGTTCACGTCGCCATGAACGGCTTTTTGCGGTACCCGAAGCCGATCAGTTCGAACCCGCGACTTTGGGCGCGTCTTCGTAGATCAGTAAGGGTTTGCCGTCGCCGTCGATAACGTTGTCGTCGATGATGACCTTGCTGACACCTTTCATTTGCGGAAGATCGTACATGACGTCCAGCAACGCCTGTTCCAGGATGGAGCGCAGCCCGCGCGCACCCGTCTTGCGACGGATCGCCTTACGGGCCACAGCCTGCAGCGCAGCCGGGCGAATCTCGAGCTCGACGCGTTCCATGTTGAACAGCTTGTGGTACTGCTTCACCAGCGCATTCTTCGGTTCGACGAGGATTTTCATCAACGCCGCTTCGTCGAGCTTGCCAAGCGTGGCAACAACCGGTAGACGGCCGATCAGTTCAGGAATCAGACCGAACTTGATCAGATCTTCCGGCTCCACTTCGCGCAGCACTTCACCGGCGTCGCGGTCTTGCTTGCTCTTCACGCTTGCGCCAAAGCCGATGCCGGTCTTTTCAGTACGATCGACGATGACTTTTTCGAGGCCGTCGAACGCGCCACCGCAAATGAACAGAATGTTCGTGGTGTCGACCTGGATGAAGTCCTGGTTCGGATGTTTGCGACCGCCCTGCGGCGGCACCGACGCCATCGTGCCTTCAACCAGCTTGAGTAAGGCCTGTTGCACGCCCTCGCCTGAAACATCGCGAGTGATGGACGGGTTGTCAGACTTGCGGCTGATCTTGTCGATTTCGTCGATATAGACAATGCCGCGTTGGGCCTTGTCGACTTCGTAATTGCAGTTCTGCAGCAGCTTCTGGATGATGTTCTCGACGTCTTCACCGACATAACCCGCCTCGGTGAGCGTGGTTGCGTCCGCAATGACAAAGGGAACGTTCAGAAGACGCGCGAGCGTTTGCGCGAGCAAGGTCTTGCCCGAACCGGTCGGACCGATCAGCAGGATGTTGCTCTTCGAGAGCTCGATCTCATCCTTCTTGTCGAGATGCTTCAGGCGCTTGTAGTGGTTGTACACCGCGACCGCGAGAATTTTCTTCGCGCGTTCCTGACCAATCACATACTGATCCAGGATTTCACGGATTTCCTGCGGACTCGGCAGGTCGGACTTGGACAAGCCCGCCTCGATACCGGCGCCTGCTGCTTCATCGCGAATGATTTCGTTGCACAGGTCGATACATTCATCGCAGATGAACACCGACGGGCCGGCAATCAGTTTTTTGACCTCATGCTGGCTCTTGCCGCAAAACGAGCAATACAACAGCTTTTCGCTGTTAGAACCTTTCTTGTCCGCCATAGATGTGTGAGCCTCCGGACACTCGATTACATGATACGCCGTTTGCCCCAGCCTCGCAGTTAGGCGCGGCTGGGCTGAGCAAGGTGACGGCGTTTGCCGCAGGCGCTCGGACGAGTCTTGATTATTTCACAACCGATCAGACGCGGGATTTGCCCCGATTTAGCGCAAACCCGCACCGATCAAGGACGTTTGTGGGCTACCTGATCGACCAGACCGTAGGCTTGCGCGTCGTCGCCGGACATGAAGTTGTCACGGTCGGTGTCGCGTGCAATACGCTCGACGGGTTGGCCGGTGTGGTGCGCCAGCAGATGATTGAGCCGCTCCTTCAAATACAGGATTTCGCGCGCCTGAATTTCGATGTCCGACGCCTGACCGCGCGCGCCGCCCAGCGGCTGGTGAATCATCACGCGCGAATTCGGCAGCGCGAAGCGCTTGCCCTTCGCGCCTGCTGCAAGCAGAAACGCGCCCATGCTCGCCGCGAGCCCCATGCAAAGCGTGGAGACGTCCGGCTTGATGAACTGCATCGTATCGTAGATCGCCATGCCCGCCGACACCGAGCCGCCCGGGCTGTTGATGTAGAAGTAGATGTCCTTGTCCGGATTCTCGCTTTCGAGAAACAGCATTTGTGCGACCACGAGATTGGCCGTCTGATCGTTCACCTCACCGACCAGGAACACAATGCGTTCCTTCAATAGACGCGAGTAGATGTCATACGAGCGCTCGCCCCGGCCGCTCGTTTCCACGACGATCGGCACCAGTCCGAGCGCCTGCGCTTCGAGATCCCGGGACGACTGGGAGGTCAACGTGTCCAGCATTTGGGCGCGAAAGGTCATGCAATGGATCCTTGTCTGGAAATATTCTAAATATCTGATGCTAGACAGGTGTGGTCGACCAGCCCGTATTCAAGTGCGCGATCAGTGCGAGCGCGTGCGCTAGACAATGAAAAAACGCACGCACATTACCCCACAAAACAGCGGCACAAAAAAAACGAGCAGCACAAAAGCAGCACAAAAAAACGGCGTGCGGGCCGTCGCTCCGACAGCCGGCACGCCGTTGCAGCGACGCTTACGCTTGCGCCGTTGCGCTTGCCAGTTCTTCGAAGCTCACTTCCTTGTCAGTCACCTTGGCCTTGCTCAGCACGAATTCGACGACGTTGGCTTCAACGACGTACGCTTCCATTTCAGCAAGGCGTTGCTGGTTCGAATAATACCAGCGGACGACTTCCTTCGGGTCTTCGTAGCTTTTCGCGAACTCGTCGACTTCAGCGCGGATCTGCTCCGGCTTCGCCTGCAGATTGTTCGCCTTCACGAGTTCGGCCAGCACGAGGCCCAGCTTGACGCGGCGCTCGGCCTGTTCCTTGAACATAGCGGCAGGAATCGGCGCATCTTTAGCGTTCGGCACGCCGCGCTGCTCCAGATCCTGACGCGCCATTGCGACGAGGCGCTCCTGATCCTGTTCGATCAGCGCGTTCGGCACGTCGAGTTCCGAAATTTTCAGCAGCGCGTCCATCACCTGATTCTTGACGATGGCTTGCGTGCGACGCTTCGCTTCACGCTCCAGATTGTCTTTGATCTCGGCGCGCATCTTGGTCAGGTCGCCGTCTTCAATGCCTAGCGACTTCGCGAATTCGGCGTCGATTTCCGGCAGGTGCGGCCACTCGATCTTCTTCATCGTGATCGTGAATTGCGCGGTCTTGCCGGCCACGTCCTTGCCGTGATAGTCGGCCGGGAATGCCAAATCGAATTCCTTCGACTCGCCGACCTTCAGGCCAGTAGCTGCTTTTTCGAATTCCGGCAGCATGCGGCCTTCGCCCAGCACGAACGCGAAGTCTTCGGCGCTGCCGCCCTGGAACACTTCACCGTCGATCTTGCCGACGAAGTCGACCGACACCCGATCGCCTTCCTTGGCTGCCGTATCACTGCCGCCGTCGCCATGCTCGCCGGCTTCGCCGCGAGCGTGGAAATGCACGCGCTGCTTGCGCAGGATTTCCAGCGTGCGGTCGATTTCCGCTTCGCTGATGGTCGTCGTGGTGCGCTCGATTTCAGCCGTGGCCACATCGCCCAGCTTCACTTCCGGATAGACCTCGAAGGTCGCGTCGAACGCGTAGTCGCCTTCAACGGCGTCGGTCTTCGGCGCAAAGCTCGGCTGCCCGGCGACGCGCAGGTTTTCGGCGCGGCTGATATCGAAGAATTCCTTGCCGACCTTGTCGCTCAGCACTTCAGCTTCCACCTGGCCCGAATACTGTTGCGTCACCATCTTGAGCGGCACCTTGCCCGGGCGGAAACCCGGCATGCGCACGTTCTTCGCGAGTTGACGGATACGCGAGTCTACTTCCTTCTGCACGGCGTCCTTCGGCAGGGAAATCGTTACGCGGCGTTCGAGCTTGCCGAGGTTTTCAACAACGTTAGCCATGGCTTCAATCGTCCTAAAATTATTCGAGCGAATTCAGTTATCTTCTCCGTGCCGCATTTGCGCGCCTGCGCCGCGGGCTTGCAGGCCACCGGCAGCACGGTTGGGTCCAAAGAGCCGAATATTTTAGCAAACTATTTGCGCGCCTAACCGGGATTCGACGGTTGCGCACGTTTTTATCGGCCTCGGAGCCGTTTTCAGGCTCTTTTTGAAGCGGTTTCGCGCTTTCCGGATGAGATTGCGGCGCACGAAACAGCCGCTGCTGCTCCACGCATCGCCACGCGTGACGATGCCAACTATGCCTTTCGGCATATTCAGTCGGCGGGCCCATGCTGATAAGCTAGCGAACGCGCTCGGGGACTGCGCCGCGTCCGCCGCCCAACTCGCCTTGTCAGCCGCTTCGCCTGCCCGCAACTATTCCAACCATCCAGAGACACCATGCCGAATTCGCCGTCCTCGCCTGTCGTCGTCATCGCCCCGGATTCCTTCAAAGGCTCGCTGAGCGCCGAGCAGGTCGCGCAGGCAATCGCATCGGGCGTGCGGCGCGCGCGCCCGGACGCCGAGGTACGAATCTGCCCAATGGCGGACGGCGGCGAAGGCACGCTCGACGCCATGCTGACGAGCGGCGGCGAGCGCCGCAAGCTGACCGTGCGCGGCGCAGCGGGCCCGGTGCGAGAAGCGCTGACGGGCGTGCTCGCCGACGGCAGCGCAATCGTGGAAACCGCGGAGATCGTGGGCATCACCGACCCTGTTGGAATGGGCGTACCGGTTCAGGCTCGCAACACGCGCGGCATGGGCGAAGCGATCAGCGCGCTGCTCGACGCGGGCGTGCGGCGGTTTTTCGTCGCGCTCGGCGGCAGCAGCACGAATGACGGCGGCGCGGGCCTGCTTGCCGGGCTCGGCCTGAAACTGTTCGATGAGCAGGACCGGGAGCTGGAGCCCTCGCCCGAACAGTTGGCTCGGGTTGCCCGCGTCGACGTTTCACAACTCGACGCGAGGCTCGCGCACACGCAGTTCGTCGGCATGTCCGATGTCGACAATCCGCTTACCGGCGAGCATGGCGCGACCGCAGTCTTCGGCCCCCAGAAAGGCGTCAAGCCCGACCAGATCGCCGCGATCGACGCCGCCCTCGGCCGCTACGCCGATGTGCTCGAAGCGGCGCTCGCACGCACCGCCCGCGATCTTCCCGGCGCTGGTGCCGCTGGTGGTCTCGGCTTCGCATTGCACATGCTCGGCGCGCAGTTCGAGCCAGGCGCGGAGACCGTCGCGCGGCAGATCGGCCTCGACGCGGCGCTGCAAGGCGCGAACTGGCTGATCACCGGCGAAGGACGTTCGGACGTGCAAACGCTGCACGGCAAGGCGCCCTTCATCGCGTGCCGTCATGCGCAGGCGGCCGGTGTGCCGGCCACGCTCCTTTCGGGTGCTGTGGACTCCGCCGCACTGCCGCGTCTTGCCGAATATTTCAGTGGTTGCTTCTCGCCGGCCCCCGGTCCGATCACGCTTGAATTCGCGATCCGCGACGCCGCACGTCTCCTGGCGGATGAGGCCGAACAACTGACGCGTTTAAAGTACGGCGCGCGTTGACCCGGCGGCACGGTTGCGGCAACAATCACAGCGCCACATCCGCGTCACTCAACACGGGAAGACCATGAAGGACTCCGCCAAAGCCGGCCTGGAACAGCTCCTCACCTATCGTCTGCATGTACTCAACAAGCTCGCAGAGCGTGGTATTAGCGAGCGTTACCAGGACAAGCTCGGCGTGACGTTGCCGGAAGCTCGCGTGATCGCGTCGGTGGGATCGTTTGGACCGTTTTCGATCATGGAGCTCGCGAGGCACGCCAATCTCGACAAGAGTCAGGCGAGTCGCGCCGCCGAGGCTTTGATCAGACAGGGGCTCGTCAAACGCGAAGCCAGTGTCGAAGACGGCCGCGTGGTGCTCGTGTCGCTCACGCCCGAGGGCCGCGCGCTGTATCGCAAAGTCATGCCGATCGCGCGCAAGTGGAATGGCGACCTGTTCAACTGCCTCGACGAGAAACAGAAGCTCGCGCTTGGCCTGGCGCTGGACAAGGTCATCGAAACAATGACTGCGCCTGACGCGTGAGCCGGAAGTGAAAAGCAGCTTTTAGAATTCGTGATGCAACCCCCAACCGCCAACCCCATGTCTCACGTGCGTTTTCCGCGCTGACTCATTGCGCGCCCTATGCAGCGCTCCAGAGCGCACCGCCTCTCAAGCGCGCCGCAATCCCGCGGCACAATGAATAGCGCGCGTCGCTGGTTCAAGACGCACACAGGTCAGCCGTTGCCGTCGCCCTTATGCGCTGTCCCTGTCGCGCCCACCGCACCGCCGGCCATTGGGTTCGCTGTGTCCTGAGCAGAAGCGCTCGCTGCGTGGCCTGCATCTGTTGCATCGGCAGGCTTGCTCGCAAAACCACTCGCCACACTTGCCGACACCGCTGCCGCGGTATCGCCGGCCGGCATCCGGTGCGATACGCCGCGAGCAAGGCGCCAGGCGATTGCCGCGAGCGATCCGACGGCGAGAATCAAAGCGGCCCACAGCACGTAACGACGATAAGCATCTGCATTCGGTGCAGACGGCGCATTCGCATTGTGTGCGAGTGCCAGAGGTTCGCCGACGCGCGCCGTGGCTACCACCGACGAAGCGCTCATCAGCAGCGCATCGCGGCCGACCGCCGTCGACAGAGCCGCGGCATTGCCGACGCCCAGCGTAAAAGGTCCGGAGCCGCGCGCGACGAAAGTCAGCGTCGTCGGATGCCAACCCGCGGCGATAGTCAATGCACCGCTTCCCAGTCCGCCGTTGCGCGTATCGACGACCACGCGCCAGTGACGGTCCGTGTCCGGCGTCAACTGGAGCCCAGGATTGTTCTGTTCGACGTCGCCGTTATGCAAGCGAAAGAGCGTCGCACTCGACACCTCGCGCCACGCCGCGCCGAGTTCGCCGCGTGAATAGACGACGGCGGGCGCCACCGTATTCGGTTGCGGCAGATGAAGGCGCAAGCGGTCGACGGGATAAGGTCCGCCAGTCGAAAAGAAATATTCGCCAGCCTTGGGTCCCGTCTGCGCGACGATGTTTTCGCGCCATTCGCGCTGCTTGTCGGCGAGTTGCGCGTGAGCCGAGCCGGCCGCCTGCACTTCCACGTTCATCGATTCAAGGTATGGCGCGCCGTCGAGCCAGTGCAAGCGCAGATAACGCGCGTGCGCACTGCTCAGCTCTATCCGGTCCTGGCTCAGCGTGCTGCCGTTGTAGCTGACCTTGAGCAATTGCGCGTCGCCGGCGGGTTGCCAGTTACGCAGATCGTCGCTCGACTCGACCGACACACGCCCCTGGTAATTATCGTCACGAAGACGGATCACCAGCGCGCTCGCACGGCCCTCGTGCGACGCCTCTCCCGCGTCGATCAGATCCGCGTCGTGCTGGGCGCGGCCCGGCGGCGCAGCGCTTGCGCGCAGCGAGCCGTCGCTTGCGATTGTCACGCCAAACGGCGCGCCGGCTTGGCCCGCCGACGCCGGCCGAAGTGGAAACCATCGGGCCGGGCGCAAGGTCGGCGCCGCGCGAGCCGGCTCGCGCGGCGCGTCGAGCGAATACGGCACCGGCTCGCCTGCGCCGTTCAAAATGCGCACGTCGCCGAGATCGTTGCGCTGACTGGCTGCATAGACAGCGGCAGGCAGCGTGACGCTGTAATAGGCGGCGCCTTCTTCGAGTTGAAGCACAAAGCGCCGCGCGAAATCTTCGGCGCAGGCCGGCGCCGCTGCCCACGCGGACACGATCGCGACGCACCAGGCCGTCACCTTCAGAAGATGCTTCATTGTTCAGATTCCCCGGCCACCAGCTTGGGCGGCAGCGGCGAGAAGTAGCCGATCAGCAGCAACATCAGGCCGATACCGATAAACGATACGATCCGCTCGATACCGGTCACGTGCGACAGATCGAACAGGAACAGTTTGACGACGGTCGCGGCGAGCAATGCGCCGCCGACGAACCAGGCGATACGTCTTGCCCGCCGCGTTGCCCAGATCATCGTCGCGAGTGCGCATAGTGTCCAGAATACCGACACGGACGCCTGCACGAGCATCGACTGCGACATCTGCGGGAACTCGTACGGCACACCGGTCCAATGGTGCAGCGTGCGTAACAGCATCGCGTTCAACCAGACGAAGCCGGTCGCACCGGCCACCGCCTGCAAAGGCAGCCGATAGTCGCCGAGCGGCACGCCGAGCCGATGAACGCGCACGAGCCACAGCGCAGCGAGCGCGAAGACCACGGCCTGCACCAGATCGAGCGGATTGAGCAATGGCAGGCGCGCCCACGCGCCGCCGTCCTGGGTCAGGTTTGCATAGAACGTCCACAGCCACATCACGAGCACTAACGGCGTGGACGCAATTGCGCACAGCCGCACGATGCTGTCGCGCCGCGCGAGCCACAAACCCGCGAAGGCGAACGCGCTCCAGCCGACCAGAAACACCTGCTGCAGCGTGAACGACGCCGACACCGCGGCTATATCGTACGCTGCGCCGAAATGATGATGCAGCGTACGCAGCAGCAACGCATTGAACCACAGGAACAACGTGGCGAGCACCGCGTAATCGAAAGCACGCGGATGCCATTGCACGCCCAATGCGCGCAGCCGGCGCAGCCATACGGCGCAGGCCACGAACGCGAGTATCTGAGCCACGTCGAGCGGATTGACGATCGGCAGCCAGAAAAGCGGCGCCGCGCTGCCGTCGCTCGTGACGCTTGCGATGCTCCACGCCCACAGCAACGCGGCGAGCGGAGCCGCGGCCCACACCTGATACGCCCGCGTGAAACGCGCGACCGGCCAGCGCAAACGGTGCCCCGCGCCGGCCAGCACCAACAGCAGCACGCCGAAACCATACGCCCACGCGCTCCAGCTCCACGCGCCTTCGGGCACGTAGGCCTGCAACGCCCAATAGCCTTCTAGCGCGGCGAGCGCACCGGACGTCCAGAACATCAGGGTGTGAAGCGGCCCGAGAACGCGGTCATCGACGTCGCGCTGTTGACGCCAGAGGAGCGCATACGTGCAGACGGCGACGAACACGCAAACCAGCCAGCCGTAACCGCTCACGGGCATCATGCCCGCCGTGAACAGCGCCACGGTCAGCGCGGCAAGGACAGGCGCGAGCACAAGCGCCGGCCATTCGGCGAGCGGCCAGCGCAGCTTGCGGCGCACGGCGTGGGCCAGCCACGCGGTGAGCACGGCGAACAGCGCGACGAGCGCGGAGCACACACGCTCGCGATCGGCCGACACAAACAGGTGCAGGTGCGTCTGGATCTCGTTAAGACCGCCGGCCATCCACCACAGCAAACCCCACAGACTTGCGACGATCCCGATCTGCGGCATCCATGCATGCCACTCGCGCGCTTCGCTGCGGCCGTGCAAACGCCATCCTGTGAAGATGCCTGCGACTGCAATCAACACGCTCGCCAGATAAGCCCCGTTCAGCACAGGCAAGGTCGACGCATGGCTGAACGTCCCGATAATGCCGACGACGAAGGCCTCCGCAGCGGCCAGTTGCATCAGCAAGCCAAAAGCGAACGCGACGAGACGCCGTTGCCGCACGGCAAGCCACGTGAGCGCGGCGCCTTCGATTGCCCATGTCGCGCTCGTCGTCGGTCCCGTAAATGCGAGCGGTACGGCGAGCGTGGCGAAGATCACCGCGAGCGCGAACATCGAGTCGAACAGCATGCCAAGACGCTCCCGGCGCGGCGCGAGCCAACCCGCGATCGCGAGATAGAGCGCGGCGAGCGCGACGGCGCTCCAGGCAAGTCCGAATTCGGTGTCTCTCATCAGCGCGGCTTGCAGGCCGATTGCAACGAGCGGCGTGCCGAACACGAGCGTGCCGTCAACGTAGTGCTTGAGCGTCAACTCGCGGCGAACCGCGTAGAGCAACGCGATACCGACATACATGGCGAAGAAGAGAATCAAAAACGGCTCGGTGCTGGCGAGCAGTTCCGGACGATACGCGGTCGCGCCCCACGCGGCGCCGATCGAAAACGTGAAAACGAAACCGAGAAGATTCAGCGGACGCCATGCCTTGAACCACGCAATCGCGAAGATGCCCGCGTTCAGCAACGCGTAGTAACTAAAGAGCATCACATGACTGCCGCCACCGGTCGACAGCAGCAGCGGCGCGAGAAAGCCGCCCGCGCTGCCCATGAGCGCGAGCGACGGCGCGTTTTGCCGTACCGCGAGAAACGCGCTGAGCGCGCATGCCGCGACCATCAGCGGCAAGGCTGCGGCGGCGGGCAGCAGATGATAGAGCCGGGTCGTGGCGAACACCGTCAGATACAGCGCGCCCACGCCCCCGCCTTGCAGCACGAGCCCGTATGCGCCGCGACTGTCGCCGATGCGCCAGCCGAGCACGAGCAAGGCGGTCGCCGTTAGCGCGACGCCGGCGAGGCGCAATTCGATCGGCAGCACACTGTTGTCGGCCGCGTATTTGAGCAGGAAAGCAATGCCGAAAAACAGCACGACGATGCCGACGCGCACGACCGTATTCCCGCCGAAAAGCCAGTCGCGGGCCGCTTTCAAAAGACGTTCGACGACACCTGGCCCGCGCGGAGCAACGGGCGGAGTTTGAGCTTGCGGAAGTTCGGCCATGTCGGCTTGCGCGTACGCGGCGGCCGGCGCCAGCGACGAAGTTTCGATGTGCCGATCGACTGACGCAGCGGCATTCGCGTTCGCCGATGTGTGTTCCGCCACCGCTCTTGTCGTAAGCTTGACGGCCTCTTGTGGCGCGATTGCGTATGGGTGTTCAGTGTCAGCCGGCAAGATCAAATCGAGCGGCGCTGCGTCGGTTTGTGCGTGTGCCTGCGCGTGTGCAGTGCCGTCGACTGGCGCGATACCCGCAACTTCGTGCAGTTGCCGAATCTCGCCGCGTAGAAAGTTGACCTCGCGTTCCAGCCTCTCGACGCGCGCGGCCAGGTCCTCGGGCACATCCGGCGCATGCGTTGCGGTGGGCAACGCAGACGGCTCATGCGCTCTGTTCGCCGGGTTCTTTTTCCGCAGGCGCGCCAGCGCAAAGCCGGCCACCGCACCGAAGAACGCACCGTAGGCGACGGGAAGGTCGTTCGACAACGAAGCCAGCATGCCGACGACAGCGCCTAGCACGGCAAATATCACGCTCATCCGATCCCTCTTTTATTTTCTTGTGCGGCGATATCGTTCGAGCGCAAGACACGGTCGCACGAATCGATTCGAGATTACGGTATCGGCAAACCAGCAAAAATCGGCGCGGAGAATAACACGTAAAGCGGCGCTTTTATCCGGCTATCCGCTTGACTTCATAACGAGCCGCAACAAAGCCGATTGAAACTGAACGCGGGCGCCTTTTCGGCGACGTTTGCCGAAATTTCACCGGCCATTATGCGATTGATAAGTGCGGAATAATCGGCGAGGTCACTTGACGATTCAGGGCCGACAACAACCGTTATTGTCGCGTCCGGTCTTGCCACCTCGTTCGCGCAAACGAATCGCTCGCGATTATCCGGTCGCCCCATCGGGCGAGAGCGCCGCTGGGTTCGCGGCAATGCGCCAACCGTGTCAAAATTCCGGATCCGCCGCCGTGCCCTGTGGTTATCGTCTCCATTCGGAATCGATGATCCGCGCGGCGTGCAAGTCAGTCCTTCAATCTATTCAGGAAAGTTTCAGTGGACATCAATAAACAGATCGCGGCGCTCACCGCGTCGGAACTCCAGACCGCAGGCGCAAGCCAGGCGACGGCGATTGCGGTAAGCGTGCTGCTGCGCCATCTGCGCTCGCCAGAACTGGCGAAGCTGTTATCGTCGGCATTCGAAAACCATCAGGCGGTCATGCTGCAAACGCCTTGGCCCGACCAGATGCTGCAAGCGTTCGAATCCACTCGACGCTTTCTCGAGGGCGCCGCGCAGGCCGATCTGCCAGGCACGCAGGCGCCGACCCAGACGCCGGATGCCTAAGCGCACCGGCACAAGCGGCTCGCAAACGAAAAACCCCGCGAGTCAGATGACCTGGCGGGGTTTTGCGTTACAGATAAGTGGTGCGAGGGAGGGGACTCGAACCCCTACACCCTTGCGGGCGTCAGGACCTAAACCTGGTGCGTCTACCAATTTCGCCACCCTCGCAGCCGGGCAAGCGTTGTGCGTCTCGCCCGATGTCCTGCATGCTTCGCGCCGCTTCCAGAAGTACGCGCGCAAAAGCGTAAGCGCGAGATTCTAACGCATTGATTCGAGCTTGTCTGCAACTGCCGCGCATCTATCGTTGCGCCGCCGATGCTACAATTTTTGGCTTCCTGCACGCATGCCGTGCTCTCTCCGCCTGCCCTTCCCCACATTCCAATCCGTGAACTTCGACGAATATTGCCAGCAAAAAGCGGCACCGCCTGGATCGAGCACTTACTACGCGCTGCGGCAGGCTCCCGCGGCCAGTCAGCCGCGCTTGACCGCGCTGTTCGCACTGCGCCGCGAGTTCGAGGAAACGGTCAAGGAAGTCAGCGATCCGGCCATTAGCCGCACCAAGCTCGCATGGTGGCAAAATGAACTGGCCGCGCTCGCGGCGGGCTCGCCCACGCACCCCGTTTCGAAGGCGCTCGCAGCCTCGTTACCCGATGTCAGAGCCGAATATCCTGAACTGCAGGCGTTGCTGAGCGGCTTCGAGATGGATCTCGACCAGGCGCGCTACCTCGACTATCCGAACTTGCGGCGCTACGTGCAAACGGTCGGCGGCACCTTCGCCTCGCTGCTGGCGCGCGCCGCGAGCAGGAAAGAACCTACGGACGCGACAGAAGCGCCGGGCTGGTCGGCGCCCTTGGGCGAAGCGCTGCTGCTTGCGCAGTTCGTGGCCGAGACGGGCAACGATGCGCGCCACGGCCGCATCTACATCCCTATCGACGAAATGCAGCGCTTCAATGTGACAGCCGCGGACCTGATCAATCGAAAATATAGCGATGCGTTCACGGAGCTCATGCGCTTTCAAACGAAGCGCGCTCGCAATGCCGTGCACACTGCGCTTGCCGCCGTGCCCGCCAGCGAGCGCCGCTCGCAGCGCACGCTGCTGGCGCAAGGCGCGCTCGCGTCCGCGTTGCTGGATGAAATCGAGCGCGATGGCTATCACGTGCTCCATCAACGTATCGCGTTGACGCCGATCCGCAAGCTGTGGATCGCCTGGCGCGCGAAATAAGTGCCGCTGGCGTCGTCAGGTTTCACGTCGAGCGCATGGGCCGACTCGCGCGCTGGCCGTCAAACGCGCAGCAAAGGCAGCGGCTCGAAGCGCTGCCGCAAAATCGCGGGGGCGTCGAGCCGCCACCACCGCGTGAGGACGGTCGCGTAAAGCCTGCGGAAGTCCACGCCGACCGGCAAGTTGCCACGGCCGTCGAGCCGTCCGAGTTCTGGCGGCGCACCGTGTAAGCCGCCGAGCACACGGCCGCCCAAGATGAAATGCGGCGCGACCGTGCCGTGATCTGTACCGTTGCTGTCATTCTCACGCGGATGCCGCCCGAACTCGCCGTATGTCATCACGAGCGTGTCGTTCCAACGGCCCAGTTCGGTCAACGCCGATCTCATCGCCGCGAGGCCTTCGGCAAGTTGTTTTAGCAGCGAGCGGTGCCTGTACGGCTGGTTCTGATGCGTGTCGAAACCGTTTAACGTCAAGCGAATCGCCGCGACGCCCTCGCCTTTTTCTGTCTCCGCTCGCGGCATGTCGCCGGCCGCGAGTAGTTGCATCGCTGTTTCGATTGACGCGCCGAACGCGCTGCAAGGAAAGGCCGTCGTCAATTGCGCCGCGTGTTGCATCGGCCTTGGCCGCCCGCCATCGTTAGCGATGTATTTTTCGGCGCCGGCTATTCGCTTGGGACCGGCAAGCGCCTTTGCATCAGGGCAATGTGTGAGCGGTCCCATTTCAGCGCTGCCGATTACGACGCCATCCGCGGCACAACCGGCAGGCACCGATGCGCTTCTGAACGCACGGGCGAGCCAGCCGTCGTGCAGATACTGATCCGAACGTGCCGCCGTGTCCCAAATCTGGATCGAACGGAAATGCGAGAGATTGGGTTGCGCATAGCCGACGCCCTGGATAATCGCCAGTTGACCGCTTTGCCAAAGCGGCATCAACGGTTCCAGCGACGGATGCAGCGCCGTGCGCCCGTCGAGTTGAATAGCCTGCTCGCGCTTGACGCCAATGTTCTTGCGAAGCCGGTAATACGCGGGATCGGCGAACGGAATCACGGTGTTCAGGCCGTCGTTGCCGCCCTTCAGTTCAACGAGGATCAGCAGCTTGCCGTAGCCGCGACGCAACGCTGGAATTTGAAACGCCGGTGACGTCACTGCCTGAGCGCCCAACGTGCGAGGCAGCCAAAGGCTCGCGCTGGCGGCAGCGCTCATCGAGAGAAAGCTGCGTCGTTTCATCTTGTGCTCGCGTCGGTGACTTCTTCAATGGCACGCTCAGTTTTTTCACGTGATGACCCGGACTGCCAGCGACGCGCAAACGCACGCTTGCGCTGGGCCAGGTTTGGCTATACCGAAGCCTACTCCGCGTTGCTGCCGTGATGCAGTTTGCTGGGATGGCGCCGCGCATTCGCGAGTGAGTCGAGATCACATGAGCCATGTGCCATGCCGATCCCCGTGCATTCACGCGGAGCGTGTTGCGCACGATGAATGGCGACGATCGGTTGCGGCTGCATACACCTATCGCTTACACGACGTGTACCCGCGAACGGCTAAGCGCGCATCAGGCGAAACGTGAAGTGCTGGACTTGAAACCGGAACCGCGCAGCGAGCACGGAAATAAAACGCAAGAAGGTGAGAACGTCGACGACAGTCCGCAACGTGTGGATGAGCGCAACGGAAGCAGACAACCCCAGCAACGCGCCTACCGCTTGTAAAGCTCGCGCACGGCGTCTTCGATATGCTGTCTCAGCAAACGACGTTCGTCCGGCGTCATGTGTCCGTCACGGCGGCGTTGATCGAGATCGGGGGGAACCGCGGTACGCAACATCGCGTCTGATGCAGGGCGCTCACTGCTGGAACTGTGGCGGCTTGCCCTGGAGTTGCCAGGCCTGGACGCGCGCTCGCTCGCAGCTCTGTCGGCGGGAGGCTGGGCGTGGGCGAGCGTTGGTCCCAATGTGCCTGCGAGCGTACCGGCAACCGCCAGTGCAATCACGCTCAGGCGCACATTCGGCCAAACCCCTCCCTTCATGTTGTTCCCTTCGTGGCGCGGCAACCGGCTACCTCAAATGCGTATGACAAACCCGGTAACGAGCCGGGCGCGTGGGTTTTAGTCGAGTGAAGTATCCACCGAACAGCCGCATTCAGTAAAGGAGTCTAACTGTCACCGCTTTACGTCGTGCCACAGTGCGGGTAAATTTTGTAACTGACTGTAACTCGATAAATGATGCGAACGCGCACCACTTTCTAATCGCGCTAAGATGCCGGGCATGGAAACCAAAAACCCTTCGAAAATCCTCGTCGTCGACGACGATCCGCGCTTGCGCGATCTGCTGCGCCGTTACCTCGGCGAGCAAGGCTTCAATGTCTATGTCGCCGAGAACGCGCCATCCATGAACAAGCTGTGGGTGCGTGAGCGGTTCGACCTGCTGGTGCTCGACCTCATGCTGCCAGGCGAGGACGGCCTGTCCATCTGCCGGCGCCTGCGCGGCAGTAACGATCGCACGCCAATCATCATGCTGACGGCCAAGGGCGAAGACGTCGACCGTATCGTCGGCCTCGAAATGGGCGCGGACGACTATCTGCCGAAACCCTTCAATCCGCGCGAACTGGTCGCACGGATTCACGCAGTGTTGCGTCGTCAATCTCCGTCGGAGTTGCCGGGCGCGCCGTCCGAAACCACCGAGGTCTTCGAGTTCGGCGAGTTCGCGCTGAATCTCGCCACCCGCACGCTCACCAAGGCCGGCCAGGAAATTCCGCTGACCACGGGCGAGTTCTCCGTGCTCAAGGTGTTTGCGCGTCATCCGCGCCAACCGCTGTCGCGTGAAAAGCTGATGGAACTGGCTCGCGGCCGCGAATACGAAGTGTTCGACCGCAGCCTCGACGTGCAGATTTCCCGTCTGCGCAAGCTGATCGAACCGGACCCGGGCAGCCCGCGCTTCATCCAGACCGTCTGGGGTCTTGGCTACGTGTTCATCCCCGACGGCGCAGCCTGAGTTTGCTGAGTTTGTTCACACCTCCTGCTTTTGTTTTCAGATAAGAAGGGCCCATGCGGATCGACCGGCGCCTCCTGACGCTCGCGTTCGGCGGCCTTTTCTGGCGGACCTTTCTGTTGATCGCGCTGTTGATCGCAGTCAGTCTCGCGGCGTGGTTCCAGAGCTTCCGGGTGATCGAACGCGAGCCGCGCGCGCAGCGCGTGGCGCTGCAGCTCGTCGCCATCGTGAAGCTCACGCGTACCGCACTGCTCTATTCCGATCCCGATCTGCGGCGCGCATTGCTGCAAGATCTGGAGAGCAATGAAGGGGTGCGCGTGTATCCGCGCGAAACGACCGACAAGTACAAACTCCAGCCCGACGAATCGCTGAACCGGCTGATCGAACACGACATTCGCGGCCGTCTCGGCGACGACACCGTGATCGCGCAGAGCGTGAACGACATCCCCGGCGTCTGGATCAGCTTCAAGATCGACGACGACGATTACTGGGTCGCGCTCGACCGCGATCAGCTCGATAACGCGACCGGTTTGCAATGGGCCGGCTGGGGCGTGTTCGCGCTCGCGCTGTCGCTGTTCGGCGCGGCGTTCATCACGAGTCTCGTGAACCGGCCGTTCGCCCGTCTCGCGATGGCCGCGCGCAAGGTCGGTTCGGGGCAATCGCCCGAACCGTTACCTGAGCGCGGCATGGGCGTGGCCGCGGAAACAAACCGCAGTTTTAACCAGATGGTGCAAGACCTCGAACAGCTCGAGGCCGACCGCGCGCTGATGCTCGCCGGTATTTCGCACGATCTGCGCACGCCGCTCGCGCGGCTGCGGCTCGAAACCGAAATGAGCCCATCGGACCAAAGCACCAAGGACGCGATGGTCGACGACATCGAGCAGATGGATATGATCATCGGCCGGTTCCTCGACTATGCGCGCCCTGTGCAACGCGTGCCGGAGCCCGTCGACCTGTCCGTGATCGCGAGCGAACTCGCGGCGCGCATGCAAAGCGAGGACAGCATGNGGCTGATCACGCGGCTCGCGCCGTCGGCGGTTATCGAAGCGGACGAAACCGATATGCGCCGCGTGGTCGGTAATCTGCTGGAAAACGCGCGCAAATATGGTTTGAGCGACGGCGACGGCATCCCGCATGTGATCCTGGAAACGCGCGTGTCGCATTCGCGGGTCGAACTGTCGGTGGTCGACGAAGGCCCCGGCATTCCCGAAGATCAGCTGTCGCTCGTGACGCGGCCGTTCTATCGGGTGAACTCCGCGCGCACCCAGGCAAACGGGACGGGCCTTGGCATGGCGATCGTGCAGCGGCTCGTCAGCCGTTATCGAGGCGCGTTGCGCTTGCGTAATCGCATGCCCGGCCCGGGCCTCGAAGTCACCATCGAGTTTCCGCTCGCCAAAGGGGCGTAGGCGCACCGTTCGCACGGACGGCGTAAAAGGACACACGGGCTTACGCGGGCACCCGGGCTCTACCAGTCCTCTGCGCACGTCCGATGCCCGCTCCGTTCAATAATAACTATCCATGCCGTTAGGTAAAAACTATTGAGCCGATAGTTCAATAGAGCTATAGTTGAACCCTGTCATGCGCTCGTGATGACGCGCTGGTAGCCTGAACATGCTTTTTTCCAACACACAAGGAGCACTCGCATGAAAACCGTTGGCGACAAACTCGAAGCGTTCACCGTCACCGCTGCCAAGCCTGGCTTCAACAATCATGAGGAAAACGGCGCCTCGGCGTTCGAAGAGATCACAGAGCAGTCGTTCCCGGGCAAGTGGAAAATCATCTACTTCTACCCGAAGGATTTCACGTTCGTGTGTCCCACGGAAATCGTCGAGTTCGGCAAGCTGGCAAAAGACTTCGAAGAGCGCGACGCAGTGCTGCTGGGTGGCAGCGTCGACAATGAATTCGTGAAACTCGCGTGGCGCCGTGAGCACAAGGACCTGAACAAGCTGAACCACTATTCGTTCGGTGACGTGAAGGGCGAGCTGATCGACCAGCTCGGCGTGCGCGACAAGGAAGCGGGCGTGGCCCTGCGCGCCACGTTCATCGTCGATCCGGACAACACGATCCAGCACGTTTCGGTGAACAACCTGAACGTCGGCCGCAATCCTGAAGAAGTGCTGCGTATTCTCGACGGCTTGCAAACGGACGAGCTCTGTCCGTGCAACCGCGCAGTCGGCGGCGCAACGCTGTAAGCCGTGCCGGTCCGAGCCCGCCACGCTTGAAAAAGCAGCGGGCTTTTTTATCGACAACCCGATAGGAGATGACAATGGAGTTCTTGTCTTCCATTAAGGCGCTCGTGCCCGACTACGCGAAAGACATCCGGCTGAATCTCGACGGCACGATCGCGCGCTCGTCCCTCGAAGGCAACGATGCGGTCGGTGTTGCGCTGGCTGCGGCCTTCGCCGCCAAAAGCACCGTGATCGTGAATGCGATTCGCAACGCGGGTGTGCTCTCTCCTGAAGAGACGAACGGCGCGCTCACCGCAGCCGCGTTGATGGGCATGAACAACGTCTGGTATCCGTATGTCGAGATGACCGATAACGCGGACCTGAAATCGCAACCGGCGCAGTTACGCATGAACGCCTACGCGTCGCACGGCGGCGTGGATAAGCGGCGCTTCGAGATGTATGCGCTGGCGGCGTCGATCATCGGCAAGTGTCACTTCTGCGTGAAGTCGCACTTCGATACGCTGATCGCCGAAGGAATGAGCACGACGCAGTTGCGCGATGTGGGCCGCATCGCGGCTGTGATCAACGCGGCTGCGCAGTGCATTGCGGCTGAATAAAATCAGTCGCTTTCGTCGCGGGCTCGCCGGGACCGACGCAGCGGCAAGTGTTCCCGCCCGCCGAGGGCCCGGCTCTTTACAACGTGGCGCCGAGGAAGCGCATCAAGCCTTGATCAGCAGCACCACAGCTTGCGCCTCAATGCCCTCGCCTCGGCCGAGATAGCCAAGCTTCTCGTTCGTCTTGGCTTTGACATTCACCTTTTCCGTCGGCAGGCCGAGGTCGGCGGCGATGTTGGCGCGCATACCCTCGATATGCGGCGCCAGCTTGGGCGCCTGAGCCACCACGCTGCTATCCACATTCGCGATCGAAAAGCCTGCGGCCTTCACGCGCACCACGCATTCGCGCAGCAATACGCGGCTGTCGGCGCCGGCGAATTTCGCGTCGGTATCGGAGAAATGACGGCCGATGTCGCCCATTGCCGCCGCGCCGAACAGCGCGTCGGTGATCGCGTGCAGCAGCACGTCGGCATCCGAATGACCGAGCAGGCCGCGCTCGTACGGAATCGTCACGCCACCGATGATCAACGGACGTCCCGGCACCAGCGCATGCACGTCATACCCTTGCCCAATTCTGAAATCCATCTGCGTCAAGTCCTCAAGTACGTTCATTAAAAGATGAAATTGCCCGTCACGATGCGGACGCGCGCAGCAGAATCGCCTCGGCGAGATCGAAGTCTTCCGGATACGTCACCTTGAAATTTCGCAAGCTGCCTTGCACCAGCTTCGGCGCATGGCCGGCCCATTCGATCGCGCTCGCTTCGTCGGTCAGGTCGTGACCGTCGGCCTGCGCGCGCAAGATCGCTTCGCGCAACATGCCGATGCGGAACATCTGCGGCGTTTGCGCCTGCCACAAGCCGTCGCGCGACTCCGTGCGGGCAATGCGTCCATCCGCCGATGCGGCGTCGATGCGCTTTAACGTGTCCGCGACCGGCAACGCCATGATGCCGCCCACCGCGTCGTCCCTGAGCGCGAGCGTCAGCGTGCGAATCAGGCCAGGCGTGATGCCCGGCCGGGCCGCGTCGTGCACGAGCACCCAGTCGTCGTCGCGCGCGTTGAATTCGGTGAGCGCATGCAAGCCGTGCAACACCGACGCCTGACGCGACGCCCCGCCGCAACGGCGCACGGCAAAACGCAGGCCGCCGAAGCGGCGCGCGTCGAAGTGCTGGTCGTCAGGCGCGATCACGACGAGCGTTTGCGCGAACTCGCTACACGCGTCGAACGCGGCGAGCGAATAATGCAACATGTCGCGGCCAGCCACAGTGCGATATTGTTTGGGCATCGCGGCGCCGGAACGGCTGCCGGTGCCTGCGCACGGAATCAGGGCAAATAGACGGGAAGTCACGAGTGCGGATGCCGCGAGGTCAAAGTAAAGGACG
Organism: Paraburkholderia dilworthii; assembly: GCF_000472525.1. Taxonomy (GTDB): domain Bacteria; phylum Pseudomonadota; class Gammaproteobacteria; order Burkholderiales; family Burkholderiaceae; genus Paraburkholderia; species Paraburkholderia dilworthii. Next base: position 145,512 of record NZ_AWZT01000002.1, read on the forward strand.
GATTTTATAATAGGTCCTTCGCATCCACGCCCCGACGCGCGTAAACTTGGCCGTCCGTGTGAGCCCGAGGCCGCCTTTTCTCTTCTATGCCAGACATCGCCGCATCATCGCAGTACTCCCCGCCCGTCGCGCTCGTCAAAGCCGGCCAGCGTTTTGCCTTCGACGGCACGCACGGCTCGTCCGACGCGTTGCTGATCGCCCGCTACCATCTCGCCTATCGCGAGAAGGTGCCGTTGCTTGCGGTCGTGTGCGAAAGCGCCGTCGATGCACAGCGTCTGTCGCAGGAAATCGGCTTTTTCGCGCCAGACGCACGCGTGCGCCTGTTACCCGACTGGGAAACGCTGCCTTACGACACGTTTTCGCCGCACCAGGATCTCGTCTCCGAGCGCCTTGCCACGCTGCACGATCTCGGTGAAGGGCGTTGCGACATCCTGCTGGTGCCCGCCACCACCGCACTCTACCGGATGCCGCCCGCGTCGTTTCTCGCGGCCTACACGTTCTCGTTCTCGCAAGGCGAGCGCCTCGACGAGGCAAAGCTCAAGGCGCAATTGACACTGGCCGGTTACGAACACGTGAGCCAGGTCGTGCGTCCGGGCGAATACTGCGTGCGCGGCTCGCTGCTCGACCTCTATCCGATGGGCTCGCCGTTGCCCTACCGGATCGATTTGTTCGACGACCAGGTGGACTCGATTCGCGCGTTCGACCCCGACACACAGCGTAGCCTTTATCCGGTGAAAGACGTGCGCCTCTTGCCGGGCCGCGAGTTTCCCTTCGACGAAGCAGCGCGCACCGCATTTCGCAGCCGCTGGCGCGAGACGTTCGAGGGCGACCCGAGCCGCGCGTCGATCTACAAGGACATCGGCAACGGCGTGCCGTCGGCGGGCATCGAATATTATCTGCCGCTCTTCTTCGAGGAAACGGCGACACTGTTTCACTATCTGCCGGAAGGTGCGCAACTCGCGTTCATCGGCGATCTGGATGCGGCGATCCGGCGCTTCAGCAACGACACGAAGCAGCGCTACAACTTCCTCTCGCACGACCGCGACCGACCCATCCTCGAGCCGCAGCGGCTGTTCCTGTCGGACGAAGATTTCTTCACGCTTGCCAAGCCGTTCGCGCGGCTCGCGCTGCCGGCCAACGCGGGCGGCGGCTGGTCCACGCCGCTGCCGAATCTCGCGATCGACCGTCACGCGGACGACCCGGTGTCGGCCTTGCGCGCGTACCTCGACACCACGCCGAACCGCGTACTGTTCGCGGCGGAATCGGCGGGCCGGCGCGAAACGCTGTTGCAACTGCTCGCGGAGAATCATCTGAAGCCCGCGTCGAGCGACAGCTTCCAGGACTGGCTCACCGGCGACGCGCGTTTTTCGCTGGGCGTCGCGCCGCTCGCCAACGGCTTTGCGGTGCCGGTGGACGGCATCGCGATCATCACCGAGACCGAGCTTTATGGGCCGCTCGCGCGGCGCGCCGGTCGCCGCCGCCAGGAACAGGCGAGCAACGTCGATTCGATGGTGCGCGATCTGTCCGAGTTGAAGGTCGGCGATCCGGTCGTGCATTCGCAGCATGGCATCGGCCGCTATATGGGCCTCGTCACGATGGACCTCGGCGAAGGCGAAACCGAGTTCCTGCACCTCGAATATGCAGGCGACAGCAAGCTCTATGTGCCGGTCGCGCAGTTGCATGTGATCTCGCGCTACAGCGGCGCCGATCCCGAGAGCGCGCCGTTGCACTCGCTCGGCTCCGGTCAGTGGGAAAAGGCCAAACGCAAAGCCGCGCAGCAGATTCGCGACACCGCCGCCGAACTGCTCAACCTCTACGCGCGCCGGGCCGCTCGTTCGGGCCACGCATTCGCGCTCGAACCGAAAGACTACGTGAAGTTCGCCGAGAGCTTCGGCTTCGAGGAAACACCGGACCAGGCCGCAGCGATCGCGGCCGTGATCGGCGACATGACAAGCGGCAAGCCGATGGACCGCCTGGTATGCGGCGACGTGGGCTTCGGCAAGACCGAAGTGGCGCTGCGCGCGGCATTCATTGCGGTGATGGGCGGCAAGCAGGTCGCGCTCCTATCGCCCACCACGCTGCTCGCCGAACAGCACACGCAAACCTTCACGGACCGCTTCTCCGACTGGCCGGTGCGCATCGCCGAGTTGTCGCGCTTCAAGTCGACGAGGGAAGTCAACGCGTCGATCCAGCAGATCAACGAAGGCAGCGTCGATATCGTGATCGGCACGCACAAGCTGCTGTCGTCGGACGTGCAGTTCAAGCGGCTCGGGCTCGTGATCATCGACGAAGAACATCGCTTCGGCGTGCGGCAGAAAGAGGCGCTCAAGGCACTGCGCGCGGAAGTTGACGTGCTCACGCTCACTGCCACGCCGATCCCGCGTACGCTCGGCATGGCGCTCGAAGGCCTGCGCGATTTTTCTGTTATCGCAACGGCGCCGCAGAAGCGCCTCGCGATCAAGACATTCGTGCGTCGCGAGGAAGAAAGCGTGATTCGCGAAGCGATGTTGCGCGAACTGAAGCGCGGCGGCCAGGTTTACTTTTTGCACAACGAAGTCGAGACGATCGAGAATCGCCGGCAAATGCTCGAAGCGCTCGTGCCGGAAGCACGCATCGCGGTCGCGCATGGACAGATGCACGAGCGCGAGCTTGAACGCGTGATGCGCGACTTCGTCGCGCAACGTGCGAACGTTTTGCTGTGCACGACGATTATCGAAACCGGCATCGACGTGCCGAGCGCCAACACGATCCTGATTCATCGCGCGGACAAGTTCGGCCTCGCGCAATTGCATCAGTTGCGTGGACGCGTGGGACGCTCGCATCACCAGGCGTATGCGTATCTGCTCGTGCACGATCCTCAAGGGCTGACCAAGCAGGCGCAACGCCGCCTCGAAGCAATCCAGCAAATGGAAGAACTCGGTTCGGGCTTCTATCTGGCAATGCACGACCTCGAGATTCGCGGCACCGGCGAAGTGCTCGGCGACAAGCAGTCGGGCGAAATTCACGAGATTGGTTTCCAGCTTTACACCGATATGCTCAACGACGCTGTGAAGGCGCTCAAGGAAGGCAAGGAGCCCGACCTGACCGCGCCGCTCGCCGCAACCACCGAGATCAATTTGCACGCGCCGGCGATTCTTCCCGCCGACTATTGCGGCGACGTGCAGGAGCGTTTGTCGCTGTACAAGCGGCTCGCGAATTGCGAGCACAACGATTCGATCGACGGCATCCAGGAAGAATTGATCGACCGCTTCGGCAAGCTGCCGCCGCAAGCGCATGCGCTCGTGGAGACGCATCGTCTGCGGCTGGCGGCGAAGCCGTTGGGCATTTCGAAGATCGACGCGGGCGAAGCGGTGATCGGCTTGCAATTCATTCCCAATCCGCCAATCGACGCGATGCGTATCATCGAGATGGTGCAGAAGCACAAGCACATCAAGCTGGCGGGCCAGGACAAGCTGCGTATCGAAACCCGCAGCCCCGATCTCGCGGTGCGTGTGGCAACCGTCAAGGAAACCTTGCGCGCGCTGGGCTCGCCGAGCCGCGGCACTACGGCAGCTGCCGCGGCGCGTTAGGTTCGCGCTTCAAGGTTCCGCATCGAGGCTCCACGTTCCGTTGCGCGTCGTCGAGCACGCGCAGCGCGGCTGCGCAAAAAAGCCGGTACGTCTAGCGTTTTTCCGCAATGCTGCGACGCGCAAATGCGCGCCGCAGCATACGGCCTGGCATTTTTTGGGTATGATCGAAAGACTCAAATGCCGGAGTCTTGTCATGTCTCACGTCGCTGATTCAGCGCAGTCCTCCCAAACATCCGCAACTGCTTCGTCCGCTTCCGCATCTGGCACCACGCCTGTCTCGCTTCCCTGGGTCACCCGTCTCGTGTCGATGGACACGGTCAGCCGCAATCCGAATCTCGGTCTGATCGAAACGGTGCGTGACGAATTGCGCGGAGTCGGCATCGAAGCCACGCTTACCCACGACGCAAGCGGCAAATGGGCCAACCTGTTTGCGACCATCCCCGCACACAACGGCGAAACGAATGGCGGCGTGGTGCTCTCGGGCCATACGGACGTGGTGCCCGTCGACGGCCAGCAATGGGACAGCGATCCGTTCAAGCCGGAAATTCGCGGCGACAAACTGTACGGCCGCGGCACTTGCGACATGAAAGGCTTTATCGGCGCGGCGCTTGCGCTCGTACCTGACATGCAGCGCACAAAGCTCGCCAAGCCGATTCACTTCGCGCTTTCATTCGACGAAGAAGTGGGCTGCGCGGGCGCGCCGCTGCTAATTGCCGATCTGATGAAACGCGGCGTGAAGCCGGACGGCTGCATCGTGGGCGAGCCGACCAGCATGCGGCCCATCGTGGCGCACAAGGGCATCAACGCTTACCAGTGCTGCGTGCGCGGCCAGGCCGCCCATTCGTCGCTCACGCCGAAGGGCTTGAATGCGATCGAATACGCGGCGCGCCTCATCTGCTACATCCGCGACATGGCCGATCAGTTCCGCGCGCAAGGCCCGTTCGACGAACTGTACGACGTGCCCTTCACTACCGCGCAAACCAGCACGATCGTCGGCGGCAATGCGATCAATACGGTGCCGGCCGAATGCAAATTCCAGTTCGAATTCCGCAATCTGCCCACGCTCGATCCCGAGCCGATCTTCGCGCGCATCGACCAGTACGCACGCGAAACGCTGTTGCCGAAAATGTTGCAGGAGCACCCATCGGCTGCAATCGAGATCACGAAGATCGCCGCGGCGCCGGGACTCGATTCGTCTGAGCAGGCTGCCATCACGCAACTCGTGCGCGCGCTCACCGCCGACCAGGACAAGCGCAAGGTCGCTTACGGCACGGAAGCCGGGCTGTTTTCACTCGCGGGTATTCCGAGCATCGTGTGCGGGCCCGGCGACATTCAGCAGGCACACAAGGCGAATGAATTTGTCGCTCTCGATCAACTCGTGGAGTGCGAACGCTTCTTGCACAAGTTCATTCACAGCATGTCCGTCGAAGCGCATACGCACTGAAACCGCCGCCTGAGCAACGAGCAATAAGCGTCAAGCAAAAACTCACACGGTCCCTGTCGACACACTCTCGCCCACGCCCATGTCAACCGCCACGCCGCAACACACCGACCATACGATCGACGGCGAGCCGATCCCCACTCTCGACGACATCGCCGCACAGCATTTTGCGTTGACGCCCTGGGTGGCCCGAACGCCGGTTTTCGACAGGCTCGACTTCGCGTCGCTCGAAGGTACGGTGGTCAACTTCAAGTTCGAACTGCTGCAAGTGGGCGGGAGCTTCAAGGCGCGCGGCGCGTTCACGAACCTGCTTGCGCTCGACGAAGCGCAACGCAGCGCGGGCGTCACGTGCGTGTCGGGCGGCAATCATGCGGTGGCGGTCGCGTATGCGGCAATGCGGCTTGGCATCAGCGCGAAGGTCGTACTGTTTCGCGCGGCCAATCCAGCGCGTGTCGCGCTGTGCCGGCAATATCGCGCGGAAATCGTGTTCGCCGAAGATCTTGCGGAAGCGTTCGAACTCGTGCGCCGCATCGAGGCCGAGGAAGGCCGCTATTTCGTGCATCCGTTCAACGGCTATCGCACCGTGCTCGGCTCGGCCACGCTCGGTTACGAATGGACTACGCAAACGCCCGACCTGGAAGCCGTGATCGTGCCGATCGGCGGCGGCGGTCTCGCGGCCGGTGTTGCGACGGCCATGCGGCTTGCGAATCCCGGCGTGCACGTGTTCGGTGTCGAGCCCGAAGGCGCGGATGCGATGGGCAAAAGTTTTGCCGCCAATCACACGGTCAAGATGGGCCACATGCACGGTATCGCGGATTCATTGATGGCCCCGCACACCGAGGAATACAGCTATGAACTGTGCCGCCGTCATATCGACGAACTCGTCACCGTTTCAGACGATCAGCTCCGCGCGGCCATGCTCACCTTGTTCGGACAACTGAAGCTCGCTGTCGAGCCGGCTTGCGCCGCCGCCACCGCGGCGTTGCTCGGACCGCTGCGCGAGAAGCTGCAAGGCAAACGCGTGGGGGTTTTGCTATGCGGCACCAACACGGACCCGGTCACTTTTGCTGCGCATATCGAACGTGCCCGGCACGGCGCGTCACAGTTTCCTGAATAAACATACGCGGCGCTTCTGCGGGTTTTCGGGCCAAAGGGCTGGCCTATCTGTCTGAGATTGGTATGATTAAGTCATCGATATTCGGGAGAAAACCCTATGAGCATGGTCAAGGAATTCAAGGAATTTGCCCTCAAGGGCAACGTGATGGATCTCGCGGTTGGTGTGATCATCGGCGGCGCATTCTCCACCATCGTCAATTCAGTTGTTAAAGACCTGATCATGCCGGTTGTCGGGGTTGCTTCAGGCGGCCTCGATTTCTCCAACAAGTTCGTTCGCCTCGGCGCGATTCCGGCGAGCTTCAAGGGCAGCCCGGAGTCGTATAAAGACTTGCAGACGGCCGGCGTTGCGGTGATCGGTTATGGCTCGTTCATTACCGTGCTTATCAACTTCCTGATTCTCGCGTTCATCATTTTCCTGATGGTCAAGTTCATCAACAATCTGCGCAAGCCGGCCGACGCGGCGCCGTCGGAACCGCCGCCGCCGCCCGAAGACGTGCTGCTGCTGCGTGAAATCCGCGATTCGCTGAAAAACTCGCCACGCTGAGCGAGCGGCGCGGCTAGACGGCTCGCGCGCTCAGTCCAGCAAAAAGGCCTGCTGCGACGCACTCGCAACAGGCCTTTCTTTTGATATCTGCTCACGGTATCTGATCGCGCTACGCCTTATGCTTTCTTTTGCGCCTTCAGATTGATCGCGTTCTCGATCATCGTTTCCAGTTGGGCGAAGTTCACCGGCTTCGTCAAATGCGAAGTGAAGCCTGCCGCGAGGCAGCGGCGCACGTCTTCGTCGGTGCCAAAGCCGGTCAGCGCGACCGCAGGCGCATTCGAATGCTCGCGATAAGCCTTGATGAAGTCGAGGCCAGTGCCGTCCGGCAAGCCGATGTCGCTGATAACCAGATCGAAAGTCTGCAACTGCGTGGCGGCCAGTGCGTCGTCCACGCGGCCCACCGTCGTGACGTCGTGACCCAACGTGCGGATCAGTTGCGCCATGACTTCGGCCGTATCCACGTGATCCTCGATCAGCAAAATGTTAAGCAGGCCGGCCGGATGCACATGATCAGGCAATGGCGCCTGCGACGTTTGCGCTGGTGCCGCCGCAGTCGGCAGCGTGATCGTGAACGTGGCGCCGCAATGCGGCCCCGGGCTTTGGGCGGTGACGGTGCCGCCATGCACGTCGGTTAACGCCTTCGTAATCGCCAGGCCGAGGCCCAGGCCGCCGAACTGCCGCGTCATGTTCTGATCGCCCTGCTCGAATGCGTTGAACAATTTGCCGATCTGTTCGGGCTCGATGCCGATGCCCGTGTCTTCGACCGAGATCTGCACATGCATGCGCTCGTCGCGCGTGCGTATATAGATGTGGCCGCCGTCGGGCGTGAACTTCGCGGCGTTGCGAATCAGATTCCACAGCATCTGCTGCAGGCGAGCGCGGTCGGCGAGTACATAGTGATGCTTTGCGTCCTTGTGCACATGCACGTCCTGCTGCTTGACCTGAATCTCGCTGAGGAAAAGTTCGAGCACGCTGTCCATCACGTCATGGACGTCGACCGTTTCCAGCGACAGGCGCAGCTTGCCGTTGGCCACGCGCGTGAGATCGAGCAGATCGTCGATCAGGCGCGCCTCCAGTTCGACATTGCGGCGAATCATGCGCACGCTGGAGCGCGCCTGATCCGGCAGATCGGGAATCATCTCGAGCACGCTTGCACCTGCGAGCACCGGTGTCAGCGGCGTGCGCAGTTCGTGTGAGAGCATCGCGAGAAAACGGTCTTTCGCGCGATTCGCTTCTTCGGCGATCTGCCGCGCCGCCTGTTCGGAAGCGAGAAGCCGTTCGCGCTCTTCCGTTGCTTCGCGCTCGGAATGAATATCCGTGCAGCTGCCGAACCATTTGCTGATAGCGCCTTCGGTGTCGCGCGTAGCCACCATGCGCGTATCGAACCAGCGGTACTCCCCGTCGTGGCGGCGAATGCGCAGCTCGTGCCGATAAGTGCCCGCACTGCTCGCCACCGCCTTGAGCCAGCTGCGGCGCACTTCCTCGCGATCGTCGGGATGCACCGCGTCGAGCCATGCAAGACCATGCGAACTGTTTTCGCCCAGGCCGGTGTAGTCGTACCACTGCTTCGACAGGAAATCGCAATCGCCCGCCGTATTGCAGGTGAGCACGAGGTGGGGCAGCGCTTCCGACAGGTTGCGGTAATGCTCCTCGCGATCGCGCAGCAGCAACGCTTCTTCCGACGCGCGCTGCAAGCGCACTTGCGACAGCACCCGCTCCACGGCTTCGGGCAGGTAATCGAGGTAATCACCGGACTTGGGGACCACATCGGACACGCCCGCGCGCAACGCCTCGATCACGCGCGATTCGTCCGTGAAGCCGGTCACAAGGATGGCGGGAATCCGCACGCCTTCAAGACGAAGCCGGCGGAAAAAATCGAGGCCCGTTTCAGGCCCGCTCAACTGGTAGTCGAGCACCAGCAGATCCAGGCCGCCGGCGGCGAGCCGTTCGCGAGCCGCGTCGACACTTGCGCAAACCGCGACCCGGCAGCCGGCGCGCTCGAGCGACTTGCGCGCGAGCCGCAAAATGCCCTCGTCGTCATCGACGACGAGAACACAAGCGGCAGGCTGCGGGGACACTTCTTCGGTCATGCGCGGTCTTTGTCAGATAGGTCTATCGAGTAGGTGAACAATCCTGTCACGTCATGATGACGCAGTGAAGCGATGCCCGGACGGCAGCTTGACCACTTGCAGGAAAAAGCCGAGACGACGCACCGCTTCGATAAATGCATCGTACTCGACCGGCTTCGTAATGTAGACATTGCAGCCGAGTTCATAGCATCGCGCGATTTCGCGCGGGTCGTCTGTGGTAGTCAACACAATCACCGGCACGGGCGCCGTCAGCGGCGACGCCTTCAGGCGCCGCAACACTTCGAAGCCATCCACGCGCGGCATCTTCAGATCGAGCAGCACGACCGAATTCGTCAGTCCTTCGGGCTCGGCGCTGAGGCCCGCGGCGCTATCGCCGACAGGATCGGCGTGATCGGTCGCGTCCGCACCGAAAAAATAATCGAGGGCCTGTTGACCATCGCGAAAGCGCACGAAACCGTTCGAAATCCCGGCACGGCGCAGATTGCGTTCGACGAGCGTTGCATGGCCGTCGTCGTCTTCGATCAGAATGATGCTGACCGTTTCCCCGTGACTCATATGCCCTCCGTGCTTCAGTTCGTGACCGGTTGATGCAGATGCGTCGCTAATATTCGCTCATGCAACGCGAATCAGGCGGTACAGGTTTTCTTGCTGCCCCCACGCAAGTCATACAGATCAGAGGTGCGCGGGCTGCTGCGGCAACATCACGAAAAAGGTCGATCCCGCGCCCTGGGCCGACTCCACCCACACTCGCCCGCCATGCCGCTCGACTGTGCGCCGCACGACCGCCAGACCGACTCCGTCGCCGTTCGCGACATCGCCGTGCAGACGTTGAAACGCACGGAACACCTTCGACATGTAGGCAGCCGGAATGCCCAGGCCGTTGTCGCGCACATAGTACGTACACATGCGAACCGTGCGCGGGCCGTTTTCTTCGACGGACTCCGGCTGGAGCGCGCCGATCTCGATGCGTCCGTTGCGCGCCGGATCGAGGTAGTTCAACGCATTGCCGATCAGGTTGCTGAAGATCTGTTCGATTGCGCCCGGGTCGCCCCATGCGGGCGGCAAATCGCGCACGGTGACGACCGCCCCGCGCTGCTGAATGTCGCCGTGCAATGTATCGGCGACGCGCGCCACCACGCGCGCGACGCTCACCCGTTGCCATTGATATTCAAGCCGGCCGGCACGCGAAATCCGCAACAGCGCTTCGATGATCGCTGCGGCGCGCGTGACCGCGCTACGCAAGTATTGCAAGGATTCGCGCACATCGCCGTCGAGAATATGCGCCATCCGTTTATGTTCCGCTTCCGGCAACTGCGCCTCGACGACAATGCTATCGAGTTCATCGCACGAGACCTGCAACTCCTTCGAAAATCCTTGCAGGTTCACAAGCGGCGAGCGCAAATCGTGCGATACGCTGTAGATAAACATTTCGTTGTCTTGCGTCTCCTGGCGCAGTTCCTCATTGACGGCGGCCAGTTCCTGCGCACGCGCTTCGAGACGCTTCTTTAGCAACGCCTGTTCGGCATCCGCCTCGTGCAGTCGCGCGCCCGTCTGATGCAGCACGGCGTCGAGCGCCGCGATTTCGTCGTTGCCGGACAGGCGCGCCGCAAGCGGCCGGCCGTTACCCAGGCGCTCCGCGTTATCGGTCAGCACCTCGAGGCGCCGGCCGACACTGCGAGCGAATATGGCTGCGGTGCCGGCCCAGATCAGCATCGACCCGATCACGGCCGCGATCAGCGCATATTGCTGATGCTCCCGGCGCCGCGCGAGAGCCGCCGAGCGCTCGCCATCCAGACGCGAGGCCTCTTCGCCGAAGTCCGCGAGTTCGTCGCGAAATGCGGCGATCGGCTGCGGCAGCGCACCACTCTCGAGCGCGGCCAACGAGCGGGTACTGCGCCCTTCATGCAACGCCTGTGAAACGATCACGGTCTGCGCACGATAGGCGTCGATCGCGCGTCTCATCTTCTGAACACGCTCGACTTGCTGAGGCGTGTCCGCAACCAGCGCGTCGAGTTTCGACAGACGGTCGCTTACGTCGATCCACACCGTATGCCGGTCGAGCAACGATGGGTCGCCGATCACCATGCCGGTACGAACCCGGGCGGCCTGCCGCAGCAGCGGATCGACAATTGCGGATGACTGATAAAGAATCTGCTTGCTATTGGTGACCCATTGCGCGGCTTGGGCGGTCTGCTCCTGAGTATCGAAGACGACGCCGAGAAGCGCTAGCTCCACCAGGCTGGGCACTGCGATCAGCAGCAGACCCTTGGTGAATAATTTCATGTTCGCCCGAAGGTCGTTCACGCCGCGGCAGCTAGCGGGAACCCGCCAGCCGGACGGGCCATTATCGACGTGAATCGGCAATATTTCAACGTGGTCCGGGGATGCGCGAGCCCACATAAAAATGACTTTTTTATTAGTGCAAGATGTTTTTTCGGCGCGTCGTGCGTCTATCATGGAGTCAGATGTGCTGGAATGCGAAGGCGCGCGGCGAGGCTGTTCGGCATGATTCGTGCGGGAAGCGGTGAGGCGGCTCAGTCGTCAATCATCGTGAATCCGGCCTTGTCGTATGCTATAAAAGATCGACGTGCGGCGCGCGAAGCCGGGAGTTGTCGCATGAGGACGCTGCGTTTCTTGCAATTCTTTTTCAGGCGAATTTTTATGTCCTTCCCGAAAAAGCGTAGACGCGCGAAGGTGGACGGCGATGAGTCGTTCCTCGCGGTACTGCGGCATTTCAAGCCCTTCGGTCAACTCGACACCAAGATTGCGCGCGCGCGTGCGCAAGACGAGCCGGTCCTTTATGCACATGTACTGCCCGGACTCGACGTACTCCTATGCAGCGTGCGCGGCGCGCACCCACCGTATCCGGCCGCAGCGGAATTGCGGCGGCGTTGCATCGAATCCATTACGAACGCACTGGAACAACCGCTCGACGGTCTCGAGAACGGCGGTTACTGGTATGAGGCCGATGGCTTCGGCTTCCTGGTGTTCGCAAGCCGCGCTCGCGGCAAAATCTTGACCGAGTTCGGCGCGACACGCGTAGGTGCACGTCGCGGAGTTCGCCGGCAGGATGCGGCCGGCGACGCGACGCCGCGGTCGTTGCGATAGGCAGCTTTGTTTCTGCTTTGCTTGCCTGCCTGTTTTGCTGCTTGCTTTCCTGCTTGTGGCCGTCGTCTCGTTTCGCCATGCCACGTGTGCTCTCGTGAGCGAAGCGCGCGACGCGGCAGCGAGCGACACAGTGCCTTCGGCTTCACCTTCGTCTGGTCCTTTCCGTCTCACCACTGCGTAGCGTGATCCGTTCACGCGGATGAATCACGTAGCTGCGGCTATGTCGGCGGCACGCTGATCACCCACAGGAGACGAAAGAAAGCCCGCCGCCTAGCGTCCAGTTCAACCAGTCTGCCGGAAACAGGTAGTGCATCAGCTTCCCTTGTATTCGGCTGCGCTTGCAGGCGAAACCGTGGCGGGCTTGCGTCCGGCCGGTAAAGACGCGGACGCAGCCGAAGCCGCCGAAGCCGCGCCCGAGGAACGCTTGTTGACGGGCACACCCTCGAGCGAAATGGCGGGCTTCTGCTTCTGCTTGCTGCCGGGCGGCGGCGCCGTCGGCGCCTGCCGCACTTGCGACAGCAGTTGAGTGCACGGCAAGGGCTTGTTGTTACTCGGCGCGAGCAAGGGCAGCAGCGCCGCGAACGGATTGATGAGCCCGAGGCCCACGGCCGCGCCGCCCCGTAACGCCAGCGCACCCACGTTCACGCCGACATGCGGGTCCTTGAACGTTCCCTTTGCATACAGCGGCGAGCGCAGCGAGAACACGCGGAACCCCTTCGTATGCGGATGCACGCCGAGGTCCATCGTTTCGTCCCGCATATTGACGTTGCCGTCGATGTCGATCACGGCGTCGTCGGTATCCAGTGCGAACACGCGTGAATCGAGCACGCCATTGGTCGCCACGAAATCGGCGGCCGCACAGTTGATCTTCACGTCCCGATTGCCGAAGAGCTTCTCATACACGACGTTCGCGACGTTCAGTCCCGCGGCTTCCATTAGCAGGCGGCTCACGGTGCCTTCGGTGACGAGCGCCTTCACCTCGCCGTTCGAGGTCGCGGCGAGAGCCGCAGGCGAGTTGCCCGTCGCGGTCAACGCGGCGTCGCCATTGATTTCGCCGAGCGCGTTCTGCATCGTCTTGAAGTTCGGGAACAGTTGCTTGAGCTTCAGATGCCGCGCGGCGGTTGCAAAGCGTCCCTTCAACGGCGTGCCGCTACCATCGAGATGAATATCGGAGGCGAGCGTGCCCCCGGCCACGCCGAACTTCAACGGCTCGAGCGACAGCACGCCGTCCGTCATCACGATGTGGGTGTACAGATCGGTGATCGGCAGATCCGCGTTCTTGACGATGCGTCGACCGGTGAACTTCACGTCGGCGTCGATCGCCTTCCAGCGGTCGGTGCGGAATTCCTCGACGGGCAAGACCTTGTTCGAAGGCTGCTTAGCCGCATCGCCGCGCTTCGCCTTGCTCGCGTTCGAGTCCGCGCCGATGACCGGCGCGAGATCGGAGAACTGCAACAGGTGCGACACGAGTTCGCCCTGCAGCAGCGGCCGCGGTTGACGTGCCGTGTAGGTGAGCGAGCCGTTCAGATCGCTGCCGCCGACGCGGCCTGTAAAGTTTTCATACTTGAAGACGTTGCCGCTCGTCTTGAACTGGCCGATGAGACGGCCTTCCGTTGCGTAAGGCGGCGTGTCGGGCAGGGTCACGCCCGTTAGCGAATAGAGCTTTGCCATGCTGCTGCCCTGCACCCACAGGCGCAGGTCGACGGCGGCGAGATGCGCCGGGTCCGTAAGTGTGCCGACGAGCCCGACGTGCAGGTCGCCCGCCTTCACATCCGCTTGTACGGGGAATGGCCGGTTCGCGTCCTGGAGCGCCAGCACGCCGCCAACTTTGCCGCTGCCCAAAACCGGCGTCTTGTTGTAGGTGCCTTTCAGCGTCCACCCGATCGCGTACGGCGGAATATCGCGCTGTGCGCCACGCGCTGCGTTCGTACTGCTGGCGCCGTTCGCACCGTTCATGCCGCTCGTGCCGTTCGCGCCCGATGCAGCAGCCGCAGCCGCCGAAGCGGCCGATGCCGCCTGCGCATCGGCTTGCGCGCCCAGTTTTTTCGCGCCGTTCTTGCCGACCGCTTCCGCCGATGCCTTGCGCGATGCCTCCTCCTGCTGCTTCATCGCCTCGCCGATCGGAATCGGCTGACCGAGCGTATCGACGACCATCTGCACGTCGACCTTCTTCTGCTGGTCGGACAACGCGATGTTGCCCTTCGCGAACACGATGTCGTGCAATTGCAGCTTCCACTGCGACGGCGTCTTCGATGACGGCAACTGGAATGTCCAGGTATTGCGTCCATCGAGCATGCGTTCCAGATCGACTGAAGGATTCACCAGATTGATCGCCGGAATCACGATGTCATGCGCGAGAAGCGGCAGCACCTTCACCTGGAAGTCGATTTCGTCGAGCGTTGCGAACTGCGGGCGCTTCGCCCAGTCGGGGTTCGCGATCGTGATGTTGGCCGCCGAGAAACGCGGCCAGGGCACCCAGCTTTTCCAGCCGGTCTCGCCGACCGGATGCCGGAAACCGACCTTCAGATCGCCGTTGATGGTGAACTGCCGGCCGATAGCCTGTGTGACCTTGTCATTGACATACGGCCGCGCGCGGTTCCAGTCGAAGGTCAGAATAAAAACGGTCAGCGCAACCACGAGAATGACGATGATCGCCAGTATCCACGCGACGATTTTGCCAACCCGTCTTCCGATTGTGCTCGACCCTGCCATCAAAGAGCTCCCGCATTTTTCTTCATTGTCGATCGTTCAGCAGATATTGTGCCCGCTGGGTCTGTATGCGGAGCCGTTAGTCGTGGCTTCGGCGGTATCTGTGCAGCGCATTGCGCTACTTTGGCTCGCAGTCGCTGCCAGCGCTTTATGATGCTGCATCGCTCATCGCTCATCGCTCATTGCTCATTGCTCATTGCTCATTGCTCATTGCTCATTGCTCATTGCTCATTGCTCATCGCTTATCGCGCTTCTCACTACTACGCCTGCCTATGACCGATGTACCCCTCGTCTTCGCTGATGGCATCGTCCGGCGCGATGCGTCGCGCGGCCAGACACTGTTGCACCCCGCCACCTTCGCGCTGCATGCCGGCGACCGCGTCGCAATCACCGGAGGGTCCGGCTCCGGCAAGAGCGTATTTCTGCGCGCACTTGCGCTGCTCGATCCGCTCGACGCCGGACGCGTCGTCTGGCATGGCGCGCCTGTCGCCCGCGCCGCGATCCCGCGCTATCGGCGCAGCGTCGCGTATCTCCGGCAGCGGCCGGCGCTGCTCGACGGCACAGTGGAAGACAATCTGCGTTATCCGTTCGAATTGCGCGCATATCGCGACACGCGCTTTGACCGCGAACACGCGGCAAATCTGGTTGCGCAGTCGGGCCGCGCCGCCGGCTTCCTCGACAAACGCGCAAGCGAACTGTCAGGCGGCGAAGCGCAAATCACCGCGCTGATCCGCGTGCTGCAGCTCGCGCCCGAAGTGCTCCTGCTCGATGAACCGACTGCGTCGCTCGACCCGGAGTCGTCGCACGCCATCGAGGAACTCGTGCGTGCATGGTTCGACGCGGATCGTCGCGCTCACGCGTCGATCTGGGTGTCTCACGATCCGGCGCAAGCCGCGCGCATGAGCGAGCGCCATCTGACGATGCGTGCAGGCGTGCTCGACGAATCTGCGGTCACCACGATGCACGGAGCAGCCAGCCGATGACCTTGCAAAACCTGAGTCTCTGGGACGTCGCGATCGCCGCGTTGCTGATCGTCGTGAACGGCGCGGTGTCGGTGGCGCTCAAGCTCGATCTCGAACGCAAGCTCGCGTGGGCCGCCGTGCGCACGGTCGTCCAGTTGCTCGCGATCGGCTATGTGCTCGGCTGGGTGTTCCGCTACGACCACTGGTTCGTCGTGCTGCCGTTGATGACCGTGATGACGCTGATCGCCGGCTTCGCGGGCGCGCAACGCGGCACTCGCACCTACGCGGGACAACGTGCGGACAGTCTGCTGTCGATCTGGATCAGTTCATGGCTCGTAGCCGCGGTCGGGCTCTTCGTCGTGATCCGCATTCGCCCTTGGTACGAACCGCAGTATGCGATTCCGATTCTCGGCATGATCCTCGGAAATACGCTGACGGGTGTCTCGCTTGGCATAGAAAGGATGACCGAGGAATTGACCGCGCGGCGCGACCGCGTCGAAATGGCGCTCGCGCTCGGCGCGACGCGCTGGGAAGCCGCGCAGGCGCCCGCGCGTCAGGCGGTGCGCGCAGGCATGATGCCGACGCTCAACCAGATGGCCGTGGTCGGCGTGGTGAGCCTGCCAGGCATGATGACCGGCCAGGTGCTCGCCGGCCAGTCGCCGTTGCAGGCGGTGCGCTATCAGATCGTGATCATGTTTCTGATCGCGGCCTCGTCGGCGCTCGGAACAGTGGGTGCCGTGCTGCTCACGTATCGGCGCCTGTTTTCGGCGGAGCACCGGTTCCTGTCCGCGCGGCTGGTCGAACGAGCGGCCGCACGGCGTTGAACTGCGCACACGCCGGATTCAGCGATCCAACCGGATTCAGCACACTCAGCACGCTCACCGCACTCAGCGCACTCAGCGCCTGGCGCTGACCGCCACGACCGTGCCGTCGCTGAGCGTGACCGTCTTCGTGCTGCCGTTCACCGGCATCGTGAACCGCAGCACCTGGCTCACGCTGACATCGTTCGGACACTTGAGCGATTTTCCACTCGCCGTGACGGTCTTCACGCCGTCCGGCTTATGTGCCTGGAAGCTCAATTGCACGGTCGCCGTGCCGTCTTCGCCGACGACCGGCGCGAGGCGGATCTGCGTCTGGCGGATCATTGCGCCGTTGGAATCGAGCGGCAGCGACGCGTAGTTCGGACACGCATCGGTCGCGGGAATGGCGCCCCCGGGCGGCACGGTTTTCCACGTGAAGTCGTCCGACTGACCGGAGCGGATCGTGCGCGTTTCCTGCGAGTTGCCGAACTGTTTGGACGTGACGCGGACGGTATAACGAATCGGACCGTCGAGCGCGGATTGCGACGTCACCGTAATCGGTGTGGCCGCGTGAGCGGCCGGCGCGAGCACGCCGCAGGACAGCACGCAAGCGAGAGAAACGACAACTGGAACGGCGGAAAGTTTGAAGCTGGAGCTCATACTGTCACCTCGTTGTTGTGCCGCTGCGCGAGCGCATGAGCGCGGCTCCGCACGTGGTCCAGGTGAAGCTTGCGGGAGCCGACAGCGCAATGAGCCACGCAGCCGTTTTAGCATGATGCGTCACCAGTCTACCGCCAAGCGATGTCGCGCGCGCTCCGCCAGCATCGGGTGTTACCCCGCTTGCGTGGACGCGTTTTATCAGAAGCCGGTCAGGACAAGCTTGCCGATTGCGCGCCCTTCTTCGAGCAGAGCATGAGCGCGGCGCAGGTTCGCCGCATTGATCGCGCCGAGGCTTTGCCCGACGGTCGTGCGCAAGGTGCCGGCATCGACGAGACGGGCCACTTCGGTCAGCAGCTTGTGCTGCTCGATCATGTCGGGCGTGCCGAACATCGAACGCGTGAACATGAACTCCCAGTGAAATGCGGCGCTCTTCGCCTTCAACAATTCGACCGGCACCGGCTTACTGTTTTCGACGATCGTGCAGATGCCGCCTTGCGGTTTGACAAGCTCAGCCGCACCTGGAAAGTTCCTGTCGGTGTCGTTGAATATCAGCACGTAGTCCACCTGGTCGATGCCGAGCTTCTTCAACTGAGCGGGCATGTCGCCGAAGTGATCGACGATATGATCCGCACCCAGGTCGGCCGCCCATTTCGCCGACTCGGGACGCGACGCGGTCGCAATCACTTTCAGCTTCGCAAGCTGTTTGGCCAGTTGAATGCCGATCGAGCCGACGCCGCCCGCCCCGCCGAAAATCAGCACAGTGCGGCCTTCGTGGGCGCCTTGCGGCGAGACGCCGAGCCGGTCGAACAACGCTTCCCACGCGGTGATCGCCGTCAACGGCAACGCGGCCGCGTCCGTGAAATCGAGCGATGCGGGCTTGCGCCCGACGATCCGCTCGTCGACGAGATGAAACTCGCTGTTCGCGCCCGGCCGCGTAATGCTGCCCGCATAGAAGACCGGATCGCCGACCTTGAACAGCGTCACGTCCGGACCCGCCGCGACGACGGTGCCGGCGGCGTCCCAACCCAGCACGCGCGGCTCTTTTTCGACGCTGTCTTTCGGCGCGCGCACCTTGGTGTCCACGGGATTGACCGAGATGGCCTCGACCTTGACCAGCAAGTCGCGCCCGGTAGCTTTCGGTTTCGGTATCTCGATGTCGATCAAGGCTTCGTCGTGGTGAATGGGCAAATAGCGATGGAGGCCGACGGCTTTCATGGATGCTCCCTGGTTTGTTCCGTTGAGGTTGGCGGACCGGCGAAGTCGGCGGGTTTGAAGCCGCTCGCACCGCTCACACATATCGCCGATCCATGCACGTGATCGTAAGCCGCCTCTTACTGTGACAAAAGCGGCATAATCGCTGAAACATCTTTTTGATTTTCCGAAGAATGGACCTCTCCTATTCCGTTACAGCTAATGCGCCCCCGGCTGCCAGCGGCCGTGAACGGCTCGATTTGCTCGACGTCGCGCTGTTCGTGCGCGCCGCACTGCTCGCGAACGTGTCAGCGGCGGGACGGGAGTTCGGCTTGTCGGCGGCGGTGGCGAGTTCGCGCATCGCGCAACTGGAAAAGCTGCTCGGCGCGCGGCTCCTGCATCGGACCACGCGCCGCATCAGTCTCACGCAGGACGGCGAAGTCTTCATGACGCGCGCCGAAGCGCTGCTCGACGCGGCCGCGGCCGCACGCACGTCGGTGGGCCGTGGACAAGCCGAGCCGCAAGGCCGCTTGCGCGTGTCGATGCCGTCGTCGTTCGGGCGGCAGCACGTGTCGCCCGTCATCAGCGAGTTTTTGCGCCGTTATCCTGGTGTCAGCGTCGATTTGCGGTTGACGGATCAACTCGTCGATCTCGTCGATGCGGGTATCGACGTGGCGATCCGGGTCGGCGCGCTAAAGGATTCGTCTCTGGTCGCGCGCCGGCTCGCGGTCAACCGGCGCGTGCTGTGCGCTGCGCCGTCGTATCTGGCGCAGCGCGGCACGCCGCACCATCCGTCGGATCTCGCTCAGCACGAGTGCATGATTCTGTCGGACCAGCGCGACTGGGCCTTCGAAACGCCGGCCGGACCGCTCGAAGTGCGCGTGAGCGGGCGCATCGTCACCGATAACGGCGAAGTGATCCGCGACGCACTCCTCGCGGGTTTCGGGATCGCGCTCAAATCGACGTGGGACGTGGCGCCGTTTCTGCGCAGCGGTGAACTGGTCAGCGTGCTCGAAAACTATCCGCTCGCCGAGAAGGTGGCGATCTGGGCCGTGTATCCAAGCCGCGCATTCGTACCGCCGAAGACGCTCGCCTTCATCGAGTTCCTTGCCGGGCATTTCGGCGATCCGCCTTATTGGGATGCCGAGCCGGAGTGAGCGGGAGTGAGGTTGACGTCAGGTTGGCGTGAAGCTGGCTTGATGTTGGCTTGACATTGCCCTGGCGTTGGCCCGAGCCCGCCTCTAGTCGGCTTCGAGCCTACCTCTAGTCGGCGCCTCCTCCAATCGGCTTCGAGCGGGCCTCAAGTCGGCCGGCAGTCCATCTGCCGACGCCCGCGCCAGCCAGAATTCAGCCGCCGCCCGGTCCCCTGAACCCGGCTTCAAGTGCGCCGCGAGTCAGCGTTTGCCGGCTCCCGCGCCGGGTGATCTGTCGTCCGAGTTCACGTCGGTATGCGCGTCGTTCTGCGTCTTTTCCTGATACTCGCCGCCACCGCGACGGTCGGTGTCCTGCAGACCGCGCTCGACGTCGCTATGCGCCTGTTTGCCGATACGCCGTGGATCTTCATCGTTCTGCGACTCCGCATTCTGATCGTTCTCATGCGGCAGCGGCGCGGCTGCATCTTCCAGTGAGCGCGGATGCTTCTTTGCGTGCGGATCGGCCTGCTTGTCGCCATCCGACGATTGCGGTGTGCTCTTCATAGCGTGCTCCTTTTATCTGTTAGTACTGCAGCCGACGACGCAAACCCGCACGGCTAAGCTCCGCTGAGGCGCTTTCTCATTGCGGCGGTGATGCGCTGGCGCGTTTTTGCGTAGTCGGCCCACGGGTCGCTCTTCAACTCCGATAGACGCTCATGCAGGTTGCGGATATTCCACTGATCGCCGCCAGCGGTCGCCGCGACTTCGTCCCAAGCGAGTGGCACCGAAACGCCGAGCCCGGGCCGGGCCCGCACCGAAAAGGCGGCGACCGTGCTTGAGCCGCGGTTATTGCGCAAATAGTCGACGAAGATTTTCTGCTTCCGATTTTGTGCGCCCATTTTCGCGCTGAAGTACTTCGGCAGCGTGCTCGCCATGTGCTGCGCGACGGCCTGCGAAAACTCCTTCACTTCGTCCCAGCCCGCGTGTTTCGAGAGCGGCACGACGACGTGCAAGCCCTTTCCGCCACTCGTCTTGCAAAACGACGCGAGGCCGAGTTCGTCGAGCAGAGAGCGCGTCAATTGCGCGGCCTCGATCATTCGCTCCCAGCCAAGCGACGGGTCCGGATCAAGGTCGAACACCACGCGATCTGGCTTCTCGATGTTCGACGCCACGCCGTTCCACGTGTGAAATTCGATCGTGCCCATTTGCGCGGCGCCGACCAGCGCTTTTACGCTCTCTACCGTGATGAGCGGAGGATGGCCGGGATCGAGTCCGGGATGCTGCGTAATGTTCGGGATCGACAGTTTCTGGCTGTGCTTCTGGAAAAAAAGTTCCCCGCCGATGTCCTCGGGCGCGCGCACGAGCGACACGGGCCGATCGACCAGATGCGGCAACATCCATTGCGCGACGGATTCGTAATACTGCACGAGGTCGATCTTGCGCGCGCCGGTGCCCTTGTCGATCACACGGTCCGGGTGCGACACGCGAACGCCGGCGACTTCGGCGGGCGATGCGGATTTTTTCGATCGCGGCGCGGCGGTTTTGCTTGCGGCGTCGCTTGTGAGGCTGGTATCGACGCTTTGTTTGTTCGATGCGTCGGATTTCGCCGCGGCTCCGGCTGTTGTCTTCGCTGCTGTTTTGGACGCCGTCGCCGTTCTAGCCGTTGTTTCGCCGCCTGTCTTATTCGTCGTCTTGTTCGTCGTCTTAGCTCGAGTTTTTGCGGTGGTTTTAACCGCCGTTTTAGCGGCTGTGTCTTCGCCCTTTTCCACGGTTTCTTTCGGCGCTGCCTTTCCGGCGGCGCGCTTCTTACTTGCGCCCGAAGTCTGCACGTCGCCATCAGCCTCAGCCGCCCCGCCCCGTGCCGAACGTTTCTTCGGCGCCGCGTCGGAGTCCGCCTCGATATCGGTTTGCTGTTGCACGTCGTCTCCCTTGCGTGGTGCTTCCTTGACGATCTGGCGCGCCGGCTTGTCGCTGCGCAAACTCACGAACGACGCCTGGCGGACGATGCCGTCGCTCGTCCATTCGGCGAAATTGCATTCCGCGACGAGCACCGGTTCGACCCAATGCACCGGTGTGCGGCTGCGCTCGCGCGGCGGGCTCGCAAATGGCATGCGCTTCGTTTCGTGCGCGTCGAGTTCTTTCTTCACCGAGCGCAGCAGCGCCGCATCGAAACCTGTGCCGACGCGCCCTGCATATTGCAGTTTGCCCTTGCTGTCGTGCACGCCGAGCAGCAACGCGCCGAACGCTGCGCGGCTGCCTGACGGTTCCGAATAGCCGCCGATCACGAACTCCTGGCGTCGGCGGCATTTCAGCTTGATCCACGTGGCCGAGCGGCCGGACACATAGCCGCTGTCGCGCCGCTTGCCGATGATGCCTTCGAGCGCCATGTCGCATGCGCTCTTCAGCAGATCGTCGGCGCTGAACTCGAAGTCGTTTGAAAAGCGCAGCACGCTGTCGCCAACCGGTTCGAGCAGCGCGCGCAGGATCGCGCGGCGCTGTTGCAGCGGCACGCCGCGCAAGTCGTAGCCGTTCAGGAACGGCACGTCGAACAGATACACGACGATGTCCTGCGGCCGGTTGGAGTCGAACGCGTTTTGCAGCGCCTGGAAGCTCGGCACGCCGTTCTCGTCGAGCACCACGGCCTCGCCGTCGAGCCACGCGCTGTCCACGCCCAGTTGCTGCAACGCCTTTACCTGCTTGCTGAACTTCGCTGTCCAGTCGTTGCCCGCTCGCGTGAAGACCTGCACCTTGCGATCCTTCGCACTCGCTTCGATACGGGCAAGCACGCGATACCCGTCGAACTTGATTTCGTACGACCAGTCGTCGCCGGGCGGCGTGGCGTCGACAAGCGTCGCCAACTGGGGCTTGAGCGTGGCAGGCAGTTTGGCCTTGACCGCGCCCTCTATCGCCGGCGACGCAGCGAGTTCGCGCAGCGACTCGCTACTGCGCGTCGCCACGATGTCGGGCCGCTTCGGATCGCCGCGTACCGATGTCGACTTGCTCTTTTTAACGGCAAGCTGCTTATCTGTCTGCTTGCTGTCCTGCCTGCCGGCTTTTCCTTTCGAGGCGGGCGCCGCCTCGCCACCGAGCACGCTGCCGGGGCGCTCCGCAAGAATGTCGTATTCGCTCTCGTCGCGCGCCTCGTCGTCGCGCTCCTTGATCAGCAGCCACTGCTCCTTGTCGGCGTTGCCGCGCATGTGGCTGCGCACGAGCGTCCAGCCGCCGTGCAGTTTTTCGCCATGCAGATGAAATTTGAGCTTGCCGGCCTGATAGGCACGCGCCGCCTCGGCCGCGCCGCCGACCGGCTCCCAGGTGCCGCGATCCCAGACGATCACCGTGCCCGCGCCATAATTGCCCGGCGGAATCTCGCCTTCGAACGAACCGTATTCGACCGGATGGTCTTCGACATGCACGGCAAGACGCTTCACCGAAGGATCGAGGCACGGCCCTTTCGGCACCGCCCACGAAAGCAGCGCGCCGTTCAGTTCGAGCCGGAAGTCGTAGTGCAAACGCCTCGCGTGATGCTCCTGGATGACGTACGACAGCCCCTCGTCCGGTGCGTGCCGCGCCGCCTTGCGGCCGGCGCGCTTCTTCGTCGCCTTGGCGCCCGCGGGCTCCGGCGTGTCGTCGAAGCGGCGCTTGCGGTTGTAGAGGTCGAGTCTGTCGTTCATGGCGCGAACTCCATCGGGACCGAGACCGGTATCGGGACGGAGATCAGGATCAGGATGGCGATGGCGATGGGCTGCGGCGCTTGGGCACGGCTATCCGGTTCGGGCATACGTCGGTTCATGCGGCGATCGGTCCCCTGTTGCGCTCGCCGGTCCATCATGCCGCCGCGCGGCGCTTGCGCGCGGTCGTAGTCGACTTCGCGGTGGCGCGGCTGCCGCCGCCGCTGCCGCTTGCCCGAGGCGCGCGTGTCGAGCGCGTCGTGCGTGGTTTTTTACGCGATGCTGTGGAGCCGCTGTCTTTTTCCGCATCGGCATCTTCGTCGGCAGTGTCGTCGTCAGCGGCGCGCTTGCGCGTGCCGGACGCGGGCTTGCTCTTGCCGCGTCCAAGGCTGCGTTTGAGCAGGTCGGACAGATCGAGAATATCGGCCGATTGACGCGACTCACGCGGCGTTTCGATGTCGGTGATTTCCTCTGTCTTGCCTTCGCGGACCTTCCGATCGACGAGCGCCATGATGTCGTCGCGAAACGTGTCGTGGTATTTCGACGGGTCCCAGTTGTCGCTCATGTCGTCGATCAACTTCTGCGCCATGTCGAGCTCGCGCGCGCTCACGCCCGCGGCCTTGGTCCCTTCGGCGGGCAGCTTGAATTCGTCGAAATCGCGTACCTCCTCGGCCCAGCGCAGCGTGTTCAGAGCGAGCACCGGCCCGACTGGAATCAGCGCGGCAAGATGCTGCTTGTTATGCAGGACGACGCTTGCTACGCCGACCTTGCCCGACGATTTCATCGCCTCGCGCAATAGCGCATAGACCTTTTCGCCCTTGCGGTCCGGCGTCAGAAAGTAAGGCGTGTCGAGATAGAGAAACGAGATATCGGGTGCGTCGACGAATGCAAGAATGTCTACCGTCTGCGTGGATTCGGGATTGGCCGCGCGAATCTCCTCATCCGAGAGCACCACGTACTTATCCTTCTCGTATTCGAAGCCGCGCACGATGTTATCGCGCGTCACGTCCTTGCCCGTGCGCTTATTGATCTGCTTGTAGCCGACCGGGTCGATGGTGCGCTTGTCGAGCAGATTGAAGCCGACCTTCTCCGACTTCGTCGCCGGATATAACTGCACCGGTACATGGACGAGGCCGAAGCTGATCGCGCCTTTCCAGATCATGTGTGCCATCGTGCGCTCCCTAGGCCTAAGACCCATGACGAAGCAGCAAGCGTGCCACGGTTTTCTAGCGGAGCGCGGCGCACGGCCGTCGCCTTAGGCGCGCGCCGCGCTGTAAGTCTTGCATGATGGCGGCAAAAACTACGGAGTCCGGCGCATTGCGGCTTCGGGATTCTATCGGCAGAGCAACGGTACTGACGCAAAGCCGCGAAAGCGCACGCGGCCGCCGCGCGTCGGCTCGCCATCCAGTCGATAAGAAGGAAAACGCTGGACGAAACGGCCGATCGCGATGCGCGCCTCAAGCCGTGCGAGCGACAGACCCGCGCATTGATGGATGCCGAAGCCGAAGGCGAGGTGCCGGTTGGGCGCGCGGCGGATGTCGAAGCTGTCCGGCTCCGGAAACTGGTCCGGGTCGCGATTCGCCGCGCCGATGCACAGTGTGATCGGCGTGCCACGCGCGACCGGCATGCCGCCGATCTCGGTGTCGATCGTCGTCATGCGGTTGCCGAGCTGGTTCGAGCTCTCGAAACGCAAGCACTCCTCGACGGCCGATTCGATCAACGCGGGTTCCTCCAGCAACGCGGCCCGCTGGTCGGGCCATTCGGTCAGCGTAACGAGCCCGTTGCCGATCAGATTCGTGGTCGTTTCATGGCCGGCATTCAAAATGAAGATGCAGTTTTGCAGCAACTCTTCTTCCGACAATTGCTCGCTACTTTCGCCGTTCTGGCCGCGCTCGCCCTGGATCAGCCGCGTCAGGACATCGTGTTGAGGGTCGCCCGGCTCGCGTCGGCGGCGCGCGACGAGACCGCGCAAATAGTCGACGAACTCGCTCACGGCGCGATTGCCACGCTCGAACTGGGCGTCGGTGAGCGAAGGTTCGAGCGCGCCGAGAATCGCAAGCGACCAGTCGCGCAACGGCGCGCGTTCGGCATGCGGCACGTCGAGCAGATTGCCGATGATCTCCACCGGAATCGCCGACGCGAACTCGCCGATCAGATCGATGCGCCCGCGCCCGGCCGCCGCATCCAGCAGGCCGTCGACGAGACGGACGAGAGCCGGCTCCATTGCCGCGATCGCGCGCGCGGTCAGCGCTCCGGCGATCAGCTTGCGCACGCGCGTATGCCGCGGCGGATCGTTGAACACGAGGCTCGTCGTGTGATGTGCGTATAACGGCGAGTCACCGTACTTCGGCCTGAATTCGACGGTCTTGTCCGAACTGAAGGTTTTCGGGTCGCGGTACACAGCTTGTACGTCGCGAAAACGCGTGAGGAAAAGCGACCCGTCCGGCATGCGCTTGACAGGCTCATAAGTACGCAATGCGTGGTAGACCGGATACGGGTTCACGTAGAACTCAGGGCTCAGATGGCGCAGATCGAAGTCGCGCGCGAGGGCGGCTGCGTCGTCGGCGGTCGCAGTGGGCATGCATTGTCTCCAAGTGGTGTGCCTCGTTGCCTCTGCATTGCAATGCCCGGCTCTCCGCGCTCTGAGTGCGCTTAGCGAGGCTTTGGTCTGTGCCTGAATCTCCGTGCGCTTCGCCGGGCCTCCTGATGGCGAAGTCCTCGCGACGGCAAACGAGGCTTGCATGCAGCGGGCGGCGGGCGTCGTTTGATGCGTCAGTATGAACCGGGTGCGCACGGATTGCATTGCCGCTAACCCGCGGCTCGCGTGCAGGCGTTGCGGCGGCGGCGCATGCCGTCGAACCGTTACAATAGCGGGATTTTCCGCGCGAGCTGTGCGCTCGCCCTTTCCTGCGTCAATGCGTCGTTCATGAACCTCGTCATCCAAAGCCCCGCGCCCATTTCCGCCGATCACCACAAAACGCTCGTCGCGCTCGCGCGGGGTTCGCACGTCACCATCATCGACGCGAACGCGATCCGCATCGCCAGCGCCGATATCGCACAACGCCCGGACCTCGACGTTTATTGCGGCACGCATCGGCTGGACTACGCGTTTGTCGAAGCAGGCCGCCAGTTGCGCGACTTCGGCCTCGTCGCGATGGACATGGATTCGACGTTGATCACGATCGAATGTATCGATGAAATCGCTGACTTCTGCGGCCTGAAAGCGGAAGTCGCCGCGATCACCGAGGCCTCGATGCGCGGCGAGATCAAGGACTTCAACGAAAGCCTGACGCGCCGCGTCGCGCTCCTCTCGGGACTCGACGCGAGCGCGCTCGAACGCGTTTATGAAGAACGTCTGCAGCTCTCGCCGGGCGCCGAGCGTATGCTGGCAGGCGCGAAAGAAGCCGGACTGAAAACGTTGCTGGTGTCGGGCGGATTCAATTTCTTCACCGAGAAACTCAAGGCGCGGCTCGGCCTCGACTTCACGCGCGCCAATACGCTCGAAATCGTGGACGGCAAGCTGACGGGAAAAGTGCTTGGCGAAATCGTCAACGCGGAGGTGAAAGCGCGCACGCTGCGTGAGACCTGCGCGCAGCTGAACATTGAACCGTCTCGTGCGATTGCGATGGGCGACGGTTCGAACGATCTCAAGATGATGGCCGAAGCGGGACTTTCTGTCGCATTCCGTGCGAAACCGGTAGTGCGCGAAGCGGCCAGCGTGGCGTTTAACTACGTGGCGCTGGATGGATTGTTGCGGTTGTTTTGAAGAAAAAACCCACCGTGAAGACATCGCGGTGGGCTTTCTCACTGCACCGACGCAGCGTCAGTTCACGCGAGTGCCGCGAGACACTGCTCGATATCCGCGCGCAAATCGGCTTCTTCCTCGAGGCCGATATAGAACCGCACCAGCGTTCCGCGATGCGGCCAGTCGCCTTCGGTACGCATCGACGCAATGTCGTACGGCATCACGAGACTGTGCGCGCCGCCCCAACTCCAGCCGATAGCAAACAACTCCAGCGACTCGCAGAAGGCGTCGATGTGCGCGGCGCTGTAGCGGCCGTCGAACACGACGGAAAATAATCCGCCCGCACCCGTGAAGTCGCGCTTGAAAAACTCGTGTCCCGGACAGTCGGCAATTGCCGGATGCAATACCGCGGCGATCTCCGGTCGTGTCTTCAACCACTGCGCGAGCGCAAGCGCCGAGCGGTCATGCTGCTGGAAACGCACCTGCATCGTCGGCAGGCTGCGCAGGATCAGCGAACAGTCGTCCGACGATACGCCGATACCCATGCGCATGCGCGCTGCCTTAAGCTTCAGATGCAGATCGCGGTCGACGGTAATGGTCGCGCCCATCAGCACGTCGCCGCCACCCGATTGATACTTTGTCAGCGCCTGCACCGAGATGTCCACGCCGTGATCGAACGGACGGAAGCCGAGTCCGGCGGACCACGTGTTGTCGATTGCGGTCACCACGTTGCGGGCGCGAGCGGCGGCGGTGATCGCGGGAACGTCGGCCACTTCCATCGTCACGGAGCCGGGTGCTTCCAGCCAGATGAGCCGCGTGTTCGGCTGGATCAGGTCGGCAATGCCCGCGCCGATCATCGGATCGTAATAACGAACCGTCACGCCGAAGTCGCGTGCAAGCCAGTCGCCGTGATCGCGGTTCGGCGAATAGACGTTGTCGGGAATCAGCACGTCGTCGCCCGATTTGACGAGCCCGAAGTACACGTTCGAAATGGACGACAGCCCCGACGGCTGCAACAGTGCATGATTGCCGCCCTCGATCGTGGCAAGGCGCTGCGCCAGAGCGAGCGAGGTCGGTGTCGCATGCAGGCCGTAGCGCCACTGCGCGTCGTTTTTCCAGTCGAGCGCGCGCATTGTCGCGAGGTCCGGAAATACGACGGTCGATGCGCGCGTGACCGGCACGGAGAAAGACTCGAAGCCCGGCGTGAGCTTGTCCTCCGCATGCACGATGCGAGTTTGCAAAGCCCGTTTGAGTTTGGATTGGGTCATGGTGAATTCAATGAAGAACAGTCGATGCGCGGAGCGGAAAACGCCGCGCCGCTCACGCAAGAGTAGACGAGTCGGCGGAATGTCGCCTCGCCGGGCGCAGGCGCCGGGAGGCCCACGCCGCGGCAGAGAATCACTCGCCGGTTTGCAGGTTGCTGACGCCGCCCACTGGCCGGCCTGCGCCCGTTGCGGGTGCGGGCGGGGCCGCGGATGCGGGCGCCGTTGCAGCAGGCCGAGTTGCGGAAGCTGTGTCGCCAGCAGCGGCCTTGCCGCTTTTTGCGGCAGCGGGCGCAGTCGCAGCCGCGCCGACGGCCGGCACTGCCTGTCCGGCTGCCAGTGGCTTCAGATCGAACGGCTGCGGGTTGGAATCATCGACGTTCATGCGGTCGCCGGCCACGGAACCGTCGGCCGCGAACTTGCCGACCCAGTTGCCGGTAATGTGGGTGCCGTCGTTCGATTCCTCGACTTCGAGCGTGTCGCCGTCACGGTCGCCGGCGATCAGGATCACTTCGCCGGTGTCCGTGAACTGATATTCGCCGTGAACACCGGACGGATCGTCCGTCTTCGGGCCAAGGCGCAGCACGATCTGGCGCGAACCGAGCATGCCGCTATAGCGCGGGAATCTGGCGAACTCGGGGCTCGGCTTGAGCGGCAACTGGATCGGCGGTGGCGCGGCGAGTTCCTTTACTGCATCGCTTTGCGCCCAGGCTGCTTCCGGCGACAAAGCCATCGCGCTGACGGACAGCAATGCGGCAACGCTCACAGCCGTCCAGCCGCGCCGACGCATCGCGCCTTTGACCGATTTCGATTCCTGCATCCGTTCTTTCCTCATTACTTTGCCACCGCTTGCAGTGCCCTTCAGGCCATTCAGATTCGCTCGAAGATCGCCGCGATGCCCTGCCCGCCGCCGATGCACATCGTGACTAGCGCGTAGCGCCCGCCAATACGCTGCAGTTCGTACAGCGCCTTTACGGTGATCAGTGCGCCGGTAGCGCCAATCGGATGGCCAAGCGAAATGCCCGAGCCGTTCGGGTTGACCTTGGCCGGATCGAAGCCCAACTCCTTGCTAACCGCGCAGGCTTGCGCGGCGAAAGCTTCGTTGGCCTCGATCACATCCAGGTCAGCAACCGTCAGCCCGGCACGCTCGAGCGCCTTGCGGCTCGCGGGCACCGGACCGATGCCCATATACGCCGGATCGACGCCCGCATGCGCGTATGAGACGAGCCGCGCTAACGGTTTAATGCCGCGCTGCTCGGCGACGCCGCGCTCCATCAACACGACGGCCGCGGCGGCGTCGTTGATACCGGAAGCGTTGCCCGCCGTGACCGTGCCGTTTTCCTTCGCGAACACCGGCTTGAGCTTCGAGAAATCTTCCGCCGATGCGTTCATGCGAGCGTGTTCGTCGGTATCGAACACGGTGTCGCCTTTTTTCGACGGAATCGTGATCGGCAGAATCTGTTCCTTGAAGTAACCGCTCGTGATCGCGTGGGCCGCGCGCCGATGCGATTCGAGCGCGAGCGCGTCCTGCGCTTCACGCGAAATATCGTATTGGCGGGCGACGTTCTCGGCGGTCACGCCCATGTGAATGGACTGGAACGGATCGTTCAGCGCGCCGACCATCATGTCGACGAGGCGCGCGTCGCCCATGCGCTGGCCGAAACGCGCGGCGGGCATCGAGTAAGGTGCGCGGCTCATGTTCTCGGCGCCGCCGCCGATTGCGATGTCCGCGTCGCCCAGCAGCACGCTTTGCGCGGCCGAGACGATCGCCTGCAAGCCCGATCCGCACAGGCGATTCACGGTCAGCGCGGGCGTGTGCTGCGCGACGCCGCCATTGATCGCGGCCACGCGCGCGAGATACATGTCCTTCGGCTCGGTATGCACGACGTTGCCGAACACCACATGGCCGACTTCGTCGCCGGATACGCTGGCGCGCGCGAGCGCTTCGCGTATGACTCGTGCGCCGAGGTCGGTCGGCGGAAAGTCTTTCAGACTGCCGCCAAAACCGCCGATTGCCGTACGCACACCGCTGACCACTACGACGTCCCGTTGCATCGTTCGCTCCTCGTTTAGTGTCTCAAGATGGTTGGCTTTTTGGCTGGGCGCGATCGCGGCGCGAAACGCGCGGCGCTCAGCCCGCCAGAATCCGTTCGACCGCCGCCCGCGAAGGAATCGGCGCAACGGCGCCATATCCTTGCGTGGACAGCGCCGCTGCGACGTTCGCATAACGCGCCGCTTCGAACGGATCGTCGCCTTCGACCAGGCGCGCGATGAACGCGCCGCCGAAGCAGTCACCCGCGCCGGTCGCATCGACCGCATTGACGACGTGGCCCGGCACGACGCGCCGCTCGTCGGGCGTCGCGATATACGAGCCTTCCTTGCCCAGCTTCAGCGCGACCACGCGCGGGCCGTCCGACAGCAGGAAATCGACGATCTCGTCGCGACCGGTCAAACCGGTGAGTTCCGTAACATCGTCCCAGCTAGGCAGGCAGATGTCGGTCTGACGGATCGCTTCGAGCATCACCGCGCGGGCCCGGTTCAACGGCCACAGTTTCAGGCGCAGGTTGGTGTCGAAGCTCACGCGCACGCCATTGGCGCGGGCATGCGCCATGGCTTCGAGCGCGGCGTCACACGCACTCAGGCTGATCGCGAGACTGATACCCGACAGATGAATGACTTTGGCGGCGGCGATCGCATCGAGCGGCAGGTCGCGTGGCGCATAACGGCTCGCCGCGGAGCCTGCGCGCAGATAGTCGAACGCGTGGCCGTCCGGGCCGTGCGAGACGAAATAAACGCCGGTGGACGAATGCGGGTCGACGCGCACGAGCGCCGAATCTACTTGCTCGCGTTTCCACAGGTCGATCAGCAGGCGCCCGAAATGATCGGCGCCGACCGCGGACACGAAACCCGTGCGCGCCCCTTGCCGGGCCGCCGCGATGCAGAAGTTCGACGTGTCGCCGCCGAAGCCCTGCAAATAGTTCGGCTGGTCTTTCGCCGACTGGTTGAACTCGATCATCGCCTCGCCGAGCGCGAGGATTTCGGGTTTAGCGGACGTGCTTACCGACATCGTTCAGACCTCGCCCCACAAGTCGTGGCCGTCCGCGCCGGTGATCTTCACCGACACGAAATCGCCGACCTTGTAACGCTTCGACGCCTTCATGGCCGGCGCGATATACACGACGCCGTCGATCTCCGGCGCATCCGCTGCCGTGCGGCCAATGCCGCCATCCGCATTGATCTCGTCGACCAGCACTTTCAGGGTCTTGCCGACTTTCTTCGCGATCCGTTTCGCCGACACTTCCTCGGCGACTTCCATGAAGCGCGCGCGGCGCTCCTCGCGCACCTGGTCGGGCAACGCGCCGTCGAGTTCGTTCGCCGTTGCGCCTTCAACCGGCGAGTACGCAAAGCAGCCAACACGGTCCAACTCGGCCTCGCGGATGAAGTCGAGCAGCGTCTGGAACTGTTCTTCGGTCTCGCCAGGAAAACCCGCGATAAACGTGCTGCGGATCGTCAGGTCCGGGCACATCTCGCGCCACGCCTTCACGCGCTCCAACACTTTCTCGGCGTTGGCCGGGCGCTTCATGCGCTTCAATACTTCAGGATGCGCATGCTGGAACGGCACGTCGAGATACGGCAGTACGTGGCCTTTGTACGGTCCCGTCGCCATCATCGGGATGACTTCGTCCACGCTCGGATACGGATACACGTAATGCAGGCGCACCCATGCGCCGTATTGCGCGGCCAGTTCGCCGAGCGCGCCGACCAGATCGGTCATGCGCGTCTTGATCGGCTTGCCGTTCCAGAAGCCGGTGCGGTATTTGACGTCGACGCCGTAGGCGCTCGTGTCCTGCGAAATGACGAGCAGTTCCTTCACGCCGGACTTGAAGAGGTTTTCCGCTTCGAGCATGACGTCCGCGACCGGACGCGACACGAGATCGCCGCGCATGGACGGGATGATGCAGAACGTGCAGCGGTGATTGCAGCCTTCGGAAATTTTCAGATACGCGTAGTGACGTGGGGTGAGCTTCACGCCCGCGGCCGGCACGAGATCGACGAACGGATCGTGCGGCTTCGGCAGATGCGTGTGTACATGCTGCATCACTTCGCCGAGTGCGTGCGG
This sequence comes from Paraburkholderia dilworthii, assembly GCF_000472525.1. Lineage (GTDB taxonomy): Bacteria > Pseudomonadota > Gammaproteobacteria > Burkholderiales > Burkholderiaceae > Paraburkholderia > Paraburkholderia dilworthii. The sequence continues at coordinate 177,630 of NZ_AWZT01000002.1, forward strand.
ACCGGTGACAGCCAGCACTTTAGGATGCACTTCTTCGATGAGCCCCGAGCCGCTCGCACTCTTCTTGGCGCCGAGGCAGCCGGTGACGATCACCTTGCCGTTTTCGTTGAGCGCCTCGCCGATGGCGTCGAGACTTTCCTGCACCGCTTCGTCGATGAAGCCGCAGGTATTCACGACCACGAGGTCCGCACCGTCGTACGTGCCGGAAATCTCATAGCCTTCGGCGCGCAGCTGCGTGATGATCTGCTCGGAGTCGACCAGCGCTTTCGGGCATCCGAGGCTGACGAAGCCGACCTTCGGACTGGAAGGCGTCGGCGAGATAGAGGGAATGGTCTGCGGCATAGATGAATCCGGCGTATAGCGGTGACGTGGCGACAATGGGGCGATCGGGACAGCGCGGCAAGGACAGGCGACTGGGAACTCACGACGCCCAGATCTCAGGATTCGGCATCCCGCGCACGCAACCCGCCATTGTACCGCGCCCGCGCCGCTTGGCCCGCTGCGCGGCCGGACCATCTACGCTCCGAGGCCGCAGCGCCGTCCGGCTCGATAAGAGAACCAGCGACGCGGACCCACAACGCGCACCAACGACGACCACCAACGCCCGAACTGTCGCCGGACCGCAGCCAGCAAACCGCTACTTCTTCTCCGGCTCAGGATTGGCCTGCGAACTAGCAGGCGCCGCCGTGTTCGCGCTGCCCGGCACATTCACCGCGCCGCCCGGCGTGAACGGGAATGTGGCGAACATGGACTTGGCCTGGTTCTGCATCTGCTCCTGCATCTGCACGAACATGTTCTTGGATTGCTCAATGTAGCTGGTCATCATGCCTTGCATCATCGGCGCCTGCATGTTCATGAACTGCGACCAGACCTCCGGGTTCATCGCCTTGCCTTCGTACAGGTTCTTCGACTGGTCGGCGAGCTTCGCCTGAATGTCGATGAAAGCCTGGATGTTCTTCTCCAGATACGTGCCCATCATGCCCTGCATCGCATGACCGTAGAAACGGATGATCTGCGACAGCATCGACGACGAGAACATCGGCAAGCCGCCGCTCTCCTCCTCGAGAATGATCTGCAGCAGGATCGCACGCGTCAGGTCCTCGTTGCTCTTCGCATCGATGACCTTGAAATCCTCCTGATCCAGCACGAGCTGCTTGACGTCTGTCAGCGTGATGTACGTGCTTGTCTCGGTATCGTAGAGCCGACGGTTCGGATATTTCTTGATCAGTCGTTCGGCTGCTTTCTTTGTAGTAGTAGTCATGTAACGCCTTTGAGCGCAAGTAGAGCGCGGACGGCGTGCCGGCTGCGCAATCGGGCATTTGCGCAACCGGGACGCCGCCGGAACCATCCGAGCCAGAACGCGCTGCCTTGTGAGCGGCGCGCCTGTAACTCAGCCCATATGCAAACCGCCGTTCAGCGAAAAATCCGCGCCCGTGGAAAAACCCGATTCTTCCGACGCGAGCCACGCCACGATCGAGCCGATTTCATCCGGCCGGCCGAGGCGGCGCACCGGAATCGTCGCGACGATCTTTTCCAGCACGTCGGGGCGAATCGACTTGACCATGTCCGTGCCGATGTAGCCCGGCGACACGGTGTTGACCGTTACGCCCTTGGTGGCCACTTCCTGCGCGAGCGACATCGTGAAGCCATGAATGCCGGCCTTCGCGGTCGAGTAGTTGGTCTGGCCGAACTGCCCTTTCTGCCCATTCACCGACGAAATGTTGATGATGCGGCCCCAGCCGCGCTCCACCATACCGTCGATCACCTGCTTGGTGACGTTAAAGAGACTGGTCAGATTGGTGTCGATCACCGCGGTCCAGTCTTCGTGCGTCATCTTGCGGAACACAACGTCGCGCGTGATGCCCGCATTGTTCACCAGCACGTCGATCTCGCCGACTTCGGCCTTGACCTTGTCGAACGCGGCCTTGGTCGATTCCCAATCGCCGACGTTGCCTTCGGATGCGACGAATTCGAAGCCTTGCGCCTTCTGCTCCTCGAGCCACTTCACGCGGCGCGGCGAATTCGGCCCGCAGCCCGCGACGACCTTATAGCCCTCTTTGTGCAACCGCTGGCAAATGCTCGTGCCGATGCCGCCCATCCCGCCCGTTACATACGCAATTCGCTGTGTCATGAACTAGACTCCCTTATCGTTTTCGAGGCGCCGACCGGCTGCCCCGCTCGGCTACCTCTACCCTCGCCAGATGCTTCATCCACGCCGCCGGGCGAACGGCTCTGAGGTCGCCGTTGACCTCGTGCCGCGAGCTACATGCGGCGAGCGTCAACCCCAACCCCTTGCCTCGCGACTGCCGACGCCTCGCGCAGACGAGGCGCGCGCTCGTTCAGAAGCGCTCGAGCGCCAGCGCGACGCCCATGCCGCCGCCAATACACAGCGAAGCCAGACCCTTCTTCGCATCGCGCTTTTGCATCTCATGCAGCAGCGTGACGAGAATCCGGCAGCCGGACGCGCCGATCGGATGGCCGATCGCAATCGCGCCGCCGTTCACATTGATCTTCGAGGTGTCCCAGCCCATCTGCTTATGCACCGCGAGCGCCTGCGCGGCGAACGCTTCGTTGATTTCCATCAGGTCGAGTTCGGCCGGCGTCCAGCCCGCGCGTTCGAGGCAGCGGCGCGAGGCCGGCACCGGGCCTATGCCCATTACTTTCGGATCGACACCCGCGTTCGCGTACGCCTTGATGCGCGCCAGCGGCGTGAGGCCGAGCGCTTCCGCTTTCTTTGCCGACATCACGAGCACCGCCGCCGCGCCGTCGTTCAGACCCGACGCATTGGCCGCCGTGACCGTGCCTTCCTTCGAGAAAGCCGGCTTGAGGCCCGCCAGCGATTCCGCCGTCACACCATGACGCACGAACTCGTCGGTGGCAAAACGCACCGGGTCGCCCTTGCGTTGCGGAATCTCGACCGGCACGATTTCGTCGTCGAAACGGCCCGACTTTTGCGCGGCTTCAGCCTTGTTCTGCGACAGCGCAGCGAACGCGTCCTGTTGTTCGCGCGTGATATCGAATTCCTTCGCGACGTTTTCCGCCGTCACGCCCATGTGATACTGGTTGTACACGTCCCACAGGCCGTCGACGATCATCGAGTCGATCAGCTTCGCGTCGCCCATGCGGAAACCGTCGCGCGAGCCCGGCAGCACGTGCGGCGCGGCGCTCATGTTTTCCTGACCGCCGGCAATCACGATGTCCGCGTCGCCCGCGATGATCGCGTTGGCCGCGAGCATCACCGCTTTCAGGCCCGAGCCGCACACCTTGTTGATCGTCATGCCGGGCACCGCGGCAGGCAGACCCGCCTTGATCAGCGACTGACGCGCCGGATTCTGACCGGAGCCCGCCGTCAGCACCTGGCCCAGAATCACTTCGCTCACCTGCTCGGGCTTCAGCCCCGCGCGTTCGAGCACCGCGCGAATCACCGTCGCGCCGAGTTCGGGCGCCGCGATCTTCGCCAGCGACCCACCGAATTTGCCTACTGCCGTACGCGCGGCCGATACGATCACAACATCAGTCATTTCCATATCCTCCGGGCACATCGGCTGGTTACGCCGCAGCCCGTCAAGTTAAAAATCTTGTTGCTCGTCAAATCACTAGCTCGTCTACTTCGTTGCGCTCGGTCCGACCGCACGCTTCATCCGCCTCGCTCGCGTCACCACGTCATCACGTCATTCACGTTGACGCACGTAACGCCCCGGGGCCGGCTCGATGACCGGAAACTCTTCCGAGCCCGCTGCGGCGCGCGGCTTCACTTTTCGTCCGCCGTACTGATCGAGCCATGTGGTCCACTCGGGCCACCAGCTGCCGGGCACTTCCTTCGCCTCGCCGAGCCATTCGTCCGGGCTTTCCGGCAACGCGTCGGTCTCGCCCTCGAGCGTCCAGTAGCTGCGCTTCTTTTTCGCGGGCGGGTTGATCACGCCGGCGATATGACCCGACGCGCCGAGCACGAACTTCAACGGTCCACTGAGCAGCGGGGCCGACGCATAGGCCGTTTGCCACGGCACGATATGGTCTTCGCGCGAACCGTAGATGAAGGTGGGCACGTCGATCTTCGACAGGTCGACCGGCTCGCCGCAGGTCGTCAACGCACCTGGCTCGCGCAGACGGTTTTCGAGGTACGTATTGCGCAGATACCAGACGTACATGGGGCCCGGCAGGCTCGTCGAGTCGCTGTTCCAGTACAGCAGGTCGAACGGCACGGGCGTGCGCCCTTTGAGGTAATTGTCGACGACGTAGTTCCACACCAGGTCGTTCGGCCGTAGAAACGAAAACGTGTTGGCGAACTCGACGCCGCGCATCAGTCCCGGCGGCGCACCATTCTTGCCGCCGACGGTCTGCTCGCGCATCTGCACATGCGCCTCGTCGACAAAGATATCGAGCACGCCCGTGTCGGAAAAATCGAGCATCGCGGTGAGCAGCGTCATCGACGCAGCCGGATGTTCGCCGCGCGCCGCCGCGACCGCAAGCGCGGTGGCGAGCAGCGTGCCGCCGACGCAGAAGCCGAGCGTATTGATCTGCTCGCGGCCGCTGATCCGGCTGACCGTTTGCATTGCCGTGAGCACGCCCTCGCCGACGTAGTCGTCCCACGTTTTATGGGCAATCGACGCATCCGCGTTGCGCCACGAGATCAGAAACACCTGATGCCCTGAATCGAGCGCGTGCGCGACGAGCGAATTCTCCGGCTGGAGATCGAGAATGTAGTACTTGTTGATGCAAGGTGGCACGATCAGCAGCGGACGCTCGCGCACGCTCGCCGTGCGCGGCCTGTACTGGATCAGCTGCATCAGCTCGTTTTCGAACACGACCGAGCCTTCTGTGGTCGCGAGATTCTCGCCGACCACGAAACGCGATTCATCGGTCTGCGAAATCTTGCCGCGCTGCATGTCGGCAAGGAGATTCATTACGCCCTGACGCAAGCTTTCGCCCTGGCTTTCGAGCAAGGTCTTTTGCGCCTCGGGATTCAACGCGAGGAAATTGCTCGGCGATGCGGCGGCGGTCCATTGCTGAACCGCAAAACGGATGCGCTCACGCACCTTCGGTTCGGCTTCCAGCGCGTCGACCATTTCCTGCAGATAGCGCGCGTTTAGCAGATACCATGCGGCGGTGAATGCGAAGGCGGGCGTGGAACTCCATGCGTCCGAGCTGAAGCGGCGGTCTTTGAGTTCCGGCGCTTTCGGCGCCGCGCCGCTGCCGCTCGCCTGCTGAAGCAACACCATCGCTTCTCGCGTGTAGTCCGCTTGCAGTTTCTGCAGACGCTCGGGCGGAATCGCCGCAGCTGGCATGTTCAACCCCGCCAGCGATGGCATTGCGGGCATTGCGCCCGCCGCCAGCTTGCTGAAATCAGGCATGCCAGGAAAGCCCGCGAAGCCGGGGATGGACGGCATTTGCGGCAGGCTCCACGGTGCGGCGCCTTGCGCTTGAGGGAACGGCGGCATCGCGAACGGCATGCCGTTACCACCGGGACCACTGCTACCACCGGGCGTCATACCCAGCGAGCGCCATGCGTTCAACCATGCGTCGAAAAATTGCTGCATGCCCGCGGCCGGTGTCGCGCCGCTCGTATCAGCCTGCTGCGTGTGCTCCTTCGAGGAGTCGGTGCTGGGGGAAGCTGAGGAATGAGAAGCTGCCATACCTGCTTTTAGACCGGTAAGTCCTTGCGGACGGTTGAGAGGCAGGTTCTTGCGCACGTGGGCGATCGCTCGCGCCCTCGTCACGCCCTGTCCCATGTACGAGGAGCTGTGAGAAACATTCTTGCTCCCCATCGCAAGGCATGTCAATGCTTGTTCCCGATTTTGCCGCAGTGCGATAGTTTTTTAATTATCGTTTTCCCTGTATCGCCGATCGTGCATTTCGGACATATGTCAATCGCATGGCGGACGAAGAAAAAACTCGCTTACTCCGGCGCTTTAATCACATTTATGAAGTTGTGGAGAACCGGAAGTCTGCGTCGATTTATCAGTGCGGACGCGGTTCCGGCAGCGCAGCAAAAAAGCGCGGCGCGCGTCGGAAGAAGCATGCATACGCATGCTCGTAGGAATGCGTCGCGCGGCGCGCCTGGAGCGATTTGCGGACAACAGGCACCGCAGGTCAGGCGGTGAAAATTCGTCGCTCAAAATTCGTCGCTGAAATCAGTCGCTAGCGATCAGCCATCGAACTCGGTCAATACGTGTCAATCGCCAAGCGTCTGTGCCTGATCGTCGAGCCAGATGAGTGCGGCCATCCGGCCAGTCTCACGATCGCGGCGGTACGAATAGAATCGCTCGCGTTGCGTGACCGTGCACAAATCGCCGCCGACAATGCGTGTCACGCCAAGCCGCTGCAAGCGCAGGCGAGCCAGCGCAGGAAGATCCGCCAGATATTTGCCTTCGTTTCGCGGATGCGCGACGAACGTGCTTGCCGTCGCATCGCGCTCGGCGCCGTTTGCGCCGTCTATGAAAGCGTCACGCACATCCGGACCGACTTCGAACGAGTCCGGTCCAATGCAAGGTCCGAGATAGGCGTTGAGCGCGCCCACTTCCACGCCGGCGAGTCCGGCAACGCGCCGGGCCGTTTGCTCGACGATGCCGGCAGCGAGTCCGCGCCAGCCCGCGTGTGCCGCGCCGACTGCGCGCCCCGCTTCGTCGCAGAACAGCACCGGCATGCAGTCGGCGACCATCACCACGCAGGCGATGCCCGCGCGATCGGTGACGCTCGCGTCGGCTTGCATCGGCGCGCCGCTCTCTTGCGCGCGTGCCACCGCGTCTTCCGCACGCACGATGCCGGCGCCGTGAACCTGATCGAGCCACGCGGCCTCGTTCACGCCCGTGAGTTCCAGCAGCCGCGCACGGTTGGCGGCAACGGCCGCCAGATCGTCACCGGATTTCATCCCGAGATTCAGCCCGCCGGGCTGGTCCACGCCGTTCCGCCAGCGCCCGAACGGCGGCTCGCTCACGCCGCCGTCGCGCGTCGTCACCAGCGCGCGCACGCGCGGCGCCACGTTCCATGCGGGCTGCGCGACATCGGCGAAGCTCAGTTCGGGAAAGCTCATGATGTGTGGTCGTCCTCGTCTTGCTCGGGATGGTCCGCGGCTGCTTCGTGCTCGTCGTGCTCGTCGTGCTCGTCGTGCTCGTCGTGCTCGTCGTGATTGTCGTCTCCGTCGTGCCCGTCGTGCTCATCGTCGAGCGATGCTTCGTAGCCGTCTTCCTCATAGTACGTCTCGTCGAATTCGCCTGCATCGTCGCGGCCCAAACCCAGCGCCGCCGAGAGCGTCGCAATGTCTTCGGGCACGTCGGCGCGCCACTGCATCGTGCGGCCGGTTTTCGGATGAACCAGACCGAGGCGCCATGCATGCAGCGCCTGACGCGCGAACTCGCCGGGCAGCGGCGTGACCGAGCGCTTGCCGCGCGCGCGGCCATACACCGGATCGCCAAGCAGCGGATGGCCGATATGCGCGCAGTGCACTCGAATCTGATGTGTGCGACCGGTTTCGAGGTCGCAGTGAATCGCGGTGACCGGCTGACGCTGCCAGATCGCCGTATCGACGCGCCGGAAATGCGTGCGCGCCGGTTTGCCCGATGCGCCCGTCACCACAGCCATACGCGTACGTTCGCGCGGATCTCGGCCGATCGGCGCGTCAATCGTGCCTTCTTCGGGCATGTTGCCCCAGACGAGCGCAAGGTAGCGGCGCTTCACGGTGCGCGCCTGCAACTGGCGCACGAGGTCGGTCTGCGCCTCGAGCGTGCGCGCGACCACCATCAGCCCCGACGTTTCCTTGTCGAGCCGATGCACGATGCCCGCGCGCGGCAAGCCCGCCGCCGCGTCGCCGTAACGGTACAGCAGGCCGTTGAGCACGGTGCCGCTCCAGTTCCCGGCCGCCGGATGCACGACCATGCCGGCGGGCTTGTTGATGACCACGAGTGTGTCGTCCTCGTAGACGATTTCGAGCGGCACCGGCTCCGGCGTGAATGCGAGCTGCTCGGGCAGCAGATCCGGCACGAGTTCGATGGTCGCGCCGAGCGGCACTGGCTGGCGGATCTTTGCGGGCTTACCGTCGATGCGCACGCGCTCCGCCTCGATCCAGCTTTGCATACGGTTGCGGGAGAACTCGGGGAACAACCGGGCGATCACCTTGTCGAGGCGTTCGCCTGCCAGTTCGTCGGGCACCGCGACATGGCGCGGCGTTTCGTCCGCGACACGGTTCGCCACGGTGGGCACCGTGCTCGCCGCACGCACTGCGCCGAGCGCGTCGGCGCCAAGATCGTCGTCGAGGGAATCGGCGTCCAACGCGTCGGAGGGGTCGGCGCTTACGCTATAATCTTCGTTGCTATTCCGGGCACCGGTTGCAGCGCCTGGAGTATTTGAGCGGGTCATTGAGTCTGGGTCACCTGGACGTAAAGCTAGACTGGAAAATGCGAGCCTTGAACACCATCACTAAAGCGGCGATCAATTTGAAGGCCATGAAGAACGCGGCCCGGAAAGTGGCCGGATACATTGCGTGTGCCGCAGCCGTCGCGGTTGTTGCGGCTTGTCACGGCCTGCCGGAGAAGACCGACGAAACGGCAACGTGGAACAACAACAAATTATATACGGAGGCGAACGACGCCTTGAGCGGCGGAGATTTCGGCAAGTGCGCGAAATACTTCGAAATGCTCGAAGGCCGCGATCCGTTCGGCCACTTCGCGCAGCAGGCGCAGATCAACGTCGCGTATTGCAACTGGAAAGACAATGAAGCCGCGGCCGCCGACCAGGCTATCGACCGCTTCATCCAGCTGCATCCGGATCACCCGGACATCGCCTACGCGTACTACCTGAAGGGCATGATCCACTTCAACGACGACCTGGGTCTCTTCGGCCGCTTCTCCGGTCAGGACATGAGCGAACGCGATCCGAAGTCGCTGCGTGAGTCGTACGACGCGTTCAAAGTCGTCGTCGACCGTTACCCGAACAGCAAATACGCGCCGGACGCCGCCCAGCGCATGCGCTACATCGTCAACGCGCTGGCTTCGCACGAAGTCCACGCAGCGGACTACTACTACCGCCGTGGCGCTTATGTGGCGGCAATCAATCGCGCGCAACTTGCGTTGAAGGAATACAAGAACGCTCCGGCTATTGAAGACGCACTGCACATCATGATGCTGTCGTATGAGAAGCTGAACCAGCCGCAACTCGCCGACGACACGAAACGCGTCCTGGCCGGCACTTTCCCGGACAGCCCGTACATCACGGGCCACGCAAGGCCGGGTAAGGAAAAGTCGTGGTGGCAGTTCTAAGCCGCGCGGCACGCTGAAACCAGCTTGAATTAAAAAACGCCACGACTTTGGTCGTGGCGTTTTGCTTTGTGTGCTCAGCTTGTGTTCAGCTTGGGGGGTTCAGGTCTCAGCGTTTTGCGTCGTTCAATCCCTCTCGAACAACGCAATCGACTCCACGTGCGACGTGTGCGGGAACATGTTGACGACGCCCGCGCCCACCAGCCGGTAACCCGCCTCGTGCACGAGCAGGCCCGAGTCCCGGGCAAGGGTCGACGGATTGCAGGACACATAGACGATGCGTTGGGGCAACGGCCCATTGCCGCTCTGAGCGATCTCGGCCAAAGCCTTCGCGACGGCCAGCGCGCCTTCGCGCGGCGGGTCGATGAGAAACTTATCGAAGCGGCCGAGCGCACGGATATCGTCGGCAGTGACTTCGAAGAGATTGCGGCACGCGAACGACGTATGCCCCGCCACCCCGTTCAGCTCGGCGTTGGCCAGCGCGCGCGAGGTCAGCACGTCGCTGCCTTCGATGCCCACCACCTCCTTCGCGATGCGCGCGAGCGGCAGCGTGAAGTTGCCGATCCCGCAGAACAGATCGAGCACACGATCAGTGCGTGCCGGCGCCAGCAGCCGCAGCGCGCGGCTCACGAGCACACGGTTGATCGCGTGATTGACCTGCGTGAAGTCGGTCGGTTTGAACGGCATCCGGATATCGTATTCGGGCAGCGTGTAGTCTAGCTGCGCGTCAAGCGGATACAGCGGCGTGACCGAGTCCGGGCCGCCCGGCTGGAGCCAGAACTGCACGTTGTGCTCGTCGGCGAACTCGCGCAACACCTGTTCGTCAGCCGGAGTCAGAGGCTCCAGGTTGCGCAGCACGAGCGCCGTCACCGACGAGCCGACCGCCAGTTCCAGCTGCGGCATGCGATCGTAAATGGACAGCTTGCGCACCATGAAGCGCAGCGGCATCAGCATTGCCGACACGTGCGGCGGCAGCACTTCGCAGGTTTTCATATCGGCGATGTAGCTGCTCTTTTTCTCATGAAAGCCGATGCGCATGCCGCCCTTTTCCGGCAGAAAACGCACCGCCAGACGCGCGCGGTAGCGATAGCCCCAAGCGGGTCCGTGAATCGGCCGGAACACCGTTTCGGGGCGCAGCTTCGCCAGATGCTGAAGATTGTCCTCGAGCACGCGCTGCTTGACTGCGACCTGAGCGCGAATGTCGAGATGCTGCATCGAACAGCCGCCGCAAATGTCGAAGTAAGCGCATTTCGGCTTCGTACGCATCACGCTTTCGCGGAACACCTGGACGACTTCGGCTTGCTCGAATTTCGGTTTGCTGCGATGTGTCGAGTAGCTCACTCGCTCGCCGGGCAGCGCGCCCTCGACGAAAATTACCTTGCCGGGCGTGCCGTCTTCGCTTTCAATGCGGCCCACGCCGCGCGCTTCCATATCGAGCGAAACGATTTCAATGACCGGTTCGTTGCCGGTAACGACGAGGGCTGGCGCCGGCGCGGGCGTCTTGTGGTATTTCGACGAGCGCTTCGGCGAGCGACGATGGGGGGCAGTTCGGGACACCTGCGACTTCCTGACAAACTTTGGGGAAAGGCGAGATTGTAGACGAAGCGCGGGCAACGAATTGCTGCGCAAGCAAACGCCGGGCAGCGGATGTCGGGCAACGAAGCACCGGGCGCATACGCCAGGTGCGGAAAGGATGATGCATCCGGCTCGCCGGGTCACGCCCTCGCCAGCGCGTTCACTGGCGAGCCGCGAGCGGCGCCCGCTTTCGCCGCACTCTGCCGATTACTGATCGAACGCCGCCAGGTACTCCGCCCATTGCGGCGCGGTTTCGAGCGCCAGCGCGTTCTTGACCAGATTGATCTCGTCGGCATACTCGGCGGCGGAAAATGCGCCGCGAATCAACTGAAAGCGGCAATACAGCAGATACGTATTGACGACGTCGGTCTCGCAGTAATTGCGGATTTCCTCGATGCGCCCTTCCTGATACGCGTGCCACACCTGGCTGCCGTCCATGCCCATCTTGCCGGGAAAACCGCACATTTTCGCGAGCGCGTCGAGCGGCGCATTGGCACGCGCCTGGTACATCGCGAGCACGTCCATCAGATCCGTGTGGCGCGCGTGATAGCGGCTAATGTAGTTGTTCCACTTGAACTCGCGGTCGTCCTCGCCGAGATCCCAGAAGCGGTAGGCGGGAATGCCGTTGACGAGCGCGCGGTAGTTGAGCACCGGCAAGTCGAAGCCGCCGCCGTTCCACGACACGAGTTGCGGCGTGTACTTTTCGATCACTCGATAAAACGACTGCACGAGCGCCGCTTCACCGTCTTCGAGCGTGCCGAGCGAGCGCACGCGAAAGCCGTTGTTGTCGCGGAACACGCAGGAAATCGCGGCGATCCGTTGCAGATGATGCGGCAGAAAATCGCTTCCGGTCTTTTCGCGACGGGCGGCAAACGCGTGCTCGGCGACTTCGGCGTCGCTCATCGTCGCGGGCAAATCTTCGAGGCGGCGGATGCCGGCGACATCGGGAATCGTCTCGATGTCGAAAACAAGAATCGGTGTCATCAGGTTAGAGAACGGCGTCTTTCCGAACGCCGTTGGAGGCGAAGAAGCGCTTTAACCGCACGAGCGCTTCCTGTTGGATCTGGCGCACACGCTCGCGCGTGAGGCCCATTTCATCGGCCAGCTCTTCGAGCGTGGCGGGTTCGATGTGGTTCAGGCCAAAGCGACGTTCGATCACATGACGGTGCTTGTCGGACAAGCGCGCAAGCCACGCGCGGGTGAGCGTTTCCAGCTCCCGATGCTGCACCTCCGCATCGGGCGACTGGCTCTGGTCGTCGGACAACAAGTCGAGCAGGCTGCTGGCCGGATCGAGGTCGAGCGGCGCGTCGAGCGACGCCGTGTGCTCGTTCAGCGCGAGAATGTCGGTGACTTCGTCGGTGGTCTTGCCGGTCAGATAAGCGATGTCGTCGATGCTCGCGTCGCGCCGTTCGGCCGCTTCGCCCGAATTCATCGAATTTTTTTCCAGATGGCGCTTCGCTCGCAGCACCTGATTGAGCTCGCGAATCACGTGCACCGGCAAGCGCACAGTGCGCGCCTGGTTCATGATCGCGCGCTCGATGCTCTGGCGAATCCACCAGGTCGCATAAGTAGAAAACCGGAAGCCGCGCGTGGGATCGAATTTTTCGATGGCGTGCATCAAGCCGAGGTTGCCCTCTTCGATCAGATCGAGCAGCGGCACGCCGCGGTTCAGATAACCCTTAGCGATGCTGACGACAAGCCGCAGATTGCGCTCGATCATCACTTGCCGCGCTTCGAACTCACCGGCCTTGGCGAGACGCGAGTACTTTTGCTCTTCCTCTACAGTGAGGAGCGGCTTCACGCTGATGCGATTCAGATAATGCTGGATCGTGTCAGCCGTTAGCTCGGCTTGCAGCAGAGCGCGGAAATCGTCTGCGTCCGGCACGACCTCGGCCGCGCCTTCGCGCGCCTCGCCGCCTTCTTCCGCGCTCCGACGGTCGTCGAGCTCGCGCTCCTCCGCGATTTCGTCTTCCGCTTCAGAAGCGCCGCTGTCGTCCACCGAAGCGGACGTGGCATCGCTGATCGTTTCGGATTCGGCTTGCGGCAGGCGGCGCTTCGGTTTCGGCATGGTCGTATCGCTTATTGCGGCGGCAAATACTTCAGTGGGTCGACAGGTTTACCCTGCCGGCGAACTTCGAAATGCAACATGACGCGGTCTGAATCGCTGTTGCCCATCTCGGCGATTTTCTGCCCTTTCGTTACCGCGTCCCCCTCTTTTACCATCAAAGCGCGGTTGTGTGCATACGCCGTGAGATAAGTTGCGTCATGCTTGATGATAATGAGATTGCCGTAACCACGCAGCCCGTTTCCGGCATAAACCACGCGGCCATCGGCGGAAGCTTTGACCGCCTCGCCGGCGGCACCGCCAATATTGACGCCCTTGTTTGTCGAATCGTTAAACGTGCCGAGCAGCGGCCCGCGCACCGGCCACGAGAAGTTCACGTTGCCCGATGCGCCTGCACTCGAATCGCTCGCTGCGCTCGCAGCCGAGGGCGGCGTGAGCGCAGCGCTATTCGCAGTCGAACCGTAGATGGGCGGCGCGGCGACACCGGCAGCCGCACCTGCGGACGGCGACGTGCCGTTGAGCGGCGCGCTTTGCACGGCACCGTTGCTGCCGATAGGCGCAGTCGCCACACCCGGCGTCAACGCGGCGGTATTTGCGCCCGGCGGTACGACGCGCAGCAGTTGATCCACCTCGATCTGGTTCGGGTTCGTGAGATTGTTCCACGCCGAAATGTCGCGATAGTTCTGCCCGTTCTCGAGCGCGATCCGATACAGCGTGTCGCCCGGCTTCACGCGGTAGTAGCCAGGCGGCGGCGGCCCGAGCGGCACGGCCGGCTGCGGCGTGCCTTGCGTGCTGAGCACGCTGCCACCGGAGCGGTCGACGACCGGCGCCTGATCGAGCCGCGATGCACAGGCTGTCATCAACAGGGACAAGGCGAGCACGCACACGCTGCGCTGGGTTACGGACATGGGGACATTCAGGCTGGTTCTTTGCATCGCGCGCAACATACTCATCGGTGTCAAATCACTCCGGATTTTAAGGGTACAAAGAAAACGCGATCAAGCCGCGATTCGCGCCACTGCGCAGGCCCGAGACGCTCGACGAGCGTCAGCACCTGGCTCTGGCTTTCCTGCGAGCCGACCGGCGCAATCAGACGGCCGCCGATCGCGAGTTGTTCAAGTAATGCTTGCGGTACGTCGAGGCCCGCTGCGGCGATCAGGATCGCGTCGAACGGCGCCGCCGACGGCAGACCCAAACGCCCGTCGCCATAATGCAGCCGGATGTTCGGAATTCGCAGCGGACGCAAGTTTGTCTTCGCGCGCTCGGACAAAGGCTTGATGCGTTCGATCGAGTACACCTCGCGCGCGACCTGGCTCAGCACGGCGGCCTGGTAACCACAACCGGTGCCGATTTCCAGCACGTTGTTCAGCGCGCGCCCTGCCGCCGCCAGCTCGATCATTCGCGCGACCACGGACGGCTTCGAAATAGTCTGGTGATGCCCGATTGGCAGCGCGGCGTCTTCGTAAGCCTGAACCGCGAGGCCAGGGTCGACAAACATATGGCGCGGCACGACCGACATTGCGTTCAACACGCGCTGATCGGTGACGCCGTTCGCACGCAGGCGTTCGACCATGCGTTCGCGAACCCGTTCCGATGTCAACGCCATGACGCCGTTCAAAGCGACATTGGGCGCGGCACTGCGCTCCAGCGGCCGGTTTGCGGCTTTCGCGGGCGGCGCGGACTGTGCAGCGCGTTTGCCCGCCGTTCGCGCGGGCGATAGCGCCGCTGCCGGTGTGTTACCCGAAGACGCTGGGCGTGCAGTCGTGCTCTGCACGATGGGCCTCGTCGGCGCCTTCGCTGCGGGCGCGGCGAGCGGCTTCGGCGGCGTGATGATCTGTGGCCTCGCTTGCGTGCCGCCCGGCGCCTTCGCTGCGACCGGCGCCTGCGCTCGGCCCTGCCTGGACTGCGCTTTGCCTGCCGGACCCGGCTGCAGATTCTTCGCCGGCTGCTGCCGCACATTGAGCGCCGCACTCGCGGCAAGCGCCGCCGCGCGCACTTCGCCTGGACGGCCTTCGGGCCGGCGCGGCTCGCGCACCAGATCCTCGAGGCCGAGCGGGAAGCGCTTTGCGCGCTCGCTCGTCATGAAGCGTGACTGCCCGCGCGCGCCCAGTCGCGCGCCGCCGGCAGCATTTGTGTATGCGTCAGGTCGAGTTGCAGCGGCGTGATCGACACATGGCCGTTGGCGACTGCGTGGAAATCCGTGCCTTCGCTCGCATCGCGCGCGCTGCCCGACGGGCCGATCCAGTAGATCGGTTCGCCGCGCGGATTGGTCTGGCGGATCACCGGCTGCGACGGATGCCGCTTGCCAAGACGGGTGATATACCAGCCGCCGAGTTGCTCATACGGCAGATTCGGAATATTGACGTTCAGTAGCGGATGCCCCGGCAACGGATGCGCGAGGTAATGCGCAACGATTTCCGCAGCAACGCGGACTGCGTCTTCGAGATGCACCCAATCCTTGTCGACGAGCGAAAACGCGATGGCCGGCACGCCGAACATGATGCCTTCGGTCGCAGCCGCGACGGTGCCTGAATAAAGCGTGTCCTCGCCCATGTTCTGGCCGTTGTTGATGCCGGATACAACCAGATCGGGCGTGTGGTCGAGCATGCCCGTCAGCGCGATGTGCACCGAATCGGTAGGTGTGCCGTTCACGTAGTAAAAACCGTTGGCCGAGCGCAGCACCGAAAGCGGCCGCGACAGCGTCAGGGAATTTGACGCGCCGCTGCAGTTCTGTTCGGGCGCCATCACGGTCACATCCGCGAGCGGCTTGAGCGCTTCGTAAAGCGCGGCAAGGCCGGGCGCCAGATAACCGTCGTCGTTGCTGAGTAGAATTCGCATGCGGCGATTGTAACCGAGGAAAGAAGGCGCGCGAACGACACGGCAGGCGTGTTGCGCAAGCCTCGCGAAGCGCGTGCGCCCGCCTTCCGATGCCAGCGCATGAACGTGCCGCATGAAGTGCATTAACGCGGGTTGTCCGGCCGCGCAAAGGAGCAAACCGCACGGTCGTGCGGATGATTTACACTCGAAGTCACTGCGACCCCCGATCGAATGGAGACACGATGCGCGCGATTCGCTGTAATCAATACGGCCCGCCGGAAAGCCTCACCGTCGAGAACCTGCCGGACCTCGAGCCCGGGCCCGGCCATGTCGTGATCGACGTGAAGGCCGCGTCCGTCAACTTTCCCGATGTGCTGATCATCGAGAACAAGTACCAGTTCAAACCGCCGCTGCCCTTTACGCCGGGCTCGGAGGTCGCGGGCGTCGTGCGCGCGGTAGGCGCAGGCGTCACGCAGTTCAGGCCGGGCTCGCGCGTGGTCGCGTTCACCGGTTCGGGTGGCTTCGCTGAGCAGGCGCTCGCGAGCGCCTCGGCCTGCGTGCCGCTCGCGGACGGAGTGGACCTGGAACTCGCCGCCGCGTTCACGCTGGCGTACGGCACGTCGCATCACGCAGTGGTGGATCGCGGCGCGCTGCAATCCGGCGAGACGATGCTCGTACTGGGCGCAGCGGGCGGTGTGGGACTTGCGGCCGTCGAGATCGGCAAGGCGCTCGGCGCGCGCGTGATCGCGGCGGCGTCGAGCGATGAAAAGCTCGCGATATGCGTCGAGCACGGCGCAGACGCGACGATCAACTACAGCACCGAAGACCTCCGCGAGCGCATCAAGGCTCTCACCGACGGCCGAGGTCCGGACGTGATCTATGATCCGGTCGGCGGTGTATATACGGAGCCGGCGTTTCGCAGCATCGGCTGGCGCGGGCGTTATCTCGTGGTCGGCTTTGCAAACGGCGAAATTCCGAAGCTGCCGCTCAATCTGACGCTGCTCAAAGGCGCGAGCGTGGTCGGCGTGTTCTGGGGAGATTTTGCGAAGCGCGAGGCCGAGCGCAATCACGCCGCCTTCCAGCAGATGGTCGGCTGGATTGGCGAAGGCAAGCTCAAGCCCTACGTGTCGGCGCGCTATCCGCTCGAAGAAACCGGGCGCGCGCTGCGAGATATGGCCGAGCGGCGCGTGATCGGCAAAGTGGTGATTACCCCCTAGCTGCGTCTGTAGCCAACGTGCGGCTGCGGCCTGGAACTGGCCTTCACCGAGCGTTGCGCAAAAATAAAAACAGCGTGTGGCTCTCTGGCCCACACGCTGTTTTTTCTTGCGCGGCGTTTGCGATTCCTACAGCTTTTCCGTATCGCCCGTCTTAGGCTGCCACTTCATCAGATGCCTCTCGCCCACGCCGACGATCGCGTCGAGAATCAGCGCGAACGCGGTCAGCACAAGAATGCCGGCGAACACGGTATTGATGTCGAAGGTGCCTTCGGCTTGCAGAATCAGGTAGCCGACGCCGCGCGCCGAGCCGAGATACTCGCCCACCACCGAGCCGACGAACGCGAGACCCACGGACGTGTGCAAGCTCGAAAACACCCAGCTCATCGCGCTCGGCAAATAGACGAAGCGCAGCAGTTGCTTGCCGTTCGCGCCGAGCATGCGCGCGTTTGCGAGCACGACCGGGCTCACTTCCTTCACGCCCTGATAGACGTTGAAGAACACGATAAAGAACACCAGCGTCACGCCCAACGCGACCTTCGACCAGATGCCGAGGCCAAACCACACGCCGAAGATCGGCGCGAGAATCACGCGCGGCATCGAGTTTGCGGCCTTGATATACGGATCGAACAGCGCGCTCGCGAGCGGCGACAGTGCAAGCCATAAACCGACGCCGAGTCCGAGCGCCGTGCCGAGCGCAAATGCGAGCACCGTCTCGAGCAAGGTGATCCACAGGTGCAGATAAATCTCGCCGGTCGTGAACCACTCCCAGATCCGCTGCAGCACTTTTTGCGGTTCGCCGAAGAAGAAAGCCGCCTTGTTCGGATCGTCGAAATAGAACGCCGGCAAAAGTGTCGGGCTCGTCAACACGTACCAGAGCACGAAGCAGAGTACCAGCAACACCCATTGCCAGATCACCAGATTCGCCCGGTTGGGGCGCAACGTCTTCCACATGACTCGGTTTGCCTTAGACGATTGATAGACGTAAAACGCAATGCGCTCGAACAGCCTTCGGGCAGCGATGATCTTCTGCTGATAGCCTTGCAGAGTATTTAAACCCATAGCAAACGCACGCTGGATAAGGAACTCGCGCAGACCGTTTCTAATATTTTGCTCATGAATGAGCGAATCCCGGAGCGGTTTGCCGCAAAGTGTATGGCAAATATTTGAAACGTGAAAGCCAGCGAAAATCAGCATTGCGCTATCATCCGGCAAAATTATTTCCCCTACAGCTGAATGAACAGACTATCTCGCGGTGCACTCACTTTCTTTGCGATCGTCGCTATAGGCGCAATCCTTTCCGCCCTGATTCCTCCGATGCAGTCGCCGGATGAAAACGACCACATCAAGCGCGCGTATCTGCTGTCAGCGCTTAGCCCAACCGTTACGGAACCGGGCCGCTCGACCGGCGGATATTTTGACGACGCCTTGCAGCAGTATCAGGTCCTGAACTTTCAGGCGCTTTCGACGAAGCCACAAGCGCGCTTCGACGCGAAGACAGCCGCTGACGGCTCGGCGATCAGATGGAGCGGCGTGCGGCATTACGTTGATATGGCCGGCGCGGCGCCGTATTTCCCGCTAGGCTATCTACCCGCAGCAATCGGCCTGCGGATCGGTGAATCGCTCGATCTCGGAGTCGGTGCGTCATACCGGCTCGCGCGGGCCGTGACGCTGATCACGATCGCGACAATCATCGCCTATGCGTTCACCATCTTCTGTCCAAACGCACTGGTCATCTGCATTCTCGCGCTGCCAATGACCATGTTTCAGATGTCGAGTGCTTCGGCTGACGGCATGTCGTTTGCGTGGACGGTACTCGCCGCCAGCCTGTTCCGCCGCGGCATGGAGAAGGAAGAACCGTTCCCGCTCTGGTGGTCGGTGTTGCTGATCGTAGCGTCGTTCATGATCTCCACCAGCCGGCCGCAACTGATCGCCATACTCGTTCTCGCGCCGGTGGTGTTCCTCGTGCGCAACGATCGCCGTGCGCTTGCCGCGTCGCTCATTGCGGCACTGCTGGCTGTCGGTTGGGTGTTGTACGGTGCATCGCATACAGTCGATCTACGCTGGCCGCGCTCGGTCACGACCGGCCAGGTAGTAGCGCTCTACCTGCACCATCCAATCGAACTCGTGAAAGTCGTATGGCGCACGCTGTCCAATCCCGCTATCCTCGATTCATACTGGCGCCAGTTCGTCGGCGTGCTGGGTTGGCTCGACCGGCCTATGCCGCCGATAACTTACAAGCTGGCCGGCGTCGGACTGATCGTTGCGTTGGCACTCTCGTGCTCGCGACGGGTAGGCGCTTTCGCTCGAACGGTTCCGCTACTCGTCGCCGCATCTGCGGTCTTGCTGACTCTCGTCGCGTTGCTCATTACGTGGACCGATCAACCGGCGAAACTCATCATCGGCGTGCAAGGGCGCTATTTCACGGCGCCGGCCATTCTGGCGGCGTACGCGCTAAGCAGTCGGTATATCGGCGACCAGCGCTCCATCGCGCGGCTTGTCGTCTGCGGCGTGTTCATCGTTGCCTCAGTGTCGATGACCGTCTCGACGCTGATCTGGAAATACTATCTTTGAGGCGGATCGTATGAACCCATCGACGCGTGAGCCGGGTATTCGGGGCTCCTCTACCCGGCCATTTTTGAGCGCGTTCGCATTGTCAGAAAACGCGCGCCGCCTAGAGCGCGCTTCCCGTTACTCCGAAAGCAGAATAACCGGAGCATCAACAACCGTCCGCGTGATGTCACTAGCTCTTACTGAGCCGGGGTCGCAGACAGTTGCTGCTGATAGCCCTTCAGCACTTCGTCACGCAACACGCTCCATATCTGCGCGTGCAGTTCCACAAAGCGCGGGTGCGAGCGAATTTCCGCGACGTCGCGCGGACGCGGCAAGTCGATCGTGAATTCGCCGATAGGATGCGTGCGCGGCCCCGCCGACAAGACCACCACACGGTCGGACATCGCGATCGCCTCGTCGAGGTCGTGCGTGATGAACAGCACTGCCTTGCGTTTGGCTGCCCACAGGTCGAGCAATTCGTTTTCCATCAGCTGACGCGTCTGGATATCGAGCGCCGAAAACGGCTCGTCCATCAAAATGATGTCCGGATCGAGAATCAGCGTCTGCGCCATCGCGACGCGCTTGCGCATGCCGCCCGATAATTGATGCGGATAGCGGTCGCCGAAACCGCCGAGGCCCACGCGCTTGAGCCACTCTTCCGCTTTATCGCTCGCCTCCGCCGGCGGCACGCCGTGGAACGCGAGACCCGCGAGAACGTTGTCGATAGCCGAGCGCCACGGCATCAATGCATCGGCCTGGAACATATAGCCCGCGCGCCGGTTGATGCCCTTCAACGGCTCGCCGAACACGCTGACCGTACCCGACGACGGCCCGAGCAAACCCGCGCCGACGTTCAGCAATGTGGATTTGCCGCAACCGGTCGGCCCTACCACCGAAACGAACTCGCCTGGCGCGATCCGCAAAGTGGTGTCCTTGACCGCGGTGTAGCGCTGCGCGCGGTTGTCGCGCGCAGCGAACGTGCAAGTGATGTTTTCGAGCGCCAGGGCTGCAACGGTCATCGTTCGACTCGCTTGGTGGATCGGTTTCGGTGTGGAGCGCCGCGCGCGGCTTGGGTTCAGGCCTTGACGGTCGTCAGTGCTTTCTTGACGAAGTCGTTGGTCCACGTCTTCGACACGTCGATCGGCTTGCCCTGCACTGCCGGGTCGAACGCCTGCAAGGTCTTGAGCGACGTCGCGGGACCGTCGGCGGGCATCAGCCCATCGGGCGACATTGCTTCCTTCACATGCTGCCATGCGTCGAGGTACACCGCGCGATCGCCGAGCAAATAACCTTCCGGCACCGTGCTGATGAGTTCGCTGCCGGTCGCCGTCTGCAGCCACTTGAGCGCGCGCACCATCGCGTTGGTCAGCGCCTGGGTGGTGTTCGGATTCTTCGTGATGAAGCTTTGCGATGCATAGAGGCACCCTGCCGGCATGTCGCCGCCGAACACATTGCGCGTGTCGGCAAGCGTGCGCGTGTCCGAGACGATGCGAATCTCGCCAGTGCGTTCGAGCTTGGTCATTACCGGATCGAGATTGGCGAGCGCGTCGATCTGGCCGGATTGCAGCGCCGCGATCGCACCGGCGCCCGCGCCGACGCCGATAAACGCGACGTCTTTCGCGGTCAGCCCGCCTTTGGCCAGCACGAAGCTCGCCATGATCGCCGTCGACGAACCCGGCGCCGTCACGCCGATTTTCTTGCCCTTCAGATCGGCAATCGACTTGTAGTTGGGCATGGTCTTCTTCGACACCGCAAGCACGATCTGCGGCGCGCGTCCCTGCAATACGAATTCGCGGAACGACTGCTTCTGCGCCTGCAACAGCAACGTGTGCTCGAATGCGCCTGATACGACATCGGCGCTGCCGCCCACCGCCGCCTTCAACGCCTGCGAGCCGCCGGCGAAGTCGGAGATCTCGACGTCGAGTCCTTCGTCCTTGAAGTAATTGCGGCGCTCGGCAATCGTGAGCGGCAAATAGTAGAAGAGGTTTTTTCCGCCGACAGCAATGGCCACCTTAGTGGTTTCCAGTTTCCCTTGTGCGAAAGCAAGCGGCGTGGCCGTCAGTGTGGCGCCAGCCAGCGCGGCGGTACCGGCGAGGAAGCTTCTGCGATGCATGTTCGTTGTCTCCGAGGCTCTTGCAAAATCTGGTCTTGCGATTTTATTTGTTCGCCGCAGCGGGCGGTGCTCACATGCGTTGCTCACATGGCTCGCCCGCACACGCAGCCCAAAAGCGCTGCTCGCGCAGTATGCTCACACAATTTGTTGCGCATGCAACCTTGCGATGTGGTCTGCATCATAACCTAGCGATTGCAGGACTTCATCCGTATGTTCACCCAGTTCGGGGCCGAGCCAGCGCGTCTCGCCGGGCGTTTCCGAGAGCTTCGGGGTGACCGCGGGCAGCGTGATTTCGCGGCCGTCCTGCCACTTGAAGCGCTGAATCATCTGGCGCGCCATGTACTGCGGATCGGTGAACATGTCGGCCACGCTGTAGATGCGGCCCACCGGCACGTCGGCGGCGTTGAGCACCGCGAGCGCTTCGTCGATGGTGCGCGTGGCGAGCCACGCGGCAATCGCAGCGTCGATTTCCTGCGTGCGCGGCACGCGGCCGTCGTTGTGCGCGAGACCAGGATCGTTCGCGAGGTCTTCTCGTTCGATCGCGATCATCAGGCGCTTGAAGATCGGATCGCTATTACCGCCAATCACAATGCTGCCGTCGCGGCACGGGTAAGTATTCGACGGCACGATGCCCGGCAGCGATGCGCCGGTGCGCTCACGCACCATGCCGTACACGCCGTATTCGGGCACCACGCTTTCCATCATGTTGAAGACGGCCTCGTACAGCGCGACGTCGACGACCTGCCCCTTGCCGCCGTTCACCTGCTTGTGATGCAGCGCCATTAGCGCGCCGATCACACCGTGCAACGCCGCGATCGAATCGCCGATCGAGATGCCGATGCGCGGCGGCGGCAAATCCGGATAGCCGGTGATATGGCGCAAGCCGCCCATCGACTCCGCAATCGCGCCGAAGCCCGGCCGGTCGCGATACGGTCCGGTCTGGCCGTAGCCGGACAGACGCACCATCACGAGCCCGGGGTTTTCCGCCGATAGCGCGTCATAGCCGAGCCCGAGTTTCTCCAGCAAACCAGGCCGAAAATTCTCGACGACGATATCCGCTTCCCGCGCGAGCCGCCGCACGATCTCCTTGCCCTCTTCGGCCTTCAGATTGATCGTGACGGACTTCTTGTTGCGCGCCTGCACGGCCCACCACAGCGACGTGCCGCCGACTTCCGGATACAGCTTGCGCCATTTGCGCAGCGGATCGCCGCCGTTCGGGTCTTCGATCTTGATCACGTCCGCGCCGAACTCGCCGAGAAAGCGGGCGGCAAACGGCCCCGCGATCAGCGTGCCGAGTTCCAGTACCTTCACGCCGGCAAGCGGGCCGGGCGCGGGTTGCGGCGTCTGAGCGGCTCGATTGGCCTCGTTGCCTTCATTGCGTTCGTTGCCTTTAGCGCTTGCGCTCGGCTCGGTCGGTCCTGATTGGGGAGTTGCGCTCATAGTCTCCTTTGTTCTGTTGGTGCGCCGGCTTGCTTGTGCCCGCGCCACCCGCGCTGCCGCCACATCCGCCGCGGTGCGTCTTCGTTGCGCGCACCGCGCGGCTACATCGAGCGGCGGTCCAGCATCGCGCGGGCGATGGTTCCGGCGTCCACGTACTCGAGCTCGCCGCCCACCGGCACCCCGCGAGCCAGGCGCGTGACTGCGAGGCCGCGGGCCTTGAGCGTCTGCCCGAGGTAGTGCGCGGTGGCCTCGCCTTCGTTGGTGAAATTGGTTGCCAGCACGACTTCTTTGACGACGCCGTCCGACGCGCGCCTGACCAGGCGATCGAAATGTATTTCCTTCGGGCCGATGCCGTCGAGCGGACTCAGACGGCCCATCAGCACGAAGTAGAGACCGCGGTAGGTCATGGTCTGTTCGAGCATGATCTGGTCGGCGGGCGTTTCGACGACGCACAGCAGCGTCGGATCGCGTTCCGGGTCCAGGCACACTTCACAGACCTGCGCTTCGGTGAAGGTATTGCACTTCTCGCAGTGCTGCAGATGCTCGGTCGCGAACAGCAACGCGCGGCCGAGCTTTTCAGCGCCGTCGCGGTCGTGCTGCATCAGGTGGTACGCCATGCGTTGCGCGGACTTCGGCCCGACTCCGGGCAGCGCGCGCAGCGCTTCGACGAGCGCCGACAAGGCGGAAGGTTGTTTCATGCGGATCGGCGTCGGGTTCGGTATGCCCAGGCAGGCGGGTTGGTAATGCGGTTTGCGCGTATCGGTTTTTTCAGGTTCTATCGGTTTCCATCGCGCCGCGCCGGCACACGGACGGATCGCCCAGGCGCGGATTGCATCGCGAAGCCAACGACCGGCGAAACGTGGGCCGGACAATGCGACTTCGGCGCTTGCGACCCGCGCCCGTCACCCGGCGCTTCTAATTCGGGGGCCGCGTTAGCGACCGTGGCGAGTCCGCTCCGGCTCCCGGTGTACGTCAGAACGGCAACTTGAAGCCCGGCGGCAGCGGCAGGCCCGAAGTCATGCCGCCCATTTTTTCCTGAGCGGTGGCTTCGGCCTTGCGCACGGCGTCGTTGAACGCAGCGGCGACGAGGTCTTCAAGCATGTCCTTGTCGTCGGCGAGCAGGCTCGGATCGATCGACACGCGGCGCACGTCGTTCTTGCAGGTCATCGTCACCTTCACGAGACCGGCGCCCGACTGCCCCTCGACTTCGATCTGAGCGAGCTGCTCCTGCATCTTCTTCATGTTTTCCTGCATCTGCTGGGCCTGTTTCATCAGCCCGGCAAGTTGACCTTTCATCATGGAAATGCTCCTTCTTGATAGCGTGGAATTCGGAAATCGCGCGCGCCCCGGTGTGCTTGTGGCGCGGTGAATCAGTGAACGGAGGACGCGCCGTTCGGGCCGGTGTCCGGATTGATCTGACCAAGCGGACTAATCGGGCGGATCGAGCCCGGCACGATGCTCGCGCCGAACTCGCGGATCAGCGACTGCACGAACGGATCGGCGCCGATCTCGCGCTCCGCTTCCTGCTGGCGTTGTGCGCGCATAGCGGCGTCGTGAGCGGCTGCCGTGCGGCGCGCCGGACCGACTTCCACCAGGACGTCGACATGCTGGCCGAGCTTTTCGGCGAGCGCGCTTTTCAGTTTCGCGACCTGCGAGGCTTCGGCGTATTGCGGCACCGGCACATTCAGTTTGAGCGTGTTGCCTTCGAGCGCCATCAGTTCGCTGTTGAACGCGAGCTGATACGAAATGCCCTTGAGCGGCAGATCGACGGCGAGCGCGGGCCAGTCGGCCTTGAACCCGAGCGAATCGAGCGGCACGGCGGCCGGCAGCGGACGCTTATCGATGACCGGTGCGGGCGTTGACGCCGGTGCGTTCACGCGGACGTCGTCGGGACCGCTGTCGAACACAGGCATGTAGTTGTCGTCGGGCGGTCCGTAGTAGCCGTCGTCGGATGCCGAAAGTGGCACATAGTCGTCGGGCGGCATGTCGTCCCACGGCGGAACCGTCGAGCCGTTTGACTGCGAGTCGTTGCGCGCCGCTGCGGTTGCTGCCGACGCGCGAGCGCCCGTTGCCGACTCCTGCTGTGACGCGCCGCGCGGTGCGCCGGGCGTCGGCACAGGCACCACCACACGCGGCGCGGCCGGCTTCGGCGTTGCCACAGCGGCAGGCTTCGCCGTCGACGCGGCGCTTGCGCGGCCGCGGTCGGACGACACTTTCAGGCCGGCGCTGCGCAAAACGTCGAGCGCAGCGCTCGCACCGCCCGCGCGGCGCGGCGGTGTCCCGGGCGACATCGCGGGCGCGGGTTTGGCTGCTTCGTTCGAATCAGCCGCCGAGGCCGCTTCGCTCGCGCGCGCGAGCGCGGCGGCAGCCGGCGCGCTGAGCGCGGCGGGTGGCGTGCTGTCGGGGGACGCTGTTTCTTCGGACGTCGATTCGGATGCAAGCGCAGCGGGCCTATCCGGCGCGGGTGTCGGCTTTATTTGCGTGACTTGCGCGGTTTGACGAGACGCGGGTTCCGCGGAGGCTGAAGCGGACCCAGCCGCCATGTCGACAGCTTTGGTGTCCGACACGTCGTTCGCGGCAGACGCAGCCGGCTCATCGTCCCACGGAGCCAACGCAAGCACGGTTGTACCTTCTGAAGCCGCGGACGTTCCCGCAGCCGGCGCGGGCACATCGACGCGCGCAGACATCTGCGCGACGTTCGCTTCGTCAGCGCTCGGCGCCGATTCTGTTTCGACGGCGAAATCGGATTTTGCCGGTGCCGGCTTTCGAGCCGCTCCGTCAGCGACATCGCCGGGGCCAGATGCAGGCTGTGTGCCGCCTGCGACAGCTTGCGTCTGAGCGGCGCTCGCGGGCGCGCTCACGACGGCACCCGCAGCACCTGCAGCATCGGAGATACCTTTTGCCTCCGGAACCGGCTCAGCTGGGAAACCCGCCGCTCCTTGCGCCGCCGCCACCGCGGGCGTACCCGCCCGCTTCGCTCCGCTCGCGCCCGTCTGACCGGCTTGCCGGCCCGACCCCGCCGCTCCACCACCGCCGCCCGTGGGGGCGGGCTCGAAAGCGAGCATGCGCAGCAGCGTCATGGTGAAACCGGCGTATTCGTCGGGCGCAAGACCGAGTTCGCTCCGGCCGATCGTCGCGATCTGATAGAACAACTGCACCTGTTCGGCGCTGAGCGTGTCCGCAAAGCGGCGCAGGTCGCCCGCCTCGGGCCACTCGTCCAACACCGACGACGGCGCGAACTGCGCCCACGCGATGCGATGCAGCAGGCTTGCGAGATCCTGCAACGCCGTGGAGAACGACAGACTGCGCAGTGCCATTTCATCGGCGACGGACAGCACGGCCGCGCCGTCGCCTTCGGTGAGCGCATCGAGCAGACGGATCAGGTAGCTCTGATCGAGCGCGCCAAGCATGCCGCGCACCGCCTCTTCATTCACCTGATTAGCCGAATAGGCGATAGCCTGGTCGGTCAGCGAGAGCGCGTCGCGCATCGAACCGTCGGCAGCGCGCGCGAGCAGGCGCAACGCCTGCGCCTCGTACGGCACCTTCTCTTCGCCCAGAATATGCTCGAGATGCGAAACGATGTGGCCGGCCGGCATCTGCTTCAGATTGAATTGCAGACAGCGCGACAGCACCGTGACCGGAATTTTCTGCGGATCAGTGGTGGCGAGAATGAATTTGACGTGCGGCGGCGGTTCTTCCAGCGTCTTCAACATCGCGTTGAAGGCGTGGTTCGTGAGCATGTGCACTTCGTCGATCATGTAGACCTTGAAGCGCGCATCGACCGGCGCGTACACCGCACGCTCCAGCAGCGCCGCCATTTCGTCGACGCCGCGATTGCTCGCCGCGTCCATCTCGACGTAATCGACGAAACGCCCTTCGTCGATTTCACGGCAGGCACGACATACGCCGCACGGTGTCGACGTCACACCGGTTTCGCAATTCAGCGCCTTGGCGAAGATGCGCGACAGCGTGGTTTTGCCGACGCCCCGCGTGCCGGTAAACAGATAGGCGTGATGCAGACGGCCGCCGTCGAGCGCGTGCGTGAGCGCGCGCACCACGTGCTCCTGTCCGACGAGCGACGCGAAATCTTTCGGCCGCCATTTGCGTGCGAGAACTTGATAGGTCATCCGGAAATTGTATCAGTAACAATGCCGTGCAAAACCGATTCGAGACGCCGCGCGAACGCGTGAAAGCGCGCGATTGAAAGTCGCTAATGGTGCGATAGGAAAAAATAGGAGCGGAGACGCCGTGTATCGTTTCCGATCGTAGGCGCAGGAGCGCAAAGCCGTACCGCAAAGGGCTCTGAACCAGCGAGCAGACGCATGGCAGGAGATCAGCGCAGAGCCAACCGGCACCTGAAAAGATGCGATCGAGGCAAACGCAAAGGGAAGAAAACAGAGCGAACAAAGAGGAAGGTGACGAGCCTGACCCTCGGCACTGGTGGAAAACGGCTGTGGCTGCTTCGTTCCCGACCTGACCAGGTTGACCATCCCTCCATGCGAGGAGGCCCGTCACGAAACATTCTATCACCGCTTGGCTCGTCGCGCGACTGTTAATGCGACCAAAGCGGTAAGCGCGCGCCGAATCACCGCCGTTCGTGCCTTGCTACGCCGCGCGCACCGCCCACTTGAGTTTGTTCGCCGAGCCTCCACATAGGCTACGTCGCAGTTGATGAAACACGGTGGCACTTCATCGGCAGCCGTCGGCCCCACTGCCCCTGATGAGTACTATCGCCCCCGGCAACGCATAGCGAATTAAGCTAAACTGCCGTACGGATGACCCGCAAGCGCGAGCCTTCCGCCCATGCCGAATCGTCCCTGACTTTTCGTGCGCAGGTGGCGAGGTTCGGAGTGCGGTTAAGCGAACGGAAGTTTCCCTAGGTTTTGACGTATCGTGGCGAGCAATTCAGGCGGGCCTCGAACCGATAGAGGTATTCATACAATGAGCGAACAAATCAAGCATATTAGCGACGCATCGTTCGAACAGGACGTCGTTAAATCCGATAAACCCGTGCTGCTCGACTTCTGGGCTGAATGGTGCGGTCCGTGCAAGATGATCGCGCCGATCCTCGACGAAGTCGCCAAGGATTACGCCGATCGCCTGCAAATCGCGAAGATCAACGTTGACGAACATCAATCGACGCCGGTCAAATTCGGCGTGCGCGGCATTCCCACGCTGATCCTGTTCAAGAACGGCGCTGTCGCCGCACAGAAGGTCGGCGCATTGTCGAAGTCGCAGCTCACCGCATTCCTCGACGGCAACCTGTAAATCGGTCACGCGGGCGCGCCGCGCGGTCCACCGCGACCGGCGCGCGCCTTGTCCGTGCTGTTGTCGGCCTTGGTGCCGGCGTTGGTGTCCGCCCCGTTGTTCACCTGTTGTCGGTCGGCAACGTTTCCAACAAGAAAGATGCCGTAGCGCCCCACTGGCGGAAACTGGCGTGTGCTATGCTAGAATCCGCAAAACGTCGAAAAGACGTGTAAGTCCTTGAGCGGTTCCGCTCACTTCTCCTCCCAGATTCCATTTCGTCGCACCTTCTCCTGCGGGTTCTCCGTATGCATTTATCCGAGCTTAAGACTCTGCACGTGTCCGAATTGATCGAGATGGCCAATGGCCTCGAGATCGAAAGTGCGAACCGCCTGCGCAAGCAGGAATTGATGTTCGCCATTCTAAAAAAACGAGCCAAAACGGGCGACACGATCTTCGGCGACGGCACGCTTGAAGTGCTGCCGGACGGGTTCGGCTTCCTGCGTTCGCCGGAAACTTCCTACCTCGCCAGCACGGACGACATTTACATCAGCCCGTCGCAAATCCGCCGCTTCAACCTGCATACGGGCGACACGATCGAAGGTGAAGTGCGTACGCCGAAAGACGGCGAGCGCTATTTCGCGCTGGTAAAGGTCGACAAGGTCAACGGCCAGCCGCCGGAGGCCTCGAAGCACAAGATCATGTTCGAAAACCTGACGCCGCTGCATCCGAACAAGGTGCTGCTGCTCGAACGTGAAATGCGTGGCGAAGAAAACGTCACGGGCCGCATCATCGACATGATCGCGCCGATCGGCAAGGGCCAGCGCGGCCTGCTCGTTGCGTCGCCGAAGTCCGGCAAGACCGTGATGCTTCAGCACATCGCGCATGCGATCAAGCAGAATCATCCGGACGTCGTGCTGTTTGTTCTGCTGATCGACGAGCGCCCGGAAGAAGTGACGGAAATGCAGCGTTCGGTGGCCGGCGAAGTGATCGCTTCCACGTTCGACGAACCCGCCGCGCGCCACGTGCAGGTCGCCGAAATGGTGATCGAAAAAGCCAAGCGCCTCGTCGAAATGAAGAACGACGTGGTGATTCTGCTCGACTCGATCACGCGTCTCGCGCGTGCGTACAACACGGTCGTGCCCGCTTCGGGCAAGGTGTTGACGGGCGGTGTGGACGCCAACGCATTGCAACGCCCGAAGCGCTTCTTCGGCGCGGCGCGCAATATCGAAGAAGGCGGGTCGCTTACCATCATCGGCACGGCACTGATCGAAACCGGTAGCCGCATGGACGACGTGATCTACGAAGAGTTCAAGGGCACGGGCAACATGGAAGTGCACCTGGAACGCCGTCTTGCAGAAAAGCGCGTGTATCCGTCGATCAATCTGAACAAGTCCGGCACGCGCCGTGAAGAACTGCTGATCAAGCCCGAAGTGCTGCAAAAAATCTGGGTGCTCCGCAAGTTCATTCACGACATGGACGAAGTCGAGTCGATGGAATTCCTGCTCGACAAAATCCGCCAGACCAAGAGCAACTCCGAGTTCTTCGACATGATGCGTCGTGGCGGCGGCAGCTAAAGCTGCGCCTCGAAGCTGTATAAAAAACCGCTCGTCACCACGAGCGGTTTTTTTTCGCCCTGCGATTGTGTAGCGGTATCGGGGGGCGTGACTTTAACGCCGATGCAGCCAACCTGTACGTGAACGTACACGTTGAAGTAGAATCGGGCGAGATCCTCCTGCGCGCCAAACCCCTATGTCGAATGAATCGCCTACTCTGCTTACCGTACGCGACGCTGCCGAGCGCCTCGGCGTCACGCCGCGCACACTGAAATACTATGAGGAGCGCGGGCTCGTCTCGCCGGCTCGAAGCGAAGGCCGCTACCGTCTTTATGACGATAAGGACTTGCAGCAGTTCGGACGCATTCTGCGGCTGCGCTCGCTCGGTTTCTCGCTGCATGGCATTACCGAAATGCTCAAACGGCCGCTCGAACCGGTCCAAGGCGGGCATCGTTTTTCGACTGAATCGCTACAGCAGATTCACGACGCCCTCGCGGAACAGGTCGACGCACTCGACGCACGCATTCAGGCCATGCGCCGCGAGCTCAAGGAAGCGCTGAAGCTGCGCGGCGAACTTGGCCCGGACCTCGATTACCTGAAGCGCCGCCTAGCGGGCGAGAACGCGGACACCCTGCTGGAACAGCGCCGCAACGCGCTGGGGAAAGGCGCAAAAGCTGCAAATGTCCTGAAGGCCCCGACAGCCATCAACGCAGTCAAAGCCACCCAAGCCGCCAAAGCCACCCAAGCCGCCAAACGCAATCAAGCCTGTACAGCGCCTGCTGCAAAGCCTGCCAAAAAACCACGTGCCGCTACGGCGCGCGAGCGCTCATGAGCGCTGCGCGGCCTCGCATCACGTGGCTAAGCGCGGAGAAGCTGCGCGGCGATTTTTTCCCGTGGGTGCTTGCGGTCGTCACCGGTCTCGACTACTTCGACAACTCGGCTTTTTCGTTTTTTGCGAGCTATATCGCCGGTGGCGTGAACGCGTCGCCGGACGAACTCGTGTGGGCTTCGAGCGCGTACGCCGTCGCCGCGGTGCTCGGCATTCTGCAGCAGGAATGGTGGGTCGAGCGCTTCGGCTATCGGCGCTACGTCGCGGCTTGCATGCTTTTCTATGCCGCCGGCGCTGTGGCCGCCGCGCTGTGTGAATCGTCGGTTGAACTCGCGTTCGCGCGCGGCTTTCAGGGCTATTTTATCGGCCCGATGATGGGCACCTGCCGCATTCTGATCCAGATGAGCTTCACGCCCAAACAACGCCCCGCTGCGACCCGCGCATTCCTGATTCTGATCGTATTGAGCAGCGCGCTCGCGTCGTTGATCGGCGCTCAGCTGATCGCGTGTTTCGGCTGGCGCGCGGTCTTCGCCTGCACTGCGCCCGCCGGCATGCTGTTCGCCGCTCTCGCGTTGCTCGCGCTGCCTGACGCGGGCAACCGTTTGCCCGAAGAGCGAGGCTCAGCGCATTTCTGGCCATACATCATCTTTGCCTTTGCGCAAGGCGCGTTGCAAATCGTCATGCAACAGGTGCGTTTCCAGTTATTTAGCGCATCGCCCAGTCTGATCCTGCTGACGCTCGCAGGCATCGTCGCGCTCGGCTGGTTCGCGTATCACCAGTGGCATCACCCCGCGCCGCTCATGCGCCTGCATGCACTGCGTGAAAAGGTGTTTCAGGTCGGCCTCGTGCTGTACATGTTCTACTACTACATCTCCACCGCCTTTAGCTATCTTATTTCGCGTTTCCTCGAGAGCGGTCTCGGCTATCCGGTCGAGAACACCGGACAACTCGTCGGCACAACCTCGGTGATTTCCGCGAGCGCCCTGTTCGTTTATCTGCGCTTCGCAAAACTTCTGACGCGCAAGAAATGGATCATCGTGCCCGGCTTCGTCATTGCCGCGCTCACGGCCGCGTGGATGACCCGCATGTCGCCGTCCGTCGGCGAATCGGCGCTTGTCGGGCCGCTCCTGTTGCGCGGCCTGCTACTGTTGTTCATTGTGCTGCCGGTCGCCAATCTGACGTTCAGAATCTTCGCAATAGAAGAATTCACGCACGGCTACCGGCTCAAGAACGTCGTGCGGCAGTTGACGATCTCATTCGCGACCGCGTCGGTGATCATCGTCGAGCAGCATCGCCAGGCGTTGCATCAAGCGCGCCTCGCGGAGTTCGTGAATCCGTACAATCCATTGTTTCAGGACTCGCTTGCGGCGCTCACGCGCGCGTTGTCCGCCTCGGGGCATTCGCCGTCGGACGCGCATTCGCTCGCGGTCGTGGAAATCAGCCGGGCGGTGGCGCGGCAGGCCAGCTTTCTCACTTCGCTCGACGGCTTTTACTTCCTGATTGGCATTGCGATATGCGGCGGGATTTTTGCCGCGTGGCAAAAACAGATCGACTAACGGTTTCATCGGTGATGCTTTCGAAACTCACTCAATGGCTCGGCGCTCGCCGGCGCGAGCGCGCGCTGCGCGACTACGCGATTGGCGACGCCCTCTGGCAAGCCACGCTCGACCGCTTGCCGTTTTTCGCGCATTTGAACGCGCCGGATCTCGCGCGCCTGCGCGAATTGACCAGCCTTTTCATCGCGCAAAAGGAGTTCTCGACCGCGCATGATCTGGAGTTGACCGACGCAATGACCGTCGCCATCGCGGCCCAGGCGTGCTTGCCGGTGCTGAATCTGAGCCTCGATCTGTATCGCGGATGGGTCGGCGTGATCGTCTATCCGGGCGAATTCGTGATCCGCAAGACCGTCGAGGACGAAGACGGCGTCATTCACGAGGTCGAACAGGACGCGAGCGGCGAAGCGTGGGAAGGAGGCCCGGTGGTACTGTCGTGGGAAGACGCGCAGATGACGGACGGCGCGGACGCGTACAACGTGGTCATCCACGAGTTCGCGCACAAAATCGACATGCTGAACGGCGAGGCCGACGGCCACCCGCCGCTCGTGCGCCGTTGGCACGCGCCGCTCGACGGCGAAGCGTGGGCCGATGTGTTCGACTCCGCCTACGATCAGTTCTGCGCCCGCGTCGACGCGGTGCCGCAGCGCCGCTGGACGCGCTTCGAGCGCGAGTCGCTGATCGATCCTTACGCCGCGGATCACCCGTCGGAATTTTTCGCGGTATGCAGTGAGGCGCTGTTCGTAAAGCCACACGCGTTCGAGGCGGAGTATCCGGAACTATATCGGCTCCTAGCCCACTATTATCGTCAGGACCCCGCGCGAGTCGGCCTGACGTTCGCGCCGCTGCAATAAGCGAAATGCGGGCAAAAAGCCGGCAAAAACCTGACAGAATTCGTCAAGCGACTGATTTTCTGGCATAATCGCCGTTTTTCGACCATAGGCAAGTGGCTCGCGCCTAGATGCGGTCAGCGCAAAGCGGCCGCACGCGGGTTGGCTACCGCCAGATTAAAGGAAAGACCATGAAAGAAGGCATTCACCCGAATTATCGCGAAGTCCTGTTCGTCGACATGTCGAACGACTTCAGGTTTGTGACGCGCTCCACCATCCAGACGCGTGAAACTGCCGAATTCAACGGCAAGAGCTACCCGCTCGCCAAGATCGAAGTGTCGTCGGAATCGCATCCGTTCTACACCGGCCAGCAAAAGATCATGGACACGGCAGGCCGCGTCGAGAAGTTCAACAAGAAGTTCGGTTCGCGCGCTACCGGCAAGGCAGCAGCGAAGTAATAGCCGCCGCTTTGGCTCGCCCGGCCGATTCAGGCCACGTTCTGTGGGCAGCGAAGCAGCAAAAAAGAAGGGCAGCGCGAGCTGCCCTTTTTTGTCGCCTTTTTGTCGCCTTTTTGCCGCCCTTTTTTCGCTTTTTGTCGCCTGCGTGCAGGCTGCCGGATCGCGAGTGTTCGAGCCACCGCACCCGCCATGCAAACCGGGCATCGTGTAACAGCATGCTCAACGCCGTTGCAGGCCATTACCGGCCGTGACGCGTACAGTGCCTCCCGACTACAATGCCGGATGCTCCAACCGGGCCATTGCAGCCGGACCCGCAGTCCGGTGCCGGCTTTCGCTTATTAAATATCCCAAACCGCATGAGACCTGTCGTTCGCCTCACTGCTTCCGCGACCAGTGCGCTGCCACGCTGGCTGCTGCTGACTATCTGTATCGTCTACGCGTCGTTCGGCCTGTTCGGCCGCGATCCGTGGAAGAACGAGGACGCAGCGGGCTTCGGCGTGATGTGGACAATGGCGAACGGCGGCGCGCACGACTGGCTCCTGCCCAATCTGGTCGGCAAATACCTGACTGAAGACGGCCCGCTTGGCTACTGGCTCGGCGCCAGCGCGATCCGCGCGCTGGCACCGTGGGTCGATGCGAGCAATGCGTCCCGGGTCGTGACGGGCTTGCTGTTCTGCGCGGGCTGCGCATTCGTCTGGTACGCCGCCTACCTGCTCGGCCGACGCGCCGAAGTCCAGCCGTTCAAGTACGCGTTCGGCGGCGAACCGGAACCTCGCGATTATGGCCGCACGCTAGCCGACGGCGCCCTGCTGATTCTGCTCGCCTGCTTCGGCCTCGCCGAGCGGGGCCATGAGACCACGCCCCAGTTGGCGCAATTCGTATGTATCGCGATGCTCGTCTACGGGCTCGTACGAATGATCGACAAGCCGATTCAGGGCGCATCGATCTGGGGCCTCGCGATGGGCCTCGTCACACTCGCGAGCAGCCCGGTGCTGGTCGGCGCTCTTCTGCTCGGCACGCTCGCCATGACGTTGATCGTGCGCGAGACGCGCTCGCGGTGGCTGCTGCTGGCGGGTCTGCCTATCGCCCTCGCGCTTTCGGTTGCATGGCCAATTGCCGCGCTGGCCGCCTTTCCCGTCGATGCCGTCTGGTATCTGAACCAATGGGTGCACGTCAGCCTGAGTTCGTTCGCCGGCCCGCCTGGCTCAGTCGCCGCTTACGCGCTCAAGAATCTGCCGCTCTTCACGTGGCCTGCATGGCCGCTCGCGCTGTGGGCATGGTTCAGCTGGTCGGGTCTGCGTCGTGCGCCGCACGTCGCGATTCCGCTTTCGGTGATCGGGCCGCTACTGGTGCTGGTCATCCTGCAAAGCCATCAGTCGAACCGGCTTTATATGCTGCTGCTGCCGGCGCTCGCGGTGCTCGCCACCTTTGCGTTGCCCACGCTCAAACGCGGCGCGATCAACGCGATCGACTGGTTTGCATTGCTGAGCTTCACGATTCTCGGCAGCTTCGTGTGGCTCGTGTATGTGGCCGGATTGACCGGTTTCCCGCATCCGCTCGCGCGCAACCTCGCGCGTCTCGCGCCG
This sequence comes from Paraburkholderia dilworthii, assembly GCF_000472525.1. Classification (GTDB taxonomy): domain Bacteria; phylum Pseudomonadota; class Gammaproteobacteria; order Burkholderiales; family Burkholderiaceae; genus Paraburkholderia; species Paraburkholderia dilworthii. The sequence continues at coordinate 212,711 of NZ_AWZT01000002.1, forward strand.
GGCTTCGCGCCGCAGTTCAAGATTCTTTCGTTCATCTGCGCGGTTGCCGTTACGGTTTGCTGGTTCGTGCTGGTGCAATGGCGTCTCGCGCGCCATCCGAAGGTGCTATGGCGCAGCGTGGTGCTTTCCAGCGCGGGCACGACGTTAATGTGGGTGCTGCTGATGACCTTGTGGCTGCCGGTCGTCAACTACAGCCGGACCTATAAAGACGTCGCCGAACAGATCGCAAGCCATCTGCCCGAGGACTACACCTGCATATCGCCGGTGCGCCTCGGCAATGCGCAGATCGCGACTTTCGCGTATTTCGGCGACATGCATTTTTCGTTCGATCAGGACTGCGACGTCATTCTGCGGCAGGACACGCAGGAATACGGCGAGCCGAGCGCGATGTCCGACTTTATGTGGAAGCTGGTGTGGGAAGGCCGCCGCGCGGCCGACCGCGACGAGCGTTTCCGTCTGTATGTGCGCATCGACCGTCCGAAGCCGCCGGTTGTCAAACGGCGCAACTGGCACAAGAAGCCCGGCTGAACATGCTCGCCGACGTACGGAAAATCGCCGGACTCGCGTGGCCCGTGCTGATCGGCCAACTCGCGATCATCGCTTTCGGCGTGATCGATACGGCGATGGTGGGGCGTTACTCGGCCGTCGATCTAGCTGCGCTGGGCCTCGGCTCGTCGATCTATATTTCGGTCTATATCGGCTTGACCGGCATTCTCACGGCGCTGCAACCGATCACCGCGCAACTGTACGGCGCACGCCGCTATGGGGAGATCGGCGAGGAGGTCCGGCAAGCGTTATGGCTCGCACTGGCGCTCACGGTGATCGGCTTCCTGATCCTGTTCTTCCCCGGCCATCTGCTGCAACTCGCGCGCGTGCCCGCTGCGCTGCACGAGCGGACGGTGTCGTATCTGCGGATACTCGCGTTCGGCCTGCCTGCGGGCCTTGTGTTTCGCGTCTACGGTTCGATCAGCAATGCAGTCGGCAAGCCGCGACTCGTGATGATTTTGCAGATCGGCGCGCTGTTGCTGAAGGTGCCGCTCAATACGTGGTTCATTTTCGGCGGATTTGGTGTCCCGGCGCTGGGCGGTCCCGGCTGCGCGCTTGCGAGCACCTTGATCAACTGGGGGCTCGCGCTCGTGGGCATGTTGCTGCTCACGCGCGTCGACGTCTTCACGCCGTTTGCGATCTTCAAGCGCTTCTGCTGGCCGGTGTGGCAGCGTCAGGCCGCGCAGTTGCGCCTCGGCATTCCGATGGGGCTGTCGTATCTGATCGAAGTCACTTCGTACACCTTCATGGCGCTCTTCATCGCGCGCTTTGGCACCACGACGCTCGCCGGGCATCAGATCGCCGGCAACATCGGTGCGGTGTTGTATATGACGCCGCTGTCGATCGGCATCGCTTCGTCGACGTTGGTCGCTCAGGCGCTCGGCGCGCATCGTCCCGAAGCTGCGCGCACGCTGTCACGCCACGGAATCATGATGGCCGTCGCCCTCGCCTGCTGTTACGGCGCGGTGCTGCTGGTGCTGCGGCCGTATGTGATCGAAGGCTATACGCCGAACGCGCAAGTGGTGGCGGCGGCGATGCCGCTTGTACTGATCGTCGTCGGCTATCACCTGTTCGATGCGTTGCAGATCACCACCGCGTTCGTGTTGCGCGCCTACAAGGTCGCCGTCGTGCCGACCGCGATTTACGCGGTCGCGCTGTGGGGTGTGGGTCTAGGTGGCGGTTATCTACTAGGCTTCAATGTGACCGGCGCGATCCCGTCATGGCTGACGGGAGCACGCGGCTTCTGGGTAGCGAATACCGCAAGTCTCGCAATTGCCGGCGTCGGCCTGCTGGTTTACTGGCGCGTGGTGAGCAAACGGCACATGCGCGCGAGTGCGGCGCTGCGAACGGATGGCACGGCTTGACGCTGAGGCTAAAGGCGGACGCGCCATCGCTTGACGGCACAGCTGCACGCTCATGCCACCGCTTGACGCCACAGTTGCACGCCTCCGCCCCACCGTTCGGCGCTTAGATCTGCCTCTTACACAAGGACCGCCGGCGCTGAAACCGCGCAGACAAGCAACGCGCGTGGCCGAGCTGCTGCTCAGGCCTCCCGCACAACCTCCGCAGCCGTTTCTGACTGCGTCTCTTTCGATGCCTGATCGTGACGCTCGAAGATCTCGCGTGCCGCGAACAGCGCATTCAACGCTGCCGGAAAGCCGGCATACAGCGCCATCTGCATGAAGACCTCGACGATTTCCTCGCGCGTGCAGCCGACGTTCAGCGCCGCTTCGATATGCACCCTCAACTGCGGCTGCGCGCAGCCGAGCGTTGCGAGCGAAGCAATGGTGGCGATTTCCCGCGCGCGCAGGTCGAGGTGCGGACGGCTGTAAATATCGCCGAAGCCAAATTCGATCAGTAGACGCCCGAAGTCCGGCGCAATCGGCGCAAGCGCGGCGATCACCTGCTCGCCGGCCGAGCCGTCGATTTCCCTCAGTTTGTTCCAGCCTTGCGTGTAGCGGTCGTTTTGTGCGTGGTCCATGATGAATCCCTTTCCGAGTGTGAGAACGATGTGTCGTCAATCTGTCGTGCCTGACTATCCGCCGCGGGCGCCAGCCCAGCCGCTTCGCCTTCGTAATACGCGATCTTGTCGATGATCGCGCCAAGGTTGGTCTGCAACTCGGCGATGCGCGCCAGAACCGCATCGCGATGCGCCACCAGCATGTCGCGGCGCGCCCCGATCGTATGCTGACCCTCGGCACGCAGCGCCGCAAAGGCCTGCATGCCGGCGATCGGCATGCCGGTGGCTTTCAGGCGCATCACGAATTGCAGCCAGTCGAGGTCGGCCGGCGAATACAGGCGATGCCCCGCCTGCGTGCGGCCGACCGCGCGAATCAGCCGGGCCTGCTCGTAGTAGCGCAGCGTGTGCGTGGAGACGCCGATGGTGTCGGCGACCTGCCCGATAGTGAGTGCGTTCGACGTTTTCGACATGACAGGACTCAGGTTAGGACTTCGAGTGCACTCTAAGTCAAGTACGCTGTGCTGTCATTTCTCACGCGACCTCGCGGTTGCGGCGATGCGAGCAATCGGCTCACAACCGCCTTATTGCCGGGCAAAAGGTTTAAAGATTGTTCGCAGCGATTTACTTGCCATCAATCGGTCGGTATAAATCGTCGGCGGTTGCAAATAAGGGCGCGCATTTGTCCTATGCTTAAGCGCAGCGCCTGCTGCCACCTTGCGTCGTCCGTTCCCGGCTAACTTTTTGCCCTCAATGGAGTGCTTGCCATGCTGAAAAAGCTTGTGATGCTTTGCGTTGCCCTGGCGTTGTCGCTGTCGGCTGGATTTGCGGCGGCAGTCGAAGTGAATTCCGCCGATCAGGCCGCGCTCGAATCGGTCAAGGGCATCGGGCCCGCGCATGCAAAGGCGATCATCGAAGAACGCACGAAGAACGGTCCGTTCAAGGACGCCGACGATCTGGCCACGCGCGTCAAAGGCATTGGCAACAAGTCGGTCGTGAACCTCGAAGCGGCGGGCTTGACGATCAACGGCTCGTCCACGCCGCCAACGGGTGCGAAGCCCGCCACGAAGGCGCCGAGCACCGCCAGCACGAAGGCCGCGCCTGCGGCAACGCAGGCGACACCAGCCGCGCCCGCCGCGCCCGCCGAGGCATCGGGTACCAAGCCCTCGAAGTCATCGAAGAAGAAGGGCAAGGCCGCCGCGTCCGAAGCCGCAACGGCATCGGCGCCGGCTACAACCGCCGCGGCGCCCGCGGCCTCGGCAAGCGCGCCTGCCGATGCATCCGGCGCGAAGGCATCGAAGAAGAAAGCGAAAAAGAGCAAGGCTGCGTCCGCGGCGGCAGCTTCGGGCGGCGCTTGAGCGGACTTGCGCCTGAGAACTGACGTAAGCGCACTCTGTCCGAGAGGATTCACTCACCAGCAAGGTCGAGCGCCCGAAGCAAGGTTCGCCGTGCAATCACCGCCTAGCGGGCGCGTGACCAGCATATCGGCAACGCCCTTGCCGGGCGCCTTCCTTTCCACGACGCCGCGCAGCCGCGCGGCGCATCACCCGCCGGCTCGTCATCGACGTGTCGGCATTCAAGAGAGACCGTCATGAGCCTACTCGACACCCTCGGTTCCCTGGTCGGCAAAACGCCCGAAGGCGGCGGCCAGCAAGCGCTGGTCGCAGCCGCACTCGAATTCGTCAATAGCCAGCCGGGCGGCCTGAACGGCTTGATCCAGCGCTTTCAGGAAAAAGGCCTCGGCGACGTCGTGTCGTCATGGGTCAGCAATGGCGAGAACCAGCCGATTGCAGCCGACGCGCTGCATAGCGTGCTCGGTTCCGAAGCCGTTACCGGTCTTGCAGCGAAAGCCGGCGTGCAACCGGACCAGGTCACGGGCCTGCTCTCGCAGATCCTGCCGCACGTCGTCAACGCCGCGACCCCGGACGGCGAAGTGCCGGCCGAAGGCAAGCTGAACGCGACCACCGTGCTCGGCGCGCTCGGCGGCCTATCCGCGCTGTTTGGCAAAGGCACTGCGTAAGCGGCCAGAGCGACTCAAGCGGCGCCTCGTCGGCCCATTCATCGGGCAAAAAAAAAGCGGCAACGAAGGTGACTTCGTTGCCGTTTTGCCATGTGCGCGAATTGGGGCTGGCGTGGCGCCGCACGCAATAATTGACGCCAATAATTAACGCCAATAATTGACGCCAATATGCGACGTCAACAAGTGACGTCAACACGTTACGTTAGCGCGCCGCGTCAATCTCCCGCCCTAACGACGCGCGACGTCAATGCACCACGCGCTCGAACACCAGGTTGCCGTCTTCAAGTTCGACCGGAATGACGTCCTTCGGACCGAACTTGCCGGCCAGGATCAGTTTCGCGACCGGGTTCTCGATCTCCTGCTGGATCGCGCGCTTCAACGGCCGCGCGCCGAACAGCGGATCGTAGCCGACCTTGCCGACGTGCTCCAGCGCCTCGTCCGATACCACCAGTTGCATATCGAGCTTGGCAAGCCGCTCGTGCAGACGCTGCAACTGGATTCGCGCGATGGACTGCACGTTCGAACGATCGAGCGCATGGAACACCACGACGTCGTCGATCCGGTTCAGGAACTCGGGCCGGAAGTGCAGCTTCACCTCTTCCCACACCGCGTCCTTCACCGCTTCCTGTGGCTCGCCGACCATCGACTGGATCACCTGCGAACCCAGGTTCGACGTCATCACGATCACCGTGTTCTTGAAGTCCACGGTACGGCCCTGGCCGTCGGTCATGCGGCCGTCGTCGAGCACTTGCAACAGCACGTTGAACACGTCCGGATGCGCCTTCTCGATTTCGTCGAGCAGGATCACGCTATACGGCTTGCGCCGCACGGCTTCCGTCAGATAACCGCCCTCTTCGTAGCCGACATATCCCGGCGGCGCGCCGATCAAACGCGCGACGCTATGCTTCTCCATGAACTCGCTCATGTCGATGCGGATCAGGTGATCTTCCGAATCGAACAGGAACGCGGCCAGCGCCTTGCACAACTCGGTCTTACCGACGCCGGTCGGCCCGAGGAACAGGAACGAACCGTATGGCCGGTTCGGGTCTGACAAGCCGGCCCGCGAGCGGCGGATCGCATCGGCCACCGCGCTGATCGCCTCATCCTGGCCGATCACGCGCTCATGCAGTTTGTCTTCGATCTGCAGCAGTTTCTCGCGCTCGCCCTGCATCATGCGCGAAACCGGAATACCAGTGGAACGCGACACGACTTCCGCGATTTCCTCCGCGCCGACCTGCGTGCGCAACAGGCGCGGGCGCGTCGGATTGTTCTGCTCCTTCGCCTCGGCCTGCGTGACTTCCTTCAGTTGCGCCTCGAGACCCGGCAGCTTGCCGTACTGCAATTCGGCGACCTTCTCGAGCTTGCCTTCGCGCTGCAAGCGCGTGATTTCCGCGCGCGTCTTGTCGATCTCTTCCTTCAGTTGCGCGCTGCCCTGCACTGCGGCTTTTTCCGCAGTCCAGATTTCTTCGAGGTCCGAATATTCGCGATCGAGCCGCTCGATTTCTTCCTCGATCAGTTGCAGGCGCTTTTGCGACGCTTCGTCCTTCTCCTTCTTGACGGCTTCGCGTTCGATCTTCAGCTGGATCAAACGACGGTCGAGCCGGTCCATCTCTTCGGGCTTCGAGTCGATCTCCATCTTGATCTTCGACGCGGCTTCGTCGATCAGGTCGATTGCCTTATCCGGCAGGAAACGATCGGTGATGTAGCGGTGCGACAGTTCAGCCGCCGCGACAATCGCCGGGTCGGTGATGTCCACACCGTGATGCAGTTCGTACTTCTCCTGCAAGCCGCGCAGAATCGCAATCGTGGCTTCGACCGTTGGTTCGTCGACGAGCACTTTCTGGAAGCGGCGCTCCAGCGCGGCATCCTTTTCGATGTACTTGCGATATTCGTCGAGCGTGGTCGCGCCGACGCAATGCAACTCGCCGCGCGAAAGCGCCGGCTTCAGCATATTGCCCGCGTCCATCGCGCCTTCGGCCTTACCGGCGCCGACCATCGTATGAATTTCGTCGATGAAGACAATGGTCTGCCCTTCGTCTTTCGCGATGTCGTTCAGTACAGCCTTCAGACGCTCTTCAAACTCACCGCGATACTTGGCGCCCGCCAGCAATGCGGCCATGTCGAGCGAGAGCACGCGCTTGCCCTTGAGCGTTTCCGGCACTTCGCCGTTGACGATGCGCTGCGCGAGACCTTCGACGATCGCGGTCTTGCCCACGCCCGGCTCGCCGATCAGCACCGGATTGTTTTTGGTGCGGCGTTGGAGGATCTGGATGGAGCGGCGGATTTCGTCGTCACGGCCGATCACCGGGTCGAGCTTGCCGGCGCGCGCACGTTCGGTCAGATCGACGGTGTACTTCTTCAGCGCCTCGCGCTGGCTTTCGGCGTCCTGGCTGTGCACCTGCGAGCCGCCGCGCACGGCGGCAATCGCGCTTTCGAGCGACTTGCGCGACAGGCCATGCTGACGCGCGACACGGCCGGCTTCCCCTTTATCGTCCGCGATCGCGAGCAGGAACATTTCGCTCGCGATGAACGTGTCGTTGAGCTTTTGCGCTTCCTTGTCTGCCTGATTCAGCAAACCGGTGAGTTCGCGGCCGATCTGCACATTGCCGTCGGTGCCCTGAACTTGCGGCAGACGCGTGATGGCCTCGTCGAGCGCGGTTTGAAGCGCCTGAACATGCACGCCGGCGCGCGAAAGCAGCGAACGCGCGGAACCGTCCTGCTGCGCGACGAGCGCCGCGAGGACATGAACCGGTTCGATGTATTGATTGTCATGGCCGACCGCGAGACTCTGCGCGTCCGCCAGCGCTTCCTGGAATTTAGTGGTGAGTTTGTCGATTCTCATGTGAGACCTCCAATTTCGATTATCACCAAAATGAGGCGTTTTATTCAGGTTTCAAGCGCTTTTTTGCCGTCCCGACGGAGTTTCGAACATCTAACGCGAAGAAAAAGTGCGTGACGGTGCCTCTCAGCTGAGCTCAGGCGATCGGCACCGGCTTGTCGCCCTCCGGCGCGGCGGGCATGACCGGAATGACGGTGCGTATGCCGAGCAACGCCGCCAGTGGGCCTTGGGGACCCGCAACGTCGCCGATCGTATGGCTATCGAGTTCCGTGAGAAAAGCGTGGCGCGCCGCTTCGAGTACATTGCGCAACCGGCACTGGGGCGTGATGACGCAGGCGCGGCGCTCGCCGTTCTGATCCGGCAGGCAGGCGACGAGCGCGAAGTCGTTTTCCGTCGCGCGCACGACCTCGCCGACGGTCAGCGCGCGCGTTCGCTCGGCAAGCCGCAAGCCGCCATTGCGACCGCGCACGGTATCCACCCAGCCGAGTTCGCTGAGTTGCTGCACCACTTTCATCAAGTGATTCTTGGAGACGCCGTACGCCTGCGAAATGTCCTGAATAGTCGATAAACCCTCGCCACGAACAGCGAGGTACAAAAGGACGCGCAGCGAATAGTCGGTGTAGTCGGTCAGTCTCATAGGTGCAGTATCACGATGAACACAAGCCGCGATCCGTGGGATAACCGCGTCGATGCAAGGGTTGCCGGGGGCCGCTCGTTCGCCATAAGATGCAGAGCTGGCACATATTTAATTATGCTGCATGAGTGAGAGCGGGCCTTCGACGCCAATGGTAACGTCTCCCGCCGCGCGCTTTCACATGAAAAGCGCGCTATTTTCCGCGCAGTTCTGCCGGGCAGTTTGCCGGACTGGCCGGATCTGTGACCGTTCGTGACGGTCTGTGGCGCGCTGTGGCAAGGCGCGAACAGATCGTCGCATATTTCTGGAATCAGCATGAAGCCTTCTTTTCCCGCCGCACCGCTTGTCGAGCGCGCCTCCGAGCCTACCGAAGCTAATATCCGGGAGCTCGTGTACGGGTTCTACGATCGGGTGCGCGCCGACCCGCTGCTCGGACCGGTTTTCGATGCGACGCTCGCCGGCCGCTGGGACGATCATCTGCCGAAAATGTGTACGTTCTGGGCGAGTCTCGTGCTGGGCGCGAAGCAATATCGGGGCAACGTGCAGCAGGCGCATCAGCCGCTCGAGGGAATCGAGCCGCAGCATTTCAGCCGCTGGCTGTATCTGTTTCTCGACACTGTCGAGTCGCGTTATGAGCCGGCCGCAGCGGTCCGCTTCATGGAACCGGCGCTGCGTATCGCGCAGAGCTTGCAGTTGAGCCGCTTTGGTTGGGATTATAAGATTCCGGCCGAACAGCAGGCTTTGCTTGAGCGTGTGGCGCCGAAACGCGCGCCTCGCGACGATGAGCCCCAGCTTCCGGCACGGCCCGCCGGGGAGCCGTTTCCGGCGCGTATTATCGGGCGGGGGCGCGACGAGTGACGATGCGGCGCTTGCGGGTGATCTCGGGGATGTCCGGCTTGTTTTGGCTTGCCGCACTAGGCGCGGCAAGCAGCGGAAACAGTGCGAACCGGCGACAAGCGAGAACAAACGCGGCAGACGCTTACTCCGAAACACCGTTCCCCGATTCGATGCCCCATCGCGCGAGTGCGGCATCGTCGGTCACGCGGGCATCGACCCAACGCTCGCCTGCGTCGGTTTTCTCCTTCTTCCAGAACGGCGCCTGGGTCTTCAGATAGTCCATCACGAATTCACACGACGCAAACGCATCCCCGCGATGCGCAGCCGTGGTCGCCACCAGCACGATCTGATCGAGCGGATAAAGTTTGCCCACGCGATGGACGATCAGCACCTCGATGCCCGGCCAGCGCTGCCGTGCGGTTTCCACAATCCCTTCCAGCGACTTCTCGGTCATGCCGGGATAATGCTCGAGCTCCATTGCCTCGACAGCGCTGCCCTCGTTCAGATCGCGCACCGTGCCGACGAAGCACGCCACCGCGCCGATCTTCGGATTGCGCGCGCGCAGCGCGGCGACCTCCGCGGTAAGGTCGAAATCTGCAGTCTGGACACGTACGGGCATGGCGGGCTCCTTGCGGTTCAACCGCCTGTCACGGGTGGAAAAAAGGCGACCTCGCAACCCTCGGTGATTCTCGTGCCGGCGTCCGTTATTACGTGATTGCATGCCATGCGCAGCGCGCGGCCTTCGGCGAGCGTGTCGGCCCAGATGCCGCCGCGCACGCGCAGCCACGCGCGCACGTCGCCGACGGTGGCGACGCCCTCGGGCACCTCGACCGTTTCGTCGGCCAGATCGAGCGCTTCGCGCACGCTCGCAAAATATCGGAGTTGAATCTTCATGGGATGCCGCCGGCGTTGCCGGCCTCAGTTCAGCAATTCGGAAAAGGGAATGAAGCGCACGGTTTCGCCGGCGCTAATCGCATGGTTGGGCGGATTGTCGATCAGGCCGTCGCCCCATACCGTCGACGTCAGCACGGCCGAACTCTGGTTCGGGAACAGATCGAGCCCACCGGCGGCATTGATGCGCGCACGCAGGAATTCGTTACGGCGATCCGCTTTGCTCTGCGTGAAGTCGGCGCGCAGCGACAGCGCACGCGGCGCGACGGCCTGCACGCCCGCGAGACGCAAGATGAACGGGCGCACGAACAACAGAAAGGTGACGAAGCTCGACACCGGGTTGCCCGGCAGACCGATGAAAAAGGTTTCGGCGGAAGATGCACGCGAGTCTGCCGGGGCTGTTGGATCCGAAACCGACTGGGCGCGCCCGGCGTTGTCGTTGCTGTTGTTACCATTGCCGTGGCGGTCGTTCCCTATGCCTCCGCCGCCGCCGTTGCCCGCGCCGCGGCGCACCGCGCCAAACGCGAGCGGCTTGCCCGGTTTCATCGCGATTTGCCACATTGCAAGGCCCCCTTCCGCCTCGACGGCCGGCTTTACATGGTCTTCCTCGCCGACCGACACGCCGCCGCACGTCAGAATGAGATCGTGCGCGTGCGCGGCTTCACGCAGCGTGGCACGCGTCGCATCGAGCCGATCGGCGACGATTCCAAAGTCGCTCACCTCGCAACCGAGCTTCTCCAGCAGGCCACGCAGCGTGAAGCGATTCGAGTTGTAGATCGCGCCGGGTTTCAACGGCTCGCCCGGCATGGTGAGCTCATCGCCGGTATAGAAAACAGCGACTTTCACCCGCCGACGCACTTCCAGTTCGGCGCAACCAACCGACGCGGCCAGCCCCAACGCCTGCGGTGTGAGCCGCGTGCCGGCCGGCAGGATGACCGAGCCGCTGCGAATGTCCGCGCCTTGCGCGGTGATCCATTCGCCGGGCCGGGGGCTGTGCAGAATGGTGACCCCGTCGCCGCCCGCTTCCGCTTGCTCCTGCATGACGATCGCGTCCGCACCCGGCGGCACCGTTGCGCCGGTGAAAATGCGCGCTGCCGTGCCGGGCTTAAGCGGCTCGGGCGCGTGACCTGCCGGAATGCGTTGCGACACCGGCAGACGGCGGTTGCCGTGCGGCGCGACGTCGGCGGCGCGGATCGCGTAGCCGTCCATTGAACTGGTGTTCATGGGAGGCACGTCGAGCGGAGAGACGACATCGGCCGAGAGCACCCGGCCCGACGCTTCGAGAGTCGGGATGAATTCGGTGCCGATCACCGGGCTCGCAGCGCTGAGCAGGGTCGCCAATGCGTCAGCGGTGGCGAGCATCGGAGCGCGGGGCGTGGGAGTGGACATCTGTGGTTCGAAGCCGCAGGTTAAAGGAACATTGTAGCGGTCGAAGGCTGGGCCTTGTCGGGCCGCACTTATGGACCATTGGACCGTTGGACCCGTTTCCGGCTGCTGGCAGGTCGCTTAGCGCGGGCTTCGGAGCAGATCCGCGGAGCGGGTCTTCGCTCAGTTTCCGCTTACCCGATCCGTTCGCGAGCCTTTGCGTTGTGTGCGTTGCCGGATATTTTTGAGGCGCACGCCAGGTGCCGCTGCGGCACGCGCCCTTTCAATCCCGTGCTGATGGCACGGTGTGGGTCGCGCCATGCCGGCTCAGCATGTCATCGCGCGGGTCGCCGGCCCGCGCTTCACGCCGATTACACGCCGGTGTTCGCCACGATGAAGTCCTTCACGCGCTGCGCATCCGCGGGCAGCACTTCAAAACGCTGCGGCAGCGACTCCAGCCCGGCGAAAGCAGCCGGACGCTCCGGTTCGCGCAACAGCGCTTCGCGAATCGTCTCGCCGAACTTGATCGGCTGCGCCGTCTCCAGCACGATCATCGGTACACCCGGTTGCAGATGTTCGCGCGCGACCTTCAGGCCGTCTGCCGTATGCGTGTCGATCATCGTGTCGTAGCGCTGGAACACATCGCGAATCGCTTCGACGCGATCGTCGTGACTGCTGCGGCCCGACACGAAACCGAATGCCTTCACGCTAGCAAAGTCGCCGCTCGCCGCGAGGTCGAAACCGCCTTTTTCCTCGACGTCGCGGAACAGTTGCAACACCCGCGCCGGATCGCGGCCAAGTAGATCGAACACGAAGCGCTCGAAGTTCGACGCCTTCGAAATGTCCATGCTCGGGCTGCTCGTGTGATAGGTCTCGGCGGCCTTGCGCACGCGGTAGATGCCGGTGCGGAAGAACTCGTCGAGCACGTCGTTTTCGTTCGTGGCCACCACGAGTTTTTCGATCGGCAGACCCATCATGCGCGCGATGTGACCCGCGCACACGTTGCCGAAGTTGCCCGACGGCACCGTGAACGACACACGCTCGTCGTTGCGCTTCGTCGCGGCGAAATAACCCTTGAAGTAATAGACGACCTGCGCGACGACGCGCGCCCAGTTGATCGAATTGACCGTGCCGATCTTGTACTTCGCCTTGAACGCGTGATCATTCGACACGGCCTTGACGATGTCCTGGCAGTCGTCGAACACGCCCTCGACCGCGAGGTTGAAAATGTTCGGATCTTGCAGGCTGTACATCTGCGCGGTCTGGAACGCGCTCATCTTCTTGTGCGGCGACAGCATGAACACGCGAATACCCTGCTTGCCGCGCATCGCGTATTCCGCCGCGCTGCCCGTGTCGCCCGAAGTCGCGCCGAGAATGTTCAACGTTTCGCCATGCCTCGCGAGCGCATATTCGAACAGGTTGCCGATCAACTGCATCGCCATGTCCTTGAACGCGAGCGTCGGACCGTTGGACAGTTCCAGCAGCGAGAGCGGCGCGCCATTCTCGACGCCGAGCGTTTTCAACGGCGTGATCTGCTCCGCGCTTTCGTCGTCGCGCACGTTGCAGTAAGTGGCAGCCGTGTAGGTCTTGCGAGTCAGCGCGCGCAGATCTTCAGCGGGAATGTCGTCGCTGAATTTCGACAGGATTTCGAATGCGAGGTCCGCATACGGCAGCGTGCGCCACCGCGCGAGTTCGTCGGCGCTGATGCGCGGATATTCGGCGGGCAGATACAGGCCGCCATCTTTCGCGAGGCCGCCCAGCAGAATGTCGGAGAAAGTGTGGCGCTCGCCGGCTCCGGCGCCGCGTGTGGAGAGATAGTTCATAGTTCGGCCTAGTTCAGCGCTTCCATGCGCAGCTTCGTGACTTGCGAGACAACGGTGTGCAACGCCTCGATCGACTTGATCGCCGCATTGACATGCTTTTCAACCGTTTCATGCGTGATCAGGATGATGTCGGTCTCGCCCTTGCCGTTCGCGTCCACCTGCTCCGACTCCTTCTGCAGGAGCGCGTCGATCGAGATACCGGTGTTGGCCAGAATGCGCGTGATGTCGGCCAGCACGCCGGTCACGTCCGCGACCCGCAGACGCAGGTAGTAGCCGCTCGTTACTTCGTCGATCGGCAGTATGGGCGTGCTCGACAGCCGGTCCGGCTGGAACGCCAGATGCGGCACGCGATGCTCGGGGTCCGCCGTATGCAGGCGCGTCACGTCGACCAGATCGGCGACCACCGCGGACGCAGTCGGCTCCGCGCCCGCACCCTTGCCGTAATACAGCGTGGTGCCGACGGCATCGCCGTGCACGACGACCGCGTTCATCGCGCCTTCCACATTCGCAAGCAGGCGCTTTTCGGGAATCAGCGTGGGGTGCACGCGCAATTCGATGCCCTTGTCGGTGCGCCGCGCGATGCCGAGCAGCTTGATGCGGTAGCCGAGTTCCTCGGCGTACTTGATGTCGATTGCCGCGAGCTTGCTGATGCCTTCCACATACGCACGGTCGAACTGCACCGGCACGCCGAATGCAATCGCGCTCATGATCGTGGCTTTGTGCGCGGCATCGACGCCTTCGATGTCGAAGGTCGGATCGGCTTCGGCGTAGCCCAGGTCCTGCGCGGCCTTGAGCGCGGTCGCGAAGTCGAGCCCGCGGTCGCGCATTTCCGAAAGAATGTAGTTCGTCGTGCCGTTGATGATGCCCGCGATGTACTGAATGCGATTGGCCGTCAGTCCTTCACGCAGCGCCTTGATGATCGGGATGCCGCCCGCCACCGCCGCCTCGAACGCGACCATCACGCCGTTGGCGCGCGCCGCTTCGAAGATCTCCGTGCCGTGCACGGCGAGCAGCGCCTTGTTGGCCGTGACCACGTGCTTGCGGTTTCTGATCGCGCGCAGAACGAGGTCGCGCGCTACGCCCGTGCCGCCGATCATTTCCGCGACGATGTCGATCGACGGATCGTCGACCACCGCGTTGAAGTCGTCGGTCAGCGCGACGCTTGCGGCATCGGCGCCGAGCGCCGCCGTGGCCTTCGCCGGATTGCGCACGGCAATGCGCGCAACCTCGATGCCGCGGCCTGCGCGACGTTTGATTTCTTCCTGATTGCGGCGCAGTACCGTGAAGGTGCCGCTGCCTACCGTGCCGAAGCCCAGCAGTCCAACTTTGATCGGTTCCATGCAGCGTGTTTTCGAGTAGATGTTTAAAAAGTGCGAACGACCTGGCGCTTCGCGCCGGGCTCCCCGAGGGCTGAAAAAAGCTCGAGGCTGCCCGGCGTTTTTCAACTGCCCCAACCCCGGCCCTTTGCGCCAGGCCCCGAGGGCGTGAGAAAACTTGCGGCGACCCGGCGTTTTCTCGATGTCGGACGCGATACGCCGCCGAGGCCGCGAAACGCCTATTGTGCGCTAAGCCGTGTGACGTTTGCGGTAACCGTCGAGAAAGCGCGCAATCCGGTTGATGGAATCCGCGAGGTCGTCCACGTTCGGCAGGAACACGACGCGGAAATGATCCGGCGTTTTCCAGTTGAACCCGGTGCCCTGCACGAGCAGCACGCGCTCTTCCAGCAACAGGTCGAGAATGAACTGCTGATCGTTCTGGATCGGATAAACCTTCGGATCGAGACGCGGGAACATGTACAGCGCCGCTTCCGGCTTCACGCAACTCACGCCGGGGATAGACGTCAGCATGTCGTAGGCGAGTTCGCGCTGCTTGTAGAGACGCCCGCTCGGCACGATCAGGTCGTTGATGCTCTGATAGCCGCCGAGCGCGGTCTGGATCGCGTACTGGCCGGGCACGTTCGGGCACAGGCGCATGGAAGCGAGAATGCCGAGCCCTTCGAAATAGTCTTTCCCGTGACGGCGGTTTTCGCCCGTCAGGCCCGAGATGAACATCCACCCCGCCCGGTAGCCGCAGGAGCGGTAGCTCTTCGACAGGCTGTTGAACGTGACGGTGAGCACGTCTTCGGAAAGCGCGGCCATCGACGTATGCGTCTTGCCGTCGTAGACGATCTTGTCGTAGACCTCGTCGGCGAAGATCACCAGGCCGTGCTGGCGCGCGATTTCGATCAGGCCGAGCAGCAGTTCGTCGGAGTACA
Organism: Paraburkholderia dilworthii; assembly: GCF_000472525.1. Taxonomy (GTDB): domain Bacteria; phylum Pseudomonadota; class Gammaproteobacteria; order Burkholderiales; family Burkholderiaceae; genus Paraburkholderia; species Paraburkholderia dilworthii. Next base: position 227,877 of record NZ_AWZT01000002.1, read on the forward strand.
GCGCGCCGGTTGGGTTGTTCGGATTGATGACGACGAGCGCGCGCGTATTCGGCGTGATTTTCGCGCGGATGTCGTCGAGGTCGGGCATCCAGCGGTTCGCCTCGTCGCAGATGTAATGCACCGGCGTCCCGCCCGCGAGGCTCACGCCGGCGGTCCACAACGGATAGTCGGGCGCGGGCAGCAGCACTTCGTCGCCGTCGTTGAGCAGGCCCTGAAGCGCCATCACGATCAGCTCGGAAGCGCCGTTGCCGATGTAGATGTCGTCCAGCTCCACACCATGTACGCCCTTTTGCTGCGTGTAATGCATGATCGCCTTGCGCGCGGCGAACACACCTTTGGAATCCGAGTAGCCGGACGAGCCTGGCAGGTTCAGGATCATGTCCTGAATGATTTCGTCCGGAGCCTCGAAACCGAACGGCGCCAGATTGCCTATGTTCAGCTTGATGATGCGGTGGCCTTCTTCTTCGAGCCGTTTCGCATGTTCGAGGACAGGCCCGCGGATGTCGTAGCAGACATTCAACAACTTGTTGGATTTGAGAATCGGTTTCACGGCGGGCACTTCATCCTGGTTAATGGCTTAGGGCTGGGGCTGGAGCAAGCAGGCGCCGACAAACAACTCAACGTGCCGGGCAGATTCGCCGATACGGGAAGCGGGTGCGGCCAGCGCGCATCGGGTCGCCCTTTTCCGCGGCAGCGGTTGCAGCGGCTGCCCATGCAGCCACTTCGTTAAAGCCGCTGCTGAGCTGTTCGATGCGCTTTATGGCGGATTGCGCCGATGCAGCAGCGAACAGGCAGGAAACGGAACAGAAATGGACGAAAGCGGGCAAAACCAGGCATGTAGCCGATAAGGCCCGCCCCGGATCGTCAGCGCGGCTTATGGCGGCGCATGAGCGGAGGGCGCCGCTGGGCGGCTAAAAAGCTATAATTTAGCGGATTTTGGCCGACTTCCGCAATGCACCAACCGTAACGGGACCGTAGCGGAATCCATAACGGGAGCTTTTTCGGCCCTTTCGTGTCCCACTCGCGTCGACCGCCCTGTTCGTACTCTCTATGATCAGGCCGCCAACACGCATGATGTCTCGCGACGACTTCGGAAAACGAATTTGAAATTACATCAGGATTCCAGCGGCGCCCTCAACACCGTGACCGGTTACGGCGCCGGCTATGTCGAAATCAATCTGGTGCGTCATTCGGGTAGCATCCTCGTGCTGCCGGAAGCGCCTGTCATTCCCTGGCCTGTTACGTCCTTCGAGCAACTGAGCCCCGAGCTTTTCTCCATGCTGGTCGAGCCCGCGCCCGAGGTGGTGATATTCGGCAGCGGCGAGCGGCTGCGTTTTCCGCACCCGCGCCTGACCGCTGCGCTCACCGCCAAACGCATCGGCGTCGAAACAATGGACTTCAAGGCTGCCTGCCGCACGTACAACATTCTGATGGCCGAGGGCCGCAAGGTCGCGGCCGCACTGCTGATCGAAGGCTAGCACGTAGCCGATGCTGGCCATTCATGGCCGACGGTGCCGGCAGAGCGCGCTGAGCGGCCGCTTCACGCGCTGTGCTGCGCCCCGCCCTCGCCGCGTCACCGACGATCACGTACACTGCGCGCCATCTGCGCAAAGCCGGCGGTCTGCATAGGAGCGATTGCGGCTCGCAGCGGCGTCGCCGTGCGGGCCGCTCCGCTGGTCGGTCAGCTAGCCGCGGCAGCGGCCGGCGCGAGTCGCCATGACGCCTGGCGACACGGGCAGCAGCGTGCGCAGTTGCGCCCGAAACCCGCCTGGCATAGACCGGTCATAAGACCTTACGCAAGGCGAGGCATAAGAGCACCGCGGCTGACCGGACGATCCAGCCAGCCGCCATTTCCGAATAACAACGCAGCGCCGCAATGCGGCGTCGCCAGAAAGGTTTAAATCGATGAACGATACGCCGTCGAGGCTACCGCTCAACCGCACCGCGATCCTGCTGCTGGTGCTGGCCCTTGCCGTCATCTGGTTCGTGCCGCTTGGCTGGCGCCATCTGCTGCCAAGCGACGAAGGCCGCTACGCCGAAATGGCGCGCGAAATGTTCGTCACCGGCGACTGGATCACGCCGCGCTATAACGGCTACAAATACTTCGAAAAACCGCCGCTGCAAACGTGGGCGAACGCGCTTACGTTCGCGTGGTTCGGCATCGGCGAATGGCAGGCGCGGCTCTACACGGCGCTCACCGGCTTTGCCGGCGTGCTGCTGATCGGCTTCACCGGCGCGCGCGTGTTCAATGCGGCCACCGGCGTGTTCGCGGCGCTGGTGCTTGCGACCTCGCCTTACTGGAACTTGATGGGCCACTTCAACACACTCGACATGGGCCTGTCGTTCTGGATGGAACTCACGTTGTGCGCGTTGCTGCTCGCGCAGCGCCCGAATCTCGAGACCGCCTGTATACGCGGCTGGATGTGGCTGTGCTGGGGCTCGATGGCGCTCGCGGTCCTGTCGAAGGGCCTCGTCGGCGTGATTCTGCCGGGCGCCGTGCTGGTGCTCTACACGGTGATCGCGCGCGACTGGGCCGTGTGGAAACGCCTGCACCTGATCGGCGGCCTGATCGTGTTCTTCGCGATCGTCACGCCGTGGTTCGTGCTGGTGCAAGAACGCAATCCGGAATTTCTCAACTTTTTCTTCATCGTTCAGCAGTTCAAGCGCTACCTGACTCCTGAGCAAAACCGTCCCGGGCCGTTTTATTACTTCGTGCCGGTGCTGATCGTCGGTTTCCTGCCGTGGCTCTCGGTGACGGTGCAGAGCGTGCGTCACGCATGGCGCCTGCCGCGCCAGCCGAACGGCTTCGCGCCGGTCACGATGATGCTCGTCTGGACGGGCTTCATCTTCCTGTTCTTCAGCGCGTCGCATTCCAAGCTGCTCTCGTATACGCTGCCGATCGCGCCGCCCATCGCGCTGCTGATCGGCATGTATCTGCCGCTCGTCACACGCGACCGGTTGCGCCGCCACCTCGCCGGCTATGCACTGTTTCTCGTAGTCGCCGCGTTCGCCGCGCTGTTCCTCTCGCGCTTCGGCAGCCAGCGCAACCCCGCCGAACTGTACGCCGAGTACCGCACGTGGGTTCTGGCGGCGCTTGCCGTTGCATTCGTGCTGACGCTCGCCGCACTGTGGCTCAATCGCCGCAGCCGCGCCGGCAGCCTCGGCACGATCGCGAGTTTCGGCGCGGCGTGGCTGCTGCTCGGCACGATCGCCGGCATCGGTCACGACGTATTCGGCCGCCTCAGTTCCGGCGCACAGCTCGCGCCCGCGATCAAGGCCCAGATGGCGAAATTGCCGGCCGACACGCCGTTCTACTCAGTCGGCGTGCTCGACCACACGCTGCCCTTCTACATCGGCCATACGATGACGATGGTCGAGCATCCGGACGAACTGGCGTTCGGCATATCCGTGGAGCCACAGAAATGGTTGCCGTCGGTAGACGCGTGGATCCAGCGCTGGAAGGCCGACCGCTACGCGCTCGCGCTGATTCCGCCATCGACTTACGACCGGCTCCTGAAGGAAGGCCTGCCCATGCAGGTCATCGCCCGTGACTCGCGCCGCGTCGTCGTGATGAAGCCGCTCGCGGCAGACCCGGTGGCGGCGCCGATGGAAAAACCGCAACAGTGACCCCATATCAGAACCTGGACACCCGATGAACCCGATTTCCCTCTTTTGCATTCTCGCCGGCGTCACGTTGAACGCCGGCGCGCAGTTGCTGCTCAAAGCCGGAACGAATGCCGTTGGACACTTTGAATTCACCCGTGCGAACATCCTGCCGATCGCCTTTCGCCTTGCGACGCAGCCGCCGATCATCGGCGGTGTGGCCTGCTATGTGATCAGCCTCGCCGTCTGGATTGTCGGGCTGTCGCGCGTGGATGTGTCGATCGCCTATCCGATGCTGTCGCTCGGCTATGTCGTCAACGCTTTCGCCGCGTGGTATCTGTTCGGCGAAGTGCTGTCGGTACAGAAGCTGGTCGGCATCGGCGTCATTCTGGTGGGCGTGGTGATAGTCGCGCGCGGCTAGGCGCGGCTAGAACACCACGATAAAAACCGTGGCAAAACTGGCGTAAAGATAGCGTAAGCCGGCATCCATGCCGGCTAAGCAAAACGTAAGGTTGATCGCGGTATGCTCCGCGGTTTGCACCCTTTTTAGCCTTGGCCTGGATTTGCGCGTAGTGTGTGTCGAACTGCGCCCATCGGGCCGCGGCCCTTTCGATCGAGCGAAGCATTCATGACCCAGTCATCCGTCCCGCCTCTGCCGTTCCTGCCGTTCGTCAAACCGGAAATCGATGAAGAAACGATTCGCGGCGTAGCCGACGTTCTGCGCTCGGGCTGGATCACTACCGGCCCGCAGAATCAGAAGTTCGAGGCGGCGCTCTCTGAATTTTGCGGCGGCCGTCCGGTACGTACGTTCAATTCCGGCACGGCGACGCTCGAAATTGGGCTGCGCATCGCCGGCGTAGGCGAAGGCGACGAAGTGATTACGACGCCCGCCTCGTGGGTCTCGACCAGCAACGTCATCTACGAAGTCGGCGCGACGCCGGTATTCGCCGACATCGACCCGGTCACGCGCAATATCAACCTCGACAAGCTGGAGAAGGCGATCACGCCGCGCACCAAGGCGCTGATTCCTGTTTATCTGTCCGGCCTGCCCGTCGACATGGACCGTCTGTACGCGATAGCACGCCAGCACAAACTGCGCGTGGTGGAAGACGCCGCACAGGCGTTCGGCTCAACGTGGAACGGCAAGCGCATCGGCGCAATCGGCGACCTCGTCTCCTTCAGCTTCCACGCGAACAAGAACCTCACGTCGATCGAAGGCGGCGCACTGGTGCTGAACAACGAGGAGGAAGCCGTCCTTGCGCAGAAATATCGGCTGCAAGGCATCACACGCACTGGTTTCGACGGCATGGACTGCGACGTGCTGGGCGGCAAGTACAACCTGACCGACGTGGCCGCACGTGTCGGCCTCGGTCAGCTGCCGCACCTTGAACGCTTTCTCGCGCAACGCAGGAAACTGGCGCGCGCATACTTCGCCGGCTTCGAGGGCGGCGCGGCGCTGAAGCTTGGCGTCGGCCTGCCGTTCGCCGACTTCGAAAACAGCAACTGGCACATGTTCCAGATCACGCTGCCGCTGGAAAAACTCTCGATCGACCGTGCCGGCTTCATGGGCCAGTTAAAAGAACGCGGCATTGGGTCGGGCGTGCACTATCCGGCCATTCATCTGTTCTCGCTGTACCGCGCGCGCGGCTTTACGGAAGGCATGTTCCCCCACGCCGAACGCTTCGGCGCGACGAACGTCACGCTGCCGCTCTTCACGCTGATGAACGAAGGCGACGTGGAGCGCGTGTGCCGCGCGGTCAACGAAATTTGCGAACAATACGGAAATAAGCGGAAATGATTTATACGGAACAACGCGCCGTCACACCGGAAGTGTCGATCATCATTCCGGTGTACAACGAGGAAGCCGGGCTGGCGGAGCTCTTCGTGCGGCTCTATCCGGCGCTCGACGCACTCGGCACGTCTTATGAAGTGATCTTCATCAACGACGGCAGCCGCGACAAATCGGCCGCGCTGCTCGCCGAGCAGTTCCGCGCGCGCCCCGATACCACACGCGTGATCCTGCTGAACGGCAACTACGGTCAGCACATGGCGATTCTCGCGGGCTTCGAGCAGTCGCGCGGCGAGATCGTGATCACACTCGACGCCGATCTGCAAAACCCGCCGGAAGAAATCGGCAAGCTCGTTTCGAAGATGCGCGAAGGCTTTGACTACGTCGGCACGATCCGCCTGCAACGCCAGGACAGCCTGTGGCGCCGCAAGGCCTCGCGCGCGATGAACCGGCTGCGCGAGCGCATCACGCGTATCAAGATGACGGACCAGGGTTGCATGCTGCGCGCGTATAGCCGGCACATCATCGACACGATCAATCGCTGCGGTGAAATCAACACGTTCATTCCGGCGCTCGCGTACACCTTCGCACAGAATCCCGTCGAGATCGAAGTCGCACACGAAGAGCGCTTTGCCGGCGAATCGAAGTACTCCTTGTATTCGCTGATCCGCCTGAATTTCGACCTCGTGACCGGCTTCTCGGTGGTGCCGCTGCAGTGGCTGTCGTTCATCGGCGTGATCCTGTCGCTTGGCTCGGCGGCGCTGTTCGTGCTGCTGCTGATTCGCCGCTTCATCATCGGGGCGGAAGTTCAGGGTGTGTTCACGCTCTTCGCCATTACGTTCTTCCTGCTCGGCGTGATCATCTTCGCGCTCGGGCTGCTCGGCGAATATATCGGCCGGATTTATCAGCAGGTGCGCGCGCGTCCGCGCTATCTCGTGCAGACGATTCTCGAACAGCGCGACGGCACGACCGTGGTTGAAATGCCGCGTCAAACGGTCGTGCAAGCGATCCAACCGGCGCCGCTCGCCGATCGCGAGGACGAGGGCCCGAACCGATGAAACCGCGCGCCGTCGTATTCGCGTATCACAACGTCGGCGTGCGCTGCCTGCAGGTGCTGCTCGCGCGCGGCGTCGATGTGGCGCTCGTCGTCACGCACGAAGACAGCCCCTTCGAGAACATCTGGTTCGCCAGCGTGGCAACCGTTGCGGCCGAGCACGGCATTCGCGTGGTGACGCCCGCCGATCCCCAAAGCCCTGAATTGCGCGCGGCCGTCAGCGCGGCGCGGCCGGACTTCATCTTCTCGTTCTACTACCGCCACATGTTGCCGGTCGACCTGCTCGCGCTCGCCGCGCGTGGCGCCTACAACATGCACGGCTCGCTATTGCCGAAGTACCGCGGCCGTGTGCCGACCAACTGGGCAGTGCTGCACGGTGAAACGGAAACCGGCGCGACGCTGCATGAAATGGCCGCGAAGCCCGACGCGGGCGCGATCATCGCGCAAACGCCGGTGCCGATTCTCCCCGACGACACCGCCGCGCAAGTGTTCGACAAAGTCACGGTGGCTGCGGAGCAAACGCTGTGGCGCGTCTTGCCCGCCTTGCTCGCGGGGCAAGCGCCGCATCTGCCGAACGATCTCGCGCACGGCAGCTACTACGGCGGGCGCAAGCCGGAAGACGGCCGCATCGACTGGACGCAGCCGGCGCAGCAGGTCTACAACCTGATTCGCGCGGTCGCGCCGCCCTATCCGGGCGCGTTTACCGACATCGGCGGCCGGCGTTTTGTCGTTGCGCGCGCGCGGCTTGCGGCGCCTGGCGCGCTTCGCCCGGATTTGCCGCCGGGGCTGCACGTAAGCGATAATGCCGTTTTCGCGATATGCGGCGACGGTCGCGCGATCGCCATCCACGAATTGCGGCATCAGCACGACGGCGCCGAAACCGTCGTCACCCCCGCCGAATTCGCCCAGCTCATCCAAACTCCCCGTCATTCATGAAAACCGAAGGTTTCGCTAAAAAAGTCCTGATTCTGGGTGTGAACGGCTTCATCGGCCATCACCTGTCCAAACGCATTCTCGAAACGACCGATTGGGAAGTCTTCGGAATGGACATGCAGACCGAACGTCTGGGCGATCTCATCAATCATGAGCGGATGCACTTTTTCGAAGGCGACATCACGATCAACAAGGAGTGGGTCGAATATCACATCAAGAAGTGCGATGTGATTCTGCCGCTGGTCGCGATCGCCACGCCCGCCACGTATGTGAAGCAGCCGCTGCGCGTGTTCGAACTCGACTTCGAAGCGAACCTGCCTATCGTGCGTTCGGCCGTCAAGTACGGCAAGCACCTCGTGTTCCCGTCGACCTCCGAGGTCTACGGCATGTGCACGGACGAGCAGTTCGATCCGGAAGAATCGCAGTTGTCCTATGGTCCGATCAACAAGCCGCGCTGGATCTACGCGTGCTCGAAGCAGCTGATGGACCGCGTGATCTGGGGCTACGGCATGGAGGGCCTGAACTTCACGCTGTTCCGTCCGTTCAACTGGATCGGCCCGGGCCTCGACTCGATCTACACGCCGAAGGAAGGCAGTTCGCGCGTGGTCACGCAGTTCCTCGGCCACATCGTGCGCGGCGAGAACATCAGCCTCGTCGACGGCGGCGCTCAGAAGCGCGCGTTCACCGATATCGACGACGGCATCGGCGCGCTGATGAAGATCATCGAGAACAAGGACAACATCGCGACGGGCAAGATCTACAACATCGGCAATCCGACCAACAACTTCTCGGTGCGAGAACTCGCGCACAAGATGCTGACGCTTGCCGCGGAATTTTCGGAATACGCAGAGACCGCGAAGAAAGTGCAACTGGTCGAAACGTCGTCGGGCGCGTACTACGGCGCCGGCTATCAGGACGTGCAGAATCGCGTGCCGAAGATCGACAACACGATGCAGGAGCTCGGCTGGGCGCCCAAGTCGACCTTCGACGAAGCGCTGCGCAAGATTTTCGAAGCGTATCGCGGCCACGTCGGCGACGCGCGCGCGCTCGTCGAACAACAATAAGGGCCGATCCTTGGCCCGTATCGTCCTGAAGATCGACGTCGACACGCTGCGCGGCACGCGTGAAGGCGTGCCAAATCTCGCGCGTATTTTCGACCGCTTCAAGGCGCGCGCCACTTTCCTCTTCAGCCTCGGCCCTGATCATACGGGTTGGGCGATGCGTCGCGTGCTGCGGCCGGGCTTTCTGAAGAAGGTGTCGCGCACGTCGGTTGTCGAACACTACGGGCTCAAGCAGTTGATGTACGGCGTGCTGCTGCCGGGGCCGGACATTGGAGCCAAGGCGTCGGCGGAAATGCGCGCGATCCACGAGGCCGGTTTCGAATGCGGCATTCACACGTGGGATCACGTGTACTGGCAGGACAACGTGCGCTCGAAAGATCGCGCGTGGACCGCGGCGCAAATGCAGAAGAGTCACGATCGTTTCGTCGGGATCTTCGGCGGACCGCCCGTCACGCATGGCGCGGCCGGCTGGCAGATGAACGGACATGCGTTCGAGCAGATCGACGCGTGGGGCATGCATTACGCGTCCGACGGCCGGGGTCATTCGCCGTATCTTCCTGTGGTCGACGGCAGAACGCTCGCACACGTGCAGATGCCGACCACGCTGCCGACGCTGGACGAAGTGCTCGGCGTCGACGGCGTGAACGAGCACAATGTCGCCGCGTTCATGCTGAAGCACACCGAAAACAATCCGCATGATCAGGTGTTCACGCTGCACGCGGAACTGGAAGGCCAGAAGCTCGCCCCGATCTTCGAACAGTTGCTGGAAGGCTGGCGCGCACAAGGCCACACATTCGCGACGATGGGCGACTACTATGCCACGCTGGACCGCGGCGCGCTGCCATCGTACCCTGTTACGTGGGGCGAAATTCCAGGGCGCTCCGGCGAGCTGATCGTTCAGCTTTGACCGGTCACGAGGCATGCCGAGCTTCAGGATAGCTGCCGGCAAGCCCGCCCTGACGACCTAACCGCCACGCGAGACTATGCGCGCACCGGTAGCCCCTCCCCAATTCGATGCCAGGCCGACGCCGCCGTGCCGGATTCACCGGCGGCGCCGGCCATAACAACCGGAGAACCTCGTGCCTATCGCAGTCGACCAACCTATTCCCGACTTTGCCGCTCCCGCTACAGGAGGCGAGATCACGCTGTCCAAACTGCGGGGCAAGAAGGTTGTGCTGTACTTTTATCCGAAGGACAACACGCCGGGCTGCACGACCGAAGGTCTGCAGTTTCGCGATCTGTATCCGAAGTTCAAAAAGGCCGGCGCGGAAATCCTTGGCGTGTCGCGCGACAGCCTGCGCTCGCATGACAATTTCAAGGCAAAGCTCGAATTGCCCTTCCCGCTGATCTCTGACCCCGAAGAAAAGCTGTGCGCGCTCTTTAACGTCATCAAAATGAAGAAAATGTATGGCAAAGAAGTACGGGGAATCGAACGCTCCACGTTCCTGATCGACGGTGAAGGCGTGCTACGCCAGGAGTGGCGCGGCGTGAAGGTGCCCGGCCACGTCGACGAAATTCTGGAGGCTGTACAAGCGCTTTGAGGCGCGTTATATTGGGTTGCAATGAGTGCCTGTCCACCCCAAATTTTTCGTCGCTGCGCAAGACTTGACGGCCGTTTTGCCGGATTCATCTGGCCCGTCGGAGTCGTCAGGCGCAACGCGAGCACTGTAGGCGAGCCGCATGCCCCGTACGCCGGGGCGGCGGCTTTTTTAATTGCGCGCAGCCGTTCGTTCACTCGGCCGCGCGCCTTCCGTTAAGGAGCCGATCGAAAACCAGGCGAACCGGCATCTCTAGACCGAATGCGCGCCTCCGGGCGCAAACTGCGTGCGCAACACCGGCACCGGCAGAATGCGACAGGCGGCGCACGATATGTGACCCGATTATTTCGAGGGAAACCATGCCTTTGCCTACCCCCCCCAGCAAGCTCGGCAATCTCTTGCCGCCTGACGAATACAAAGCCAAGGCCGCCACGCCGGCGCGCACCGCTTCGAAGAAACAGGCCGAAGGGGAATCCACGGAGTCGGCCGATTACGGCCGCACGAACGTCGCCACGCCAATGGCGCATGCCGCGAATGCCGCGACCACCTTGCGACCGGTGCCGGCATCGTCGGCAACCGCAACAGGACCCGCAGCGGGCGACACTGCTCAGGCACGCGGCGCGTCGGGCTCCGGGCGCAAGACGAGGCAAACCGCCGCGCTGCTGCAACCGGTTCCCGCTGCGCGTCCGCAAGTCGAAACTGCCGAGCCGCAGCCGGCCATCGCACGTGCGCCGAGCGCGAAGCAGCCCGCGGCGAGCACGCCGGCCGCCGCGCCTACCGCACGCGGCACGAACAAGAAACGCGGCACGGCCACCCAGCCGGTCGAAGTGCAGAAGCTCTTTGTGCTCGACACGAACGTGCTGATGCACGACCCGAGCTGCCTGTTCCGTTTCGAGGAACACGACGTCTATCTGCCGATGATGACGTTGGAAGAACTCGACAACCACAAGAAAGGCATGTCGGAAGTCGCGCGTAACGCTCGCCAGGTGAGCCGCACGCTGGACGCACTGGTGGCGAACGCCGGCAACATGTCCGACGGCATTTCGCTTGCGCGTCTGGGCAGCCGCGAAGCGTCCGGACGCCTGTATTTCCAGACCAAGCTCACCGCGATCGAGCCCGTCGAAGGTCTGCCGGAAGGCAAAGCCGACAACCAGATTCTGGGCGTCGTGCGCGCGTTGCAGCGCGACCGGTCGGATCGCCAGGTCGTGCTGGTGTCGAAAGACATCAACATGCGCATCAAGGCGCATGCGCTGGGCTTGCCCGCGGAAGACTACTTCAACGACCAGGTGCTCGAAGACAGCGACCTGCTGTATTCGGGCATCCGCGCGCTGCCGCAGGACTTCTGGACCCGGCACGCCAAGGGCATGGAGAGCTGGCAGGACACCAAGACGGGGACCACGTACTACCGCGTGACCGGTCCACTGTGTCCGTCGATGCTCGTCAACGAGTTCGTTTATCTCGAGCCGCAGAACGGCGAGCCCGCGTTTCACGCGCTGGTGCGCGAGCTGAACGGCAAGACGGCGTTGCTGCAAACGCTGCGCGACTACGGCCATCACAAGAACAATGTGTGGGGCATCACGGCGCGCAACCGCGAGCAGAACTTCGCGCTGAATCTGTTGATGAATCCTGAGATCGACTTCGTGACCCTGCTCGGCCAGGCCGGCACCGGCAAGACGCTGGTTGCGCTTGCAGCAGGTCTCGCGCAAGTACTCGACGACAAGCGCTACAACGAGATCATCGTGACACGCGCTACGGTGCCAGTCGGCGAAGACATCGGCTTTCTGCCAGGTACGGAAGAGGAAAAAATGCAGCCGTGGATGGGCGCATTCGACGACAACCTGGAAGTGCTGCAGAAAACCGACGACGCCGCCGGCGAATGGGGCCGCGCCGCGACCCAGGAGTTGATCCGCTCGCGCCTGAAGATCAAGAGCATGAACTTCATGCGCGGACGTACATTCGTCGACAAGTATCTGATTATCGACGAGGCCCAAAACCTGACGCCCAAGCAGATGAAGACGCTGGTCACGCGTGCGGGTCCCGGCACGAAGATCATCTGCCTCGGCAATATCGCGCAGATCGACACGCCTTACCTGACAGAAGGCAGCTCGGGCCTGACGTACGTGGTGGACCGCTTCAAGGGCTGGGCGCACAGCGGTCATGTGACGCTGGCGCGCGGCGAGCGTTCGCGCCTGGCCGATTACGCGTCGGAAATCCTTTAAGAATCAATTAGCTCGCAGTAGCTCAAAGCCGTGCCCGGAATTCTCCGGGCACGGCTTTTTTCGTTGCCGCGGCGTCTTTGGCGGGCAACACTTAGCGCATGAACTTCAAGTAATTTGTTAAGAATTCTTGCCGCTTTCGTGTTTCACCGGCTACCATCCGGACATCGTCCGCCTTTAAACGAGCGTTTACCGCTTTACTCTTTCATGCGCCGACTTGCTTTTTCGCTGCTGACCGTGCTGTTGCTCGCCGCCTGCGCGGGCGCGCCGCAGAAGACGTCCTCGCGCGGCTCGGGAAGCTCGGTCGTCGTGGCAAACGGTGCTTATCGCGCGCCGCCGCCGGGTTTTCCGAACTTCGTGGACCACAGCATCGGCCGCGAAGAAATCTCCATTCAGGCGATGAGCCTCGTCGGCGTTCCTTACCGCTGGGGCGGCAACACGCCCGACAGCGGCTTCGATTGCAGCGGCCTGGTTCGCTATGTCGTATCGCGCGCGGCTTCGGTAAATCTGCCGCGCACGACCGCCGATATGAGCGGACGAGGCGAATCGGTCGAACCCGACGAGATCGCGCCGGGCGATCTGATTTTTTTCAACACGACCGGCCGCCCGCACTCGCACGTGGGCATCTACGTGGGCAAGCTGCGCTTTGTCAACGCGCCGTCGACGGGCGGCACGGTGCGGCTCGATTATTTGACCAATCCGTATTGGGCCAAGCGCTTCGATGGCATCCGCCGCGTGGCGGGACCGGCCCCCAAGCCGGCGCCGTTCGATGCGCCGAACTATGAGGCGGCGGCGCCGCAGACCGAGCGTGCGACGGGACAGGCGCAACTGGCGACAGCGAGCGCAGCGTATGGCGGCGCTCAGGCGAGTTCAGCAAATGCACCATCCACTGCGACGAGGGCAGCGCCCGCTTATGCCGCAAGTTCGTCGCCTTCTCAAGCAACGACTCGCGCTGCGGCGGAGCCGCACACGCCATCGACTGCCACGGCTGAGCCGACCTTTGCGGCCACGGCAGTAGCGCGTACGCCGCAAGCCGATCCCTTCGAACCTCCGCCGCCCGGTATGAGCGCGGCGCAGATGCAGGCGCGCGCGGCAGGCGCGATATCGCCGACCTCTGCTCCGTCCGCTCAAGCGGGTATGTATGACGGCGGCGCCAGCGCACCGGCTCCACGGCAAGCCACTGTAGCTGCCGCACCGCTTTCGCAAACGGCGACCGCGCGAGCACCGGATCCAATCGACGCGGCCGCCGATGCGTTCGAACCGCCACCGCCCGCCTCCATCGCCGTTCGGCAGGCGCGTCAAGCCCAACAGGCAGACGGCGCAGACCGCGCACCGGCCGATAACGGCGGCGTGCAGATCATGCGAGCGTCGACGGCGTCGCACGGCGTTCCCGCTCCCTCGCAGACCAACGACGATCCCATCGCCCGCTTTGCTAACGGCAATTTTTAGCGGTAAAGAATTGATCGTCTTAATGGAGGCGCCCGGCTCGGATGCACTGCTTACGGTCTGGCGACCGTACCAAAATGCAGATTTTTTTTGCACCTCGTTCAGACGAGGTCTTTCACGACGCGGGAACACGGGTCGATGACGACGTCAATCATTGCTTCGTCATACTGACAATTTCTCAAGTCCCCATGCGACCGTTCTCGCGATGAGACGGGGAACGGAAGTCGCGCTGACGTCTCCATCCAACGAATCGGGGAAAGCCGCTTTTGTCCATTGACGCGCTCGCGAGCGCCGCCCGCAATCGCGGCTTCCGCCAGCACGCGCTAGCCTCCGATCTGCTATCGTCATCGGTATTCTTTCGAAGCGGGTGGTGACTATGGATCTCGGGCTGAAAGACAAAGTGGTGCTGGTCACGGGCGGCAGCAAGGGAATCGGCTTCGCGTGCGCCCGGGCCTTCGCGCTGGAAGGCGCGAAGGTAGCAATCGTCTCGCGCGACCCCGCCAATCTGGCGCGCGCCTACGAGCAGTTGAAGCAGGAAGGCTTGCATGTGCACCGCACGCGAGCCGATCTGCATGAGCCGCACGGCGCCGCCGACGTAGTCGAGGAAGTCAGCACGGCCGTTGGTCCTATCGACGTGCTCGTCAACAGCGCCGGCGCAGCCCGCCGCTACGACCCGGAAACGCTCGACGCCGACGCGTTCCGCGCCACGATGGAAGCAAAATATTTTCCTTACATCTACCCGCAGCAGGAAGTGCTGCGCCGCATGGCCGAGCGTGCAAAAAGCGGCAATCGCGGCGACTCCGGCACCGTCGTCAACATCATCGGCATGGGCGGGAAGATTGCGAGCGACATCCATATCGCGGGCGGCGCCGCGAACGCTGCGCTGATGCTGGCCACCGTCGGCCTCGCCCACTACTACGCGCGCTACGGTATCCGGATCAACGCGATCAATCCCGGGGCGACGCTGACCGAGCGCGTCGAGGAAGCGGTCAAGCTCGAAGCAACGCAACAAGGCATACAGAGCGCCGAGGCGTTGGCGCGTGGACAGGCGAAGGTGCCGCTCGGGCGTTACGCAAAACCGCAGGAAATCGCCGATGTCGCGCTGTTTCTGGCAAGTCGCCGCGCGAGCTATGTGACGGGAGCGATTGTCCCGATGGATGGGGGCAGCGCACCGCTGATCTAAGCGATGCGCGCCGTGTTTTGAGGCTGTACCGCGGTGTTGCGGCTGTGCTTTCGAACGGGTTTCCTCGGGCCGGCAGTCGGCTCGCTATAGAAGACGGTGGCCGAGCCACCAGGCGGCCGCAGCGAGCGCTGCGGAAGCCGGAATCGTCAGAATCCATGCCCAAACGATGTTGCCAGCCACGCCCCAGCGCACCGCGCTCAGCTTCTGCGTCGCCCCCACGCCGACGATAGCGCCGGTAATCGTATGTGTGGTGGATACCGGAATGCCGAGCCAGGAGGCGGTGAACAACGTGATTGCGCCGCCCGACTCCGCGCAGAAACCGCCGACCGGCTTCAGCTTGGTGATTTTCTGGCCCATCGTGCGGACGATTCGCCAGCCGCCGAACAACGTGCCGACGCCCATCGACAAATAGCAGCCGCCGATAACCCACAGCGGCGGCGCGTCAGCTATCGACGACGCATAGCCGGTGGCGATCAGCAGCATCCAGATAATGCCGATGGTTTTCTGCGCGTCGTTACCGCCGTGACCGAGGCTGTACAGACCTGCGGACACCAGTTGCAGACGCCGGAAGCGCCGGTCGACCTTGCTCGGCGGCGTGCGGAAGTAGATCCACGACACCGCCAGCATGAAAAACGAGCCGAGCACAAACCCAAGCAGCGGCGAGATGAAAATAAACGCGACCGTCTTCATCAAGCCGTCGAAGTTCAGCGAACCCCAACCGGACTTGGCGAGCGCCGAGCCGACGAGCCCGCCGATCAGCGCGTGCGATGAACTCGACGGAATGCCGTAGTGCCACGTGATGACGTTCCAGCCGATTGCGCCCACCAGAGCGCCGAAAATTACGTAATGATCGACGATGCCCGGATCGATCGTGCCCTTGCCGACAGTCGCGGCCACTTTCAGGTGAAACACGAAATACGCGATGACGTTGAACGCGGCGGCAAACGCCACCGCTTGCTGGGGCTTCAGCACGCCGGTCGAGACGACGGTGGCAATCGAGTTGGCCGCGTCGTGAAAGCCGTTCATAAAATCGAAAACGAGCGCGACGGCGACCAGGCCGGCGACGACCCAGATAGCGAGTTGTATCGATTGCATTATGCGTTTTCCAGCACGATGCCTTCGATGATGTTTGCTACGTCTTCACACTTGTCCGTGATCGTTTCGAGCAATTCGTAAATGGCTTTGAGCTTGATCAGGGTTTTGACGTTGTCTTCCTCGCGGAAGAGTTTCGACATGGCCGAGCGCAGCACGCGGTCGGCTTCGGATTCGAGCCGGTCGATTTCCTCGCACGCCTTCAGGATCTGGCTCGCCTGCTTCATATCCGACAACAGGCTGACGGCGAATTGCACCCGCTCGGACGTCGCCGTGCAAATGTGCGCGAGCTGGCTCGCCTCGGAAGTGACCGACTGGACGTCGTAAAGGGAAATGGCCGTGGCGACGTCCTCCATCAGATCGAGGATGTCGTCCATCGTGGTGATCAGCTTGTGGATCTCATCGCGGTCGAGCGGCGTGATGAACGTCTTGTGCAGCAGGTCGATGGTTTCGTGCGTGAGCTTGTCGGCAGCCTTCTCGGCCTTCTGGACGTTTTGCTTGTGAGTTTCGGCGTCTTGCAGATTGTCGATCAGCAGCTCGAGTTCGCGGCTCGCCGACACGATGCACTGTGCGTGCGCATTGAAAATATCAAAGAACTTGCCCTCGGTGGGCATGAATCGACCGAACATATATGATAGCCTATCGCTATTAATTTCAATTAAATCAAATAGTTGTCCACCAGACCACATTGGACGCTATGTTCCGTACGGAGGCGGTACGAAAATCCCGCACACCGCACTCGATTGTGACAGATTCGTGTAGGCGGGATTTTATAGGAAAGCAACCCAAGCGGTGCTGTTACGTTGGACGACGCGGGGAACCCAGTGAAAGCCCACGCGTCGCCGAATGGTCCAGCCACTCTGCAATGAATGCGGCGAACTGACGCTACCGTATGCGGCCCGTTGTCAACGTCCCGCAACTGGGTACAGGCAATCTACTAACTCCCAAATCTGAGGGGCGGCGCTCGCGCACGGCATCAAGGACAAGGCAGAAGCAGCATATGCGCGAGGAGACCTCTTCGTGAAGCGCGCGGCCCTGATGCAGGACTGGCGACCTTCGCTGCAGCCGCAACAGAACAGGCCTGACGGACGGCCACCCGTAATGACGACCTCGGCGACACCGGCCGAATTCAACAGCGTCTTCTTGGCGTTGACAACATAACTGTCATGAGGCATTCTCGTACCCGCCTGAAGCGAACTCGGCAATAACCCCCAAGTTCGCGGCCCTTGGTCTAGGGACTAACTAAGACCGTCACAGTCGAGTCGATTAGGCAACGATTCGAGCCTTCGGGCCTTCACCCCGGCACTCACGTGCCCATATTCGTGGCGCTGTCAGACAGACGCGCCCGCGAAGCGTTTGCGCCTGAGCAGCGAACGCCGGTGAAGATCGCCCCGCGTCTGTCGTCGCGCCGTTTCCGTTACAGATACGGTGAGACCTATGAAATTCAACGAATCCACTAGTAACAAAATGCAGTTGGCCGCAGCGCCGCTGCAGCAGGAGCCCCAAGCACGCGCTCGGCCTAACCGCGCAGCGCGACGCAGCACCGCGAGCGCAAACAACGCGACTTGCGTTGGGAACCCTTCTCTACTGCTCGCGCCCGGCCGCAATGGCAATTCGCGCGTCCCCACTCTTCAAATCCCCGATCGCATCCTGCGCTTGCCGGAAGTCCTCGCCATGGTCGGCATCGGGCGGACTTCCGTGCTTGCGATGGTGGCGGCACAGGAGTTTCCGGCGCCATTGAAGCTCACTGCCCGTATTCGGGGGTGGAGACTGTCGGCCATTGAGGCTTTCCTCGCGTCGAAGGAGGCCGAATAATGCCGTTCCCGCGCACACTTGGTAACACCCAGCACCGGAAGACTGCGGCAGGAAAGGCGAGTGCCTCACGGACGCCCAGCATCGCCGACGCCATGCGCGACGCGATCACCGCGGTAAATCCGGGCGTCGTGCCTGTGCTGCTTCTCGATCCGTCGCTCGCGCTGCACGCCCGCGCGGCCATAGAAGTGTTGATGCTTGCAGGCAAGAATATCGCCGACCTCCCGATGCCGCGAGTCGCGGCGGTTACTGCACTGTACGGCGGCGGATCGCGTGATGCGGACTTTGCGCAGACCCTTGCGCGCATGGACGGCCGTCCGCGAACAACGAGCGAGCGACTCCATATTGTGACGCTCGCCGACTGTCGCAACATTAATGCGCTGTCCGACGAAGGCGTTCACATTCTGCTCTCGAACGTCGGCGAAGGCCAATGTGTCACCGCGCAACAACTGGTCAGCAACAAGCCGGATACCGACATCGTTGACGCACTCCTTCGCCTTAATGAGGGCGCCCGCGACAAAAACGCGGTGATCATGCTGTTTCTGCACTGCGCGACGGGCTTTGAGGCGCTGTGGTTGCAGGACTACTGCCGTGAACTCATCGTGGTCGAGCGGTGCGAGGCTGGACCCGGCGCATCCATCGCGTTCTCCATCGCGGCCATGTCGCTGGAAAACCAGCATGCTGATGGCATCGGCAAGAAAATGTGCGAAGTGATCCAGCAGCATTCACGCTGGTCGCGCCGCTACAGCACCTTCGTTGCAGTGTCCGCGCAAGATCGCGCAATGC
Organism: Paraburkholderia dilworthii; assembly: GCF_000472525.1. GTDB lineage: Bacteria > Pseudomonadota > Gammaproteobacteria > Burkholderiales > Burkholderiaceae > Paraburkholderia > Paraburkholderia dilworthii. The sequence goes on from NZ_AWZT01000002.1 coordinate 246,390, forward strand.
GCTACATGCGGCAGGAAGGCGATCGCCTCGAAGACATAGCCGATTTGATGGACATGCACAAGTCGACTGTGATGCGCCGGCTCAATGACCTGTCGCTTTCACCGGACCTCAAGTTTGAACTGCCGGGCGGATGGCGCGACGAGTGGCTGTCGCTCCTCGGGATCGACGTCGATGACGAAGACGCCGATGACGACGGCGAGGACTCCGACGATCTGGATGGCGAACGTGGGGCTCCGGATGAAGCACCAGAAGACGACGACGTGATCGAAGAATGGGACGACGCCCGCCCCGCTTCGGCGATTCGCAAACGACGCTTCTAGTCGCACCAGTTGCGCCAGTTGCACGTGTTGTGAGCTTCGGGACTCCGGCGCAACGCGTGCAACTTCTGCAACGAGTTCGTCGGCGAAGTGCAAAAGCAACGTCCCGACGGGCCGCAGAGCGGCCGCCGGGGACCGCCGCATAGCCTGAAATCACTTTTCGGTCAGTAGCTTTTGGTACTTGTCTGGTAGCAAGGCAAACTCGCCCCACGCCAAATGTGTCGCTGCCAACCCGATGCCGTTCCTGGTGATCTTTGCCCAGAAGAGCACAACCCGGCCCGTCGACTCGTCATTGATTCCCTTGTCTTCCTGTTCCGACGCCTGCACTTTGATCGTGAAATCCGCAACACTCGGGTGTTTCCGCAATCTAGTCATTCGGACATTACTGGGCTTCGGATTCTGTCCTGCATTCCAAGAATTGAGGATGATTCCGTAATAGAGATGCGGGACCTCGCATTCATCCGTTACAGTTGCAACGTCTATAAGGACGTCGGCGAGTTTCCTCGCGACATCACTGCCGGGGAGCACAAAATACTTGTACAGGTTGATGTCGAACCGACGGCACAAACCTGCCACAGTCGCTATTTTGCTGGGCAGGGCGAACTTTTCGCCCCGATGCCTTCCGATAGGGACCTCAGCGATGGGACCATCCTTATCCTCGACGGCGCTCTGTTCGTAAGGCGCCCCAGTCGCATCCGGTTTTGCCGGCCGGTCTTGCATGAAGGAATCCACAATCGCTAGTTGATCGCTAGCAATGGCTTCTTTAGCGTCTTCTTCCGTTAAATATTTTTTGCCATCAGCAATCGGCGTTCGAAGCGAACAGGGAACCTCACGGTAACGCGAACGGTGCATAAAACAACACGTGCGACCATTCGAAAATCGATCCTTGTCTTTTGGCGACCTTGAGATAGGTGTGAAGCATTCCGGACAGTAAAGCCTGTCGGCCATCTCCGCTGTATATTCACCGGCGAGCACCATTTTGCTGGCTGTCGGCCGTACCCGGTTTGCTCCATCATAGGTCCACCTTGCGTCGTATAAGGCATGGTTGATTCTGTTGCTGGCAGTCATCGCTCTCCCATCCATGGCGGCCGGCCGACACTGGCCAATTAATTGGAGTTTGGCGCTCAACGACGCGCCCCTAGTCGACGATATCGACATTTTTACGGCGGACCTTGAGACGAAGAGACATTTGTCTGTTAAAGCGCGTCCGACCGGTCTGATGACGCGGCGTAACGCCTCGTCGGCTTTCGCCATAGAGAGCGTTACTGCAGCCTTCTTCGACTCGTGAAAGGTGATACCGTCCCGCTCAGGGACACCGAACAAATATCGCTAGCCGCGGCCTACTTCGCGTACCCTCGCAACTCGCCGGATTGTCCGCCCGCGTAGCGACGGCTTGCATCGCTTCCAGCTTCGTCACTGATCGGTCCAAATGGATGCAAACGGTGCAAGACTGCAGGAGTATCTGTCGCTGAGTTCGCGGTGTGACCTCCCTCCATCCCTGCCGCCGCACACGATACTAGTCTATATACCCCAGATAACTACCCTAACGAATACTGTAAAGGCTGAAGCAAGTCTCCTGCTGCAGATCGCAGCTAACCACTTCCTTCAACCGGTACCGTATTCATGATCGATCTCGTCCACATAGAATTTCCATTCGACCATAAACCTTTCGGCAACGAGCGCATCAAGCGGATCGAAGGGTCGGGCAGCGAGTTTTCGATGCAATTTTCCAAGCAGATTCGCCTGTCGGACGGCGGCAGCATCATCGACGTCATGTCTTTGAAAAAGGGAACGAAAATCGCAATCCACTGCTGCCCGCTGAAACCGCTTCAAGGGCATAACGTGTTCGGATCGAACAGTGTGCGCCTACTGTGCTTTGCGCTGATTCGCGGCGTACTGGATACGCTGAAACTACCGTACGACGCCGAGCAGGAAACGATTTGGAAAGCAGGCGAATACGACATCACGATGATCGACCTGACCCATCGCTTTCCGCTCCCCGAGAACGTTAGCAGCCGGGTTCTCTGCACTTACCTGCACCAGAACATGGACACGGCCTTTCGCACGGCTTGGTTCAAATCAGGAACGGGAACCCGCATGGAAGCGCCTCGCAGCAACGCAGTCTGGACGTTCTACGACAAGCAGCAGGAACTGAGCGACAAACGCAAACATGCGAAGACGCATCTACGTGCCGTTGTTGGAGAGTCAGCAGATGAAATCTGGCCTTTGCTCATTGACTCCGCGAGCAAGAGCATTCGTGCGGAACTGAAGTTGCGCGGGGCATATCTCGCGAACAATGGTCTTAGCCGCGGCTCTGCCTGGAATCTGCAGTGCGTCCATGACGTCTATTTCAGAGAGCTGGCTCGCCTGTCGTTCGGATCGCACAGATCGATCGACATGCTGCGCGACGCCATTTCCGGTGTTAGCAATCGCAAGTTGAGACACACGCTCGAACTGTGGCGCGCAGGTTCACCACTTAACGAACTGTTCGCTGAAAGCACATTGGCAACGCACCGCAAAAAGATCAAGGCTCAAACCGGTGTCGATATTCTTCTTAATCGCCCTACCATCGAGCCGCTGCCTCTTTCTAAGATTTTTTCGCGGGACAATTGTCTCGGTGCCTTTCCCTTTTGGGTTCGCGACTATCCCACCGCTGGTTTCGGCTCACCCAATTCAGCCATGGTGCGACAGCAGAGCTACGAACCCACCCATCGCTGCGGAGGCGTAGTGGATGAACTCGCCGCTGACGCAGAGACCGCCGGTTCACCACCTTACGTCGCATACGACGGCGACGATAGTGCTCAATCTGTACGGGTGAGAGCGTCGCGTTGGGACGATTAATCGTCGGTGCGTCGGGGCGTCGTTCGCCCCGACGCCGCCGCTCGGTAACACAGTCCGCCCACGAATGGACAACATGTCGGTCCGGCAACGTGCCTGCGGCGTACTTGTTAGCTCCGCTTTACCCCCGAGCGCACGCCTTCGTCGACCAGCTTCTTCTCTGCGATTTTGAAGACCAGGCTGCTCGCTAGAGCGGCACGCATTTCATCGTTTGAAGGTCGTTATGTCATGGCGACGCGCATCTATCTGCGGATGATGAAGGCGACTGGAAACGCCCCCAGTAACCTAGCCGCCGAACTCGGGAGGTGGCAAACGACAAGCCAGCGGTTCCAACGCGTTGGTAAGCTCCGTGCGCATATTGGCGACCTCTTCTGCCGACCACGGATCGTGACGTCAACGATCCATGGTGCGAAAGGCGATGAATGGGAGCATGTGATCATTCTGGGCGTCACAGACGGTTCGATTCCTTTCTACCGCGAGATCAAGCGTGGGCAGATAGACGAGGAGCGTCGCCTGTTCTACGTCGCCGTGACGCGCGCGCGAAAGAGCGTTCATCTCTTTCAGGCGCCCTTTCATCACGCTCCGTCGCGTCAGAAATTTGCGACTCCGTCGCGCTTCCTGACGCTCAAGGTAAAACGCACGCTTGACGGGCAGAGGAGCTTATCTGGCTAAGATATCGCCAGGCTTGACGATCCACCACCACTTATAACGGCGCCCATCAGGTACGGCGGATCGCGTCTTAGTACGTCTCGTGCCGTGAGCCCTACATCGAGGCAGCCCGTTAGCACTTCCAGACGTGCCTGATGTGCCCAAAGGCCAATGCTCTTTGGAGAACACGTCTGGCCCACTGGCAGCAGCCGGAATCGATGTGGAAAGACGCATGCAATCCAGCAGTCGTTGGATCGTCTCCCCAAGGGAAAGCACCACATTCGAATGTCCGGAAATGGGGGGAAATATGACAGCCGCAACGTCGTTAGCGACGCGCTGGGTCCCCTTAATGAAGCCGCAACTTTGCGTGTTTCCTTTCGTCGGTGATGCTTGGCTTTCGAGTGGCCGCGATCGGACGATCGAACAGTTCATTAAGGCGGCGGCGCGTATCAATTTCGCTCCCTTTGACGCCGACGAGCAACTGACGCAAACGTCGTTGAAAGCTTTTGATGACAGGGTCCTTCTGAAGACTCGTGCCGGTAAATTCCACTTCACATCGAATTCCAATGGAAATTGGTATCGGCAGCTCCTCAGCCTTTTGTCGATTCAATAGATATACGAATCCGCATTGGTCCCCGAGGTCACCTAAAACGCAAGCGCCAAAAAACAGTGCCGCCATCTTGTGTTGCTCTTCAACTGCCGAATCGTCGATAGTAGCCAGCGATAAAGTTAATGCGTTCTTGAAGAAATCGTACCCGAGCGTTTGCTTGCACAAAATTGCAAACGTCCACAAAAGTCGCATCTCAGACATTTCGTCAAAGTTGCTCTTCAATGTACCGTTCCTCGCCGCCATATACATATCTGCGGCTTCCAACAACAACCGCGCTACGCCTTCCTCTGCAACTTCGTAAGGGCTTTGGTAGCCTGCAAGCAGGTAATTCGCCGTCTGCATGAGGCGGAGCCATCGTTCCCCATCTGTCCTAGGTATGTTCCTAAGCAGGTTCTTCAATAAGTCCGGGCACTCGGCTAACAGACCCACATAGAAAAAAAACATATTCACCCAATACGGGTGGTAGGCCTTCTCCGCAACATGGGAATCACGCAGTTCGTAGACGTCAAGGGCGTACAGGTATTCCGCGAAGGATCGATGACGAAAAAATATCGTATCCGTTTCCGGAAACTGTCCAAAGAGATTCGATCGCGTCAATAGATATTCGAAAACGTCCGCCGCCGGAACGCCCATTTGCCGATCGCCGAGGAAGCGCTCGATCATTTGCCTTGCCTCATTCTTGGATATGTAGACCAGTTCGTTGTCTAACATATGTCGAGCCAGATGGCGAGAAAGGCGCTCGCAGGCCTTATATAGTTTCTCTGTTGACAAGGCTCGTCGTTCATCCCATCGGCCGAGCATGGACTCCACGGATTTCGCATACAATTCCGTTAGATTGGAGGGCAAGTCCTGCTTGTTTTGAGAGATGAGGTTTGATAGCAGGGACGCAGCGATCGGATTCTGCGGTAGCTGGCGAAACAACTGCGAACGTGAGAGATCGTGGTAAAGTTTCTTCGGTAGTCCGATATTCGAACACATAGCTTTGATAAACCCGATCAACTTCCCCGTGCTTAGTGGACGGATTTGATAGCGCTTGGCGCTCGCGCCTACGCTTTCCATGTCCGTCAGCGCTTTGAACGGCCGCGTCGTGAGAAGAAGACGAATATTGTTAGAACGCCTGACTTCCGCGACCAAGTCGTTGACGACGTGTCCCCACTCCCCGTCATCCGCGACAGCTTCGTCCACTCCGTCAAGCACTAATAAAAACGACATTCCGGCTGCATTCGCTTCGGCGAATGCGGCGTCGCCCAAAATTAGCCTGATGCGCTCACTGACAGGCGTCGCGGAACCTTCTCCAAACGCTGAAAATGTTTGAAAAACGGGCAACAAGTGTGAAGCTTTGAGGATATCCGGCTCCGAGAGACGGGTCACGATTCTGCGAGCGAGGGCCGACTTGCCGAAGCCCATGGGGGCTTCGAGAATGCTTAATTTGTTTAATGTCACCTCCTCAAAAATATTCACCAACCGATGGCGATTGTGTGCTCCCTTTCGCTTGTACCGGTCGTCGTCAATTTCCTCTACGTCCATATCAATGAATGTAGGCTCCGTAGTGGCAGTCTTGATAAGCGCAGTCTGAGCATTTATCTCGACAATTTTTGCGTTTAACGTGCCAAGATATATTCCGATGTGCGTCGGAAGCTGATGCCACCAATACGGCGCATGGCGATCGATCATTTTTACGAGCCAATCCGATTCAAAAAAATAGATTTTTTTTGCAGGATATTTGTCGGATATTTTATCTTTTGCGTTTTGGCTGATCGTTTTGCTGGTAATCACCCACACTTCCGGGAGGCGCACTTCTTGGGTGCCCCCTTTAATTAGTCGTTTCTGATTGCATTCGTCAATTTGTCGCTCGACGTCGGAGAAATTGCTGAGAATCTTTCCTGCCTTGACCACGACTCCGACAAAATAGGTTTGACCTATCGCACTGTCAAGTCGCTCCAACACAAAGTCCGCCCCTTTCTCAAATGGGCCATGCGTGTGCTCAACATAATTTACTTGGTCGAGTTTTCCGAGGATGTCTTGTAACAGGGGCTGTAGCTGTTTTACTTCGTCGTCGATCAATTCGACCTGTTGCCGCTTTTGTTGCCAGTCCATTCCCCGTGCTCCCGCGTAGTTTGGTATGTGCGATTCATCGGTTCAAGCGTAACGCTAATCGCGCTTCTCGAACAGACGAAAAGCGAACTTTTTTCCAATTCACGCCTGAGGGAAATTTTCCGCGCCGGAGAGGCGCGGAAACGAAAGCTTAGGGACGACTGCGATTCCGAGTCGGCACCGTGGATCGGTATTGTCAACCAATTCGTCGAGGCCCCTTCAAATCGCGCCGTATGGGCTTGGCAGCAGCCGGGGAAGGGCAAAGCGAGACCTGCAAACCAACTGCATCGGCGTTTTTCGCACGCCGGCCCGACGCGATCATGCTCCAAACCTCGCGCAGTCTTAGGCGTGCTTGCGCCGCGCCATGACCAATGTGGCGATCGGTGTCGCAACCAGCGACGCGGTCAACGTTGCGCAGTTGCAGGTAATAGGCGGACGTTCAACAGCAGCGGTGTCGTCATTGTTCGCGTACCACGCAAGCAGACATTCCGCAATCCCGGTGCGGACCGCCGCTGCCCCCGGGGCAAGCTTCCGAATTCTTGACGCAACGAAGAGCGGGGTGAACAACGCGACCGTGTTTCGACGGCTTGGCTTCTTCCCCGCGCATACGAAACGTTGCCGACAATCTGAGAGGCAGGCGATGAACGGCTGCAGACGACCGCGGTCGGTCTGCAAAGTCTCCAGACTGAGCATCGAACGGAACTGGCGTGCACGGCGCAGGTATTTTGCGCAGCTGCCTTGAACCTGTCCCAGCGTACGCTGGCTGTGTGCTAATGATCCCTGTTGAGCAGCGCCGCCTGATTTCCTGCGTCGTCAGCGACCGGACGATGCGCAATCAGTAATATGACCCGGAAGTCATCGCGCGTGACGGGTTGGAGATGTACGGTCGGAACAACAGTAGCATCATCCGCTCTCACTAGGTCGCCGACCTGATGAGTCACGCGCGATATCTCCGACAGACGGACGGAATAGTCGCCTGCAATGACGACAAGGGCACCCGTCGCGGTTGCGATTTTCGAGTATCCGACATCGCGCATCGCTCGCTTAGTTGCGTCACATGCTCTGTCCGCCTCGCGTGCAATACCCGCTCTCAATGCGTCACCGACGCCGACGGAGACGATCGCACCGCTGAGTATCGCCTGCACATCAGCAAGATCAGTGCACACTGGCGGCGCGACTTTCAGACCACCGGCGATATGGCCAATCACAGTGCACGCGAGCGACTGTGCACGAATCCCGCCACCCCGCACGATGATTAGCGAATCGAATGCTCGCAGCAGCCCGGCCTCCACCGTGTGAACATCGGATGCGGACGCCCCTGCTTGAGCGACAACCGCCACCACGAACACACCGGCGTCCCGGGCAGCGCGCGAAACCTCATACGCAACCGTCAGATCACTATCGACCTTGGGGTCGACCGCGATGAACACCAGCCCCACATCCCGCATAGCTGCCACTGACGTCGGGGCAGCGCTATCGAACGGTTGAATGTCGCGCGCGTCGCCGTCTCGCGAGGAAGCGTACAGGTAACGGATATCCCCTTTAAGTTGTGCCGCCGTGAGCGTGACGCTCAGTTCCGCGCACGCGCTCGTCCAGACGACGATCAGCGGCATGTCGTCCTCGGGTGCGTCGCTCGGGACCGAGCGCCCCGTCTCCCATAAGGTCACATCCAGCCCCGCCTCATCCGGCGACATCTTCAGGTCAGTCATGACTTTGCCTGCCACTGGCCGGATGCTTTGCAACCGCGGCAGAAGACCCGTTGACTTGTACTGTTCATGAGCTGCTTCCTTCGCGCGATTGAAGCTCCGCTTCCAGGCCCAGCAGTTTCTTCGACCGCGCCTTGAGCCGCTTCGCAGGCGTACCAAAATACACACCCCACGGATCGAGATTCTTCGTAACCAGCGACATGGCGCCGACTGACGCCCCTTCGCCGATCATACAACCGGGCAGGATGACGGTGCCCGACCCAACAATGACATGGCGCCCGAGTCGGACCGGTGCAACCTTCACATTCAGATATTGACGCGGCACCGTAGGATTCGTGAGCCCTTCGCCGGAGTAATCGTCCGATGCGCTATATACACGCACGGCCTGCGACAGCCCGGAGAAGTCCTCCATATCGATGCCACCGCCACCAGCTAGAAAGCACATGCCGCCGATGTGCACATGCGAGCCAATGTGGATGTGGCCGCCAGATGCAGAGAGGACAGTAGGTCCGTCGATGCGGACGTCGTGGCCAAACGTCATGTTTTCAATGCCGACGACGGTGCAGTTTTTTGCAAACCGGACGTTGCTGCCCACCGAGGGCGAGCCGAACTGCCTCAATTCGTCTTCTGTCCAGTAGCCTGGATTAAGCGGGTTTTGCATGTGGTCCTCCTGCGCCGAGGCGAGTCGCCGCCTCGGCCGGTTATGTTGACGAGTCGAATTGCGCAACTAGTTGAAGCTCTTGGCCTGCTGGCTGGCGGTCGCAACTGACTTCACGTAAAACGTGTTGTCCGGGTAAATGCCCGCCTCCCAGCCGCTGTCGTCCCGGTATCTCAGGTATTGACTAAACATCGGGTTGTCCTGCGCCGGTTCCATCCGTGCGATGCCGTAGGCGTTCATGAAGTTGTTCGTAAAGTCGTTGAACGACATGCGACCGAAGGCGACGCTGCTGAGATAGCTATAAAACTTGAATGCGGTGAGCCTGCCGGATTCGAACGCGAACGCGCCCTGAAGCCGCTGCGGAATTCCTTCGCAGACGACGCGTGCAGCATCGGGACTGGCTTGACAGGCGCTGCCTACCGGCAACAGAGCAACGAGCGCTTCATGAACCTGCTCTGCGGTCTGTCCCAGTGCAATTCCCTTGATTCGCGGCCCGCTCTGCGAACCTTCATTGTTAGCTTTGGCTGCTGGAGCTACCTGCGGCTCACCGCTATGTTCCGTCGCCTCGTCGCTTTCTTCTGGTACCGACGTTGTCGAAGATGACGATGCAGACGCAGTGCTGATCGACGAGCTCACCGCGAAGGGCGCACTAGCCGCAGCCGGCGCATCGGTCTTGGATGCATCTTGCGAAACACGCGGGGAGCAGGCCGCGAGTGGTAGCAGCAGTGCGATGAGCAGAGACTTCATGCCGCAGCCAGAAATGCGTTGGGTAAGGTTCATGTGAAGGTCCTTAAAAGTTGTTCTCGTTAAGCTTGTATGAGCCGCGCCCTATTGGGCTGCGATGACGGTTACCCGCAAAGCGCTGTCCAGCCTTTCGTCGTAATGGACACCAAGCGCTCTGCTGGCGCCGACAGGAAGGCCGGCGAAGACCTGGTCGGCGATCGCCGCGATCTCGTTCAGCCGCAAAAGACGCGATCCGGCAATCAGGACCAGCGCGCCCATTGCGTCCCCTAATGCGACTGGCGCGAGATCGGCAATCGCTTCAGCAGTTGCACGCTCGGCTCGTCCAGTTCCTGCCGCCTGCGCCATGCCGATATACGCTTCGCGCCGTCCGGCAAAGACCGACCGAACGTCAAGGAAGTCGGCGCCCTCCGGCGTTGCTGCCGCGAAGCCTTCTGACAAGCCATCGACGGTCGCGCTGACATAAGCATGAAGGAGGCTCGATACGGCCGAGGCGTGAGGCTGCACAGGGAGTAAGATCAACGCGTCGACGCACCTCGCGATTGCAGATGTGGCGCTTCGCGCGTCAACGCCCGAGGACGTTGGGTGGACAACCATGGCGATCACCAGCGCGCCAGCATCTCGCGCCGCCTCTGCCAAAGAAGCCGCGGCCTGCAGGGCCGACGTTTCGCGACTGCTGACCAGCAAGACAACGAGATCGACACCGTCCAACGCAGGAGAGGTGCCACCTGCGGATGCGGTGCTTCGGTCTCCAATGCTCATTCGGATAAAGCTGACATCACCTTCTACGCCGGTCCGGTGAAGCGCATTAAGCAGGCGCGCCCCGACCGTTCCTGCTCCGACCACGCGGATCGCCGGATAACCGTGGTCTGGATCAAGCCCTCGGGGCTCGCCAATGGTTTCGAAAATGGCCCCCGGTATTGCAAGCCCCTTTCGTGAGGTCTGTTGCATGGTTTTTCCTTCGTAGCGCTTCGTGGGCGAAGCGCGGTGAGTGTAGCGTATACTCTACATCGATGTCGTGTATACACCGTCGTTTTTTAGTCGACACTGAGGCATCCTGCCGTCCATGGATGCCCGCCCTGCCTCTAAGCCCAACCGCAATCCCGTCCTTTCCGTTCTGGGGAAGCGTGTGCGCGAGTGCAGGCTCGCAGCGGGACTTTCTCAGGAACGGCTGGCACACGAGGCCCTGATCGATCGCACCTATGTGTCTGCGGTCGAGCGCGGCAAGGCGAATCCCAGCGTGCTAACTGTCGCGAACATCTGCCATGCCCTGGGTATCCACTTGTCGGAGCTTTTCCATCCGCTCGACATCTCGGAAAGGCCGGATGGCTCGCGCAGGGCAGCCCCACAGCGCAAGCAGGCGGACGTCAAAAAGTAACTACGGTGGTTTCGAGCGTGCCCTGCGTTTCGCCGCCCCCATCCGGATCGAGACAGCACCATCCGCGATGACCCGGTCGGTATAGCTGGCGGTGACATACCGCGCATCGCGCGATCGTTTGCCTGCCGCCAGTCCACCCAGTGACATTCGTGCGTTACACGTCGAAAGCCACGGTTCGTTTTCGCTTGGGTCCAGCATAAGCAACGTGTGCGGTTCGAAGGTCGTGCCGCGCTGGACGCCTTCCATCCCAATTGCGAGCACCGCGTGATAGTGGGACCGGTGCACAGTCCGCCAGCTCACGACGACGAGATGGCCTTGAGAGAGCTCACGCACACAAAACTCCATCACACTGCTGTGCGCCCCTTCTGCAACGACCGGCTTCAGGTTCCAGTCCAGTTCACGAATGAGCTCAGCGAGTTCGCTCAGCGTTGCGCCCGACAGGTAGTACGGCCGCACGCTGTTCCAGAAGGCGGCTTCCGGCCCGCGGCGACGCGATGAAACCTTGCTCGGATCGGTGAGTTGACCGAGGAGCGCACCGGCCATGGCCAGGCAATGCAGCGTGCAACCCGAATCCCAGCCCCCTTGATAACTAAAGGCGGGGATATTGGCGTCGGCGACTGTCAGACGCTGTCCGACATGAAGCGCGGAATGAAGCCGCTGAACGGTGAATTCCATTCAGTATTCGGCCGGCAAAAGCAGGGTCGTTGCCTGTCGATCGGCCTCGGTGATGATCCACAGCCGCTCGCGATTAGCGCCTAACTCATAGGCAGAGAGAATGCGTGTGCCATTTACGATGGCCTGACTGTTCGAGGCTGCGTCCTGAGAAGAGACAACACCCCAATCGCCGCACTGATGCCGCCTCAACAGCCCAGCGCTATCGGTTTCAGTGCGGTCAAGAAGGTCCACAGCCCCGGGCGTTGCGACCGTGTGACCGAGGCGAAAAAGCGCTGTCAGATTTTTTCGAATCATGATCAGGTGTCCTAAAGTTATAAGGCGAGCGAAGTTCCCCGATGACTAACCGGTTGAAAGCTCAATGGTGAGAAACTAGAGCGCCAGGTTGCTAATGGGCGTTCGGGATTGCAAAGGCGCTAGGAGAAGGTGCCGGTGTGCGAGTTCAGGCATGAGCGAAGAACTGGAAGGCAACCGGCAGGCAGGATGCTCATGAAAGCGATTTTCGGCAAAAGACGAGCGAAAACCGAGTTCGAAAGCCGTTTCGCCCGAAAAAATGTAACACGAGTTGCCGAGAACGGTCAAAAAAAACCGAGACAACGAAATTCGGTAAATGTTACTTCTCCGTCATCGTCTGTCAGTTTGCCATCGACTCCCGCGACGACAGCACCGCCCTGCGACCCGCGATCCGGGGCGTGGCCGGCTTCTCATACATCGCATGAGGGTTCCGTATGGGCGAACAACTGCCATCCTCCTAGCGGGCCGATCGGCAGCGCATGAAAGCTTTGTAAGTTGAGGGCGCCGCAGTTTGCCACTTTGATGATGCGCGCAGTGCCGGCTCGGGCGAAAGCTGCTCAAAAAATAAGCAAAATGGCGCCTTAAACATTTAGGATGACGAAGTCCGAGGTGGCGGCCCCGACACCAAGGCCGCCCCGTCCAGTTCGAACGTCAGCAACGCGAACTGTTGACGTAAAGGCCGCAACCATTGGAGTTTTGTTGCCGACCCGAAGCGGACTCCCAGCTTTCCGCGAAACAGACATTCGATTTATGATCGCACTCAACGTCAAACTCTGAACAACCATGGAACCTAGTATGCCGCTGCTGCGGCCGTCGGCTGCACGTGTCACCGTGGCTTATTTGCTGGCCGTAACCGCCGCGACTGGCTCTATCGTCGCGTCTCAGCTGCCACACGTGATCTCGCAAAGGGCGTCTGGCGGGCTGCTATATCCGCTTGAGGGAACGTTTGGCGTTCTCCTATCGGACTGTCTTGTTATCTTTGTTCTTTGTGTGCCGGGCGCGCTACTTTCGGCTCTGCCGTGTGTCGTGCTTTACCTTTTCGTCTCCCGCTTCGGCATTCGGAACCCGCTCTTTTACGTTTCGGTGGGTTGCGCGCTGGCGCTTCTCGGCGCCGCCACAGTCGTGTCCGCTACATCTAGTTTGACGTGGTACACCGATCCTCCCAATCCTCCGCCGCCAACGAGATTTTGGCACGAAGTTCTTTTGGTCAGCCCGGTGTTCGCTTTGGCGGGCGCGATTGCCGGCCTGACGTTCTGGCTCGCGGCTGGACGACACGTCTTGAAGAGGACGGCCTGACGCAAGCCACATGAATATTATTTTGCGCAGCCCGAATTAGCCGCGAAGGGACCTCCGGTTGATGGAGATTCTCACCGCGTGGCGAATGTCCCAAACTGGCCCGGCTACTGCCGGATGCGATCGGCCGGATGCCGATAGCATCGGTGGCCGAGACACGCTGGTACCGCCGACGCGACGTGCGACGTTGCACCGCGCATCGCCGATACATTGCCCCAGCGGCGCTGGATGAAAACTAGCGCGGCTGTGGGCAGGGGCCACGCCCCTCGCCGATCGATCACCGCTTATTGCCTAGTTCCGACGCTCGTCGCGTGCTTGCAGATACCCCTGCAAAAGTCCCGAGATATTCCGTGCGCCGACCGGATTGGAGCTGTGAACGACGAAGTCGAAGTCGGGAGGAATGTATCGTCCGCCGGCATCGAGGTCGAACTCGACCAAAGCCTTCACGACGGTCATGGCTGTATCGTGTCCACCGAGGTCATGGTCGAAGGATATCTCGCGAGGACAACCCCTCTCGGCAATGATGCTCAACGCTTTGTCTGAGCTTCTGGCGACGACCCACGAGTCGTCCGGGGCTTGCCTGAGATCGTCGATGAAAAGTCGATAAGTCACGTCACGGACATTTCGTCATGGTGTTAGACCGGCGCAGCAAGCGAGGCGTGCGTCGGCGGAACGAGGAAATCGTTCAGCGCTGAAACCAGTGCATCGGCTTCGGACCGGGACAAGTACGGCACCTTGATCGTGCGCGCCCAGTAGAAGCTCTTGCCCGTGTATTCTGACACTTTCCTGAACGGCATCCCGCGCGGCGACCCACTTCGCTGCGGAACAGGCGTCAGAAATTCGACGTCACGGTAGAGGCCATCCTTGTCGTCGAGCAGCTTGACAGACGTGTTCCTGACTTTGCCGGCAGCGACGACGCCCGTCCACTTGTGCGACAAAAAAACGATGTCGCCGGGACTCAGATAATGAACGAATCGCTTCGCGTCGCCGTAGGCAGCCACACGATTCATCTCGAGCATATCCCAGATCGCGTCTTCGTCGTAACTCCGGTTCGTATCGAACAGCACGCCCTTCAGATCGTGCGGATTCTTGTGCACGTCATAGGGCGGCGCGAAGAACTCGAAGTATCGTTCGTTCGCGATTTCGTAAATTCGATACGGAAGAAAGTCGATCGCGATGCCCTGACGCTTCCAGTAATCCACGGCACTGATCAGACTTTCATCGGCGGCGCTGCCGATGATCGAAACGCGTTGCCTGCGGTTAAACTCCTTCGGCTCAAGCACGTGTTCCAAATCGAACGCTTCCTTGTGGGCCGCCTGAAGATCGGCACCGGAACCCTTGTATTGCTGATACTTGCGCCGCAGATCAGCGAACGACCAGCCCGCCGCGTCTTGCACGTATCTTAGCGCCTGATGAACGGCGTCATTTCCCGCCGAGCCGCGCTTTAGTTCGAAGATTGTGAGATCGCCGCACTCATTGAGCGCGTAAATATCGGCTTCGGCCTGATACTGCCGCTCCTGAAAGACCGGCATGAGCCGCGCGTCCTCGAACAGAACGCCGAAGAGACTGGCAGCGATCAATTCCTCCAATTCTTTCTCCCGCTTTCCGAATGAAGCGAAATCCTTATAGGCGACGGGTTCGAGCTCGTCGATTTTTGCATTATTTGATTTCAGCTTGAAGAGCATGGTGAAACCCCGATGGTCCCGCGGCATTTCATGGGTCACCCATGACCCGCGTCCGCGAAAAAGCTGAAGCTTAACAAATGACCCGCGCAATTGCGCGCGCTTTCCAGGCAGACCGCATAGCGAAATCGTGCCTCGTCGGCCCGCAGGAGGAAGAAAAATGACGAAGCATGGCGCGCGGAAGCCGTCGAAGGAGCTCGGCGTCTCAGCGAGGCCCCTCCGGCACAGGAAGCACTACGTCACTGGCTGGAGTGGCGTGTCAGTGTTCGAGCGCGTAGATGGTGTTTTGGAGGCGGCCTAGTAAGTCATCGTAAGTGATGATGTCCATCATGTTTGCGTATTTGCGCTTGATGATTTCAAAATCGAGTTGCTGACTATCAGTCATCTTATTACCGCCAAGCTGGCCGCGGCCGACGATAATGATTGCCTTCGGATTGGATATCCGGATATCCAATCCAGGAGGAAGTTCGGAGGCGTAGGCCTTCGTGAGGGCGCGCTCTCCGTCGACACCCCATTTCGATAAGTGGAAGAGATACTTCTCTGCCTGCATGACGCTACCGGTCAACTCGGCAGTCGGAATGTTGTTGCCTCGGTACAGTCCTTGGCGAAGAATTTTGTCTTCGAAGGGTTTTTTGAGTTCAATGACGTCGAGGTTCCCGCTCGCGTCCACTAGGCCGATGTCGATATACCGCTTGGACGTTTTACCAGGCTTACTGTAGTAGTCGTTAATTGTGATGTTTTGAAGCACCCTGATGTACTTTGGAAACAGCAGTAGAAGGAATGAAACCATCCGCTGTTGCCATTCTTTCTCGGACAGGTTCTTGCCGGTCAGCAGACTTTGTTGAATTTCGTCGTGGATAAGGCGGTACTTGAGGACCTCCTGTTCCTTTAACGCTTTGAGTTCCGACGGATTTTGAGCAGAAAAGGTTCCGTTCAGCGCTGACCGTTATCGAGGTACGACTCATAAAACCCCCGTGCATCCTTCAGGCCATCCACATACTGCGAGAGGATGGTGTGAACGCGTGCAGCAGCGTAGCGATTAAGCTCATATGTGGTAGGGAATCTCCTGAGCAACTCCTGATAGACGGGCAGTGGAATGTTCCCGGCACGGCCGCCCCCGATAACAATAGGCTCGTCATTATCGAGAAGATCGGAGAGTCGCTTCATAATTGAGACATTGCGTTCCGCGACAAAGACCGAACGCTTGAGCCGAAGCTCGCGGCTTACGAGGACATCTCGCTCGATAGAAAGGACACGGCCGGGGATTCGCAAGTACTCGTCTTCAAACGTGCCAAAGCGAAATGTATAGACGTACTCATCAAAGTCCGTTTTGTTGGTGGGCGGATTCTTGAGGTCCGCTTTTCGAAAGGAGAATACGCGAGATACCTCCGTGGACTTCCCACTCTTCATTTCCTCCCAGACCCACTGATGTTGATTGCCAAGCTCCGGCTGGTAGTCAAAATCGACGCCGGCCTTCGTGGTACGGAAATTCAACATGTTTTCCCTCAGTGCGAGATGATTTCGCGTCTAGTTGTGGCGTACCAAAGACTCTGGTTCAAAGTACCCATCTGAACGAGTGCGCCAACAATAGAACCGCCAAGCCTCCACAGAACCCGCGTCGCTCGGCACGCCGCCAGCGAAGGCTCCGGCCGCGCCCGGCGCCCGGCCCCCGCCCCGAAGTGGTCCTTCGACCAGTTCCAGAGCGAACCTTCAACTTGGCGGTTTATCCGTTGAACTCGTGGTATCAAAAGAGATTTCGACCGATAAAATCAAACGCTTCTGGCGATGAGGGTTCATAGCCTGCCTCAATGTAGAACGTCGCGCTGTCAGAAAAATGAAGACAAAGGACGTAAGCGTCTCTCCGTGTCACGGCGACCAGGCGCTGACCGATCAAATCTACTAGCCTGTCACGGAATCCTGTTGCCCCCTACCAAGTGAGACTCTCGCCATGCGCAACTTCGACCCGGTTATATACGGTGAGATGTTCGCACTATCGCTCAATGCGCGCATCTTTTAGCAATCCGGCTACCAGCCTCGCAGCCGCTTTTTCCAGTGCTACCGTTTGCAACTGCTGCCGAATCGCCCCTTTTGCCTGGTCGAAAGTAGGGACCTCGGTTGGCCGGCGCGCATCCAGCTTCACAAGCACACGCGCATTGTCGACGACGACCGGCGCAGGCGTCACTCCGCCCGGCGGCAATTGCGTCAGTGCCTGCGCTATCGGCAACGGCACACCCTGAGTATGTCCGTCGGCAACGGGCGTTCTGAAGCTGACCCAAGGCAACTCGCCTCCGACTGACTTGCTCGGCGCAATGCTGTACTCGCGGGCGAGCTGGTCGAATGCCACGCCGGATTTCAGCTTTCCAAGGACGAGAGCGGCCGTTGCGTCATCCGCAACCGAAATGATTCGGGGCTTGTATTCATCCTTGCCGAGCGACGCGACGATCTGATCGTACTGAGCCTTTACCTGCGCATCCGTGACCGGTTCCGGGTGTACGTTTTCTTTCAGGAAGAGCGCCGTTTCGGCGTTTGCCTTCGCCGCGTTCATCGCCTGCGTCACCTCGGGCTTCGTCCCATAGTGTCGTTTCTCAGCTTCCTGCCGGAACAACTCTAGTGCGACCAACTGCGATGTCAACGTCTTGCGCAGTTGCGGCGTGTCAGCCTGGCGCGACTGAAGCACGGCTTCGTCCAGCTTCGCCTGCGGGATCGCGACACTATTGACGATCGCCACTGTTCCGACAGGCATCGTCGCCGGGCCTGCGGTCGTCTGCGCATCTGCCATCGTTTGAGCCGAGATGGCTGCCGACGCCACCAGACAGGACGCGAGCATTGCATGCACCACCGTCCGGAGCGTGAAAGAGGAAGTTCGTTTCATGCCTAGTAATTCCAGTTGAGTGTCGCAAGGACAAGTGTCGCCTTGGGGCCAAGTGCAGCCGGCTGCGTGAGCGCCCGCCCGACCAGCGCCTCCGCAGAAAGCATCTGCCGATGCCATAACCACTGCCCGCGCAGCCCTGCCCCCGCACCGGCGAGTGTCGGGAATCCCGGCAACGCAATGAGGCTCGCTTTTCCCGCGTCGATAAAAATGTACGGTTCGATTCGACCGTCGCGCCATGCGGGCGTATTCACCCACGCGACCTCGTTGCGCGAGTACATGCCCCGGTCGCCCGATATCTCACCCGAGCGGAAACCGCGAACCGTATCCATACCACCGAGATACAACTGCTCGGAACCATAGAGCGCGACGTTCGTGAACTGACCACTCAAGGTGCCGCGATAGACCAGTGCCGCCCGGCCTAACTTGGGAAGAGGAACAGTGAACGATGCGGTCGCATCCAGCTTGGTGAACTGGCTATGGGCGTCGTCACGGCCTATCCCATGTGCGTCGTGATCCGCTTCTAACCACGGCAGCCCTTCTGAGACACCAGCATCGAGCGTGACATTGCCAGGGGCATCGTTCAGCACGAATTTACGCAACCAGTTGCCGCCAATACGAAGTACCGCAATGTGCTGCGGATTCAATTCGATGTCGTTGATTTCGCGGTCGGTACGTCGCCATGACAATGTGGCGTCGAGATTCGCAATGCCGGCCTGCGTGCGATCCAGCGTATAGTTCCAGCCGAGAATATGGCTCAGCGTTCGTCCGTACATTAGCGCGCTCGTGCCGACTAGCTGCTGATATTCGGAATCCGAGAAGGTATAGCTGAATGTGTGACGGCCATACGGCATCGCAAACGAACCGACGAACGCATTGCTGTCCTCGCTGTCGAGGAAATTCAGACTGATCGACTCCTGCAAGCCGATCAGGTTGTCCGCTTCCACGCCCGCCCGGTAGCGGGTTATCCCAGTTGCAGCACTGCCATAATTGTCGACACCCAACGTGTAGTAAAGGCGGTCCCCGGGCCGGTTGTTGATCGCGACAATGGAATCCCCCGGCGATTGTCCCGGCAGAATCTGGATTTCAGCCTGATTGCGCCGCAGCCGGTTGATCTGGGATACCCCCTGATCGATGTCTCCAAGGTTGAGCGCGTCACCAGGCGCCGCCGGGAATGCCCACTCCGATCCAGCGTCCGTCAGGAGTCCGCCACCGGCCGACTGTTCGTCCTTTTTGAGCCGCTGGCCTAACGGCTTGCCGTTCAACGTATAGCCCGCGATGCGGCCTACCTGAACTCTAATGTTCAATATGCCCGACTCGAGATTCTGCGGGCCGAGGAACGCACGCGTCGTGATATAGCCGAACGATACGAACGCATCAGTCAATCGTTTAAGCAGTACATTCAGACGATGCGAACCGAGCGCGTGACCGACGAACGGTGTCACGATTGCGTCGATACGCTTTTGCGCGAGCACCGTATTGCCGTCCACCGTGATGCGGTTGATCGCAAAGGCGGGTCCCGTCTCGACGATCTGATCGACTGGTGTGTCGGGAGGAACGTCGAGCGAACCCTGCGAAGTCGGCTCCGGCAGCGCAATCGATGCGGGCGGCTGATTCAATTGCCGCTGCGTCGCCTGCTCACGCTGTTGATCGATGATTAACTGTGCGGGGTCCTGAATCGGACGTGCTAACGGCAGAGGTTGAGCGGGCGGCGGTGGCGTCTGCGCGTGGACGGCGACGCTATGCACGAAGACGAGTGCAACTGCGTACACTATTCCCGCGCACTTCAGGCGCGGTCTGGTCGATACGGACTGCATCAATGCCACCACCACGTCGTCATGCCGAGATGCTGGCCGATCTGAACAGGTGTCGTCGCGGGCGCGCGGACTGTCGTTATGCCACCGCTTGCCGAGACACCGTTACTACCGGTGATGTAGCCGCCATCGATAACGGCGCTGCCGACTAACGAAACCGAGCCGTTGGCCGTGAAGCCCCCACCAACATCGCTCGCAATAATCTGCGCCCACGTACTGCCGAAGAATGCCTTGAAGCCGCGGTCCTGATTGATCGCCGAGTAACCTGTTACGCCTTGTGCGTATGTCACCGGCGCCGTCACGTTAAGATTGCCGCCTGCAAAAACATTCCCCCCGATGTTGCGCGCGACGGTCCCCGCGGAAATTGCAATATCCGCACCGGACTGGATCGTGCCGCCATTGGGCATCACATTACTCGATGCGCTCGCATGACAGAATATCCAGCAACTGCGCGAATAACTGGCCTGGCCCGAGAACACCGCAGCGTTGGTAAAGGCCTGCTGCGCGGTTATCGATATGTTTCCCTTATTCGATTGGATCAAGCCACCGGAGTTGGTGACGTTTCTTCCCGAGACCGTCACCGAGCCATCAGTCGATGCGATATAGGCTAGTTGGCCTGGTTGCGTAACGGTGCCGTAATCGACGTCGAAGCCGCTGGTGTCGTGCGTGAAGAAAACAAAACTACCGCCCGTACGCGAGTACGCGACCGGCTTACCGCTGTTCGTGCCGTCGGTGTGATCGATGATGTTCGAAACGTCGCCTTGCGCGGTCACGCTCGTTTTGTCGTTCGCGAGGATGCGGGCGTTCTCGTTGGTGATGTTGCCTTGCGCGCTTAGCGACGTTTGTCCATTCGCCGCGAAGACGACGCCCAGATTCGCTGCGCTCGAACGATTCAGGATGTTGCCTGTAGCACTCAAGGTCACATCACCGCCGACCGCTGCGCCGCTCGCGTTGATTGCGCCGGCCTGGATCAGGCTGCCCGTATTAGAGATGTCGCCGGTACTGGTCAGCTTGATCGCTCCGTTTTGCGCACTGAGCGTTGAGCCGCCTGTGGCATCGTCGACTAATGTGATGCCGTTCGCGCTGAGCGTCGCGCCATTTGCGGCGGACATCTGCGCGCCCTGCAACGAGAAGGCACCGGGCGTGGTGATCTGAATGTTGTTTTCGGCCTTGATCGATCCGTCGATTACGCCGATGTCGCCGAGCGACGATACGATGACGTCACCCGCGCTTGCGTAGATCGCGCCGAGACTGCGAACGCCCGCGCCTTTGTCCGTGACGATGAGTTGGACACGGCCACCGGTCAGTCCGCCGAGTGCGGTGATATCGACGGCCAATGCTGAGTTCGTCGTGCCGGGTGACGTCGTGCTGACGAGCCAGTCGTGGTTGTTGTCGCTGGGGGATAGGCTCGTGTCGTAGGTATTCGTGCTATCGCCGACGATCGCTCGCACGCCACCTGTGGAGGTCGTGAATTCGTTCTTCACTGGACCATTCACCGAGAGCTGTTTGGCGATCAAGTCGAGATTGACGAGTGTGCCGCTCAGGCCGCCGGGGCCGATGGTGATTGCGCCACGGTTAGTGGTCAGCACAACGTTGCGTTGTGTCACGCCGGGAGCCGGCACGAGATCGTCGAAACTCACCTGGCCAGTCGAGAGCACGACGTGGCCCGCGTTGACGAAGCTGCCGCCGTCGATCGTGATGCCGTTCGGATTCGCGAGGATCACATTGGCGCGAGGACCCAGCACGTTGATGTCGCCCTGGATCAGCGAGGGGTTCGTGCTGGTCACCTGATTAACAATCGTGCGTGCGTTGATGCCGACGTTGTTCAGATCGGCACCGGCCTTCGATACGTTGAATGAGGTGTAGGTGTTGTTCGAGACTCCGCCGATTGTGGGGGCGAGGTTGACGGTCTGCCGGCCGGCAGGTGACGTGATGACGGCCGTGGCTGTGCCGCCGTCGGGGATGATGCTGGCGGCATGAGCTGTAAACGCTGCGACCGCGAAGGTTGCGTCTGCGGCAATAACGAACAATAAGCGGGATAGGCGCGATAAACGCTTCTTCCCTTGGGTGTTGGTATTCAAGTGCTTCCCCGAGCCTTAGCTTTTTATGTCTGCTGGCCGCTGTTGGCTGCATTTTTCCTGGTTCACAGCGCCGCGTCACGCTCAGACGCCATAAAGCACAAACCTGGCACGTGGGCGGCTCTCGTCGTCGCTCGCTGCCCGGTCAATTTCCGGCGCAAGCCTATCCTGCGGCGGTTGTAACGCTAAGTTCTCAACGGCGATTTGAGTAGCACTCGATCATAGTGCTCTTTTTGCCGTTTCTCCCAATCCTTATTCAGCGTTCCCAATATCGAAAGCGCCTTGTCGAACGCCACGCGCCGCGGATCAACGTCACGTTGCGCCTGTTGCCTTTCGAACTCAAAAGCCATTGCAGATGCCACGCTTCGAAATATTTCGAACAAGAGATCATCGCGAGACTTTACTGTCGTCCTGTACTGTTCGACGCCTCTCTCAACGACAATTAGGTGATACCCGTGAGCATCAATTTCGACATATGGTCGCCCCATGTCTTCCGATGACCCGTAAGTCGGCAGTAAACATGAGGGAGCCGATATGCGGGTCGCCATTCCGTCGACCATCGTTTTAATCTGGTCAAATTCGACCTGGACGTGATTGCGCATAGATGCTCTATTTCAATGGAGGTTTGGGTAAAGTAACCGGCGCAAGGACACCCTGCTCCAATAAGCTGGTGACGCTCTGAGGCAACTGGAACTGAATGCCCGTCGTGGAACCGAACCATGGCATCACATAACTCTGCTGAACCGTGAGCGGAGACACCACCTGATAGGCATTATAAGGAGCCTCATAAGAGCCAACAGGCAATCCACGAGTATTGAACGGCGCGCCTGCGGGTGCGGCATAGGTGCCCATCGAATTACCAAATCGATCTATCAACGTCCCCGGTTGCAACGTAGTCGATTCCGCGACACCCCAGACCCCGCCGTTCGGCGGCCACTGTAACGTAGCAAGCGCAGTCGACCGGCTGGTTCCACCTGCGCTGGCTGAGGCACTCCCGGCAATCGCTTCAGCTTCCGCATCTGCCGCACCTTGGCCAACGCCCCTGGTCGCCAGCGCAGCAGTCAGGAATTCGGCGGCTGGTCCGACCTGATCGCCCGGTGAATACGGCAACTTCAACTTGCTTGCGGAGATATACCCCGGATCGCCCGGCGAAGCGAACGGCCCCCCGTTGGGGATATTCGCAACCATCTCGCCAACGCTAACCATCCCGTTCCAGACTCCCGACAACGAGTTACCGGCTGTCGCAAAGGCACTCTGCGCCGCACCGACAGCCGCCTGCATATGGAGGAGTGAAGCGAGGTCGTTGTTCAGTGCCTCGTTCCGCGCCCAGGTCGCGGCCGGCCCTACGTTCTGCCCGAGCGCTCCGGCCACACCGCCGCCTGCAAGCATGGCAATGGCCGCGATCGCCGCTGTCTGCCCTGCATCCGGTGCCGACGCACTCGGATCGATACCGGCCAGCGCAAACGGCGTGACGACCGCACTCGTCGCCGCTCCCAATGCACCGCCTGCGCATCCATTACCTTCGGCGGCACTCGCCGCACAACCGAGGATCGCATGCTCCGCCACGTTTTCAAGCGTCAGCGGATCGGTACTGCTACCGATAGCGTACGCCGCAGCCGCCGCGACATCGCTCACCGCGCTGTTGCGCAGATTCGTCAGGAAGCTGCCGCCACCAATCGCAGTCTGCACACCGGCCTGAATCGTCGCTTCGCCCGCAATCGCCGCGCCCTGCGCGAGCACCGTGCTCGCCGTCACCTGCCCGGCCTGCGGCACCAGTGCATTGCCGACACTCTGCACGCCCGCCAGCGACGCCAGACTGTTAGGCGACGCGGTCCACGTCCATCCTGGGGTGCCGCCGCTTACCGTGATTCCGTTCGTCAGCCCCGCGGTCACGAACGCTGTAGCGCCAGCTTCAAGCATCGAGTTGAGACTGAACGTGCCGTTTGCGGCCTGCCCCAGCGCGCTGCTCGTCATCCCCGCAATACCCGCGGACAACGCGATATTTGCCACCCCCGCCGGCACTGCGGCGGCCCCCGCCGTGGCCGCCGTACCGGCCGCAAGCGCGCTGCCTGCAGGGGCGCCCACCCCGATCACGGCCGACGCTGCCCCCGCCGTAATCACCGACGCGACCACCATCACCGCCAGCATCCCGATCGTCTGAAACATCCCCGCGCTATCCGCCAGCGACGTCACACTCGTATGCAGATCGTTCTGCACCGTCGACTGCGTAAAGCTGCTGCCCAACTGCGTCTTCAGCGCCGCCAGTTGCTGCTGCGTCCCCGCCGTGTCAACCGTGCCATCCGTATTGAGCTTCTGCAGCGCGCCGCCGATCTGGTTTACCGCATCGACATTCAACTGGTAATTTCCGGCCGACATGAACCCGCCCTGTTGCGCGACGGTGCCCGTAGTCGTAATCAACTCATAGAGATCGGGAATGTAGGTACTCTGCGTCCCAATGTCCGTCGAACGCTGCTGGTTCGTCAACGAACCCGCGTTAACCGTCAACGTGTCCGTCGCCGTAATGGAGCCGGTATTCGTGATCGAACCACCGTTCGACGCGGTGAGCGTGACGTTCTGCCCACTGATCGTGCCGTCGTGCAGAACTACGGCGTAGTTCTGCGGCAGATACACCTGCGGCATCAGCGCATCAACCGTCGGACAGGTCGCCGTCCCGGTTGCGGTACATCCCGGCTCAGGCACGGTCTCTTCGACATACCAGAGCATCGGCTTGTCGAGTGCGGCGATCTGGTTCTGCGTCAGCGCCGTACCCAGCGCAATGTTGTTCGCCTCGGCGTACTGGATCGCGTTGCCGTACAGCGCTTTCTTCTCCTGATCCGTGATGGACGACTGCCTGGTGTTGTCGTAAGACAGCCCGCTCACGAAGCTAGCCTGCCCCGTCTGTGTCAGCGCCGCCTGCTGTAGGAGTTGATCTTCAGTGAACGGATCGTAGTAAAACTGCGTGGTGTTCGGCTGCAAGCTTGCGGGCAGGTTCGCCAGCAACTGGCTTGGCCCGATGTTGCCGATCACCAGCGAAGCCGGACTGTTGACCAGATAGCTGATGTTCGGAGCACCACTGGCTGCAGACTCCCCAGTCACGACCGAAACGCCCGGAGACGCTGGCACCGACGGAGAACTCGCGCTCAAGGTCGGCGTGGTGATCGTCCCTGCGGCATTACCTGGCGCGCTCACGCCTGCGGACGTACTTCCTGCCGTACTCAACGACCCGCTGGACACGGCTGCAATGCCGCCTGCAATGCCTGACGCCCCCGACAGACCTGCGCCGATGGCTACCATATTCGCGGCCTTATTCGCTGCATTTGACGCAACGACCGGCACACCTACCGGGCCCAACGGAATGACCTGATTCGAGCCCGTCGGTTGAGGCGTGTAGACAGCCGGCGATGTCAGCCCGTTGACGAGCGTCGCCCCCGTCAACGCAACCTGCTGCCCTAGGACGTTGCCCGAGTTCTGCAATTGACCGCCAGCGGTCACCGACAACGACGGGGCCTGTATCGTGCCTGACAGGCTTTTGTACGGCGTGGGGGGCTGAACGCTGTCGCTCGCGTGGTACGCACTGCCGAAAAGCGTCGAGCAGTTTGCTGCCGTTCCGCAGCCGAAGTTATCAGGCGGCTTCGACCCGCCGATCACGCCACCGTAGAAGGCGTCATGCCAGTAAGCGTTCAGCGTCTGGTCTTGATTGGTCACCGTCGATGTCGCCGCAATCGACGCCTGCGCGCCCGCCGTGATCAGGCTACCCGTGTTGAACAACGTGCCCACGCTGAACGACAGGTTACGATTCGCCGTGATCGTCGATGCATCGCCTGATTGCTGGTCGGTGAAGGCGTCGCAGTAGTGCAGATTGGCGCCGCTGCAACCGGCCACGGCGGTCTTGCCGAAGTTCTGATAAATCTGCACGGGCGCGGCCAACGCATTGGTCAACGCAGCGGTATTAATCGCGATATCGCGGCCCGCCTGGATATTGCCCGATGTATTCGTCACGCTGGCCGACTGCGTGAGATTGGTCTGCGGGTTGGTCGGGTCGGTGTTGCTACGCGTGGTCCCCGAACCGCCGATCACGACGTCGCGGCCGGCAAGCAGATTGCCGTAGGTGTTGTTCACGGCCGGCGCCGCGATGATGAGGTCGCGCCCGGCGAACACCGTGCTGTTCGTCTGCGTGTAGCCGTAGCTTTGCGTGGTGGTCTGATCGCCGTAGACCAGCGTGGCGTCGTTGCCCGGCCCATAGGTCGCGTTGAAACTACCCGCAAGCGCCCAGAAGAATTGGGAGCTCGTCATCGCATCGGTGACATCCTGCCCCGGCCGCTGATAGTAGACGTCGTTGCCACTGGGTGACGAGATCACCGTTCCTATATAACCGCATTGCGCTACGGAGACGCCGGACGCACAACCCGTCTTCGACGTCACGGAGCCTGTGTAATAGCCCTGATTCGTGAAGCCGCTCGCGGTAATGCGCAAGTCCTCGACCGCGTAGAGGCTGCCCGTGTTCGTCAACCCGCCGGCCGTACCGGTCAGCGCCAGATCGTTGCCTGCGACGATCTGACCGGCGTTCTGGTTCGTATAGACGGTAAGCGTCGAAGTTTGCGGAGCCGGCGGCGCGCTGCCCACGCCGATACTCGCTGAGTTCGGGTTATACGTGCCGGCAGCGGGATTGCCCTGATCGTCGATGGATTGCAGCATCGGGACCAAGGTCCCCGCCGTATACGCCGCACTGAGCTGTGCCAGAAAACTGGAGAATGCGCCACTGTCGATGCTGTCGGTAATCGTACTCGTCACCGCATCGCCGCCGTTGTCGAGCGCCGCCACATTCAACGCGATGTTGTGCCCGGCCGAGATCGTGCTGCCGTGATTGTTCAACGTGCCGGTCGTGATCGACAGATCGTGTCCAGCTGCAATCACACCTGCCTGACCGGTAGGCTGTGTCGTCGTGATGGACTGCGTGACCGTGGGCAGCGCAATGCCGTTAAACGTACCACCGCTCAGATCGGCGGGCGCAACTTCCGTCGCCGAAGCCGGCTGGAAATCGCCGATGCGCCCGGTGAGCGAACCCGAATAGGTATTGGTCGAACCGTCGATCTGGTTTGTCGTGGAACCAGAGAATGTCAGCGATCCGATCGCCGTCGATAGAAACGCCGATCCCATGCCCGCCGCCGCAATCGTCGTACTCGACGTCGTGGTGGTCGTCGTGTTTGCGCCGGCCCGGCTGTTGTTCACATCGGCGGCCGTGATCGTGATGTCGTTCTGCGCGGTGATCTTGCCGCCGATATTCGTCAGGTCGCCGGCCAGGTTCGCGTTCAGATTGCGCCCTGCCGCGGTCGTCGCGCCGCTGTTGTCGTAACTGCTGCCGTTCAGGTTGATGTCGCGCACCGCGCTGACCGTACCCTGATTGGTCGTCACGCCGGTGAGGTTGACGTCCTCGTTGGCGTGGATCGTCCCGCCCGCCTGATTGACGATCGTGCCGGACAGGTTGACGTCATTGCCTGCGCTGATCGTGCCGCTATTGAGCAGCGTGCCGTTGGTCGACAGCGTGATGTCGCCGGCCTTGCTGATCGTGCCGCTGTTGCTGAAGCCCTGCGTCGCGTTGATAGCGACGCTGTTGCCCGGCATCGCCCACGTGCCCGCGTTGTTCAATTGCAGCGTATTAATCGTCAGCGTGTTGCCGAGATTGAGCATGCCGCTCAAAGCCGACGACGGATCGAACGCCTGGTTCGCGAGATTCAACGTCAGATTGTTCTGCGCGAGAATCTGGCCGCCGGCGTTGTTGAACGTGCCGTTGCCGCCTGTCACCGTGACCGTCGCATCGCCGGGCACACCGGGATTCGCGGCGCTGGTGCTGCCTGCAAAAATCACCCCGTTGCTGTTGCCCGCCAGATTGCCGGTCGTGACATTCAGCGCATTGGTGCCGATAATCGCGCCGCCGTTGTTCGTGAGCACGCCATTCGCCGTAACAGCGGTCGTCAAGCCGGCAATCGATCCCTGGTTGTTCAGGTTCGTCGCATTGACGGTCGTCGTAGCAGTTGAGATAAGGCTTGCGTTCGTCGTATTCGTTACACTCGCGCCGGCCACCGTCAGTGCGCCGCCCGCCAGCACGCTACCCGTGTTCACGACCGCGTTCTGACCAGACAATGTAGCCGTGCCTTGCACGAGCGTCTGGGCGCCAGCCGTCGTCAACTGATTCGACGCGTTCGCGCTGAGATTCCCGCCAATCAGCGCGTTGCCCGTCGTCACGTTGACACCGGATAACGTAGCGTTTTTCACGACGTTCAGTTGCCCGGCGGACAGGTCGAGACCGTTCTGCGCGGTCGCCACGAGATTACCCGAAACGGTGGTCGTTCCGCCCGTGCCGATGCTTGCACCGGTCAGGGTCGCGTCGCCACCAACCTGCGTCGTGCCTGTCACCGCGAGATTGTGGGCCGCCGCTAATGTAGCGTCGCCCGCTGCGTTCAACCCACCCTGTGCGGCGAGATTGCCGCCTTGGGCCGTCAAAGCGGTCTTCCCGAGACTGGTCACACTCCCCGTCACAGTGAGGTTGCCCGTGGCCCGCGCATTGAGATCGCCACCACTGAGGACCGCGCCGTTGATCGCGGCGTCCCCTCCGTTAGCTTTGAGCGTGGCATTGCCTACTGCGGTCGCGGCACCCACCGTCAGACTGGTACCCGCAGTGGCACTCAGATTGCCGCCCGTTTGCAACGACCCGGACAGGTTGATCGCCTGCCCTGCACTCAAGGTTGCGTCCGACCCGAAGCCTGCCGTGCCGCCACCCGACAGATTGCGTCCCGCACTCAGATTTCCTGTGCCATTGCCGGTGATCGCGCCGGAGACGATTGCGTCCGTGGCGGCACTCACGATTGTGTTGCCACCGGTAGCGAGCGCGCCGTTGACGGTTACGGCACCGCTTGTTGCAATCAGCGTCGTATTGCCCACCACACCCGCGCCGCCCACGGTCGCGTTATTGTCAGCCGTAACGGCGAAGTTGCCGCCAGCTTTTACAGCAGCGGCAAGATCAACGTTGCGCCCGGCCGTAACGACCGCGTCCTGTCCAAAGGTCACCGCCCCGCTCGATGACACATCGCGACCACCGCTCAACTTGCCCGTCTTGTTACCCGTAATGCTGCCGGCAACGGCCACGTCTGTTGCAGCACTAACAGCAGCGTTCCCACCGCTCAGGATTGCGCCGTTGATCGTTGCGGCGCCACCGCTGGCTGCCAGGGTTGTGTCGCCTGCCGCGGCAGCGGAACCCACAGTCAAGCTGTTGCCAGCCATCACGTTCAAGGTTCCGCCTGCCGTCACGGCGCCAGGCAGATCGACGTTCCGGCCGGCGGTAAGCGTCGCGTTCTGGCCGAAGGTCACGGCGCCATTCGCGGTGAGATTGCCACCCGCGCCCAGCACGCCAGTGCCATTGCCTGCCAATGTGCCGGATATACCGAGATCGGTACCCGCGTTCAGCGTCGCATTGCCGTTTGCCGCAACGTTGCCGCCCAGCGCCATCGTCTGGCCTGCAGCGGCGCTGAGATTTCCTCTCGTCTGCACATCTCCTGCAGTCGTTACGTTGCCCGTTTGACCGACCACTGTGAGATCGCCCGACGACGACAGGCGACCATTAACCGTCGCGCTGCGTTGTGCGAGCACCTGCACGGTGCTGCCGCCGGTGACCGCACCATTCACTGTTGCATCACGGGCCGCGTTCAGCGCGATCACGCCAGGCGCCGACACGGCACCGCCGATCGTCATGTCACCGTTGCCGGTGCTGCCCGTTGTCGTCATCGACAGGTTATTGCCCGTCTGCACCGCGCCGACCGACATGTCGGCACCGGCCCGAAGATTGACGCTGCCGTTGGACTGCGCGGTGCCGACGTTCAGGCCGCCGCCCGCAGTCATATTCAGGTCCTGGACCGACTGCACGGAGGCCGTATTGGCTGCGACGTCGCCGTTCGCGGTGACCGTGTACTGATTCGCGAGATTGGTGCCGGACATGGACACTTTGCCCGCGCCTGTCAGACTCGCCGCCTGTTGCGCGTAAGTCGAGTTCACCGCGATGTCGCCGTTTGACGTGACGGTCAGATTGCCTGCTGTCGCGGACAACGCTCCCTGCGTATTTACGCCCATGCCGGCTGCCGTCGAGACGATGTATATCTGCCCGCTCGTCACCGATCCATACTGGTTCGCATCGATCGCGATCGCCTGGTTTCCGATCGCAGCCGCCGTGTTGGCTACTCCGTTCGATGCCGTGCCGTAGTTCGTCCCCGATGCGTCTGATGCCGTCGGGCTCACGAGCTGATTGCCCGTGACCAGATTGATTCGCTGGTTCGCCCGCAACGGTGCATTCAGACTGATCGTCTGTGCGATCACATCGATATTGCCCACCGTGCCCTCGATCCCCGCGCCCGGTCCATTGACGCCAGCCGGCCCATTGATCGACACGTTGCCCGACGTCACGTTGTAGGCCAGCGAGCCCGCATGCGCGAAGTCAGTCGATGTCCCGGCGACCGCGGTCACAAATTGCGGCGTGCCGGTGGTCAACACGAGGCCCGTCGCGTTGGTCAGTGACAGTCCGTTGACCGATAGCCCATTGGGATTGCTGATGATGATGGAAGCGGGACCGCCGAAGACCTCGAGCGGACCGACCAGCGTGGAAGCCGGTCCGGTTGCCGTCACCTGATTGACGATGACGCTCGCGGTACGGCCGGCCAGATTCGGGTTCGCCGCAAGCGTTCCGCCCAGCAATGGCGTCCCACCGGCGAGGCTGTTGTTCAGCACCAGTCCGTTGCCGTCGATATTGAACGACTGGTAGTTGTTGACGCTAATGCCGTTCGCGTTCGGCGCGGCGATATTGACCGCGGGTATGCCAGTGCTCGTCTGCGTGACGCTCGGCATGAAGGGAATGGGTGCGCGCGGATCGACGATCGGCGCGGCGTGCGCGACCTCGTCCAGCGTAAGCACGCCGGGCAACAGATAGGTCACGACCGCCATTACGCAGGCAGTCGCTTTCATCCATAGCGGGCGCTTGGGCTCCGCTGTGCCGCTTCCCGTCGCATCAAAAACCTTTGCCTGCTGCGCGGCCTCTTGTTGGGCGAGTCGCAGCATGCTCTCACGAGCACCCCGTAGCATTATTTTTATCCGAATTTATTTTTTCGGATTGGATATTACCGAATCTTCCGGCAAGTGAATGTCACAAATTTTGTGCCTGTCTTTTCCAGGACACAGATTTAAGGTGCATTAATTCCAGACGCATAACCTTACATTCATATTTCGAAACCGGATTCGAAATTCGAGGCTCACATACTGGCGGAGTTCGTATGTGGGCAAAACCATCGCGTTGCAAACACCGGTTTGCAACCGACTGCGCGATATCCGGCTTCGAGCGACACCGCGCTACGGCATTCTCCCCGAGCCAGTCTCCGCACGAAGACGCTTACTCCCGCTGGCTCTTTTGGGTACACCGTAACGGCCCACGCGCCGGATCGTTGGGCCATGGATCAACAGGATCAACCGGGTATTTGATCCATGATAAAATCGATCCACCAATTCAAATGATCCAGCACAAACCATGCGCAGAGTTTATTACGGGCGGATTTCCACCACGGACGGCCAGTCTTCCGCGAGCCAGTACGAGGACGCTAGAGCCCACGGCGTGCACGACAAGGACGTTTTCATTGACGAGGGCGTGAGCGGCTATCACGTGGCTCCAGACGCACGGGAACAGTGGCGCAAAGCTGAGCACGACTTGCGGCACGGCGGCATTCTCATTGTGCGCTGGCTGGACCGCATCAGCCGCCGCTACGACGAGCTACATGCGACCATGCGCCGATTGATGGCGCTGGAAGTACGCGTCGAATGCACGCTGAACGGCATGACCTTCGACGGCAAGGCCAAAGACCCCATCGAGAAAGCAACGCGCGACGCAATTCTAGCGTTCATGGCCGCGCAGGGAGAAGCAGACTATCTGAACCGCGCGGAGATGCAGCGTCGGGGAGTTGCCATCGCGAAGGTCAAAGGCAAATACAAGGGACGCGCACGCTCACACGACTACGACGCGATTAAGGCATGGCGGGTGGAACACGGCGCGAGCATCCGGGAAACCGCCGACAAGTTCGGTGTTGGCACGGCAACAGTCAAAAGGGCGTGTGCTGAGCTTAAGAGTTAACAGCGGGATGCATTCCTTTTTGGCTGCAATCTCGTCAATTGGTTAGATTACCGGGAACGCTAAGCCGACCAAGCATCCGAACCGCTCAAAACTTGATCTCCAAATGCTGTTTTGATGGAGGCCGCGGACGGCGCCTCGGCGCAACAGGGGCGGTGCAACGAGCGAGGGCCTTTGCAGCGCTGACACCGGTCAATCAATTGGTTTAGAGGACCTTTTTACCACCGCTCTGCCACTTCGGGGACGGTAGAAAAACGCACGTATGTTGACCGTGCCGTCCAGCGCTACCGGCGAGCTGATAAGCGACAGCGGTAATCTTGGCGCGTCGATGGACCACGCTACGTAAATATGTACAATCTGCCTTAGTCTGATATCTAAGCATTGGGACCGTGTACGGATTGCCCTGTCGTTCGGGGCCGAGCTCTTTATTTGGGAACACAAGTGAACGGCGATAATAACGGCACACAGAGTGGCGATGGAAGCGTAAATATCGGTATTGGCGATTTCCGAGGTGCCACGTTAAACCTGGGAAATGGCGGCAAGCCAGCCTTTACTCCAGAGCAAATGGCGATAAAGCGAAGCTCCGTGCTAGGTGGAGCTTCGATTAAGGCTGGAACGCTTAGCGTTTTCGGTATCGTTACAGGAATTGCCAGCATTGTAGGTTTGTACTTCACGCTGTTTCAGCCGTTCTCCCAGCCGCGGCACTCCTCGTGGTACGCGTTGTTTATGTTTTTATTCATGCTGGGTACGTTTTCTTTCGTCGTTGCAGCGGTATTGCGCCGCAAGCGCTTCGAGCCGTTCTTGTTACGAAAATACTACCTAGAGGCTGGCACACGCGACGGAATTTATCTGAGCAGCTTCACCGCAACGTGCCCGTGGTGCCGCTCAAAGATGCGCCTGCGGAATATTGGCCCCAAGAATGGGCCGCGGGATGACCGCTTTATCTGCGAGCGGAATCCGAGGCAACACACAATCGACCTCGATCCAACACTGCTTCCTGAAATTGAAGAGTAGCGTGGGAATCTCATCAGCCTTAACTTTAGCGCCGCCGCTGGGGTCTTGTCCTGCCCGCCGTTCCTGAATCACTGCAACTCGGAGCGAACGCGCTTGTAATGGTCGGTTGCTCGGGCGAAGGGCTAACGATGTCATCGTACCGATGCCCCGCCACCAACAGACCAGAACTAATTATCTACCGGCTAGGGATGCCATCGGCTCAAGATCGGGCGCCACCTTTGACAGTCGCTTTGTGAGCCGAAAAAACAAAGAACCGTTTAATCGTTTTGAATTCAATGGATTGTCATTTAATACCGGCCGAAGACGGCTCAGTAATTTTCGCCGATTACTGAAACGCGATTGAGCCGTTCGACGATATTGTCGGTGAACGACCCATAATTTGATTGGATGATTGCGACGCTCGTGCCCGTCAACTCGGCCACCGTGTAAACGTCGATGCCCTGCGCTATCGACTCGCTGATGTACGTGTGTCGCATGCAGTACATAACTGCGTCCAGCATGCTGGCAACTTCCCGAGCCTCCCGGAACGCTCTACCCCAAGCGGGTGCGGTCCAGCGCTGCGCGTCCGCTGTGGTCAATAAGGGCGCGTTACCTATTTTATCTTTGGCCTGCGAAGCGAAGAATTCACGCGCTCTGTCCGACAACGGCACCTTGCGACTTCCCGTTTTGCCGTCGAGCATCAAGAGCCCTGCGCTACGGTCAAAGTCGGCAACGTTGGCATTCGCAAGTTCGCCCGGGCGCGCGCCAATATGCAAAAGCCCAACCGAGAACGTGCGCAAATCATTCGGCATAGCCTGAAGTAAGCGAGTACGTTGCTCGGGGGTCAACCAGCCTTTCCGGCGGGTAGCGACATCAGGGAATTGATTTACCTCCTTCCAGCCCGCATCACTCGAAACAAGTTTGAGCCTCGCCTTGGCGTAGTTCAACGCCGCTTTCAACGACTTGAGATTACGGTTCACGGAATCCTTTGCGCGCTTGTAGCTTTCCTCGTCGTCGGGGGAGGCATCGTCTAGTTGTGCATTGCGCCACCGTTCGACATCCAGAGGGCGCAGCCTTGCGATATTGACTGCGCCGATGGGTTCCTCATAGACCAATCGCTTAAATCTGCCCTCGGCATCGTAAGCGGTCGCCTCACCCTTCTCCATACGCCGATTCTCGACATACAGGCGACATATGTCGGCAACCGTCTTTCTGTCGTGGTGAACACCCGCCGCCAATTCATCGGCCCATCGCTCAACCTGTTTGCGAGCTTCGTTAAACTCGTAAAGTCCATCACCGAACGAACTGAACTGGTATTTCCCGTCCTCGCCCATGCGACGTCCAATCCAAGTGCCCGCGCCCGATTCCAACTTACGGTATCCGACGTGAACACCCGTGCTGATGCGCGCCCAGTAAGGCTCGCGGCGCGGCTCAAGCTTTGAACGTGCTGTTTTCGATTGAATGTTTACTTTCACCACGCGACACCCTCACGAAGTTCCGTATACGAATTTTATACGAAAAATCGCTGCCGGACTCCAACGAACCAATTTGACCAAAAGTCCTTGCTTATCAAGAACATGTCAAGTCTAACTCGAATCGTACCGAACAACCCCGGACACTGACATTTGCCCTCGGTGGGCATGAATCGACCGAACATTGGGATCCCGAAAATTGGTCACATTATGGCTGACATAAAACCGCCATATTGTACCGTTGCGGGCGCGATGTAGCACTTTGCAAAGCGCGGTTACAACAGCCCGGTTGCTTTGGCGCTGTTTTTTCCGCTGGGCCGGCACTATTCGCGCTTAATCGCCGTAGAAATTCTGCGCGCCCGCAAAGTTGTCGAACTTCGTGAATTGGCCGTGGAACGTGAGACGAACCGGCCCGATAGGACCATTACGCTGCTTGCCGATAATGATTTCCGCGGTGCCTTTATCCGGGCTGTCCGGGTTATACACTTCATCGCGGTAGATAAACAGGATCACGTCGGCATCCTGCTCGATAGCGCCGGATTCACGCAGGTCCGACATGATCGGCCGCTTGTTCGGGCGTTGTTCCAGGCCCCGGTTGAGCTGGGACAAGGCAATCACCGGCACATCCAGTTCTTTGGCGAGACTCTTCAACGATCGCGAAATCTCCGAGATTTCGGTTGCGCGGTTTTCGCCGGACGACGAGCCGCTCATCAGTTGCAGGTAGTCAATGATGATCAGGCCAAGCTTGCCGCACTGGCGCGAGAGGCGCCGCGCGCGCGAGCGCAGTTCCATCGGATTCAGTCCACCGGTTTCGTCGATGAAAATCTGCGCCTCGCTCATTTTTTGCACCGCGTGCGTGAGCTTCGGCCAATCTTCGTCGGTCAGACGGCCGGTTCGCATGCGGTGCTGATCGAGTCGGCCGACCGAGCCGAGCATACGCATGGTGAGTTGCGAGCCCGGCATTTCCATCGAGAATACTGCGACCGGCAAGCCGTATTCGACCGCGACGTATTCGCCGATGTTCATCGAAAACGCGGTCTTACCCATCGACGGGCGCCCCGCGACGATAATTAGCTCGCCGCCGTGCATGCCCGAGGTCATGCGATCCAGATCGACGAAACCAGTCGGCGTGCCGGTTACATCGCTCGGATTCGCGGTGTGATACAGCGTGTCAATCCGCTCGACCACCTGAGTCAACAGCGGCCCGATCTCGAGGAAGCCCTGCGTGCCGCGCGCGCCGTCTTCGGCGATCGAAAACACCTTCGATTCCGCCTCGTCCAGCAATTGCCGGACTTCTTTGCCTTGCGGATTGAAGGCGTCGGCGGAGATTTCATCGGCAACGGAAACGAGCCGTCGCAGCACTGCGCGGTCGCGCACAATTTCGGCATAACGCCGGATATTCGCCGCGCTCGGCGTGTTTTGCGCGAGCGCGTTCAGATACGCGAGCCCGCCGACTTCTTCCGCCTTGCCCGACGTTCCAAGCGCTTCGTAAACCGTGATGACGTCGGCCGGACGCGTGGCCGCGATCAGCTTGCCGATGTGCTCGTAGATGATGCGGTGATCGTAGCGATAGAAATCGCTTTGCGACAGGAAATCGGCGATGCGATCCCACGCCGCGTTGTCCAGCAGCAAGCCGCCCAGCACCGATTGCTCGGCCTCGATCGAATGCGGCGGGACTTTCAGCGACTCGAGTTGGGGATCTTTGGACGGTGCGTTCATGGAGAGGAATTATCGTGGAAATCAGGCGACCGCGGCCAGCGGGAGGAGCAAAAAATAACGGCCACAAAAAAGGCAGGGGCCGGTTGCCCGGCCCCTGCCCTTAGCCAGCAACAACCTGGCCAATACTATCTGATGCTTGATGCGGTCAGTTCAGATGCGGTCGGCTTACACGTGCTCGCCGAGTACCGACACCGTCACATCGACAACGACGTCGGTGTGCAGCGAAACCTGAACCGGGTGATCGCCCACAATCTTCAGCGGGCCTTCCGGCAGGCGCACTTGCGCCTTTTCCACTGCGAAACCTTGCTTGCCCAGTGCTTCGGCGATGTCGGCGTTCGTCACCGAGCCGAACAGACGGCCGTCCACACCGGCCTTCTGGCCGATCTGAACCGTCGAGCCAGCCAGCTTTTCGCCTTGAGCTTGAGCAGCAGCCAGCTTTTCAGCGGCGGTTTTTTCGAGTTCAGCGCGGCGGACTTCGAATTCAGCCAGCGCTTCCTTCGTTGCACGGCGAGCCTGCTTGTTCGGGATCAGGAAGTTACGTGCGTAACCGTCTTTGACCTTCACGATATCGCCCAGGTTGCCCAGATTGACGACTTTTTCCAGAAGAATGATTTGCATTCGGATGCTCCTTATCGCGTCGTCGGGTTAGGCCTTGTGCTGGTCGGTGTACGGCACGAGCGCGAGGAAACGTGCGCGCTTGATGGCCGTGTCCAGCTGGCGTTGATAGTGCGACTTCGTACCCGTAAGACGCGCCGGCGTGATCTTGCCGTTTTCGCCGATGAAGTCCTTCAGCGTTTCGATGTCTTTGTAGTCGATGTATTCGACGCCAGCAGCCGTGAAACGGCAGAACTTCTTGCGCTTGAAGAGCGGATTTTGTTGCTGACGACGCTTGTCGAATTTCTTACCAGTCGGGCGGGGCATATTCAGTCCTTTCCAATGTCCTGCAATGCTGTGATGTGAAATACCAGAGTTCTTGCGTTGCGGTGCTTTTTTGCCAGGAAGCCTGTGAAGAGCGTTTCCACGCCCATCGGACAGCTTTCCAGCTTACCGCTCGCCTCGCCTGCGGCTACCGCCTGCATGGTCAGTTCGACTTGCCGGGCAATACCGGCTTCGACGACTTCCGTGCGGTGGTGCAACGTGCAGCCTGCAATCGGAACGCCGGCGGGGGTGTACCGCACCGGTTCGCGTTCGACGACGCTGGCCGTGAGTTGCAGCCGGTTCATGAAGCCTTTGACGAGGGTGACGCTTGATCTGGTAGCTTAAATAGTGTGTCTTAAGCCTGCGCTTCGGACGGTTGCGTAGCAGCCGACTTCTTGGCTTCTTCGCGCTGCACTTCCTTCATCATCGGCGAAGGGCCGGTTTCGGCCTTCTTCATCTTGACGATGAGGTGACGCAGCACGGCGTCGTTGAACTTGAACGCGTGTTCCAGCTCGTCGAGCGTGGTCTGGTCGCATTCGATGTTCATGCAGACGTAGTGAGCCTTCGCGAGTTTCTCGATCATGTAGGCCAGTTGGCGACGGCCCCAGTCTTCGATACGGTGGATCTGGCCACCGTGCGACGTGATCGTGCCCTTGTAACGCTCGATCATGGCGGGCACCTGCTCGCTCTGATCGGGATGCACGATAAAGACGATTTCATAATGACGCATACACACTCCTTGTGGATTTAAGCCACCCGGGCGTCTGAACCGGTGCGGCAAGTGAGAAGCCGAAGATTGTAGCCCGATCGGGGTCGGCTTGCAAGGCATTGCATCGTCTCAGCAAGCGATTCAGGCGTGTTTTCAATGATTTAGCTTGGGCGTTGCACGAACAATATGAGCTTCCTCGTCGCTCGGTTGCCCGTCGGGCGCTTTCGACCCTCTGTGCCGCTTGCAGATGTGTCTTCCGTGCCGCTTCGAGGTTCGCGCTTCAAGGTCCGCTTCCTCGCCTGTTCCCACGCCGCGCCCGCCGCGGTGCCAGCGATTGCGCCACGCCGCCATGCTCGCGGGTCTCAGCGCGCTAATACGCCGGCTGGTTCCAGTAATCCTCGCTCGCGTAGATTTCTTTCAGGTAATCGATGAAATAGCGCACCTTGGCCGGCACGTAGCGTTGCTGCGGGTAGACCGCGAGAATGTCGTAGTCGGGCAGCGCGAATTCGTCGAGCACCGTTTCCAGTTCGCCGCGCGCGAGCTGCTGCTGGATTTCCCACGTGGAACGCCAGCCGAGCCCAAGCCCTTCGGACACCCAGCGGTGCAGTAGTTCGCCGTCGTTGCAATCGAGCGTGCCGCCCACACGCACCGTGACGAGCTTGCCGTTACGGCGGAAATACCAGCCTCGGTTCTGGCCGCCTTGCAGATTGAACGCCAGACAGTTGTGCCGCGGGAGGTCCTCGAGCGTTTTCGGCTTGCCGTGCTTGCGAAAATAGTCGGGCGTGCCGCAAACCACGCGGCGGTTCGACGCCAGCTTCACCGCGACGAAGTTCGGATCGACCGCACCGCCGATGCGTATCGACAGGTCGTAACCCTCGCGCACCAGATCGACGACGCGGTCGGTCAGGTTGAACGACACCTGTAGTTCCGGCTTGTCGGCGACAAACGCCGGCGCGAGCGGCGCGACGTGCTTGCGGCCGAACGCGGCGGGCGCCGACACGATCAGATGGCCGTTCACCGCGCGGCGTCCGGCGCTCAGTTCGTTCTCGGCCTGGTCCCATTCGGTCAATAGTCCGCGGCAGCGCTCCAGAAACGCGGCGCCGTCCTCGCTGACGACGAGCCGCCGCGTCGAGCGGTACATCAGCTTCACGCCGAGGCGTTTTTCGAGCGCGTCGATGCGGCGGCCGAGGATCACAGGCGACACGCCCTCCTCCAAAGCCGCGGCGGCGAGGCTGCCCGCGTCCGCGACGCGCACAAAGGTTTCGATCTGTTTGAAGCGATCCACCGTTGTCTCCTGTGTCGACCCGAGTTGGCGCTTCAGCGCTTACTCGTGTCCCACGCACCGCGAGTCGATCCGAGTTAGCGCTTCAGCGCTTACTCGTGTCCCACGCACCGCGAGTCGACCCGAGCTAGCGCTTCACCTGCCCCCAAATCCGCTTTTCAGCGCGTAAGTCCAGTCTCACGCAAAGCCCCCAACGCCCAACACCCGCGCCGCCCACCATTCCGTCGCCCCATTCCATACTTTTTGTTTCGAAATAAGCGACACCGACTGATCTTATCAAACCTTTAGGTCAAGCCTAAAGTGCGTTCAACAGCCTTATTTGCCCATCCCAAACATTCAGGAGACATTCATGGCCAAGATGAGAGCCGTCGACGCCGCCGTACTGGTGCTCGAAAAAGAAGGTATCGACACCGCGTTCGGCGTGCCGGGCGCAGCGATCAACCCGTTCTACTCGGCCATGCGCCGGGCGGGCAACATCAGCCACGTGCTCGCGCGCCATGTCGAGGGCGCTTCGCACATGGCCGAAGGTTACACACGCGCGCAGCCGGGCAATATCGGCGTGTGCATCGGCACGTCGGGCCCCGCCGGCACCGACATGATCACCGGTTTGTACTCCGCTCAGGCCGACTCGATCCCTATTCTGGCTATCACCGGACAAGCGCCGCGCGCGCGTCTGTACAAGGAAGATTTCCAGGCCGTCGACATCGAATCGATCGCCAAGCCCGTCACCAAGTGGGCCGTGACGGTGCGCGAGCCGGCGCTCGTGCCGCGCGTGTTCCAGCAGGCATTTCACCTGATGCGCTCGGGCCGTCCCGGCCCCGTGCTGGTCGACTTGCCGATCGACGTGCAACTCGCCGAAATCGAATTCGATATCGACACCTACGAACCGCTGCCGGTCTACAAGCCGAAGGCGACGCGCAAACAGATCGAAGCCGCCCTCACCTTGCTCAACGATTCCGAGAAGCCGCTGATCGTCTCGGGCGGCGGCGTGCTGAACGCAGCCGCTGAGGATTTGCTCGTCACGTTCGCCGAAACCATCGGCGTGCCAGTGATTCCGACGCTGATGTCGTGGGGCGCGATTCCCGACGACCATCCGCTGATGGCCGGCATGGTCGGTCTGCAAACCTCGCACCGCTACGGCAACGCGACGATGCTTGCCTCCGACTTCGTGCTCGGCATCGGCAACCGCTGGGCCAACCGTCACACGGGCAGCATCGACGTCTATACGAAGGGCCGCAAGTTCGTGCACGTGGACATCGAGCCGACGCAAATCGGCCGCGTGTTCGGCCCGGATCTGGGCATCGTGTCGGACGCGAAGGCCGCGCTCGAACTGTTCGTCGAAGTCGCCAACGAATGGAAGGCCGCAGGCAAGCTGAAGGATCGCAGCGCATGGGTCGCCGATTGCCAGCAGCGCAAGCAGACCATGCATCGCAAGACGCACTTCGACAACGTGCCGATGAAGCCGCAGCGCGTCTACGAAGAGATGAACCAGGTGTTCGGCCGCGACACGTGCTACGTGAGCACGATCGGTCTTTCGCAGATCGCCGGCGCGCAATTCCTGCATGTCTATAAAGCGCGCAACTGGATCAACTGCGGCCAGGCTGGCCCGCTCGGCTGGACGATTCCGGCAGCGCTCGGCGTGCGCGCCGCTGACCCACAACGACCGATCGTCGCGCTTTCTGGTGACTACGACTTCCAGTTCATGATCGAAGAACTCGCGGCCGGCGCGCAATTCAAGCTGCCGTACGTGCATGTGGTCGTGAACAACTCGTACCTCGGCCTGATCCGCCAGGCGCAGCGCGCATTCGACATGGACTTCTGCGTGCAGCTCGGCTTCGAAAACATCAACTCGCCGGAAACCAACGGCTACGGCGTCGACCACGTCGCGGTGGCCGAAGGTCTCGGTTGCAAGGCGATTCGCGTGTTCAAGCCGGAAGAGCTTAAGCCCGCGCTGCAAAAAGCACAGTCGATGCTCTCCGAGTTCAACGTGCCGGTGGTCGTCGAAGTGATTCTGGAACGCGTGACCAACATTTCGATGGGCACGGAAATCGATGCGATCAACGAGTTCGAAGAACTGGCCGCGAAGCGCGAAGACGCGCCGACTGCGATCAGCATGCTCGACTGATCTGTACGACTTCGACCGCTTGAGCGCGATTGCACGACTTCGTTGCAATCGCGTCATGAAGCTTTTCCACTGACCGACCAAAGAGACCTACGTACCATGCCGAAATTTGCAGCGAATCTCACCATGCTTTTCAACGAGGTTCCGTTCCTTGAGCGCTTCACGGCCGCAGCGGACGCGGGGTTTAGCGCTGTCGAATTCCTGTTTCCGTATCCGTATCGAATCGCCGAGTTGAGCGAGCGTCTTGAGCAGAATCGGCTGAAGCTCGTGCTGCACAATTTGCCCGCGGGCAACTGGGAGGCCGGCGAGCGCGGCATCGCGTGTCTGCCCGATCGCGTGAGCGAGTTCCAGGAAGGCGTGGGCCGTGCGATCGAATACGCAAGCGCGCTGAAGGTGCCGCAATTGAACTGCCTCGTCGGCATTCCGACCGCGGGCGTCGATGCGGACAAGGCACGCTCGACCATCGTCGATAACCTGCGTTTTGCTGCGGGTGAATTGAAGAAGGCTGGCATCAAGCTACTGGTCGAGCCGTGTAATTCCTACGACATTCCGGGCTTCGCGCTGAACCGTTCGGCCGAAGGCCTCGACGTGATCCGCGCGGTGGACTCGGACAATCTGTTCCTGCAATACGACATCTATCACATGCAACGGATGGAAGGCGAACTCGCGGCAACGATCAAAAAGAATCTGCCGCAAATCGCGCATATCCAGCTCGCCGACAACCCGGGGCGCAACGAACCCGGCACCGGCGAAATCAACTACCCGTTCCTGTTCGACCTGCTCGACTCGATTGGGTACGACGGCTACGTCGGCTGCGAATACAAGCCACGCACGACCACCACCGCCGGCCTCGGCTGGGTGCAAAGCGTTGCTGGGCAAACACGCGGCGCCGCGCACGCCGCGGCCTGACCGACGCGCTGTGAACACGGCATCGGTCAGATCAGGCGCATGACGCGCCCATAAAAGCCCCGTAAAGGGGCCGCAAACAACACTGGAAACACTGGAGATTCACACACATGGCAAAGATCGGTTTCATCGGGCTCGGCATCATGGGCGCACATATGGCGCGCAACCTCATCAAGGGCGGTCACACGCTGTTCGTAAACGGCGCATACCCGGTGCCCGAAGATCTGGGCAAGAGCACGAACGTCGTGGCCAATTCGACCGCGGTCGCGCAAGCCGCCGACATCGTCATCATCATGGTGCCCGATACGCCTGACGTGGCCAACGTTCTGTTCGCCGACGACGGCGTGGCCGCCGGTCTGACGGCAGGCAAGCTCGTGATCGACATGAGCTCGATCTCGCCGCTCGATACACAGGAGTTCGCGAAGAAGATCAACGCGCTCGGCGTCGACTACCTCGATGCGCCCGTGTCCGGTGGCGAAGTCGGCGCGCGCGAAGCAACGCTCACGATCATGGTGG
Source organism: Paraburkholderia dilworthii (assembly GCF_000472525.1). Taxonomy (GTDB): domain Bacteria; phylum Pseudomonadota; class Gammaproteobacteria; order Burkholderiales; family Burkholderiaceae; genus Paraburkholderia; species Paraburkholderia dilworthii. Next base: position 288,875 of record NZ_AWZT01000002.1, read on the forward strand.
GCGGTCCGGAAAAAGCCTTCGCGCAGGCAAAACCGCTGTTCGAACTGATGGGCAAGAACATCTCGCTGATCGGCGAGAACGGTGCAGGCCAGACGTGCAAGGTCGCGAACCAGATCATCGTCGCGCTGAACATCGAAGCGGTAGCCGAAGCACTGCTGTTCGCGTCCCGCTCGGGTGCCGATCCGGAACGTGTGCGCAAGGCGTTGATGGGCGGCTTCGCTTCGTCGCGCATTCTGGAAGTGCATGGCGAACGGATGACCAGGCGCACGTTCAATCCGGGCTTCCGTATCGAACTGCATCAAAAGGATCTGAACCTCGCACTCGACGGCGCGCGCAAGCTGGGCATCGCGCTGCCGCACACCGCGAGTGCGCAGCAATTGTTCAGCGTATGCGCGGCCAACGGCGGCAAGGCATGGGATCACTCCGCGATGGTTCGCGCGCTGGAAATCATGGCGAACTATGAAGTCGCGCAAGCGCCGGATAGCGAAGCGAAAGCAGCTTGATCCTGCGGCGTTTCTTCGCGGGCTGCGGATTCGAATCAGCAACGGCCGCATGCCTCGCAACCCGCCGATAGTTCAGTAATACCGATTGCCTCGGATGTTGGCTCGTCAACGCCACGGCAATCGCAAGTGGGGCGCCCGGTTCGTCGCGCGGCATCGTGGCGGAACGGGCAAATCGTGCCGCTCTGGGCTGAGAGCGGCAAAGTGGGGTCCGCAGCGGCACCCGGCGACGCCGGGGAAGCCTTGGTCGGTCAGACGTCGTCGTCGGGTGTCCGGCTGTCGGATTCTTGTTCATGCTTTTTCCGCCATTCAGTCGCGCAGCGCGCTCGCTCATGCGCCGCCGGGATGCACGTTCGCTTGCATTTGCTTGCAACTTCGTGCCCGCCTCCCTACCTTTCTTGACACTTCCCCATCAGCTTTTCTCCTACACTCGTGAGTCTGCTGGATGCATTCGGGCGCGCGTGCCGCTTCGTCATCGCATGCGCGTTGTGCGGCGTGTTCCGTTCGCTGGCGCTTCGCGGCCGCGTGCATCGCAACGAGTGCTTAACCCGTACGCAAAGCATGCTTGCGTACCAACATGAGGAGTGTGATCGATGGGTATTCTCAGTTTCATCAAGGAAGCCGGCGAAAAACTGTTCAGCGCCGCGTCCACGCCGGCCAAGGCTGAATCCGCGCCCGCCGCACCCGACCTTGCGGCGCTGAACAAGACCGCGGGCGACGCGATCGCGACTTACATCCGCAGCCAGGGTCTGGACGCAACCAGTCTGCAAGTCACGTACGACGGCACGAGCCACACAGTGACCGTATCGGGCGAAGCGGCGGACCAGTCGACCAAGGACAAGATTCTGGTCGCAGCCGGCAATGTGCAGAACGTCGACAAGGTGGACGATCAACTGAGCGTGACCGCGCCCGCCGCGGCACCCACGCAGTTCCATACGGTGGTGCCGGGCGACAACCTGTGGAAGATCGCCGAGAAGTACTACGGCAGCGGCGCGAAAAACGACGTGATCTTCCAGGCCAATACGCCGATGCTGAAGAGCCCGGACAAGATCTATCCGGGCCAGGTGCTGGTGATTCCGGCTGTGTGATAAGCCATTGCAAGCGCCCACATTGCGCGAGTAAAACACCGCAGTAAACAACAACGCGGCGCTCGAAGTAGCTACTCGAGCGCCGCGTTTTTCGTTCAGCGCATTGTGCTAAAGACCGCGCAGCGTCAATACGTATCGAACGCCTTTTGCAGCGCGACCGGCCCCGCGCCGCCCGCGGCCAACGCCAGCATCAGCAGCACGCGTGCCTTGTACGGATTAAGCGAGCCGGCGCTGACGAAGCCGAGTGCATCGTCGGCGGCTGCGCCATTGCGCATCACATGCCCTGAGCCCACTCGCGACGAACGCACCACCGCAACGCCCTGCGAAGCGGCATCGGCAAGCGCCTGCGCGAGCGACGCGTGAATCGAACCATTACCCGTGCCCGCGACGACGATGCCGCGCACGCCGGCCGTCACGAGCGCATCGACGGCAATGCGCGACACGCCGGCATAGCTCACGACGATTTCCACATGCGGCCAATTCCCGCCGATCACGAATTCAGTCGCGAGCGTATGCCGACGCACCACGCTGCGCTGAAACTCGACGCGTCCATCCTGCACCCAGCCAAGCGCGCCGATTTCCGGCGACTGGAATGCATCGACGGCATAGGTGCTCGTCTTGACCACGTCGCGCGCGCTGTGAATCCTGTTGTTGAATGCAACGAGTACGCCCTGCCCGCGCGCGTCCGCATTTGCCGCGACAGTCACGGCGTTCAACAGATTGAGCGGACCGTCGGCGGACAACGCCGACGCCGGCCGCATTGCGGCTGTCAGCACCACCGGCTTATCGGACTTGATAGTCAGATGCAGCAAATACGCCGTTTCTTCCAGCGTATCGGTACCATGCGTGACCACCACGCCGTCGATGTCGTCGGCGGCAAGCAGCGCGTTGATGCGTTGCGCGAGCGTGGTCCACAGCGGCATCGCCATGTCCTTGCTGTCGACGCTCGCGATCTGCTCGGGCGCGATGCGGGCCACCGTCGACAAGGCCGGCACGACGGCCAGCAATTGTTCGACGCCGACCACACCGGCCTGGTAGCCCGACGTATTGGTGGCGTCGGCGGCCGCGCCGGCAATCGTGCCGCCGGTGGCGAGCACGGCGATGCGCGGCAGCGGCGCCACGGCGCTTGAGGAGGAGGTCTGTGAGTTCATGGCGGCGATTGTAAGCGATGATGCGCTGCCGTCGCGCGCCTTTGAACCGGCAAAAGCCGCTTCGGCTCCTAGCGCTTCACACTGCCTCGCGCAACTGCGCGGCGATTTCCGCCTCGGTCAGTTGCGGTGCGAACATCTCGATCAGACGGTACGCGTACGCGCGCAAAAACGCGCCCTTGCGCAAGCCGACACGCGTCGTGCTCGCCTCGAACAGATGCTGCGTGTCGAGCGCGACCAGTTCGCTGTCGCGCTTCGGATCGTAGGCCATTGCTGCGACCACGCCGATACCCATTCCAAGCTCGACGTAGGTCTTGATCACGTCGGCGTCGATTGCGGTCAGCACCACGTCGGGCAGCGCTCCCGCTTTCGCGAACGCCTGGTCGATATGCGAGCGGCCCGTAAAATCCTGGTCATACGTGACGATCGGGAATTCGGCGATTTCGTCGAGCGTCAGATTCGGGCGGCCAACGAGCGGATGATCCTTCGGCACGACCACCACGTGATGCCACGAATAGCACGGAAACGTGACGATATCGGGGAAACGGTCGAGCGCTTCCGTCGAAATGCCGATATCGGCTTCGCCATTGATGATCATCTGAGCGATTTGTTGCGGACTACCCTGGCGCAGCGCCAGATGCACCTTCGGAAAAACCTCGGTGAACTGACGAATCACCTTCGGCAGCGCGTAACGGGCCTGCGTGTGCGTGGTCGCCACGACCAGATGGCCGCTGTCCTGATCCGCGTACTGGCGCGCGACGCGACGCAAGTTCTCCGCATCGAGCAGCATCCGCTCGATCAGTTGATGCACCGCCTTGCCCGGTTCGGTGAGACCCGTAAGGCGCTTGCCGCGTCGAATGAAGATGTCGACGCCGAGTTCGTCCTCGAGGTCCTTGATCTGTTTCGATACGCCCGACTGCGACGTGTACAGCACGTTCGCCACTTCGGTCAGGTTCATGTTCTGCCGCACGGCCTCGCGCACGAAGCGCAATTGCTGGAAGTTCATCTTGAAGTGTCCGGTTCAGCGAGAGTCAGGTTGTTCGAGTTATTCAGTTCGTTCGCGTTGCGTCGCATCGAGTCATGCGCTCATTGCGCCGGGAACAGACGCAGCGCGCGCGGCACCGCGGTCACGCCGTCGCCGACCGCCAGTTGCAGTTCGCGCCACGCTTCGCGATCGAGTTCGGCTTCGAGCAGATTGCCCTCGCGCCCCGCGAGTTCGACCCGCACCGAGCCGCCCAATGTCACGACGCGCCGCACATCGACGACGATACCCTCGCGATGTCCCGCCGACTGCGGATACAACTGCAGATCGTGCGGACGCACGTAGGCGAAAGCCGGGCCGCTGAAATCGGTGCTGATCGCAACCGGCAACGCAGCGCCGTCCACCACGAAACCGCTCGCGTCGACCTTGCCGTGCAAGCGGTTCGCCGCACCGAGAAACTCGTAGACAAACGACGTTTGCGGGTGGTCGTACACGTCCTGCGGACTGCCGACCTGCTCCACGTGTCCGCGATTGAGCACGACGATACGGTCCGCCACTTCGAGCGCCTCTTCCTGGTCGTGCGTGACGAAAATGGTCGAGATGTGAAGATCGTCGTGCAGCCGCCGCAACCAACTGCGCAATTCCTTGCGGACCTTCGCATCGAGGGCGCCGAACGGTTCGTCGAGAAGCAGCACCTTGGGCTCGACTGCAAGCGCGCGGGCCAGTGCGATACGCTGCCGCTGTCCGCCCGACAGTTCCGACGGGTAGCGCTGCGCGAGCCAATCGAGCTGCACCAGCTTGAGCAGTTCATGGACCTTCTCGCGGATCACCGCTTCCGACGGACGCTCCTTCCTCGGCTTCACGCGCAAGCCGAACGCCACGTTTTCGAACACCGTCATATGACGGAACAACGCGTAATGCTGGAACACGAAGCCCACTTCGCGCTCACGGGCGCCGACGGTTGCGACGTCCTGGCCTTGCAGCACGACCTGACCGCCGTCCGCGTACTCGAGACCCGCGATCACGCGCAACAACGTGGTCTTGCCACACCCCGAGGGCCCGAGCAGCGCAACCAGTTCGCCCGGCGGAAAGTCGAGCGAGACATTGTCCAGCGCGACGAAATCGCCGAAGCGCTTCTGCAGGTTACGTACGGTGATACCCATTACAGCTCTCCTTGCTTGAGCGGATGTTGCTGCGAGACTTGTGTTTTCCGCGGCTGAGCAGTAGTAGCCGAAGCGGACGGGGAAGCGAAAGACGAAGCCGACGAAGCCGAGGATAGAGCCGCAGGCAGAGCGACAGGTCCGGCATGCGCAGGCACATCGCGAGCGTCCGACAGTTCCGCCGACATATGACGCTCGGCGAGCAGCTTCAGCGCGAGCGTCACGAGTGCGAGCGAGGCCAGCACCGAGGCCACCGCGAACGCCGCCGAGAAGTTGTATTCGTTGTAGAGGATTTCGACGTGCAGCGGCATCGTGTCGGTCTGGCCGCGAATATGGCCCGACACGACCGACACTGCGCCGAACTCGCCCATCGCGCGCGCATTGCACAGAATCACGCCATACAGCAGGCCCCACTTCACGTTGGGCAGCGTGACGCGGCGAAAGATCTGCCAGCCGGACGCACCGAGCACATGCGCGGCTTCTTCTTCGTCGTTGCCTTGCGCCTGCATCAGCGGAATCAGTTCGCGCGCGACGAACGGGAACGTCACGAAGATCGTCGCGAGCACAATGCCGGGCACCGCGAAAATGATCTGCACGTTATGCGCTTGCAGCCACGGGCCGAACCATCCTTGCGCGCCGAACATCAACACATAGATGAGACCCGAGATCACTGGCGACACCGAGAACGGCAGATCGATCAGTGTGGTCAGGAGCGCCTTGCCGCGAAACTCGAATTTCGCGATACACCACGAAGCCGCGAGGCCGAACACGAGATTCAGCGGCACCGCAATTCCTGCCGTAATCGCCGTCAGCTTGATGGCCGCGAGCGCGTCCGGGTCCGCGAGCGATTCCAGATAGAAACCGAGGCCCTTGTTCAACGCCTGATAAAACACGGCGACGAGCGGCACGACGAGAAAGAGCGCGAGAAACAACAGCGCGATGCCGGTCAGAATCCAGCGCACGAGCGGCGGTTCAGTGACCGGATCGGGCCGGCGCGCCACGTTCAGTGGCGCGCGCGGAGCCACGGCGTGCGCCTTCCCACCGTCCGCGTGATCGATGCTATCGGCCGGATGGCGGCTCATTGCAGGCCTCCGCCGATGCTTGCAACGCTTACCGCGGCCGGCGCCGGCCCCGCGCTGCCGCGACTCGTGCGGCGCTGCAAATACCACTGGAGCGTATTGATGAAGAGCAGCATCAGGAACGAGACGACGAGCATCACGACGGCAAGCGCGGTAGCCCCGGCGTAGTCATACTGCTCGAGCTTGGTGATGATGAGGAGCGACGTGATTTCCGACTTCATCGGCACATTGCCCGCAATGAAAATGACCGAGCCGTATTCGCCGAGTGCGCGCGCGAACGCGAGTGCGAAGCCCGTCAGCAACGCCGGCAACACCGCCGGCAACACCACGCGGCGAAACGTCAGCCAGCGCGATGCGCCGAGGCACGCGGCGGCCTCTTCCTGCTCGCGCTCGAACTCTTCGAGCACCGGCTGCACCGTGCGCACGACGAACGGCAAACCGATGAACGTGAGCGCGACGAGCACGCCCACTGGCGTGAAAGCGACCTTTAGCCCGAGCGGCTCGAGGAACTGTCCGATCCAGCCGTTGCCCGCGTACACCGCCGCCAGCGAAATGCCGGCCACCGACGTGGGCAGCGCAAACGGCAGATCGACCACGGCGTCGACGATGCGCTTGAACGGAAACCTATACCGCACAAGCACCCATGCGACCAGAAAGCCGAACACCGCGTTGATCAGCGCCCCGCCCAGCGCGGAAAAGAAAGTCAGCCGGTACGAGGCCAGCACGCGTGGCGAACTGACCGCGCGCACGAACTGGCTCCAGTCGAGCGTCGCCGTCTTCAGAAAGGTCGCTGTGAGCGGAATCAGCACCACGAGGCTCAGATAAGCCACCGTGATGCCGAGTGTCAGGCCGAAACCGGGCAAGGCGCTCGGTTTCCGGAAGGTCAACGTGGTCATGCTCTTACTCTTTCAGGTTGATGCTCGTGCTGCCGGCCGCCTGGTCCTGATCGGCCAAAAGCGCGCCACTGGCACGCTCCGGAAGTGACGCGCAATGGCGCGTCGCATGGCCCAGCCCGCCGGCTGCAGCGCGGACTTCAGCCGTGTTACTGCGGCTGGTAGATCGAATCGAACACGCCGCCGTCGGCAAAGTGCGTCTTCTGCGCGTTGGCCCAGCCGCCGAACGAATCGTCGACCGTGTACAGTTTCAGCTTCGGAAACTTCGAGGTCAGTTCGGCCGGAACCTTGTTCGAACGCGGACGGTAGAAGTTCTTCGCAGCGATTTCCTGGCCCTGCTCGCTATAGAGGAAGTTCAGGTACGCTTCGGCCAGCTTGCGCGTGCCGTGCTTGTCGACGACCTTATCCACCACGGCCACCGGCGGCTCGGCCAGAATGCTCACGGACGGCACGACGATCTGGAACTTGTCCGGACCGAATTCCTTCAGCGACAGAAACGCCTCGTTTTCCCACGCGATCAGCACATCGCCGATGCCGCGTTGCACGAAGCTGGTGGTCGCCCCGCGCGCACCGGAATCGAGCACGCCGGCGTTCTTGTACAGCTTGCCGACAAATTCCCTGGCCTTCTGGTCGTTGCCGCCCGGCTGATGCGCGGCATACGCCCACGCCGCGAGATAGTTCCAGCGCGCACCGCCCGAAGTCTTTGGATTCGGCGTCACGATTGACACGCCCGGCTTCGTCAAATCGTCCCAATCCTTGATGTGCTTCGGGTTGCCCTTGCGCACCAGAAACACGATCGTCGACGTGTACGGCGACGCGTTATCGGGCAAGCGCTTTTGCCAGCCCTTGTCGATCAAACCCTTGTTCGCGATCGCGTCGATGTCGTAAGCGAGCGCAAGCGTCACGACGTCGGCCTGCAAACCGTCGAGCACCGAGCGCGCCTGCGCGCCCGAACCGCCGTGTGACTGCTTGAACGTGACCGTTTCGCCGGTTTTCGCCTTCCATTCCTTGCCGAAGGCCTGATTCACGTCCTGGTAGAGCTCGCGAGTCGGGTCGTACGAAACGTTCAGCAGCGTGGTGTCGGCGGCTTGCGCGTGGCCGGCTGCGCCGAGCGCGCCAAGCGCAGTTGCCGCGCCGAGCGCAAGCGCTGCGATGAGTTTTCGCCGCTTGCCTGCCCGCCCGGTGTCCTGATAGTTCATGCCAAGTTCTCCGCGTGTTGGTCCGCTGAAACAGCGTCTGGTGTTGTTCTGCGTCGGGTCACGTGCACATGAGCGACTGGAAGGCCAGTCTATCGAAGGCCTTTCATCATTAAAAATAATGTTTCTTCATTTTTTAATACGCAAAAGTGGTAATGACAGCCAGATAAGGCGTTGCGGCATGAAAACGACTGTCCCGACGTCGATTTGCGACGTCGCAGCTGCGGTGTCCCGCGCGAACTTAAAGTAAAGCTTGAATTGCGCCGAATACTGTATAAAAATACAGCCACCTGTTCATCCATACAGTGGCCCTATGACCAAACTCACCGCACGACAGCAGCAGGTTTTCGATCTGATCCGCCGGGCTATCGAACGCACCGGTTTTCCGCCCACCCGTGCGGAGATCGCTGCCGAGCTGGGTTTCAGTTCGGCCAATTCGGCTGAAGAGCATCTGCGGGCGCTTGCCCGCAAGGGCGTGATCGAACTCGCGGCCGGCGCGTCGCGCGGCATCCGCTTACTGGCGGGCCCGGACGACGCGCCGCATCAGTTCACGCTGCCGCACACCAGCATCATGCAACTGTCGCTGCCGCTGATCGGCCGGGTTGCCGCGGGTAGTCCGATCCTCGCGCAGGAACATATCGCGCAGCACTATGCGTGCGACCCAGCGCTGTTCTCGAGCAAGCCCGATTACCTGCTCAAGGTGCGCGGCCTGTCCATGCGCGACGCAGGCATCTTCGACGGCGATCTGCTCGCGGTGCAGAAAAGAAGCGAGGCCAAAGACGGCCAGATCATCATTGCGCGGCTGGGCGACGACGTCACCGTCAAGCGGCTGAAGCGCCGCCCCAATGGTATCGAGCTGATTGCCGAGAACCCCGATTACGAGAACATCTTCGTTGAGACAGGCAGTGCGGATTTCGCGCTCGAAGGCATCGCTGTCGGGCTGATTCGCCCGGGCGAGTTCTGATAGCGCCCGCAAGGTCGGCTCAATTGGCAAAAAGCTCAATGCGAGTTCAGTGCGTGCTCAATGTGCTCACTGGGTTGTCGTCCCGCTGATTAGCCAACCGCTCACTCACCGACTAAAGCAGCACTTACGTTGAATCGCCCGGAGAGACTCATGGAACGCCTTGCCCGCCTGTTGCCGTTTCGCCAGTTCGGCCGTCTGCGCCATCTGCGCAAGCTGGTGCCTTGCTCATTAATCGAAGCGTCCACGGCCGCTACTGCGTCGCTGTTCGATTCGCCCGCTAGCGGCTCCGGCCTGCAAGCTGCGCTGCCTTCTTCATTGCCGGCATTCGCTCGCGTGTCGCTGAATTCGGGACTCAATACAGCCGAGCCGGCGCGGCGCGCGCCTGTGCGGGTGTACCACGGGCCATCGCGGCTCATCATGGTCGGTACGGTGGATGCGGTGTGCCGCATGATCGATCGCTGCATCGCCGATGAAACCAACGTCCACGGCGCGGTGTTCGAATCCTGATGGGCCGTAAGGTGTGCGGGTGCGTGGCTGGCAACATGCTTTCTGGCAGCGCACGGATCGTTTCAACGCGGCTGCGGTCCACGTTAGATCACACCTGATAGAGAGTTCCGCCCGATGGCAGTTTCAATGCACAAGAAGCGCGGCGCCCGTCCGCTTATCGTCGCGCTGATCGTTATGGTGGTGATTGCCGCGCTGGGTTTCGCTTATGCGTCGCCGTATATCGCGCTCAATAACCTCAAACGCGCCGCCGACGCACGCGACGCGCAGACGGTGAATCAGTACGTCGATTTTCCCGCACTGCGCGAGAGCCTGAAGCAGCAAGTCACAGGCTTGCTAACGCGCCGGCTGGACTCACATGGGAATGGCGATCCGTTGGCTGCGATCGGCGCGATGATTGGCGTGGCACTGATCGGTCCGCTCGTCGACGCGTATGCGACGCCCGACGGCGTGGCCGCGCTGCTGAACGGCATGCCGCCGCGCGGTGAGCCGGGTGAGCGACCGCCCGCTCCGCCGGTCGCCGGCAATCCGCCCGCTGCGAAGGGGCCTGCGCCTGCATCGGCCGGTGCGGGTAACAACGCGAATAGCGGCGCTACCGGTAGTGCGACAGGCAACGCAGCGAGGAGCACAGCGCCGCCGCAACCGCCGCAAACCACGGCCGGCTATCGCGGCCTCAACGAGTTCGCCGTCACGTACCAGCACGGCGCCGGCGACGCCCGTTACTCCGCGATCTTCCTGCGCGAAGGTCTTTTCACGTGGAAGCTGGCGGCGGTCAATCTGAACGAGTGAGCGCAAGCGCGGCTTTGCGGCTTTGAATCCCGGATGCTTGGGCAACGTGCCCGAGCGGCCTGCCCATACCGCATGCCGCATGCCCAAGCCCGCACGCTCACGCGCCAAGCCACACGCTCAAGCCGCCTCTTGCTGCTGCTCCTGCGCTGAAGAGCAAGCGACCAGGATGCTGCACGACACGCGGTCGAGCAGCGGCGTATTACCCGCGCCCATCCACCATCGAGACAAGCCGGTGCGGCAACGGTGACCCACCACGACGAGGTCGACCTGCAATTCATTCGCAAGATTGGCGATCTCGTCGATCGGATGGCCGAATGCAAAGTGACCCTGCGCCTTCACGCCCCGCTCGGTCAGCCAGTCCACGCCTTCTTCCAGGATGTCCCGCGCGGTCTTTTCGAAGCTGCCGCACGCCACATCGGTCAGGAGGCCCGCGCTTTGCGCAATGCTTGAGCGCATATCCACAACCGAGAGCAAATGCGTTTCCGCCTTCAGATCCAGCGCAAGATCGGCGCCGCAACGCAGCGCTTTGCGGCCTTCGCGCGAGCCGTCGTAGCACAGCAGGATTTTCTGGTAGCTGGCCATCGTCTTTCCCCTTTCCGCAAAAGCGCGGTCAGAATCAATCATGGTGCGCCGCAATTCAGCTTGCAAGGGATGGAAAACGCTAAGTGCGATTGCAGCTTGCCCTGCCTTGTGCATACGAGGCACGAGCCACGGCCAAAGCGCAGGTCTCTGTCATGCGGCAGTGCAAGAACCCGCGCTGCGAGCGGCCCGCACCCACCGACACTTCGCAACCGATGGCCTAGAATGAGCAGCCTTCCCGCCCATTCGTGCGCTTTCCGGAGCCTCGATGCAGACCATGCCTGACACGCCCATCGAATTCCAGCAGGTTGAAAAAAGCTACGGCGAAAAAAAGGTTGTCAACGGATTGTCGTTTCATGTCGACGCCGGGGAATGCTTCGGCCTGCTCGGGCCCAACGGCGCGGGCAAAACCACCACGTTGCGCATGCTGCTCGGCATTGCCGCGCCGGACGCCGGCGCGATCCGTCTGTGCGGCGAGCCGATCCCCGGCCGCGCGCGCATCGCGCGGGCACGCGTCGGTGTCGTGCCGCAGTTCGATAACCTCGATCCCGACTTCACGGTCCGCGAAAACCTGCTGGTGTTCGGCCGCTACTTCGGGCTGAGCGCCGCGCAATGCCGCGCGATGGTGCCGTCGCTGCTCGAATTCGCGCGCCTCGAAAGCAAGGCCGACGCGCGCGTAAGCGAACTCTCGGGCGGCATGAAGCGACGCCTCACGCTCGCGCGTGCGCTCGTCAACGATCCCGACGTGCTGATCATGGACGAACCGACCACCGGCCTCGACCCGCAGGCGCGGCATCTGATCTGGGAGCGGCTGCGCTCGTTGCTCGCACGCGGCAAGACGATTCTGCTGACCACGCATTTCATGGAGGAAGCCGAGCGTCTATGCGACCGGCTATGTGTTATCGAAGAAGGACGCAAGATCGCGGAAGGCGCGCCGAGAGCACTGATCGAGTCGGAAATCGGCTGCGACGTGATCGAAATTTTCGGCCCCGATCCGCTCGCATTGCGCGATGAACTCGCGCCGCTCGCGCAGCGAACCGAGATCAGCGGTGAGACGCTCTTTTGCTATGTGAACGACGCCGAACCGGTGCACGCGCGGCTGAAACAGCGCGCGGACCTGCGCTATCTGCACCGCCCGGCGAATCTCGAAGATGTGTTCCTGCGCCTCACCGGCCGTGAGATGCAGGACTGACTCCCATCGAACTGCACAAGACACGCAATGGATGCACGCACTTATCGAAGCAAAGAAGCCACGCCGCCCAGCCAGGCCCCGCTCGCCGCGCTGCCCGCCAACGCACTCAGTTGGATCGCGGTATGGCGCCGCAACTATCTTGTGTGGAAGAAACTCGCGCTCGCCTCGATGTTCGGCAATCTCGCGGATCCGATGATCTATCTGTTCGGCCTCGGCTTCGGGCTCGGGCTAATGGTAGGTCGTGTCGACGGCGTGTCGTATATCTCGTTCCTCGCAGCGGGCACGGTTGCCTCGAGCGTGATGATGTCCGCGAGCTTCGAGTCGATGTATTCGGGCTTCTCGCGCATGCATGTGCAGCGCACCTGGGAAGCGATTATGCACACGCCGTTGACGCTCGGCGATATCGTGCTCGGGGAAGTGATCTGGGCGGCAAGCAAGTCGGTGCTGTCGGGCGCGGCGATCATGCTGGTGGCCGGCGCGCTCGGCTACGCGAACTTTCCGTCGATGCTGTTGGCGTTGCCCGTGATCGTGCTGGCCGGACTCGCGTTTGCGAGCGTCGCAATGGTCGTGACTGCGCTCGCGCCGTCGTACGACTTTTTCATGTTTTATCAGACGCTCGTGTTGACGCCGATGCTGCTGCTCTCCGGCGTGTTCTTCCCGATCTCGCAGTTGCCTGCCGCCGCGCGCGGTGCGGCCGAAGTGCTGCCTCTCGCGCACGCGGTCGACCTGATCCGGCCGGCCATGCTCGGGCGTCCTCTGGACAATGCGCTATGGCATGCGGCCGTGCTCGCCGCTTATGCGGTGGGCGGGTTCATCGTTTGTGCCGTGCTGTTCCGGCGCAGGATGATGAAGTAAATACCGACGCGCCGAAAACATGTGAAGCGAATCGCGGGCGGTTGACCCAGGGAGTCAACGCCCGCGAATAAACATGGAGCACTGACGCGTACTCAGTCTTCGTCGTCGGTCCACGGAATGTCGACGTCCGAGATGAACGCGACTGTCGCGAACGGGCCGCCTTCGTGACGCCCGATCTTGCCATCGGCACGCTGCCACTCCACCCGGAACACGGTGCCCGGATCATCGGCGATCAGCCGCACGGTGCGGACCTCGTCGGGATCGGCGTCCTCAACTGGACCGTCGAGCGAGATCTGCAGCTCTTGCGGCCACAGGCCGTCGGCGGGATCGTAAATCTTGTCGCCGTCCGGAATCAGCGTGAAGGCTTCCACACCGATTGTCGCCGAGGCATCGACGATCATTTTGGCTAGCGCGCGCAGCAGCGCGGTGGCCCGCGCCGAATTCGCCTGACGGATTGCAAGATCCCCGCGCGTTAGCGCCTGCTCGAGTTTTGGGTTGGTTTTTTGTTGCGCCATTCGATGTCCTGAGTGCTATCGCCGTATGTGAACAGCGCGGCCTAAAGCGTGCCGCGGCCGCCGATTTTTCGGGCTGCATCCTACCATCCGCATCTGCCATCCGCACGTGCCGCGCAATGCCCGGCCGCACCGCACGAATGGAGGAAAGCCCGTCCTGCTCACCACAGTTTAGGTCGTGATTCGCCGACAGGCAGGGACATTTGCCTTTCGTTGCATGTCCCGACGTCCTCAAGGCGCCGGGTTCGGCTGCAGTTGATGCAGCGCGTCGATTTCGTCGAGCACGTCCTGCGACAGCTTCACGTCGACGCTCGCAATGTTTTCCTTCAACTGATCGAGCGAGGTCGCGCCGATCAGATTGCTCGTGACGAACGGCCGGCTATTGACGAACGCCAGCGCGAGCTGCGCCGGCGACATGCGATGGCGCTTCGCCAGCTCGACGTAACGCGTGGTGGCCTGCACCGCTTGCGGCTTGCTGTAGCGCTGGAAGCGCTCGAACAACGAAATGCGCGCGCCGGCCGGACGCGCGCCGCCTTCATACTTGCCGGATAGCCAGCCGAACGCGAGTGGCGAATACGCGAGCAAGCCGATATTGTCGCGGTGCGCGTATTCGGACAGTCCGACCTCGTAAGTGCGATTGAGCAGACTATAGGGGTTCTGAATGCTGACAATACGCGGCAAGCCGAGCTTCTCCGACGCGCGCAGGAACTGCGCGACGCCCCAAGGCGTTTCATTCGATACTCCCACATGGCGCACCTTGCCCGCCTTCACGAAGTCGGCGAGCACAGACAGCGTTTCGTCGATCGGCACCGTGTATTCGTCGTCGACCCACGGATAGGCGGGGCGGCCGAACGTCATCGTGTTGCGGTCCGGCCAGTGCAACTGGTAGAGGTCGACGTAGTCCGTTTGCAGACGCCTGAGGCTGTCGTTCAGCGCCTCGGTCAGATTTTTGCGGTCGAACTGATTGGATTCGCCGCGGATATGACGCGGGTTGTGCGGCTGGCGCGCGGGACCGGCGATCTTGGTGGCGAGCACGATCTTCTCGCGTGCGCTGCGATGCTGGGCGAGCCATGTGCCGATAAAGCGCTCGGTCGAACCTTGGGTCTCCGCACGCGGCGGTACGGGATACATCTCTGCGGTGTCGATCAGGTTGATGCCGTGATCGAGCGCGTAGTCGATCTGCGCGTGAGCGTCCTGCTCGCTGTTCTGCTCGCCCCACGTCATGGTGCCGAGCCCGATCAGGCTGACCTGCACATCCGAATCGCCGAGTCTGCGGTATTCCATCGAACTTGTCCTGTTGGTTGTATGAAGATAAACCGCTGACGTTACCATGCCCGCGCAATGCCTGCACCACAGCTAGAATGCGGCTCTGGCCCGCGGCTGAACACGCGCTGCGCTCAACATTCCTTGCGTCGATCGATCCGATGAATCCCGAACATCTCGAGTTGCTGGTCACGCGCGTGATGCCCTACGGCAAGTACAAAGGTCGCGTGATCGCCGACCTGCCCGGCCATTACCTGAACTGGTTCGCGAGCCAAGGCTTTCCGCCGGGCGAGATTGGCCGGCTACTCGCGTTGATGCATGAAATCGATCACAACGGCTTGTCGTCGCTGATCGAGCCTTTGCGCAAGCGTTGAGGCGTTCGTTCGATCCGTTGATGAGTGCGGCTTCGCTCCGTCATGCGCCCGAAGATCAAGCAACTGTCGCGATGAAACGACGCGCACGCGCGGGTCGCCGCGAAAGCACCAAGCGCATGTCGCGGCACGGCAGTGTTGCGTGACCTATGCGCCGCTGCGGGCATGCGCCTCCTCCGTAATGCACGGACACAAATATGGGTGAACTCCTTCGCGCGCGATCTTTCTGATTCTTTATGTCAGGGACGGGAGACGATCGTGAGCAGACTCTTTGCATCGATGGCATTGCTGGCGGTAGTGGCGGGCGTCAGCGGATGCGCAGTCGCGCCCGGCTATGACTACGGCTACGCGCAACCTTATTACCCGGCTTATGGCTACGCATACGGTGCGCCCTATGCGCCGGTGTACGGCTCGGTCGGCATCTGGGGCGGCTGGGGCGGACGGTGCTGCTATTACCACGGCGGCGGCGGAGATCACTGGCGCGGCGGTGGCTGGCATGGCGGCCACGGCGGAGGTGGCTGGCACGGCGGCGGATATGGCGGATCGCGCGGGGGCAGTTCGTGGAGCGGCGGCGGCGGCGGGCACGGCGGCCGCAGTCATTAAACCAAAAGGCTGCAAGCGGCGACAGCTACCCTGAACCCACTGACCTTAAGACGGTTAGGTGGCTAATTCAACGCAGGGTTACGCGCCACTCGAGCCTTGCCGGGCGATTGCCTGCCTTGCGGTAAAATCGTGGTTTCGATTCAAGCCGTTTGGCCGCCCATGTCTTCACCTCACGTTCCCAGCCCTCGCCGCGTCAGCGTGGCGCCCATGATGGACTGGACCGATCGCCACTGCCGGTCGCTTCATCGCATGATTTCGCGCCATACGTGGCTGTACACGGAAATGGTCACGACCGGCGCACTGCTGCACGGCGATGTGCCGCGCCATCTCGCGTTCGCGCCCGACGAAGCGCCCGTCGCGCTGCAACTCGGCGGCAGCGAGGCCGATGATCTCGCCCGCTCGGCGAAACTCGGCGAGCAATGGGGCTACGACGAAATCAATTTGAATTGCGGCTGTCCGTCGGAGCGTGTGCAGCGCGGCGCATTCGGTGCGTGTCTGATGAACGAGCCGCAACTGGTCGCCGACTGCGTAAAGGCGATGCGCGACGTCGTGTCGGTGCCTGTCACGGTCAAACATCGAATCGGCGTGGATGCCGTCGAGGACTACGGCTTCGTGCGTGACTTCGTCGGCACAGTTGCGGACGCCGGCTGCAACGTCTTTATCGTCCACGCACGCAACGCGATCCTCAAAGGCCTGAGCCCGAAAGAAAACCGCGAGATTCCGCCGCTCAAGTACGATTACGCGTATCAGTTGAAGCGCGACTTTCCACAACTGGAGATCGTGATCAATGGCGGGATCAAGACGCTTGACGAAGTCGAGACGCATCTTGAGCACGTCGATGGTGTGATGCTCGGGAGGGAGGCGTATCACAATCCGTATTTGCTGGCTGATGTCGACGCGCGCTTTTATGGGTCGTCACAAGCGCCGCTCACGCGCGAGCAGGTCGAGGCGAAGCTGATCGAATATTGCGCGGCCGAGATGGCCCGCGGTACCTACCTCGGCGCGATCACACGTCACGCACTCGGCCTCTATCGCGGGGAGGCAGGTGCGCGCGGCTGGCGCCGCGTGCTGTCCGATAGCAAGCGTCTCACTGCGCGCGACCTCGCGATCTTCGACGAGGCGAGACAACATCTGCGTGAGCCTGCCGAAATTTTTGAATAAAGGTCTAGGCAAACGCAGTTCGTGTTCGTATAATCTCGTTTCTTCGTTGGCGAGCCAAGTTTTCCGGCAGTCAAAGCAGATATCAGTGGTGGCTGTAGCTCAGTTGGTAGAGTCCAGGATTGTGATTCCTGTTGTCGTGGGTTCGAGCCCCATCAGCCACCCCAAAGAATTCATGTAGTAAAGATTTGCAAGCGGCGTTGTGAGAAATCACAACGCCGTTTTTGTTTTTGGTTTCTGCTTTGGATTTTGTTGGCGGCCTTGATTGGTCGATCTGGCAGTTTCCTTTGCCCTCCAGACACCGCCAAAAACCCCTCGCCGACCAGTCCTTTACCACAGAAACCGCCTTGCCCAACGGGGCCAGACCGCCGCCCAGGCGCGCCACGTCTAGGACTCACCCATTATTTCAACAGCGAGAATAGTAATTTCAGATTATCGATACAAATTTTTGATAGTAGGGGTATACACTGCATTCATCGACGTTGCAAACACAGCCCACCGGGCTCTGCAACGCCACCCTGAAAATCGAAAATCGTTGGAGGTACACCATGAAGACCAAATTTATCGCTGCCCTGCTCGTCGCTGTTTCCGCCTCGATCGCTGCCCCTGCTTTCGCGAGCGGCTACGGCCCGGCACCGTTTTATCGTCCGTCGGTCGGCGCGCCGGCTTCGCAACAAGGCCAGAATGCGCAAACCGTCGCTGCTGAACGCGCTAACGCCGATTCGAACGCGTACGGCGGTGTGAACAACGTGTCGTCGCAATCGGGCACGCGTGAACCGGTTTCGGGTCCGCAATCGGTTTTCTTCGGCCACTAAGCATTTGCCGTCAAGCGTGCTGCCCTCGTAGCAGCATGCGAACTGGGCGCCGAACATCGGGTTCCGATGTCGGCGCCCAGTTCCGTTTACCGGCCTCGTCGAGTCGGAGCGGGTCATAGCGTTCAAATGCGCTCGTGGCGAATCAGATCCAGCGATCGCAGGAACGTGCGTCCGCCACTATTGCGCCGCGTGCTGATCTTCGGGCGCCTCACAAAAGCGGATCCGGTTACCGAACGGATCTGAGACTTCCAGCACCTTTCCCCACGGCAGCGCCTCGACGCCTGGCTTCGCGTACTGGTAGTCCTTCGCCTGAAGCTCGCGGTGCAGCGCGTCGATGTCCCGCACCGACACGAAAATCGTCGAGCCCGGCGTTGCGTCGCCGTGATGCTCGCTCAGATGCAAGACGAGATCCGAGCGCCGCACTTGGGCATACAGCAGAAAGTTATCGCCGAAGCGGTGTTCCCAATCGACGGTAAAGCCCAGGAAGTCCACGTAGAACTCGCGGGCTTTTTCCTCGGAGAAAATACGGATGATCGGCACGGCGGGCGCGAGATGCATGGTGGTGTTCGGCGAGTTAGGGTGAGCCACCAAGCTTAGTCGAAGCTGTTCGCCATTTCACGCGCCGCCTCGCCTAAGCAGCGAGACCGGCGTCGATCACTTCGCGCGCCGCGCGAAAGCCTGCCTCGGCCGCGGCATGCTCAGTGGACCATAGACTGTCGATATGCACGAGCCGCCAGTCGACCACTACGGCATTTTCCCGCAGGACCCGGAAGTGCGCCTTGACGCCGGTGAGCACCTGTTCGACCGCGACTTCGATGTCGTAGTCCTGATAGCGCTCCTGATAATCCCCCATGTCGAGGCCCTTCGGCTCCATCCTTACCTCCCTCGCGTCCCGTGTATTCCGCGGCGGCCATTCCTCGCGCGAGCATGCCGACGCTGACGCCAGCGCCGCGCCCTCACGTCAGGCTTGCAAACGCCGTGCTACACGCCACCAGGCGGCACCCGCCAAAGCGCCCTCGCCTCGCGCCTAGTCGCAATCGCCCGAAAGGTACTGCCTGCCGTTACAGGTGATTTCGACCTCGTCGCCGCTTGCCTCGGCGACGAGCCCGCAGGCGAGCAACTCGGCCGTCACGGACTGCGGGAATTTCGGCGGAGGCTGGCCCACGCCGACATCGTTCAGACGCCGTAACGCTTCGATCGCTTCCGGACTCAATGACTTCGACATGGCCGCCTCCGTCGAAATGGCTGAATTCATCGTAGCAAGTTTCGAGGGCGGATGCAGTCGCGTTGGCGCATCGTCATGACGGAATGGCTTGCGCGTGAATTTTCGCTGGCAACGCGGGTCTACCTGGAAAGCCTCACAAGCAGGCCGGCCGCGATTAACGTAAAGGAGAAGGAGATGAAGCGAAGCACTCTGACAACTTTGACCGCAGCCGCCGCATTGGCGGCGATCTGGGCGGGCGAAACGGCGGCATGGGCTCAAACGGGCCTGGCGAGTTCATCGGGCTCCACTGCGCCGGCAAAACAGACGGCGGCGCCGGGCGACGCTGCTTCCTCGATGGTGAAGCCGCCCGAGGCGGCCTCCGGCTCGACCGGATCGAGCAATCCGGACAACATGCCGATCAAGCGTCCGCGCAAGCCGACTAACGACAAGATGATGCACGAACCCCCCGCCAGCGGCGCGAACGCGAAATAGCGCAGCGCCTACAGGCGCGCAATGGAGACCTCCGTCGACTTGACGAGCGCTACAACTTCGGAGCCGACCTGCAGGTCGAGTTCGTCGATGGAGCGCGTGGTGATCACCGACGTGACGATGCCAAACGGCGTGTCGACATCGACTTCGGAAACGACCGGCCCGCGGATGATTTCCTTGACCTTGCCTCTGAACTGATTGCGTACGTTGATTGCGGAAATGCTCATTGCGAGTGGCTCCAGGAAGCGATTGAAAACAGTCAGTCAACGGATATTAGACAGCCCAACGGACGTCGGTAGGCCGCCTGAAGCGGCCCTGGCTACGGGTGCCGCGTGCGTCGTCGGTCTTCTCGGACAACGCGTCGTCGTTCGGCGCATTCTTCAGCACGCGTTGCAGCACATGCTCTTCGAGCGCCGCGAAGCCCGCCGACGCACGCGCTCGCGGACGCGCGAGCGGCACCGGCTGGTCGAGCGCGATGCGCCCTTCTTCGATCAGCAGGATGCGGTCGCCCAGCGCGACGGCCTCGTGCACGTCATGCGTGACGAGCAATGCTGTGAACTTGTGCTCGCGCCACAGGCGCTCGATCAACGTGTGCATTTCGATACGCGTCAATGCATCGAGCGCGCCGAGCGGCTCGTCGAGCAGCAGCAATTGCGGACGATGCACGAGCGCCCGCGCCAATGCCACACGTTGACGCTGACCGCCGGAAAGCTGCGCGGGCCAGTCGTTGGTGCGCTCCAGCAAGCCCACTTCGGCGAGCACCGCACGCGCGTCGTCGCGCGCGCTGCGGGGCAGTCCAAGCATCACGTTTTGCAGCACGCTCTTCCACGGCAACAGGCGCGCGTCCTGGAACATGATGCGAGTGTCGAGCGGGCGGCCGTCTTCGGCACGCTTCTCCAGCACGCCGGCCGTGGTCTTTTCCAGACCGGCGACGAGCCGCAGCAGCGTCGATTTCCCGCAGCCGCTGCGGCCGACAATCGCGACGAAACTGCCGCGTTCGATCGACAGGTCGAAGTCAGTCAGTACCTTGCGGTCGCCGTAGCGCTTGCCGACGCTGCGCAACTGCACTGAATAATCGGCTGCGCTGTTTGCTCTGCCAGCACCGTTTGCCCCGCCTGCTCGATCTGCTCCGTTTTCTCCGTCAGCACCGCTTGCATCACTAGCACCGCTACCAATATTTGCACCGCTATCACCACTAGCACCGGCAGCACCACTACTCTCACCATGCCGCGCCAGCGCGTCGGCCAGCGCCCCCACATGCCGATGGTGATCACCTGCATAGTCATGCGCGGCATCGCCATACTCGAGCCCGCCAGCCACGTGCGCGTCGCGATCGGCGATGCGCGCCTGCGCCAGTTCCGCTTCCAGATCGCTGCCCGCGATGCCGCCATACGACGCGGAAAATGTCGTTGCGCTCATGCCTTGCCTCCTCGTTGATAAGCCGGGTGCCACCGCAGCGACACGCGCTCCAGGCTTTTCGCCAGCACGTCGGCGACCTTGCCGAGCGCCGCGTACAGCAGAATGCCGACCACGACGACATCCGTCTGCAAAAATTCACGCGCGTTCATCGTCATATAGCCGATGCCCGATTGCGCGGAAATCGTCTCCGCGACGATCAGCGTCACCCACATCAGCCCGAACGCGAAGCGCACGCCGACCAGAATCGACGGCAACGCGCCCGGCAGAACCACATGACGGTACAGTGCAAAGCCCTTCACACCATAGCTGCGCGCCATCTCGATCAGATTGGAATCGACCGAACGGATGCCGTGAAACGTGTTCACGTAGACCGGGAAAAACACGCCCAGCGCAACGAGAAACACCTTGGCCTGCTCCTCGATGCCGAACCACAGAATCACGAGCGGAATCATTGCGAGCGCCGGGATATTGCGGATCATCTGCACGGTCGAATCGAGTGCGATCTCGACCGGCTTGAAGAGGCCCGTCGCGAGCCCGAGCACGAGACCGACCCCGCCGCCTATCGCAAAACCGGAAACCGCGCGCCACGTGCTGACTTTCACGTCGGCCCACATTTCGCCCGACTGTATCAGCGACCACGCGGCCTTTACGACAGCGAGCGGTTCGGGCAGAACGCGTGTCGACAGCACACCGCTGCGCGCGGCGGCTTCCCACGCGAGCAGGATCAGCAGCGGTGCGATCCACGGCGCGAGAGACGCGCCGACTTGCCGTAACGGCCCGAGGGCCGAAACAAGCACGGAATCGACAGCTGCGCCCGCACGCGCGCCTTCGTCGCGATCCGCACTCACAGTAGATTGAGCCATGATTACTTCCCCCATTGACTACCGAAGATGTCGTGCAAAAGCGGATGACGCTCAGCTGGCGCTCGCCGCCTTCGGCAAATAGTTGTTGCCGACGATCTCACCGAACGGCCCCGACAGCGGCCCGTTCGAGGTCTTGCGCTGCCGGTTCGGCAGCAGCGGAAACACGAGTTCGGCAAAGCGGTACGACTCTTCGAGATGCGGATAGCCGGACAGAATGAACGTCTCGATACCGAGCTCCGCGTATTCCTTCATGCGCGCCGCCACCTGCTCCGGATTGCCGACGAGCGCAGTGCCCGCGCCGCCTCGCACGAGGCCCACGCCGGCCCACAGATTCGGATAGACCTCGAGCTCCGCGCGCCCACCGCGCTTGCCGCCGTGCAGCGCGGCCATGCGGCGCTGGCCTTCGGAGTCCATCTTTCCGAACGATGCTTGCGCACGCGCGATGGTTTCGTCGTCGAGCTTGCTGATCAGCTTGTCGGCGGCGGCCCACGCTTCTTCTTCGGTCTCGCGCACGATCACGTGCAGACGGATCCCGAAGCGGATCGTGCGGCCGTGCGCAGCCGCACGTGCTCGAATATCGGCGATCTTCTTCGCGACCGCGGCGGGCGGCTCGCCCCACGTCAGATAGGTGTCGATATGCTCGCCCGCCATGTCGTGCGCAGCCGGCGACGAACCGCCGAACCACAGCGGCGGATGCGGCTTCTGCACGGGCGGATACAAAGCTTTGCCGCCCTTCGACTTCAGATGCTTGCCGTCGAACTCGATCGCGTCGTTGGTATGCGCGGCCGTGAGCAGCTTGCGCCAGATGTGCAGAAATTCGTCGGTGATCTCATAGCGCGTGTCGTGCTCGACGAACACACCGTCGCCTTCGAGTTCCGCCGCATCGCCGCCTGTCACGACGTTGATCAGCAGGCGCCCGTTCGACAGACGGTCGAACGTCGCGGCCATGCGCGCGGCGAGTCCCGGCGACGAAATGCCCGGACGGATCGCGACGAGAAACTTCAGGCGCTTCGTCGCGGCGATCAGGCTCGATGCAACGACCCATGCGTCCTCGCACGAACGGCCGGTCGGCAGCAGGACGCCCTCGTAGCCGAGCGTGTCTGCGGCGACGGCAATCTGCTGGAAGTAGTCGTAGTCCGCAGCGCGCGCACCTTGCGACGTACCGAGATAGCGGCTGTCGCCATGAGTCGGTATGAACCAGAACACATTCATTTACTGCTCCGTGCGAATTCAAAACTGGATTGAAAGAAGACCGTGCATGCTGCGCAGACAAACGAAAACGCCGACGCAAAGGCCGGCCGCGCGCGTCCAGCCGGCCATCACGCGGGAGCCGGGCGATGCACGGCGAAAGGACGAAAAAATGCGGTATCGACGCTATGGGCGACGGTGGCAAGCACCGTCTGCATGGAAAAACAGTCTATGGATCGGGGCGCCGCTTTTGAACGATTTTTTTTAGCTTAGGTTTTCCACTTCCGTGATTAGCCCGACGCTAAAGCGTACGAACGCGACGCTTTAGGCCCCCGGAAAAGCCACTACCGCTGGCTATAATGGCGCACGTTTCCAATAATCCGGTGCAGGCAGGGTGAACCACGCGCCTGTACCCTGGCGGTGCAATGCATGCAAAAACTCATCCTGCCGTTTGTCGCCGGTTTCCTAGCTTCGCTGTTCTTTCATGAATCGACGCTGGCGCTGCTGCACGCAGCCGGCATCATCGATCAAAGCGGTTTTTCGACTGCCCCGTTTTTGCCGCTCGGCCTGCCCGAATTCATTGCGAACGCAATCTGGAGCGCGTTCTGGGCTGTACTCATGGCGTGGCTGTTGCGCGTCGCACCCGAGCGCCGCGCGCCGTGGCTGCCCGCCTTCATGTTTGGTGGCATCGTGTTGACGGCGGCGAGCGTGTTCGTCGTCGATCCACTGCGCGGCATCTGGCCGAGCGGCAACATGCTGCCGCGCCTCTCAATGGGTTTTGCCGCGAATGCGATGTGGGGCTGGGGCGCGCTTGTCTTCATGCGCGCGTTCATGGCGAGCGAAGAGGCGGATTGAGGTGGTTGAGGGTCGCTGGTTGGCTGGCTGGCTGGCTGGTGGATGGTTGGCCGTTTTATTCGCTTACCGGTTCGCTCCGGTGGTCGGTAATCGGTAGCCGATGGCTCCTTGGTCATTGGCCCTTGGTCGGCGGTCGCGTGGCCGCTTACTCGGCTATTGGCTTACGGGTTCACTCGCTAGACCGCTCGACCGGTCTAGCCGCTTAACCGCTGGACCCCGGACCGCTTTCCGGCGGTTCCGGGCAGCTCGGGTCGTGACGCCAGACACGTGCTGCTTCGATCGCGCGAGCCGCAGGCAGCTCAACCCCGCAGATCGCGCAGCGGATGTTCGTTGGCCGGCCACGGGCTTTCGAACATCTTCGCGACGTCGGCGGCGTTCACGTCTTCAATACGCGCGACGCGCCAGCGCGGCGCGTTGTCCTTGTCGATGATCCGCGCGCGAATTCCTTCCACGGCGTCGCCTTGCAGGAAACTGGAGCGCGTGAGATCGAGATCGCCGCGCAGCACTTCCGCCATCGAGCCTTCCGCGCGCGTCACCATTTCGAGCGAAACGGCCATTGAAAGCGGCGAGCGCTCGCGCAACACCGCGATGGTCCGCTCAGCCCAGTCGGCCGTGTCGCGATCGCACTTTTGCTGAAGCGAAGCAAGAATGCACGGCATGTCCGGCAACGCGAAATGCCGGTCGATCAACCCACGCGCGCGTGCAAGCGGCGACTCGTCCGGCTGCGGCGCGACCTGATACGCGCGGCTTTCGCGCTCGACGCATGCAACCACATCCGCGCCGCGCTCGAACAGTTCGCTGCGCAAGGTGTCGATCAGCGCAGGCAACGCGGCATCGTCCATGTAGAGGTCGGCGAGACCGGCATACAGCGCGTCGGCGGCGCCGATCGTTTCGCCCGTCACCGCCAGATAGCGGCCAATCGCGCCGGGCGTGCGCGCGAGAAACCAGCTGGCGCCGACATCGGGGAAAAGCCCGATGCGCGTTTCCGGCATCGCCATCTTCGTCGACTGCGTGACGACGCGCAGACCGCCGGTGCGATGCGCGCCTTGCGAAATACCCACGCCGCCGCCCATCACCACGCCGTTCGTCAACGCGATGTAGGGCTTCGGATAAGCGAAAATCGCGTGATTGAGCCGGTATTCCTCGATGAAAAACGCATCGCGCGCTTCATGCTCGCCGCGTTGCGCCGACTGGTACAGGAAGCGAATGTCGCCGCCCGCGCAGAACGCGCGCGGATGCTGGCTGCGCACGACGACCGCGAGCACGTCGGGATTTTCGCGCCACTCGTCGAGCGCGGCGTGAATCGTGCGGATCATGCCGACCGACAGCGCGTTGAGCGCCTGAGGCCTTTCCAGTTCGATGAAACCGATGCGGTTGGCTACGTAAGTCGCGATTTCGTCGCTAGCAGCGGGCGAGGCGGAAAGAGACATGGAAGACGGCGCACGGCGGCGCAGAGTCATGGGAAAGCCAACGTTATCACGAGCCCGCGGCTCGGTCCTGATTGCGCCGGGAAGTGGGCCCGCCCGCGCGCTTCGACCAACGCTTTGCGCCCCGGTGCCGGACTTTCGCGGAGACAATCCAGCCGGCTTGCTGCCGAGCGCGTCTCGCTCGCCGAACAGGTTTTTTCGTGTCCTATCCAGCGACGTTTCCCGGCGGAAAATGTCCGCTCTTGAGCAGCACAGGCGTGCCGTTACTGATCTGCAAGTGCTCGCGCGCAACGGCTTCGATGCGCGGACGCCCGGCGTCGAACGCGCGCATCCAGCCTTCCAGGTCTTCGGAGCGCGCACCGAAGTGATCTTCGAGCGCCTCGACGGAGATTGCGCACGGGACCTGCTTACCGTCCACCAGCGCGGGAAAGACAACTGTCAGATTGGAATCGCGGTAGGCTGGCGCGCCTGCGGGAAACCTGATTTCCATGGTCGCCTCATCAGAAATATCCGGTACACAACCGGAGCCCGCGAGAACCGGCCGGCCCCGGACGACCGGAATATGGTACTCGCGGGGCCGGACCGCGGTCCACCCCGCCGCGTCGCGGGAATCGCCGCCAACTTCTGCATGCGTTCGAGCGCGGGCTTTCGCATCGCGCGCCGTCATGACTGTCCTCCCGCCAGACGATCGACGTGCATCACTTACCTCCCAGCAGACGGTCGACGTAATCGCGCGCGGCCTGTTCGACGAAGGCAAGCGCCTCTTCTTCGCTGCTAAAGCGCTGCTGACCGCCGAGATCGACCAGGGTTTCGATGCGATGCGGATCGTCCGGGCCAAGCTCGGCGAGGCTCACCGAACCGACGTAGGTGCCGCCCGCGCTTTGTGCGTCGGCTGCCGGCACGAGGCGCGCGGCAGCACTGATGTAATAGCCGCGATAAGGGCCACTGACCCGTTCAGCCATGTTCGTTCTCCTCGTTGAAATGATCAGGTAAGGCGCGCGGCGGTCCAATAAGTTCTGCGCGGCTGGTTCTGTGCGTTTTCACCATTGCACTTGTCGGACTCGCGCAGGTCGAATGGGTTCGCACGGCACACACCGTGCTGTCGCACCGGCGTCATTTCGAGTTCAGCGAGCGCAATATGGGAAAATATTTTTTGCACGATCACGAACTGCCCGAGCCGGATGCAGCGAACAGGTGGTTTGCGTATGCCGAAAGTCACGGCATCGACATCGCGCAAGCCATCAGCATCTGGGAAGACGCGGCCACCGAAAGCGGCACGGAAAGCCGCCGCCTCGTTAGCGCGGCGGGCATCACTGTTGAGACGCCATGAGCTTTGCGCGTCTCGCAAGCCAACATCATCAAAGGAAACAAACACGATGGATTTCAGGACGCAATTGCTGCGCGGGAGCCACCTGCAACCTGGCCTCGCGCGGGCTCTGTTGCGCCGCGCTCCCGTCGTTGCCGCATTGCCGGTGGCGCTCGCGCTGGGCGTGGGGCTCGCCGGCTGCGCGTCGTCGAACACGACGTCGCTCATCAATCTGCCGAACGGCCAGACCGGCTTCGCCGTGAACTGCAGCGGCGCAGACGCCGGCTCGAGCTGGGCCTCATGCTATGTGCAGGCGGGCAAGGCATGCGGCGCGACGGGTTATGACATTNTGTCGAAAGACAACGACGAAGGCGGCACCGCGGGCGGCAGCGTGACGAACGTCGTGTCGGCCAACGTCAAGAATCGTTCGATGATCGTGCGCTGCAAGTAAGCGCCGGAATCAGCGGCAAGTGCATTGCAAATCCAGGGCAAGCGCAGGCAAGTGCAGCCAAGCGCCGCCAGGCTGAAAGCGCGCCATAAATTTCCGGCAGCGGCAAGGAAATGCGTCGGGCTTGCGCCTCAATGCGCCTGCATCTTCGAGAACATGTTCAGCACGGCGACGCCGGCAATGATCAGCCCGAGCCCGATGACGGCCGGCACATCAGGCACCTGCCGATAGAACAGCAGCGCGACGAGCGTGATCAGCACGATGCCCGCGCCCGACCACATGGCGTAGACGATGCCGACCGGAATGCTCCTGAGCGTGAGCGACAGGCAGTAGAACGCAACCCCGTAGCCGAGGACCACCACCGCCGACGGCACAAGCCGCGAGAAACCGTCCGACGCTCGCATCGCGGAGGTGGCAATCACCTCGGCCACGATCGCGATGCCAAGCAATGCATAAGGCGGCACCCGCATCGGCTCAGGCCTTTGCAAGCGCGAGCTTGCTGTAGTCGTGACCGAGGTGTGCGCAGAGCGCTTCCACCACGAACTCATGATCGGCACGCTGCGGCAAGCCGGACACGGTGATCGAACCGATCACGCCGACGCCCGCGACCGTCAACGGAAACGCGCCGCCGTGCGCTGCATATTCGGTGGCGGGCAAGCCGTGCTTGTCCGCGAGCGTGCTGCCCGCCTGCTGCATTTTCAGGCCGATCGCATACGAACTGCGCCGGAAGTGCGCGACCGTGTTGCCCTTGCGGCGCGCCCAATCGACGTTGTCCGGCGTCGCACCGTCGAGCAGGCTGAAGAAGAGAGGCTGACCGAAAGTGCGCACGTCGACGGCGGCGGCAATGCCGCGCGCCTTCGCGACTTCGTGCAGATAGGCGCCGATTTGCCACGCACGGTCAGCATCGAATTGAGGGAACACGAGCGCGTGTTCCTGAGCGGCAATGGTCTGCAGGTCGTGAGCGATGTCCATGAAATTCCGGGGCGAGTGTGAGTGCGGGCGCGTTGCGTTGCCTTCGCGGCCGGGGCGGCATGGATTCGTTCCGAATCCCTCGCGACTGGCGTGACGGCGCGCCGGAAGATTCCGATTCTAGCGCAGCGTCTTGCAGCGGCCTTGCACGATGCGACGCCGTCCACGCATCGCGCGACGTCTTGCTGAAGGCTTCCGGCGGGCGGCACCGCGCACGAGCCAAAGCCGTTTTTTAAATGGCTATTGCATCAGCTTTCTGTTTGTTCTATAATCTTTTCTTCGACGGACGCGGGGTGGAGCAGTCTGGCAGCTCGTCGGGCTCATAACCCGAAGGTCGTAGGTTCAAATCCTACCCCCGCAACCAAAAGCTGGACCGGTTGAAACGTCGAAAACAACATTAAAGGCTTGCCAAACCGGCAGGCCTTTTTTGTTTTTCGCGGCGCGTTTTTCGTATCGATATGCTTTGCATACGTCGACGCACGCATGCATATGCGCGCCACCAAACGCACGCGTTCCCGCCTTGAGCCACGCGATTGCTCACCGCTCTACACAACGCGTCCGCTCGCCACCGGTCTGTCCGACTCGGGCGCACTGCACGTATCGTGGTACTCAACGAAAACACCCGCAACGATTCCATCCCCAACCGCCCCCGCACGCCTTCCCGCCGCCCGCTGCCGACAAAGGCGCCCCTCACGCCACCATCTCCCCCACACGGTAAGACCCCGCCCCAGTGATAAACTCCTAGCACCCTTTCTCGTGCCCTTCCTATGAAATTCTGTTCTGTCTGCGGCCACGGCGTCAGCCTGGGCATTCCGCCGGGCGACAACCGCGAGCGCTTCGTATGCGGCAGTTGCGGCACGGTGCACTATCAGAATCCGCGCAACGTCGTCGGCACCGTTCCGGTCTGGGACGACAAGGTGCTGCTGTGCCGTCGCGCGATCGAACCGCGCTACGGCTACTGGACGCTGCCTGCGGGCTTCATGGAAATGGGCGAGACCACGGCCGAAGCCGCTTCACGCGAAACGCTGGAAGAAGCCGGCGCGCGCGTCGAGGTGCAGAACCTGTTCTCGCTGCTCAACGTGCCGCATGTGCATCAGGTGCATCTGTTCTATATGGCACGCCTGCTCGATCTGGACATTGCCGCGGGCGAGGAAAGTCTCGAAGTGAAACTGTTCGACGAGAGCGACATCCCTTGGGACGAGATTGCGTTTCCCACCGTCGGGCAGACGCTGCGCTTCTTTTTCGCCGATCGCGCAGCCGGTAGCTTCGGCCTGCATACGGGCGATATCTTCCGTTCGCTGCGCGAAGGCTGAGCGGCGCGCATGGTTCCCTGGCTCGGACCCGACGATCCGTTTCCGCCCGTCGAGCGCGCGCTCGGTGCGGCAAGCGGCGCACCCGGCCTGCTCGCGGCGAGCGGCGATCTGCTGCCGTCGCGGCTCATCGACGCGTATCGTCACGGTATTTTCCCGTGGTATTCGGACGGCCAGCCCGTGCTGTGGTGGAGCCCCGACCCGCGCATGATCCTGCGCCCCGCCGAGTTCAAGGTGTCGCCGTCGCTGCGTAAAACGCTCAAGCGCGTGTTGCGCGACGACGCGTGGGAGATCCGCGTCGACCACGATTTCGCCGCGGTGATGCGCGCGTGCGCGCAAGCGCCTCGGCACGGACAGCGCGGCACGTGGATCACGGCGGACGTGGTGGATGCCTATTCGTCGCTGCATCGCATGGGCGACGCGCACAGCATCGAAACATGGTTCCAGGGTGAACGCGTGGGCGGTTTGTACGGCGTCTCGTTCGGCAAGATGTTCTTCGGCGAATCGATGTTCGCGAACGTCACCGATGCCTCGAAAATGGCGCTGGCCGCGCTTGTTGGGCACTTGCGCCGTCACGAAATAGAAATGATAGACTGCCAGCAGAACACGTCGCATCTGGCGTCGCTCGGCGGTCGCGAGATAGCGCGCAAAGCGTTCATCGCGCATGTTCGCGCGTCGGTCGACGCACCGCGCATACCGTGGCGCTTCGACAAGACCGTGTTGCTCGATGTGCTCGCGCGAGCGGCGTAGGAAGAATCAGGCCGAATCCGGATCCGTTTAACGAAACGCGCGGATCAAAAGCTGGAATACGCGCTGCAATGCTAATTCCAACACGAACTGGAACGCGCGCCGGGTTTGCATTACCAGAGATGTTTCGAGAGCTGCCAACGTGACTCATCCTAACGAGCTGCCTCTTTCTCCGCTTTCGGCGCTGCAATTTTATGCAACGGCGCCCTATCCCTGCAGTTATCTCGACGGGCGCATCGCGCGCTCGCAAGTCGCGACGCCCAGTCACCTGATCAACTCGGACGTCTACACGGATCTCGTCAAAGCGGGCTTCCGGCGTTCAGGCGTGTTCACCTACCGGCCTTATTGCGACGGTTGCCGTGCATGCGTGCCGGTGCGCGTGCCGGTCGACCGGTTCGAACCGAACCGCACGCAACGTCGCGTGTGGAAAAAGCATGGCGACATGATCGCCACGGTCGCGCCGCTTCACTACGACGAAGAGCACTACGCGCTCTATATGCGCTATCAATCGGCGCGGCACGCGGGCGGCGGCATGGACCGCGACAGCCGCGATCAATACGAACAGTTTCTGCTGCAAAGCCGGATCAACTCGCGGCTCGTCGAATTTCGCGAACCGCTGCCGGATCGGCCGGATTCGCCGGGCCTTCTGCGCATGATCAGCATGATCGACATTCTCGGCGACGGGCTTTCGTCCGTGTACACGTTCTTCGAGCCGGGGCTGCCGCATACGAGCTTCGGCACGTATAACATCTACTGGCAAATCGAGCAGGCCCGCAGCCTGAAGTTGCCGTATGTGTACCTCGGGTACTGGATTCGCGAGAGCCCGAAGATGGCCTACAAGGCCAATTTCAGGCCGCTCGAAGGCCTGATCGACGGGGTGTGGCGCGTGCTCGATCCCGGTGGCGTCGATGTTCCGCCAGTCGGCACGGCATTGCAGGGCAAGCGCGGGCCGCTTCGGCCTTGAGTCCAACGCTGAGCGAGATTTAGCGGGGGGGCGCGGCGGGGATTCTGCCTGGGTCTCGGCGGGGATTCTCAGCGTGGCTTCTCTGTGTGGGATCTCTGCATGGATCTCTGCCTAGCTGTCTGCGTGTGTGTCTGCACGATCCCAGCAACAATTTCAATGCAACGCTGCGCGAACTGAGCGCGGCACTCCCCGCCCGCCGCGCGCGACACTCCCCGGCCCTAACCGCTCGCCCCCACAGCTGCGCACCACATCCTCGTCCGCCTTATCTCATTGATAGCGCAAAGCCGGTAAAATAGCGGGTTCCCATTTTCCGGCCGCCCGGCTTCGTCCTGTGTTCAGTTCCCTCTACCCGCTCATACGCGCCCAACTCTTTCGCATGGACGCGGAAGACGCTCATCACCTGACTTTGCGTGTGCTCGGCGCCGCCGGCCGCACCGGTCTCGCCGGCGCGCTCGCCGCGCGCGTGCCGGATGCGCCGCGCACGGTGATGGGACTGACGTTCCGCAACCCGGTGGGGCTCGCCGCGGGGCTCGACAAGGACGGCGCCTCCATCGACGGTCTTGCTGCGCTCGGCTTCGGCTTCATCGAAGTGGGCACGGTCACGCCGCGCGCGCAGCCCGGCAATCCGCGGCCGCGCATGTTTCGCCTGCCGCAGGCGAATGCAGTGATCAACCGCATGGGCTTCAACAATGCGGGCGTCGACCAGTTCGTGAAGAACGTGCAGGCCGCGCGCTATCGCGGTGTACTCGGGCTGAACATCGGCAAGAACGCCGACACGCCGATCGAGCGCGCCGCCGAAGACTACCTGTATTGCCTCGAACGCGTGTATCCATTCGCGAGCTATGTGACGGTCAACATCTCGTCGCCGAATACGAAAAACCTGCGCCAGTTGCAAGGCGCGGGCGAACTGGACGCTCTGCTCGCAGCGCTCAAGGACAAGCAGCAGCGTCTTGCCGACATGCACGGCAAACTCGTGCCGCTCGCGTTGAAAATCGCGCCCGACCTCGACGACGAACAGATCAAGTCGATCGCCGACACGCTGTTGCGTCACCGCTTCGAAGGCGTGATCGCGACCAACACCACGCTGTCGCGCACGGCCGTCGCTGGCATGCAATACGGCGATGAAGCCGGCGGCCTGTCGGGCAAGCCGGTGTTCGACGCGTCGAACGAAGTGATCCGCAAGCTGCGCGCCGAAGTCGGCGAGACTGTACCGATCATCGGCGTCGGCGGGATTTTTTCCGGCGACGATGCACGTGCCAAGCTCGCAGCCGGCGCATCGCTCGTTCAGCTTTATACGGGCTTCATCTATCGGGGACCGGCGCTCGTCGCCGAATGCGTGCAGGCGCTTCGTTAACTGCACGGCGCAGTTGCAGCGCGGCGCGGACCTGGGCTCTGCAGCGGCCCGGTAATACAGCCATGAACAAACGGTATTTAGCGTTCGGCAGTCTGCTTTGCTAAGCTTTCGTCCGCTAGAACAACATACGAACAACAAGGAACACAATGCAACTCGGGTTGTTGAAAAAGATTGTCGTCGCCGCTTTGATCGGCGCTTCGTTTACCGCGGTCGCGGCGCACGCCGACGACCTGCTGGATCAGGTCAAGCAGCGCGGCACGCTGCGCATCGGCCTGGAAGGCACCTTCCCTCCGTTCAATTCGAAAGCGCCGTCGGGCGAACTGGTCGGCTATGACGTCGACATCGCCAGGGCTGTCGCGGCGAAGCTCGGCGTGAAGCCCGAATTCGTCACGACCGAATGGAGCGGCATCATTGCGGGCCTTCAGGCCAACAAGTTCGACGTGATCGTCAACCAGGTCGGCATTACCGATGCGCGCAAGCAGGCGCTCGACTTCTCGCCAGCCTACACGTACTCGGCGGCGCAACTGATCCAGCGTAAGGACGACACGCGCCAGTTCAAGTCGCTCGACGATCTGAAGGGCAAAAAGCTAGGCGTGGGCCTCGGCACCAACTACATGGACATGGCGAAGTCGGTGCCGGGCATCGATGTGAAGACATATCCGGGCGCGCCCGAATATCTGCGCGATCTGGCAGCGGGGCGTCTCGACGCGGCGCTCAACGACCGTCTGATGCTCGCGTATCTGTTGAAGAACTCGCAGTTGCCGCTGCGCACCGGCGCGAATGTCGGCGCGGGCAACCCGTCGGGCATTCCGTTCAGGAAGAACAACCCGAAGTTCGCCAAGGCAATCGACGACGCAATGACACAACTCGAGGCAGACGGCACGTTCGCCAAGATCTCGGACAAGTGGTTCGGCATCGACGTGAGCAAGCCGATCAAATAACCGGCTTCGGATGAAACGAAGGGCGGCATCCTCGGAAGCCGCCCTTCGCACTTTTGCAGCACGCGCCCAGCCTGGGCGATGTGCGTCTTGCGCGCCAACCCGAGCACCGCTCATGTCCACCACTTCCCTGCTCGTTCAATCGCTTCCTGTGCTCGCGCAGGGCGCTGTCCTGACGGTCAAGTTCGCCGTTCTGTCGATGTTCTTCGGGCTGATCGCGGGCGCCGCGCTTGCACTGATGGGCGTGAGCCACAGCCGCATCCTCAATTGGATCGCGCGCATTTACGTGAGCGTGATGCGCGGCACGCCGCTGCTCGTGCAGATCTTCGTGATCTACTACGGCTTGCCGAGCTTCGGCATTTCGCTCGACCCGACGCCGGCCGGTGTGATCGCGTTGTCGGCGAACGTGGCCGCGTATCTGTCGGAAAGCATGCGCGGTGCGATCCTCGGCATTCACCAGGGACAATGGCTCGCTGCCTACAGTCTCGGACTGTCGCGGCGTCAGACGCTGCGTTATGTAATCGCGCCGCAAGCCTTGCGCATTGCCGTGCCGAGTTTGTCGAACAGCTTGATCAGCCTGATCAAGGACACGTCGCTAGTCTCTGTCATTACGGTGACTGAACTGCTGCGCAGCGCGCAGGAAATCATCGCATCGACGTATCAGCCGTTGCCGCTCTATCTTGCGGCAGCGGCCGTGTATTGGGTGCTGTGCCAGGTGCTCGAACTGCTGCAACGCTGGTATGAACGGCGGCTTGCGCTGCCGTCACGGCACTGAGTGCTGGGCAGTGGGCCTTCTGCCCTGAGCACTGAGCAGTGCGCGCTGAGCACTGGGCACTGCACACCGGGCACTGAGCCGCCGCGAACGTGATGCCCGCCGGCTAGCGGCTCGCGAGTGGCGCGGCCTCGTCCAGCGGCGCGCCGAAACGCTCGAAACGCGGCGCGTAATAGCGATCCGGATCGAGCGAAAACGCCACCCGCCGGGTACGCCCCATCAACTCCTTACGCGCGAAGAAGCCGAAGTAACGCGAGTCGGCACTGTTGTCGCGATTGTCGCCGAGCATCAGATACTCGCCGGGCGGCACCGTCACCGGTCCGAACGAATCGCGCGGACTGGGCGCTTGTGGCGTGAGCCGAACGGTATGCGCAACGCCGTCGAAACGCTCAGTCAGATAATCGCCCGGCGAGGCGGCGTCGCCCGGCAAGGGCTTGAGCGTCAGCGGCTGATAATCTGCACGCACGCCATTCACATACAGCACGTTGTCGCGCATCGCGACGGTGTCGCCCGGCAGACCGATCAGGCGCTTGACGATCAACTCATGCGCCGCGGAAGAATCGATCGTCACGATATCGCCGCGCTGCGGATCATGCAGATGCGCAATCGCGATATGCGTGAGCGGCACGCGCAAATCGTAGGCCATCTTGTCGACGAAAATCCGGTCGCCTTCGCGAATGGTCGGCAACATGGAGCCGCTCGGCACGACGTTCCAGTCGGCCACAGCACTGCGAAACAGCACCATCAGAAAGAGAAACGCGACAAGGCTCTTGTTGTCGCGCCATAGTTTGGCAAGCATGCGCATGGCAGGCGGCTCCATTGGAAGGTGTTCGAAAGCAGCGGACATTGCGGCGCTTTCGTCGCCGCGTGGTCGGTGGGAATCGTACCACCGCGCAGGGGGCGTTCCGGGTGCTGGGTGCTGTCAGTCACCAGGAGCCCGTTCAACTGCGTACGCCCTCACCCAGCCCTCACTCGCCCATAAACCTGAGCCCCAACGCCGCACGCGCGGCATCGGCCATTGCGATCATCTGCAACGACTTGCTATGCGGCATCAGCGGACTTTCAATCTGCCCCGCGCGGATCAGCTCGCAGAAATGCGTGGTTTCGTAGTTGAGACCGCCGCCTTCGAACGGCTCGTCGAGCTCGATCACGCGGCCGTCGGCGTAGCGGATGGTCGCGCGCGACGGATTCCACCACGGCTCGTGTATCGTCACGTGCCCCTTGTTCGCCATCAAGAGCGCGTCGCCCTTGCCGTGCAGATCGAGTCCGCAGAAGAGTTGCGCGATGCCGCGCTCGTGCCGGCTGTTCAGGCTCGCGAACGTATCGACGCCAGTCGCGCCGAGCCGCCCGAGTGTTTGTACGTCGAGCGGCGCGCCGAGCCAGTCGACAGCGAGAAACATCTCGTAGATGCCGATATCGAGCAGTGCGCCGCCCGCATGCTCGAACGACAGCGACGGGTGATCGTCGGGCACGCCCGGCACTGAACAGCCGGCCCGCACGAGCCCGACCTCGCCAATCGGATCGTCATTCAGATGCGCGCGCAACTTTCTGTAGAGCGGATAGAACGGCGGCTTCATCGCTTCCATGAAAAGGCATTGCGCGCGGCGCGCCGTGTCCTGCACTCGTTCGAGTTGCGCCCTGTTGATCGCAGCGGGCTTCTCGCACAGCACGTGCAGGCCGGCTTGCAGCGCAGCGATTGCGTAATCGGCGTGGCTGTCCTGAACGGTGGCGATATAGAGCGCCTCGATGCCGCTTGCGAGCAGCGCGTCGAAGCTTGCGCAAAGCTGGCCGCCGAATTCATCGGCGAAAGCCTGAGCCGGCTCAGCGCGGCGCGACCACAACGCCGCGAGGCGCGCGTCGGGCACATAGGCGAGGCCTTGGGCGAACCGGCGAGCAATACGGCCCGTACCCACGATTCCCCACCGGATCGTGCCGTCCGAAGGGGTTCGTTGCGTTGGATGGGTGCTGGCGTTTGTGGCGGCGTTTGTGCCGAGGTTTATGCCGACATTTGCCGCGGCGTTTATCACAGCGTTTGTCACGATCACCTGGCGTCCATGCGGTTAAGAGCAAGGTGCCATTGTCGCGCATGCGGCCCGCACATGTGCCGGCTCGCGCAAACGCTCAGGCCATGTGCGCCTCCAGCGAACGGCGATTGGCGGACGAGCACGCTGCTGCGGCAACGCGCGCAGCAGCGCCTGAAATCAGGCGTTGGCTCGGCCCTATCCGGCGTTTCCGCCATGCGCGGGCGGGATCGGCGGCGCTGCGGCGAAGGTGCCCGCGATTTCCTCGGTGCTGGAGTCGATCATCGCCATCGACGCGAGTTCGGCTTCTTTCGGGTCGCGCCGCTCTATCGCTTCGACCACGCGCCGGTGCGAGTTCACCGCCGTCTCCCACATCCCTTCACGCTCGGTGACGATCGGATTGCCGGTCGACAGCGCGCCGCGAATGATCGCCGCCATCTGCTTGAAAAACTGATTGCCGCTCGCGACGACGATGCGCGTATGGAACAGCTCGTCGGCTTCCTGATAGCCAGGTTCCCCAGGACGGATCACGCGAAATGCCTCGAACGCATCGCGCACCGCGGCGATGTCGGCCGCGCTGCCGCGCGCCGCGGCTTGCGCCGACGCACGCGGCTCGATCAGGATGCGAAACTCGATCACGTCGCGCAGAAACAGCGGATCGGGCTTCGCGCGAAAACGCCAGTTCACCACGTCCTCGTCGATCATGCGCCAGTCGCTCATCGGCCGGATGCGCGTGCCGATCTTCGGACGCACGTCGAGCATGTCGCGAGCGAGCAGCATCGACAGCGCCTCGCGCATGACGGTGCGACTCACGTCGAACTCTTTCGACAGCACATCCTGCGGCGGCAGTATCGCGCCGTATTTCTCTTCGACGATCCCTGTGACGAGCCCGTCCATCACCTTGCTCACCAGTGATCGATCCTTGTTTGCCTGTTCCATGACCCTCTCCCCGAAGCGGTGTTCGCCCCCGCGTAGCCTGTTGATAAACCGCCCTTTTGTGTGTTTTATCGTCGCGTGGTGTTCATCCACGATACGTTGCTTGCTTAACAACGGTTACGCCAGTTGGGACACTTCCTGACAGGGTTATCCCTCTGAAGAATTGTTTCTTCCCTGTAACGCGATACGTCCCGATGGGCCATAAGCTTGCGTTTCAAGCATGCCTTCAGCGCGGACTTTGCATCGTGCGAAGACGCACGTAGCAGGGCAATTTGTCTGAGCGCAACAGCACCGCATCAGTCATGGTTCGCCGCAAGAGCCGGACCCGATTCAGGGCGCTCGCCATGCACGCTTGCCGGCAAGGCGCCTGCAACAGCCGTGAGACGCGAGCCGGCCATCGACGCATAGCGGCCGCCGAAGAAGAGCAGCGGCGCGTGCTCATCGAGCGAGAACACCAGCACCTCGCCGACGAACAACGTGTGGTCGCCGCACGGATGCCGGTCCACGACGCGCGCGGCGAAGCGCGCTGCCGCATGTTCGAGCAGCACGACGTCCGCGAGTCCATCGACGGCAGCAAAGCGCGGCGCGAGCCGGCTCTGCGGCTCGCCCGCGAAGTGGCGGCTGTGCGCCTCCTGGGCCTCCGACAACACGCTCACGCCGAAGAACGCGCAGTCCATCAGGCGCTCGTGCATGCGCGCTCGCTGTCCGACCGACACGACGATCAGCGGCGGCTTGAGCGATCCGGACATGAAGGCGTTGGCTGTCATCGCGTGCAAGCGCTCGCCGCTGCCGGTCGAGATCACCACTACGCCGGTCGCAAAGCGGCCGAGTGCACGGCGAAAGCGCCGCTCGTCGAAGTCGGCCTCGGCCGCGTGCGGGTCGTCAAGTGGATGTGCCTGGGCGTGCATGGCCGTTCTCCTGATCGAAGCGATACGCCGCGAGCGGCTTGTGCGCGATGAAGTGAAACCACCACGCGTCGCTGTCCTCCACATCGTCGGCAATCGGGTTGCCGTCGCTACTGCCGAACACCACATCGCATTGCAAGCCGATCTGCGCGAGCTGCCGGCGCTGTTCGCCAAGCGTGGTGTAGACGATCACGATGCCGAAGTTGTGAGCCGCCGCTGTCTTCACCGCGTAGCCGCCATAGTCGCGATTCAGCTTGACGTTGCGCACGTAGTTCAGCGTGCCGAGCTGGAAGCGGCGCAGCGAGCGCAGCGTGCGCCAGCCAAGCCTGAGCGGATTGAACGTGAATTGCGGCAGCAGTTGCCAGATGTTCTCGCGATAACCCGGGCCGCCGCGATTGTGCGATGAGAACAGCACATAGCCGCCAGGCCGCACCACGCGGCACATCTCCTCGAGGATCTTCACGCGGTCGTCGTAGTCGACACAGTCGATGCCGTTCCAGCTAAACGCTGCGAGCCCGTAATGATCGGACGGCAGTTCCGACATGTCGCGCGCATCCATATGCCGCAAGTCGCAGCCGGGATAGCGCGACTTCGCCATTTCCAGCAGCTTTGGCGTGTAGTCGACGCCGGTGTAGTCGTTCGAGATCGCGAGCATGGGCGCAATCGTGCGGCCAGTGCCGATACCGATATCGAGCAACGGCGCCGCCGCACAGCGCGGTGCGAGCCACTCGAATGCGGCTTTTTCGCCGGCGTCGGAAAAGATCTTGTCGGCCGTCAAAACGCGCTCCGCGTCGCGCGAGTTCCACGCGACGCGATTGATACGGTCCAACTCGGATTGACTGTTCACGGCACTCCTCCAGCGGTATGGGAGTGCGCCGCAAAGGTGATGAATGTCCGCTCACCAAACGGCGCCCTGGTAAGCAGACTGGAAGAGCACGTCTCCATTCGCGCGACGTGTGCGCCGCTTTTCCGCGAATGGATCACGCTTCCCCCGATACACGAAACGCGCGCGCATGCTTCGCAAGCCATTGCGCCGCAGGCGCACGCAGCCCGCGGCATTGCGCAAAGAGAGAGTCGCCGGCTTCAGCGGCTCCGCTGAAGCGCTGCTCGCCGACCTGACTGCGATAAATGACTTCGGAATGGGACATCACGTTTTCCTGCGCGCTCGCGGACAGAATCGCGTGGTCGGTGCGCTCGCAAAACGCCACTCGAACACGACGCAGACGCCGCAATCCGACGCCATGCACTCCGAAGTATTTCTCGAGTTCGTCGACGCCATCATCGAACGCGCCGTAAAGAAGGCGACCGGCTCCATCACAACAGTTCAAACGTGTTGACAAGCGCCGCGCGATTGCGATCGCGCTCGCGGCGCCGCAGTTCAGCGAGCGGCTGCGAGCCACGCATCTGCCGCGCGAGACCGATGAACGGAACGCCCTGTTCGAGATACGGACCGCCCGTCTTACGAAACCCGAATTGCTCGTAGAACTCGCGCAAGCCAAGCGGCGCGCTGACACGGGCAGCGCGTCCTGGCCAACGCTCGGCGATGGCTTGCAATACGCGTTCGACGAGCATTTCCGCTGTGCCGTCGCCGCGCCGCAGCGGGCTCGTCAACACCTTGTCGATGGTAATCCCCGGATCTTCCGCGTCGCCGGGCTGCACGCGAGCATACGCAAGGATCGGCATGGGCCGCGCCATGTCCTCCACGGCGAACACATGCAGCGAGCTTTCGTCGCGGCCATCTGCATCGAGGCAGACATGCGACTGTTCGACGACGAACACTGCGCTGCGCGCCCGCAAGATCAGATACAGCTCGCGTGCCGAAAGCTGCTCGAATTCCAGCGTTTTCCAGTTCATCACGTTCCCCAGCGGATTCTTTAATGTGCAACGCGGCCGGCATCCGATGACGTCCTCGCGGGCCGCGCTCGACATGCGGGGCGGCTCTGATGGCTACACGTTAAGGCCGCGATACGCCCGTTTCCGTGCGCCATCGCACTGACGCCAGGCTTTGCCGATTCTTAAATACGAGGCACCGCATAGCGCATTGCGTTGCGCGCAAAAATCGATCACATGCGTTTGTCTACGTCGGCGAACGTGAAGAGACCGCTGTACAACAGAGGGGTACACCACCATGAAAAACACATTGCGACGCATCCTTTCCGAATCGGCCCGCCTCGATGTAGCGCCAGAGAGCCTTGCAGACGACGCGGATCTGTATGCCGCGGGCCTGTCGTCGCTCGCGACCGTGCATCTGATGCTGGCCATCGAGGACGAATTCGGCGTCGAGATTCCGGACCGCATGCTCACGCGCCGGCTCTTTTCGAGCATCGATTCGATGGCCGCCGCCGTCACGGAACTACAACAGGCGAAAGCAGCATGAACGCCCCGCTACTAGATCCGGCTACGCCGGCGGCATCCACCGCACCCGCGGCATTGACCGCAATCGAGCCTGAGCCCGGCTGGCGTGCGGCGGCGCAACGCTGCGCCGCGATCGCCGCGCAGTTCGCCGACAGCGTCGACACCGACGCCCGCTTTCCCGGCGAGGCGTTCGAGGCGCTCAAGCGCGAGCGCCTGCTGTCGGCGATGGTGCCTGCCGCATACGGCGGCGCAGGTCTATCGCTCGCCGACATTGGCGCAATCTGCGAAACGCTCGCGCAAGGCTGCGCGTCCACCGCGATGATCTATGCGATGCATCAGATCCAGGTCGCGTGTATCGACGAGCATGGCAGCGACTCGCCGTGGCACCGTCGGTTGCTCGCGCAACTACCCGAGCATCAATGGCTGTTGGCGTCGGCAACGTCCGAGGAAACGATCGGCGGCAATATGCGTACGAGCGCTTGCGCGGTTGAGCTCGACGGTCAGCGCTTTCGCGTCGAAAAGCTTGCTCCGACGATTTCGTATGGCGCGCATGCGGACGCCATTCTGGTCACCGCACGCCGCACCGCCGAGTCGGCTGCCGCGGACCAGGTGCTGATCGTCGCGTTACGCGAAAACACGCTGCTCGAAAAACGCGGCGTGTGGGATTCGATGGGTATGCGCGGCACTTGCAGCGAGGGCTTCAGGCTCGTCGCCAGCGGACTTGCCGAACAGATCCTGCCGACGCCGTTCGCCGAAATCGCCGACCAGACCATGCTACCGGTCTCGCACACGCTATGGGCGTCGGTATGGACGGGTGTGGCCGTCGATGCGGTGAATCGCGCGAAGGCGTTCTTCCGGGCCCAGGCGCGTTCGAAGCCCGGCGCTGTTCCGCCCGCCGGCATCCGCCTCGCGCAAGCCGTCGGTCTGTTGCAGATGATGCAGGCGCGTCTTTCCGTGGCGCTCGACGCGGCGCGTGCAACGCATGCGGCACGTCTGAACGAATCGCAGGCCGACGCGCCGCTTGCCGCGATGCTCGGCTTCGCGTCCGACATGAACACGCTGAAGACCAGCATCTCCACGACCGCACTGGATATCGTGCACGAAGTCATGATGATCTGCGGCATGGCCGGGTACAAGAACGGCACGCCGTATAGCGTGGGACGCCATTTGCGCGACCTCTATTCGGCACCGCTCATGATCAATAACGATCGCATCGCGCAGAACACGGCGAGCCTGCTGCTTGCGCAGCGTCCCGCCGCACCGGGGAGAGCCTGATGAATAAGATGACCGATATCGCAGCACTGACCACCGCAGCGAATGGCGATGAACTCGTTGCGCCGAGCTTTCGTGACGAGTTGCTGGCCGCGGGCCTGCTGATCGACACAGGCGAGAACGGACTGTACGGCCGCAGCCAGCTTTTCGAGGACGTCGTGGATCGACTGAATGTCGCCATCACGCACCTCGGAGCCGATCAGGATCCCGAAGTATTGCGCTTTCCGCCGGCCATGCGCCGCACGGACTTCGAGGATAGCGAATATCTGAAGAGCTTTCCCGATCTCGCCGGCACGATCCACTCGTTCTGCGGTAACGACATGGGCCACCAGCGCCTGTTGCGAGCGCTCGACGACGCGATGAACGAAAGCGACGACGATCGCAGCGACGCGTGGATGGCGCAGCAGAAGCCCACCCGCATCGTGCTGACGCCAGCCGCCTGCTATCCGATCTATCCGGTAATGGCGCGGCGCGGCCCGTTGCCTGTCGGCGGACGCACAGTCGACGTGCTGTCGTATTGTTTTCGCCACGAGCCCTCGCTCGATCCTGGCCGCATGCAGATGTTTCGCCAGCGCGAATATGTGCGGCTCGGCAACGCGCAAGACGTAATGGCGTTCCGCCAGATGTGGATCGAACGCGGCTCGCTGCTCGTCTCCCTGCTGCAATTGCCCGTCGAAGTGGATCTCGCCAACGATCCATTCTTTGGGCGCGGCGGCAAGATCGTCGCCGATAGTCAACGCGCGCAGGCGCTGAAGTTCGAACTGCTGATCCCGGTCGCGAATCCGGGCAGCAAGACCGCGTGCCTGTCGTTCAACTATCACATGGATCACTTCGGCGCAATCTGGAAGATCGCCTGTGAAGACGGCACGGTCGCACATACGGGCTGCGTCGGCTTCGGCATGGAGCGCATCACGCTCGCCCTCTTCCGCCATCACGGGCTCGACGTCCAGGCGTGGCCCGACGACGTGCGCGCGCTGCTGTGGGGCGATACAGAAACGCGCGTCGCGCACGGCATGGCGCGGATGCGGACGCAGGCGGCGGCTGCCGCTTTACCGGACGCCGGAGACAGCGCATGAATCCATCACTGACACCACTGCCGAAGAACCCGTCGTGCACGTTCCAGTTGCCGAGGCAACGCGCATTGCCCGCTAACGGTGCCGCCGTTTCGTCGCAAGCCGCGGCACTTCGCGCAACCGAGGCGCGCCCACGTCGACATGAGCCGCACCCGTTGCACCAGGGCGAGCGCGTATGGCAGGAAACCAATTGCTATGTGGACCTGTGGATCGAATTGCTGCACGGCTTCGGCCTCGATCCCCGCGCCGCGTTCGGCTTCACCGTCACGCAGGACTTCGAGGGCGATCAGTTCACGTTCTTCAAGTTCCCTCTCGAAGACCTGGAGCGGCTCTACGGCACGCAGGTCCAGGAACTCGCGATTTACGACTCGCTGGAAGCACGCGTGCTCGCGCAGACCTTGCGCGGCCACACCGTGCTCGTGGAAGTGGACGGCTTCTATTTGCCGAACACGCGCGCCACGTCGTATCGCCGCGAGCATCCGAAGACTACGGTAGGCATCGACTTCATCGATCCCGACGCGCGCCGCCTCGGCTATTTCCACAACACCGGCTATCACATGCTGGACGGCGAGGACTACGACGGCGTGTTCCGCAAGTCGCCGCAGTTCTCGCAGCAGCCCGATCTGCTGTTCCCCTACGTCGAATTCGCGAAGCAGGCGCGGCCTGCGCTGGAAGGCACGGCACTCGCCGAAGCGTCGGCGGAATCGTTGTGCGCACATCTAGGCCGCCGGCCTTTGAGGAATCCGGTCTCCGAATGGCGCGCCGCATTTCCCATGCATCTGGATATGCTGCTCGAGCGCGGCGAGGCGTTCTTCCATCCGTACTCGTTCAATCTGATGCGTCAGCTCGGCGCAAACTTCGAGTTTCTCTCGAAGTATCTGCTGTGGCTTTGCGCGCAAGGCTTCGACATTCCCGCGACGATTCCCGCCGCCGCACAGCGCATCGCGTCCGAGTCGATGGTGATGCAGTTCCGGCTCGTGCGCGCGATCGCACGCGGACGTCGCGATACGTGCGACGACTGCTTCGACGTGCTCGAAAGCGCTTATGAACAGACACTGCCGCCGCTCGCCGCGCTCGTGTTGTGACGCATGCGCCGCGAGCTCCGGAGACTCTTCAGGAACCCGCCGTGGATGCACTGACGACTGGCCCGGCGCACGCGCAGAATGACATAGGCAGCTCGCCCGCTGCCGCGCTCGACGTTGCATCTGCGCGTGCTCAAACCGGAGGCCCGGCTTTGGAACCGGTGCAAGCCGGGCACGCTGTCGAGCTCGCGCCGGAAAACATCTGGCCGCAGCGGCTCGATACCGGCTGGGAATGCGTGAGCACGCCGGCTGGCGCATGCGCGTCGCCGGACGACTTGCCCGCCGACGGCTGGCTCGCGGCGCACGTGCCGGGCACGGTGGCGAGCGCGCGGCGCGCCGCGGGTCTTTTCGACGCGGCGCATCCCGATCCCCTCGCCTTCGACGATCACTGGTATCGCGTCACGCTGAATGGCAGCGGCAAACGGCGCTTGCGCATGCATGGACTCGCGACCATCGCTGAAGTCTGGCTTGAC
Organism: Paraburkholderia dilworthii; assembly: GCF_000472525.1. Lineage (GTDB taxonomy): Bacteria > Pseudomonadota > Gammaproteobacteria > Burkholderiales > Burkholderiaceae > Paraburkholderia > Paraburkholderia dilworthii. Next base: position 332,896 of record NZ_AWZT01000002.1, read on the forward strand.
GGCATCAAACGCCTCGAGTCCGATTCGATGTTCGTCACCCACGATCTCGACATCGAACTGAACGGCAGTGCAACGCTCGCCTTGTGTTTTCGCTCTTTGGCGCCAGCGTTGGCGGCAAAACGCTCGCGCGCGCGATGGCGGCCGCGGCTCGTGTCGCCAGCGACTTTGCGCAACGTGCGCACTACCCTGCTCGGCCACATGCCGGGCTGGTGTCCCTCTGTGCACGCGGTCGGGCCGTGGCGACCCGTTGAGTTATTGAGCGATGCACGTCATGCCGTCGACAACATGGATGTCGTGAGCCGGATCGACGGCGACGACGGCATTGTTTCGCTAACGCTACATTTCGTTCATCCACACGATGCAGCCGCGAGCCGTGCTTCGCTCAGTTGCGGCGGCCACGTTTCGCCGTTGCAATGGAGCGATGCCCGCACGCTGACGGGAAGCGTGCGGGTGCCCTGCGTCGAACGCTGGTGGCCTCACACACATGGGGCGCCCACTTTATATCCACTTGCGCTGCACCTCGATGACAGCGGTGCAATCGCACAGCCGCTCGGCTCGATCGGCTTTCGCGAGATCGAAGTGGAACGCGGCGCTCAGGGCACGCACTTCCAGTTGCATATCAACGGCGTGCCGGTATTTTGCCGCGGCGCGTGCTGGACGAGCGCCGATCTGGTCACGCTAACCGGCACCGAAGCGCAATTGCGCCACGCATTCGAACTCGCCCGCGATGCAGGAATGAACATGCTGCGCGTGGGCGGCACGATGGTGTACGAGTCGGAGATGTTCTACACGCTCGCCGACGAATACGGTGTGCTGATCTGGCAAGACTTCGCATTGGCGAATTTCGACTATCCGAACGATGCGGCCTTCCGCGCCTCCATCGAATGCGAAGCCACGCAGTTTCTCGCCCGCACGCGCCGCTTCGCTGCGCTCGCGGTGCTGTGCGGCGGCAGTGAGGCCGATCAGCAGGCCGCGATGTTCGGGCTGCCGCCTTCGCTGCGCGCGCAAGCGTTATTCGACGAACAGTTGCCCGCGATCGTCGCGCACGAACGGCCGGACGTGCCTTATGTCTGCAACTCACCATCGACGGGCGTGTGGCCGTTTTCGACTAATGAAGGCATCACTCATTACTATGGCGTGGGCGCATATCAACGGCCGCTCGACGATGTGCGCCGCGCGCAGGTGCGTTTTGCCGCCGAGTGCCTCGCCTTTGCCAATGTGCCCGACGACGCCACCTTGCATGAAGGGTCTGGCGCAATCCGTCCACACGATCCGCGCTGGAAAGCCGCGGTGCCGCGCGATCCCGGCGCCGGCTGGGACTTCGACGACGTGCGCGACTACTATCTCCAGACGCTTTATGGCATTGAGCCGGCGCGCCTGCGTTACGAAGACCCGGAGCGCTATCTGGACCTGTCGCGGGCGGTCGTAGCCGAATTGATGGGTGAAGTCTTCGCTGAATGGCGCAGCACCGGATCTGGCTGCGGCGGCGGACTCGTCTGGCAGCTACAGGATTTGCGGACCGGCGCCGGCTGGGGGCTGATCGACGCCACAGGACGGCCCAAAAGCGCGCTCTACGGCCTCGCGCGCGTGCTCCAACCCATACAGGTGCTCCTCACCGACGAAGGCCTCAACGGCCTCGATATCCACCTGATCAATGAGCGCGCCGAAACGTTGTCGGCGCAACTGGAGCTCGTGTGCCTGCGCGACGGCGGCGTGAAGGTCGCCGCGGCGAGCCGCGCGATGCACCTCGCACCGCGTTGCACGGCGCGCATCGCCGCTGCCGCGTGCCTCGGTCAGTTCTTCGACCTGACGCATGCGTACCGCTTCGGCCCGCGCGCGCATGACGTGACGATCGCGACACTACGCGATGCGGCGAGCGGGCGAATCGTTTCTGAAGCATTCCATTTACCGGAGCGGCGCATTGCCGAGCGTCACGATCTCGGCCTGAGCGTGACGGCCGAGCGCACCCCAGACGGCTGGCAGTTGGTGATAGAAGCTCAGCGCTTCGCGCGCTTCGTTCATATCATTGATTCGCACTACCGCGCCGCGCACAACTGGTTTCACCTTCCGCCGAACCGCCCGTGTGTCGTGCCGCTTGTTCCGCTCGCACCGCTTGCATCGCAAAGCGCGCTGGTTGCGCGCACATCCAACGCCGGCTTTAAAGCTGACGCAACATATGCGGCACCCGCCGGCGAGGTCCGTGCGCTCAATGCCGCGTCCCCCACGTTCTACGGATAGTCGCACCTTCTGCCGCCGATGCCTTCGCAACCCGCGTAAAACCACGCGTTGCGCGAACGAATTTGTCTGGAGCGGCCCATCACTGTTGTTTTTCTTGCGACTTCTGAAAACCATAAACGATGAACCGTACGGCAGCGAACGCAGAGCGTTGAACACATCTGAATCAATTCCGGCACATCCCGGACGCGGCGTGAAAGCGCGTCTGGAAAGGCCGGGTCGAACCTGGCGCTTTGCGCGCAAAGCCGCTGTCAGTCGCGGCGAACTCAATTGGATCAAGCACTTGGCTCGTATAAAAACAGCGCCTGGAACCTAGGCCGCCGGGCCGGCCGATGTACAGAATTGAAACAAAAAGCCGTATGTAAGTAGGCGGATTTGCCCGGACGTCGACGCCGCGTCGCACCTGTCAGGCTTCTCCCTATGGTTGGCACAGTCCTCGCTAATAGAGGAACGCAACACCGCGGCGCCGTAGGGGAGCAACGAAAACGGCGCGGCGGCGCATCAAGCTAATACGGGGCCGATTCTGTTCATCCTCCGCTGTTCATAACGCAGCGCACGGTTTAACAAAGGGTGCAGGAATCGGATCAAAAACAGGAAGACGCGAGACCCGCGGCTTCACGCGAGGACCGATCATGTTGACACTTCAATCAGATCTGCACGGTAACCATTTGCTCGGCGCATTGCCGTCCCACGAATGGCAAGCACTTGCTCCGCATCTCGAACTGGTTCATCTGCGCACTGAGCAGCTGCTGTGCGATTCCGGCCAACGTATCCATCATGTGTACTTCCCCACTACCGCGATCATTTCGATGCTCTCGACGATGGAAGACGGCAGCTCGGTGGAAATCGCCGCGGTCGGCCGCGAAGGCATGACCGGCGTGCCGGTGCTCACCGGCGGCGAAACCATGCCAAATCGCGTGCAGGTGCAATGCGCCGGATTCGCGTACCGGATGAGCGCGCAGGCCCTCAAACAGCAATTCGCCCGCTCCGATTTTCTGCGCCGCCTGATGCTGCTCTACATGCACGCTCTTCTCACGCAAGTCGCACAGACCGCCGCATGCAACCGCCATCACGCACTGAACAAGCAACTGTGCCGCTGGCTGCTGATCGAAGTGGACCGCGTCGCGTCGAATGATCTGACCGTGACGCAGCAACTGATCGCCGACATGCTCGGCGTGCGCCGCGAGGGCATCACCGAAGCGGCCGGCAAGCTGCACGACGAAGGCCTGATCCATCATAGCCGCGGGCACATCAAGGTGCTCGACCGCAAGGGGCTCGAAGCCCGCGCGTGCGAATGCTATGGCCTCGTCAAGCGTGAGTTCGATCGCCTTCTGCCGCGTCTGCGCCAGGCTGAGACGGTCGAATAAAACGCGGCGCGATTGGACTAGATCGCAGAGTCAATAATATTCAGGAATACTTCTCGATGCCTCGACGCACTCTTCGTGATTGCGTGGGGCCTGCTCGCTCAGTGGATGCGCTTTTTTCGACGCTCACCGCATTGCCGGACACTGAACGTCTGCTGATTGCGTTCAACTGCGCACTGGTGCTGCTGACGTTCCCAGGTTTCGGCGTGTACGAAACCTGGCGCGACAAAGCCTCGAGCTCGATGCTGGCGAGAGTGGCGCGGAAGAGTCACAACAAGAACAATACGTATGACTACGCTTATGCGTACACGTACACCAAGGTCGATCCGAACGACACTGGCAAGACAGGCTAGCTTGCGTTGCAAGCGGTAGTCTGTTGCGGGCTGCGCCACATGAAGGCGCGGCCTTTTTTATTGCGCCGCGCGATGGACGATTGGAACGTTAAGGCTTCGGCAGACGTGCCACCGGCGGCATCAAAGCCGCCGAGGCAACGCGAACGACACGCCTTCAGTGAAAACGGCAGCGCCGGTTGATCGCACAACGTCCGCGCCGCCCGGCTGCTGCTTTATAAAAACGCGCTCACGTCCGTCTGAAAACGCTGTGCGAGGGCCTTCGCAACCTTCTTGCTGATCGAACGGCGGCCCGCGAGGATGTCGCTTACCACGGTCGGGGATGCGATGCCCATCAGGTCCTTCTGCTTGAGGCCGTGTATTTCCAGCAGATGCCGCAACACCTCGCGCGGCTCCGCATCGGGAAGCGTCACATTCCGCACTTTCCAGTTGCGCACGAGCTCCGACACGATTGCGTGAAGATCGGCAAGCGGATCGTCTTCCTTGCCGTTCAGGTAATCGGCAAGCGCACCGGCGAGCTGAACCATCGTCTGGTAGTCGTGCTCGTTGCGAATCGGGGTAATGGGCAACTGGGCTTGCAGCGCGGCCCAGCTTTGAGTGATGTCGGGAAAAGATCCCGGAAGGCGATCGGCATTCATGAGTTTAATTCTTCCTCGTCCAAAGGTCGTGCTTCGCATGCGTCATCGGATGACGAACGAATAACGACTGCCTGTTGTAATGAATCGCCGCGACAATTCGTTACCGGTTGCCGCCTGCGTCGTATGTCGTATCGAGGCGGCACATGATCCACGCCGGCGCCTCCCCCCGATCGCCGCTCGGGTGGCATCGCCCGGACGGCTTGTTTGATGGTGCTGCCCTGCTGAAACGGGACGGATTTGCCGAGCAAGCAAGCTCGCGAAAGCCTCGGCTCATCGCCCCCAACTGCTCTGTGACGCCGGCTTTGCCGGCCGTTCGACTCGTCGGTCATGAGATCGGCGTCGACCCGCTCCACCGCCGCTCTCGCTGCGCAAGACCGCCGCCGCGATTGTGCGCGTGACCTCGGCTATGAACGCGCGGCGAAACACGGCCGCCGAAAATCGCTCGGCGCTCGCACGGCAAGCGGCTGGCGACCTGGGCCCTCGCGTCAATCGTGCTTCGCGCAGATACTGATGCTGCAGGTCACACGCGTAACGCATCCGCGAATGCCCATGACTCACATGCGTTTGATCCGGGCCGACGAGCGCCCCGTTCGCAACCGCATGCGAACTCGTGATGATCGGATCGCAGCCCGTCAGATCGAACTGCTCGATCGCGAGCGGCATCAACGGCAAATACGCGCGATAGTGGCGTCGCGCGAACGGCATGCGTTGAATGAAGGAGAGGGTGACCGGTTTGCCGCGCAGCGGACGGCGGTCTTCGGGAAAGTCGACGAGATTGAAGAGACCGGTGTCGGGAAAGCATTCGATGATCTGCTCGATCACGTCCTCCGCGCCGCCGGGTGCGACCAGCCAGTCGTGCACGATCGCAACTCTCATGATCTCCCATCCTCAGTCAACCCCTCCCGGGCTTAACAACGAGTGTATGTGTCGCGTCGTTTGCTGCGTGTGCGCATGCCCACATTCGACATGCGACGGGATGCGAATAATTGATCATCGCCATTCGCCTGGGAACCCGAGCGTTGCGGACGCGTGATAGTCGAAGGCATGGCCGCGGGCCGCCGTGTGAACGCGGCAGTGGCGGGCGGGGGACGAAGATCGTGCGGCATGCCGCAACGGCTGGTTCGTAAAACCTGGCAAGCGGCGGCGCTCGCCGACGCAATCGTTGTGCCCGCAAAGATCCCGCACTTGCTCATCGATCAGCACCTTGCGCAACAGGCGCTCATCGAAGCGCAAGCGGAGCGCTCAGTCGATCAGTGTTTGCAGCGGATGATGGACGCGCTGACGGCGAAAATGCAGCGGCCCGGAGGAGCCCGGCCAACACTCAGCCGAGCCGCTAGAACGCGTGCCGCCGAATAGACGATGAACGCGTGCGAGCCTGCCTGACACACGCTCGCGCGTTGCTCAGTCCTTGCGGTATTCGATGGTTTGCGCGCCGGTGTCCGTGCCGAGCAGGCACAGATTTGCGCCGCGCCCCGCGAAGAGTCCAACTGTCACGACACCGGGCCACGCATTGATGTGCATTTCGAGCGTGCGCGGATCGGTAATGCGCAGGCCTTTGACGTCGATGATCTCGTTGCCGTTGTCGGTAATGAACGGCGTGCCCTCTTTCGTGACACGCACTACCGGCACACCGCCGAGCGCGGTCACGCGGCGGCCGATTGCGGTGCGCGCCATCGGCACCACTTCGATTGGCAGCGGAAAATTGCCGAGTGTATCGACGAGCTTGGTGGCATCGGCGATACAGACGAATACGTCCGACACCGACGCGACGATCTTCTCGCGCGTGAGCGCACCGCCGCCGCCCTTGATCATTGCGCCGCTGTGGTCGATCTCATCCGCACCGTCCACATACACCGGCAGCGAATCGATTTCGTTCAGATCGAGCACCTTGAAGCCGTGCGATTGCAGGCGCGCGGTGGTGGCGAGCGAACTCGACACCGCGCCGCGGTAGCGCGCCTTGTTGGCAGCCAGCGCGTCGATGAAACAGTTCGCGGTGGAGCCGGTGCCGACGCCGATTACCGAGCCTTCGGGCACGCTGGCGTGGACGTAGTCGGCGGCGGCCTGGCCGACCAGTTGCTTCAGTTCGTCTTGAGTCATGAGGATGCGGGAGCGAGCAGTGAAAGGCCCTAGTTTACCCGGAGTAAGGCCTGGCAACCGGCCGGAATTACTTCTTCACCGCCCGCTGCCTGACCGCCTCGAACAGACATACGCCGCTTGCCACGGATACGTTCAGGCTTTCCACCGTGCCGGCCATCGGGATCTGCATGACGACGTCGCAGGTATCGCGCGTGAGGCGGCGCATGCCTTCACCTTCGGCGCCCATCACGAGTGCAACGGGACCGTCGAGTTCCGTCTCGTAGAGGCTCTTGCTGGCCTCGCCAGCCGTGCCCACCACCCAGACGCCGGCGTCCTTCAGTTCGCGCAACGCCCGTGCGAGGTTCGTCACGGTGATGTACGGCACCGTGTCAGCGGCGCCGCTTGCCACCTTCGCGGCAGTCGCATTCAGGCCGACCGCGCGGTCGCGCGGCGCGATCACCGCGTGAGCGCCGGCAGCATCGGCGACGCGCAGGCAGGCGCCCAGATTGTGCGGATCCGTGACGCCGTCCAGCACCAGAATCAGTGGCGAACCGTTGATGCCGTCGAGCAATTCGGCGAGGTTCTGCGCGAGCGGCATGTCGCCCGCGCGCGCCACCACGCCCTGATGGCGCTCGGTGTGCGCGAGACCCCACAGACGTGTTTCGTCGGCGGCGATCAGACGTACGCCCGCTTCCTTCGCCACGTGCAGAAACTCGGTCATGCGACGGTCCTTGCGCGTCGCGTCGTAATAAACATCTTCGACGGTCGACGCATCGTGCCGGATACGCGCGGTGACTGCGTGGAAACCGTATAAAACCTTGTGACGTGCCATGACTGATACAACCTTTGATTGAGCGCGGCATGAAAGCCGCGCTGCTGTGATGAATATGTGTGCCTGTCCGCGATCGAGCCAGCGTGTGCGGCCCGTGCATGAAGCGTGCGCATGAAACCGGCACATGAAATCAGTGCATAAAGCCCGCGCTAACCGCGGATCAAACGAAGCGGATCAAACGAACACCGCGCGCAACCGGCACGTTTGTACGTACCCGCTTGCGCGCGGTTCAAGCGACGAGACGGCTTCAGCGCTTCTTGCGCACCGCGGGCTTGGATGCCGGTTTGGGCGCCGCGCCATGTTTCTTCGCGGCGGCGCGCGCGGCGCGTGCTTCCTTGACGGCGGCGCTTTGTGCGGGCGCCGCCTTCTTGCGACGCGCACCCGGCGCCACCGCGGCGCCTTCTACCGGCGGCAATGCGCGCACGCGCGCGCCGCCATTTTCGCCGGATGACTTCTCGGCCGCAGCGACGCCGCGGACCGGATGCGGCTTGATCGGCGTATCGCGCACGAGGCGGAAGTCGATCTTGCGCGCGTCGAGATCGACGCGGCTTACCTGCACGCGCACGCGATCCGACAGCCGGTAGCGAATGCCGGTACGCTCGCCGCGCAGTTCGTTCTTGATCTCGTCGTACTGGAAGTAGTCGGAGCCGAGTTCGGTGACGTGCACGAGGCCTTCGATAAAGAGCGAATCGAGCTGCACGAAAATGCCGAACGACGTGACACCGTTCACCATGCCGCCATACTCTTCGCCGAGCTTGTCGCGCATGAAATAGCACTTGAGCCACGCTTCGACATCGCGCGAGGCTTCGTCGGCGCGGCGCTCGTTGGCCGAGCAATGCAGACCGAGCTCTTCCCAGATCGCCACGTTGTTCGAGCGCGAGCGGCCGCTCTTTTCTTCGTCGGCCTGCTGCATTGCGCGAGCGCGCGGCGACAGCGCGGTATTCAGCGTGATGCCTTGTGCCGGCTCCGGTTGATACTTGCGGCCTTGCAGGATCGCGTAGATCGCTCGGTGCGTAAGCAGGTCGGGGTAACGGCGGATCGGGCTCGTGAAGTGCGCATACGCCTCGTACGCGAGGCCAAAGTGGCCGATGTTGTCGGGGCTATACACAGCCTGTTGCATCGAGCGCAGCAGCATGGTTTGCAGCATCTGCGCGTCGGGCCTGTCGCGGATTTGCGCCATCAACGCGGCGTAGTCGCTTGCATGGGGTTTGTCGCCGCCGCCGAGCGTGAGGCCCATGCCGCGCAGGAATGTGCGCAGATTCTCGAGCTTTTCCGCAGTCGGTCCGGCATGCACGCGGAACAGGCCCGGATGCTTGTTGCGCTTGAGGAAGTCGGCGGCGCACACGTTCGCGGCCAGCATGCATTCCTCGATCAGCTTGTGCGCGTCGTTGCGCGTGCGCGGCACGATCTGTTCGATCTTGCCCTGCGCATTGCAGACGATGTACGTCTCGGTCGTGTCGAAGTCGATCGCGCCGCGCTTCTGACGCGCGGCGAACAGCGACTTGTACACGCCGTACAGATTCTGCAATTGCGGCAGCAGTGCGGCGCGGCGTGCGGCTTCAGGACCCTTGGTGTTCTTCAGTACCGCGGCGACTTCGGTATAGGTGAGACGCGCGGCGGAATGCATCACGCCAGGATAGAACTGATACCCCTTCACTTCGCCGCGCGCGGTGACGATCATGTCGCACACGAGCACGCAACGGTCGACGTGCGGATTCAACGAGCACAAACCGTTCGACAGTTTTTCCGGCAGCATCGGAATCACACGGCGCGGGAAATAGACGGACGTGCTGCGTTCGATCGCGTCTGCGTCGAGCCCGCTTTTCGGATGCACGTAATGCGAGACGTCCGCGATCGCGACGATCAGGCGGAAACCGTCGCCGCGGCCTACCTTGACCGGCTCGCAATAGACAGCGTCGTCGAAGTCGCGCGCGTCTTCGCCGTCGATCGTGACGAGCGGCACGTCGCGCAGATCGATCCGATGACGCACGTCCGCGGGACGAACTTCGTCGGGCAGCTTGGCGGCTTCGTCGAGCGCGCTCTGGTTGAACTCGTGAGGCACGCCGTACTTGCGCACGGCGATTTCGATTTCCATGCCCGGGTCGTCGATATCGCCGAGCACTTCCGCCACGCGGCCGAGCGGCTGCGAATGACGGCTCGGAAAATCGGTCAGTTCGACCACCACCACCTGGCCGACCTTGGCCTTCTTGGTGTTCTGCGTGATCAGGATGTCATGGCCGATGCGCTTGTCTTCGGGCGCGACGATCAGCGCGCCGTTCTCGTTGAGCAGGCGCCCGATCACGCGCTTGTTGGCGCGATCGGTGACCTCGACGATATGCCCTTCCGGCCGCCCGCGCCGGTCATAGCCGACGATGCGCGCAAGCACGCGGTCGTTGTGCATGACCTTCTGCATTTCGGCGGTGGGCAGAAACAGATCGTCCTGGCCGTCGTCGCGAATCAGAAAGCCGTAGCCGTCGCGATGGCCCTGAACGCGGCCCGCGACGAAGTTCGACGGATGAGTTAGCTGATAGAGATTGCGCTGATCGAGCCGGATCTGACCGTCGCGCTCCATCGCGCCCAGGCGCTTGAAAAATCCTTCGCGCTCCTGGCGCTTGATCGACAGGGCTTCGGCGATGTCGTTGGCGGCGAGCGGCGCTTCGCTCGTACGCAGGACGCCGAGGATTTCCTCGCGGCTCGGAATCGGATACGGAAATTTGCTCAAGGGCTTGTCGATGATTTTTTCTCGTTGCATGGACGTCGGTCGGCGATGTGGCTCGGCTTAAGAAGCGTTTGCAGCGCGCATGAATCGCGCCTGCCGTTGCACTGAAAAGACTCTCTCGGGTCCGGCTCGTTCAAGGCTGAGTCCGACGGGCTTGTGCACCGTGCCAACGAACTACTGCGAGGCATTCTAACACCCGTCTCGCGCGCCACGCGGGGCGTCAATAGTCGCCGGGAAGCCCGCGCGGCCTCGTCGGCGGGTTGTTTAAGCGAGATTTGAGAAACGCTTGACAGCTTCCATTCTGTCGCTATAATGGCGGTCTTTGCTGTTCATCACCTGCCCAGGTGGCGAAATTGGTAGACGCACTAGGTTCAGGTCCTAGCGGTGGCAACACTGTGGAGGTTCGAGTCCTCTCTTGGGCACCAAGATTCAAAATTAAAGCCGCCATGTGGCATTGGGCGGCTTTAATTTTGTGCGAGGCGTTTTTGTGGCCATGCGATCCAATTGCCGGTCGTCGGCGTTCGGTGCGGGTCCGCAAAGCGGTTTATCGGGGGCTACGCGCATGGTGAATTGCGGTTCCCGCATATTGCGTTGGGGGCTTCGCTGCGAGGCCCTGTCGGTGGCGGTAATAGCGGCGTTTGTTTGCAGCGGGGATTGACACCCTGCATCATCCCGCTAAAATAGCGGTCTAGCTTGAAGACGTGCCCAGGTGGCGGAATTGGTAGACGCACTAGGTTCAGGTCCTAGCGGTGGCAACACCGTGGAGGTTCGAGTCCTCTCCTGGGCACCATAAAAATAGATCCGGATGATTACTGGATGATGTTGGTCAAAAAGCCCGCTTTTTTGCGGGCATTTTGTTTTTTGGAGGTCCCTGGAAGATGCTCGTGTTCCTTCATAAGGCGACGTCGAATGAGTACGCTCCAGACGCCGACTCGACTGAATGCGGTTCAGGTAGCCGTAGATGTAAATCCTGAGCAGTACAGATGGATGATATGAGGGGCGTCCCGTCGTTGCGGGAGCGATTCCGTCAAAGCCGAGGTCGTGAAGATCGAGCTCATCGACAAAGACGTCGACAATGCGCACTGGATTGTCGTCGGACACATAGTCCTCCAGATACTCGGGCAGCAAAACAGCTTGCTTACGGTCTTCGCCTTCAACGAATCGCTTCATGTGCCCGCCCGACCTGAATGCGTTACTTCAGTTTAGGCGATGAGCGTGCGTTTTCACACAAGGTGGACCCTTAACTGCCGTTTGCAACCGTCGGACTTTGGTGGCCGCAAACGGATGCTTACGGTCATTACGGCGTGCGCAACGCAAAGCGTATCCCCCGCAGTCTGCATGCAGGAAACACTGCGGACGCCTTCCTTCGCGTCTCAATCACTCAAGCGGTTGAACTGGCGCGTGAGTGAACGTACGTCAGGTCGCCGCCTTCCAACTGCACAACACCTCTTGTACTCCCGACGAGGCCGAGCAGCGCCGCCGGCGTTTGATTGAAGTGAAACCCATAGGACAGTCGGCGCGATCACTGAACTATGGGTAAATACATATGTAGCTGTATTTTTTTTCATGGCAACATATGTATCATCCACATCAGACGGGTAGTCTATGAAAACAAAGCCACTGCTCACATCAGCTTTCGCGCTTGCCGCGCTCTCGCTTGTCACAGGGACAAGCTACGGCCAAGGCAGTCAGCCGACGCTTGCCAAGATTCAAAGCACGAATCTGATCGCGGTCGGCCATCGAGAAACATCCGTGCCGTTTTCGTATGTCGATACCAATAACAATGTCGTTGGGTTTTCGCAGGACTTGTGCAACAAGGTAATCGACGCGGTGAAGGTGAAGACGAAGCACCCCGATTTGCGCGTGCGCTTCATTCCAGTGACGTCGCAAAACCGCATCCCACTTGTACAGAACGGCACGATCGATCTTGAATGCGGCGTGACGACGAATCTCACGGCGCGCCAGAACCAGGTTGCGTTTTCGGACACATTCTTTGTCGCGACGACGCGTCTGCTCACGAGGAAGGACTCCGGCATCAAGGACTTTCCCGATCTCGTGGGCAAAACCGTCGTGACGAATCAGGGCACGACGTCCGAGCGCATTCTTCGCAAGATGAACGAAGAAAAGAAAATGAACATGAGTATCATCAGCGCGAAGGACTATGGCGAGGGACGCGCGACGCTTGAAACCGGCCGCGCAGTCGCTTACATGATGGACGATGTTCTGCTCGCCGGCACGCGCTCCCTGACGGCGAAGCCCTCGGACTGGGTGCTGGTTGGCACGCCGCAGTCATCGGAGGCTTACGGCTTCATGATGCGCAAGGACGACCCGGAGTTCAAAAAGCTTGTCGACGATGCAATGAGCCAAGTGATGAGAAGCCCCGAGATCAAGACGCTGTATGACAAGTGGTTCACGAAACCGGTGCCGCCGAAGAACATTAATTTTGAATTCCCGATGAGCGGGACGATGCAGAAGCTCTTTGACGAGCCGAACGACAAGGCATTCGAGTAACGCGTCGGCGAACCGGCTTCACTCCGCGAAGGGCAGATCGGTCTGCCCCTCAGCGCGCATCCCGAACGTGTTGAGCGTCATTGCTACGAGCGCGTAGTAGCCCAGCAACCCGACGAGATTCACGGCGACCGTTAGACCGAAGCGCGCGACAGCGGCGTCGTATGTAGCGTCGCTTACCCGCTTCGTGTCGTAGAGCTCGGTGGCAAAATCGAAGATGATCTTGTCGTCGGCATCGGCGAAAGTCGGCGTTTTCCCTGTGCGCAGCGCTTCGGCGACATCGGTGGGCAGGCCGGCTTCGAGCGCGATTGGATGATGAATGTGCCATTCCGCCTGCGATCGCCAGCGCGCCGCGGTCACGAGAATCGCGAGTTCGGAAAGGCGTAGCGGCAGGCCGGTATTGTAGCGGCAGAACGCGCCGAGCTTCTGCGCGTTCTGCGCAAGTTCCGGGCTAAAGATCCAGCCGAGGAACGGCCCGTTCAGATTGCCGCGCGGGCCGCTCAGGATGTCCTCCAAAACAGCCTTCTGTTCGCCGGACGCGGTGGCGATCTGGAAGTCGGGAAGTCGTTTATTCATGATTCGATTGATGTCCGTGAGATGTGCATGAGGCCTTGCTCGATGCGTCGTGCGGCCGCAAAGCACGCGGCCTCGTCAAATTGTGCGCCGATGATCTGCACGCCGACCGGCATATGACCGTCGCGCAAAACGGGAGCGGTAACGACAGGCAGGCCGGCGAAGGAAACCGGCTGGGTCAGCATGCCGAGATGCTTCGCGGGTTCCAGTTCGTGATTTCGGACCGCGATAGTAGCGTCAGAGAACCCCGGCGCGGCGAAGGGCGTGCTCGGCGCGAGGAGGACGTCGAAGTCGGCGAAGAGCCGCGCCATGCTCGCGCGAAAGCGCCGCTGAGAGCTTAGCGCACGGGCGTACCACGCGGCCGGACTCAACGCGCCGGCGAGGAGGCGCGTGCGCAGGCGGGGCGAGACGGTGTCTTCGGGTGCGTCGAGCAGCTCCGCGTGCGCGGTCGCTACCTCCACGTTCGAGACGATCGTCGCCGCGCCGCGAACGAGCTGCATATCATCCTCAGACATGTCGATCGATTCGTGCGACCCGATGAGCGATGCTGTTTCCAGCACCGCGTCCCATGCTTGTTGCGATGCGTACGTTTCAAAGTACCCGCTCAATATGCCGACTCTCACACGCGATTCGCGCTCGTCCGATGCATCGCCATCGAGTACCGAATAAAGCGCGGCGAGATCTCGGGCATTGTTCGCGAAGCCGCCGATGCAATCCAGCGAACTGGCGTAAGCGAGCACGCCTTGTCGCGACAGCCTGCCGAAAGTCGGCTTGATGCTCCATACGCCGCACAGCGCGGCGGGGGCGCGAATCGAGCCATTGGTGTCGCTGCCGAGTGCGAGCGGCACGCATCGCGCGGCTACAGCGGCAGCGGATCCGCCCGACGACCCGCCCGTCATGCGGTCGACATCGTGTGGGTTACGCACCGGGCCGAAGTGCGGATTCTCGCCGGTCGCGCCGCACGCGAGCTCGTCCATGTTCGTCGTGCCGACGAGCACCGCGCCGGCACGCTTCAGCCGTGCGATCGCGTCGGCGTCGCGGATCGCGGCCGGTGTGCGGAGCCGCGCGCGCGAGCCGGCGATCGTCGTGTGACCTTCAATATCGAAAATACTTTTGGCCGCGAACGGCACGCCGGCAAGCGGTCCCGGATCGATACCCTGCGCGACGAGCGCGTCGATACGCATTCCCTGTTCGAGCGCCTCGTCGACGAAAACATGATGAAATGCGTTGAGCGAGGCGTTCGCGCGTTCGATGCCAACGAGCGCTTCCCGCGTCACGTCGACGGCTGAACGCTTTCGTGCGCGCACATCCGCGGCGATGTCAAGCGCTCTCTGCATCATCGCCGGGTTCCGCTTCGTCGTGAGCGATGGCAAGTGCCCGCGCGCTAGCGTGCATCGAGTCGAGCAGCGATTCAACGCCGGGCAGCAACGCGTCGGGCAGCGCGATGTCGAGCGTCGCCGCCCATGCTTTCAGGGCGGCGACGTTCATGCCGCCTTCACGTCGATGAGGCCGAGCGCGCCGTCGATGGCATCTGCGAGGCGCTCGACGATCGTGTCGATCTGCGCGCTGGTCGTGATAAACGGCGGCGCAATGAGCACATGATCGCCGATGCGGCCGTCCACAGTGCCGCCCATCGGATACACCATAAGGCCGCGCTTCATCGCCTCGCTCTTGATGATTGCGTGCAGTCTGTGCTTCGGATCGAACGGGCTTTTGCTCGCGCGATCCTGCACCAGCTCAACACCGGTGAAGAGGCCGCGCCCACGCACATCGCCGATGAACGGATGATTTGCGTGCCGCTCGTGCAGCTGCGCGCGCAGTTGCTCGCCGCGCGCCTTCACGTTGTCGAGCAGCTTTTCTTCGGCGATGACTTTCTGCACTTCGAGCGCCGCCGCGCACGCCGTCGCGTGGCCGATATACGTGTGACCGTGCTGAAAGAACCCGGATCCGCCGACGATGGTATTGAAAATCTCGTTGCTGACGAGCGTCGCGCCGATCGGCTGATAGCCCGCGCCGAGACCTTTCGCGATCGCGAGGATATCGGGCGAAACGCCGTCTTCCTCGCAAGCGAACAGGTGGCCCGTGCGGCCCATGCCGGACATCACTTCGTCGAGAATCAGCAGCACACCGTATTTGTCGCAGACCGCGCGAATCTTGCGGAAGTATTCGCGCACAGGCGGCACCGCGCCCGCCGTCGCGCCGACGACCGTCTCTGCGACAAATGCCGCCACCGATTGCGCGCCGAGTTCAAGGATTTTCGCTTCAAGTTCGTCGGCGAGACGTTGCGCGAAGGCTTCGTCGGTTTCGCCCGCTTGCTGTTCGCGATAGGCGAAGCAGGGTGTCACGTGATGCGCTTCGATCAGAATCGGCAGGAACGGCTCGCGACGCCATGCGTTGCCGCCGATGGCGAGCGCTCCGAGCGTGTTGCCGTGATAGCTCTGCCGGCGCGCGATGAAGTGCCGCCGCTCGGGCTGGCCCTTCTCGACGAAATACTGACGCGCGAGCTTTAGCGCCGCTTCCATCGCTTCTGAGCCCCCCGACACGAAGTAGACGTGGCCAAGGCTTCCCGGCGCGGCTTCGATGAGCAGATCGGCGAGTGCTTCGGGAGGCTCGGTCGTGAAGAACGATGTATGTGCGTAGGGCAACTGCTGCACTTGTCGCTGAATGGCTTCGATCACCCGCGGATGACTGTGCCCAAGACACGAGACGGCCGCGCCTCCGCACGCGTCGATGTAGCGCTTGCCGGTCGAATCGACGATTTCTATGCCGTCGCCGCGCACGGCGATGGGCAGGCTGGCGCGCGGCGCGCGATGAAATACCGTGGTCATGTAATTTCGCCTTTGGTGCGGATCTGGGTGTGAAGGACGTGCGCAACACGCGATTTATAATTCTAACCACATTACAACATATGTTGTCAACAATCGCACGCGGCAACTCAATGCGTCGCCTTGATGTAGCGCGCCGGAATCGTAAGGATCAACAGCGCCGCGAGAAAGAGCGTGATTGCGAGGAGCGCGACGCCGACGGTCGTGCTCCCGGTCACCTGCTTGAGAAAGCCCATGATCGACGGTCCGACGAAGCCCGCGACCGCCGCGCCGACGTTCACGAGCCCCGCGCCTCCCGCGGCGGCCGTGCCTGCGAGAATGCGCGACGGTAGGCTCCAGAACATCGCGAGGGTGCTCATGATGCCCGCGACGGCGACCGTGAGGCATGCGACGGCAGCGACCGGCGCGTTCGATACCGCCACGCTGCCGATCAGCGCGACGCCGCCGATGAACACGGGCACGGCCGTGTGCCAGCGCCGCTCCTTCGTCCTAACGGAGTGCTGGGCATTGAGTACCATCGTGGCAGCGGCAACGAGATACGGGATCGCGCTCACCACGCCAGTCTGGAAGTTCGTGAGATGTCCGAGCGCCTTCACCATAGTCGGCATCCAGAAGACGAGACCGTAGTTGCCGACGTTGTAAAGGAAAGAGATCGCGCAGAGCAGCCAGAGAGTCGGCTCTTTGAGCGCGGGCAGAAGTGCATGCTTTTTGCCCGACGATTCGCGCGCCACATCGCGCTTCACGGTTGCGAGCTCCTCAGGCGAGAGCCATTTCGCATCCTCGATGCGGTCAACGACAATCTTGAACAGCATGAAGCCGAGCAGGACAGCGGGCAGCCCTTCAATCAGAAACATCCACTGCCAGCCGTTCATTCCCCAACCGCCATGTGTCGCGTCCATGATCCAGCCCGACAGCGGCCCGCCGATGATCACGCCAAGCGGCATCGCGAGAAACAGCAGGGACATCACCTTGCTTAAACGATATGACGGGAACCACAGACTGAGGTACGCAATGACCGCCGGAAAAAAGCTCGCTTCAGTCAGGCCAAGCAGGAAGCGCAGCGCAAAGAACGCAGTGTGGTTGCCCGTCGTAAGTGTGGCGATGGAGACGATTCCCCACGCAATCAGCGAGCCACCGAGACACGCGCGCACGCCAATGCGCTTCACTAGGTAACCGGCGGGCACCTGAAGCAATAAATAGCCGATGAAGAAGAGTCCCGCGCCGACGCCGTATGCCGCTTCAGTCAGACTCAGGTCGCTCATCATCTGCAGCTTGGCGAAACCGACGTTCACACGATCCAGATAACCGAAGAAGTAGCACAGCAGGATAATTGGAATGACGCGTAGCGTCACCTTGCGATAAACGGCGTCGGCCGGCGGCACGGCGTGCACGGCGGACTGCGGCGTTGCTTGATGAGGAGTGGCCATGTCGGTCTCTGATCGGCTGGAGGTTATCGGGGAATACGGCGCAGCGCGCGCCCCGGTCGCGCGCCGGTCGGCTCGCCGCGCATAAGCACGGGCACGCCGTTCACGATCACGTGTTCGATGCCCTTGGGCGCGAGCTTCGGTTCCTCGAACGTCGCGCGGTCGATGACTTCGTCGGGATCGAACACGACGAGGTCCGCGTAGCTACCCTCGGCGACGTGTCCGCGTCCGGTGATCCCGAATTGCTCCGCGGTGAGCCCTGTCATCTTGCGCACGGCGGTTTCGAGCGGAAAGAGCTTGAGCTCACGCGAGTAATGGCCGAGCACGCGCGGAAACGTACCCCAGAGGCGCGGATGCGGCGCGGTGTCGTTGGGCAGGCCGTCGGAGCCGACCATCGTTTTCTCGTGACTGAAAATGCGGCGCACATCCTCTTCGTCCATCACAAAATAGATGGCGCCTGCGGGCTTCAGGTCCTCGATGGCGGCTTCGATCGAACCGTCGTAGAGCGGCAGGATCTCCGCGAAGTCCTTGCCTGCGAGCTCAGGACGCTGCGTCGACCAGGCGAGCATGACGCGCGACGACTGGCGAATGCGGTCCGCGCGCAGCATCGTCGACGTTGCGGGATACGGATGGCAATCGAGACAAAGCGGCTGGCGCTCGCTTTGGGCGTCGATGAGCGCGAGCGTTTCCGTCGAGCGACCGTGGTTTTCCTTGCCCGCAACCTTGTGATGCGAGAGGACGAGGTTCGCGCCGACCGCTCCGCCGATGGCGAAAGCCTCTTCCATCGACGGGACGATGTCCGCGGTTTCGTCGCGCAAGTGCGTGGCGAAGACGCCGGGATGCCGCCTGAGCGGCTCGCAGACGTCGATCAGTTCCTGCGTGCTCGCGGATGCGGCCGGGGGATAAAACGTGCCCGACGACACGCCAAACGCGCCCTCTTGCATCGCCTCTTCGACGTCGGCGGCCATGCGCTTGCGTTCGTCTGCAGTCGCTTCGCGCGCGAGATCGCTCATATGCCGCACGCGTAGCGTCGAATGGCCGACCAGCGCCGCGATGTTCACGGCTGCGGGCGCATGCTCGAGCGCGGTGAGATAGGCACCGAAGCTGTCGTAGGCGAAGCACTCGGGCGCGCCGAGCAGGTCGAGCGGCTGCGGAACGGCATGCGCGGAAAGCGGTGCGAGGCTGATGCCGCAGTTGCCCGCGATCACCGTCGTCACACCCTGCACGACTTTCGGCGTGACGTCGGGGTGAGTGAGCACGAAGGCGTCGTCGTGCGTATGGCTGTCGATGAACCCAGGCGCGACGATCTTTCCCGTCGCGTCGATGGTCGTGTCCGCGCTCGCCGCCGACAAATCACCAATCGCCGAGATACGATCGTCGTTCACGCCGACATCAGCGGCAAAGCGCGCGTTGCCGGTGCCGTCGATGATATCGCCATTCCGGATGATCAATTGAAAGTGCATGAGCTTCGCCCTCAGGGGTGATGACTTTTTGTTTCATTCACAATGCTCGGCGCACAAAATAGACGTGTCCAATGCCGGTCTTTCAAGGATTCATGCGGAACAGTCATGAAAATCGAGAACTCGGAACTCGAAGCATTCGTCGCGGTGGCGGAGCTCGGCAGCTTTCAGAAGGCCGCAGACAAGCTGCATCTCACGCAGCCGGGGCTATCGCGGCGCATCCAGAAACTCGAGCGGGCGCTCGGCGTCGAGCTGTTTCACCGGACAACGCGCAGCGTTGTGCTAACGGGCGTCGGCCGCCAGTTCCTGCCGATGGCGCGCCAGCAGATGTCGCAGCTGGGCACGATGTTGTCGTCGATTCGGGAGATCGCCGAGAAGCGCTTTGGTAAGGTGCGGCTCGCGAGCATTCCGACGGTGGTGAATCGCGTACTGCCAGCCGTGCTGCGGCGTTACGCGGACAAATACCCTCAAGTCGGCGTGCAAATCTTCGACGGCAATCATGACTTCGTGCTCGGGCAGGTACGCGCGGGACTTGCGGAATTCGGTATCAGCCTCGACCCCCGCGACGACGAGGATCTGATTTTCGAGCCCTTGCTTGCCGATCGATACGTGCTCGCGATGCATCGCGAGCACGAGTGGGCGTCGCGCGAGAGCGTGTCTTTGCAGGATTTGCGTAATGCGCGGCTCGTCATCGGCGGGCGTGACAGTGGCAATCGGCTGCTGCTCGAACTGCTGCTCGGGCACGAGTCAATCAGTCTGCGATGGTTCTACGAGGTGGAACACATCTCATGCGTCGTCGCGCTGGTCGATGCGGGTCTCGGCTGCGCGATCGTGCCGTCGCTTGCGGTGTCGGCACACTTCGCACCGAACATTCGGACAGTTCCTATCGCAAGCCCCCAAGTGCAACGCTCGATCGGCATCGTGAAGCATCGGCACGTGTCGATGTCCTCCATCGCCGCCGATCTATGCGAACTACTGCGGGGATCGATCGACTAGCTCTCCGCGTAGGCGCCCTGCGAGTGCAGCGCGGTTTCGGCCTGCTGCAGGTTCGCGATCGCGTCCTTGCCTTCGAGCGCGAGTAGATGCGCGACCAGCATTTCCGCGAGCGCCGATGCCGCCACGAGCGAGGGAAAGAAAGACGGCGATTCGTGCGAGAAGATGAGCGTGTGATCAGCGTTCAGTGCGATGGGAGACACGGCGCTATCGGTCAGCGCGACGAGTTTCGCGCCGCGCTCAACCGCCGCCTGCGCGACGCGCAGCGCTTCGACGGAATACGGCGCGAAGCTGACGACGACCACGGCGTGCTTTCTCTCGATGCCGCGCAACTGCATTTCAAGCGTGCCGGCTTCGCCGCTGACGAGACTCACCGATGGTCGGAAGAGGCGATATCCATAAAGCAGGCCAAATGCAACCGGATAACACGAGCGAAAACCCGCGACGTGGAGATGCGGCGCCTTCTTCAACGTCTTCGCCGTTTCGACGACGCTCCCGGCGTTCTGGGCCAGCGTAAGTTCGAGGTTGTGTGATTGCGCCTGCGCAAGCTCCCGGCTGAGCTGGTCGCCGGAGCCGCCTTTGACCAGCGAGCGTGCACGCGTCGTCAGTGGCTCCGGGCGAGTGCGCACGCGGCTCACGAAGATTTCGCGCAGCTCGTTCCAGCCCGGGAAACCGAGTAGCTGCGAGAGACGGACCATGGCAGCGGGCTGGACCTTCGCGCGTTCGGCGACCTTGCGCATCGACAGGATGGCGACTTCGTCGGGGTTGTCCAGGAGAAAGGCGGCGCCTGCCTGGAACTGCGGGCTCAAATCGGGAAAGCGGTCGCGGATGATGGTGACAAGTTCGTTGAAGGTGTGCACGGACAGGCTCGGGCTCGGCGGATTGAATTCGGTATTTAAGCACGGCGCGTCGCGACAGGGGTGCCCTTATGAGCGCGCTAGCCTACTTGTTCGGGGCCAGCGCCTTCATGACAGCTGAGGGTTGCGTATTGCGCCAACCGATGAATTTGACGGATGCGCGCGCGTCATTCCGACGCCCTCCTCCGCGCGTGTCGATGCGACCGTCGGAGGTCGCCCCTTAAGTCCCTCCCGATCTTCGCGACGTTAGCGGCGCCGCCGCATACACACTAGGTGTAAACCCCTAGTTGCAATCGTATTTTGATCATTAAGACTTCGCAATTATATTTGCGCATAACATCAACTCGCAAATATCATTGCGTATTGACCACACATTTCGACAAGGAGTCGATCATGAAACTCGCCGCAAACCTTGCCGTGGCCGCCCTCGCCGCGTTTTCTTTCGCCAGCGGTGCCGCTCGCGCTGAAACGCTGCTTGTGGCGTGCGACACCGCGTTCGTGCCGTTTGAGTTCAAACAGGGCAACGAATACGTCGGCTTCGACATCGACTTGTGGAAGGAAATCGCCAAGGACCTGAAGATCGACTACAAGCTGCAGCCAATGGACTTCAGCGGCATCTTGCCAGCGCTGCAGACGCATAACGTCGATGTCGCGCTCGCGGGCATCACGATCAAGGACGAGCGCAAGAAAGTAATCGACTTCTCCGACGGCTACTACGCCAGCGGCTTCACGCTAATGGTGCCCGCGGACAGCACGATCAAGGGACCGGACGACCTGAAGGGCAAGACGCTTGCGGTCAAGACCGGCACGTCCTCTTTCGATTACGCGAAAGCGAACTTCAAGAACACGGATTTGCGCGCCTTCCCGAACATCGACAACGCCTATCTCGAACTCGCTACCGGTCGGGTGGATGCCGCGATGCACGACACTCCGAACGTCCTTTACTACATCCACACCGCTGGCAAGTCGCGCGTGAAGGCCGTCGGCCCGCAGATGATGGCGCAGCAATACGGCATCGCGTTCCCGAAAGGCAGCCCGCTCGTCTCGAAGGTCAACGCCGAACTCGTGAAGATCAAAGCCGACGGACGCTATGCGGCGATCTATAAGAAGTGGTTCGGCGTCGAGCCGGCGAAGTCCTGACAACCCGCGCTACGGAGAATAATGATGCAGTTCGATCTTTCGGTCATCGTCGACGCCGTGCCCGCACTCATGCACGGCGCGCGTCTCACGGTGCTGATCACCATCGCGGGGCTCGCGGGCGGCATGTTCGTCGGCCTGGTGTTCGGCCTGATGCGCGCATACGGCAACACGCTATGCCAGAAGATCGCGTTCACGTATATCGAGTTCGTGCGCGGCACGCCGATCGTCGTGCAGGTGATGTTCATCTATTTCGCGTTGCCTTTGCTGCTGCACGTGCGCGTCGATGCAATGACCGCGGCCATCGCGTCGATCATCATCAACTCGGGCGCGTATATCGCGGAGATCGTGCGCGGCGCGTTTCTCTCGGTGCCGCGCGGTCTTAAAGAAGCCGGCCTCGCGCTCGGCATGCCGGGCTGGCGCGTGCTCGCGTTCGTGGTCGGCCCAGTCGCGCTGCGGCGCATGACGCCCGCGCTCGGCAATCAGTTCATCGTGAGCCTCAAGGACACCTCGCTCTTCATCGTGATCGGCGTGGGCGAGCTGACGCGTCAGGGTCAGGAGATCATGGCGTCGAACTTTCGCGCGGTGGAAATCTGGACGGCCGTCGCGCTCATCTATCTCTGCATGATCGGCGCGCTCAGCTTTGGCCTGCGCACGATGGAACGGCGGATGCGCATCCTATGAATACGATGAACCACAACGGCCACATGGTGCAATTCAAGGGCGTGACGAAGCGCTTCGGCAAGACGGTCGTGCTCGATAGCGTCGATCTGAACATCGGCGCGGGCGAAGTAGTCGTGCTGATCGGGCCGTCCGGCTCGGGCAAGTCGACGCTTCTACGCTGCATCAACGCGCTGGAGCAGATCGATGGCGGCGATCTAGTCGTCGATGGCATCAGCGTGCTCGGCGGCGCGAAGAAAATGCGCGAGATCCGTCAGGAAGCGGGCATGGTGTTTCAGCAGTTCAATCTGTTCCCACAGATGACGGCGCTTGAGAACGTCGCGTTTGGGCCGCGTCAGGTGCGCGGGATGAGCAAGTCCGAGGCCGAGTCGCTCGCGCGCGAGCTGCTGACGAAGGTCGGACTGGGCTCGCGCGTCGGGCACTATGCGAGTGAATTGTCGGGCGGACAGCAACAGCGCGTCGCGATTGCGCGGGCGCTCGCGGTGAAACCCAAGCTCATGCTCTTCGACGAACCCACCTCCGCGCTCGATCCCGAGTTGCGTCAGGAAGTGCTGCGCGTGATGCAGGCGCTCGCTGAAGAAGGCATGACGATGGTCGTGGTCACGCACGAGATGGCGTTCGCGCGCAAGGTCGGCACGCGGCTCATCTTCATGGAGCACGGGCATATTACTGTCGATGGCCCGCCTGCCGGACTGCTCGATAATCCGCCTAATCAGCGCCTGCGCGATTTTCTGCAACATGTCGAATAACTTTCACGAAACACCTCGAATATGGCAGCACTCGGCTTTATAGAAATCTCCGGTTCCCCGCGCGAAGCGGGCGAAGCACTCGGCCGGTCCGGCGCGCACGCGACGCATGCGTACTTATTGAAGACCCGTGCATGGCAAACGGTCATGCAATGGCGCGGCAGCGCCACGTCGAAGACAATGGCGGCGCTCGTGCGCGAACGCTTTCCGCGCGTGTGGGACGAGCTCGAAGGTCTGGCCTTTGGTCTCGGCCTGCCGTTCGAGGACGTCTTTCTCTGGAACTGCCGGGGCGATCTCTGGGCGATGTCGCCCGATGGCTGCACAACTGTGCAACTTCCTGGCACGGATGCGCGGCGCATCAGCCATAACGAAGACGGTCTTCCCGGCTTCGCGGGGCATTGCGCGATTGCCGAATGCAGGGTCCAAGGCAACGCGGGTTTCGCGGCCTTAGTTTATCCGGCCTCGCTGCCGGGACATACGTTCGCCGTTACGAACGGCGGTCTCGCCGTGACCGTGAACAATCTGCGTCAGCGCGAAGTCGTCGCGGGCGTGCCGCGCATGGTGCTCACACGCGCGATTCTCGACGCGGTCGATCTCGATGAAGCCGTCTCCATCGTGCGTGACAATCCGCGTGCGGGCGGCTTTCATCTGACGCTCGGCGCTTGCAGCAGTCCCGCGCTGCTGAGCGTCGAATTCAGCGCGCACGATTGCTCTGTCGTCGAAGTGAAAGCGCCGTCCCTGCATGCGAACCACGCGATTCATCCTTCGATGCACGGCTTCTCGCAGATCATCACGGATTCGTCGCGCCATCGGCAGGCACGGGGCGAGGCGATGCTCGCATCGGGCGAAGCAATCGATTCTCTCGCGATCCTCGCGGATCATGAAGATTCCGCACTGCCGATTCATCGCACGCATCCGGACGATCCTGACGATGAAAACACCCTCGCTACCGCCAACATTGCCATTCGTCCATCTCGCATAGAATGGCAGGTTCACGAACATCCCGGGCAGCCCGCCCGGTACTGGATGATCAATGGACACAGGCAAACAGAAGGGGCGTCACGCGAGCAAAGCTGAAGCGGGCTTGCAAGTGCCGCCGCGCAGCGTCGACGGCTTGCGCGAACTTGCGATACGCATCGGCCGCGACGAGGCCGAGGTCTCGCTCGGCGGCAAGGCGCACACGGTGCTCGCGAAGCTGCTCGAACGCCCCGAAGAAGTGGCGGTGCGCACGATCACTGACCTCGCCGCATCGCTCGACGTCAATGCGTCTACGCTCACGCGCCTGTCCACGAAGCTCGGCTATGCGGGCTTCGCGGATTTTCAGAGCGTGTTTCGCGACAGCCTCGCCGAGCGTCATCGGCATTTTTATAGCCAGCAGGCGGAGCGGCTCGTCGCGAGCAGCAGGACGCACGCCCACGATGCCGCGCCCGAGGTTGACATGGTCGTGAAGCTCGCGCGTGAATCGATCGGCAATGTGGAAGGCTTCATCGCACAG
Source organism: Paraburkholderia dilworthii (assembly GCF_000472525.1). Classification (GTDB taxonomy): domain Bacteria; phylum Pseudomonadota; class Gammaproteobacteria; order Burkholderiales; family Burkholderiaceae; genus Paraburkholderia; species Paraburkholderia dilworthii. The sequence goes on from NZ_AWZT01000002.1 coordinate 357,809, forward strand.
CTATCGCCCGTCGACTTGCGCGGCGCCGCGCGCCTCATCGCCGATGCAAAGCGCGTACGCGTTCATGGCCTGCGCCAGTTCAGCGCACTCGCGAGCTTCGTCTGCTATGGCCTTGGCATGATCCGCACGGACGTCGGCCTGCTCGATGCACAGGGGCTCGGCGTCGCGGAAGGACTCGCGCAGCTGGAGCCGGGCGACGTCGTTCTCGTCACGAGCGTCGCTCCCTATACGCGCAGCGTCGCCGATGCTGCGATCGCCGCCAAGGACGCCGGGCTTGATGTCATTGCGATCACCGATACCCTCGCCTCGCCGCTCGTGCCGCCCGCGCGTCATGCGTTCCTGGTTCCACACGATAGCAGCTTCTTCAGCAACAGCATGGGCGCATATCTGGTGTTTTGCGAGGGCCTGATGAATGTCGTCGCGGCCCGCCTCGGAAAGCGCTCGTTGCAGGCGCTCGAACGGCGCGAGCGTCTTATCACGACGCTTGGCATCGAAATGTCCTGACAAGAACACAGGTAATTCCTGAGCCGCGCGTCAGCAGATTACGTTTGTGGGTCTCCAGGGGAGCTCGGCCGCGCCAAGCCCACCTCCACCCGAGGTGCTTGAAGTTTTTTCGCCTGTTTCTGGCTGTGCGCAAACGTGTAGCTGAACGCCGTATGTGCCAGGGCCAAGATGGCAGAATCCTTTGAACGGCCGTTATGCGCGGCGAAGCCGCCGTCCGAGAGACCGGTCAGTGCAGTCACCGAATGACGCTTCATGGCCGGTTGCCGAAGATCGCAGTTAGAGCGCCGCGCATCCCCGGCGACCGCGGCCCGAACTTCCGGAATCGACCCTGAAGGGACGTTCATGTCTCGCTAAAGCGGCCGTCCAAACACCGGGATCGCCAACGTGGCCGGACGGATTAGGCGACTAGTGATCCACTCCTATGTGCTGTTTCCAGATACGTCTGCATCGGCAGGTCGCCACCCTCTGGCCTGCGCTGGCCGCCTGCCTTCGTGGGCGCGTGTCATCGCAGCGTCCAGGGGGCCGGAAAGTCCTCGTAGCCCTCGTCCAGCGCGTAGCCGCTATAGTCGGCGTAAGACGCGTAGATAACCCGCCTGCCGGAGGGCGTGAAGCCAACCTGCCGCGAGCCCAGCTTCGCCTGGCAGGTGATCAGGCGGTGAGTGCCCGTGAGTTCGCCGAGGTACGCCCCATCCGGGCCATAGACGTCGTTACCGGCAAAACGGCCGACATGGCGCCTATCGTAAGTCCACAGATTGTCACCCTCGCGATAGCCGAAGCTGGTGCCGCCCCACGTCCACAGCCAGTTCATTGTTTTGGTGCATCAGTCGTTCATCCTTTCCTGAGTGCAGGTGCGCGCAACGGATTGTCGACGATTCAGGCATTGATGTCGAACGACCGTCCAGGTCACAGCTTCGATCTCCGATGTTCAGGTTATTGAATGTGACAAGGCAGAGAAGAGCTTTGCCATCCACTACATTGCCGATTTACGTCCTGCGGACGGCGCCACGCGTCGCACTTCAGGGGTCTTCTTACCATTGACGGCATGCACGAGCGGCTTGTAGGTCGGTCTGAGAGGTCGATTTTCGCGGGGCAACTGAAAAGAATATGTAGCGACTTTTTCAAGCATCGGCCGATCACAGTCCGACACTGACTGCGTAGCGCGGTTACGCAAGATCCAATGGCGTCGGACCGTCATCGACCCCTTTTGGACCATGAGCATGCCGGAAGCAGCCGTTCAGTCTCAGGAGCGCAGAGCCCTCGCGACATCCGCGAGCCGGTACGGTTTGGGGATGAACGTAAAATCGCTCACGTCGCCGTGCTGCCGCCGCAGCGCCGTCATCGGGAAACCGGATGCGAGCACAACTTTGATGGCGGGATACTGCTGCTGGACGTGACGCGCAAGCTTAATGCCGCTTGTCTCCCCAGGCATCACGACGTCGCTGAAAAGAATGTCGATCGCCGGGTGAGTCTTCAGAATATCAATTGCAGCCATTGCGTCGCCAGCTGTCACGACCTCATAGCCAATGCTTCGGAATAGCTCAGCTGCCGCAGTTCGCAGGTCCGGCTCGTCTTCAACAATCAGCACGGTCTCCACCATCGCAGGCCCCGGAAATTCTTCCAGCGAGCCGGCATCCACTGCCGCTGTGGGTAAGTAGAGGTCAATTGTTGTGCCTTCGCCTCCGGAGCTTGTGATCCGTACGTCCCCACCCGACTGCGCGATAAATCCGTAGACCTGGCTCAGCCCAAGGCCGGTACCTTTACCGGTCTCCTTGGTGGTAAAGAAGGGCTCGAATGCCCGTGAGGCGATCTCCGGTGACATACCGGTCCCTGAGTCCGTCACTGACACCCTGATATATGCGCCGGGCGCTACAGTACCGGCATCGCGCTCTCCAAGCTCAACGTCCTCGGTACGGATAACGATGTTTCCACCGTCAGGCATCGCGTCGCGCGCGTTGACGATCAGATTTAGCAGTGCCGCTTCAAATCGCGCGATATCGAGTAGCACGGTCGGCCGCTTCGAGTCCAACACGACCTCAAGCCGGATCGATCCGATTCCGGCACGCTGGAGCATGGGCTCAAACTCACGGATCACAGCGTTAAGGTCATGCCTTTCGTTCCTGAGCGGTTGCTGCCGGGCAAAGGTGAGCAGTTGTTGGACGAGCGACGCTCCGCGGTCCACAGCGCGCTGCATCATATCCAGCATTTTCACGTCAAGATGCGTTCGCGACTGCGCGCCCAACACCTGCAAACCATTTGATAAGACCGATAGCAGATTATTGAAGTCGTGCGCAACGCCCCCCGTAAGCTGTCCGACGGCTTCCATCTTCTGCGAGTGAAAGAGCGCGGCATTGGCACGGTCCAGCGCCTCGGCCGCCTCCTTGCGCTCTGTAATGTCCCGCGTGATTTTCGCGAATCCGATGAGCGTACCCGCTTCATCCCGGATCGCATCTACCACGATGTGCGCCCAGAAACGACTCCCGTCTTTGCGGACCCGCCAACCCTCACGCTCGACCCGGCCCTCGCCGGCTGCGATGGCCAGAATCTGCGCCGGAACACCCGTCCCAATGTCTTCCTCGGTGTAGAAACGGCTGAAGTGCTGGCCCACGATCTCATCATGTTCATAGCCTTTGATCCGCCTTGCACCGGCGTTCCAGCTGGTCACAACCCCGGACGGTGAGAGCATGTAGATAGCGTAATCTGTGACGCCCTGAACGAGAATTCGAAACTGTTGTTCGCTCCTGCGTAGCGCTTCCTCGGCCGCCCTGCGCTCGGAGATGTCACGCGTGATCTTCGCAAATCCGACCAACTGCCCGGACGGCCTCAGGACCGGGTCGATCACCACGGACGCCCAGAATCGCGTTCCGTCCTTACGCACACGCCATCCTTCCCCCTCAAATTTTCCCTCATCGAGCGCCGTACGCAGCGCTCTGTCAGGGAGCCCAGTCGCCCGGTCTTCGTCCGTATAGAAGGCGGAAAAATGCTTTCCGATTATCTCGGAGGCGGTATAACCCTTGAACCTGTGCGCGCCCGTATTCCAGCTGACGACATATCCCTGCGGGTCCAGCATATAGATCGCATAGTCCCTCACGCTGGTCACGAGCAACTCAAAACGCTGTGCGTCGGTGATTTCCGGTGTCTGGTCACGCTGCTCGGTTTTCATTTCAGTGTGTGATAGTCGTAGGGCTGGGGAACCGTTTAAAGTAATGATTCTAGCGCGGCGCGCAGTGAGCTCCCCGAGACCGGAAGCGATTTCTCCCGATTCTTGACGATCGGAGGGCCCGGCGCCGAATGGCTCAAGATGGCTGACCTGTGCCTGACGTCCCGCATCGTCAACCCACAGGCCGCGTATTGCACGTCAGACCGTGACCGACCCCGAGCGGCCACTTGCGTCTCTCGAAAGCGGCCGTTCTATGTGCCACGCGGGTCCTTTGCGCAGACCACATTTACCCGTCTTCTGCCAGCTTCAAGAACCGGGCTTCGAACATGTCTTTGGTCTACCATGGGCTCGCCAGTCGCAACGACCCTTCTTCAGGACTCAAATCTCGATGAAATCCGGTTTTGGCACGTTGGGCATGTGGTAGTAGGCCTTGAGCACGACCTCGATGGGAGTCAATGTCTCCTCAATGAGGTCGTACACAGACTTCAACCACGTCGCCGCCCTTAGATATTGTCCAGCGCCCAGCCAGTTCGATTCAAGATTCGCCCGCAGCATATTCTTTCCAGCTTTGAAAAGGTCTTGGGCATCGAACTGTTGCCTCGCACGGTATAGACAGAGCGCGTACTCCCGCGCGAACAGCTGGAAGAGATAGGCGGCCTCGTTCGATGCTCTTCCCGAGGTGTAGAACTCTGCCTCGTTGGGAGAGGACAAGCCGCGGAGCACCTCGCCGATGCGTGCGAACGCATCTTCCCATTCGACGACTCGAAATTTGTCGGTGTCCAAGTCATAGACGAGCGGGTGCGTCAGACGTCCGAGATTCTCTAACTCGAAGTCCGAACGTTGCAACAGCGACGACACGGTGTTGTTCTCGAAAAACTCCGGGGTTACACGCTTGGTCGTCGCTTCCCACGTTACAGCCTTCGCGCCGTTCTCGCAGAACTGAAACGTTGACTTGTGCTCCTTGTCTGGCCACCCGCACCCCGGACAGTCGAAGCCGTCTGGCTAATTGGTGCGCAACAGCGTGATCGGAGCCTCCACGCTTTCCATCTGCGTTCGGATGGCCTGAGCAGTTGCCCGGAGCGCGCCCCAGCCTCCTGCAGGGCCATCATACGGTCGGATACCCGGCACTTCACGTCGTGTGGTCATATGAGACTCCATGAACTTACAAAATGGCAGCGAGGCGACTCGACAACGGGTTACGCATTCTTCCGGTGTGTCACCTGGGCAGCATCAGTCTAGTCGGCCCACTGCGCCTGTTTCAGGAGCTGGGCAGTTGACATGACCGCCCGGCCCCTGCACAACGGCGACGCCCGCACTCAGGATTTGCTCTCGGCGGACTCCTTCGTGCTGCCTGCTGACTTTGCCGCGCTCTTCTTGCTCGATGACCTGGCTTTCTTCTGCTTCGCTTCGACTTCGAGCTTGGCGAACGTGACTTTGTCCGTTTCCTTGTCGTAGCTCAAGTCGACCGTATCGCCCGGCTTCACCTTGTCGCCGAGGATTTCCTTCGCGAGCGGTGTCTCCAGTTCCTGACGGATCTGGCGCTTGAGTTGGCGCGCGCCGAACTCCGGCCGGTAACCGACATCGGCGAGATGATCGATGACCGAATCCTGCACCTTGAGCGTGATGTCCTGCGTCGCCGCCGTACGCGTGACGCGCTCTAGCTGGATTTGCACGATCGAGCGGATGTTCTCTCTCGATGCATTCCATCGCTTCCCCTTTTGCCGCTCAACGGACAGCCAGATCATTCGGCAATGCGCAGACAATTTGCCGAGACGATTCAGGAAGTGACGGGCAACAGTCCAGTTTAGGAGGGGAAACGGCAAATATCACGTGCGCTTCTGCGAATTGTCGCTTTCGTCCTCGTCCCTAGAAAACGTCGTGGCGCACGTCGCGCGGCATCGAGACATTCGGAATCAGACGCCAGCTTCCCGGCGTAGAACGACATTTTCTGACTTCATGCCCCAAGGTGCGGCCGATCGGCGCCCGATAAGCGCACCGATCGGCAAGGCGGGCCGCAACTGGATATGCGCTCGGGCCGTTACGCGTTGAAGCCGCCATCGATGGTGAGGCTCGCACCCGTGACGAACCCAGCATCCGGTCCGACAACATAAGCCACCATGCCGGCGATTTCATCGGGATGTGCGTGGCGTGGCAGCGCCATCAAGCCGTGCAATGCCGATGCAAAGTCGCCGGTCTCTGGATTCATGTCCGTATCGGTCGGGCCGGGCTGCACGTTGTTGACCGTGATCCCGCGCGGACCAAGGTCGCGCGCGAGGCCTTGAACCAGCCCTTGCAGCGCGGACTTGCTCATCGCATAAGCTGCGCCGCCCGCGAATGGCATGCGCTCCGCGTTGCAGCTGCCGATGTTGACGATACGCCCGCCATTTCCCATGTGCGGAAGCACCGCTTTTATGGCCACGAAGACGCCCCGCACATTGACCGCGAGCGTCTTGTCGAAGTCTTCCAGCGAGAACGTGTCGACGGCGCCCATCAACAGCACGCCGGCGTTGTTGACCAGGATGTCGATCTTGCCGAGAGCGGCCGCCGCGTCATTGACAGCGCGCGTCAGTGCCGCCGCATCGCCTGCGTCGGCTTGCAGCGCGATGGCGCGCCCACCCGCTTGCGCGATGCTTTCGGCGAGGTCGTTCGCGATCGCCGCCGAGCCCTTGTACGTGAACGCGACGGCCGCACCGTCGCGAGCCAACCGTCGCACGATGGCAGCTCCGATTCCGCGGCCACCTCCCGTTACAAACGCCACTTTTCCATTCAGGGGTAAGTTCATGATGCCGTTCCTTGTTGAGTTGGTGCACGAAGTATGGGCTCGACACTCCATTACGAGCAGCGTCTAATGCGAGTTGGTCTTTCAACCATCTGTATCAAGTCACGATGGAAGCGTTGAATTCGATCGAGTCGTTTGTCCTCAGCGCGGAGTCTGGAAGCTTCTCCGCAGCGGCCCGGCGCCTCGGTCTCACACCCGCTGCCGTCAGCAAGAACGTGGCTCGTCTGGAAGCGTCGCTGGGGTTGCGCCTCTTTCAACGCAGCACGCGGAAGCTGACGCTGACCGCGGCTGGCGAACGTTTCCTGCGAGACGTGGCGGATCCGTTTTCCGCACTACGCGATGCCTTTGCGAACGCAGCGACGCATGAAGGAAAGCCGTCCGGATCGCTGAAGGTCAGTATGGCTCTCGCATTCGGACGCGAATATCTGCTGCCTTTGCTCGGAGAGTTTCTCGACCGCTATCCGGCGATCGTTCCCGACTGGCACTTCGATAATCGCCCCGTCGATCTGGTTGCAGGAGCGTTCGACGCTGCCATCGGCGGCGGCATCGAGCTCACGCCGGGGATCGTGGCACGCGAGCTCGCGAGAACCCATGTGATCGTCGCGGCGTCGCCCTCGTATATGGTGACACGGGAAATGCCCCGGCATCCGGCGGATCTGGCCGCCTTCGATGCCATCGTGCGGCGCTCCGCCACGTCGGGACGTCTGCGCGCCTGGACGCTGCGTAACCAGGTCGGTGAGCAGGCCGAAGCCGAGTGCCGTACCCGGTTGATTTTCGATGACCCGGAGGCAATGGCGCACGCGGCCATGCTAGGGCATGGCGTGGCATTCCTTCCAATGCCGCATGCGGCGCGCTGGCTCTCGAGCGGCGCGCTGATTCGCCTGCTTCCCGCCTGGTATGCCGATCACGGCCCGATTTCGATCTATTACTCGAACAAAAAACTCCTGCCGGCAAAAACGCGCGTGTTCATCGACTTCGTGGTCGCTGCCTTCCGTAAGCAGAGACTGGCGTCAAAGTTCGATGCGCGATGACACGAGACGAACAGCGAATCGGGTGCCCTCATCCCCAACCTTCGACGCCTTCGACGCATATCGAATAGCAACGCCGGCGGCGCTCTGGTTAGTCGCTTCATGTCGGTCGGTCATCGACGAAAACAGAGTGTCGGCTGGACGCGTCAAGCACACTCATCGTTTTCGATTTGCGCGACATGCGCGTTGTGCGCTGCGCGAGGGAAAACCCCTAAGCAGCAAGGTAGCCCCGCGCGCCCCGCCGCGCATGGGTTTCGCGCTCCGATACTCCGAATTGTTAGCTTTACGATAACGAACGCCTGGCGAAGGTGATTGAACCGATAACTCACGCTCCCTAGACTCGCGCCATGTTGTCGTCAGTCCGAGGAAAACCAGGGCAGTGGTCGCAATGAATCTGCATTGATGTGAGCCGCTTTTGCGTACAACACAGTCTCGCGAGAGGCCGATAAAACCCAATCAGTAACCGCCTTGCATGGGACCCGAGTAGGTGCTTTGCACAACTCTGGTCGACAGGAGACACGAATGATTATTTACGGAACCGCGCTGCTTGCTTTCTGCCACCTCGCCGGGCTTTTTCTCGGGGACCTGCTGGGGGTCGCAATTGGTGTGAAGACCAATGTTGGCGGAGTCGGCATCGCAATGCTGCTACTGATCTTCCTCCGGCTCTATCTGCACGGCAAAGGTCTGCTGCCGAAGGAAACCGAAGCAGGTGTGGGCTTCTGGGGCGCGATGTATATCCCCGTCGTCGTCGCGATGGCAGCCAATCAGAACGTCGTTGCAGCGCTCAAAGGCGGGCCCGTCGCATTGCTTTCGGCATTGGGCGCCGTGGCCTTGTGTGCCGGCTGCATCGCAGTGCTGTCACGCACCGGCCGCGACAGCACATCGTTCATCAGCAGTCCGCAACCCGAAGAAGCCTGACGCAGGAGCCAGCCATGATCCAGATGCTCGATAAAGTACTGATACACAACGGCCTTGTCACGGCGTTTGCGCTGGTGGGACTCATCATGTGGGTGTCGTCGGTGGTCTCGCGCAAGCTCACGTTCGGGCGCGTGCACGGCTCGGCAATCGCTATCGTGATCGGCCTCGTGCTCGCGTATTTCGGCGGCGTTTTCACTGCTGGTCAGAAAGGTCTTGCAGACCTGCCGCTCTTCGCGGGCGTCGGCCTGATGGGCGGCGCGATGCTGCGGGACTTTGCAATCGTCGCGACCGCCTTCGAAGTTCAGGCCACCGAAGCACGCAAGGCCGGGCTCATCGGCGTCGTCTCGCTGCTCCTTGGCACGGTGCTGCCGTTTATCGTGGGCGCGAGCGTCGCTCATGCGTTCGGCTATACCGACGCGGTCAGCATGACGACCATCGGCGCGGGCGCGGTCACCTACATCGTTGGACCGGTGACGGGCGCGGCGATCGGTGCGAGCTCGGACGTGATTGCACTCAGCATTGCGACCGGTCTAATCAAGGCGATCATCGTCATGATCGGCACGCCGCTCGCGGCCGGCTTCATGGGGCTCAGGACGCCCCGCTCCGCGATGATCTTCGGCGGGCTCGCCGGCACCGTCAGCGGCGTGAGCGCGGGCCTGGCGGCGACCGATCGGCGGCTCGTTCCTTATGGTGCGCTGATCGCCACGTTTCACACGGGTGTGGGCTGCCTGCTCGGACCTTCGCTGCTTTTCTTCGCGACGCGCGCACTGGTTGGCGGCTGAGCTTGATCGCAGCCGGGAGTCACCAACGGGTGACGTGTCGTGCGCGTCCTATGCCGCCATACATCATCTCGCGACGCTCGCGCGCGGAAGCGGCACCCGGCCGCGCGCGAGCGTCGCTAACTCTCATGCCTCGCGCGTCTGACCGAGGCGGTCGCGTTGCTTTGTTCATCGCTTTACGTGGCCGTCGCTCTGCATTGCACCGTACTCACTGCTCGACGATGCCGCGGCCCCGATACGTCAACCGGCGTTTCTCGTCCGAAGACGGCACACGGCCATGAGCGCCAGCAGGTTCGGATCGCGCTCGCGTGCCCGCAGAAAACTGACGCCAATCGTCTGGCGCATCATGTATTGCGGTTTGAGCGCGATGAACTGCACCTTCTCACCGAACACGCCTCGCACGCGGCCAGGCAACAGCGTATAGCCGACGCCTCCGCTTACCAGGTTCATCAGCGAGTAGATATCGCCCACTCGCATCGTCACGTTGGGCGTGAACTCCGCGACGCGAAATGCTTCCTGAAAGCCGTGATAAGTAGCAAACCCTTCGCCGAGCGAGACGAAGGTTTCGTCGCGGCAGTCGCGCAGATCGACGGCTTCGAGATTTGCATAGGGCGAATTCGCGGGCGCCGCGAAGAAAATGTCGTCTTCGAAAAGCGGAATCGATTCGACCTCGGGCTCCGCATCGGGCAACGCCATCAGCGCCGCATCGATAGCGCCCTGCTTGAGCTTCTCGATCAGCTCGGCATTCGGGCCGAGCACGAGTTCGACCTGAAGCGTCGGCCGCCGCACCTTGAGGTCCACGACGATGCCCGGCACGGTCCTGATGGTCAGCGAATAAAGCGAGCCGATCTTCAGGCGATCCGACGAATAGCCCGCGGCCTCACGCGTCGCGCGGATGCCGTCGGACATCAGCGTGATGACTTCCTGCGCGACGTCGGCGAGCATTTGCGCCGCATCGGTCGATTTCAGATTCCGGCCTTCATGGCGAAAGAGCGCGCAGCGCACGCCTTGTTCGAGCGAATGCAGCGCGCGATGCACGCTGACCGTACTCACGTTCAGCGCCTCAGCCGCCTTGGCGAGACTGCCGGTCTGCATGAATGCGAGCAGCACTTCCAGTTTGCGGAAGGTGATCTCGTCGTCGATTCGGTCGCGCATGTCGAGCTATGGAACGGTCCAAACCGTTAATTATTAGCTCGCGAACGCGTGGGGCAAATAGCGTTAACCCCTCACATCGGCCGGCCGAGCCAGCGCCGGCGCAATTGCTCAGTGACGTTGCTGATGCCGCTGCCAGTACCAGCTGGGTGCCGGGTCCAGTTGCCGCAGGATTTTCGTACGGCGATGTTCTCGCCGATAGTGGCCCACTGCGAAGATGACTGCGATCACGAGGACCGCGAAACCCATCACGATGCTTACCAGTTCTTGGTTCATTGCCGCCCTTGAGTCAGTGTTCCGATCGTGCAATTGCCGCCCACCGCGTTCAGCGTTTGCGTGCCACCGCGTTGAGCATTGAATGACCCGCGCCAGTGACGTGCAGGCGCTGATGCCCGCAAGCGAGTTGTTCGAGCGCAACGAGTTGGCGTTCAAATAGCGTGTCGAGTTCTTGCCGGCACATATCGATCTGATCGGGCGCGGCCTTGACCAACATCAGCGTGGCGAACTCCTTGGGACTCAGCATGGTTGTCTCTCACAATTTTGTATTAATGTAGACGGAAGAACGAATTACCGTATCTTTTTGGTATGCGGTAATTCGGACAATCTTTTCGGCGGGTAATGTCGATCCGGCGGCAATGCGCCGGGGTGATTATTCTAAACTGAAAGGTATAGGTCGCAGCGAACGAATAATCGATTGACAACGCTGCGCCGATAGGGTGCGTTTAAACATATGATATGCCGTACAGCGCGTGATCGCCGCTATCGCAGGGCGCCGAGCCGCATGACGACGATAACCTGAAGGGCTAGCGTCCTACGCTATTTTATTAACGAACCGATTGGTTCAAAACAAACAAATTCTCCGAATTAGAAGACGTCGAAATTCCAATTCCGTGTCAATTCTTTTTCGAATTCGACCCAGCTTGCTTGAATTTGCTCAACGAGCTCTCGAGATAATTCTCCCGGCGCGAATATTCGCGGTTCCTGAATTTGCGCTAATAGCTGTGGACGCCATTGAGTCTTGTAGCCGCTGTTGAGCACCAGCTAGCTGCCGGGATTGAGCGAGCCGATCCAGCGAGCCTCCGACGCTTTCAAATGCGCTCGCAACCGGCCTTACCACTTTGACCAAATACAAGCAAAATTCAGGGAATACCCGTAGATAAACTTCACCAACAGGCTTCCAGAGCTCCGTACTTACCCTCGAATGCCCAAAGTGGCTTGACCAATTTCGGCGAGGCGCCCTATTCTACGCTCAACAAAGCTACCGCTCCTGCACCAGTTTCCGGTCTCGCAAACAGACCGGCGGATTCTCACGCACGGTCTCGCTTTCAGTGACAGCGGGCGGCCGCTGCGCTGCTCCGTGCGCGGTCGGAACAGCGCCGATGCGTACGATGTTGTGTCCACGTTAGCTCGAGATAAAACCCTATACAGGTCATTCAGTCATGCTCACAGTTGTCTGCGAAAAGCCCGGCACGCTTCAATCGGAAACGCGCTCGATTCCCGAACGCGGGGCGGGCGAAGTATTGCTCAGGGTCAGGCGCGTCGGCGTTTGCGGAACCGACATGCATATCTTCACGGGGAATCAGCCGTACCTCGAATACCCACGCGTGATGGGCCACGAACTATCGGCCACGGTCGAGGCAGCCGATGCGGATTCCGGCGTGGCTGCGGGCGATGCCGTCTACGTCATGCCTTATCTGTCGTGCGGCAAATGCATCGCTTGCCGCAACGGCAAGACTAACTGCTGCGTGAACATCAAGGTACTCGGGGTTCATCGTGACGGCGCAATGACCGAATATCTGAGCGTGCCCGCTCAATTCGTTCGCAAAGCGGACGGCGTTACGCTCGATCAGGCTGCAATGGTCGAATTCCTTGCGATTGGCGCGCACGCTGTCCGACGCGCAGACGTCAGCGCTGGACAGCGCGTGCTGGTCGTCGGCGCGGGCCCGATCGGCATGGCTGCGATGATCTTCGCGGGGCTTCGCGGCGCAACAGTCACCGCGCTCGATTCGAGGGCCGATCGCTTGAGCTTCTGTTCCGGGAAGATCGGCGTGGCCGCGTGCGTCACGGTCGGCAACGCAGACGTAGAAGCGCTTAGCGAGCTCACAGGCGGCGAGTTCTTCGACGTCGTCTTCGATGCAACCGGCAACGCGGAGGCCATGCGCCGCGGCTTCGAATTCATCGCGCACGGCGGAAAGTATGTGCTGATCTCCGTCGTGAAGGACGCCATATCGTTTTCGGATCCGGAGTTCCATAAGCGCGAAGCAACGCTGCTTGGAAGCCGCAACGCAACGCTCGAAGATTTCGATACGGTTCTCGATGCAATGCGTGCGGGCAAAATCCCCGACGCCGCGTTGAACACGCACCGCTTGCAGTTGTCGTCGCTTGCTACCGATTTTTCGAAGCTGCTCGAACCGTCGGCAGGCGTCGTGAAAGCTATCGTTGAATGCTGAAGCACGGGAACCGAGCATGACAAACACGCCTTGTCCGATTCTTCAGTTCGGCACGAGCCGATTCTTGCAGGCGCATGTCGACCTGTTCGTTTGCGAAGCCGCGCGTCGCAATCCGGATGACGCACTCGGTAAGATCGCGATGGTGCAGACCACGACGAGCGCACAAAGTCGCGCACGTATCGACGCAATCCGTAGTAACGCGCGCTATCCTGTTCGCATTCGCGGCTTGCACCGGAAGGAAACCGTTGACGTGACCATCGAGTGCGATAGCGTTGCGCAAGCGCTGCACGCTGACGACGACTGGTCAGCATTGCTCGAACGCATCCGCGAAGAAGTACACGTGATCGTTTCGAATACCGCGGACAACGGCTATGCGCTCTTTGCCGAAGATACCGCTTCCATGCTTGACGGCCGCGTAGCGCCGCGCGGCTTCGCGTCGAAACTGGTGGTTCTGTTACATGAACGCTATCGCGCGGGAGGCCGGACAATCACGCTGCTGCCGTGCGAACTGGTGTCGTGCAACGGCGACGTGTTGCGCGATCTGGTGCTTTCGGTCGCGCGAGGCTGGCAGATGGAGCCGGGCTTTCTGAGCTACCTGGCGAACGATTGCATCTGGGTGAATTCGCTGGTCGACCGGATCGTCTCCGAAGCCATCGAGCCGGTCGGCGCGGTGGCCGAGCCTTACGCGTTATGGGCCATCGAGCGTCAGGTCGGCATGGTTTTGCCTTGCAGTCACGAAAGCATCGTCGTTACGGACGACCTGGCCCACTACGAACGACTGAAGCTCTTCCTGCTGAACCTCGGTCACACCATGCTCGCGCAATGCTGGCTCGACTCGCGAGGCGAGCCGGCCGCCACCGTCCTCGACGGCATGGGAAACGAAGCGTGGCGCGCAACGCTAGAATCGACGTGGAATGACGAAGTGCTTCCCGTCTTCGGGGCGCTAGGCCAGTACGATATTGCCAGCAGGTATCTCGACGATGTGCGAGACCGCTTCAACAATCCGTTCCTCGCGCACCGCCTTGCCGATATTGCCAGCAATCACGAGGCAAAGAAACAGCGCCGCCTCAAACCTGTCGTCGAACTCGCTCGCGAACTGGGAGTGCGCGTCGAGCAGAAGCGCCTCAAGGCTGCGCTAGCAGGTACATAGCCAGCCCTGGCCGGTTCCTTGCTGCCTTATTAAAACAGGCGGCCCAGCTCGAATCGAGTGGCCGTCACCAAAAGTGAAAGGAGACGAAAATGCGCAACATGCGTTGGATGGTGATATTGCTGTGCTTTCTTGCGATCGCGATCAACTACGTCGACCGCGCGAATATGGCCGTCGCGGCGCCGGCCATCGAGAAAGCTCTGGACATTGGTCCCGCTCAAATGGGTCTTATCCTGAGCGGCTTCTTCTGGACTTACGCATTGATGCAAATGCCGTTCGGCTGGTTCGTCGATCGCGTCGGTGCGCGCATCGCATTGCCGCTCGCGGTTGGCTGGTGGTCGCTTTTCACGGCGCTGACAGCGGCGGCGACGAGCGTGGGCGCCATGTTCGGTTGCCGTCTGCTGCTAGGCATCGGCGAAGCCGGCGCCTATCCTTCGTGCGCGAAGCTCGTGAGCCAATGGTTCAAGCCCGCACAACGCGCGCTCGCCACGAGCATCTTCGACAGCGGATCGCGCGTCGGCTCGGCACTGTCCATCCCCGTGGTGGCGCTCATCATCAGTGGGCTCGGCTGGGAAGCGTCGTTCGTCATCACGGGCGTGGTCGGCTTTGTCTGGGTTCTCGGATGGTTTCTGATCTACCGGAATCCCTCGCGCGGCGACCTGACCGGCGAGTCCGATGCGGCTGCCCCGCAAGGCGCCGTCCCCGCGCGAAAGGTTCCGTGGCTTTCTCTCTTCAGGCACCGTACGCTGTGGGGCATGATGCTCGGCTTCTTCTGCCTGAACTTCGTCATCTATTTCTTCATTACCTGGTTTCCCAGCTATCTCGTTCAGACGCGCGGTTTTTCGCTGAAGTCGCTCGGCACACTCGGCATGATTCCGGCGTTGATGGCGATTCCGAGCGGCTGGCTCGGCGGCTTCGTTTCCGACGCGCTGTATCGCCGCGGCTGGAGTCTTACCAAGTCCCGCAAAACCTGCATGGTCGGCGGCATGCTGCTTTCGTCGGTCATCACGCTATGCGCATTCACGACGAACATCTACCTGATGCTCGCCTTTTTTGGCATTGCCTATGGCAGCCTCGCATTCGCAGCCGCGAGCATCTGGTCGCTGCCTGCTGACGTCGCTCCGTCGCCCGATCACGTCGCCTCTATCGGCGGCATCCAGAACTTTGCGTCCAATTGCGCCGGCATTGTCATTACCACTTTCACCGGCCTGATGGTTTCGCTGACGCACGGCTCGTTCACGATTCCGCTGTGCGTGGCGGGAGGCTTCTGCATACTCGGCGCGTTCAGCTATCTGGTGATTGTGAAAAAGATCGAGCCGTTGCCAGTCGGCGGCGATGCGAGCGACGCCGCGCGCAGCCGCGCTCATTCACCGGTATGAACACCATGTCGAGTCAATCAATGCAATTCAATCCCGCTGTCATTCGTCTGCACGCAAACGACGATGTGGTGATCGCAACGCGACAGCTGATGTCGGGCGCGCGCATCGCGTCGGAGGACCTCGTGGTCGCCGGACTCATTCCGCCCGGCCACAAGATCGCGACACGCGCTATCGCTGCCGGTGAGCCCGTCAAACGCTACAACCAGATCATCGGAATAGCGACCGAGCCGATCCAGCGTGGCCAGCACGTCCACGTTCACAACCTCGGCATGGCAGAGTTTGCGCGCGCTCACGAGTTCGGCGTCGCGGTGCATCCGACTGAATACGCCGCCCAACCCGCGACTTTCATGGGTATCCGCCGCGACGATGAACGAGTTGCAACGCGCAACTTCATCGGCGTATTGACGAGCGTGAACTGCTCGGCCACCGTCGCGCGCGCCATTGCCGATCACTTCCGGCGCGACGTGAATCCGCACGCGCTCGCCGACTATCCAAATGTCGACGGTGTGATCGCGTTGACGCACGGACTCGGCTGCGGCATCGATACGCTCGGCGAAGGTCTTGCGGTTTTGCGGCGCACGCTTGCCGGATATGCGGTTCATCCGAACTTCCACTCGGTGCTGTTCGTCGGACTCGGCTGCGAGACCAACCAGATAGCCGGCGTGCTCGAATCCGCCGGATTGAAGGACACGGAGCAGTTGCGCAGCTTTACGATTCAGGATTCCGGCGGATCGAAGAAGACGATCGAGCGCGGCATCGCGCTGGTGAAGGAAATGCTCGCCGATGCCAACCGTGTGGCGCGCGAGCCCTTGCCCGCGTCGCATCTGATCGTCGGTCTGCAATGCGGCGGATCCGACGGATATTCCGGCATCTCAGCCAATCCCGCGCTGGGTGCAGCGGTGGATCGCCTGGTGCGTCACGGCGGCACGGCGATTCTCTCCGAGACGCCCGAAGTGTATGGCGCGGAACATCTGCTCACGCGTCGCGCCGTCAGTCGCGCGGTCGGCGAAAAGCTGCTGGCGCGCATTGCCTGGTGGGAAGAATATTGCGCGAGAAACGGCGCGGCGCTCGACAACAATCCCTCTGCGGGAAACAAGGTCGGCGGCTTGACGACGATACTCGAGAAGTCGCTTGGCGCCGTTGCCAAGGGCGGCACGACGAATCTCGTCGACGTGTATCAGTACGCCGAGCGCATCGACGCTAAGGGATTCGTTTTCATGGATTCGCCCGGTTACGATCCGGTGTCCGCGACGGGCCAGGTCGCGGCGGGCGCGAACCTGATCTGCTTCACGACGGGTCGCGGTTCGGCCTATGGCTGCGCGCCCTCGCCTTCGCTAAAGCTCGCGACGAATACCGCGCTGTGGGAACGGCAGGAAGATGACATCGACATCAATTGCGGCGGCGTAATCGATGGGTCCGCGTCGATTGAACAACTCGGAGAAGTCATTTTCACGCGCATGCTCGAATGCGCGTCCGGTGTGCCGTCGAAGAGCGAAGTGAACGGCTATGGACAAAGCGAATTCGTGCCGTGGCAGTTGGGCGTGATCACCTGAAGGAAGCAGCGGCACCGGTTGCCGCTCGCGCGATCCTGCGGCGCCGCGAACGCTCGGGGCGCGAGGGGCCGCGCAAACGCGCCGGGCGCGGGTTCGCCGCATGCCGCTGCTGTGTGCCCACGTCGCCGCTCGAAGCGGGGGACGTGGCGGGGCCGGTCTTGTCGTCGCCCTTGAATGCAACGTTCAGGTCGATTGTACGAAGCATCGTTTGAAGTCTTTTGATCATCGCAGCAGAGATTCCTCATCAGGCATTTGCACTCGCGGCAGGCTCACCATGACGCATGGCGGCCAGTGCCGCGCGACGCGTAACGACAATTCAAGTGCCAACTCAAGCCGCACTCAGGCGCGCCAATTCCGTATCGACAAGCAGCTTCTTCAACTCCGGCACACACGACCCGCAGTTGCCACCGGCCTTCAGGCATGCGGTGATCTGCGCGGCAGTCTTCAAGCCCTGCTCGCGGATCGCCGTGCAAATTGTGTTGCGCCCCACGCCGAAGCATGAGCAAATCGTCGGCCCCGTATCGGCGCCCTTGCCTATCGACTGGCCGGAAAGCACGCCGATGCGGTCCGCTTCCTCCAGCTTGTCCTTCGCAAACAGGCTCGCGAGCCATTCGCGCGCCGGCAACTCAGGACGCGCCGACAGGAAAACACAATTCTCGATGCGATCGTCGACGAGATGAACCGCGCGATAAATACCTGCGGTGCGGTCCTCGTATTCGAGCCAGTCGGCATGCGCATCGTCGACGCCGAACAGCGCGCGCGCCCAGGCGCCGCGATCGCCATGCTCCGAGAGCGGGTTGCGGCCCGCGAGTTCGTAGCGCACGAACTGCGCGCCGTGAATACGCGTCCAGTAAGTGACACCGTCGAGCGCCGGAACGCGCCGGCTTAGCGAGAAGCCATGCCACGCGACGTGAAATTTCTCGACCGTCACCGGCGTGTGTTTGAACTCGGGCTCGCCGGACAGCGGATCGACCGATGGATTCACCACGGCACCCACGCGCGCGTCCGACGCCACCTGATCGTTCCAGTGAATCGGCACGAACACACTGCCGCGCGGCATGCCTCCGCCATATTGCACACGCGCAACCATCGCACCCCAACGGCTCGATACGCGTGCAAGGTCCCCTTCGCGCACGCCGCACAACAGCGCATCCTGTGGATGCATGTCGACGAATGCCTCGGTGACATGACCCGCGAGTTTCTCCGACTTACCCGTGCGGGTCATCGTGTGCCACTGGTCGCGCACGCGGCCGGTGTTTAGCGTCAGCGGATACTCGTCGTCGGGCGCGTTGGCCGGCGCGCGCGGGGGCGTCGCGATGAAGCGCGCCTTGCCGTCCGCGTGGCTGAACCGGCGATCGTCGAAAAGGCGCGCGGTGCCCGGCGCTGCCGCGTCGTTATCCGCGCGAACAGGCCACTGGACAGGCTGCAAGGCGGCATAGCCTTCGCGACCCAAGCCCACGAGCCCGCCAAGATTGAACGCGCGACGCACGGCGTTTTCCTGAGCGCCCGGTTCTTCCACGCTCGCGCGACTGTCGTTACGCCATGCACTCAGCCGCGCATGTTCATCGAAAATTTCCTGCTGGCTCGCGAACTCGAAGCCTGCGTAGCCCATGCAGCGCGCCACATCGCAGATGATCTTCCAGTCCGCGCGTGCTTCTCCCGGCGCGGGCAGAAACGCACGCTGGCGCGAGATCCTGCGCTCCGAATTGGTGACGGTGCCGTCCTTTTCTCCCCAGCCGAGCGCGGGCAGCAGAATATGAGCAAAAGCATTGGTGTCCGTGCGCTCGACAATATCGGAGCAGACCACGAGCTCGCAGCGCGCGAGCGCACGTTTTGCCTGGTCGCTGTCGGGCAGGCTCACCACGGGGTTGGTGCCCATGATCCAGACCGCCTTGATGCGGCCTTGTTCGATGGCTTCGAAAAGCTCAACCGCTTTAAGCCCTGGCCGCGACGCGATCACAGGTGCGCCCCAGAACTGCTGAACGAGTTCGCGATGCTTCGCGTCGTCGAGTTCGAGATGCGCAGCGAGCGTGTTCGCGAGACCGCCGACCTCGCGCCCGCCCATCGCATTCGGCTGTCCGGTGAACGAGAACGGTCCCATCCCCGGCTTGCCGATACGCCCCGTCAGCAGATGGCAATTGATGATGCTGTTGACCTTGTCGGTGCCGGCGCTCGACTGATTCACTCCTTGCGAATACACGGTGACCACGCGCTCGGTGCGCGCGAAGAGGCGGTAGAACTCGAGCAGATCATGCGGATCGACCTTGCATGCCTTTGCGCATTGCGCAAGGTCGAAGCCGGATGCTGCGCCACTCGAAATGCCACCT
Organism: Paraburkholderia dilworthii; assembly: GCF_000472525.1. Classification (GTDB taxonomy): domain Bacteria; phylum Pseudomonadota; class Gammaproteobacteria; order Burkholderiales; family Burkholderiaceae; genus Paraburkholderia; species Paraburkholderia dilworthii. The sequence goes on from NZ_AWZT01000002.1 coordinate 376,982, forward strand.
GAATCGCTGGCTGAAGCGGCGGCTAACGCGTCGGCAAAGCCGCTCGTATGGGCATCGACAAACTCCGCATCTATCGCACCGTGTTCCGCGAGAAAACTGAGCAAGCCGTTGAAAAGCCGCACGTCGGTGCCTGCGCTCAGCGGCAGATGCAGGTCGGCCATCTCGCAGGTCGCGGTGTAGCGCGGGTCGATCACGACCACCTTCATCTCGGGCCGCGCTTCCTTGATCTTGATGATCCGCTGGAACAGGATCGGGTGACACCACGCGGTGTTCGAGCCGACCAGCACGACGAGATCCGCCAGTTCGAGATCTTCGTAGCACACCGGCACCACGTCCTCGCCGAAAGCGCGCTTATGTCCGGCAACGGAAGACGACATGCACAGCCGCGAATTCGTATCGATGTTTGCGCTGCCGACATAGCCCTTCATCAGCTTGTTCGCGACGTAGTAGTCTTCGGTCAGCAACTGCCCCGATACGTAGAATGCGACGGCATCCGGGCCATGCTGCTCGACGATCCGGCGAAAGCCGCCGGCTACGGCATCGAGTGCGTCGTCCCACGACACGTCGCGCAGGGCGCCGCTTGCAGGCTCGCGCATCTTCGGATGAAGCAGCCGTCCGTCGAGTCCGATCGTTTCGCCGAGCGCCGAGCCTTTCACGCACAAGCGGCCAAAGTTCGCGGGATGCAGTTCGTCACCGGCGATGTCATGTCCGCCGTCAGGGCGCGCGCTCGCGCGCACGCCGCAACCGACGCCACAGTATGGACAGGTGGTCTTGACAGCGTCGCGGCTGCCAGCAGCCGCGCGCGAAATAGCGATGGGGAAACTCACGGTGTCTTCCAGGTCAGGCAGCCTGCGTCTCGCAGAGGGCTCTGCCGAACAGCAACTGGCTGCGCAGCGGAGAAATGTCGGTGCGGTTCTGGATCAGTTCGAAATACCATGCGCCCTCCTTGACGTCGCCATAGAGCACCGCGCCGACCACGCGGTTATCCTCGATCACAAGGCGCTTATAGACGCCGCGCCGCGGATCGCGCAGCACGAGATCTTCGCTGTCCGGGCCGCCGATGAAGTCGCCGGCCGAATACAGTTCGACGCCGGTGACCTTCAGCTTCGTCGCCGTCGCGCGCTGCACGTATCGGCGATGACCCGCGCCGGCGAGATGCGCGCCGCACACACGCGCCTGGTCCCAGATCGGTGCGACAAGTCCAAAGGTCGCCGTGCGGTGCTGCACGCATTCGCCGACCGCATAGACGCGCGGATCGTAGGTCTGCAACGTGTCGTCGACCACGATCGCACGCTCGCAATGCAGCCCCGCCTGTTTCGCGAGGTCGATGTTCGGGCGCACGCCGGCCGTCATTACGACGAGATCGGCGGGAATTTCCATGCCGTCGTCAAAACGCACGGCCGTGGCGCGATCCTGCCCGACGATTTCCGCGGTATTCGCCTTCAGCAGAAAGCGCAAGCCCTTGCGCTCCAGCGCCTGTTGCAGCAGCGCGGACGCGCTTCTGTCCAGCTGGCGCTCCATCAGGCTGTCCATCACGTGCACGACTGTCACCGACATGCCCTGGCGCATGAGCCCGTTCGCCGCCTCGAGCCCGAGCAAACCTCCGCCGATCACCACCGCATGGCGATGACTACGCGCCGCGTCGAGCATCGTTTCGACATCCTGAATATCGCGAAACGCGATCACGCCCGGCAGGTCGTGGCCCGGCACCGGAATCAGAAAAGGTTTTGAACCCGTTGCGATCAGCAGCCGGTCATAACCGACCTCGACGCCGCTTTGCGAGCGCACGATGCGCCGCCTGCGGTCGATTGCGATCACCGGATCGCCCGCATACAGACGAATGCCGTTCTCCTCATACCAGTCACGCGTATTGAGGATGATGTCGTCGACGGTCTTCTCGCCCGCCAGCACCGGCGAGAGCAGGATACGGTTGTAGTTGCCGTATGGTTCCGCACCGAACACGGTGATGTCGTAGAGTTCCGGCGCGAGCTTCAGCAGTTCTTCAACGGTGCGCATGCCGGCCATGCCGTTGCCGATCACGACGAGGCGCGGGCGCGAAGGCGCTGCGAACGATGCGCCTCCCGGCGACTGCGCGTCGATTTCGTGTCTCATGCCGCGACCCATACCTTGCCGCTTTCGACGCGTACCGGATACGCATTCACGGAATTCTCGGGGGCTTCCAGGCACTCGCCTGTGCGCAGATCGAAGTGATGCTTGTAGATCGGCGAAGCCACCACGATGCGCTCGCCGAGGCTGCCGATCAGTCCGCGAGAGAGCACCGCCGCACGCGAGCCCGGATCGAAGTTGTGGATCGCGAACACGCCGCCGTCACCATCCGCGACGTGAAATACCGCGACCTGCTCGCCGTTGACGAGCGCACACACGCCCGTATTTGGAACGATGTCATCGAGCGCGCATACGGGCATCCAGGAGGCTGAAGTCTGATCGTTGCTCATGCTGGGTTCCTCACGTCGGGTGGGTAGATGCTCAAGCGGTTTGATTCTTTCGCGAAGCGATTCGCGACCTGAGCTGTACGGCAAATAAAAAAGCGTCCCGCGGATGCAATCGCCAATGCGACTGTATTCGTGGGACGCCGTTGTCCAGAACCGGATCTACAGAGAAATCTTTTGCTGCATGCAGGCCGGATCGTCATTGATCCGCAGACTCGTTAATGCAAAGGCCATGCCACTAGCGGAGAACCGCGCCGAAAGCCTGCTGCGTAAGCGCTGGCGCGTATTGCAGCGCTGATCCGCTCGACTGAAGCTGACGCATTCCGATGCATTCAAGCGCGATGATGGTGCGGCGCAGCACCTTCCGCGTGCAGCGCGTCGCCACCGAACCCGACGCGCCGGCAGCAACGGCGCGCCTGTTAATTGGCCACGCTTTGAGTACTCGCGGCGGCGAGCGCACGCTCCCTCAACGCCGCTTCGCGCGCCTTGTGCTCGCCGCTAAAGCGCACGGCCAACGCACACAGCGCGGACAGCGTGACGAGCACGCCGAGCATCGCGAGCGTCTGCTGAATGCTGCCGACGCCTTTCATCAGGAAGCCCGCAGCCACCGCGCCCACATTGCCCCCGGCGCCGATAATGCCCGCCACGCCGCCGAGCGCCTTGCGGTCGATGAACGGCACGAGCGCATACGTCGCCCCGCACGCCATGTGTGTGAAGAGGCCGAAGACCAGCATCGCGACGAGAGCCAGTGCAATGCTGTCGGCGTGCGCAAAGCACATCAGACCGACGCCTTCCCCGACGATCAACGCGCACAGCAGCGTCGCGCGTACATCGAGGCCGCGACGCGCGGCGGCCTTGTCCGACACCCAGCCGCCCAACGCGCGAGCAAAGAGCGCGAGCAGCCCAAAGCTGCCTGCGGCCATGCCCGCCTCCTTCAGCGACAGATGGAAATGATCGACGTAATAGATCGCCGCGATGTTATGGATGAAGACCTCGACGCCGAAGCACGCCGCGTAGGTCGTGAACAGCATCCACACACGGTAGTTCGCGCAGGCCGCACGGAAACTCGCCCAGCCGCCCTTCTTGCCGCCGTCGATCGTAATGCCGCGCGCGCGTAGTTCCGCGAAGTTTCCTTGCGGGCAATCCTGCGTGAAGCGCCAGTAGAACGCGGCCATCACAGGCATCGCAAGTCCGGGCACCACGAGCGCCGCGCGCCATGCCGACGACTCGCCGACGCCGAGCACGATGATCGCGGCCAGCAGCAACGGTACGAGCGCCTGCGCCGCGCCGGCGCCGGTGTTGCCCCAACCCGCGGTCGTCGCGTTGGCGGTGCCGACCACGTTCGGCGCGAACATCATCGACGTGTGGTATTGCGTGATCACGAAGCTTGCCCCGACGGCGCCGATCATGAGACGGCACAGCAGGAAGCTCTCGTAGCCCGTGGATAGCGCGGCTCCGAGCACGGGAAATGCGCCTGCCAGCAGCAGCCCCGAATAGACCTTGCGCGGCCCGTAGCGATCGCACATCGGCCCGATCACGAGACGCACGAGAATCGTGACGGCCACGGCGGCGATGTTGATGTTGGCGACCTGATCGGCGGAAAGGCCGAATTCGCGCTTGATGAGCGGCATCAGCGGCGCGCATGCGAACCACGCGAAGAAGCAGACGAAGAATGCCATCCACGTCAGATGGAAAGCGCGCATGGCGGGCGTGCGCAGGCTGAAGATATCGATGCGGGTTGCTTTGTCTGCCATCGTCGTTCCAGAAACAAAAAAAGCGTCCCGCGGAACCGGTCGGATGACATGGGTTCCGGGGACGCCGTTGTCCAAAGCTGCTTGTGAGGGTGCTGCTATGAATTGCAATCAGGAGAGGATCGCCTTTGATCCTTTGCTTAACCGCTAATGCAAAGGCTATGCCATGCGGGACGATCACTGAGTCTGCGGCCCTCTGCATGGAAAACGTGGAGCGTGCGGCGTCTATGGGCGACGCGCCTGGACGCGAAGAAGCACAACGATGGTGCGGGTTCACAGCAACGGCGCACGCGAACACCGTCTTCATGCAGCACCGGGTTCAGACATCGGTGGAAAGCGTGACCGCTTCCCAAGCGGCGATTTCATCGGACAGTACGGACAGTTTCGCGCGCACGAGGCCGAGTGCATCGCTGCCAAGCAGAAGATGCGCAGGCGGCCGCGTTGCACTGATCACGGCCAGCATCGCGCGCGCTGCCTTGACGGGATCGCCAGCCTGCTTGCCGCTCTTCTCTTCGCGAGCCGTTCGTACCGGATCGAACAGCGCGTCGTAGTCGGAAATGGAGCGCGGCGTGCGGACCATCGAACGGCCCGCCCAGTCGGTGCGAAAAGAGCCCGGCGCCACGGCTGTCACCGCGATGCCGAACGGCTCTACTTCCTTGCCGAGCGCTTCGGAGATGCCCTCCAACGCGAATTTGCTGCCGCAGTAATAGGCGATGCCCGGCATCGTGATGTAGCCGCCCATCGACGTGATGTTGAGAATGTGGCCACGTCGGCGTTCGCGCATGTATGGCAGTACGGCTTTTATCATTGCCACCGCGCCGAACACGTTCACGTCGAACTGCCGGCGCATTTCGGCGAGCGGCGATTCTTCCATGACGCCCTCGTGGCCATAACCGGCATTGTTTACGAGGACGTCCACCGGTCCCACGCTTGCCTCGACTTCGGCGACCACGCCGTCGATCGAGCCGAAGTCGGTCACGTCGAGCACGCGGCCGAGTGCCCTGTCAGGCGCAAGCGCCTCGAACTCGCGCTTCGACGCTTCGCTGCGCACCGTGCCGACCACGCGATGACCGGCGGCAAGCGCTTCCTGAGCGAGCGCGCGACCGAAGCCGCTGCTCACGCCGGTAATAAGCAAAGTCTTGATTGATGCCATGATGCCTTTTTCCTGGAGTTGGACGGAAAGTGCATAGTATTCTCTTCACCTTGCCGGTTTGAGTCCAGATTACGGCTTTTTCTTGCCTATTCTTATGACACTTACGACCCTATGACCGCTCGAAGTCTGCCCAAAGAAACAAGCGTTGCGCGCCAGGCTCCTGGCAAAGACCAGCGGAAGATGGCCGCGCTACTAGGCGCGCTGGCTCCCGCGGAGGGCTACAACCTGACACCGCTGGAAGGCGTGCGCATCCTGCGTTCGGACCGGCCGTTGTCGTCCACGCCCGTTCTATACGACCCGGGCATCGTGATCGTCTGCCAGGGACGCAAGCGTGGCTATTTCGGCGACCAGCTTTATGTGTACGACGAGCAGCACTATCTCGCGGTGTCGGTGCCCGTGCCCTTCACGATGGAAACCGACGCGACGCCGGAGCATCCGCTGCTTGCCATCTATCTGCACCTCGATTTCAAGCTGGCCGCGGAACTGATGGCCCAGATCGAGCGTCATGACATGCCCGGGCACACGCAAGCACAAGCTCAGGTACAAGTGCAGGCACAAGCACAAGCACAAGCACAAGCACAAGCACAAGCACAAGCACAAGCACAAGCACAAGCACCACAGAGCATGATGTCGAGCCCGATGGACGAGGCGCTGCGAAACTCCGTGCTGCGTTTCCTCGAAGCGATGAACCGCCCGCTCGACGCAACGGTTCTCGGTCCCGCGCTCCTGCGCGAGCTCTACTTTCGCGTTCTGACAGGCGCGCAGGGCAACGCGATGCGCGCGGCACTGGCAATGCAGGGGCAGTTCGGCAAGATCGGCAAGGCGCTGCGTCGGATCCATTCCGACTATGCCGGTGCGCTCGACCTCGCTCAACTTGCCCGCGAAGCCGGCATGAGCGTTCCCACGTTTCATACGCATTTCAAGGCCATCACGCATACATCGCCGATGCAGTACGTGAAGTCGACGCGCCTGCACCAGGCCCGCTTGCTGATGTTGCGACAGGACATGACGGCCGAGGCGGCAAGCAATGCCGTCGGTTATGCAAGCACGTCGCAATTCAATCGCGAGTTCAAGCGCCTCTTCGGACTCACGCCGGCCGCCGAGGCGCGGCGCATGCGGGCGAGTTTCGCGATTCCGCCTGCGCATGCGGGCTCGGAATACGTCTCGTCGCATTGAGGCCGGTGGCCGCGCCATTATTCGTGCGAAGGTGAACTGCGCGGCCCGGAGGATGAGCGACAGGTCAACTCGCCGCGGCGACCGTCGGTCCGGTTACACGCGTGCCGGCTACGTCCGGCAAACGATTGCACATGACCTGATGCGAGCTTCATCCAGTCATCACTTCGCGTGACTTGCGCAGTTTGTGTCGACGCTATCGTCGATTCAATGCTTTTCATATGCGCAAAGATTGGTTTGATTTGCATGTGCCTCGATTTAACGTCGGTGACTCGACGCGCATTGCGCGCGCGGCCGTGGCGATCGCCGTTGCTCAAACACGGATGATGCGACAGTGCGCACGGCCACTTCACACACAGAGCCAAAGACCGATGACCCGACGCAACGATCCAATCGACACACGCAGGCGCCGCCTTCTGCATGGCGCCGCAGCCGGCTTGACGAGCGCGGCGCTCGGCGGCGTTCTCTCGCCTGTCGCGCCGTTCACGAGCAGCACCGCCCATGCGCAAGGCAACAATAAACGCCTACGCATCGGCTTTCAGAAGTACGGCAACTTCGTCGTGCTCAAAGCGCGCGGCACGCTGGAGAAGCGGCTCGCGAGCGAGGGAATCACGGTTCAGTGGCTCGAATTCCCTGCCGGACCGCAACTGCTGGAAGGGCTCAATGCAGGCGCGGTGGATGTGGGCACCGTCGGCGAAACTCCACCGGTCTTCGCGCAGGCAGGCCGCGTCGACTTCGTCTATATCGGCAACGAGCCGCCCGCGCCGCGCGGCGAAGCGATCGTCGTCCCGCACGATTCGCCGATTCGCAGCGTGACGCAGTTGCGCGGCAAGAAGGTCGCGTTCAACAAGGGCTCGAATGTTCACTTCCTGCTTGTGAAGGCGCTGCAACAGGCGCGACTGTCCTACTCGGACATAGAGCCCGTCTACCTGACGCCCGCCGACGCGCGCGCCGCGTTCGTACAGGGCAGCGTCGACGCGTGGGTGATCTGGGACCCGTATCTTGCCGCCATCGAACGGCAGGCCAATGCGCGCACCATCGCGAATGGCGACGGGCTCGTGCGCAATACGCAGTACTACGTCGCGGCGCGCAAGTTCGCGACCGCCGAGCCGCACGTACTGAATACGCTCCTCGAAGAGGTCAACGCCGTGGACACCTGGGGACGCGACAACGTGCCCGAGGTGGCCGCGCTGCTGTCGCCGCTCGTGGGGCTCGACACGGCCACGCTCGAAGTCGCGCTCAAGCGCACCGGCTACGGCGTGCAGCCAATCACCGATGCCACCCTCGCCTATCAGCAGCAGATCGCCGACACGTTCAGCACGCTCAAGCTGATTCCGGGCAAACTGAGCGTCGTCGACGCGCGCTGGAAGGCCGCCTGACGAGCCGATAACAAGCGCCCGGCGGCCCGCGCGCTGCGCGGCGGCCAAGCCTATCGACGCTTGCCGGTTCGCCGATACGCGCCGTGCTAGCCGGCCGTGCCCGCATACGCGGCCTTCAGCGCGGCGACGTCGAATTTCACCATCTTCATCATCGCCTCGGCGGTGCGCCGCGCTTTTTCCGGATCGGGGTCGGCCATCATGGAGATGACTTCGGCCGGAGCGATCTGCCACGACACGCCGAAGCGGTCTTTGAGCCAGCCGCACGCGTCGGGCGCGCCGCCGCCTTCGAGAAGCGCGTCCCAGTAGCGGTCCACTTCCTCCTGATCGGCACAATTGACGAGCAGCGAAACGGCGTGGTTGAAGGGCTCGTTGCCGGAGGAGCTCATCGCGATGAACTGCTGCCCGAACAGAACGAACTCGACGACCTTCGTGGAACGGGCGCTCGGCACCGGCGTGACGCGTACCATGCGCGAGTCCGGAAAAATGCTGGTGTAGAAAGCCGCGGCCTCTTCAGCTTCGGTGGAATACCAGAGAAATGGGGTGATCTTCTGAATCGTCATTGAGCGTCTCCTGTCAGTATTGGGCAGATGGGCGGCCAGGCCGCGTGCCGCTATTGGGACGACGAAGGAAGACCATCAAAATCGACACGCCGGGGCGCAAAAATTTCGCTTTCTGGCCGCCCCACCTGACGCACCTGCTCCGTCGCTCCACCGGAGCCGATTATAGGCAACGGAGAGCTTCGCTATCGTTATTATCCATTCCAGCGCCGCACAAACCACAAGAGCGCGGACACCACGATTGAGATCGCGATGCAGGTGGCAATCGGAAAGTAAAGGTGAAATCCGTCGCGGACAATATGAATGTCGCCAGGCAGCCGGCCGAACGGTATGCGCGCGAGCCAGCGCCATGCTAGCCCGGCAATAATGCACAGCACCCCAGCAACGATCAGAAAACGGTTCATGAGACAGGAGCAGTCGCGGCAGTCGATGAGTTCATCATAGGCGCACTGTGAGTGGCGGGCCAGGACCCGCGCGTCCATCAAGGGGCTCACCCCTCGATGCAGACAACGCAAGTCCAGCAGCTCGCGCCCTTTACCGCGTCGATGCCGGTCTCCGGGCGCCGGGCCTGCGCATCGAAGCCAGCACGGTCCATGCGTACGCGCGGCATACCAACCCCCGCTGCCATGAACGCGCCAAGGGCTCCCTACCATGCCGAAGAATCAGCGACGGCGTGCGTCGCTAGGACACGCCGCCGCCCGTGGTCGTCGCGTTTTCAGATGCACGCGACGCCCGTTCTCACCGCCGCTACTGCTTGACCTCACCCGTTCGGGTCGGCGACGACGCGCCCTGCGGCGACAGCGCGTTTGCGCGCTTATCCATCAGCGATCCCGGCTTGTTGCCGGGAGCGCCTAGCGCTGCCGGCTCGTCGACGGTGCGTCCCGCCTGCCCGGGCTGAGCCTCTTTGCCGGTTTGCGCGCCGCTGTTCGCCGGCGCGTTACCGCTTTGTTGCGCATAGGCCGCGCTACTCACGCACAGCACCAACGCGATGCCTGCTACTTTCACCATGTTCATCACTGTCTCCCGATTTCACGGCGCTTGCCGTTTTCCGGAAGGCCAGCATGGAGCGTGCCGCGAACCGAATCTCAGCGCACGGCACTAGCCATGACGAGCGTCGGTAGGCGCGGCGCCGTTATTCCACGCGCCGCCGTGTGGAAATTGCAGAGGCGGTGGAAATGACCAGATCGGCGAAGCGTTTTTCATCGCGATCCGCCTGCCAGCGCGAACGCGCCACCGCAATATTGACCGCGCCAATGCCGCGTCCGTGCGCGTTCGTGATCGCGGCCGCCGTCGAGATATCGCTCACGAAGTATTCGTCTTCTGTATGCGCGTAGCCCTGCTTGCGGATCTGCGCGATCCGCTCCTTGATCTTGCGCGGCTGGTACACCGTGGACGCCGTATAAGGCACGAGATTCGTGCGCGAAAGGATGTCGTCGATCTCGCCGTCGGCGAGCGTCGCCAGAATCGCGAGGCCCGGCGCGGTGCAATATGCGGGCAGCCGCGAGCCAGTAATGACGTGTGCGTTGAACACATTGCGGCTCACAATGCGCAGCACGAACACAATGTCCGTATCGTCGAGCACCGTGAGGTTGGTCGCCTCTTCCGTCTCGGAGCCGAGCTGCTGGAGATAAGGCGTCGCACGGCTCACGAGATCGTTCGACGTAAGGTAGTGATACGTGAAGTCGAGAAGCCGCGGCGACAGTTCATACTTGCGGCTGTCCGGGTCCTTGAAGAGATAACCGAGCGCGGCGAGCGTATAAGTGAAACGCTGCGTCGCGCTCATGTCGAAACCCGTGAACGCGGAGATTTCCGACAACGACAGCTGACGCTTGCTGCCGTCGAAAGCGGTGAGCACCTTCATCGCCTTTTCGACCGACTGCACATAGAGTGAAGACGCGCTCGGGTCGGCTGCCTCGGCCGGCGGCTTTGCCGCAGAAGTCTTGCGCTTGGGCGGGGCTTTGGGCTCGTCGCTCATCGGGTCAGTGTCTGTCTGGTTCGAACGGGGAATTATCGCATAGCCCTAAAACGCTATCTGTATGCGATAGCTACTGCTCCGCAGTCGCGAGACGATCCCAGGCGTCCGCGGTATCGCGGGACAGCAGATGCTTCTTCACGCGCTCGCTCGCCGTCATCTCGAAGCCGGCTACCGCGCGGTAGTAGCGCGGCAACTGGAAACTCGCGAGACGCTCGCGCGCCCATGCATGCAGCGCTTGCCACTCCACCGGTTGGTCCCTGAACTGAACGTCGAGCAAAATGTCTTGCTCGCCGATCGCCGACTCGACACCGATCGCCGCACTCGCGCGGATCGCCGGATGTGCCGCGAAAATGCGCTCGATTTCCCATGCGGACACATTCTCGCCGCGCACGCGCATGCTGTCCGTCTGCCGGCCGATGAAGAACAGATCGCCATCCGCGTCACGGCGCGCGCGGTCGCCCGTATGAAGCCGGCCGTTGCGCAATGCGGCTCTCGTTGCATCGGGACTCTTCAGATACGCCGGTAAAAATGTGCCCTCCACCTTGCTGGACAGCACGATTTCGCCCGCCTCGCCCTCTTTCACGGCATGGCCGTTTTCATCGAGCAATTCGATGTCGATCCACGGCAATGCGCGGCCGATCGAACCTGGCTTGCCGGTGACATTCGCCGTCGCAAAACTCGAACATTCGGTCATGCCGTAGCACTCGCGCAGCGAAACGTTCAGCCGCGTCTGGATCGGCTCCCAGGACGAAGCGCTCACGCCCGCGCCCCACGCGACGCGCAGCGTGTGCCCGGCGGGCTGCTCGCTCTCGGGCAACTGCATCAGGATATCGAGCACGCCGCCGAGGTAATGCAGTTGCGTTGCGCCCGCGCGCTCGATCTGCGGCCAGAACTGCGACGCGGAAAAGCGCGGCACCGCGTGCAGCGTCACGTCGGCGAGAAACGGCAGCAACAGCATCTGCGCGCCGCCGATGTGACACAACGGTTCCCACAGAAAAAGCCGGTCGCCATCGCGCACGTCCGCGACGCGAAGCGCCGCCTCGCTCGCGATGCGCATCATCCGGTGCGTGAAGACTACGCCTTTCGGCGCGCCCGTCGTGCCCGACGTGTAGATGATGCACAGCGGATCGTGCACGCCGATAACAGGCGTCGCGAACTCCGCGTTCGTATCGTGCGCATCGAATGCCGGCAGTTGCGTGCGCCGCGCCGTGCCGCAATCGAGCTCAGCGGTCACCGCGTCGAATTCGTCGTCGATCACGAACAGCTTCGGTTCTGCATGTTGCAGCAGATATTCAAGGCCCGCCGCGCGCAGCTTCGTGTTGACGGGCACCCACACGAGACCGCTCAAATGCAGCGCGTAGATCAGATGAATATGCCCGGGACTGTTGCCGAGCATCACCGCGAGGCGATCGCCCGGCTCCAGACCTTGCGCAGCGAACCAGCGCTGCAACTGCACGACGTGCCGCGCGGCGTCTTCGCATGTAATCGCTCGATCCTCGAAATGCACAATGGTGCGCGCGGGGTCGCGGCGCAACCCCGCCGCGAGCAGCGGCACACAGTCGAGTTCGTCGTTTGCGTGCCGGTGAGCGAAATATTCTGGATAACAATGCATGTGTGAACCGGTCGGAATACGGAGAGTTAGCGCGTCTTGCGCTTGAGCCAGGAAGAAACCGCGACGACGAGCGCAATGAGAATGACGAGCGTGGTGGACACGGCCGCAAGCGTCGGTGTAATCGCGAGCTGGATGTCGTCCCACATCTGCTTGGGCAGCGTTGTGTTGATGCCGCCGGAAACGAAGATTGCGATAGTCAGGTCGTCGAACGAAACGAGGAATGCGAACAGGAACGCGGCGGTCACGCTCGCCATCAGAAGCGGCAACACAACCGACGTGATGCGCCGCAACGGCGACGCACCCATCACGCGTGCCGCGTCGTCAAGACGCCAGTCGAAGCGCTGGAAGCCCGCGGCAAGCGTCACGACCACATAGGGAATCGCGAGCACCGTATGGCCGATCACGAGACCGAGGTTCGTGCCGGTGAGGCCGAAGCGTCCGAACAGATACAGCAGGCCGACCGCCACCACGATACGCGGCACGATGAGCGGCGCGACCAGCAACGCGAAGATGGGCTTGCTCGCGCGGCGCGGCATGCGCGTCATCGCGAGTGTGGCGCCGAAGCCGAGCAGCAGCGACAACAGCGCGGTGCCGAGACCCACTTCGAACGAGCGGATGATCGCGCTTTGCCACACCGGCGAATCCATGAAGGTGCCGAACCAGCGAACACTGAAGAGTTTCGGCGGAAAGCCGATGTAGTCGCTCTTCGTGAACGCATAGGGAATCACGGAAAGCACCGGCACGACGAGCGCCACCATGATGACGCACGTATAGAAGCCAAGCGGGCTCGCCGCGCGCGCTCCTCGCGCACCCTCTTCGGGGTGCGTCTTGCGGCGCATCACGAACGGGGCGAAGACGCGCCCTGCCGTTATCAGAAGCGCGAGCTTGATGCCTTGTGCACGCGAGCCGCGCTGACGCTCCGCGACTTCGCCCGTTAGCGACGTGAGGCCCACCATGCGGTCGTACACGAAGAAGATCACGATCGAGCAGACGAGCAGCACGGTCGACAGCGCGCCGGCGAAGCGCATGTCGAACAGTTCCAGCACCGACGAGATCACGAGCTGCGCGATCATCGTTTCCTTCGGCGAGCCGAGCAGCGCCGGCACGATAAAGAAGCCGAGGCTCGAAATGAACACGAGCAGGCCGGCCGCCGCCACGCCCGGCGACGACAGCGGCAGGAACACCGTGAAGAAACTGGTGCTGCGCTCGGCGCCGAGCGTTTCGGCGGCTTGCGTGAGCCGATCGTCGATGCCGCGCATCACGGGCAGCATCGTCATCACGGCGAGCGGGAGCATCGAGTGCACCATGCCGATCAGCACGCCAGTGAGCGACGGAATCGTGCCGCTCGTCTCGCGCACGAGGCCGAGCGACAGCGCGATGGTCGACAGCACGCCCGTTTTCGAAAGCAGCAACATCCATGCGTATGTCTTCACGAGATAGCTCGTCCAGAACGGCAGCATGATCCACAGCAGCCAGCGTTCGCGTGTGCGCTCCGACAAACGGCTCAGCATGTACGCGACCGGATAGCCGAGCAGAAGGGAGAGCGCCGCCGTCATGAACGAAATGGCGAAGGTGATCCACAGCACCTTGGCGTAAACAGGCGTGCGTGCGATGCGCTCGAACTGCGCGAAACCGATCTGCCCTTCGGCGCTGAAAAGTCCGCCTTGCAGGATTTCGCCGACCGGCACGATGAAGAACACCAACAGAAACAGCAGCGTCGGCACGATCGGCAGGAAGCGCATGCAGCGCCCGAGCCAGACGGACCGGCTGCGCCGCGACGCTTCGTTTTCGCGGTGCGCGTGAAGAGCGATGGTCATCGTGATCCCTTTCAGGCGTGCAGAAGCGTCGTGCGATACGGGTCCCACACGAGACCAACCTTGTCGCCGATGCGCGGCGAGAGACCGCGCTCGCAACGCACAGTGAGCTCGCTGCCGTCGTTCATCGCCAGTTGTATGCGTGTGTCGCTGCCGAAGAACACAACGTCCGCAATCGTGCCGTCGACAAAACCGCTTGTCGGGTCGACGAGGCGCGGGGCCTCGGGACGCACGAGCAGCGTATGGCGCGCACCCGATGGCCCGAGCGTTTTTATAGCGTTCATCGGCAACGGAATGCGGCCGCCGGCCGCGAGCAGGATCGGCTCGCCGCTCGCGCCGCGTGCGTCGTCGAGCGAACCCTCGAGCAGATTCGAATGACCGATGAAACCCGCCGCAAAGCGCGTCGCGGGACGGTCGTACAGATCGGCGGGCGTGCCCACCTGCTCGATGCGCGCCTGATTCATCAGGCAGATGCGATCGGACAGCGTGAGCGCTTCGTCCTGATCGTGCGTGACGTACACGAAGGTTGCGCCGAGCTCCTTATGCAAGCGGCGAATCTCCGACTGCATGTGCTCTCGCAATTTCTTGTCGAGCGCGCCGAGCGGCTCGTCGAGCAGAATCACCGACGGCCGGTACGCAAAGCAGCGCGCAAGTGCAATGCGCTGCTGCTGCCCGCCCGACAATTCCTTCGGAAAGCGCTTCGCGTATTCCGTCATGCGCACCATCGCGAGTGCATCGTCGACGGCCGCGCGCACTTCGCCGCGCGACTTTCGTCGCATGCGCAGGCCGTACGCGACGTTGTCCCACACGCTCATGTGCGGAAACAGTGCATAGCTCTGGAACACCATGCCGATGCCGCGCTTGCCAGGCTCGACATGCGTGACGTCGCGCCCGTCGATCTCGATACGCCCCGCGCTCGGCGCGACGAGGCCCGAGATCATCTGCAACAGCGTAGTCTTGCCCGAACCCGAGGGACCGAGCAGCGTCAGGAATTCGCCGGCTTGCACGGCGAGGTCCGTCGGTTCCAGCGCGAGCGCATCGCCGTAGCGCTTTGCAATGCCAATCGCCTCGAGCTTCGAACTCATGGTGCGGCCCTTACGAAATGATCCACGAATTGAACCGTTCGGTGACCTTCTGACGGTTCGCTTCCCACCACTGCGGACTCGGCAGCCGCATATCGCGAATGTTGTCGGGCGCCGTGGGCAACAGCGTCGCGCGGTCTTTCGAAATCGTCTCGAACGCTTTCTTGTTGGTCGGGCCGTAGGCGAGCGTGCGCGTGAGCAGCGCCTGGCGCCTGGCATCGGCGCAAAAGCGCACGAATTGCTTCGCTGCGTCCGCGCGCGGCGTGCCTTTCGGAATGCCCCAGCCTTCGATCGAATAGAGGCCCTGATTCCAGACGATCGTGACCGGCGCTCCCGCGTCCTTCGCGGCTTGCGCGCGGCCGTTCCACGTCGAGATCATGTCGACGTCGCCGCTCTGGATCGCCTGCATGGCTTGTGCGCCCGAGGTCCACCAGATGTTCACGTGCGGCTTGATTTTGTCGAGGCTTTTGAAAGCGCGGTCCACGTCGAGCGGATAGAGCTTGTCGAGCGGCACGCCGTCGGCAAGCAGCGCCTGTTCGAGCGTGTCGAGCGGGCTGCGCCGCAGGCAGCGGCGACCGGGGAATTTCTTCACGTCCCAGAAGTCCGCCCACGATTTCGGGCCGTTGTCCTTGAACTTGTCCGCGCGATACGCGAGCACGGTCGAATACACGTCGACGCCGAGCCAGTTCGGCGTGATGGCTTCGGGCATGATGTCCGGATAGTCGCTCGCCTTCAGGCCGATGGGTTCGAGCAGACCTTTCGATTCGAGGTAAGGGATGTCGGCCGACAGCGTGAGCGTGGTGACGTCCCACACATAATTCTTCGTCTGCACCATCGCGGCGAATTGCGCAACGGGCTGCGATTCGCGCGCGACGCTCACGACCTTGATACCAGTCGCTTTCTCGAACGGATCGTAAAACGCTTCGCGATACGCGGTCGTATAGGGACCGCCCGGGTCCGACACCACGATCTGCCTGGTCTGCGCTCGCGCGGCGAGCGGCATCGCGCTGGCTACAGCAAGCGCGCCCGCGCCGTGAAGAATGCGACGGCGCGCCGCATTGAAGTCTTGCGTCATTGTTCAGGTCTCCCGCACAAGGGTTGAGATTGGAACGGCTCGACTTTGCCTCGCTTCTGGCATCGCTTCTGGCATCGCTCGCGGCCGGCTACTTCCCGCGCTTACGGAAGAACTCTTCCATCATGCGAGCGGGTTCCCCCGAGTCGTAGGCTTCGCGCTGAATGCGCTCGCCAGCTTCGATGCAGTCGATGAAACCCGGTTCGGTCATTTCGCGAAAGCGCTGCTTGTCCAGACGCATCGCGACGGGTGGCTTGGCGGCAAGCTCGCTGGCAATTTCCAGCGCCTTTTCAAACACCTTGTCTTCGGCAACGAGGTGATGAATGAGGCCGATGCGATGACACTCCTCGGCATCCATCAAACGACCCGTCAGCGTCAGTTCGATGGTGCGCGACATGCCGAGCATCGAGTTCATGATCCACGGGCCGGTCGTGCTGGCGATGCCCGCGTTGATCTCCGGCTGTCCCATGCGCACGCCCGGATGGCCGACCCGAATATCACCAAGCAGCGCCACCTGGAACGCCGAGCCCGCGGCCGTACCGTTCAACGCCATGACGAGCGGCTTCGCGAGGCTGCGCAGCGCCGTGTAGTAGCGCTGCCATTCCTTGACCCACGCCACCGCGCGTTCGCCGTCGAAGTCATGCGCTTCCGACAGGTCCTGGCCCGCCGAGAAGGCCCGATTGCCCGCGCCCGTCATGATGATCGCGGCGACTTCGGGGTCGCTGTTAAAGCGCTCCAACGCCTCGATGATCATTTCGCGCATCGGCGTGGTCCACGCATTCAGACGCTCAGGGCGGTTGAGGGTGATGACCGCGACGCGGCCGTGATTCGAGAACAACACGTCATTGCTCATTTGTTATCGCATCGCAATAGTTAATGGTGTATAGCAATATAGACGCACCGAAATTGTGGTGCAAGCGGGTTTACCAGAGAGACGGCGAACAGGATGAAACCGCCAACGCGCGGGCGAGCCAAGGTCTCGCCAGCCGCTATTACGCGATGGAGCTGCTGTCATGTAGGAGGAAATACGCGGTTCCCTGCGTGCGCGAGGCGTCCGCGACGGATCTTGCGGTGATGTTCTTTGCGGTCACGCCGCGCAGTTCCGAAGGCACGGATAATAGTTAGATATCCGATGCAATATCGTTCCGTTGATGGCCTTACCGAACCCGGTTCGTTGGCGGGAAGATTAAAACGGGCCGGCCGGTTCTAGCTGCGGCAAAAGGGGGCAAAAAGCGGGCAAAAAGCGGGCAAAAAGCGCAGAAAAAAGCCGCAGACAAGCTGCGGCTAACAAACACACACGCCGAACGTTTGGAGAACGCTGACGTCAATCGAATCGTATCCATGTTTGCGACGCCTGAAAATCGGGTATTTCGTATGACAGCATGCCCTCGTTGCGTCGGAGGCTTTCAGCACATGGCTGTCCCCGCACCTCGCCTTTTCGCCAGTCGCAAAAAAACAACGCGAGCCGCACAAGACGCAGGCCCGAAGGCTCGCAAGCGGTGTTCGCCGTGACGAATATCTGCGCGATGGCCGCGTCGCTCCCTATTGGCGCTTGGGTTGGCGCTCATAGGTGCCCCAAATGCCACACGCCGCAGAGCGCTTCTGCGGTTCCATTGCGATCGCCGCCGCCCGCTTCTTGTCGATGCTTGCACGCGAAATACGCGCAGCCGATACTGAGCGGTGTCGTGCAACCCGCATTGCACCGCCGCCGACCGGAGTTTCCTATGATCGTATCGATGCATACGTATTTCGATGTTCCCGGCGCCTGGCGCACCGGCACCGTCGGACTCACATTGGCGCTCTTCGTGTCCGGCGTAGGCGCCGCGACCAGTTGCCCGACAGTGATCACAACGCCGGCTGGCAGCGCATTCGACATGGCCTCGCTCATTGCTGACAACGGCTCGCCGCAAGCGGCGCTGGCGAAGCTGCGCTCGGTCTTGTCGAAGCTCGGCTGGGGCGCCCATTGCACGATGCTGCGAAACGTCGCTGCATGTGACGAAACGGTTGAGCTCGCGAAACGCGCAGTCGCCGCGCTGGAAGCTTGCGCCGCCCCGACGCCGCCAAAGACGGGCGCGGACAAGCGAGACGAACTGACCCGGGATAGAGACCAATCCGCGCGACTGGGTCGATGAGGTCGCGAACCTGCGGCGATCGATCGTCTCAGCGCTCAGGCGTAAGCGGAACGGGCGGCAATCGTCGGAGCCCAAACCGTGCTGTCGTCGTTGGCCGACGTTTCGCATCTTGCCGCCGGGCGCGCTGTCGATCCACATGTGGCTCGTTCGTCGTATCTAAGGACCGATCGGGTCCGTGGATCTGGAGAACCTTATGCGCAAGCTCACTGTTTCGGCTTTCATCAGTCTGGATGGCGTAATTCAATCACCGGGCGGACCCGGAGAAGACCCCAGCGGCGAGTTCCGCCTTGGCGGCTGGATCGTTCCGTATGCTGACGAAGCCATCGGGGAAAATTTGCAGGACCTGCTCTCGCAGCCGTTCGAGTTGCTGCTCGGGCGTTGCACCTACGACATATTCGCAGCGTACTGGCCGCGCGTACCGGCCGATTCGCATAGCCGCGCCATCGCCGACCTGTTCAACAGCGTACCGAAGCATGTGGCCACGCATCGACCCGATACGGTCGACTGGCGCAACAGTCATGTGCTGGAGGGCGGGCTTGCCGACGCGATACGCGCGCTTAAATGTGAGGACGGCGCAGATCTGCTGACGTTCGGCAGCGGCAACATGGTGCGTCAACTGCTCGCAGACGATCTGGTGGACGAGCTTCGGTTTGTGATTTACCCCGTCATACTCGGGCGCGGCAAACGTCTCTTCGACGACAACGCACGCGCGTCTGCCTTCACCCTGGCGCGCTCGGCGGCGACGCGCGACGGCGTGCTGATTACCCGCTACCTGCGTAATGGCGACGTGCGCACGGGATCGTTCGACGAAGACGCTTAACAACGCGTGCGATTCGTCGCGCTGCGATTGCCGTTCCGGAGAGCGCAGGGCGTTGGACAGCACCGTTGTGCCATTGACACGCGCTTACACATTTCCCTGAGTGCGCACCGCACCGCGGCTGCCGGCCCGCGAGCCCTGGATCATCTCCGCCAGCCAGTTGACCACCAGGTCGGTATAAGCCCGCTGACTGCCCGCGTCGGACAGGCCGTGGTCCGCGCCCTCGATCACGCGGTACGTGAGCGAATGTGCTTGCAGGAAAGCCTGCAGATAGCTGGCGATGACCGTATGCGGAACGATCTCATCGTGCTCCGACTCGACCAGCAGCACGTCGCCCCTGAAGTTCGCAGCAGCGCGCAACGCGCGGTTTTCCGTGGCCGGCACGATGCGCTTGCGATAGGCGACAAGATCGTACTCGTCATG
The DNA here is from genome assembly GCF_000472525.1 of Paraburkholderia dilworthii. GTDB lineage: Bacteria > Pseudomonadota > Gammaproteobacteria > Burkholderiales > Burkholderiaceae > Paraburkholderia > Paraburkholderia dilworthii. The sequence goes on from NZ_AWZT01000002.1 coordinate 396,372, forward strand.
CAACGCTCGCTTCGGTGTGGCCCAGCCTTCGTCGAGATACAACGCGGGCACGCGCAGACCGAGCCATCGCACCGGACGCAACTCGGTCACGATGGCTGCAAGATAGCCGCCGTAGCTGCTGCCGATCACGGCAATCGAATCGCGGTCTATCGACGGATGCCCGGCCAGCGTGTCGTACGCGGCAAGCAGGTCGTTGAGATTCATTTCGCGCGTCACTGTCTGCTGCTCGCTTTGCGTGCGCGCATGCCCTGTCAGGTCGAACGTCAGGCAGACGCAGCCGAGGGCCGCGGCCTGTCTCGCGCGCTCGAGGTACTGCTCCTGGTTGCCGCCCCATCCGTGCACGAAAAGCACGCCGGGCACGGTCGTTTTAGGTACGAGCATCGTGCCGTCGAGATGGCCGCGTTCGAGTTTGATCTGTAGCTGATAACGGTCTGCCGTCATGGGCCGCTACTCCTTTGCATCGCATTGCAATCGAGCGTGTAGAACTTCGTGATCAGGCCAGCCTGAACATCGACGCCGCGATAAACCAGGCACGCGCCGGCGGGCAACGGCACGTCTTCTCCATAGACTTCGCGTGTCGATGCGCGGACCAGATACGCGTCCGGTTCGGCCCGGAAGGCGCGCAGCGCGCCGATTTCAGCGCCCGTTGCCCCGCCTACACGCCATGATTGTTCGAGTACGCCGCAATGACGCGCTCCCGCGTCGTCGAAGCCGCACGCCACGTCGTAGTTGCGCCGCGACGCGAAAAATCCGGCGTAGTCGATCTGGACGGCGGCATCGAACGCGCGCGCCTTCGCAATCGATTCGCGTATGTCCGGCGTGAGATCGAGTCGCTCGAGAGCATCGAAGCCACCTCGCACGACAACGAGATCCGAGCCGCCATATACGTAATGGCCGTGATTGTTTTGCGTTAGATGCTGCACGCCATAGTAGCTCGCGCAGAGGTCGTCGAGCACGATCTGGCCGACGCTGAACGTATCGATTACCTCCAGATGCCGCTCGATCGCGATGCCCTCTGTGCGCAATGCGTCGTCACCGAGCGTATCGAGTTGCACCTCGAGTTCGTCCTCGTTCGCAATCAACGCCTGTCCCGCGCCGCCGATTCCATACGGCCGCTTGACGCGCACGCGGCCTCCTTGCCATAGCGCGCGTGCCGCACTGTGTGCGTCGTCGCGCGAGAACGTCGCGTAACCGGGCAACACGAGTGACGCGACGCGCGCGCCGAACGCACGCGACCAGCCAGGCGGCGCGACATTTGCGCCATCAGGCAGGCTATGCGCGATCAGCTTTGTCGCAACGAACGGAAACGGCACGACGCCGCCGTAGAGATCGCGCACCGAGCGCACTCCCAGCTTGCGCGCTTGCGCAAGCGTCAACGTATCGTCGGGGATCAGATAACGATGCGCGGGATACGCCTGCGAGTCGTCGAATTCGCCTGCAACCCGCGTGCCTTTTAGCTCCGCGATCTGGCGCGCCAGTTCGCGAAGCGTGTCGGCTTCATGACCGCCTCGGGACGTCTTGCGCATCTGCCGATGCACAATGACGACGGGTAGTCCTTGTACCGCAGATTCGTCCGATACGGCCGATGGGTCCATGCTGCCCTCCCCCAACGGAAAGTCGCGCGCTGCCGTGAGAGGCATTGCCTTCACTTCCTCGCGCTGTCGAGACGCAAATGCTGTGCCATCAATGGTGGCGGTGCGATAGAGATGTGTCCAACCGCTCCACCGTGCGGGAGCAATGGAGTTCTTCGGCAACAGCGAGCAGATGGCGCAGTTCCATTCGCGTCGTTGCCGCACAACCTGCTTCAGGCAATCGAACGAACTACGCCCCCATCGACCCGCAGTGCGGCACCTGTAGTCGCAGAAGCCTGTTCCGAGCAGGCATATACCACCATGTTCGCAACCTCTTCGGTGGTGGCGAAGCGGTTGATCAGCGTCGTCGGGCGTGCAGTATTCAGGAACTGTTGCTCGGCTTGCTCCTGTGTGATGCCCTGTTCCTGCGCCGTCGATTTCATCCAGTTGGACAGAATCTCGGAGTTGGTCGGGCCCGGCAGCACGGCATTGACAGTGACACCGCTACCCGCGACGAGTTCGGCCAGGCCGCGTGAGACGGCGAGGATCGCGGTCTTGGTGACGCCATAGTCGATCATTTCCTTCGGGATATTCAGCCCCGATTCGCTGCTGATAAACACCACGCGCCCCCAGCCGCGCGCCATCATTTTCGGCAGGTAGTGGCGCGCGGTACGCACGCCGCTCATCACGTTGAGTTGGAAGAGGTCGAGCCATTCACCGTCGTCCTGATCGAAGAAATTGTTCAGGCGCGCGGTGCCGGCATTGTTGACGAGAATGTCCGCGTCCGGCGCTTGCGCGAACAGAGCCGCGCACCCTGCCGCCGTGGCGATGTCCGCGACGACGCCGGTCAAGCCGGCTTCCGGCAACAAGACGCGCATCTCGCGCAACGCGGCATCGACGCGTTCTTGCGTGCGTCCGTTGACCACGACCGACGCGCCTGCACGCGCCAGCCCTACGGCAATCGCGCGGCCAATGCCAGCGGTGGAGCCCGTCACGATCGCCTTACGTCCGTTGAGTTCGATATGCATGATCTTTTCTCCGAGTGAGCATCAATCAGCTCGCCCGCTTCGTCACTTCGGCTTCCGCCGCGCGGGCGAGGCGTTCGACCCAATCCTGGTGGTAGCGATAAAGTGCGCCGGGGTATTGGCGTCCGATTACGTCGAGGAAAAATTCGCCTTGCTGCGTTTCCTCGGTCAGCACATGGCAGCCCTCGTCCGTCGGCGTGATGACCCAGCCGTGATAGGCGCTGGAACCGGTGTCGTCGCCATCGACGGTCGTTGCCCACGCGAGCCGACGGTTCGGTACGCACTCGGTTACGGTTAGACTCATCGGATAACCGACCGTCACCCGGTGGTAGCGCGTGTCCAGCGCCAGTTCAGATTCGCCGGACAAAATTCTCACCTGATCTTCGGCGGGAAAGTAGCGCGACCAATGCTGCGCATCGACCAGCAGTTTCCACACCACTTCCGGCGGCGCTTTCACGTCAATGTCGTTGAGCGCATAGATGGCCGAGATTTGCGGACCGTAACGCTCGGGCCAAATCACTTTGTCGATCATGTTCGTCTCTCCGGTGTTCAGTTCTGCGATTTCTCGCGGCCGACCGCGACTTCAGCGAGATCCTTCAACAGTTTCTCGTGGGCGAGCCAGAAAACGTCCGGCGCCTGCCTGGCCAGGTCGATCCAGTGTCGGCCTTGCATTGTTTCTTCCGTCCACAGATGACAGCCGGTGGTCGTGGGCGTGATGATCCACGCGTGATACGCCCTGGAATGCTCAGCGACCTTCGGATAGCCACCCCAGGCTATCCGCGTCATCGGCTCGAATTCCTGCACGGACGCGTAGACGTCCTGCCCGGCCAGATTGGTCTCGAAACGCGTACCGGCGCACAAGCGCGTGTGCCCGTCGAGCAACTGCACGCGCTGGACGCCGGGATAGAAGCTCGACCACGCTGCCGGATCGGTGAGCAGCGACCAGATTGTCTCGACCGAGGCCGCAACGTCAAGCTCGTTGGTGAAGTGAATCGGGGATCGGCTCGGTTTCATCTCGTCGGGCCATTTGACGGTTTCGTGCATGGTTTTTTGATGTCTGTGTGATTGCGGTGACGACTCGCGTCGGCTCAGTTGGCCTTGACGAGGTCCTGAAAGATCAGCGGTGCCCAGGTGCGTCCGCGCGCTTCTACAAGCGCGCCGCCTTCGGCGAGCTTGCCGAGCCACACCGGCGCGAAACCGAGGCGTTCGGCGAGAGTCGCCGCGAGTGGCACTACGCTGTCGTCGTCGCTGGCTAAAAACACGACGCGGCGTCCGCCTTCAACGTTAGGATCGGCGGCCAGCAAACCAGCGGGCAGATGGTTGAATCCCTTCACGAATTTGGCGCCGGCAAACGCCTTGGCCACGACGGCGGACGACTGTAGGCCACCCAGTTCTTCGACGGGCACGCCATACGCGTTGGTTGCGTCGATGATCGTCTTGCCTTGCCAATTGGCCAACACGCTGGCGACGGTTGCGTGTTCCCGAAACGGCACCGCGAGAAAGATGACGTCGGCCTGAAGGGCTTCCTGCAACGTCCCGGGGATGATTGTCGGGCCAATCGCCCGCGCCTGCGGTGCCAGCGCCGTGGGAGGACGACGGCTGGCGACAGCCACTTCCATACCCATACGGGCGAAGGCGCGAGCGAGGGCTTGGCCCACTTCGCCGAAACCGATGATCGAATAACTCATGAAATCGCTCCTTCTCGAAATTGCGTGAGAAGGATGGTAATTAATGTACTGCCAAACGATAATAATGCGATTCATCATAAAACTGATTCCAAAACAGAATGGATCGTTTTCGCGAACTGAACGTCTTCATCGCCGTAGTCGAGACTGGCGGCTTTTCCGCCGCGGCGCGCAAGACCGGCGAGTCGCAGTCTGCGATCAGCAAGGCTGTGAGCGCGCTGGAAAAGCGCCTCGGAGTAGCGCTGCTCCATCGCAGCACGCGGAAAGTGACGCTGACCGATCAGGGACTGAGGTATTACGAGCGCACAAAACCGCTTGTTGACGAAATCCATGTGGCGGACAGCGAACTGACCAGCAGCACGCAAGATGTCTCAGGCCTTGTCAGAATCGCTGCACCTTCGACGTTCGGCCGCTTACACGTGCTGCCGCTGATTCCCGAATTGTTGTCGCGCCACCCAGGGCTGCGGGTCGATCTGGTGCTGTCGGATGCCGTGAGGGACATGGTGGAGGACCGGATCGATCTGGCAATCCGCGTGAGTCCCGTCAACGACCCTGACTCCGTCGTGCGCCGCGTGGCCGATACGTCGCTCGTCTGCGCTGGCTCTCGCCGCTACTTCGCGCAACACCGCATTCCGCAGACGCCTGCCGAACTCGCGGATCACAATTGCCTCGTCTATGGCGACATGATGGAGTGGCCGTTCACGGGGCCGCAAGGTAGGTTCAGCGTGCCGGTCAGCGGCAATCTTTCGTCCAACAGCGTCGAGACGATCTTGGCGGGCGTACTGGCCGGCGTGGGCATCGGCATGTTTCATCGGGCCTCTCTTGTGAGAGAGTTTCAGCACTCCGACGTGATTACGGTTCTTGATGAGTTCGTCAGCGAGCCCAAGGACGTCAGCCTTGTCTGGCCGAAGCGCCGGTTCGTGCCAACACGTGTGCGACGTGTTACGGATTTCTTTGCGACGACACTCTCGCTACGCATCGCGCCGCCTTTCATTGCGACGCAATGACAACGGCCGCGGGTGAGCCAGCCGCTTTCTCCAGCTTTTCCATCAGCATCAAGGCGTTGGGAAGCGCCTCGCCGTGCGCGGTGTTGTCGAAAATACACCAGACGTCGGCCCCGGAATTTCGGGCTTCGACAATCCGCGCCGCCACCGCTTCGATGAACGGCTCGTCGTAGGCCGAATAGTAGATTCGAGGCGAGCCGTGCAAACGGATGTACAAAGTGCGCGGATCGCCCACCGGTTCCACGCCGGCGACGGGGGGTGGATGGGCGCGCACGCAGGCGACCCCGCCATCTATTAGCGTTTGCGCAGCCTCGTCGGTGAACCAGGTCGCATGGCGCGGTTCGCAGACGACACGTGTGTTTGTGAGGCCGCAAACTAGCGCAAAGAACTCGTGTGCGGCGGATTTTTCAAATGCAAGGCTCGGGGGCAGTTGCAGCAACAGACAGGCCAATTTTTCGCCCAACGGTGCGATCTCCGCCACGAATGCGCTCATTGCGGCATCGGCGTCGCGCAACCTGAGTTCGTGCGAGACCGTCTGCGGAATCTTGACGGAGAACCGGAATGCATCGGATACGCTTTCTGACCAGCGGGCGTAGGTTTTCGGCTGGTGCGAGCGATAGAACGACGAGTTGATTTCCACAGCAGGGAAGATTCGCGCATATCGCTCGAGATGGCTGCCCTGCGAAGGAAACCGCGCCGCTACGTTGGACGACAACGCCCAGCCGGCGCAGCCGATATGTAGCGGTGATGCGGTGGGAGGCTTGTCGCGATGCGTCGCATGGGTCATGCGTGCAGGCGGAGCAAAGTCTGGGCCCATGCGGCTTTTTCGGTGCCGCTCGACTATCGGCTAGTGCGAACAAGAGCGCCGCCGCTGCTTATTGGCAGCCTCATCGTCACAGTGCTATAACGCTGTGTCGGAAAAGGCAGACTTGGTTTGGTAAGCCCAAGTCCTTTCGGTAACGAAAGCTCTGGTCTTTGGCTTCGTGCATAAGATCTCTCGCCGAGCACGTATGGGGGGTTCGCTTCGCTAAGACCTTGGCGGCGAACACCCGTTGATAGGCCGTAGCGTTTTTGATTTCGAACTGGTCGGCGGAACTAAGGTTGGTAGTCTTCTGCGCGAAGGGAAAGGTCTCTTGCTGGACTTCGATAAAGACGCATCGCTTAGGGCGCTTACGGGCCGTTGGAGAGGCCGGGTCACCTATGTCGCAGGCGACGTCAGGAATCGGCTCGGTTTGCGCGCTGTACTGGTGCGCCCTGATGGGTTCGTCGCCTGGGCAAGTGAAGCCACACCTGACGATGAGGAGATTACCGGGCCTTATTGCGATGGTTTGGCGAACCTGAGGATGGCGTTGATCCGCCTAGTTGATTGCAACATCGAAAGCGCCGCCTGTGTGAGCACAGCGGCCGTCTGCATGTTGCTTCTGTCGCCCGAACGAATGTTCCATGATGGCCGGTTGTACGCATTCGACCCACTTCACCGTAAGCAGCAGGTGAAAACAGGTCGTCGTCGCCAGCGACCGCTTTACGCATCATCGTTCAGCGCGTGCGCGGCCATAAAGGGACACTCGACGGCGTCGCCTACATAGCCGACAATCGCGTCCAATTCAATGACATGTAGTGTTCCGGGCGGATATCCATGCGAAATCGTGTTACGCGCGCTCTCCATGAGCGCGTCCTCCCTTTCATCCGCGCCGTCGCTGCTGCGTGCTTCTCGGTTGCCGCAGCGCCGCTCGCCGCTCATCCACATGTCTGGATCACGTACGCAAGCGTTGCGCGGATGGATGGGTCGGCATTGAGCGCTGTGCAGGAGAAGTGGACTTTCTCGCAGGGATTTCCGGTATCAGTTGTCGGCGACCTGACGGGCATGCCGAAATCTGGACCGCTCAGTCCGAAGTACACTCGCATCTTCAGGCAGCAGGCGTTTGATTCACTGAAGGGGACCGGCTACTTTACACATGTCTTCGTGGACGGCAAGGCTGCGCACTTCGGCGAGGTCCGCGACTTCGCCGTCTCTATCGAAGGCGGCCGGATTGTCTATACGTTCGTGCTGCCGCTCGCGGATAAAGTCGACCTGAAGCGCGCGCAGGTGCAACTCGGCATATGGGACGAAACTTTCTTCGTCGATTTTCAGGCGCTGTCCAAAAGCGGCGCTCCCATCGTTTTCGATGCGACAGCGGAAAAGACCTGCACCGCCCAAGCGTTCGAAGACAAGGTTCACGCCATATTTGGCGGTGCCATTTTTCCGCTTTCCACGAGGCTCTCATGTTGACCCCTGCGGGGCGCTACAGAATTCGCCGTAGCGCGTTTGCGCTCGTCTTCCTCATGATCAACGCCATGCACCCAACAGGAGCTCAGACGGTCGACGTCTTCGGAAGGACATCGTCGGGGGCGCCAGGCGAAGGCAATGTACAGGCGCCGACGCCGCAGAATGACGTTGAGCCGCACGTCGCAATGCTGGGCCCTGTGCGACGCGCGATTGCAGCAGGCGTCGTCCTCCAGGGACGCCTGAACGTTCAGCTTCAGGACCAACTCGTCGCGCAGCGCAATGGCGCGAGCGTGCTGGCCGGCTGGACTCTCATGCTGCTGTCGTTCGGATACGGCGTCCTGCATGCGCTGGGACCGGGACATGGCAAGATGGTCGTGAGCACGTATCTGATGTCACATCGTGCTCGCGTTGGGCATGCCATTGCGCTCAGTGTATGGAGCGCCTGCGTGCAGGCAATCTCGGCGATTTTCCTTGTTGGCAGTGCGGCGTGGCTCGCGCGTGAGGGACTAGGCGGCGTGCTCACGCGAGCGGCGACGCTTGATCTTGTCAGCTACATCTCACTTCTCTGCGTCGGCCTCGTAACCGTCTGGTCGATCGTCACGCGTCGCGACTGCTGCGACGACGGGCGCATAACACTCATCCCTAAACGCCGCACGGGCTTGTTTGCGGCGAGGCGTAACAATGACGACGTTCAGCACGGCCGTTACCTTAATGCTAGCTCGCTGGCGAGCCGGCGCGCGCGGGACTGGACGCGCGTGGACGAGAAGGCCGGGAACGTCTGGATCGCGCGGCAGATTGTTATGACGGGGCTGGCGGTGGGCGTGCGACCATGTGTCGGCGCGATCTTTGTTCTGATTGGCGCCCTCGCCAACGGCATTTTTATGGTGGGTGTATTGTCGGCGTTCGCTATGGCCGCGGGGGTGTCGATAACGGTATTGACGATTGGTCTGGCAAGCCTCGGCGTCAACCGGCTGGTCTCCGGTCGTAGCCTCGCTCGCAGGCAGGTGCTGCAAATGATCCGCAAGCGCCTGGCGCTCGCAGGTGCACTGGTCATCACGCTGTTTGCTGCATGGCGGGTAGTCGCGTTGCTGTCTGGCTGGCAACTGGCCACGCTCGCCTGACGGTCCTCCAGCGTTGACAGACAGCGAAGGTCCGTTGTGTGGAAAGTTGGAAGGCCGTTTCGGGTCGGGAATACTCATTCATTTACAGTGAGAAGTCCCATTCGCCGACGCCGGTTTGCGAATGACGGCAATCCAACGTGCAGCCGACGCACCACCGGTTATCGCCGAACGTCATGTATGGCTGAGTACCGGACCAATCGCCTCCCGCAATCTCGCCCGACGAACTCGTGCAACGCGGGGGTATCACAACTGCCGCTTGCTGGCCCCGCGCGCACCTCCTCGCCTGCCTGTTCAGTGCGTATTCATCGCCGACGATGAAGAGCCACAATCTGCAAGCTCGCCGGCAGTGCCGCAAGTTGCCCCAAGCAGAATTCGCAGTTTCTGTTTGTCGACGCCATTCGGCGATGCCCGACTCTTCAACCGCTTGTCGTGGCACTATTGGCATCCGAGCCGCCAAAGCCAGGTCAACTGTCGAACGCACCACACTATGTGCGCACGATACCGGTTAGCGGCTTGGCCCCAACCGTCTCGCCGAACAACGCGCGAGCCGTTCGCTGAGCATCGAGGCCTAGGCTTTCGCTCGCGACGCCGGCAATCAGCGCGTCGAGCGACGTGGTCGGTTTGAGGTCGCGCGCCTGGTAAAGATCGCGAGGTGCCAGACCGGGCCAGTCAGCGATAACCTGTCCGCCCGCGACCGCCCCACCGAATATCATTGCCACCGAACCGGTGCCGTGGTCCGTGCCGCCTGTGCCGTTCGCGGCCGCCGTTCTGCCGAACTCCGTTGCGACCAGTACCGTGGTTTTGCTCCACGCCGGGCCCATATTGTCACGCAATGCCCCCAGCATGCCGTCGAGCGCTTTCAACTGGTTGGCGAGGCGCGCGTTCTGCGCACTGTGCGTGTCCCAGCCGCCGGTTTCGATCATCGCGATACGCGGACCGTCGTCGCGCGACAGGAAGCCTGCGGCCAGCTTGCCGAGGCTCGCGGGGTCCTGGCGCGCGCCGGCGTCGCCCGCGAGGCCGCGAGCCGTCATTGCCGATTCCCACAGCGGACGCAACTGCGCGTCCTCGTCGTATAGCTGCGAGACGCGCATCAGCAGATCGTCTGGCGCTTGCGGCAATGCGGAAGGCGCGTACGAAGTCACCTCGGCGTTACCACGCAACGCCATTGGCACCGTCGGCGCGAACGCAATCGCGCTTTCACGCACGGACGGCAGCAGCGCGGCGAGCCGGTTCAGCCAGCCGTCCTTCACCTGATACGGCGACGCGCCGCCTGTCTCCAGCACGTTTTGTCCGTCGAAATGCGAGCGGTCGCGATACGGCGATGCGACCGCGTGCACGAATAGCGCCTCGCGCTCCGCGTACATGGCGCCGATCTGAACGAGCGCGGGATGGAGCGCGAAGGTGCCGTCCAGGCGACGCGCGTTCGACGTATCTACAGCAAGCGCGCCGCGCAAGGATGCGTAAGCGGGCTCGGCATATGGCACGACGATGTTCAGACCATCGGCCGCACCGCGCTGAATCACGAACACGAAACGGCGATCCGTGACGACATTCGCGAAAGCAATGCGCGGCGATACGAGAATCGCACCTGCACCGGCAGCAGCAAATTGCAGAAATTGACGGCGTGACGACATGGCGTTCATCTCCGTTGAAAATCCGGTGAGACCAGCAACAGCGCGATGGCCGTGGATGCGCTTTCGGCACGCGAAACGGCCGCTGCGCTCGGCGCGCTCAGCGAGCCGGCAAGCAGGACTTGCCCCAGCGAGCGGGCGTCGAGCCGGTCGCCGACGCGCGCAGCGAAGCGCTGCGCCACTTCGACGCGGCGTACCAGTGCGTCGGGCGCGGCCCAGCTTGCAGCAATATCGTCGTAACCTGCAGGCGAGCCTGGCCGCCACACCGGTTGACCGAGTTGCGCGAGGATCGGAGCTGTCTGCAGATTGCCGAGATCTTGCCAGCCGAGGCCGCGCATCGCCGAAATCGCCCATTCCCAAGGCGTCTTGAACTTCACGGCCGCGGGCGACCACGCTTGCGGCGCGTCGAGCAACGCGCGGTAGACGGACGGCAGATCGCCGCCGCTGCGCTCGAACACGCTCGCGAGCCGCTCGCTCATGCCGGGCGGCGGGTTGTCGGCTATGAAATGACGAGCCAGCTTCGAGCCGATGTGCTGCGCCGTCGCCGGCGCGCTCGCGAGATCATGCAAGATCGCGAGCGCCTGCTGTTCGCCTCGCTGATCGTAGCGGCGGCCCATGATAGTCCGCGAACCTGGCTCATGCAGTGCCTCGCGAAACACGAAACTGCCTGGCGCCGCCTGCTGCGCCAGCGGACTTGCCGGCCTGCCTGCGCTGGCGGCACGAACGGAGTCACCGGGGCTCGCAGCCAGGCTCCAGCCGGTCAGCGCGCGGGCGAATTCGGTGACGTCTTCCTGGTTATAGCCACTGCGCACGCCGAGCGTATGCAGTTCCATGATTTCGCGTGCGAGATTTTCGTTCAGGCCGCGTTTGCGCTCCGGATTGCGCTGCGCGGCTCGCATCGCCGCCACGCTGTCCGGTCCTACCGAACGCGTCTGATCGAGGAACAGTTGCATGGCCGGATGACGTTCGACAGCCACCAGCATGTCTTCGAAACGGCCGAGCACGTGTGGCCGGATCGCTTCGGCTTCGAATGCGCCGGCGAGCGCGGCTACAGCGGGTTTTTCCACCGACACGGCGAAGTGATTCGCCCAGAAATGAACCAGCCGCTCGACGAAGGGGGTCTGTGTGACCAATGCGCTAGTCACGCGTGCATCCACGGACGAACGGTAGGTGTCGCGTATTTCCGTGCGAATGGCTTTTCGTTCGGCTTCCTTATCTTTGCGCGCGTTGCTCTGTGACGCCGTTTGCTCGCCGGCTTGAGCATGGGTTTGTGCAGGCATGCTGGCATCGCCCGGATTGCGCTGACTCTGCTGACGTAACTGCATGCGCTGCTGCTCGAGTTCGCTCGATAGCGCCAGCGAGTCCGGCTGGCTCGCCCACGCAGCCGGCCTCGGCTCATATTGGTCGAACTGGGCAAGCAGCCATGCTCTTGGATCGGCGGGCGGCGCATCGTCCGCACGGGCGCCCAGGCCGAAACGGTTCAGCGCAATGGCAGCGGCAGTCAGGTTCGGTGGCGTGGCCATGCCATCCTCGTCGGCGTTAGATAGAGCTTGAACGTGCGGCGCGATAAATATCCGTCGCGCCCGTCCGACTTTTTAATCACCCGCGGACGCGGGATTAGCCGGCCTGGCGACATTCGCGCCCGACAGCGGTTCGCGCCACTGTCCGTGCAAGCGGAGGCTGTCGGCGAATTTGACCCGTTCCTCGGACGATAACCTCGCCGCGAAGTCCGCCACATTGCTTTCCACTTGCGCGCGCAGATTGCTGTCGGCCGCGCGCGTGCGGGCCAGGGCGGCGTCGAGCGCCGCGCGATCGAACTGCGGCGCGGCAAGCAGGCGCAACACCTCGCGGCGCTCATCGCGACCCTCTCGCGCGAACTGACGTCCCTCACGACGGGCACGTTTAAGGCTGTCGGCAAAGTCTTTCTGCCGCTCAGTTGACAGCGTCTGCGCGGCAAAGCGCAGCGCGCGAGGCTGCGCGACGAGCGCAGCCGCGGGGCCGCGCGCCGCAAACCATTGATAGACACCACCGGCAATTGCGCCCACCAGGAACACATTGAGCGCGAGCGAGACCGCGAGCACGATTTTCCATGACCGGTTGTTCATTCACCGCTCCAATCGGCGGATGAGCCACCGAAACTCGACGTCAAATAAGATGACTCGTGAACGGGCGGCACCGCTTCAGTCAATACGAAAAACGACACGGCCAGCGCGCCGACCGCGCCGCCGAGCAAGCCGACGCCCGCGACCGCCGCGCCTGACCACCATAACGCGCGCCGCTGCAAAGCAGGCCGCCGCCGCACCGGCGCGCCGCCGATGACGCGCTGCTGCAACGCCGCGTCCGGTGGTGCAACACGGTCGGCGGCCAGCCATGCGTCGAGTGCGGCTGCTTCGGCGAGGCACGCATCCGCTTGCGCGCGATGCAGTTCCGCCCACGCCTGCCCCGCTGCGCGCTCCTGTTGCGGCCAGCGGCGCGGATCGGCGCCATAGGCTTCGACGATCTGATGGAATCTTTCTGGCGTCATGACTTGTCCTTGCTAAGGCCGCTGCCGGCCAGTTGAGCGCGCAGATTGCGGCGCGCGCGTGCCAGCAGGCTTTCCAGTGCGTCGACGGTGACGCCCATCAGTGCTGCGGCGTCGGTGTTCGACATCTCCTGGTAATAGCTCAGCACCAGTGCCTCGCGTTGCCGCGCGGGCAAGGCGGCGAGTGCTTCGCGCACGCGTTCGTCGCGGGTGCGCGCTTCGAGCCGCACATCCGGCAGGGCTGCGGGATCGACCTCGTCGGGCATGTCTTCACGAGGATCTTCGCGCCGGCCGCGCAGGCGGTCGTAGCAAAGATTGAGCGCGACGCGATGAATCCACGTGTCGAATTTCGCCTCGCCTTCTCGCCAGCGCGAGGCCTGTTTCCAGATCCGCACGAACACTTCCTGCGCGACGTCTTCCGCGTCCATGCGATCGCCCAGCATGCGCGTGGCTAGCGCAAGCAGACGCGGCAGCTTGCGCGCAACGAGTGTGCGCACGGCGGCCGGATCGTGCCGGCCGACCTGCTCGAGCAACTCCACGTCGGGATCGCGTTCGCTCAAGGCACGGCGCTCCGCGGCACATGTGCAATGCATGTCACGCCGGCTCCATCGTCACAAGTTCGTTGCGCGAGCATTATTCGATCGATGAATGAAAGGCGGACTGCGGTTTGCTTACGCGGTTTGCTTAATATACGACGACTGCTGGGCGATAGTAGACCGGCCGCGCCGGGTAGACCACACAACCGGCGAGCGACGCCGCGAGCAGCAGTATCACCAGCGTTTTCATAGCAGTTGTCTCCCAAGTCATGCGAGCCCTTCACGCCCAGTGACCTTCGACCCAACGCCACTTCGGACCGCGCTGCACCCAGTGCCCAGGTACCCAGTGATAACCGCCGCGAACCGGCTGCCAGTGGCCGGGTACCCATTCATAGCGACCATGATGCCAACGCCAGCGGCCCTGATCCCAGACATAGCCCGTGCGGGGCGCGGGCATGACTTCAGCGCGGGGCGGCGGCGGCGCGACAGGCGCGATGATCACTGCCTGCGCGATGGCGGGTGCCGCTGTCAGCGCGGCGATGCAGGTCAGCGCGACGGAAAGCATGTAGCTTCCAACGCGAAGCGGCTTTCTCGATGTCATATTGGCTTCTCCCATTCACTCAGTATCGAAGCGCGGCACGGCTTCGTTTCTTCTTGAACGCAGCAGCGGTGAAAATCCGTCGCTGATAGTTCAACGTGGTCGAGAGAGTGGGTGTTGGGCGAGGCAAACCGCCCTTGGCCCGCCGGGTCTCGAAAGGGCTGGGCGAACCCGCGCGCTAAAAGTCCCAAATGATGCGTGGCCGCCGGGATTGAACGCGGAGATGGTGGGAGGACGCCGCCTCGAATGTGACGGCGAGTTCATTGCTCCCTGCCCGCCTCACCAGTTCCGCCGAAACCTGCGGTGGAAAGAACTCGGCCAATGGCGGTTCCTTTCATGGAAGCCGCCCGGGCGATCGCCTCGGGTCAGAGGGCAGACGCGGGTTGCGTTGCGCCGATCGATGCGAGGTGGTGAGCGCCTGCAAAAAGCGGTCATTCGACGTAGCCGGTGGATTCGCTGACAATCAACGCCGAGTGTCTTCCGGGCGAGACCGTAACCTGATGTGATCGACGAAAGCGCGCAGCTTCGGCATCATCTGCCGGCGGCTCGGATAGTACAGAAAGACGCCCGGTATCACCGGTGCGTAGGGTTGCAGCACATGCACCAGTCTTTCCGCTTTCAACCCTTCAGTGGCCATCGGCTCGGGTACCTGGGCGAGGCCCATGCCTTCCACTGCGGCGCCAAGCATCGTCGAAAAATCATTGGCGATGAGGGGACCGGATACGGCGATCTCAATCGCCTGGCCGTTGTCGTTGAATGACCACAGCGCGAGCGCACCGCTGGATCGCCGCCATCTCAAGCATGCATGCTGGCGCAGATCGTCCGTGTGCGTTGGCCGGCTGCGCCCTGCGAAGTAGGTAGGGCTACCAACGACGATCAGACGAAGCGGCGGCGTCAGCGGTACGGCGACCATGTCGGCGTCGACGAACTGGCCCAGCCGGATACCGGCATCGAATCCTTCCGCTGCGAGATCGATCAGTTCCTTGCTTGCGGCGATCTCCACTTCCACCTCGGGATAAGCCTGGCAAAACGATGCAATCAGTGGTTCAAGCAGGAGCGGCACCACCGCGCGCGGCACCGAAAGACGCAGCAACCCGGCTGGCCGCTGTCCCAGTCCGCGTGCAACCTCACTAGCGGCGACAAGTTCCTCGAAGGCCGGCTTGGCGCACGAAAGAAACCGTTCGCCAGCTTCGGTGAGACCGACGCTACGCGTGGTGCGCATGAAGAGCGCTGCGCCGATGCGCGCTTCAAGCGCGCGCACCGTCTGACTGACGGCCGACGGCGTCACCCCTAGTTTTGCCGCTGCCCGTCGAAAACTACGATGCTGGGCAACGCTCAGGAACACCTCCACGCCATCAAGCGCGCCCTGCCTGACTGTGAAGTTCTGCTTCATAGCGCGTCAACATTGTGATGAATAGTCGCTCACGAAGGGTCATGGTACACCTACGCCTGCAGACAGGCAGTCGCGCCGACCTTGGCTCGCAAGCCCGGGCAACTGCTCGTTCTCACCCTCGAATGAGCCGGACAATACCTGAAGGAGGCAACGTGTCGCCAGCACTTCTCTTCCAATTGCACCTCGTTCTGGGGTATGTCGCCTGGCTCCTTTGCTTCCGCACATACGTCTGGCCCAGGCTCAAGTCGATGGACCCATTTGACGCGCAACGCGCCATCGCCACCTTGCACGGCTTCCGCTTCTTCGGGCTGGTTTTCATTCTGCCGGGCGTCGTTAGTCCGGGTCTGCCTGCCAGCTTCGCCGTGTTCGCCGCGTATGGTGACTTCGCAACGGGGATTCTGGCGATACTCGCACTACTCATGGGACGAGTACGCCCGCTCTTCTGGTTGTTCACCGTAGCCTTCAATCTCGTGGGAGCGACCGACCTCATCGTCGACTACTACCACGCTATCCAGTCCGATCTGCCTGCGCGCGCGGGAGAGTTGGGCGCCACGTACGCAATTGCGGTCATCTACGTGCCTCTGTTGATGATTACGCACGTTGCCGCCTTCTATTTGCTGCTGCGCTCGTTACTGCAAGACCGCGATGCCGCCGAGCGCGTCATCCCGCGTCATAGCTCCGAAACAAACAGGCCGACGTGCTCCTGAAGAAAGCGACTAGAGCCAGACTGCAGAATTGGCTGGCTCATCGCAAACATCCGATACGCGTCGTCATCAGCATTCGATGATAGCCTTCACTACGCCCGCGGACGGCTCCAGCAGTTTCGAAAATTCCGCGGGGACATCGGCAAGCTTCATCCGGTGTGTGTTGAGTGCCGCATCGGGCACATCTCCGGCACGCATGGCCCGAAGCACAGTGTCGAAATCCTCCGCTGTCGCATTGCGGCTTCCGATCAAGGTGGCTTCACGTTTGTGGAACTCCGGATCGGAGAAAGTGATCTTGTCTCGCACCACGGAAATCAGCACGTATTTTCCGCCGTGCGCAATAAACTCAAAGCCACGCTCCATAGCAGCCGGATTACCCGTCGCATCGAAGACCACGTCGAAGAACTCGCCGTCGGTAAGTGTCGCCAGCTCGTCGACGTCCGCGTCGCCGATTTGCACGGTAGCCGCCACCCCGATTTTTTCAGCGCAGAAGTTCAGACGATCGACTCGTGTATCGAGTGCCGTCACCGTGGCCCCGCGCAGGCGTGAAAAGATCATCGCCGCCATACCGATCGGACCTGCACCGACTACTAGCACGCGCTGTCCCGCCTGAATGTCTGCGCGACGAACCGCATGCGCGCCAATGGCAAGAAACTCGATCATTGCCGCCTGATCAAGCGTGATTCCTTCAGCCTTGTGAACGAACTGACGCGGCACCGTTAGATACTCCGTCAATGCGCCATCACGATGCACGCCCAGAACCTGAATGTTCACGCAGCAGTTCGTTTTTCCGTTCCTGCACGCAATGCATTGGCCGCATGACAGGTAGGGCATCACGTAAACCGGGTCGCCGACGGCCAGGCCGGAATCCGCTTCGGCTTCTTCGACGGTCCCCGACAGTTCGTGTCCCATCACGCGGGGGTACGCGAGAAATGGCTGATTGCCGGTAAAAATGTGCAGGTCGGTGCCGCACACGCCGACACGTCGAACGCGTAGCAACACTTGTCCGCGGTCGCGTAATGGCCTTGAGCGCGTCTCAGCGCGTAATACGCCGGGAGTTTCACAGATAACGGTGAGCATGACGTTTCCTTTTTCAGGTACACAACCCGCGAAGCCATGATGCGGCTTCGATGCGGGCCCGGTTCATTTGTCTCTTGATGGCGGGGTCAAACGAGTGCGATGTCGCGACGACACCTATTCGAGGTAAAAGACCTCTTGCATCTGTGCCCAGTGTTCCGACGGCGCACGACTCGGCAACGGTGTCTGGCATGGACCGCACAGGCTCCACCAACGCTGTGTTTCCGGGTCGCTCGCAATCTCGGCCATATCGCTTTCATAGTCCGTCCCAACGTATTCCCAGTAACCGAACAACAGGTTCTCGGGCTCCCGCAGGAAAATCGAATAGCGGGTGACGTTCGAGCGTTTCAGTCGATCGAGCACTGTCGGCCACACCTGCGCATGCAAGCGCTTGTATTCATCGATGTACTTTGGATCGATACCGATGACCATTCCCATTCGTTGCATCACACTCTCCCTATTCTTCGAGAAGGAATCCGCTGTCGTTGCTGTCCGGTAACGACTGGACGAGGGGTTCAAAATCGACCGTCCCAAAGCCTCGATGGATCGCTTCCAAGCTGGCAGGCGGCCAATGCCCCATACGCGCCGCGAGGTGCCAGAGATGATGATGTGCGTCGATACGCAGGCTCACTGGAGCGCCTCGGGTACAGGTGCAGCGTCTGCAATCAGACCATTCGACTTCAGCTCCTGCCACAATCCGGCCGGCAGCGTCTGCTCGAACCACGCGACGTTCTGCCGGAGTTGTTCGACGCTGCGCGCGCCCACCACGCACGACACCACCGCAGGGTGCGCAAGCGGAAACTGCAGCGCCGCGGCGGGTAGTGGAACCTCGAATTCGCGACAAACCTCAGCCAGCCGGTGGACGCGCGACACGACGGCAGCAGGGGCGTCCCCGTAATTGAACTTGCCGTTACCTGCCAGCACGCCGGAATTGAACACACCACCGGCCACGATCGAATTCCCATGCCGTACGCAGTCGTCGAGAAACGGTGAAAGACAATCCTGTTCGAGGAGCGTATAACGGCCCGCGAGTAACGTCACATCGAGCTGTATCTCCTGCATGGCTTCATGCACGACCTGCCATTCATTCACTCCAAGGCCGATGGCTTTGACCTGCCCTGCACTACGCAGCGCGTCGAGTGCGCGAAAGCCGCCTCCCGCTGTCAGCTGTTTCCAGAATTCGGCGTTTGCATCCCCATGTGTCACTCGACCGATGTCATGCACATACAGCAGATCGATCTGCGCAATGCCGAGACGCTGCTGGCTGTCTTCGAAAGACCGCATGACGCCATCGAAGCTGTAGTTGTAATGCGGCCGGAAAGGAAGCGGCTCGGCCCAGCCGTCGTCGCCGCATTGAACAGTGACATCGGGCCGAAGAAGCCTGCCGACTTTCGTACTCAGCACGAACTCGTCGCGTGGCCGCGCCGACAACGCATCGCCGACGCGGCGCTCCGAAAGCGTGTACCCGTAGAACGGCGCAGTGTCGAAATAGCGCAGACCGAGCGACCATGCTTCGTCCATCAGCGTGCGTGCCTGTTCCGGCGACATCGAGCGATACAGGCCGCCCAGTTGCGAGCACCCCATACCAAGTGCACTCAGTTGCACTGCGCCGCACGATAGACCGTGCAGGTCACTTGCTTTCATCAGGAATTCCGTTTCGAGGGATTCGTTGCACGATGTTCAACGACATACAGTGCGTCCTGAACGGGCGCAGTCCTTAAGGGCGGACAACGCCGTCGAGGCGTCGTCCGCGCTGCGCTTCAATACAACACGTTCTTCGCGACAGGCCGATCGATGTTGTCCTTCTCGACCATCACGACACCCGTATCCAGTTGCTTCACAACCGGCTTGTGTTCGATGACCTCCACGGCCGTTTTCACGCCTTTGTAGCCCATCTGATACGAGCCCTGAACAGCGATGGCCTGGATGGTTCCGTCCTTGACGAAGCCCTGGAGGTCCTGGTTGCCGTCAAAGCCAATCGCGACGATCTTGCCGGCTTTGCCGGACTGCGCCAACGCGCGCCCCATCCCCACGGCAGTCGGTTCATTCGCACCGAAGATACCCTTCAGATCCGGATTGGCCGACAGCACGTCGGTCGTCTGATTGAGCGCCGTCGCCATTTGCGACTGCGAGTAGAACGGTCCGACAATCTGCAGCTTCGAGTGCTGCGCAAGATATTTGCGGAACCCACCCACGCGGCCAATCTCGGAACCTGCTCCGGCGACGTATGACATCACAGCGACCTTCCCTGTCTGTCCAACACGGTCGATCATCGCTTTCGCGCACAACTCACCGGCCTTGGCGTTATCGGTCGAGAGAAACGACTGGTAATACTGCTTGCCCGAATCGGACACGAGCGAATCGATCAGGACAACTGGAATTTTTGCCTCCCAGGCCTTCTTCATTGCGGGGACCAGTGCGTCGGGATCGGACGGCGCGAGCACGATCGCCGCGACATGCCGGTTCACCGCGTTCTCGACCATATTGACCTCGTCGGCCACGGCTGATTCGGTCGCCGGTCCCTGAAACGTCATCGTGTAGCCGTTCAGCCCTTTCATGCCCTCCGTTGCACCCTTTTGCACGTTCTGCCAATAATTCGAGTTGGCCGTCTTGACGATAACGGCGATCTCTCCGCCCGCCGCATTCGCGTGCGCCGTCACTGCGGTCAAAAGTGCGGCGGCCAATGCCAGATACGTCTTCCTCATGTCTCACTCCTTGGGTTGGTGATTGCACTGCTTTGTTGGACTTCTCGAATGGCATCATTCGATGTGCTTTATCGGCGGTTTCTGACCTGGTCGATCCAGACCGTGCCGAGAATGACCAGGCCGATAATGATTTGCTGAACGAAACTCGATACGCCGTTCATGTTCAGGCCATTGCGCAGCACGCCGATGACGAACGCACCGATGGCCGTACCGGAGATCGTGCCCACACCGCCCATCAGGGACGTCCCGCCAATCACGGCGCTGGCGATTGCATCGAGCTCGTACATGACGCCTTCGTTGGGTTGCGCCGTGACGAGGCGCGACATCAGCACGCAACCCGTCAGACCGGCGAGCACGCCGGACAGCACATAGGTAAACAACGTGACGCGCCGGACATTGACGCCGGAGAGGCGCGCAGCTTCGGCATTCGATCCGACTGCATAGATGTGGCGGCCAAGCGAGGTGCGCGTGAGCATGATCGACACGGCCACTGCCAGCACGACCATAATGATCACGGGATACGGAATCCCCGGAAATACCGTATCGGGGAATCCGTCTGCTCCGATATGCGAGATGCGGAACAACGCGCCATTTCCGAGTTCGCCAAAAGCGTCGCCGAGTCCGGAAACCGGGCGCGCACCCGTGATCTGAAGCGCGAGACCACGCGCGACCAGCATCATGCCGAGCGTGGCGATAAAAGGCGGCAGACCCATGCGCGTGACGCACAGGCCATTAACGAGTCCGCACAGGCCGCCGACCACGATGCCGCCGAGCATGCCGAGAGGAATCGGCACGCCAGCCTTGACGAGCAACGCCGCGACCACACCGGACAGCGCGAGTACGGAACCCACGGACAGGTCGATTCCACCCGTAATGATCACGCAGGTTGCCGCCACACCGAGATAGGCAATCGACGTCACCTGCAAGGCGACCGTCATGCCGTTTCCGACCGAGAAGAAAGCGGAACTGGTCGCTGAAAAAACGAGCACCAGCATGATCAAACTGCCGAGCGCCGCGAATTTCTGAATCAGGTCGCGACGCCGGAGCTTCGCGCTGGTGTCGACAGTAGTGGTCTGTTCGGATGTTATTTCAAGCATGATTTCGTCCCGATGCGAAGTGCATGATTTCTTCCTGATTGGTGTGGCGCGTCTCCAGGATCGTGGCGATCCGGCCTTCGTGGAATACCGCGACGCGATCGGACATGCCGAGAATCTCGGGCAATTCCGAACTGATCAGCACAACGCCGATGCCCTGCGCGGCGAGCTGATCCATCAGCGTATAGATCGCGTATTTCGCGCCGACATCGATCCCGCGCGTGGGTTCGTCGAAAAACAGAATCTTCGATTCGCGAAACAGCCATTTGCCGATGACAACCTTCTGCTGATTGCCGCCGGACAGGTTGCGCGTAAGTTGATGGACCGTCGGCGTGCGGATGCCGAGCGTTTCGACGTAACGCTGTGCGGTGGCCGCTTCTTCTGCGAAGCGGATGAAGCCCGCGCGACCCGACACCGCCTCGATGTTGGCCAGAGTGATGTTGGTCGCGACCGGCATCTTCAGCGCGAGGCCGTCGCTCTTGCGGTCTTCCGACAGATACGCGATGCCGTGGCGAATCGCGTCGATAGGCGAGCGGATCGACACGCGCTCGCTCCCGATATGAATCTCGCCACCGTCGGGCTGGTCAGCGCCGAAAATCGCCCGTGCCACTTCGGTCCGCCCTGCGCCCATCAAGCCGGCGAAGCCGAGGATCTCGCCTCGCCTCAGTTCGAACGAAACCGGCCCGAATGCCGGTGCACGCGACATATTTTCGACACGCAGCAGCACGTCCGGCGTCGGGACCGAGCGGCGCGGCGGGTACGCATCGTTCAATGCCCGGCCCACCATCCGCGCAACGATCTCATCCATGCTGGTCGCCGCGAAGTCGTCGGTTGAAATGTGATGTCCGTCGCGCAGCACCGTCACGCGGTCGACGATCTGCTTCATTTCGTCCAGACGATGAGAGATGTAGACAATGCCAACGCCGCTCTCGCGCAACTCCTTGATGATCCGGAACAGGTGCATGGTTTCGGATTCGGTGAGCGACGAAGTGGGTTCGTCCATGATCAACACCTGGGCGTCGAGCGAGAGAGCCTTGGCGATTTCGACCATCTGTTGCTGGGCGATCGACAGCGTCCCCACCAGCCTGGTGGGCGGCAACGACAATCCAATGCGGGCGAGCGCGCGCTGGGCGTTGCCATTCAGTCGTGCGCGATCGATGAACGGTCCGCGTTTGGGCTCGCGTGCCAGATAGATGTTTTCCGCAATCGACAGATGCGGCACCAGGTTCAGTTCCTGGTGAATGATTGCAATGCCTGCGTCCTGTGCGTCGAGTGACGATGCGAACCGCCGTTCCATGCCGCGAAAAACGATCGTGCCGGCATCCGGCTGGTATTGGCCGCTGACGATCTTCATCAGGGTCGACTTGCCGGCGCCGTTTTCGCCACAAATCGCGTGGACTTCGCCGCGGCGCAATTCGAAGTGCACATCCTCAAGTGCGACGACGCCGGGAAACCGCTTCCCCAGCCCGCTCAGTTTCAATAGCTCCTGGGGTTCCTGTGCAGCGAAGCCGCCCACCGCGCGCGGTGCCAGTTCGGCGCTCAAATCTGTCACGCGTGTCTCCTTCTTTGAATGCGGCTCTTGTGTTGGTCAGGCCAATCTGACGCAGATTAAAGGACAAAATGCGTGTCTGGTCAAGCCAATTCAGCCAGTATTTCCATTGGCCTTACCCCGTACAAACCCGCATCGTCTTGGGTCAAAGTGCGGGAAACGTTGCTGGGCTTGCGTGGTAGACTTGATCGCCGGTCGACGGACGATCGAGCCATTTCTCCCTTCGGCAGCAAAATGAAACACACTGAGCCAAAGCGGCTTTACCAATTGGTTGCCGACAAGATTCGCGACCTCATCCACAGGGGCGATTTCCCTCCGGGCTCGAGACTGCCGGCTGAGCGCGAGTTGTCGCAGCAACTCGGCGTTTCGCGCCCGTCTCTGCGCGAGGCGTTGATCGCGCTGGAAATCGGCGGCAGTGTCGAGACGCGCATGGGGTCGGGCGTCTACGTGCGCGACACTGCAAACGAAACCGAAGGATCGCTGGCTGTATTAGGCGAAAGCCCGACGGAAATCATGCAGGCACGGGCTGTGATCGAAGGCGGTCTCGTCGTGCTCGCCAGCACGCGGCTCACGGCCGTCGCTCTTGACCGGTTGCGGCGCAGCGTGGAGGCGATGCATCGTCTCGCCTCCGCCGGCAAATCCCCTCTGGAACCGGACCGGCAATTCCACCTGATCATCGCGGAAACAGCCGGCAACACGATGTTGAGCCGGTACGTGGCCGATCTGTTTGATGCGAGGCGCGATCCGATCGGCGCGAGGATCAGCGAACTCGCCGAAAATACGGCGACGTGGATGGCTGCCGTCGAGGAACACGAAAAAGTCCTGCATGCCTTGCAAGCGGGAGACCCGCTTGCCGCAGAAGCCGCGATGCGATCGCATCTGAAAGCTTCTGAAGAGCGTTGGGTCGGAAGCGACATCAAGAAAGTTGCGCCCAACGATGCGGAGGGTAAAGCTGGGCGCGTGCGACTGGGTTGAGTTGTGAACTCAACCGGTCTGAGTGCTGCTTCTGCTTGACTACGCGACCCGGTTACCCCCCAAAAATGTCGCGCGCGGAACAGGCAGCCGATCCGACATTGCGACTCGTACGAAGTCGGCTCTCAACCCAACCGCGATGGCGCCACGATCCGTCAAGCGCGCCGCATTGGCCGGCGTCGACGACACCGTGCGCATTGCTTGCGGCAAGGACCAGCCGGCTTTGTCGACCAGCTCGAACGCGGCCGTCAGCAAGCTCGACGGTACGTAGTCGGACGACAGAATGTCGAGCAGCCCCGACTTCGCCATCTCCAACGCGGAGACATTGCCCGAGTGCGATCCGCCGCGCACGATGTTGGGTGCGCCCATGATCGTCGAGATGCCGCGTTCGCGCGCTGCTTGCGCCGCAACGAGAGTGGTCGGGAATTCAGCCAGCACAATGCCGTTTTCCGCTGCTTCGAGAACATGTTCGACCGATGTATCGTCGTGACTTGCGAGCGGAAGGCCACGCGCTTTGCAGCGGGCGACAATCTCCGCTCGATGAAACCGCGCGTAACGCTGCTGGTCGCTGGTCAGTTCGTTCAGCATGGTGTCCGCCTGCTGATCGGTCCATTTGCCATGACGTTCCTGGTACTTGCGCCATTGCACCGGGTCGTGCCATTGACGTTGGCCCGGCGTATGGTCCATCACCGAAACGAGCCGCAGCAGACGGTGTGAAACCAGGCCATCGAAAACTTCCAGGACGTCGGCGGCCGCGATCTCACAGCGTAGATGCAGGAAGTGATCGACGCGCAGCACGCCCTGCGCCGCGAGGCGTTCAATGGCGCGCGCGTTGCTGGTCTGGAGGTCCTTGCCGCGTACGCCCACGCCGTTGCGCGAGCCAATGCCCAACGCATCGAACACAGTCGTAATGCCCGCGCTTGCCACTTGCGCGTCATGCACCACGATTGCTGCCTCGGAATTCCACAGCACGCCTGGGCGCGGTGCGATATGTTTTTCGATGTTATCCGTGTGCAGTTCCACGAGACCTGGCAACAGGTAATCGCCGCCCCAGTCTGCTGCATCGCTGGCTGAAGTCGTACCCGGCGCGACTTCAGCAATGCGTCCATTGGCGACGCGTACAACGCCTGTAAACTCTTCGTCGCGAGTGACGATTCGTGCGTTCTTGATCAGCATGTTTGCAAGTTCTTCGTGGTTGTGGCCGCGTGCCCGGCAGCAGCGTTGAGTTGAATCAACCGAGTGGCGACGCGTTCACGCGTGTCGTCGTCGTGGAAAATACCGACGATCGCCGTGCCACGCTCGCGCGCTTCGACGATGAGATCGGCGACCACTTGCCGGTTCTCGGCATCGAGCGATGCGGTCGGTTCGTCGAGCAGCAAAAGAGGCTGTCCGGCGATCAGCCCACGGGCGATGTTGATACGTTGTTGCTCACCACCCGAGAACGTGGCCGGTGCGAGCGTCCACAATCGGCGCGGCACGTTCAGGCGCTCCAGCAAGGCACCGGCGCGTTCGCGCGCTTCATCTTCATCCATGCCACGCGACGCGAGCGGTTCGCTGACGAGATCTATCGATGCAACTCGTGGAATGGCGCGCAGAAACTGGCTGACGTAACCCACGGTCGTGCGGCGCAGCCGGATCACTTGGTGCGGCTGCGCGTCCGATAGAGATAGAAACCCAGAAGCGCTGCTCTCATCGCGAATCGTAACCACGCCGCGTGTCAGCAAATAATTGCCGTACATGCAGCGTAGCAAAGTGCTTTTTCCGACCCCCGAGGGCCCCGACAACACCACGCATTCCCCGCGCTCCACATCGAGCGATACACCGCCGAGCGCCGCGATGCTCACCCCGCCCTGTTGATGCAACGTGAAGGTTTTTTCAACGTCGCGTGCACGCAGCATCAGCTTTTTGCGGTCAGCAAAAACAGCGGCGTCGGCAAGTTCATTGAAGCTATTGGCATTCATTTCAAGGCTCTCAAACAGGCAGCACGGACGCAACCAGCGTCTGCGTATAAGGATGTTGCGGGTCGTCAAGCACCTGATCGGTCAGTCCGCTTTCGACCACGCGGCCATCCTTCATCACCATCAGGCGGTGGGCAAGCAGACGAGCCACGCCAATATCGTGCGTGACGATCAGCGCGGCGAGGTGCAATCTTGCCGTCAATGTGCGCAACAGATCCAGCAAGCGCGCCTGCACGGATACATCGAGCCCGGCCGTTGGTTCATCCATGAAAATGAGGCGCGGGTTCGTTACGAGATTGCGCGCGATCTGCAGCCGCTGCTGCATGCCGCCTGAGAACGCGGACGGCAACTCATCGATCCGCGCAGCATCCAGTTCGACCTGGCTCATCCAGTCGGATGCGATATTGCGAAGCTTGCCGTAATGACGCGCGCCGTTGGCCATCAAAGGTTCGCCGATATTCGCGCCCGCCGACACTCCGTGCCGCAAGCCATCGCGAGCATTCTGATGCACGAAGCCCCAGTCGGTACGAGCAAGCATGCGCCTCCGCGGCGTCGGCAGCGTGAACAGGTCCAGCACTTCATGTTCCGCCGTACGATACGTCAACGCACCGTCGTCCGACGGCGTGTGCAGCGCGAGTGCGTTCAGTAACGTCGATTTCCCCGAGCCCGATTCCCCGACAATGCACAACACCTCGCCCGGATAGATATCGATGTCCACATCGGTGCATCCGCCGCGTCCGTTATAACGTTTGGTGAGTCCTCGCGCGCTGAGCAACGGCAGCGCTGGCGCCGGAAAATTCATACGTCCTCCCGATCATTCTCGCTGAGGTGTTCCTGGCAGTAGTCACTGTCCGAACAGACGAAAATGCGTTTGCCTCCGTCATCCATAATCATCTCGTCCAGAAAACTTTCACGCGACCCGCACAACGCGCACTCGTGTTCCCAGTGCTGGATGCGAAACGGATGATCCTCGAAATCAAGGCTTCTGACTTTTGTGTAGGGCGGAATGGCGTAGATGCGCCGCTCGCGGCCAGCGCCGAAAAGCTGCAACGCGGAATTCATGTGCATCTTGGGGTTATCGAACTTCGGGATAGGCGAAGGCGACGAAAGATAACGGTCGTTCACCAGCACGGGGTAATCGTAGGTCGTCGCGATGCTGCCGTGCTGCACGATGTCCTCGTAGTACTTCACGTTGATCAGACCGTAGTCGGCGTGCGAGTGAAGCTTGCGGCACTCAGTCACGCGCGGTTCAAGCCGGTATAGCGGCTCAGGCATGGGCACCTGATACACAATGATCTGCGCGTCCGTCAGCGGCGTTTCCGGAATCCGATGACGCGTCTGAATGATCGATGCGTCCACCGTTCGCGTGGTCGTTGCGATGCCGGCCGTACGTGCAAAAAAACGCCGGATGTTGACCGCGTTGGTCGTTTCATCGGAACCCTGGTCGATCACCTTCAGCGTATCACTGCGCCCGATGATCGCCGACGTCACCTGCAATCCGCCCGTTCCCCAACCATAAGGCAACGGCATTTCGCGCGATGCGAACGGCACCTGATGACCCGGAATTGCAACGGCTTTCAGCAATGCACGACGGATCATGCGCTTCGTTTGTTCGTCGAGGTAAGCGAAGTTGTAGCCTTGCGCAATGGCGCTTTCCTGCGTACGCGCGTTCATGCTGCGTTCTCCAGCTGTTCTTTCTCCCGGTCCGCGCGAAGCCGCCGCAGCAACTCCAGCTCCGACTGGAAGTCCACGTAGTGCGGTAATTTCAGGTGCTGCACGAAGCCCGATGCTTCAACGTTATCGCTGTGGGAAAGAACGAACTCGGCATCCTGCGTCGGCGATGCAACGGTTTCGCCCAGTTCCGGCGCGCGCAGCGAGCGGTCGACAAGCGCCATCGCCATTGCCTTGCGCTCCGAGTGTCCGAACGCGAGTCCGTAGCCTTGCGTGAAAGTCGGCGGCACGTCGCCGCTGCCGGCAAACTGATTGATCATCTGGCATTCGGTGACTTCCATGTCGCCGATCTCAATCGGGAATCCCAGCTCTTCTATGTCCATCTCGACGGCGACTTCGCCGTTGCGGATTTCGCCCGCGAAAGGATGCGAGTACGAATAGCCGCGCTGCGTTGCGTAGCCCATCGCAAGCAGGAAACCTTCGTCCGCGCGTGCGAGGTTCTGCAAACGAACCGTGCGATCGGCGGGATAGGTCAGCGGTTCGCGCGTGATATCGCCGGGTTCTGGCGCGTCCACATGCGCTCTTTCCTGTTCGATCAGGCCTTCCTTGTCGAGCATGGCAAGCACGCGCGGCATGGGGTCTTGCTTCGCTAGTTGAGCGATGTTCTTCGAGCTATCGGACGCTGCGCCTTCCGCAAGCAGTTTGAAATCCAGAAGGCGCTGTGTGTAATCGTAGGTTCCACCCAGCATCTGGCCACCGGGGATGTCCTTGAATGCCGCCGAGATCCGCCGCTCTACGCACATCTTTTCTGTATCGATTGCAAGCGTATAGCCGAATCGCGGCAAGGTCGTCCGGTAAGCGCGCAGCAAAAAGATCGCCTCGACCAGATCGCCCGCCGCCTGCTTGATCGCGAGGGCGGCGAGTTCTTCGTCGTAGACCGATCCTTCTGTCATCACACGCGCGACTGCAAGCCTGAGCTGCTCGCGGATCTGGCTCACGCTGAGCTCGGGCAATCCCTGATCGCCACGGCGTTTATCCGCGAGCAGGTCCCATGAACGTTCGATCGCCCGTTCGCCACCTTTGACTGCGACGTACATCAGGCCACCTCCACACGAGTTGTACGCGGCAGGCCGACCACCGACCCACCATGCACGAAGTAACAATCGACGCCGCACGGGAAATCGCTCGCGAGCTGGGCACGCTTGCCCCAGAACGAGGCCGGCACGCCTTCCACGCAAACGGTCTCCGCCTCACGGATTCCAGGACCGCGCCACGTCGTCGGCGCACCGCTTGTCAGCGAGTTCACGCGGATGAACAACATCGCGGCCGTCTCCGGCGTCTCTGGTTCACCGAGCGAAAATTCATCGATCGATGGCATGGAAAAGGCATCGTCGAGATACGCGAATACAGCTTCCGAACAATCACGCGTCACGGGCGCACCGGTATGGAATCGCAGCGCGTCGCTCAATGAGCGATGTTCATGCTGCAGCAGCACCGGTGTCGAATAGTCGGCGAGCGAGAGCAGAGCGGCGTAAGCCGCGAGCGGCACATGTATTTCCTGCTGCCGGTTTCTCAGGTTCGGCACGGCTGCGTCAATGGAGACAATCTTGCCCGGCCGGGACAACGCGTCCAGCAACGAGCGAAATACGCCCTGCGAGTCATGGATGGTATCGGCGAAACCGGGCGTGAGCGTCGACAGGTCGATACCCGCGCTCGCGTCCCGTGCGCCTGTCGATGGCTTACTGCTTTGCATCAGTCACCTCTCACCATCGTGAAGAATTCGACTTTCGTAGCCGCCGCGCGCGCCTGCTTTTGCCGACGGGTTTCGGCAATGCGCGCAGCCAGCGGTGCAATCACGTGCTGCTGCATGCGCGCTTCGAACACCGGCATTTGCAGCAGCGCGTCTGCTAACGCGGCAAGCGTTGCCCGCTCCTTGTCGCGTCCCATATGAACCGCCATGCCGACCGTTGCGCGCCCGTCATCGGACCGGACGCGCAGCGTTGCGCGCGTGACAGTCGCTTCGCCGAGATTGAATGTGTCGCCCGTGCCGCCGATGCGCCCACGCACCATTGCGAGGCCGATGTCCGGCGCACGCAGCCAGTCGAACAGCGGCGGACTGTCTGCTCCGAGCGCCGCGTCCATTGCTTCCTTCATGCAGGCGTGCGGCGTACGCGCCAGGATCGCGAGCCATTCGCGCCGGGTGGCTGGCCGTGTCAATTCGGACGGCCGCGTAGAAATGTTCATCGTCAACCTCGTGTCTTTGATGGTGCCGTAAAACCCATGCCCTACTCGAATTGTCATCTAATCGTCTAGACGTTTGCAGACGTGGATGCGAAGTAGTTTTCTGTTGCCGCTTTCACATTTCCATCACCGGCGGCGCACTACAATGCCAGTGACGACATTCAAACCGACAGGAATGACACCACCATGACATCCAACGAAACGGCGACACCGACGCTTGCAGTAGAGCGCGGCGCCGGCGTAGCCGTGTGGCGCCAGATCGAGCAGATCCTTTCGGCGGAGATCACGGCGAAGAGCTTTGGCGAAGAAGGCCGGCTGCCGAGCGAGGCAGAACTCGCGCGGCGCTTCGACGTCAACCGCCATACGGTGCGCCGCGCGATGCTGCGACTTGCTGCGACGGGACTGGTCAGCGTAGAGCAAGGACGTGGCACTTTTGTGCAGCCTGGTGCGATCGATTATCAGATCGGACGGCGCACGCGGTTCACAGAAAACCTGCGCCGCCACAATCAGTCATCGGCGGGCGTGGTGTTGTCGAGCGCGAAGATCAAGGCCGATCCGGTCGCCGCCAGGGCGCTCGGAATTCGTGCGGGCACGCTTGTCTACGAGATCGAGACGCGCCATGACTCCGAGGATGTACCGCTGACCTACGCTCGGAGCTGGTATCCCGCCATGCGTTTCGCCGATTTTCCGGCGGTGCTGGCGGGCAAGCCAGGTGTAAGCGCGGCGCTAGCCGAATTCGGCGTGACCGATTACACGCGCAAATGGAGCCGTATAGGCTGCGTTCTGCCGAGTTCCGAGGTCGCGCGACGTTTACAGATCAATCGCCAGCAGCCTGTCATGTGGGTAGAAAGTGTCGACGTGGATGAAGCCGGCGTGCCGATCAAATACGGCATCACTCATTTCGCGGCGGACCGCGTGCAACTGCTGGTCGAAGACGGCATATGAGCGCGCGGACGAACGACGCGCGCATCGCGCTTTACTACGCACCGCCCTCCGCGTCCGCATGGTGGCAGGCGGGCAGCGAATGGCTTGGCCGGGATGCTGAATCCGGCCAGTCCATAGAGCCGCCTCGTGTTCCCGCGCTTGCGCAGCCCGTTGCGTCGTTGACCGTGGCACCACGCCGATACGGATGGCACGGCACGCTTGTACCACCGTTCCACATCGCCGAGGGTTGCACGCGGGACCAAGTGGTCGCCGCTGCAAAAGCATGGGCGAAGAAAATTTCGCCATTCAATGTCCCAATGCAGGCTGCGGAAATGGACCGTTTCGTGGCACTTCGAGCCGCGCAACCCGAGCACGATGAAGTCATCCGCGACATCGCAGCAAGCGCCTTGCATGCCCTTGCTTCGCTACGCGCCCGCCCATCGCATGAAGACACGCAGCGGCGCCTTGCGGCGGGTCTGAACGCCCGGCAACTCGCGTTGCTGCACGAATGGGGCTATCCCTACGTGCTCGACGAATTTCGTTTCCACATGACGCTTTCCGACTCCATCGATTCGGAGCCGTTGCGCGCTGCAATCAGGACGCTCTGGCGAGCACGCAGCGAAACACTCGGTCCGCTGCCTTTTCACGGCGCAGCGCTTTTTGTTCAGGAGAACCGGGGCGCGCCCTTCTCTCTCTCGCAGCGCCTTTCTTTCGGCGATGCAGGAGAAAGCGCATGAACGCCGATTGGGGCAAATTGATCTATGTGATGGGACCGTCAGGCGCAGGCAAGGATTCGCTGCTCGGCTTCATGCGCGAGCGCATCGGGTCGCAGGTGCTGTTTGCTCATCGATACATCACGCGGCCTGTTTCGGAAGGCGAGAATCACGTTGCACTCACGCACGATGAATTCGCCGCGCGCCTCGCAAGCGGCGTGTTTTCAATGCATTGGCAGAGCCACGGACTGCACTATGGGATCGGCGTGGAGATCGATGCGTGGCTCGCGCGTGGCTTGATGGTAGTCGTGAACGGCTCGCGTGAACACGCGCCTGCTGCGCTCGAACGTTATCCGCACACGCAGTTCGTTCACATCCACGCGAATCAGACCGTACTTGCCGCGCGTCTGGAACGGCGGGGCCGCGAAGATTCGCAGCAGATGGAGGCGCGTCTAGCGCGCCGTCCTGCGCTTGTGTTGCCGCACGAGGCGCAGATCACAACTATTAACTCGGGCCTGCTGGCCGATGCCGGAGAACAACTCCTCGCTGCGATCAATCAGCCGCTGAAACTGGCTCTCTAAAAACGTCGCCGGTTTTCAGGGTTGGCACCGGCCGATATTTTCACAATCAAGAGCCCTAGATTACGCGCTCCCGCAGCCACGCCGAGCCAAGATCGATCAGACTCACGATCACGATAACCATGAGCAATACGGCTGCGGTCTGTGCATAGTTGAACGAGCGAATTGCCTCGTACAGCACCACACCAATGCCTCCGGCGCCCACCATGCCAACGACCATCGCCGAGCGCACGTTCGATTCGAACCGGTACAACGCGAACGATATCCATAACGGCAAAACCTGCGGCAGCACGCCGTAAAGCACCTCGTCCAGACTGCTTGCTCCGGTGGCGCGCACGCCCTCGGCGGGACGGGCGTCGATTGCTTCAACGGCTTCCGCGAAGAGCTTGGCAAGCACACCCGTGGTATGCACCCAAAGCGCGAGCACGCCCGCGAACGGGCCGAGCCCGACCGCCACAATAAACAGCATCGCGAAGACCATCTCGTTGATCGCGCGGCAGGCGTCCATCAAGCGTCGCACGGGCTGGACGACCCACACCGGCGCAATGTTATAAGCCGATAACAATCCGCACGGCACCGCGAAAACTAGCGACAGCGCCGTGCCCCACACCGCTACCGCAAGCGT
Organism: Paraburkholderia dilworthii; assembly: GCF_000472525.1. Classification (GTDB taxonomy): domain Bacteria; phylum Pseudomonadota; class Gammaproteobacteria; order Burkholderiales; family Burkholderiaceae; genus Paraburkholderia; species Paraburkholderia dilworthii. The sequence goes on from NZ_AWZT01000002.1 coordinate 428,534, forward strand.
CACGATCATCTCGTGAACGTAGGTACGCCAGTCGTGAAAATCCGGTGGGAAAAAGTCCTTGCCGAACTGCACCATGTTGCCGGGATCGGCGAACAGGTCGAGCGGACGCATGTCGGCGTTGTGCCACGACAGCCCGAGGACGGCTAGGATCGCGATCCAGCCGAGCATCGACAACCAGCTGCGTTTGAGTACATGCGGCCCGGGCTTGATGGCTTGCGGGCGTGCGCCGGCGCCGTCGAACGAATAAGCGTCGACGGTGTGCTTCACTTTGCCGCCACCTTATCCAGTTGCGCCAGTTTCTGGTCGAGCGCGGCGATCTGCGCTTTCCTGTCTTCGTCAGACAGATGGGCGTCGTTCTGGATCTGTTCCTTCTTCTGGAACAAGGCCATTTGACGGATAGGAATCAGCTGCGCGTCGGTGGAATCGGTGAAGCCCGACAAGCCCGTGATGCCTTCCATGATCGCTTTCTCGCGCGGGTCGGTCTGCGCGTAGTGATCGAAGAAATTGCGCAGCTTGTCCTTCGTGGCTTGCGGCAAGTCACGGCGCCACACCATCGGATCCGACGGAATCAGCGGCGACTTCCACAATATGCGCACGCGCTGCAGCAACTCGGGATGCTGTTGCCGCAATGTTTCCACCATGTCGGTGTTGTTGGTCGCAACATCGACGCGATTGTTCACGACGGCCAGCATGTTCGCTTCATGGCTCGACGGCAGCACGCTCTTGAAGTCGTTGCGCACCGAGATGCCGTTTTTGGCGAACAGGTAATACGACGGTACGAGCGTGCCGGAGGTCGAGTTCGGATCGCCGAAACCGAGGTTGATGTCGTGCGTATTTTTCAGCACCTGATCAACGGTTTTCCACTTGCTGTTCACGTTCGTGATCAGCAGCGAGTAGTACCCCGCCTCACCGCTTTTGTACTTCACTTTCGCAAACACTTCGCCGTTACCACGATCCACTGCTTCAATGGCCGATGCATTGCCAAAGTAGCCGATCTGAACCTTATTGAAACGCATGCCTTCGATAATGCCGGCATAGTCCGTCGCGAAGAACGGCTTCACCTCGAGACCGGTCTGCTTGTTGAGGTCGTCGATAAGCGGTTGCCAGCGCTGTTTTAGCACAGCGGAATTATCGGTCGAGATAATGCCGAAGTTGATCGTTTCGGCAAGCGCTGCCTGGGATACGAGACACGCAGCACACGCCGCGGCGGCCAGAAGGAAACGGGCTGATTTCATCGAATGGATCCAGGTTTAGAAGAAAACAAAACGTTGTCTGATCACGAGCTTGCGGCCGACGCGAATGCCGCTGCTCGAGTCGATGCGGCTTCGACATGCGCTGCCGCGCGTTCGAGGTGGCGAACCCGGGTGTGCTGGGCCGGGCCTGAGTCGGCATCGGTATCGCTGTCGATAGTGGCATCGGTCAGCAATTCTTCGGCCGCCGCACCATAGAGCTCGCGCAACAACGCCGGTGTCAGGCTCGCGGAAGGGCCGTCGTACACTACACAACCGTTACGCAGCGCGACCGCTCTAGCACAGTACTTCATCGCAATGTCGATCTGATGGAGCGACACGACCACCGTCAGGCCGTGATCTTCGTTCAGCGACTGGAGCAGTCCCATCACGCGCCGCGAAGACTCGGGATCAAGCGATGCGATCGGTTCATCGGCGAGGACAATGCGTGCCCGCTGGACCAGCGCGCGTGCAAGCGCAGCGCGCTGCTGCTGGCCGCCCGATAACGTGCTGGCGCGTTCATTGATATGGTCGGCAATGCCCATGGCCGACAGCGAGGCCGCCGCAAGTTCCTGCTCGGCGCGTGGGAACCGGCCAATCAAGCGCCGCCACAACGGCACACGCGACAACGCGCCGATCAACACATTCGTGCGGACCGTAAGGCGCCCCACCAGATTGAATTGCTGGAACACAAAAGCGACGTCGCGACGAATCCTGCGGACTTCGCGCGCCACCTTGCCATTCTCCTGAATGGGCCGCCCGAGCAGCGTTACGTGCGAGGGTGCCGGGTCGGAAGCAGTGAATCCTGCAATGTGCCGCAGTAGCGTCGACTTGCCCGAGCCGGATGCGCCGATCAGCGCGACCATTTCGCCCTCGCCTACCTTGAGGTTGACGGAGTCGAGCGCCTTGCGACCATTGTTGAACGTCTTGCATAGACGTTCGATGTGGATTGCATCCATGATGTCCTCACTATGACGCGCGAGAACTACAGCGTCGTATGGATTCTAGGAATGCAACATGACGGCGCAGTGACGATAGCAAGTCGTCTAGATGAATACACAAGTGATTGCGCCCGAGACGGCCGGCGGTTCAGTTGATTCCAACGTCATTCAAATAATTCGCAGCGATTGGGGGCGGAACGGGTCTTAGTGGCCGTCGGTGAGCATCATTCGCGCAGCGATGGCGCGCTGATCCGGGTCGACGGCTAGCGTCTGAGCGCGTGGCGAAGTTCGACACAACAAGAGGCGCCGCACCCTTCGCCAGATTCAAACACCGGATAACCTCGTTTGCTGATGCCGCTTGCCCGTTCATCGTCGCTGCTTCGTTTCCTCGCCTTACCCGCACCGCACACATACGCAGCACTACGAAAGTAGTTCCTACCATAGATCGCGCGAATCGCCTTTTCAGCGTAGTTGTGTCGGAGCAGAAGCTCGGCGTTGGCCTGCAGTTGATACGGGCCAATCGAAGGCAGCGAACTCGCCTGTTTAGAAGTGGACGGGTCGCGCATCATCATGCCCGAGGCGAGCGGGCTTGATCATGATCTTCTGGAAAGGGATCATCGTCCATGACCATGACGAACTCACTTCGAGATAGAGGTACCTCGATAAGCAATTGAGTAGCGCGCGACGGCCTGTCCTTGACGAGCATGCCACCGTCACGCAACTGCCTGGACGGCGCGACGCCCCCACCGCTGCGCGAATTGCTTGCGGACAAGAGCGGTGTGCGCATGCATCGCCGGAGACGCCGCATCGGGAGGGCGCGTGCGGATAGCACGACAAACGGCCGAGTGTTGCTCGAGCCGCGTTTTAATGCCAGATCATTCGCATCGCCTGAATATGCGATGTTTCGTAGGTATTGTTGGTGACGTGTTCGCGCAAGTAAGGTGATTACGCGGCCGTAGAAATGGCTGAGCATCAGGTTATGCGCTCATCCCCACGGATCAGGGTTGGCGTTTGCCGCGGCCACGTGCGGGTCTGTCAGCCGGCCAGCGCGAACCCACATCTGGCTTGCTGGCGGGCTTGCTGCGCGGCTCTTGTACGCTGAATGGCTTACCGCTGGACAAGCTCGTTCCTTTGCCCGCGGCCACAGCGCGCTGCGCCGCAGGCTTGTGCTTGCTTTCGCCACTGTGCAGGCGCGGTTTTTTGCTGAGTACATGCGTGATGCCCGGTGCAGCTTGCGGCACTTTGGGCGTCTTGGGCTTTTTGGGTTTCTTGATGATCTGGCCTGTCGCGCTGGTTTGCGGCACGCGATGTTCGGCTTCAAAACCCGGCTCTTCTTCACGGGGCAGCGTTTGCCGGATCAGCGCTTCTATCGCGGCCAGTTGCGGCGCTTCATCGGCACACACGAGGGACACCGCCATGCCGCTCGCGCCCGCGCGGCCGGTACGGCCGATACGATGCACATAGTCTTGCGCCACGATCGGCAAATCAACGTTGATCACCAGCGGCAGGTCGTCGATATCCAGCCCGCGCGCAGCCACATCGGTGGCTACCAGCATCTGTACTTCGCCCGTCTTGAAGTGCTCCAGTGCGCGCAGGCGCGCGGGTTGCGGTTTGTCCCCGTGGATGGTGTCGACCGCATAGCCCGCCTCTTCCAGCATGGCCGCCAGGTAATCAACACCATTGCGGGTTTTGACGAACACGAGCGCGTGCTCCCAGTTGTTCTCAGCCACCAGGTGCATGAAGAGCTCAGGCTTGTTCCTTTTATCCACCGGCACCACCCACTGCTTGATCCTGCTTGCCGTGGCATTGGGCGGGCTGACGCTGATGTTGACCGGGTCGCGCAGAATGCCTGCCGCCATCGCGCGGATATCATCGGTAAACGTGGCGGAGAACAGCAGGGTCTGGCGCTGAGCCGGTAACGCAGCAAAGACCGCGTTGAGTTCGCGAGCGAAGCCCAGATCCAGCATGCGGTCGGCTTCATCCAGCACCAGCGTTTGTACCTGATCGAACTGCACCGCGTTCTGTCGATTGAGATCGAGCAAACGGCCTGGCGTGGCAACAAGCACATCCACGCCTTTGCGCAACTTCATCATCTGCGGATTGATACTTACACCGCCGTAGGCGGCCAGAAATCGTAAGTCGAGGCCTTTGCCGTATCCGATGAAGCTCTGCAACACCTGTTCGGCCAGTTCACGCGTGGGCACCAGCACCAGGACACGCGCGCGGTTGCTGGACACCGCCGGACCGTGTTGCACTAGCCGTTGCAACAGCGGCAGCGCAAAACCCGCCGTTTTGCCTGTGCCGGTCTGTGCCGCAGCCCTGACGTCGCGGCCATTGAGCACAGCAGGAATCGCCTTGGCCTGCACCGGCGTAGGTGTGTCGTAATTGAGGTCCTGCACATTACGCAGCAAGGGATCGATCAGGCCAAGCGAGGCAAAAGACATGGGCGTATTCCGGGCTGAAACCGCAATTCTAGCGGTTGTCGTTGGGGCGGCAATGGAGGAGTTAGACGCCCAGGCGTTTCGTGGCCACCGTCGGTCGATGGATGGCGGTCGTGATTCAGCGTGCGACTAATAGCGGTGTCGCGAAACCCACCTTCAACAGCCGGTGGTCACGCACTAGATGTCTACCGCTTCAAGGCGTAAAACGGCCTCTTAGCGAGACCACTCAACGCCCTTACTGCGCTGCTCATACGTTCGCATGTCCTCGATCGGACGCGCAGCCGCGCCGGAATCAGCTCAATGAGCGTGGGGCCGAACAACGGCGTTTTCCGCAGGCATCTGGCGTGCCGGCGCCTCGTCGTTAAACTCGAGCAAACCACAATGGTCGCCACACCGTCGCCGATCAGGTTCGTGACGGCACGCGCCTCGTTCGGGAAGCAAGCATCAGGACAGAAATCGTTGGACTTGGCGAAACCTTATAAATGTTGCAATCGCGTGTAAAAACCGGCGGTAGGAACGGCTTGTGCGCCGCTCTGGCCGGAAGAGCCGCCGGGGTTTGGTTGCCGATACGCGGGTGCAGCGGGTTCATTGCTTGCAACTTGCATTTCAGCTCGAGTATGGCAACGCATAGCGGCAATGCAATCATCATCTGAACCCGGTCAAACGATGAGGCGACGGCGACTAGGCGATGCCTTTTCGCCATCGCACACGATAAGGAGATGTCAGTCATGCGCAAGACGGACAGGCTGCAGCGCATTGAAGAGATCCAGTTGGCACTTGCAAGCGCCTTCGAATCACCGAAATCACCGACTGTCACGACCTATGACGAAGGCGCCACGCTCTATGTCCAGTTGTCGTGGGTGCTGGAATCACACGGCGATACGACCCTCGATGCACGTTGCGTCGTGACACTTCGCTTTTCGCAGACCCAGATCGACTCGTATGCGCAGATGGACACCGCAAAACGCCTGATAGCGCAACAACGGCTCGTCGCCACCGTGATGAAGCGCTTCGGCGAATTGCAAAGCCCGCCAGCGCGCCAGGGCGACTGTGCGATCGAGGTGACCGTCGACGACAGTCTGCTCAAGCTGCCGGATGAGCCCTAGTCGACCGCCCGGTGAGCGAACGAAGACAAACTCTTTCCGGAATCTAGCCCGTCTCTTCCGGCAACAAAGCAGGGTTTGTCCCGAAACACCGTTGCATTGGACGGCTTATCGGCTTTTTCTCCGTAGTAGAGTTGCCCTTATAAGATGGGCGGCTCCATATCGACCCGTGCGCTGCCTACCGCGGCCTTGCCCGGTCAGTCGCCAGTGGGACTCACCCGTCCGGGGCGAACATCCGTCCAGACCGGGTAACAAGGTGCTCAAAAAAGCGCCATTCCTGCCCAAGGCTTATCGAGCCAAGCGTCACAATGAGGCGCATCGCTCTCGCTCGACGACGCTGCGACGAATTGTTCGCCGTGCTGCGCGACGGCACGATCTACCAACCAAAATCCCCCTACTGCTTGACGAATCACATAGGGCCATATTGAATTTCGCCGACAGCAAGCACCGATTACCGACGGTTCGGACCTCAAAGTCGAACGGCAGCAAGGGGCCGCGTGCGGAAATGCGGCGTCGCACGGCGCCGTTCTTGAACATAAGAGGAACGGCGATGCCATTCACCTGTACTACTCCGCGTTCTGCGCTTTTCGTTTGCGGTACCGCGTACCATCCGGATTGATCGTTACCGACGAATTTTCGTCTCATGGCGGACCGGTGCCGTGTCACCCGCCGATCGGCGGCGGCGCCTGCACAACCGGAGCCGCCGCGTTGAAAAGATCGGCGCGGTTGCCTGTGCGGGGCGGATAGATCCGCTCAGTGTTGATGACGCGTTTGACGTTTTTTGCTTGCTGCCCCTGTGCCGCGAGCCTGCGCTCCCAGCCTTCGGTGTAGACCGCGCCCCAAGGGCCGAGGTCGAGAATGGTCGTGTACCAGTTGATGTCGAGCGGCAGCATCGGCAGACCGAGCAAATCGCAGACGACGTTGTGTCCCGCGAAACGCCCCATCGGCCTGCTGTGCTGGCAGGACATGACGGACTCGTGCCTGCCGTCTTCGAACAGCGCACGCGCCACGTCGCCGGCTGCGAAGACGTCGGGGACACCTTCTACGCGCAGGTTTTTGTCGACCGGCACCCGCCCAAGCGCATCGCGCTCGACGGGGATGCAGCGTGTCAACGGACTCGCATGCATGCCGCCACACCAGATAATTGTCGATGCGTCGATGCGCTTGCCGCCCGCGAGCGTCATCCCCGTGTCGTCGATCTGCTCGATCTCAACGCCGGTCATCATCTCGATGCCGAGTTGCATCAATGCCTGCTCGATGACCGGTTGCGCGCCGCCCATCGCCATTGCGATCCGCGGCGCACGCTCGATTAGCATGACGCGAAGCTCGCGCTCACGTAGGCGCTCACCGCTAGCTGCCAGGAGGTCGCGCACACGGTGCGGCAACTCGGAGGCGACCTCCACGCCCGTGAGACCTGAGCCGATAACGACGAAGGTCAGGCTTCCAGCACCATGTGAACGCACCATTCTTAGGAGCCGTCGTTCGAGGCGTTCGGCGCCTTCGTATGTATCGACGTCGAACGCATGGTCCGCAAGCCCCCGAATCGGCGCATCGACAAGGTGGCTTCCCGATGCCAGCACGAGCTTGTCGAAAGATAGCGGCATGGTGCGTCCGCGGACGCTCACCGTGACCTGTTTGCCGGCGACATCGATGTCCGTGGCTGCGCCCTGGATCCATTGCACGCCGACGGGGTCTAGCACATTGCTCAACGGTACGAGCGTCGCCGCGAGATCCGCTTCGTAGTTGCGCACCCGGATGCTGTGGTGGGCGTGAGGGTTGACCATGACGACTTCGACCTGATTGCTCGCACGTTGCTCATCAAGCTTACGGGCCGCGCCGATGGCGCTCCACAAGCCCGCAAAGCCACCGCCGATCACGACGATTCGTTTCATGGCCGCTCCTGACCAGAGATGTTTGCGCGGCCGATTTGCCTGATGAAGCGGCGCGGCAACGCGGATGAGATTCGCAGAAAGCGACCGGACACGAAGCAAGATATGAAGGCGGGGCAGCCCGATGCGTGCGGACCTATCGCAGTTGATATGGTAGGACATCGAAACGGAAATGCGAAGAATATGGCTGAACGGTAACCACTGGTCGCGAGTCGGTAGACATGCAATCGGTGCTTCTCGCGGTTTTCGAATCATGGACTCGCAATAGTTTGTTTAACTTGAGGCTGCGGATCTGCCAACGGTGTTGCAGTCACTGTGACAGCTACGTTTTCCGATTCCGGGCAATAGCCCGGCAAATGCAGCAATTCCAGTCGCGCGTATCGCAACGAATGCGATAGCGCCAATGACGACGATCGCGTTGTTGCACGTTGGTTTCGATTGCACTGAGTTTGCAAAGAGCCGCATGATGGCTGGCTGATCGCGCGGCAAACCTGATCGGAAAACTGGAAGTGTCCAGTATGACAAACGAGAGACGAGACCCTCTTGAAAGGGCGCGAGCGCGCGAATACGTAGGAAAACGCAATTCCAGCAGTCGGAGGTTGCCATGAAACGCGTGAACCAGTTCGCGGATACCAAGGCTGGAAGATCGAGGCGTCAACGACCGTTCTGGTAAATCAACGGCCCTTGTCTCGGGCGTGATCGTCTCGCGTGGTGACGGGCGGTTCGTCTTCACCGACCTCGGCAACCGCGTCTACATATCCCAAGCCTACGAACGCGGAATCGAATGGGCGAGGCAGTGGATCGACAACAACTACCGACTCCCTGCACACAATCCATTGCACGGATAGTCGCGGCGAACCCTCACGTACCGGCGAGCATCGTTCCGCGACATCGCCTGTGGCCGCAGCGGCACGCATACTGCGCGCGCACTGCTGCCGAGGCGCGGCTCTCTGTCACAAGACCGTATGCGATGAACAGTTCCTCTCCGGGCTGGATATCCAACACCGCCTGAATGTAGACCCTGCCGTCATCCTCGACGGCCTCACAATTGGCGACGCAGGCATGGTTGAGCCAACGCGCGCTGTTGCCGCCGAGCGAACCGTCAATGACCCGTCCGTCGGCAAGTCCAAAGAGGAACGTATGGCCCTCGCTCCCGAACCGGCGATGGCGACTTATCGCGCGCTTCCAGCTCATAACCGTGCCGGTGTACTCGAGGATGAGCTCGCCGGCGCACAGCGGCCGCAGCGCAAAGACGCCGCGACATGAACGCTCGATCGGCGGACAGAGATTCTTTTCATCGATAGTCGGTATTGCGAATGTGGGAGGTTCAGCTACCGCTGGCGAGGACCGGAACGAACATCGCATCTCCGCCTGCGAGTCAGGGATGGGCACTTGACAGCGATTCGCGCCTGTAGAATCGTCCATCATCCACAACGGAAATTCAAGTCGATGGCACGATACAAGGAACTGCTCGCGGAAAAGAGAAGCTTGAAAAATTGATGACGGCGCCCGAGGGGCGCGGATTTATCTCGCGGCTTTCGACGTCTTTCGCGCCGACGCACAGGAATACGGTCGTTCGCCGCAGCGACTTTGCGCCACTCCGGGATCCGAGGGGCTTTACCCGCTCGAGGCGGTCGCGCCGGCGAACCTGTCGCCTCACGACACGGCCACGTGGATCTACCACGCCAACGTGGCCGCGATTCGCCGCGCCGATATCGTCACGGCCAATGTGGCTGACTTTCGCGGCGTTGGCGAGCCGGATACTGGCACCGCGTTCGAGATCGGCTTTGCCGCCGCGCTGGGAAAGCCCATATGGGCATATCGCGACGATCTGAGCCCACTGCGTAAGCGCGTGCCGTGCATTGCGACAGCGCTCCGCAATGTTTGCGAGCGCGGCTATCTAGTCGAGCACTTCGGACTTCCAGTCAACCTGATGCTCGCGTGCGCGGCGCAGATCGTCGAGAGCGGCCCTTTCGCCTGTCTGCACGCGATCGCCGACGCACAGCGCAAGGGGATGCCCCCTCTCCCTATAGACGGGTTGGCGAATTGCAGATTCGCAAGGTGTTAGGGCGACGCTAATCCAGTATATAAAGTACTGCGCGTGATCAACGAGTCTCATTTCTGGACAGCCGCGCCGCACACCGCTCATCTGCAATGGCAGACTACGGAAGCGGCCGGTGCAGATCGCCGCCGGTTCTCCCAACGCTCGATCGTGCAGCACAAAGCGATGTTCGACCTGTTCCTTCGCCATCTCGTCGCCCGAGGCATGGCACTCGCGACGTTTGGGTCCGAGCACCTTGCATCATTCTTTGGGGACATCGAAAACCGCTGTGCGCCGGGTACGACCACGCGCCTGCGCTCTACTTCAAGCTGATCGACCGGCTGTGTCGCCATCTTGTCGGCGTCGGGCTGCGTGACAGCAATCCGGCGGCACCTTTCGCGCTGTCGGCCGCCCGGCCAGAGGATGAGCTAGAACCGCTCTTCCTCGATCCGGCCCGCAGTCGCTGCGTTGCAGGCCTACGCCCAGCCCGACGCTGGCGACGATTTCCGCCTGCGCCGCAACCGGGCGGTAGTTGCGCTGCTACTCGGCGCGGGACTCACCGCGGCCGAACTTCGCGGCGCGCTGGCGCGATATTTTTATAGACGGCATACGGCCGCAGGTACGGGTTCCCGAACGGGGCGCACGCCCCGAACGCGTTTCACCAAACGTTGACCAGCAGTCGTTGCATTTCGCCACTCCAACCTGCGGCCGCCGCTGTTGTGATTTCACGCGCGGGCACCAATGCGACTTCTGGCAATGCGTGCAAGCGATGATTTATGAAACGAGCGCCGTCGATCCGCCCTAAGGGCGCGTCGACGAACGTCACGCAAGTATTGCGCCCTTTATGCCGCTCGCCCCTCACCTTTGCGCGCTCCCGGTCCGGCAGTTCTTTGCGTGGGCGCAAAAGCAGTGAATCACGTCGCAAAACGCTGATAGTTCGCTCTTCGTTGAGTGCGCAGTTTATGTCTATGCTCCTCTGGCCACGCCCTAAAAAAATCTCCGGGCCGAGTGGCATGCCAATCCTGCATAGAAGAGGAAAGTATGTCGCTCGATACGTTCTCACTGCGCGCGCCTGATGGTGAGCGCAGGCTACCTGCTGTCTCCATCATCGTTTCGCTCCTGAGTCTTTCGTGCGCCGCACCGGCGCTCGCGGCGGGCGTCCTGCCTCGAGGCGGCGCCTATGTGAGCGGTAGCGGCTCCATCGCTACTTCCGGCGATACGCTGACCGTCACCCAGCCGGGCTCCACACGCGGCGTGGTCGACTGGAACCGCTTCTCGATCGGCCACAACAACACGGTCAACATCAACAACGGCAACGGCGCGACGCTCAATCGCGTGACAGGCGGCGCGCCGTCGATGATTCTCGGCAAGCTCAACGCAACGGGCAGCGTCTACCTGATCAATCCGCAGGGCGTGGTAATCGGTCCACAAGGCGTAGTGACGACGGGCGGGCGCTTCGTTGCGTCCACGCTCGATACCGACAACGCGTCGTTCATGGCCGGCGGTCCGCTCACGTTTTCCGGCCAGTCCACGGAGCGTGTGGTCAATCTCGGCAACATCGGCTCGACCAACGGCGACGTGCTGCTGATTGCCGCGAGCGAAGTCGACAACTACGGCAACATCAGCGCGCCGAACGGCACGGCCGAGATCGCGGTCGGCAACAAGGTGCTGTTGCAGGACTCGTCGAGCTCGCAGCAGATGTTCGTGCAGACGGCGAGCGGCGGCGCAATCGTCAATACGGGCGCCGTCGAAGCGGCGCAGGTGAACCTGCAAGCCGTCGACGGCAACATCTATGCGCTCGCCGGCAATGCGGATATTTTACGCGCAACGGGTACGGCGGTGCGCGACGGTCACGTGTGGCTCGTCGCAGGTCCGAAAGGACAGGTCATTCTCGCGGGCAACATCGCCGCGAGAAACGCGGGCGGCAAAGGCGGCACGGTCGACGTGGACACCGGACTCTTCACATTCTGGGGCGACTTTGCGAAAGTCGTCGCGGGCCAGTGGAACGTCACGCTGCCCGCCTACACGTTTGACAACGGCGCGGCGCGCTCCTTCACGCGCAGCCTCAACGACGGCACATCGGTTTCGATGACGACTACCGGCGCGAACGGACAAAGCGGCGACATCAACGCCGACCAGAGCATTCAATGGACGGGCGGCGCATCGCTCGCCCTGAACGCGGCGCGTAGCTTGACGGTCAGCCCCGGCGTCACATTGAGCAACCAGGGCAGCGGCGCGCTGACGCTGCGCGCAGACGCGGCGGCCGTGAACAACGGCGGCAGCGTCATCAACTACGGCACGATCGACTGGTCGCGAAGCACCGGCACGGTCAGCGCGCTGTATGACATGACCGGCAGCTATACCGCGGGCATCATGCTCGCGAACAGTGCGTGGGTCGCGCCGCAATACAGCGGCCTACTCACGCAGATCACCGGCTACAAACTCGTCAACATGGTCGATGACCTGCAAAACATCGCGAACGATATGAGCGGCAACTACGCGCTGGGCCGCGATATCGACGCGACGGGCTACGCGTTCAAGACGCTGGGCTTCGCCAGCAAAGTGGCGTTCAGCGGGCAGTTCGACGGCATGTGGCACAGCGTGTCGCACATTAAACCCGACACTGACGCGGTCTTCAGCGACATCGCCGCAAACGGCGTGGTGCGGGACGTAAATATCCTCGATGCGGTGTCCGGCACTTACGCGCCGTCGTACAAACCAGACGGCATTCTGGCCATGAGCAACTACGGCCTGATCGTCAATACGTTCACGTCGGGCTACGTGTCGGGGTACAGCAACGCGTCGGGCGCGAGAATCGGCGGACTCGTCGGGACGAATTACGGAACAATCGCGCGTTCCGGCAGTAACGCAACCGTCCAAGCCGACTCCGGCGGTGGCGGCCTGGTCTACGACAACGAGGGGACGATCACTCAGTCATACGCTACCGGCATCGTCGCGGCGAATGAGTCGCGCGGCTCGTCGGGCGGCCTTATCCACCAGGGTAACGGCACGGTTACGGAGTCGTTCGCGACCGGCCAGGTCTCTGCGTTCAATCTCGTAACGGTCGGCGGGATCTGCGACTACTGCACCGGACTCGGCAGCGACGTCTACTGGAATACCGAAACGACGGGCCAAGCCAGGAGCGGCGGCAATCTTCCGGCGTCGAACGGTCTGACCACCGCGCAGATGAGTGACTCGACGAGCTTTGTCGGCTGGAACTTCGGCAGCGATGGCGCCTGGGTGATGCCGGCGGGCGCGACGCATCCGGTGCTGCGTTGGCAGGTCGAGCATTGAGCGAAAGATGCGATCGGCTGCTGCATTCACACAGTACGCGAGGTTGTCGCCAACCTAGGGGCGTTGGTTCAATGACCGTATCTGGCCGGTTGCCGAAGATCGCAGTTAGAGCGCCGCGCATCCCCGGCGACCGCGGCCCGAACTTCCGGACCCGACCCGTTTGAGTCACTTGGTTAGCGATCCTATCGATCCGTTGTCACGCCGATATGAGGCATTCGGACGCGACGCTGCAGTCACCAGCACCAGAACGCCCCGTACACCTGGATGGCGCGGTTTCATGGAGGCCTGCGGAAAACCAGCGTTGGGTTCGACAATTGTTCGCCCTGCCAGTCAGCGGTCCGTGATCGCTGACTGGCAATCTTCAGGACCGACTCTCGCGGTTACTGGCGTTCGATAGACAAATCATGGGTATTACGCATGGGTCAACGAGCGTAACTGAGACCAACGTCCGGTCCGGGCAGCACAACAATTTTCCCGCGCCTGGCACGGTCGAAGGTTGCCAGCACAGCGTCCATTGCGTTCGCGAGAGGGAACGTAATGGATGCAGGCGGTTGAAGATAGCCGCGGGCAACCATCGAAAGCAGCGCCGTGCGTACACGCCGCGCCTGTTCCGGCCGGTTGGCCAGGAAATACCGTATGTCGACTCCGTGCAGTGTGGCGTTCTTGAGAAGCGCCAGGTTGACCGGGAGCGACGGAATGGCTCCACCCGCGAATCCAATCACGAGATAGCGGCCGCCTTTGCACAGCGAGCGGAACGCTGGCTCAAGCATGTTCGCGCCGACAGGGTCGAGCACGACGTCAACGCCTTCCGGCGCCACCTTCTTGAGGGCATCACGCCAATCCGGAAGGGTGTAGTCGACCGCGGCCACTGCGCCTAGCTCGCATGCGGCTTTGCGCTTGAGTTCGCTCGAAGCCGCGGCAATCACACGAGCCCCGGCGTGCACGGCAAGCTGAATGGCGGCGGACGCCACCGCACCGCCCGCGCCAAGCACCAGCAACGTATCGGCGGCCGTCAATCGTCCCTGATCGAACAACGCATAGTGTGCCGTCTGATAGTCGACCAGCATGGCTGCGGCAATGGGCATTGGCAGCCCGCCCGGGACAATGTCGACGTCAGCGGCATCAACCACTACATATTCCGCCAGGCCTCCGCCAAGCTGCCATGTGACGACACGCTCACCGACAAGTAGCTCCGTCACGCCGGACCCGACGGCGTCAACCACGCCAGCAATTTCTCCGCCTGGGACGTAAGGCAAGCGCGGCTTGACCTGATAGCGGCCTTGCATCATCAGCCCGTCAACGAAACCAAGAGCCGTTGCTTCGATACGAATTCGCAGTTGCCCGTTTTCAGGCTCTGGCAACGGCTCGTCAATCAACGCATAGGAGTCCAGGTCGAAACCTCTCCCTGAGAAGCTTTGCATGCTTTACCTCCATTTCGAGCACCGTGACTAGCCCGCGCGAATACCAGTACTACATCGCATTTGACCGTATTCGCACTTCACAGCGCGTGGCGCGTTCGGTAGACCAGCAGCCTCACCCCGCCAGTCTCGTAATCGCTGCGCGGCTGCCCGCTTGCTCCCGCAAGCGGAACTTCTGGATCTTCCCGGTAGCGGTTTTGGGCAGTTCGCCGAAGATCACACGACGCGGGCACTTAAAATGCGCCAGTCGCTCCCGACAGAAAGAGATTACCTCCTCCTCCGTGATGCCCGGGGCATCGGGCCTCAGTTCGATAAATGCGCAAGGCGTCTCGCCCCATTTGTCGTCAGGCTGCGCGACTACGGCAGCGTTCAGGATGCCTGACATACGGTATATAACCTCCTCGACTTCGACAGACGAAATGTTCTCTCCGCCGGAGATGATCACGTCCTTCGAGCGGTCTGTGATCTGGATATAGCCGTCGGAATGGACGACGGCCAGATCTCCGGTATGGAACCAGCCGCCGGCGAAAGCTTTTGCCGTTGCGTCAGGATTCTTGAGATATCCCATCATCACCGTATTCCCCCGAACCAGGACCTCACCGCAAGACTTGCTGTCGGCCAATACCGTCTCGAGCGTCTCAGGATCGGCGACCGACATTTTTTCGAACGCTGCCGCACGTACACCTTGCCGCGCTTTCAATTTCCCTTGCTGCTCCGGCGGCAACGCATCCCACTCGTCATGCCATGCACAGCTGATCGGAGTGCCGGAAATCTCAGTGATCCCAAAGACGTGGTCAACATCGAAACCCATTGCGCCAACGGCCTCGAGAACAGCGGCTGGCGCCGGCGAGCCGGCAGTTAGAACCCGCACCCGGCGCGGCAGCGGCTGCCGTTCTGAATGAGGCACGCTTGCGAGGCCTGACAGGACGATTGGCGCCGCACAAAAGTGATCTACGCCCTGTCTGACGATGGCCGAAAGAACATTGGCAGCATTCACCTTACGCAGACACACATGTGTTCCGGCCGCCGCAGTAATCGCCCATGTGAAGCACCAGCCATTCGCATGGAACATGGGAAGCGTCCACAAATAAACCGGCGCGCGCGGGAGCGGCCAGTTCGTCATCTGCAACAGGCTCATCAGATAAGTGCCGCGGTGACTGGGAACGACGCCCTTCGGATCTCCGGTTGTACCCGACGTGTAATTCAGGGCAATGGGCGTCCACTCATCGACCGGGTGGTGACCGGCAAATGCGGGATCGCCGCTCGCCAGCAGCGACTCGTAATCAGTTTCCCCTATGGCGGGGCCGTCTGGCGCTTCCTGATCGTTGATGTCGATCACGCGCGGCGGGTTGGGGACTGACTGCAGCGCTTTCTCGACCAGCGGAGCAAACTCGCGGTCCACCAGCACGAGCCTGGATTCGCCGTGGCGCAGTATGAATGCGACGCCGTCAGCATCGAGGCGGCAATTGACGGCGTTGAGCACGGCACCGGACAGCGGTACCCCAAAGTGAGCCTCAAGCATGGCCGGGGTGTTCGGCGCGATGATCGACACGGTATCGCCTGGTTCGATCCCCAACTGAACGAGCGCCGACGCGAGACGATAGCAACGCTCGCGGGTTTCGGCCCACGTCTGGCGGAAGTCGCCATGAATGATCGCGGTCCGATCCGGATAGACGTCGGCGGTTCGATCCAGGAAGGTCAATGGCGTCAATGGAACGTGGTTTGCCGCGTTCTTCTCAAGTCCTTGAGAGTAGGCCTTTGCACTCATGACTTTGTCTCCATTCATTTTTCGTAGAAAGTAGTGAATTCGCCAACCGGGCTGCGCTCCGTTACCAGCGAGTTCTCGATGCAACTGGGATCCGCATAACCCAGACTCATCCCGCAGACCAACATGTGATTGTCGGGAATGGATAGTTCGTTGGCGATGACACGGTGAAACTTGTTGAAAGCCGCCTGCGGGCAGGTGTCGAGGCCCCGCGCCCGGGCAGCAATCATGACGCTTTGCAGGAACATGCCGGTGTCCAGAAAACTTCCTTCACGCATGACCCGGTCAACCGTGAAAAACAGGCCTACGGGCGCATCAAAGAAGCTGTAGTTGCGGCCGTGCTGGACATGCATCCGCTCCTTGTCCCCCTTCTGAATGCCCAGCAGGCCGTACAGATTCCAACCGACCTCCCGCCGACGGTCCACATACGGCGTGATCCATTCGCGTGGGTAGTAATCGTAGGGCTCTTCCAGGTCGGAACTTCGTGCAGGATCATCATTGATCTCGTTGATGGCAGCAGACAGGCGGGACTTCAACGGGCCTGTCACAACATGCACATGCCAGGGCTGGATGTTGACGCCGGTTGCGCTGAAGCGCGCAACGTTGAGGATGGACTCCACTTCCTCGCGGGGAACCGGTATGGGCAGGAAAGCACGGACGCTGCGCCGGGTGACGAGTGCCCAGTCGACGGCTCGACTCACGTCGGCAAACGAACTGAAAGGAGGAGGAGATAGACGGTCCATTTTTCTCGGCATGTTGAAAATTTGCTGCGACCTGGACGTGGTGTTTTTTCGAGTGCAGAGTTCCGTAACTGCCGCACTCCTCACGCGAACGAACCCCGGCCATGAAGCCGCGTGCGGTAGAGACCTCAGCGCCCTGCGCTACCCTGAACTATGGCGACAGGCGCGCCGGCTGAGCGGCATGAGTCAGCACGTGTCTGATTGATGAGCGTCACCGCCGCCGCACCAATGAGGCCAGCCAGACCGATTGCCATGAAGTTCTGTTCAAGCGGCAGCTTCAAGGAGACGAGCCAACCGATGAGCACCGGTGCCACGATGGCGCCGATCCGGCCCACGCCAGAAGCAAAGCCAACACCGGTAGATCGGATCCCATGGGGATAGAAGTCACCCGCATAAGCATAGGCAAGCAGTTGCGTACCAAGCGTCGATGCGCCGACAACGAATACGACGGCAAACAACGACGCGGTCGACTTCGTGTAGCCCATCAGCGACAGCGCAACCGCCCCGACGACGTAAAACGCAATCAGCACCCTCTTGATGTTGACCTTGTCGCTGAGCCAACCACCGAAAATCGCACCGGCGATGGCACCGACGTTGAAGACGATCACGAAGTTCAAAGCTGAACCGAGGCTGAATCCAGCCATTGCCATCAGCTTGGTCAACCAGGAACTGAGTGCGTAGACCATGAAAAGGCCAGTCATGAACGCGACCCAGATCATCGTCGTACTGAAGCCCCGCCCATCCTGAAAGAGGCGTCGCACCGAGGCGTCCTTGCCTTTGTCCGCCGACGATCCGGCAAAGTGCTCCTGACCGCTCATCGGATAGTTGGGGATCAACCGCTTCACCACCGCGCGCAGTTCTTCGTGCCGGCCGCTTTTAATCAGGAAGGACATCGAATGGGGCATCGTTTTGATGATGAACGGAATCAGCAGGACAGGCAGGCCTGCGGCAAAAAAGACGGATTGCCAGCCGTAGCTGCCGATAAGCTGCTTTGCAGTCAGCGCCACGAGAATTCCGCCAATGGAATACCCCGCGAACACCAGCGTCACCAACCGCGTGCGCAGGGCGTTCGGCGAAAACTCCCCCATCTGCGCGGTGACAATTGGCAAGACTCCGCCAATGCCGAGACCAGCGATGAATCGCGTCACGCTGAAGGCGATGGGATCGCTGGTCAACCCAGCCGCTGCGGTGAAAAGACTGAACAGCGCGACGCAAACACAGATCATCATGGGTCGGCCGAAACGGTCAGCCAGCGTGCCAAGGAAAATGGCTCCGAGCATCACGCCAAATAGTGCCGATCCGGCCATGACGCCAGCGCTGGTTGCGTCGATGCCCATGTCCTTCATGATTGATGGCAGCGCTGCACCCACGACGGCAAGATCGTAGCCGTCGAGTATCAGCATCAATAGACACCAGAACAGGACCAGGGTGTGAAAGCCATTGAATCTTGCCTCACCCGCGAGTGAGTGCACGTCTATCTGGTTCATCTTGTCTCCTTTGGTTTAACGTCGTGGGCGAAGTCCACGCGGGCTCCAACGGCGCCCTCAGTGGGGCGGTCTTGTCGCGACTCGATTGGCCGTTGGTCTGTGCTGTAAGCAGTTTCAGCCGGACGACACCGGCAGTCCATGTCCATCAACTTCAACTTGGATGAGGTCGCCGAACACCCGCGTTTGCGGCGTTGCGCCACTGGCGGGAGCCTAAATCCGTCAGGCAAGGACACCAACTTCCATTTGGAGAGATCGGTTCTCGTGACGACGGATTGAAGGAGCCCCTCGAACAAACCATGACGGCCGTCGCGACTGTCCACAGCGAACTGGCTATTCGTCTGCGTACGCGCGTGAAGCTGGACGCTGCGTCCTGGTCGCCCGACTCGTGTACTCCGGGTACTGCCAACACCCGTGAAGCGGCCGCTATTTCTTTCAAATATGTTTGGCTAGTCCTAGGTAGTCGGCGAGGAGCCTTTGCGGCGCATTTGCACCACTGAGGCGCGACTGCCGATTTCCCAGGACGAGATCGGGCGCATTGCCGGACCGTCGAGACAGAACACCAACCGTGCGCTGCACGATCTCGAACAGACCGGGCTCGTGCGCATCCGGTACGGAGCCATCGAAGTGCTGGACCTCGAAGGGCTGCACGCGTACTCGCGCAAGGTCTAGCCCGGCATGCCCACGGCTCACATCCCCGCGCGTACTCCAGCAGCGCCGATGTCGAGCATCGAGGTGTCACTCTCCGGACATGACCAATTGGAAGCGTCGTTGATCGCGCCCGAACCGTTGTAGTGCGCCTTGCTCGGGAATGGACACAGCGGCATGGTGCGTTGCACGCTCTTGCTTGCGTCGTCGTCTGCATACTTGGAGGCGATGATGCTCTTCGGCGGCGTGCCTTTTTCGACCCAGTTCTGCAAGGCGGCCAGCGCATCGTGGTCCGTATCGAACGGAACCTGTGGACCGGCAAACCAACCTTTGGCGTTGTATTGGTTCAAGAACGCATTCGGCCCGTCGCCGCCAACGCAGTGGTTCATCCCTGGCGCGAGAAACAACCGTACATCCTTCTGGAGGTTGCCGTAGCCACCCCTCGCCGCGGCAAGAGCCCGATAGTAGCGGATCGTCGTATTCGCGTTCATCAAGGCGTCGGTCAGGCCGTGATACATGATGAGCTTGGCCCCGCGGCTGCTGAAGCTGGAGAGTGCCGCGGGATCGTCCCACAGGCCCTTTTGGAACGCCGACGTGATGCGTTGAACTGTGGTTGTCGGCATCGTGGCTTGAAAACTCGAAGCGTCGGCAGGATCGCCGAGGCCAAAGGACATGCCCAGCGATCGGGTTCCGTTGTAGTCAGAGGCTCCTGCATACACGAAATTCCGCAGGACATAGTTGCTGAAAGCCCACTCAGTAAACATCGACAAGTATGGTTCCGGCCCGAAGGGGTCCGGGCCCGTCAGGGTGACCGGCATCGAGGGGAACTCATAGAAGAAGGACTCGTTGGAAGTTAACGTCGCCGCCGCCCAGCCGGCCGCGACCGTGTTGCCGCTCGTGTCCCTGACGGCGGACAGGATGGCCGATACCGATTCCATCTGCGCCTGGGTCAGGCAACTGTCGCTGGCGCGCCCCGCCGCACATAGCGGCACCGCCGTTCGTACATTGAATGCACAGGCATTGGGATTCTGGTCGAGACCATCGTTCACGCCGTCGCTCGTGTCGCACGACGCGGCTGCCTTTGCTACAAGTTGCACTTGGGCATCACTGAGCGCGGCAGCCGGGCTGCGGAATTGAACCAACTCCCGCGTCATCCAGTTGGTGTGGGCAGCCGGTGGGTCGTACGGCGCGCCAGCGACGATGCCGTCGAAGTCATCCGGATAGTGCGTTGCCTCGACCATCGCTTCCCTGCCCCCATCAGAGCACCCGAGGAAGTATGAGTGGTCCACCTTCGCGGCGCCGTAGAGCGCGGCCGTCGCCTGCTTCCCCAGGTCAGCCAGGGAATGAACCGCGCGGTAGAGGTAATCATCCAATGCATCGGTGTCTGGCACGCCCGGCGCCTTCACTGCGAAGGTCGGATCGGCCTCGACCGACATTCCCTTTTCGGCAATCGACCGATCCACATGGCCATCGTCGGTATGCCACATGGCGTAGCCACTGTTGATGTGCGCCACCGTGGGAGGGCCGGCTTCGAAAACGCTGCCGCAATTGCCTCCGCAGCCGAATTGCAGATACTTGCCGTTCCACTTTCCTGGTGCAGGGAAGACAGCGCCAAAGTTGGCAGTCTTTCCAGACTCCTTGTTGGTGACGAAGCTCCCCGTCACCACGCAGTAGGGAGGTGCGCCGTCACCCAGCGCGTTCTCCGCCACCACCACCGTGCCGCCCTTCGTGGTTCGCATTTGTGCCGGCAGGTACGTGAGCGCGTTCGGTATGTCCTTGACTGTTGCTCCCGCAGGCATGATGCGTTGCATATAGGCTTGCGTGCACATTTCGGCGAGTGTGACCTTGGGCGCGTTTGCCAGTGCGGCGTCATTTCCGCCGCAGCCAGATACGGCAACGGCTAATGCTGCAAGTAAAGCACTCACAATAGCCGAACGTAGGCGGCTTCCTAAGCGGGTTCTCATCGTCGTCTCCGTGTATTTTTTGCTACCGTAACGAGCCGCTCATCGATGGCAATTTTTCTTTTCTCGCCGCTGAGTCGGTGACGCGTTGGCGAGAGAACTGCTACCCCAATAAGCGATAACGCTTCACTTATTTTGCGATGGCGATCGAGTGCGAGGCTCTCATGAAGCCAACTCCGGTTACATTGCGTATCCGGGCGCCAGGCTTATTCGGATTTGCCGAACACGACTGCAGTGTCAGCCTGGTTGGGACACCAATCTATGCCCGCCGACCTCAATCTGAATGAGGCCCGTAGACAGAAAGACTGCTCCCTGGGGTTAGCACGCGATCGAACCATCACCCTTGGGGATCAGGTGCGTGTCAGTGGGGGGGTTCAGAGCCGCACGCTATGCCCAGTCCGTTCGGGGCGGGCTGGTTGTGCTTGAGTGCCCTGAGACTGCAGCTCGGCTTTTGTGCGGCGCACAGTGTGAAGATGGCACTCGGATCTGCCGACCCATCGCAGCCGCGAGCACATCTGTACGCGCCAACTGCATCGCCACCACCTTCCCAGTTCTAGACGGAAGAAGTCGCCTTGCCATGGCGGTACATTCCCGGGCTGGCCCCGGTCCACTTCCTGAAGGCCCGATGAAACGCGCTGGCCTCCTGAAATCCAGTCCGCGCGGCGACTTCGGCGACCGTGAGAGAACTGCTCGAAAACAGGTCGATAGCAATGTCCCGGCGCAATTCGTCTTTTAGTTGCCGGTAGTTGGTGCCCTCGGCCAGCAGGCGGCGCTGCAGCGTGGCCGAGGACTGATTGAGCAACTGGGAAAGCGTCTCGAGGTCGGGCCAGTCGTCGGGAACCTGGTTGCGCAACCGGCGCCTGATCAGAGCAGTAGTGCTGGACTCGTTGCGGTACTTCACCAGGATGTTTGCCGGTGCGCCCTGCAGGAATGCGCGCAGGCTCGTTTCCGTCTCCGTCAGTTTGAGATCGAGGAAACTGCGATCGAACCGGATCAGGGTCTCCTCTGCGGCGAATGTGACATCCTCGCAAAACCGCATGCGATAGTCGCTGTCATCGATTGGTGCGGAAGCGCGAAATTTCATCTCGATCAGCGGAATCCGTCTGCGTGCCAACCAGCACGCAAGCCCGTGCACGAGGATGAACCACGTCCCGTAGGCAAACAGGCGGCGCGTGCGCCCATCGTCATGCAGGACGATCAATGCATGCTCGCCTTCGCAGCGTAGCTCCCCGTGAATGTCGTCGAGCACCGCATGCAGAAACTTCAACATGCGACGCAGCGCGTGCTCCAGGTTTTCAGCGTGCAGCACCGCATGACACATGAGCGCGTAACTGCCCCGGCGCAGTGGGTGGCTGTCCAGACCAAAAAACTCGTCGTCCATCAGATCGGCCAAAGCCGCCCACAACCGCGAAAACGCGAGCGCGGGCACGCGGGCTCTCGGGGCATTCAACAATTCTGCCGGGATACCGGCGTGCTGTAGTGCGACCGGCACATCCAGATTACGTTGCGTAGCGACGAGAATCGCTTCGCGCACCAGGCCGATGGAAGTCGTGCCCTTGTCTTGAGCTTCATGCATGGTCAGGTTCCGCCTACCGAGGTGCCCTGATGTTAATCGTTGCAAGGCGCAATTGAAACGTGGGACGGGGCGGAGCGCCGGCAGCCTTGAGCCAACCTGCATTGTTGACGAGATCGACGGCCTCTTCGATGTGTCCAAAAGGCTCATGCACGACGATGTCTATGGGCATGGGCGAACTCTCGCCTGCCGCTTACGATGACCAGCCAGTAGATCATCGCGAACGTATTTTGCCGGCGAAGGCCGTGCAGAAACGTGCCAGTCATGTCACATATCGCTTCGGGCACACCACGAGCTTCGGACTCGTGCCGGCACGCGTATCGCCCGGGTGTGCTGTGCGTCGGGGCCATCACTCAGGAGACAGAAATGCAGGTTGAGGATAGGGGTTTTGTCGTCACAGGCGGCGGTTCCGGGCTCGGCGCCGCCACGGCACGCCGCCTTGTCGCGGGCGGCGCCACAGTGCTGCTGGTAGACCTGGACCAGAACGCGGGTGCCGCGCTCGCGGCGGAACTCGGCTCCAATGCCCGCTTCACCAGGGCAGACGTGTGCGATGCCGCCAGCGTGGAGCATGCATTAGCCGCGTTCCGCGACACCTTTGGCGGGCTGCACGGCCTGATCCATTGCGCCGGCATTGCACCCGCCGAGAAAGTGCTTGGTCGCGAAGGCCCGCATCGGCTGGAAAGTTTCGCGCGCACCGTTCAGATCAACCTGATCGGCGCCTTCAACATGGTGCGGCTGGCCGCAGCCTGCATGACCGAGAACATGCCCGACGCCGATGGCGAGCGCGGAGTCATTATCAGCACCGCTTCAGTCGCGGCCTTCGATGGCCAGATCGGGCAAGCGGCCTACGCAGCCTCCAAGGGTGGCGTGGTGGCGATGACGCTGCCCATCACGCGCGAACTCGCGCGCCACGGCATTCGCGTGGTCGCCATCGCGCCGGGGATCATGGAGACGCCAATGCTCAAAGGCATGCCCACGGAAGTGCAGGACGCGCTGGGAAAGATGGTGCCTTTTCCCGCGCGCCTCGGACGACCCGACGAATTCGCGGAGCTCGCGCTGCACATCGTCGGAAACACCTACCTCAACGGCGAGGTGATTCGCCTTGATGGGGCCATCCGCATGGCGGCCAGATGACGCGGCGTCCTAAGCAGTCATCGTGATGCTTGTTGCCGCTTGTTGCCACTCGCAGCGGTTGACCTGAGTCGCCGGGCTCGAACGTGGTCAGCCAGATTCAGCCACACCGAAAATTTTCCTCACCCTCTTGCAAAGCCGCCTTTGAGTGGCGGATGGAGACTCGCATGCCCACCTCCAGTACTTCCAACGATCCCGTCGTCATCGTCGGTGCCGCCCGCACGCCGCTGGGTGCCTTCCAAGGCGACTTCGCCTCGCTGACGGCACCGCAGCTGGGCGCCAACGCAATCCGTACCGCTGTGCAGCGGGCCGGGCTGCAGCCGGAGGCCGTAGACGAAATACTGATGGGCTGCGTGCTGCCCGCTGGCGTGGGCCAAGCGCCCGCACGTCAAGCGGCGCTGGGCGCCGGGTTGCCGCTGTCGGCGGGCTGTGCAACAGTCAACAAGGTCTGCGGCTCCGGCATGAAGGCCGCCATGCTGGCGCACGACCTCCTGCTGGCGGGCACTCAACGGGTGATGGTGGCGGGTGGCATGGAATCCATGAGCAACGCGCCGTACCTGCTGCCCAAGGCTCGCTCGGGCCAGCGCCTCGGGCACGGTCAGGTGCTGGACCACCTGTTCTTCGATGGACTGGAGGATCACTATGGTTCGGCCTCCGACGGCCGCCTGATGGGCACCTTCGCCGATGATTGCGCGCGCCACTTTCGTTTCACGCGTGAGGAGCAGGACGCCTACGCTTTAACCTCCACGCTGCGCGCGCAGCAGGCACAACGCGACGGCCTGTTCCGGTGGGAGATTGCGCCGGTGGCCGTGCCGGGCCGCAGCGGCGCAAAACTCGTCGACAACGACGCGGCGCCGGCGAAGGCACAACTGGACAAGATCCCTACTCTCAAGCCCGCTTTCGGCAAGGACGGCACCGTCACGGCGGCCAACTCCAGTTCGATCTCCGATGGTGCAGCCGCGTTGGTGCTGATGCGCGAGTCCACCGCACACGAGCGTGGCCTGGCACCGCTGGCTGTTATCCGTGGGCACGCCACGCATTCACAGGAACCGGCCCGGTTCACTACTGCGCCCGTGGGCGCGATCCAGAAGCTGCTCGCCAAGGTGGGGTGGCAGGTCGACGATGTAGAACTGTGGGAGATCAATGAGGCATTCGCCGTGGTGGTCATGGCCGCGATGCGCGAACTGTCGCTGCCGCACGAGCGAGTGAATGTGCATGGTGGTGCCTGCGCGCTGGGTCATCCGATCGGCGCGACGGGCGCTCGCCTTATCGTGACGTTGCTGGGGGCGCTTCGCCAACGAGGTGTCCGGCGTGGCGTGGCCAGCCTTTGCATCGGCGGCGGCGAGGCCACAGCCCTGGCGATCGAGGTCGTCTGAACGACACCCTTGCTACCCGGGAATGATTCAAATAGCAGCTACTCTACGTCGTGCCATTCGGATCATGACGGCGTCACCAGGCCACTGTTTCGAGGCAACGGCAGCAAGTTGATCCAGGCGTCGGCGCTTGAAGCCCACACGGCGCTCAAATGGCTGAATGACGTCCTGGTTGCGTCGCCTTATCTCGCAGGCGACGCACTCTCCGGCCGATTTCACAGTCGTCCCCAATACATAGATACTGGCAGGAATCGGATAGCGCGAAGACGCCCGCGAGCTGGCGCTCGGGTTTCGCAGAGCGAAGTAAATCTATGGTCCGCCCCAGATCTGCGCTGACGCTGATCAGTATCCATCCTGGTCCACGCGAATGCTGGCCAGGTGGCAGGGTTTGCCATCACGCATCATGTAATAGGCCGCACGCGCCAGCTTGTGCGCAAGCGCCTTCATCGCGACTACCGGAATGCGGCTGGCCTTCTTCCGCTCATAAAAGCTTCTCGACTGAGGAGGTAACAAAGTGCCCCAGCTGCCGCTTCGATGAACGCCCGGCCGAGATATTTGTTGCCGTTCTTTGCATGAATCGCAAAGACGTCCGCCTCGGGTAAGTAGCGGCGGCTCGCGCGCGCCCTTGGAGAATGCAGTCGCACTGCTCGCGCAACGCAAAGTCAGCCGCGCCGTGCGCTGATGAGCTTTGCCCCGGGTTGGCATCCGCAGCTCAGTCTGGCCGCGCGGCGTGGTGGCCAGAACAGCTTCCCAAAGGTAGCCTTGCGGATGACGCGCTACGCGGTTGTGTACCCAGAACTGGAAACCCATCCTCAGCGCCGAGTTCGTCGAGCACAATTTCACCGATCGGGGTTCCGTTCCAGCAGTCGCGCTCGTCGGGCTTGAGCCATTTGGCATCGGCCGGACGGTCGGTCAGATACAGGAAACACATGATGCCGCCGATTAGAGCCGGCGCGCCTTCCAGCACCAGCATCCAGCGCCAGCCGCTCCAGTTCATCCAGTGCACGTTGTCCATGATCCACGTGCTCAACGGTGCGCCGATGATGTACGAAACAGGAATAGCCGCCGTGAAGAGTGCGACCGTCGTTGCGAGTTCTTTTGCGCGGAACCAGTAAGTCAGATAGACAATGATGCCCGGGAAGAAGCCCGCCTCGGCGACGCCAAGCAGAAAGCGCAGCACGTAGAGCTGCGTCGCGTTATGCACGAACGCCGAAATGATCGAGATGATGCCCCACGTCACGAGAATGCGCGCAATCCACACACGCGCCCCGTGCTTGTTAAGCATCACATTGCTTGGTACCTCGAACAGAAAGTAGCCGATGAAGAAAATGCCCGCCGCGAAACCGAACGCCTCGCTCGTCAGCGCGAGTTCGCGGTTCATCTGCAACGCCGCGTAGCCGATGTTCGCACGGTCCAGATACGAAATGATGTACAGGATGAAAACGAACGGAATGATGCGCCAGGCGATCTTGCGCACGAGCACGCGCTCGTCGATGGGCCTTGCGGCTTGTGTAGCTTGCATGTGTCTCTCCGCTGGCGGCTCGCCGCCAGGTTCCTTTGAAAACGACAAGGCGAATTGCGCCCGGTATTACGCGCGGTGTTCCGAAAACACCATGCAAACCGGACTGCCCGACTCGACGGAAAAGCCAGTTGGCTTCAGTTGCCCCGTGGCCGGATGGATGAAGAACGCGACGATGCTGTCGCTGTCCTCGTTCAGCGCGTACATGAAGCGGCCATCGGGCGTGGCCGCCATGAAGCGCGGCGTGCGTCCCTGGCTCGGCTCCGCATGCACAAACGTGAGATGCCCCGTCGTCTGGTCGATGCGGAATACGGCAATGCTGTCGTAACCGCGATTGGATGCGTACAAGAAGTGGCCCGTGCGATCGACTTCGATCTCCGAGGCGCGGCTGTTGCCCGTGAATGTGTCGGGCAGCGACGACACTATCTGCACCGGCGTCAATGCGCCGTTGGCCGGCGCATAACGATAGGTCGTCACGGTCGAATCCAGTTCGTTGACGACGTAGGCGTGAGCGCCCTTCGGATGAAACGCGAGGTGCCGCGGACCGGCCGTTTCGCGCGACACGACGAACGCCGGATCGGCGGGCGTGAGCTGTCCGTCCTTGAAACGGAATGTGAAGACACGGTCGAGCCCCTTATCCGGCACGACCACGAACTGCCCCGTCGGATCGAACGGATTGAAGTGCGGCTTCGCCTGCTTCTGCTCGACGCGATGCGGGCCGATCAGACCTTCGAGACGCACCAGTTGCGTCAGTTCCTGCAGCGAGCCATCCGCCGCGATCGGCAGCACGGCCAGACTCGGGCCGATGTGATTCGACACGACGACATAGCGGCCCGACGGATCGAGCGCAAGGTGCACCGGGTTTTTGCCTTGTGTGCTCTGCTTGTTCAGGAACGTGAGCTTGCCCGATGCCTTATCGACCTTGAACGCGCTGATATCGCTCAGATCGCCGTGCACGCTGTAGAGGTGCTCGCCGTCGCGCGCGAGCGCCAGGAACGACGGATTGACGAGATCCCTGACGAGCTGCACGAGTTCGAGGCCGCCCGTTCCCGTATCGACGCGATAGACGCTGATGCCATCGCCGCGGGCGTTTCGTTCGCGGGTGGTCCGCGATCCGACATAAGCAAACATAGATTGTCTTCCTGTGAAATCTGTGGGGTGCACCGCCTGCCCGCGGGCCAAGGCCGTCCGCGCTACGGTCCCGACCGCAGCCAGCGCCACAAGCGATGCCGCCCCTTGAACGATCTGCCGCCGGGAGCGGTTCGGGCCGTCCACATGCCCGTTACGGCCGGTTTTCTTCACGCCATGTCTCCAGATTATTTTGGCTTTTGGAGTTTGCACTAGATTGCATTTTGAACTGCATAAGTGCAAAAATACAGTCATGGAAAACACTTACTCCCCCACCGAAGGCCACCTGACGGTAGACGGCGTGCCTTATCGCTACGTGAATTTGCCGGGCCTGTTCGGCGACAAGCTGCGCGAATTGCCCGTCGTGTTGCGTCTGCTGCTGGAAAATGTCATCCGCAATATGGAGGGCGATGAGCGGCGGCAAGCCGTGCAAGGCATCCTCGCGTGGACGGCGCGCGGAACCAGCGAAGTCGAGATTGCATTCCAGCCCAACCGCGTGCTGATGCACGACACCACGAGCACGCCCGCGCTCGTCGATATCGCCGGCATGCGCGACGCGCTGGCCGAAGCTGGCGCCGATCCCGCGTCGCTCAATCCGGTCCTGCCGGTCGATTCGTCGGTCGATCATTCACTGGCCGTCGAATACTTCGCGCGAAGCGACGCGGCGCCCTTGAACCTGCAACTCGAATTGCGCCGCAACGCCGAGCGCTACCGGTTTTTGCGGTGGGCGTCGAAGGCGCTCAAGGGCGTGCGGATTCATCCGCCGGGCACGGGGATCATGCATACGATCAACCTCGAGCAGCTCGCCACCGTCGTGACGACGGTCGAGCGCGACGGCGAGCCGTGGGCGGTGCCGGACACGTTGATCGGCACGGACAGTCATACGCCGATGGTCAACGGCATCGGCGTGCTCGCCTGGGGCGTGGGGGGACTCGAAGCGCAGACCGTGATGTTCGGCATGCCGGTGATGCAGCGCATCCCCGATGTGATAGGCGTGCGGCTAACGCGCGCGTTGCGCGCAGGCGTGCTCGCGACCGATCTCGCGCTGACCATCACACAGCGGTTGCGTGCAATTGGTGTATCGGGAGAGTTTGTCGAGTATTTCGGTCCCGGCGTGGTGACGCTCACTGCGGGCGAGCGCGCCGTTGTTGCGAACATGGCGCCGGAGTACGGCGCGTCGACCGGCTTCTTTGCCGTCGATCAGCACACGCTCGACTATCTGCGCGCGACCCATCGTTCGGAACAGTCGATCCGGCTCGTCGAAGCGTTCTCGCGACAGGCCGGCGTATGGTTCGATCCGCATGCTGAGCCGCGCTATACGCGCAGCATCGACGTGGATCTGGCCAGCGTCGGAATGCACGTTGCCGGGCCGCGCCGTCCACAGGATCTGCTCGACTATTCGCAGACGTCGGCCGCGCTCGCGAAGCTCGACTTCCATCCGGCGCCGCAAGCTGATCCAGCAAGCCAGGACAATCCGCCGATGCCGAAGCACCCCGTCGCGATTGCTGCGATCACGAGTTGCACGAACACGTCCGATCCGGCGCTGCTGATCGCCGCTGGCCTGCTCGCGCGCAAGGCGCGTGCGCTCGGGTTGAAGGTGCCGTCGTGGATCAAGACATCGCTCGGGCCGGGCTCGCCCGCGGCTGCGGCGTATCTCGAACGGGCCAACCTGATCGGCGACCTGTCGGCGGTCGGCTTCGACATAGTCGGATATGGATGCACGACCTGCATCGGCAATTCGGGGCCGTTGACGGAAGCGATCCGCGCCGCCATTGCCAACAAGAGCGCGTATCCGGTCGCGATGCTTTCGGGCAACCGTAATTTCCCAGGCCGCATTCATCCGGACCTGGACCTCGGTTTCATCATGTCGCCGCCGCTCGTGATCGCGTTCGCACTCGCCGGCGACGCCGAGCGCGACCTGAGCCGCGAGCCGCTCCAGCATGCAGCCGACGGCACGCCGGTCTACCTGCGCGATGTGTGGCCGAGCCGCGAGGAAGTCGCCGAACTGGTGCGCGCAGCCGCCGATCCGCGCGACTATCCGCGCGCCTTTGCGCTCGCCAGCCAAAACGCGGCATGGCACGATCTCGATGCGCCGGACAGCGCGCAGTTCCCGTGGAATCCAGCGTCGACGGCATTGCGGCGGCCGCCGTTCGCCTCCGCGAAGTCCGCAACGCAAGGCAGCCAGCTCGGCAGGTACAGCGCTTATCCACTCCTCGTGCTCGGCGACGACGTGACCACCGATCACATCTCGCCCGCCAGCGCGATTCCGAAGGACAGCTTCGTCGCCGACTTCCTCGTCTCACGCGGCGACGATCGCGACGACCTGAACGTGTTCGCGTCGCGGCGCGGCAACTGGGAAGTGATGGTGCGCGCGGCGTTCTTCAACAGGACGCTCGTCAATCGCCTGCGCGCCGGCATGCCGGTCGCGCACACGCTGCACGTGCCGAGCGGCGAGGTGCTGCCGATTTTCGAAGCCGCTCGCCGCTATGAAGAGGACGGCGATCTGGTCGTGCTGGTCGCGGGCGAGCGCTACGGCACGGGGTCATCGCGCGATTGGGCGGCCAAGGGGCAACGGCTCCTCGGCATTCGTGCAGTGTTGGCGGTGAGCTTCGAGCGCATTCATCGATCGAATCTGATCGGCATGGGCATTTTGCCGATCAGGTTCGCGGCGGGCGTGAATCCGGACACGCTCGATCTGCGCCCGGGTGATAAGCTCGAAGTCGACGCAGCGGCCGATACGCTGTCACCTCGATGCAAGGTGCCCGTGCGTATCATGCGTGCGGACGGCAGCGCGCAAGTCATCGAGGCGACGGCGGCTGTCGAGACGCAGCTCGAATGCACGCTGTTGCGCTCGGGCGGCGTCATTCCGTTGATATTGCAGAAGAGTCTGGCGGCGCGGGAGGCTTGAGACAAAGCCTCTGCCGCGCTACGGAGAAAGTGGAAGGCAGAAGGCAAACTCACATGATCGAAAGATCCATTGCGACGCAGATCGTTGAACTCATCAAGACTGAAGGACTGGACGCGGGCGCTCATCTGCCTGCGCAGATGCTCGCGGACCGCCTGCGTGTGTCGCGCTCGCCCGTGAACGAGGCGCTCGCGCTGCTGCATGAGAAAGGAATTTTGACTCGCGAGAAGAATCGCGGTTTTTTCGTCGCGAAGCCTGTCGTCGAACCGCTTGCGGACGTGGTCGGCGAGCTGGGCCTTGCTGAAACCGATATCGTGACAAGCGTCTATTTCCACATCGCGGAAGACCGTCTGAAGGGCGAACTGCCCGCCGAGTTTTCCGAGCTTCTCATACGCAACCGCTACGGTCTGACGAGCGCGCAGCTCACGGCCGTGCTCGGACGCATTGCGCAGGAAGGCTGGGCCGAACGCAAACCGGGCTACGGCTGGCAATTTTCGTCGATGCTGACCACGCCCGACAGCCTGTTGAAGTCCTACCGTCTGCGTCTTGCACTGGAACCAGCCGCGTTGCTCGAACCCGGCTATCGGCTGGACAGGAAAGTGCTGGAACGGTGCCGCGAAGTGGAAAAGCATCTGCTCGCGGGCGGCATCGAAACGTATACGGCGGACCAGTTGCATGAGCGCGGCGTGCGCTTTCATGAATCGCTGGTGGAGGCTTCGGGCAACGGGTTTTTCATCGACACGATCAAGCGCGTCAACCGCGTGCGCCGCCTGCTGTCGTATCGCTCGATGCAGCACCGCGAGCGTTATATCGAACACGCGAAGCAGCATTTGCATCTGCTCGAACTGCTGGAGCGCGAACGCAACGAAGAGGCGTCGGAAGCGATGCGCGAGCACCTGCTGCACACGCTCGACGCGCTGTCGCGCATCAGCCAGATTCTCGAACCCTGAACCGATACCCACTGATACCGTCCGCGCAAAACGCGGTCGCAACGGGAACACCATGACCATCGATCAATCGGTTATCTCCGCATTCACGCCGACGGGCAAGCTGCGCGCGTCGATCAATCTGGGCAACCCGATTCTCGCCAACCAGGACCCGAAAACCGGCAAGCCGTTCGGCGTGTCCGTCGACCTCGCGCGCGCCTTTGCGAATAAGCTCGGCGTCGAGCTGGAACTGGTGGTCTTCGACACAGCTGGCAAATCCGTGCAGGCGGTGAGCGAGGAACGGGCGGACTTCGGCTTCTTCGCGGTCGATCCCTTGCGCGGCGAGACGATTGCCTTTACCGCGCCGTATGTGCTGATCGAAGGCTTCTATCTCGTACGCGACGAGTCGCCGGTCAGGACCAACCAGGACGTCGATCAGGCGCATAACCGCGTCGCCGTCGGTAAAGGCAGCGCATATGACCTCTTTCTCACGCGCGAGCTGAACGCCGCGCAGATCGTTCGCGCGCCCTCGTCGCCGACGGTCGTTCAGACGTTCCTCGAACAGAGTCTCGAAGTGGCGGCCGGCGTCAAGCAGCAGCTCGAAGCCGATGCGGGCGCAACCACCGGCCTGCGGCTCCTTGACGAGCGCTTCATGGTGATCCAACAGGCAATGGGCACGCCGAAGAGCCGCGGCGAAGCGGCGGCGGGCTTGCTGCGCAGCTTCCTGGAAGAGATGAA
This sequence comes from Paraburkholderia dilworthii, assembly GCF_000472525.1. Classification (GTDB taxonomy): domain Bacteria; phylum Pseudomonadota; class Gammaproteobacteria; order Burkholderiales; family Burkholderiaceae; genus Paraburkholderia; species Paraburkholderia dilworthii. The sequence continues at coordinate 460,781 of NZ_AWZT01000002.1, forward strand.
GACGTCCGGGTTCGTGGCCGACTCGCTGGCGCGGCACGGGATCGTCGGCGCGTCGGTCGCGCCGACGGCGTAGCGGCTGTCAAATTCGGTACAACCCGACTGGCATGGTACGAGGTGGGGCTGCTTTGGCTCGAGATGGAATGGACACCGCCCGACATGCAAATCAACCCGTTACGGTTCGCTCCACGCAAGGGACCTTCAGCTTTCCCGATAACGGTCGCTTGCCGGTGGCACCTTTCCGGTCGATGGCGCTATCCCCACTGTGCGATCCAGAATTTTAAAATGAGTACGCAAATTGTGACTTGCTATATCTCTGCGGCGTGGCGGCACGCAAGGTCCGCTTCGGAACTGATCAATGAGTTCGGTGGGATGGGATTGTCGTTCCGCCGAGCTGCGACTTCTATCGGACGTGATCGAACCAGAGTTCCGTCAATTTTCCTCGTATGGACGTAGTCGATGTTAAACAGCTTGTGCGTGCAATCGAACCAGTACCGAGCCTCACCTATTCTGTAAATCTCTGTTGAAGACACGATTTGCTTGTCGACATAGGTCTCGCGATTCCAGACGGTGATGCCGCCATCGCCTGTTTTATGAATCGAGTTCAAGTCGATCTCGACCTTTTCGAACAGCGTCAACGGGTACGGCGGTTTTTTCAGCGTCCCGTGACCGAGCGCGACGCTCATCTTGGCTGCGCGCGCGATGCAAAAGGCATGAGCCGACCCAGATCCGTCCCTCGCTTTTCTCCGAAGCGGCCATTCGAGACGGAGAGCTAGCGAGCGTATTGGACCGTGACCGTCGCTTTTGCCAGTTCCTGGTAGTGGGCGACAAAGCCGACCACCGCAGGCGTTGCAGTGCTATCGACGGGCAAAGCGGGGACTTTAAGCGCAGCGACCGTAATGACGTAGCGATGATTCTCGCCTTCCGGGGGACAGGGACCCAGGTACCCTGCCTTGCCGATATCGTTTTTGATCGCAATTGCGCCTTTGGGAAGTCTGCTGACCTTGCTCCCAGCGCCAAGAGTGAGAGTGTGAACGCTCGCCGGCAAATTGGCTACGACCCAGTGCCAGAATCCCGAGCCGGTAGGAGCATCGCGGTCGTACATCGTAACAAGAAAGCTTTTAGTTCCTGCCGGCTCACCAGACCAACTGATAGCCGGCGAAATATTCTCACCGTGGCACCCAAAGCTATCGGATATCTGAGCATTATTAAACTGCCCGTCTGCGAGGTCATTGCTCTGGATTATAAAGCCCCCTGCTATTGCGCTGCTCATGGGGACCAGTCCGGCAAAAAGCGTGAAGACGAATGCAACAATTTTCATCGAAGATGCCTTTCAGAATAGGTAACGACAGCCATTGACGTCTGGATTTGAAATACGATTGTTACAACGCTTACCGCGGCGAACAAGGCAATAGGCGATACTGGTATGGTCAATACCGGCATCCAATGAAGTGGCTCTTTCCGAAGAAATCGTAATTTTCCAGAACGCGCGAGGTGGAACGCGTGGTCAGAACCATCAGGCGGTGAATAAGCGCGTCTTTTGATTGCCTGTCAAATTGACCGGGGTGCAGCCTCGGATACCATGACTGTTCTCAATCTGGCCGCGACCGGCAAACGTCTCTTCATGGGCCGGGCACTGCCGATGCAAGCGATCGAAGCTATTCTCACCCGTCACCTTTGACAAAGGCGAGCCAGCTCCAGGTTACACCCATCCGCTGATTTCCTCGTTGGGTGGACTCGGTCCGGACATTTAGCACAGTCCTGAAGCTATGGGCACTTGCTAACCGAGTGGTCTCTGCTGCCGAAACGTCAAACATTCGGCGTCCTTCGGGGACTCGACCGTGACGTAAAGACATCACCACCATCGCACCTTCCCGCAGCAAGGAGCTGACGGTCGACATCGCCTGACGGCGCTCGTCTTCGTCCAGATGCATCCAAACGGCAGAGAGCATTACCAAGTCGAATTCTTTTCGTCGCGAACGTACAGACATGAGATCTGGCAGACTGTCGTCCACCCATTCAATCCGGGAAGACGAATGCAGCCCGGTTCCTGCGACGCGCAACGCGTCCACTGGTTCTACGGCCACAACTGTGTACCCCATAGCCCCTAACTCAGCTGCATCGGTTCCGATGCCGGCGCCCACGTCAAGAATGTGGGCCGGGGGCATCGGCAAGAGATGCATGACGGGCCTATGGCTGTTCCCAAATGATATGTCCTGCCATTGCTCGATGAGAGACTGAGCGTTCTCAGCGTAGCCTTCTGTCCCGCTTACGTTGGTGGACATCACCGACTCCACAGGTCGCGTTTTCGCAAAGTTCCCGATGTCGCCAATCTAGCCAGCGACGTCCAACGTCCGTTTTTGGCCCAGAGTGTGTCAAAACGCATTTTTGAAGCGCTAAAATTCTTCATCCGATAGCGGAGGATGAGCACGATGAAGCGATTCNTTCAAGGCGATAGTCGTACGCAAAGCTTTCTCCTTCCCGAAGCGCTTGATGACTACGTGACCGACACCAATCCTGTGCGCGTGGTGGATGTCTTTGTGGATGAGCTCGATCTTCAGAAGCTCGGGTTTGAAGGTGTTGAGCCAGCGCTGACCGGCCGGCCTTCGTATCATCCGGAGGTGATGC
>NZ_AWZT01000012.1 GCF_000472525.1 Paraburkholderia dilworthii
GTGCTGGCGTACAACATGAAGCGGGCGATCAAGCTACTCGGTTCAGAAGCGGTTATGAAGGCGATGAGGGCGTGATGCCCGTACGGGGTTGTTGACCCTTTGCGATGTGTTCGACCGTGATTTGACGTTTGGGTTGCCGCAATCGAAAAGCCGTGACCTGCGCCGAGACAGGTTTCGTCAATTCCCAGTCGCCAGCCGTTTTGACACACTCTGGGCCGTACTGAGACGGACGGCGGACATCGCAGGACACCCCATCTCAATCTTTCGGTCGGCGGTGCGATCATTGTCGAAACAAGTTGGCTCGATGGCTCGATGGCTCGATGCAAAAAATTTCACTTGGACGTTTGATCGGACGCCTATTAGGGCGACGCATGCATGGATGCATGCGCGGAATGTCGCTGCCTAGGGGCGGCGAGCAAGGGACCGGATCTTGCTCGCGATGTCCGTGTCCTGCTGACGGAAGGGAGCGCGTCATGATCAAGCTACTTGGCATCCTGGTTTTAGCGTTCGGTATTGCGGGTTGCGTCGCGGCGCAGCCGCCCTACTACGGCTACGGCGACCCGCCCGGCTATTATGCGCCGCGCCCCAGTTTCGGCATCGGGATCGGGGCAGGAAGTTTCGGTGGCAGTGGTTTCGGAGGCGTCGGCGTCGGGCTCGGGTTTTAGATGGAGCGATACTGCCGTCAATCATGCGTCGTCTCTGGCCAGCAGTCCGATATGAAGCACGTCACTGTCCCGGGCAGAGCCTCATGCGCGACGTAGCGGGAGCGTCAGTTCATTGCGCCCATAGATATCAGCCATGAAACCGATGCTCTCGCCGGCACCGCTTCGCATTCGTCCCGTTTTTGCGCCGCGTTGGTCCCACACCGACCTACCCCGGTCATTGGATCTGGCTCTACCTCGACGGCAGCTGCCAAGTGTTGAGCAGCCAGTCGTGAGTTGTGTCGATCGACGAGTACTCAGTTGCCGTCTCAACGGATTTAAGAAGTCACAACGACCAACGTGACGGTCGCAGCGGCATGATTTCGCGCAGATATCTGTGCGTCATCGCACCCTCAGCCACACCTATAGATCAGGGCATATCCCACCTGAATCTTTCAATTTTCTTAACTATTCTCCACGATGTTGGTCATATGAAAACCCGCAATGACAGGAACGATTCTCTTTTCTCGGACTTCCTAACTCCATCTTGATCTTAAATAACGCCGCTCCAAAATTTTCGTAGCCTTTACCCGGCTAGTTATACCTTGACACGCGGTTGACAATTGTTTTGATCTTCAAGATTGCCGCAACGTGTTGTTGGATCGTCACCTTTGCGACACGTCGAGTACCAATCCCACCCAACACGCGTTTACCTCACGGAGCGCAAGATGACAGCTCGATTGTTCCGATGCAATATCATCAACTCCGGGGGGGCGCCGATCCTCTGGATAGGCGATCAGCTTGAACAGGGTGAATGGGCAGAAGAAAGTCTTCCGTCCAAGACAGCTGGCAGAATTAACCCCGGTCAAACTGGGCACTACCAAGCAGAATCCGGTGGAGATATACCGATTTTTAGTAGTGTTATGACAGGTACAGAAGGGTGGGTTGCTTTTAGTACAACAAACCTTAGTGGCGAAACGGAGTACTTCAAAGTATCGCATTGGCTGCCGTACTGGGCACCAAGGCGAGGCGCGCAGGCTGAGGCAATGCGTTTCGATCCCAGAACAGTACCGGGATCGACAGAATTCGACACGCGCGATACAAGTCCCGCCACCGTATCGATCAAGAGGGAATCATTCTCTCCACACGACGACATAGCTGAGTTTCAAAGCTTGCCATGGTTGGTCGCCTGGTCCGTAGCGCAGGTTTTTACAGTACCACACGGCGATTTTCACTGGCACCTCACGCTAACCGTTTCGGGTACCGCACCTCCACCATCCACGACAATCCCATTTTCTTCGACGCAGCCACCGAAAGTGAATTCTCAGAGCTTCCGTTTTTCAAATCCGGATATGTGGCGAGGCATTTGGGATAGCGACGACGGCAGCGTTACAGCCGTCATCACCGAACGAGACGGCGGTATGCTAAATGTGTCGATAACGGAGCGATCGCCTGGCGGCGGGGAACTGAATTTCAACGCAATTGATGTTCCAATTTCACGAACGCGGCTGTTCGACATTACTCGAGTATTTGATGCGATCCCAACTCTCCGCAAGAACCGAGAATTGGTCAGCAAGCTTGATCGTGGCCTGCTCGAGGTCGAAAGGCAGGGAGGGAATAAATTTGAGGCGTCGGAGATAATAACTCGTGACCAACGCTTGTACGGGCAAACGATCACAGCGCTTGAGCGAGAATCTGCATTCGTCCGTGTACCTGAACCCATGAAGTTTGGGGGCGACTATTTGAGCCTTCCAAACGATGCGGTGTTGGAGATTTACAAAGTAACTGCGGACAGACAGAATCTTGGCTACGAATTGCGATACGTTCGCCCCGGCTTTGTGCCGGTCATGGTAGTCAACGGAATTGACAGACGTCTTCACCATCGGATATTACTGAGGTAAGCCATTGCGGCGCTTAAAGTCGCTTGAGTGTGTCTGCTTCGCGGTGCTGAGCAGACGCATGAATGTCACTTAAGGAAGAGTGTCGAAAGACTGCAACTGGCCGATTGGGTGAGTTCGCCAGCGGCCGCTTGGTGGCACTCCCGTTTGCAAAACCTGATTCTGGCTGACTGACCGGTTTGAAGAAAGCTGTCTGACCGGAGTGGGTCGAGTGGGGAAGTTCGCCGGTCAAGGCGATCCGTTGCGGTGCTAGACAACGTCAAGCAGCACGGCCAAAACAATTGTCGCTGCCCACGGTGCGCTTCCGATGGACTTCCGGGTCCGGCCAACTCCACCCGTTCGAACGAACTTCCATGACTGTCCGCTTACGGAAGGACTTGAGCCGTTTCGCTATCGCACTGCCTCGATGACCCGGGCCACTACACCGTTATGAATGGCGTCGCCAAGCAAAAAAAGCCGGCGCGTGCGCCGGCTGAATAGTTCGTCGTATCCGAGGGCGAACGAACCTGATCGAGCAGGCCCGTCAATTGCCTGCAATTCTCTTTTTGCCGCTGGGGCAGCCCATCAAGACCAGGCGCAGTGCGCGCCGTCAGCCCGCTTTGTTCGCGTTGCTCCGACTCGGCGGCCCGATGACGCCTGCACGTTGTTTCTCGGCACCCACGCGCTCAAAGATCGGGGAAGCCGCCGCCTGATCTCTTTTCGCCGATGCCTGCTGCTGATCATGCTGGACATGGCTGCAAGTGCCCATTGCGTCGAGCCGGCCCAGCAGCGCTTGGCCCTGTTGCACGAGGGCAGGCGGCACGTTGGCTGTCGCCAGTACCGTATGGATCCGTTTGCGCCAGTAGTCCGGCGACGTCACGGCGGTCGCACGGCATGTATCGCCGCGCGGAACCAGATGCTCGAGTTGCAGGATCATGGCGCGGATGTGCGCCAGTTCGTGTTCGGCACGGTCGCAGGAGTTCATGTCCGTTCGTGAGTCAGATTCGTGTTGTTGTTCCATATTGGACGTCCGGGCCGCGCGAGATTCATGACCCGAAGCCATTCGGCCAGTCGGGACGGGGCCGTTCCTTCGGCGGGCCGATACGGCCCGCCGGTTCTCACCGCTATGCGCGTCGCCTCATTCGCGGCGCTGGCGCCAAGGCCAGCCAGATAGATCCGGTCGCCACAGCAGCTGCGCCCGGCGGTGTTCGCGCCGATAGTGGCCCACCACGAAGATGGCTGCGATCACAAGCACGGCCGAACCCATCACCATGCCTACCCTTACTTCGTCCATTGTTCCTTCGTTCAAAACCTGAGTCGTCAACACCGCGATAACCTCGGTCGCTTATCGGGTGTCCATCGATCAAACGCCACTCGGCGCGTGGTCCGCCTAACTTTCTTGAGTCCGTGCATCCTGGCGTCCCATGACGCAGCCTTGCATCAACTGTCTGGCGCCCACGGTAGTCGTTATCGCTTCACAGTCTGCGACGCCTGCTCGATGGTGCGCCGGGCGTTCTTCGAGCCAGCAGCGGTGGCCGTAGCAAGATTGCTTTCGGTGACCCGCACCACCTGCTGGCCGGTCTTCTGCAAGCTGTCGAGCAGGGTGCTCGTTGTACTGATCGCGTATTTCCATGCTGCGATGGCGGCTTCCGAACCGGCGAGTGAACTCCTTGCAACTTCGTCTACCAGCGTTTGCACCCGCTCGCAGCAGGCCCCGCATTGCGCATTTGCAACCTGCGCGAGTTCGGCCTGGGTGGCCGACACGATCCCGGACAGCTGGCGGCTGTAGGTCTGGGCCTTTTCTGCCATCGGCGCTGCAAGGCTGGTCTGGAGCGCGAGCCAGTCCTGCGGCCCCTGGGCGGACAGCGCCTTATGCGCGTGTTCGCGTGACTCGGCCAGCGTCGATCGGATCCACTGCACATTCAGTTCGACCAGCTTTCCGGTGCCCTCGACCAGCGTGCGTGTCAATCCAAAGTACACGTCGAGACCGGCCCTCCGGTCCGCAAGGGTCTGTTCCTGCGTCAGCATGATGAAGCTCCTGTAATGGCGATCCGGCGGGGCGCCGCACCAGGAAAGGGCGGGCGATATAGTAGAACCGCGTAAGTAGACGCACCACGCGCGTCACATGCGGCACGCACGTCATCAGTGGTTTGCGAGGGTCATTCGGGCGTCGGCGTCACCGCAGCCGCATGCGCCGCGGCATTACCCGCAGGTGCCATGCGCGTTTGTGTCTGCAACGCGATCCGGATGACAGGGGACGCTGGCGAACGTGGTTCAGCGATTCCGCGCAACCGCCTGAAGCAACAAATCGCCGTCCAACGTAAGAGACAGACGCTGACGACCGGATGCCAGCGGTTCCAGTACGACCAGCTGGCGCTCCACTAGGGTTTCGAGATCTGTGCCGTTGAGGTCGATCCGGTCCGGCGCACTCCTGACCAGCATCAGGGCGGCGAATTCATGCGGGCTTAGCATGCTTTTCTCTCAGGTGTCTGGATTAATGTTGCCGGTAGCAAATATGACCGCTGTCATGTTAAAAACCCACGCCGGTATTCGGTATCTTCCAGTTTTTATCCCGGCATTTGAATTTGCGATCTGGTTTGACGCCGGGATGCCTATCTTAGTCGATATCACGTCCTATCGGATGAAGAAAACAGATGGACGATTAACCGCTGATAGATCGCATATTGTCAGAGCATTATGGCTGCCCCATGCTGGGAGCCGCACCGGAAGCGGTGATCTACATTGCGTGTGAACGGTGAGATTCTCACTGTGCGTCGGAGTTAAAACGTGATTTCGTTCAACATTTTTATATTTAAATCATTTTTAAAGATTTACTTTTTGAGAAGCAATGTGACGAACAACCAGTCCGCTCACTCGCTCGGCGGCTTCCATCCTGCAATGACAGTCGGTACTGGAGATGAGGTGTCCATTTTGGCGATCACCTGGTCATGAACGAGCCCAGCCCGGGGGCATCCGACTCGCGCAGCGCAGCCTCGACCTCTGCGCCGATCCAGCGGTCGCATGCCTCGGCTTCTTCAGCTGTGGCGAACCCGGATCTAACGGGGGAAAGGATTGGTAGGCATGGGGAAGTGCAACGCCGCAGACACGAACTTGAAACGATCAAATATCGCGACCCCTCGACCGGCAACACGTAGACGGGCCGAGGTCGGCCGCCTGGCTGGATGCGCGGCCGTGCCCCCGCCGAGATTTGATCGGCCGCCCCAATCACCAAAGCAGATATGAGATGTGTAACTTTTCCGCTTTCGCCATGACGGTCGCGGCGCTGGCCGCCACACCGTCCTACGTGGCCGATCCCGTTTTGCAGTAAACGTCCCAAGAATGAAACATTCGCGATGCAACGCTGTGTCGCTAACGCTGGCCGCTCCCGGCGGCGGGATAGCGCTCCGGCAAAGCGCGGATCTCCTCTCTCTGCCGTGCCCTGTTCAGTCCTGAACAATGGATTGATTGATTTCGCTGTCGCCGTCGCTCTTCCCAACCGGGAGCGCTCCAGAGACCGATTGCGGCCGCAAGCGTAACGGAAATCACTCCGAACACGTGTGCAACGTTTAACGTTGTGTTTCCCCGATGCCAGCATGACGTGTGCGGTCTTCATTTAACTGAAATCCCCGCTTGGATAATCCTGAGCGGATCCAGGCTATTGGGAACTCAAAGACCGCCGCGCGGCAACACTTGCCGGCTCGGTCGCGACTATCCAGGGGTTGACAGCCCGGTGCTCCGCAGCGATCACTCCTCGCGCAGATGAAGGCCGGACATTGCCGCGCACGGCGCGGCGGATCATGCTAAAAGTCGGACGACTTCCCGCGTCATTTGCCGGGTGAAACCAGTGCTGTCCGGTGGCAGCCAAAAAGGGGAGGAATGCCATCGATCCTGTTGTGGCGAGAACGCGTAGCGTCGAGCCGGCGGACTGTGCTCGTAGGGCTCCTGTTCGCTGCGATCGTCCTGCTGGCTTTGCTCGGGGGCTATTACATCGCGTACGAGCGGGCGCGCGCTGCGCAACGTGGCGTCGCCGGAGACATCGAAGCCACTGCGAGGTGATGGCGGCGGCGCCGCGGAACCGGCTAGACTATCCCGCGCTGGCGGACCGCTCCGCGCGACAAGTTGTTTCTGCCCTGGAGGCCGCGCGCTCACTTTCATGCTGGGGCGACCGCAAGAGGCGCTGGCGCGGGGGGCGAGGTGCTGCTCGCGGCCCTGCGGGGGGGCCCGATACCGCGACGGTGAACATCAGAAACGGGACCAAAACAATGAACTGGCTGTGGACGTGGGGCGGCACCAGCTTCGGCTATCGCGACGGTGACAATCTGTGGACTTACGATGGGCGCCATGTCGGCCGTTTTGCCGGTAACGACGTCTATGCCCCGGATGGGACGTACCTCGGCGAACTCGCGGGCACTCACCGCCTGATCACCTGCCAGGCGAAGCTGGGCTCGCGGCAGGCTGGCTTCACGCCCTCCGGGAGGCGGGTTGTCTACGCGTCTTACGCCGAGTACAGCGGCTACGCGCTGGACGAGGGCTACGAGGATTTTCCGGCCCCTGGGACACTGCGATGACAACGCGCCACGAAGGCAGGCGGCGAGCGCAGGCCAGGCAGCGGCAACGTGCCGATGCAGACGTATCTGGAAACAGCACCTAGGCGTGGATCACTGGTCGCCCAATCCGTCCGGCCAGGTTGGCGATCCGCCGTAGTCGGACGGCCGCTTTAGCGAGAACTGAACGTCGCTTCAGGGTCGGTATTTGCCCGTCGTGATTGACGTTCGCAGTTGTCGGCTTCGGGCCTTGCTTGCCGTTAGCGCACCTTCTGACACATGCAATTGGGGCCCGGCGCGTTCAATCGATACCCACGGCGCGTCGCATGGCTGCAGTGATGCCCTGACGCGTCGTCAAGTATCCCTCCCACGGATCGGCGTTGAGCGACCGCTGGCGCTCAACCGCCTTACGCATAGTCCACTCATCGCCTCGGCTGACCTCCTGCAGTTCGTCCCATGAGACAGGCATCGAGACACCCATGCCCGAGCGGGCCCGCACGGAAAACGCGGCAACGGTACTGGCTCCACGGCTGTTGCGCAGGTAGTCGATGAAAATCTTGCCCACGCGGTTCTTCGGTCCGAGCACCGCCGACAAGCGCTGCGGGACGACCCTCGCCATGTGCTTCGCAACCGCGTGGGCGAACGCCTTGGTCTCGCTCCAACCCTGCCGGCGCGTCAGGGGCACGATCACGTGGAAACCCTTGCCACCGCTAGTCTTCGCAAATGAGCGCAAGCCGATCTCGTCGAGCACCACCTTCAGAAGCTGGGCGGCTTCGAGCATCGCCGTCCACGGCAGAGCCGGGTCCGGATCGAGATCGAAGATGATGCGATAAGGGTGCTCAAGGTCCGGCGCGACGGCGTTCCATGTGTGAAATTCTACGACGCTCATCTGGGCCAATCCGACCAGCGCTTCCTCGCTGTTCGCGACAAGCAACGGAGGGTGACGCGGATGTAGCTCGGGAGGCAATTCGACCACACCCGGAATGCGGGCTCTCTCACTGTGCTTCTGGAAAAAAAGTTCGCCCTTGATCCCGTCTGGCGCACGCACGAGAGCGAGCGGCCGGTTAAGCAGATGGGGCAGCGCCCACCCGGCGATCGCGGCGTAGTACTCCGCCAGTTCCTTCTTTGTATGGCCAGTGACTTCATCCAGAACGCGCTGAGGATTGGTGATCCGGATGCCGCCGATCTTCACCGCGCCCTTGGCGCCCGCCACTTCCCGTGTCGAGCCGGCATCGGCTTCCACTGGCTCGTCGTACTCCACGGCCACCATCGGCTCTTCGCTGACCGCGGACGCGGGCTTGTCTTCGCGCACCGCATGGAAGACGGGATGACGCACTTCGCCGCCCGGCGTCCATTCGAGAAAGGAGCATTCAACGACGATCGACGGATCGAGCCACAGATAGTCCCGGTCCTTCTCTGGCTTCGGCGGGTTGTAGAAGCCAGTGGCCTCGCGGCGCACGGTGTCTGCCCTCTTCACGAAGGCGGATGCAGCGCGGGACGAAAAGTACGGCCTCACGCTGCCCGCATAGCGCAAGGACCCATCCTTCTCATGCACTCCAAGCAGCAGCGAATGCACGCCCGCGCGCGCGCCCTTCGCCCGCGTGAACCCGCCGACGACGAATTCATGGCGCAGGCTGCACTTGAGCTTGATCCAGTCCGTCGAGCGACCTGAACGATAAGGCGCGTCCGCGCGCTTGCCAATGATGCCCTCTAGCTTCATCTTGCATGCGGAGGCGACAAGAGACACGGGGTCCTGCGGAAAGTCTTCCGAAAAACGCATGGCGTCGGATGTCGTCTGCTCCATCAGTTCGCGCAGGAGTGCCCGGCGGGAACGCAGCGGCTGCTCGCGTAGGTCGACACCATTCAGCCAGAGGATGTCGAACACGAACATGACAATGTCGGCCGTGCTGCGCCGGTCGAAGGCATTCTGCAGCGCGTTGAAATCGGGGCGGCCGCCCGAGTCGAGCACGACCGCCTCCCCGTCAAGCCAGCCGTCGTCAACCTGTAGGGCGTTGCAGGCATCGGCTAGCCGTGGCATGCGCGCTGTCCAGTCCTGTCCGTTGCGGGTAAAAATCTGGGTGATACCGCGTTCAATACGCGTCATGACGCGATAGCCGTCGAATTTTATTTCGTAGGACCAGTCGCCGCCTTTCGGGACACGGTCTACGAGTGTGGCTAGCTGGGGCGAAATCAGCACGGGCAGCGCGCCCTCTTCCGATTGCAAGGGAGTGGCAACTGCTTTTCCGCGCCCGCGACTCCAGCGCCCCATCTCACGCACCGGCCTCGTGCGGCGGAGCCTCTCTCAGCCAGAGCTCAACCTCCGGGCTGGCGGTGAACACGGGCCGTGCGAGCCAGTTTTCGAATGTTGGTCGCCAGTCTTCCCAGACATAATCGTCAATGTCGAACTCCTCCTCTACCGCCCCGGTCCCGCGCTCGCAAAGGAAGGCGAAGACGACCGAGTGCCCGTTCCAGTAGGCCGCCATGCAATCGTTAAGCTCCGCAGTAACGCCACGCGGCATATCTCGAAGCATCATCGCGAGATGACGAACAAAGTCCTGATGAGTCATGGAATCTCTCCCTTCTCCGGCCAGGGCGGTTTTTAGCGGAATTGTGCGGGCCCGGCCATCGCAGTCTTCCAGCACATTCCATACCGTCGCCGGCGTTTCTCAACGCGCTCCAAGGTGGCGGACCCGGCCCCGCCAGGGAAGCCGGCCAGCTGAGCGCTTCCCTGCGACACCCGTCCCGCCGTCGACGAACTCAAGGTTTCGCGGGACGCGGCCGATAACACAGAAAGCCAGGCCTTTTGATACTCACCGCTACCGGAGCATCTTTGTCTCACGACCGGCGTCGGTGCTTTCTGAGAAAACTTCAACCAACAAAGGACAAAAATGCGTTTATTGCTCGCCCTGATTTTCCCATGGCTTCAGTTCTTCACGATCGGGCGGCCGTTCGCGGGAATAGTCTGCCTGCTGCTTCAGATTACGCTGATCGGCTGGATTCCTGCCGCAATCTGGTCCGTCTACGCACTGAGCCAGTACAAGACCGATCAGAAGATCGAGCGCGCCCTGGCGAGCCGCGGATGAGCATCTGCGTTGACTGAACAAGGCCCGACAAACATGTCAGCGGTTGCGGTCTTCGATCTGAACGGCGCCGCGGTGGCGAACTGTTCCTTATCGCGGGCGATCGCGCTGCTCGAGAAGGGGGCGGCCGAAGTCATCCGCATGGAGCCGATGGCGATCAAACTTGTGCGGCCGGCGGGAAACGGAACTCTACCGTCCGCGCCGCGATCCCGAGACACCGCGAACCCGAGCCAGAAGAAGGGGGCGGCACGCCTGAAGAGCTTGCGAGCGCGCGACGGGGACAACTGCTTTTACTGCGGCGTTGCGCTTGGAACTGGCGACGTGACGTTGGAACATCTTTTGTCAGAAAAGGACGGCGGCTCCTGGCGACTCGCCAACCTGGTGCTGGCTCACAAAAGTTGCAACGAGCTTGCCGCAGACTTACCGGTTGTAGCTAAGGTCCTACTTCGTGAACGCCTGCACGCGCGAAGGATCGCTACGCTTTCGAACGGAATGCCATAGGAAAGCGCTTCCTGGATGCATCGCCGCGTAGAGCAAAGCGTTCAGCGCGCGTGACCGTTGAATATCGGACGGACCTGACGGTCGCCGTTACAGGCACGCAGGCGGAACGCTACCGCTGCGTCATCCACGGCCGAGCATGGTTCCGCGACACCGGCGGTGACCGCAACGGCATGCGTACTGCGCTCGTACCGAAGCTGAAGCGCGGCCCTCTGTCGTCAGTCCATAGCTGATAAACAGTTCCTCGCCAGCCTTGATATTTGCGAGTGCGTGTATGAGCACTCTCCCTTCGGATTCGACCGCTTCACAGTTCGCGACGCAGGCATGGTTGATCCATCGTGCGCTGTTGCCGCCGATTGAGCCGTCGATGACCCGACCATCGGCAAGTCCGAACAGGAACGTGTGGCCCTCAGTGCCGAATTTCGCATGGCGGGTTACTGCGCGTTTCCAGCTCATCACCGTACCGGTGTACTCGATGATGAGTTCACCAGCGCTAAGCGGCTGCAACGCAAAGACGCCGCGACCATGAACGCGCGAGCGTCGGACAGAAATTCTTTTCATCGATAGTCGGTATTGCAAATGTGGGAAGTTGAGCCGCCGCTGGTTAGGACCGGAACGAACATCACATCTCCGCCTGCGAGTCAGGGACGGGCACTTGACAGCGATTCGGGCCTGGTAGAATCGTCCATCATCCACAACGGAAATTCAAGACGATGGCACGATACAAGGAACTGCTTGCGGAAAAAGAGAAGCTTGAAAAACTGATCGCGGAGGCGCGGCAGCAGGAGGCCGCGTCCGCGCTCGAAAAGGTCCGCGAGACTGTGGTGGAGTTCGGCTTCACGCCTGAACAGGTGTTTGGCAAGCGGCGCAAGGATGCGGGACGCGCGGTGGCCGCGAAGTTCCGCAACCCCGAGACTGGTGAAACGTGGAGCGGGCGCGGGCGCGCGCCGCGATGGATCAAGGATCAGGACCTCGCACGCTTTCGCATCCCCGAATGACTGCGGCACACGACGGCGCCGGAAAGGCGCGGATCTATCTCGCGGGTTTCGACGTGTTTCGCCCCGACGCACTGGAATACGGTCGCTCGCTGCAGCGACTTTGCGCCAGCCTGGGATTCGAGGGGCTTTATCCGCTCGACGCGATCGCGCCGGCGAACCTGTCGCCTCAAGACAAGGCCGCGTGGATCTATCGTGCCAACGTGGCCGCCCTTCGCCGCGCCGATATCGTGATGGCCAATGTGGCTGACTTTCGTGGCGTTGGCGAGCCGGATAGTGGCACTGCATTCGAGATAGGGTTTGCCGCCGCACTGGGAAAGCCTGTCTGGGCTTATCGGGACGATCTGAGCGCACTGCGTGAGCGCGTGCCGTGCATTGCGACCGCGCTCGGCGATGTTTGCGAGCGCGGCTATCTGGTCGAGGACTTCGGGCTTCCCATCAACCTGATGCTCGCGTGCGCGACGCAAATTGTCGAGGGCGGCCCTCTTGCCTGCCTGCACGCGATTGCCGACGCAGGATGCGAGGGGATGGCCCCCTCCCCCTGTAGACGGGGTGGCGAATCGCAGATTCGCAAGGTGTTGGGGTGACGCCAGTTCAGTATATAAGGTGATAAATGCCATGAGCGAGTCGCACCTGTGGAATGCCGAGCCGCACACCGCCTATCTCCACTGGCAGACGACAGAGGCGGCCGGCGCAGACCGCCGCCGGTTCTCCCAACGCTCGATCGTGCAGCACAAGGCGATGTTCGACCGGTTCCTGCGCCATCTGCTCACCCGCGGCGTGGCACTCGCGACGTTTGGGCCCGAGCACCTTGAGTCATTCTTTGGCGACGTCGAAAACCGCTGCGCGCCGGGCACGACCACACGCCTGCGCTACGTCAAGCTGATCGACCGACTATGTCGCCACCTCGTCGACGTCGGTCTGCGTGAGAGCAATCCGGCGGCACCCTTCGCACTCTCGGCCGCCTGGCCAGAGGATGAGCCAGAGCCGCTCTTTCTCGATCCGGCCGCCGACGCGGCGCTGCAGACCTTCGTGCAACCCGACGCCGGCGACGATGCCCGCCTGTGCCGCAACCGCGCTGTCGTAGCGCTGCTGCTGGGGGCGGGCCTCACTGCGGCCGAACTCCGCGGCACGCGATGGCGCGACGTCGTCGTCGAAGGGGTACGGCCGCAGGTATCCGTTCCAAAGCGAGGGACACGCCTCGAGAGGACTGTGGCCCTTCCCGCCTTCTCGACGCCTGCGCTTGCGGCATGGCAACGGCTTCATCCGTCGCCCGACGGCGCGCTTCTTTTCCCCGCGCCGCGCACAGATGACAAGCCCATCAACGACGTCCTCCTCGGTGCGGTCGTGCGTGAAGCGCTGGACGCGATCGGCTTTGCTGCGCCGGACATGAGCCCGCGTGTGTTGCGCAATACCTTCGCGCGTCGTCAGCTGCTGTCTGGCCGCACCAACGAACAGACGAGCGCAATGCTGGGCCTGGCCAGTCATCGCACCGTTATCCGCATCCGCGACACCATCAGCGCCCAGACGACTTGACTTCGCTTCCAGCTCCGTAGGCTGGTCTTGCCGGTTCGTCTGTGCCGGCACAACCTTTGTCCGGAGTGCTACATGCCATACAAAACATCATTCATGGACATGGCCTATCCCGATGAAACGGGCCGGCCATGCGCCCTCCAGTTCCGCATTGCACTTACCGCAACAACTGAGCGTCTGGCGATTGTCCATCTGCTTGAGACGAAGGCCGATTACCAGGGTCCGATGGAGTCATCCATCGTCCGGGACCAGATCCTGAATCGCATTCTGGATACTCACCTGCGCGGCGTTCCGTTGAACGCCATCCGGCTCGTCGTCGAGAGCGGCGAAGAGTCGTCGCTGTTTCCAATCGATTTCGACGTTGGGGACTACATCAAGCGTGGCAATCCCTACGAGGCGACGCATGTCACAACGGGTCGCGGTCTGTTCCGGGAACGTGTCGCGATCCGGTCTGAGTCGGTTGTCGCCGGACGGACCCGCGTACAGACCAGCCACGCCGAGCCCGTTGCCGTGCCGCGCGACATAGCTAACGCGCTGCGCTAGGCGTGTGACGCGGTCGGCCGGTTCACAAGCCCGAAAGGCGGTGCTGTTACGCCGTCTTTCGACGGGGCGTGCACCTGCGCCACCGGTCAGAATGTCCTGGAGTTCGTGTGTCCCGCAACCCGCATCACAGCCCTTCGCTGCCCACATCATTCGAGAGCGCATGAAAACAATCAAGCCGACGAACGAACAGCTCGACACGCTCGAGACGGTCGCCTCCGGCGCTACGGTAAAAGTCAAAGCGTACGCCGGCGCCGGCAAGACCTCGACGCTCGGGATGATCGCCGAACGGTTCAGCACGAAGCGTGGCCAGTACCTCGCCTTCAATAAGGACATTGCGGCCGAAGCGAAGCGGAAGTTTCCGCGCAACGTCATGTGTCAGACGGTCCATTCGGTCGCCTTCCGGGCGACCGACAAGGCGCTGACCGCGCGGCTGAATCTTCCAAAGGAGCCCCCTCACCTTCTCGCTGCCAGGTACGGGCTCGGCCCCGTCCGCGTTCCGACGATTATTGGCAAAAACGTCGAGCTATCCGCCTTCCAGGTCGGCCGCCTCGCTGCAGATGGCGCTGGACGCTTTTGCCGGTCCGCGCAGGATGAGCCAGAGGCGTGACACATTCCAGTCGAGGAGATGCTCACGGAGCAGTCGGCCGACGAGTTGCGAGCGATGCTGTTGCCCTTCGTGGTGCGCCACTGGAACGAGAGTATCGACCCGCAGGGGAAGACAGCCATCACGCCGGACACGTATCTGAAGACATGGGAGCGGTCGCGGCCGCAGATCGGCGCCGATTTCATCCTGTTCGATGAGGCGCAGGACAGCGACGGTCTGATGCTGTCGGTCCTGCGTCGCCAGGAGCACCCGCAGGTCATTTATGTGGGCGACCCCTATCAGCAGATCTACGAGTGGCGCGGTGCGGTCAACGCGATGGAATACATCAGGGCGCGTGAGTGCGCGCTGACCGAGTCGTTTCGCTTCGGACCGCACTTTGCCGCGCTTGCGTCACGCATTCTGAACCTGCTGGGCGAGCGCGTACCACTTCGCGGCCAGGCCAACGTCTCATCGACCTTCTTCGAGGAGCATGAACCCACCCGGAGCTTCGACGCGATCCTCTGCCGCAAGAACGTGACTGTCATTGGGACGCTGGCAAACGGCCTGCAGAACGGACACAAGGTCGCCGTGCGGGCGAACGTCGAGGAGATCCTTGCATTCGCCGATGGCGCGGACCGCCTGATGCGGGGTCAGCGGACGTTCAGCCCTGCTTCACTCGCACTGTTCGAAACGTGGCGCGACGTTCAGCAATACGCAGCGACTCACGCTGGCCGTGATCTCCTGCCCGTTGTCCAGCTTATCGATCGTGAAGGCACCGCCTATCTGCGCGACCTCCTGTCCCGCGCTTCGCCGGAAGCGGAGGCGGATTATGTGGTCTCAACGATTCACCGCGCCAAAGGTCTTGAATGGGACCGGGTGAAGGTCTGCGGCGACTTCAGGTTCAAGACGGAAGACGATGGACGCACTACGATGGCCGACGAAGAGAAGCGCTTGCTGTATGTGGGCCTTACACGCGCCCGGAATGAAATGGACGTATCAGAGTTGCGCAACGATCTACTTAAAGTTTTCACGGATGCGGCCGAAAGCTGATAAGACTGTCCAGACAATGCAAGGAGCAAAGATGAATGAGGTTACGGGACGAGACGAAAGCACCGAGGAAGACGACGCTGCGCTGGACGACACACCAGATACGCTCACAGATGCCATCCTTTATCTGCGGCTCGTCTGCGGCGCCAGGCGCCATCACACAGAAGCCGGCAGAGCCATCGTCCTTCTCGTTGAGCGTTACGAAGCAGATTGCGTCGCCAGGGACGGAGACACGCCCGCCATACGGAAGCACGCAAGAGGTTCCTTCTACCAGTACATAGCGAACAAAACAAACCTGTCTTGCGACACTATTAAGCTCTATGCCCGATGATACGAGAAATTTGGCGATAGTGGGGACGCCGTCGAATATCTATCGCTGAGCGATATGCAACTGCTGTTGCCGGAAAGCGTGGACGATGACCTCATCGCACACATCGTCGAAGCCAGGAAACTCGATCCCGACCTACGTCGGCAAGAAATCAGGAAAATCATGCTTGAATACCGCGCGGCGCGTTGTTTGACTGTGGGAAGGTCTTGACGCTCAAGGTTTCTCACGACGCCGCTCCGGACGAACCGGGGCGATGAACGTCCGTTTTTTGAAGCTCGACGCCCTCTGGCCAGATGAGCACCTCCATATCTCCTAGAATTACCGCTTATTGCAGATCGCCCAACGAGATGGCAGGCCTACCGAAAGAACAATCTTCCCGGCGCTCGGGACGCTCCGTTAGCCCCCAAGTTGTCTTCGATGCGCACGAGCCAATCACGCACGGCAGAGCGCGGGAGTACGGCGACACAGAAAATCCCGCCCTTACCGCCTTCGTCGGTAGCCTCTGGGCGGAGCTCCATTCGGCTGACGCGACTCCGGTGCCGCGTTGCCCGCATTGCGCTGGCGCCCGTGGCCGCCTGCACCAGCGGGCAAATGAGTATCATGCAGTGCCGTATTTTCGGTGCGTCGATTGCCGTCGTTTGTACACACGACTGACGGGCAGCCCCATTGCTCGCCTCCGGTTCGCGAAGAAAATGCCGGAGTTCTTCCGGCTCCTGTCCCAACCGGTGCCGCTCGAGGAGGTATCGCGCCGTCTAGGCGTCGAATACGGCGCAATCTCGAACTGGTTGATGCGCTTCCGGCAACTGATCGCGCTCCACGATCCCGAGGGTCATTGGACGCCACTCGTCAGGCTCGGCCTGAAATACCGGCCGCACGGCGAGTGTCCGAAATGCGGCCATGATGGACAACTAAACAACGGAGGGTTCACCGCCGACGACCAACGGCGGGCGAAGTGTCCATCGTGCGCTTACGTGTGGCCGCTCGACGCTGGCACGACAGGAGGTGACATACCAGTCATCGTCGCCAATGATCTCGCGCTCAACGCGGCGGAGCGCCGCCGACGCGCTGGACTCGATGCCCCGGAGCTGCCACGTGTCGAATCCGCTTCGGTCAAAACGCAGCCCCGCATGGCACCCGCGCTGGTTCCTTCGCCGCTACTCTCTCCCCTCGACGCAGGTCGGTTTGATTTCGGCGGCCCATTGCGTCACAACAGTCCTCTTCCGCGGCGCCACGTCGAGGACGAAGAACTGACGCGCTTCCTGAAAAGCCGTGTCGATCAGGTCCTCTCTGACAACGTAGAACCGCCACCGTGCCCGCATTGCGGCAGCCAGGACACGCGACTTGCCTCTTCGAAGCGCGCGCGCTCGCCTCTGCCTCAGTTCCAGTGCCGTGCGTGCGCGTCTATATTCGCGGGCGACCCGAACGCCGCTGGCCAAGATGCTGCGCAAGGACATCCTTTATCGGTTCCTGCCTCTGCTTTCCCAACACCGGCCGCTCGCTTATGCCGCAGATGAACTCGGGACGACGCCCGAAATTGTAAAGGCGTGGGTCAGGCGGTTCCGCGAGTGGCTGCTGGTACTGGATACGACCGGCGATTTTGAACGGCGCGTGCGGCTTGGTCTTAAAGCTCCTTGGCCGTTGATGGACTGCCCGCATTGCCTGAAGCAGGTCGAGGCGCGACCGCACGGCTTCAAACGGACAAGGAAGCAAACGGCGGCCGAACTCAAGCGACGCCTGTTCCGCTGTACCGGATGCAACGGCTTCTTCGACGTCGGCATCGACGCCCTCTAGCTCGACAGAGCGCATGTCCGCCAGGCATTGCCGCTGCCGTCCCGCAAGGCTTACTGAAGGTCGGCGTCGCACCGTCAGAATCGAGCCTTACCTGACAGTCGCACCACTGGCGTCTGGCCGGGTGGTTAGAATCGGTGCGGCCAGCCCGCTTTCGCGCCAAGGCTATACCTACGTTGCCTAGTCCGGTTGGCCGTAGACGACCCGAACCCGTCTTTTGATTTTCCAGGAAGCGGACATTCAAAGCGCAGGCTGCTCGCTCAACAATTTAGGTGCGGCCACTATGAAGAACCTCTAACAACGCATTCGGATCGCCTGGAGACTTCTTCGCCAACTCAACCTCTTCGCTGCTCAATCCATAAATCGCGAATCTTTGCCCTGCCGATGAATCGCTCCAAACAAAGTTAGAGTCCAAATCGAGCGACTGAGCTGACTTTACTATTTCAAACTCCAAAAGGCCAAAGCGTCGCTTTTTCAAGACCCTGACGACGATGCAGCAGATATTATTAAAACACCTGTCAGTGGGATCGGGTTTAACGCCCATATTGAATCCGCCTTGATCCTTAACACTAGGGAAAGCAAGGCCGTCGGCGTTGTTTCTTCTATATATCGAACGTGTTATAGCGCGGCTCAAAAGATAGTTTCTTTTACTTGCATCCGTGTCTGCAAGGACATTAGCGAAGAATTTGTCAATGTAAATCATTTTCAATGCAGCGTGACGAGGCATTGAATTTAATGCTTTTGTTAAGCCCATGCCTGGATCGGTCCCAGCAAAGCGCATATACCCGGCCTTTTGAACGTTCCAAAATTCACCAACTAGTGCCAATCGTACCGGGTTACCTTCATGCACGCGGAAACCTGCGAGTTGGACAAGGTGCCCCTCTTCAGCATCGATTTCTGCAATCGCAGTTTCCTTTCTTGCAGCAACGTAAAAACACGGGGATCCAGCGTCGTTCAAGCGTCCGACGCGAGCAACGTGAGGAGGCGGATAATTCATCTCAGCGAGATTTTTGAACGGCGTATCTTGAACGATACGCGCGCGCCAGAAAATGCTGCCCTTGCCCCAGTTGACGGAAAGAATCTTGTAGTGGCTGAACAAGGGAGCCACGGCGTGAGAGAACTCTTCTTCCACCTCGCTGCTAAGTGCTCTGTCAAAGATACGGTCGCAATCATCCAAGGTCATGTGGTCAATCCAATGGTTATTGATTGTTGTTAGTTCCCACCTGCCGAACAGCAAAGCCTCTCAAGCACGCTTGCATCTTCGTCCAACCATGGACGGGCCGATGGCAGATCAGAGCAGATTGTCGAGGATCTGAGAGCAAGCGCCCGACCGCAGATGTTCTTTTAGTCCGCAATATAGACACCGTACCGGTTCGCGGCAGGAACGTACCACTTGCCCGAAGGAGTAGCCGGTGACAGCACTAGCCGATTTGTCGTTGAGTCCCGTCGGCATCCGTCACTGTAATGGAGGCGCTGATGGTAAGTTTCATTGGTCCTCCTGCTTCTTTTGCCGAATTCACGTCAAAGGCAGGGTACAGGCTAGCCACCACTCGAAATGCTCCATTAATAATCGAATGAAGCGCAGAAGTTTCCATGCTTAATTTTCTGAATTTGATAGATTTTCCTTCGTCGGCGAAGATGATGGATATTGGACCGGCGCCAGTTTCACCGGTAGTGACTTGAGAATGCATGTGGTCAAACTGGTTTCGTATCAAACGCAATTCCTCAATTGAATTTTTATGATGCTTACAAAATTCCTGAGCTACCTGGGACGAATCTAACCTCTTGATTGCCATACAAGCTCGAAACGTAGCCGTGACACAATCCTCAACCTGCTCCGATACGTCAAGTACATGGAATAGTGCACCTCCATCTCTTGACTGATCCGCATTATCTTGCCGCTCGACTAGTTCTCTAGCCTTTGAGTAATGTCTTGATGCGCTCGCCACTGTATGAAGAAGCCATGATCGTAACTTTCTATCATCTTCCGACAGTGCTGGGTCTGGAACGAATACACTAATAAATGAATGCCGCTTTAATCCTTCGATATTTCCAAGAAGATCAGGAATGTACTTAACCGTCGGCAGTTTTGGGACTGTGTTCATCTTGGCGCTTAGTTTCGGGTGACGTTTAAAAGATACTTTATGCTTTCGAGAAGTTGAATTTCGAGCATGTTGCTCCCGTCCGGTTTGCCCTGTGAAAAGTTTTACCCAGTCGAGCCCTCGTCGCTAAGTCACCGCTTTTTTTTGCCGCTGCATCTCTACATACGTCGAGTAGTGCTTGTCGAGCGCGTCTGGACCGGGAGCGTCAGTGAAGCGATCCGGTACGACCGCTAGCGAGCTACCATTGTACTTCCCATAATCAGTCATTCGGAGCTGGGGTGCGACATGAACGATAGATCGTGAGTCGACGGACAGCAGGTAGAGGTCAAACAACGTGTGAATGTCTGCTCTGAGTAGTAGCCCATTGCGCAAGTTGTAGTCTGTGACCAATGAGTGTGGGACGATATGCGCAGCTTCCAGAAGTTCCTCAATCCGTGAGCCGGTGACAGCACACCGCGTTCGATACGCGTCCAACAGCGCGCGTCGGAATTTTGCCTGACCACGGCGGGTCTTGATGGCGCGTTTCTGTACTTCGTCGTAAGGGCCATCGTCTGTGTTGGTTTGATCGACATTGCCATCGACGGGCTTTTCTATCCCACGCACGATCACGCATGCCCCGCTGGAAAAATCGTAAGAGTGAACGTACCACTCCTGGCCGTCTAGATAACGCTTTTCAACCTTCGCTGCGCGCTCGGCCCGCTCTTCGCCCTCTGGGCGCTTTCCTGCGCCCACAATTACTCGCACCGGAAGTCGCCGCTCATAAGACTCCCGAATCGCATCGTCCAATGCCGCTCCCCGCCGCGCTTGGGTATTTGCCCGATTGCGCACCTTTATATCCACTTCGGGATTGCTGGCTATTCCGGACCGCTCCTCTTTCTCAACACGAACATTCCGATCAAAGTAAATCCATCCGTCTTCGTTGATTTTGAATTCGCTGTACCAGAGGCAAAGCACGAAGCCTTCGGTCAACGATCCGAAGCACCATTCGTAGCAGAAGTTAGGATTTGACTTAAAGTCTTCATTCCAACCATCAATCGACACACCTGCTTCGCGTAAAAGATCGTAAAGCGTGTCCGTCGATACTGGCTCAAGGCTCTCCAGTGATTCTGTTGGACGGGCGTCTGATCGTCTGAATGTGACGAGTCGATTGGCCTGGTCCAGCCCTACCTGCCGCCAGCCTTGCTCCAACCAGCATCGCCCAGGATGACCATCCTTAGTTCGAGAGTTCGCCCAAAATGGTTTGAATCGGTCAGCGGTCGGTGGTAGCGTCTCGCCGATTATTTTCTCCACATCAGCAAACGAGAGTGTCAGTTCACTGACGGATTGCGCGGCCAAGTGTTCTGCAAGTGGCTGATATTTGGTCATCGAGCGTCTCTACGATTTCTTGTATCGGCGAAAAATGTAATGCTGCGCGGTCAATAATTCGGCTGGTGATCGATTGTCGACGATGTGTCCCACGTCGTCGAGTGTCCCTGTCTGGCCGTCCCGTGCCGCACGCAGCGGCTCATGGAATCGTCCGGGACATGCTGTCGCGAACGGCGAATCGCTTCCACCAGGAGACAAATTTTTCGTGTTGCTCCATTAATGAAACGGCTTCAGGTGCCTGCATGAAGCATGCGAACATTGGCGCGGCATACAGATCGGCAAATGTCACGTCCCCGCCGATCAGAAACTCCCGGTCGTCGGACAGCCGGTTCAATTCGGATAGACATACAGCAGCACGCGGTAGCGCGGCGGCGATCTTCCGCTCGTCAGCTAACCGGCCTTCGCGAGCTAAAACCACCCGTTCAACGTATACGTCCCAAACTAGCGTTCGGTATGCATAGGAGTCCAGTATCCCCACGATCTGGTTTACTTTGGCGCGGGCTCTCGGATCTGTCGGTTGCAGTTTGCATCCGGGAAAAGCGTCGTCGATATAGCGAACAATCGCGCCTGTCTCGTAAAGCTCGAATTCACCGTGCTCGAAGGCTGGAATGCGGCCGAACGGGTGCCGTGTCAAATGCTCCTGCGGAACTCCCGTCTCTGCGAAGACGTCCACTTCGACCAGGCCATATTTGACCTTCTTCTCTTCCAGCGCAAGCCGGACTATCCGCACATAGACACTCCATGCGGCTCCGTATAAGTTCACCACTTCGGTTGTCGGCATAGCAACGCCCCGGTCGCGCATGAGAGGTGCGGATACGACAGTCTAATTTAATGAAGACAGCGACCGCCAATTCGCCGTTGACAACCGGCCATTCACGACGTAAAGCCGGTTTGTTGACGATCTATGCTTTGAGCGCGAGTGTCCCTTCATGGCCGGTCTCTGTCGGTAAACAATCTACGTCATGCTGGTCGCCGGACATGTCATCGGCAATCGACAGTGCTATGCGACGCTCCCTGCCGTAGACGAAAAAAAAGCCCGGGGTTCCAGAGGAGCCCACGGGCTGATCAAGACACAATTGGCGCTCACCTGTTGAAAGCGAGGCGGAACTGATCGCCGACCCCATGCGCGGCCCGCCGCGACGCAGTTCTCATCCAGCGATCCATCTCGGCCGCACGATGAGCAATGGTGTTTGACGCCCCTGCCTGCCGCGCCTTGACCCGCGCAGCAAAGTCCGGCGCCATGGAATCGACGCTGGCGACCCAGTCATACATCTTGACGCGCTCAAGGGCCTGCCCTTTCACGCCAAACAGGTGAAGCTTGGATCCGGTCGGCAGGTGCCCTTCCAGGCCTTCCAGGATGGCGAACAGCCCGTACCGGGGATCCGTCAGGTGCCGTCGGCAGACCGAACCGAGGCCGATCAGAACCGGCGCTGCAACCCATGGCATCCACCGCTCCCACACCTGCAGCAGCAGGTCGATGCTTCGTCGGTAATCGTCAACTGCCCAGCCCTGCGCAACGGGCACCGGAATCCGGACAGTGTTCTGAACGGCCTCTGCACTGCAGGTTGCCGCAAGCTCGTCCTGCCACGCATAAACCACCCGTAACATGGACTCCAGCAACGTCGCCGTTGCATTCACCCGATAGTCGATCGCATCCTGATCTGCGGCAAGCTCCGGTTCACAGCACATGTCCGGCTGTGCGACCCAAGATGCCCCGGAGAACGACGCCAGTTCGACGAACTGCTCCATGGTCCAGGGATAGACGCCTGCAATCCCGTTTTGGCCACCCTTTGCCTGGAAAAGCTTCATCGCTGAGAAACCCGCGCTATCCAGGGCGAAGTCAATCTCTGTAAGATCGGTCGCTCGCGGGATACGAAAGCGGCCTGTCTTTCGGTTCCAGAAGGCAGACGCCGACACCATTGCCGGGTACCCCTCGTTGAAAGCATGAAAGGCGAGCCGACCGCCGCTATGAGGGATGCCCACTCGAACGAGCAGCCCGTCATCTACATGAGCGTTTTTCTGCAGCACCGGCATGCCGGGCACGCGTGGGCTTCGAGTCATTTGCCACTCCAATGGAAAATGCGGAGCAGCCCTCGCGGGCGTGCCCCGCAAGGATAGGGAAAAAAGCACGACGGCTACGCAGCGATCACGCCCGTACGGGAGCGTGATCCCGTAGGGTATAAATGCTGGCTAGGACGACTCCACGACCCGGATATGTTTCATCCAGGTCACGCCTGACGGAAGACGCCTGATGAGCGCCAGCAGACCTGCGTCGTGGTGGCTTCGCGCCTCGACAGATGTGTCGTTAAGAACGGCGGCCTGAAGGTAGAACAGAAACGCGAGCGCTCCGGTGCCATGTTCTTCGGCTACATTGGCGAGCGTCTCAACTTCATCCAGAAGCTCACGGACGAAATTCGAACACAGGCTGGCGCGACGCATCGTAACGATTGCCGCGACCGCCAGATCCGCGGCGGCGCCCAGGTTGTTCTCCGGAATGTCATCGGTTGCGATTGCGCCAGAGTCGGCGAGACACCGCATCACGTCGTCAAAAAAATCAGTGCAAGAGTAAGTCATTTGGCCTGCTCCATAAGAGGATTGCCGGGGCAGCTCCCCCTTCCGGGGCTTGCCCCGGCGGGTGAGTAAAAGATGCGTCAGAGGTTAGGTCGGCACACAGTCGCCGTGACGCGAGTCGCGTCGCGTGCCCGTTGACACGGCTACTTTCAGTCGCCGGTCGAACGGCGACTGGCTTGCGCCAGGTGCGCGTATCGCTTTGCCTGCCGTGGCGGACAAAGCGGCCGCCGACTGCTGCTCCCAGAACAGGTATGCAATGGCAAGCAACGCGCCGATTGCTGCCGCGGTAGTGATCTGCTTTTTCATGAAGGCTCTCCATGCGAAAGGCCCCGACACTCTTTCGAGGTCGAGGCCTTGCGGATCAGGAACAGGTTTTCGGGTGCGCGACCGGAAAAACCAGCACGCGACCATCGTTGCAAAGAATGAAGTCGCCCGGCTCACCTCGCGGCTGCTGGATGACAATCGTCGATACGTGCCTCGACGGCTGAGGCTGGGCCTGCGGTTGAATCGTGCAGGCACACAGCGTCGAACTGCCTGCTGCCAGAAGCAGCATCATCAGGTTTTGCATTTAGTGAACTCGGTATGAAAAGGAAGGCCGCTTACGCGGCCCGCGATTCGAAAGGGATGCTGGCGTGGTGCGTTACCCACCTGCCGTCGACGAGGACGTCACGCAGGAGCGTGCCGTTCAGGACGTAGGTGTGGACAGTGCCCGTGCGCTGCAGTGCAGGCCGAACGGAGACGGTGACTGCTCCGGTTCGTGCATACATGTCGTACTTCTGTTTCATGGCGTTCCTCGTTGAAAAAAAAGCGAGGGAACGCCCCTATGGGGAGCGATCCCCACAGGGTTGGAAGATAAATTGACGCTCAGACGGCAAGCGCCTCTACGTCGATAACGGCGTCCGCTTCGGCAACCAGGTCCGGCGTTTGCGAGATGAAAAACTCCCGCTCGTAGCCGCCCTGTCGCAGAACTTCCCGCTTCATGCGCATGAACTGCAGCTTGCGCTGCGGATCAAGCGGACCATCGGACTCGTCGCTAAACAGCGTCTGATACGGCTGGCCCGCATTACTGGCCAGATACAGCGCAATGCCGCGTGTCAGACATTCGTTGATCCAGACCTTCTGGCCGCCCGACATCACCGTCACTGCCTTGGTGCTGTCGATATCGGCGTCGTGCACGAGGATTTCAAATCCCTCGCGCAGTTCGCCGCTCGCCAGTGCGCGTTGAGTCTGGATCTCGACCGTGAAGCGCATGCCATAACAGGCAAGCAACAGGTCGTTCACCATCTTCGTCAGCGCCGGGCCCGCATCGTCGATCGTCAGGGCAATCACACCTTCATTGCCTAGACCCTTCGCAAGCAGCTTCCAGCTGGTGATCTCATCGGAGATGCGGTTCGCACGCGATTGCGTCGCGTCGAATCCCGCCAGCTCCTTTGCGATGGCCTGCCGCTCGACTTCACGCGTTGCCTGTGAACGGATCAGCGATTCGATCCGCGCATCGGCTGCGGTGATGCCGTCGCGACACTGCGTCAGTTGCCGGTCCAGATCAGCAATGGCAGCGGTCACGTCTTCGACACCGAGCCGCGCAACTTCTGCGTCGAGTTCGCGCGCCTGCACCGACAGACTTTCCTGCTGTACCTGTCGTCGCTCTCGAACAGACTTCGCCTCGGCTTCCACAGTGTCCAGTTCTTCACTGGCCTTGCGAACGCCTTCGGTTGCTGCATCAAGCAATGGCTTGCGCGCCGCAAGATCGAGCGCCGTTTGCAGATCACGCCGCGAGGCCGCAATCTCCCCGGACAGCGTCTTGAGTTCGGCCCGTCGCGTTGCAAGCTGCTGCACTTCGGGCGTCAGACGATCCACCGCTTCACGGTTCGTGCGAAACGCCACACGAAGGTTGTTGAGCGAAATGCGCTGCTCGGGAACCTTTGCATCGGCTTCACGCGCCTGGGCAAGCAGAGGGCACGTGTTGTGCATCGCGTGACCCGCACAGGGAACGGCAGCGATCACGCTAGCCTGCTGTTCCAGAGACTTCAGCAACGACGCCTTCGACTCACCCTCGGACGTGAGCCCGTTGATGCGCGAAGTGGCCGCGGTCAGTTCAAGCTGCTTGGCCTCCAGTGCTGCGATGGCCTGCTGCATGGGCTCCACACGCGCTTCGAGGCTCGCCAGACGGGCCTGGGCACCATCGCGCGCGGCGGCGGCACCCAGGATGGCGTCACGCTGGGCAATCACCGCGTTGTGACCGGCAATCGACTCGCGTAAGGCCGACA
This sequence comes from Paraburkholderia dilworthii, assembly GCF_000472525.1. Lineage (GTDB taxonomy): Bacteria > Pseudomonadota > Gammaproteobacteria > Burkholderiales > Burkholderiaceae > Paraburkholderia > Paraburkholderia dilworthii. The sequence goes on from NZ_AWZT01000012.1 coordinate 25,763, forward strand.
GTCGCTGCGCAAAGCGGCGATCGTCAGCCACGCCGTCATTCACCAGTGCCTGCAGTGACGACGCGATCTGACTGCGTCGTCCGGCAAGTTCCCTTATCCGGGCCTGCGCATCCGCGTTCGCAGTCTGTTTTGCAACCAGAACTGAGCGCTGATCGCTTAGCGTGACCGACCGGGCATTGAATGCCTCCCGGCTCTCCCGAGCCGCGGCGACTGACTGGACATCCGACGCGATGGCCTGATCAATCTGCACAACGCGGTCGCGCTTCGCCCCGAATGCAACAAGCTGCTGGTGCGTAGCATCGAGCGCGCGGCCGAGAACCTTCACGACGTCGCCGGCTTTCGCCGACAGCGCGCGCAGATGGTCGATATGCAGAAGCTCCGCGAGCAGCCCTTTAATTTCACTTGCGCCATAGGACGCGAGTGGTCGGCGGTTCTGTGCGGAAAATACGCTGGTGAAAAAAGACTCCAGCGAACCGCACACCGACTCGACACACGCATCGTAGGTTTCGGCTTTCCCGTCTGACACAGTGCCGTCTCCGGTCTGCATCGGTTGCCATGTGCCGCTCGGGTCGCACCATGCAAGGAAATACTCAGCCTTGCCGGTTTTTCCCGGTTTGCGGAACGCGAACGATGAACGGTAATGGACGCCGCCGTGCTCCCATTCAAACTCCTTGAGCGCGTGCGTTCCGTACAGGTGGTCCCAGTACGAGAATCCGTCGACAGAAAGCTTGGTCGCATGCGAAGGCATGATCCTGTATGGATGCAGGTTATCCATGATCGTGGATTTCCCCGCGCCGTTCGGACCTGTCAACGCGATAAGGCCTGTTGGCAGCGACGCGAGATCGAGTGAGACGCTCTCGCGTTTCATACCGTCGCGCACCCCGATGAAACCCGTCAGGATCAGCTTTAGTGGGCGCATGAGGCGACCTCCGGATGCGGTGCATCGAAGAGGTAATCCGACGGCAGCCACGGCACATCATCGTCGTTGGCGTACAACGTGCCGACGACGGGATCTGCCAGGCGACGTGCGTCAGTCCCTTCTACCGCAGTTGCCTTCTCCGCGGCCTTTTCAGCGGCGAGCCTTTCAGCGGCCACCTTCTCGGCCGCCTTCGCCTCGAGAGTGCCTGAGACAGCTTCCTCAACGAGGTTGCAGGCGTGTGCGTAATCGGCGCTCGCCTGCCGCAGCAATGCATCCCAATTGTCGCAACCTGTCAGCACGCGGAGCTCGCGCGAGCCCCACTGATTCGCATAACCGCTGTTGAACGACCACAGCAGGTTCTGCATCTGCACGTCCGGCACCAGCGCAAGATCGGCACTGACCGAATCAATGCGTTCCGCGAGTACCAGCAAACGACCCTTCTGCGCGATTACCGCGCCGCGGCTCTCACCGAAGGGCTGATGGAAAATGCCTGCGCTGAATCCGGCGTGGACCGTGAGGACCTTCTGGATGTCGCGAGGCGCACGTGCTGCCGAAAAGTGCCGGACCCATCTGGCGCCGGCTGGATAAAGACCAAACATGAGGACACTCCGAAGAAAAATCGGCGGAGTGCATCCTTGGAGGGATGTTTCCCCGCCAGGGTTAAAAGAAAAAAATGGATGCAGCGAACTGCGATCGATGCGTCAGAGACGCGGGTAAATCTGGTTCCGGTAACACGCGGATGACGTGCTACCGGAACACGACTCGCGTCCCGCACGGGAGCGCCTTACAGGCCACTCCCGCTAGACGGCGGCTATGCCGCAAAAAGATCGTCATTCAGCCAGTCCAGCGTTGAAGGCTCAGTGCCAGCGGGCGCGGACGGCACCGCGGAAGCTGCCGGCGCATCTGCCGCGATGGCACCGACCGCTGGGTACGGCAGCACGGTTGCAAGCGTCTGCGGATCAGACCGCTCGTCCGGTTGTGAGTCGATGCGCGCCAGAACATCTGATGCGATCGCCTCCACCTCTGCCGAGACCAGCAACTGCAAGCGCTCCTGAAGCGGACCGACATCAACGACAGTCAGTTCGGCCCAGCGTGCGAGCTTTCCCTCGACCGTCGTCTCGAGACTGATGCCCTCGGCGCGACTACGCACGATGGGAAGGACCCGCGATTCGACCTTGAGGCCCGCAGCGCCGGAAAACAGCGCCTTGATGGCTTCGCGATCGACGGCCTGCCGATGCTCCTCGTCGACCTGCCAGCGCACACGCACGAACTTGTCGGTGGCGTCAGCGGCGATTTCAGCAAGGCGCGCCATATCGGGCGGCCCGTCGAAGTCGATACAGACCATCTGACGCGATGGCGTCGCGATGGGCGTTGCGCTCGCCATACCGGGTTGCACGTCCCACGCGAGATAGCCCTTCTCGCCCTCTTCGCCGTAATGAAACCGGCCGATCGAGCCGGGATACGCAACCAGTCTTCCCTCGCGCGCCCACTGCTGCGCCTTGTGGATATGGCCGAGCATGAACCCATCGCATTGGGCCTCGAAGAGCGCCGTGAGCGAGAATTCATGATCGAAGCCCGCCATCACCACGCCATGCTCCGTCGTGCAGCCATTGACGGTGCCGTGCGAGACACCGACCGTCGGGATACCCGCTGCCCGAAGCTGCGTGTTCACGCGGCCTGCCGCCGCCAGATATGCGGCAAGCACATCGCCCAGCTCCGTACCGGCTGCCAGCGCGCCAACGCCCGCGGCCAGTTGGCCCTTGTTGACCGTCGGAAGGCACGTGAACACAACTTCAGGCTTCACACCGATGAACTGGCACAGCTCGTCGTCCGAGAATACCGGGCCCGCCGAGGCCCAGAAACGACCGTCGATGAGCGCGACCTGCGAAACGCGATCGGCAATGTGCACCTGATGCGCGCCGCCCATCAATGCAAAGTTGTCGAGCGTGCCCGGAGGTTCGTGAGAGAACGTGCCTTGCAGCATCAGCACTGGCATCGCGTTAGCGAGCCGGTGCACCTGGGTAGCAAGCGCGTGCAGGGACGGTGCATGAGCGTCGAGCCGATGATCGGTCGAATCGCCGGAAATAACACCCACCTGTGCGCCGCCCGCGATCGCGTCGCCCACCGCAAAGCTGAAACAGCGTTCCGATTCGGCCAGATTGTCCGGAGCGTAATGCAGGTCAGAAAAATGAGCGAGTTTCAAATTCGCCTCCGTAAAAAGCACAAAGGCCACCCGAAGGCAGCCTCAAGGATGAACACCCGCGAGGGTGTGAAGAAAGGAAGATCAGTTCATAGCGAGCGCATCGCGAACCCGCATCAGCGTGATGCCGAGCAGGTTCTGTCCACGCCATTGCGACCGGTCAGACAGCCGTGGGTCGCGCTCGCCTATGCCGATGCCCCAGATCAGATCGTAGGGACTGGCTTCGACAAGTTCGGTCGGCGCCGTGGCAAGCAGGATGGATCTGAGCCCCGGGTTCTGCGCGAACTTCTCGCGACATCCCACGAAGACAATCGACTCGCGCTTCGCTACCCAGATTTTCTGATCAAAGCCGGCCACCTTGCGGCCTATCATCTTCTGGGTCATCGGATCGCGAGTGGCGAGAATCCTTGCAGCCGACTTCTCGTCGCTGAAGAGCTTCGCCTTGGAGAACATCATGAACTGTTCAACGCTCGTGAACGCAACGTCGTGATAGGTGAAACGGCAGAGATGCCAGTTGCTGAACACATCGTCCGCGCCAAAAAACGCGGTGAAATTGCCAATCTTGCGCACAGGACGACTCCTTGAAAACCAGACAGGAAATGGGCCGCCGAGGCGGGCTCTTTTCGATGCGCAGTTGCGCGGTCGAAAGCATTTGAGCAAACGCGGGCTTGCTGAAATGTTCTCGCGATCGAAACAGGAAAGAAGCAGGAAGGAAGCCAGCCCCGAAGGGCTGGCAAGGATTGAAGGAACGTCAGGTCAGTCGAGAAACGTCGGCTGTCTGGCCGCGCCGATCTCGCGATCGAACGCTTCACGGTCGGTCAGTGCCTGCACGAGTCGCTCGTTCATCTGGTCGACGTCCTGCTCGCGCTCGGTCCAGCCGCGCCCGAACCTCGTATGGGCGTAGATGCGGAAGTCCTGTTTGCGATTCTCCGCGCTCAGGCCAAGCCGTTGCAGCAGGTCGGACATCCGGTCGCGCTTGTCTGCAAGCGTTTCCGTCGATCCGGCAGTCGCCGGCTGTGCTGCAAGCACGTGTTGCAACAACGGACCGGCAGCCGCCGCATTGCCTGCACCTGCCGTCGAAGCGGTGGTGACGGTCGCCGCCGCGGCTTCGTTTGCCGTCGCAGCTTCAGTTCCAACAGTTACCGTCGTGCCGACACCTGTGCCCGCCTCCGGGTCGACGGACGCGTCCATCACGGTACCTTCGGCAACCGCGTTACCGATCGCTGCATCGACTTCGCCGCCGAGCCGCACGACATTGCCGCCCGCTTCGATCAGCGCGACCGCCCGGCTCGCCGTTTCCAGCGCGGAAGGTGCATCATCGGCAGCGTCGAGCAACGCACCGATATCGATGTCTGCATCGAGTACCGTGAGCATCTGGCTGGCTCTCACTGCCTCGCCGTGCTCGTTGATCCGCGTAATGTCGAACTCACGTTTTGTGATCCAGAATCGCGTGCCTGTCAGTTTGCCCCGAGCAAGCTGCACCGTCTGCATCGCCGAGTAGGCCTTCTGCAGAACGTAGATCGAGTTCGTCGGCAATTCAATCAGGCCGAGCCCCTTGATGTCCGGCACCGCGAACACGAAGCTTGCAGACAGATTGCAGTGTCGCGCCTGATACTGCGGGCACTGTTCCGGATCGCAGATGCCGTCCGGAATCGCCTCATCCTGACGACGGATGACGGTGCGTCCGCCGAAGTGCCGGACCGCACGTTGCGCACGCGGATCGCGCTCGATCTTTGCATATGTCATGCAATAGCGGATTCCATCGCGTTCGTACTGGGAGAAGAACTTCCGACCATTTGTGCCGTATACGGTCATCTGGTTCGGCAGGTTCTGCATCCAGTCGTTGAACGCGAACAGCACGGGAAACCGGTAGAGCTTCACGCCGTCACCGCGGTCCTCGCCATAGAGCCGCAGAATTTCGTCGGCCACGTCCGGATTGTTGAAGTCCGAGCGGCGGCAGGTGAAATACGCGGTGTTCTTCGGCACGAGCGCGTTTTTCAGATTGCACTTCGATTCAATCACTTTGGCTATCGCATCGTACGGATGGCCTTGAGCGACCATGTCGTTATAGATGCAGATCGCCTGGGCGTTGCCTCGCGCCTTTGCAGTGAGCACCTTGATACCTGGGCGGATATGCCCGATAACGGGCGGCCGCAACGCGCGTTCCTCAACGACGCTGCGAGCAGGGCCATTGACGAGATTGACTACGGCATTCATGAGAGTTTTCTCGCTAGAAAAAAGATGGCCGGGTGCGCAACTCGCTGGCTGACTGCTCCAGCGCGTGTGCTGCCGCGTCTCCGCGGCGCTCGGCTATGTGGGAAAGAAAAACGCGTCGATCCGGATCGCTGTACTTCGCGACCTGGGCGACCTCGCAACGCGCCCGCCATGCTGGCGATGCGGTATCTACAGTGGCGCGCTCCTCGGCAATCGTGTGGTTGATCGCTTCGGCAATGCGCTCGTCAAGACGGTCTGGAAGCAAGGAAGACCTCCTATGGGGCAGGACAACAGGACGAAAAAAAACGCGTCCCTCGGAGTGAGGAACGCGTTTCGGGATTCGATAAAAAATGACCTGAGCGCCACAACCCTTCTGGGGTCGTGGCGCTCAGGGAGCCGAGGGCTCATATACGAGGACGTCAGTCGTCCTCGCGCAGCATGATCACGCTGCGCAACAGCCCATTTTCGGAAAATGCATTCCGCCGCAGGATCACGGTTCAGTCGACTTCGATCGTTCTACCCAGACGGGCTCTGGAGAGAGAACACCCGATGTCCGGGTCCGAACGATGTCGCGGCGCAAATGAATGCGGCCAGCGACGAGTTTTACGACTGAATGAATGGGGAGCGCGGGCGAGGCGCTCATCAGAAGAGAATTCCACACCAGTAGCCAACTGGTCGGAGCATGCCTCGGGGTAAAGCTGCAGGCACGGCTTGGTACAGAAGATGGACTCCGGGCTGGCCGGGTCATGTCGATGCGTCAGAGACGCGAGAAGTAGAGTCAGTATTGCGCAAAAGTGAGCGCGCATAACCCCGAAAGGTCGCGAAAACAGCGCAGCTTTTGCCTGGGTCAATGTGTGCTACCGCACGCAAAATTGGTGGTGAGAGAGACCACCCGAAAAAGACCATGGCCGCAGTTCCTGATTTCCTCCCGGAGCCAGAGCGCCCGGACAAAGACGCACCCACAGCCGACAGCCCACCGCTGAGCGGGCTGAAGCCTATTGAGCGCCTGACCAGTGACACGCGTATCGCCCGAATCAATCCGGAATCCGATACAACAACGGTCCTGCGCTATAGCTCGCAGTTTGCCCGCGACTACATCCGCTCCGACTACAACTTCTGCGCGGCAAAGATCGCCGTCGCGCGAGGCGGTAAGGTCCGGGCCCTTGAGAACGCATTGCGGGAAACGGCCGAGTGGCTCCGGAAGACCGATGGCTGGCTCGCGCGTCACGAGCTACGCGCAATTGATATGCCGCACGAAGAGATCGAGCTCGTCGTTACGCGCCCGCTCGCCGGGTTGCTGGTTCGCTGCCTAACCCAGTTCGACCGCATCTTTGTCAAATCTCTGGCGGCCGTTGTGATGAAAAAGATCACGCCTGAAGATCGCGCCCGGATTCTTTCGAACGCGGAACGGCGGCTTAAGCACATCGTTCAGGTTTGCATGCCTGACAACGACCAGTACGAGTTCGACGGCGAACGCCGGGGCTCCTGAACCGCATTATCCCGTTGTCGACTTTGCCGGCACTTGAGCTTGCTGCCGGATGGATACGCTCGCCCCATCACCCTGTTGGAGAGGAAATGGACATCAGAGAAATTCAGGCGCTGCACGCGCAATATACGGCTCAGCCCGTCATCATCGACCTTGCCCGCCATACCGCGGCCATGCCGCTGCTGCCCGCACCGGAGCGTCCTACGCCCGGTTTGCTTCCGGCCCGCGCGCTCATGTCGAAGATGCGCAGCGCTGGACGACCCGCATTGCTGGCGCTTGCTATCGCCGCAATCGCCGGTGCAGGTGGCGTGAGCGCCGCCCGGATCTGGCAGGCGATGCATGCGACGGCTCACGTCCCGCACGACGCGCAGACGCCCGGCCGACCTGCACCAGCAGTGGCCCAGCAGCCCGCATCCGCTGACATGCCGGTTAGCGCCGCGCCACCTCGACCATTGACCTCCGGCGATCTCGACACTGCGCTGACGGGCGGACGCACACCGCTCTCTCATGTCGACCCAAAGGCCCTTGCGGTTCCGACGCCAGTAGTAGTGGCGCCCGCGCATGACATACAGCCCACCACAGTGACGCAGGCCGCGGCTTCGCCTATCAGAGCGACACACGCGACAGCAGCCGCTAGCCAGACGCAGCCACAAGCTTCTGAATCCGTCGCCGCTCAGCCCGCCCAGCGCCAGGACTCTGCACCCGCCACGCGAGATGCGGCAAACACCGCAACTAACCCAGCCCCACAGGCCGAGAGTGCGCAGCCTGCGGCGACGCGTCCCGCGTTGCGTCCTCTTCATCACATCAAGCCACACCGCGAACCGGCTTCTTCTGTGGCCCACGATGCACCCGCAGCGCCACCTGCGCAACCCACCGCACCGGCCACGAAGTCCGGCGATGTTCAACTGTTCTGATGAGGTCTCCCATGAAATCGCAACCACTTAACGTAACGTTGCTTTCCACCGGACTTTCCATCCACGGAAATGTCATCCTCGACCACGGTCTCAGCAGTTTCGGCATTGTCGATGGAAGTGTCGTCTCGAACTCGGGGCTGCTTCACATCGGCCAGGGCGGAATGGTGAAAGGTCAGGTCGAGGGCGAGCACGTACGAATCGACGGGACGGTCGAGGGCGACGTACACGCGCGAGGCGTGCTCGAAATCAACGGGCGCGTGAAAGGCAACGTCTACTATTACGGGACGATCCGGCTGGGTCCCCGAGCATCGCTCGAAGGTCAGATCAAGCGCAAGAGCGAACTGACGATCGAAAACTCGAGCAACGTCCAGCAGCTCTCACGTGCGGCCGCCGGCAACACCTGAGCACCCCACTTTTCATCAAGAAGGGGCGCATCCGGATGGAGCGCCCCTTCTTCTTTTGGCTACTGCGACGCATGGCGCGATGCATCGATCTAATCCCACATCTCCGCGGAACCACGATAGTAGAGTGCCTGATATCCGGGCATGTGGACGACATGCCTGCGGCGATCAACGGTCAGCCCGCGGGCTTCGAGCCACAGTGCGAGCCATTCAAGCGTTCGCTCCAGCGCGTATTTGTTGGCATCACGAACAGCGCGCAAAACGTGGTGGCCGCCGAGGGCCACATACGGAGCAGAGTTACCGAGGAACACGAACGGGGAATTGAGGTGCGCGCGCTGCCACGCCAGCGCAAATAGTTCAGCCATTTCCGTCACCGCGATGAACGGCACGGTGTCCGTTTCCGCGATACCGGTGTCCTGTTGCCGCGAAGGGAAGGAAACCCGCTCGTCCAGCCTCGATCCGTATGCTTCCAGCACGGGCCGGTTCGCCCGGCGCCACCCCTCGATTACATCCTGGCTTACCCCGGTGCGCACCCGCAAGCTCTCGTCGAGCCACGCCAGGCACTGACGACTGGACGTGAGACAGAAGCCGGCGACTGCGAGCGGGGCCCAATCGTCGCGACCGAGGGCGTAGTGGAAGTCTTCCCCATCAGAGTGCCAGTAGCACTGGGCGTCTGCGCTAGCGCGCCCATAGTCGAATTCCCGGATGGAGAGCCGATGGAGCGCAGGCGGTTCTACCGCGGGTTGTTGCGCGTCCTCCGGGACAATCCTTAGGGACGACGCCGGTACGTAACCCAGCACGCCGAACAGGCGGTTCAGCATTGACAGCTCCATTGAGTCAGCGAACCTCAGATTCGATGACGAATCGTGAGACCGGGTTCTTCTTGATCGTAGCGATGGTGAGTGTGTCCCGAGCGCGCGTCATGGCGACATAAAAAAGCCGACGCTCTTCCGATTCAGTACCTTTCTCGTCGGGAACCACGCCTTCCTCGGCGCGAGTGATCCACACGTGATCCCATTCAAGTCCCTTCGAGCTGTGCATGGTCGTGAGCACCAGTGCACCGTCCGCTGGCTTGTTGTTGTCACGTTTCAGATACTCGATGCGCTCGCCAAACGTCCCGGTCAGGCGCGACAGTACATCGTATGTTGCCTGGATCGCGCGCTTCGCATGATCGTCCCGGGCGTAAGTCATCATCATTTCCAGGACCCCGTCGAGCGCCAGCGAATAGAACTTGCGCTCGGACATCTGCGTCCACTCCGCGAGCCGTTTCATGAAAGCGCGATACGCGCTTGCCGTGTCCTCCGGCAAGCCGAGGCCGACGAGGTCCTTTTTTGCTCGCTGGATAAGCTCCGCGCCCATGTCCCGGTGCAGTGCACTGAGATGCGTCGAGCTCATACCGGTGTACCCGAGCACCGCGTCCAGCCCATTCTGCTTGCGCCCCTCGACTACCAGCAGCAGGTTGCACATCAGCGCGCCCTGAGGCCGGTTGAGCACAGAACTACCGGAGGCACGGTAGTAAGGCACACCGTGAGAGCGACAAACGGCTTCGATCGGGTCGAGAATGCGGTTGGTGCGCGCGAGAATCGCGCACGAGTTACCCGCGCCGAGTTGGGGTTGGAGTTGCTCGACTGCGGCCACAGCGTCTGCGTACTCATCGTCAAAGCGGCGCGTGGCAATCGCGCCTCCGGCGCCGCGTTCAGCCCGCAGCACCTTCGCCACGCGCTCGACGTTGTTCCGGATGACCCGATCGGCCGCCGACAGGATTTCAGTGCGGCAGCGGTAATTGCTACCCAGCACGACGCGTTGGGCGCTGAATGATTCTGCGAAGGTCTCCATTCCGCGGAACCCGAGCGCGGCGCGAAAGCCGTAGATGCTCTGGTCATCGTCACCGACGACCGTGACGTTCGCGCCCGCGCTTGCGTGAAGCTCGACCCACCGATATTGCAGCGGGTCCGTATCCTGGAATTCGTCAACGAGCAGATCGGTGAACCGGTATGGTTCGATGTCCCCGCTTTCCATGCCAGCCACGGACAGTCGCAGCATGTCCTGAAAGTCGATCTTGCCGTTACGCGTGAGCGCTTCCTGATAGGCATGGTACAGCTGGGCGTCGGGGCTGTTGGCATCCACGCGCCCAAAGTTGGTCTTGATCCGTTCGATGACCGGAATCACCTCGTCGACCTTCCATTGAAGCCCAAGCTCCGCGAGAACGCGCGCGAGAAGACCTGCGCGGTCCCCATCCGTCGCAATATCGCGTTTGCCCAGCTGTCGGTTCGCGAGCGAATGGAACGTCCCCGCGATCAGCCGGCTTCTCGCGCCGCCACCGGCCAATGCGAGAATCCGGTCGCGCAGCTCCACGGCCGCATCCTTGCTGAACGTCACCGCGCCGACAACTGCGTGCGGATCGGCAAGAAGCAATGCTGCCTTCGCGGCAATAGTCTTAGTCTTGCCCGCGCCCGGACATGCAATGGCGACACAGTGCCGGCGAAGTTCCGCCACCTCGCGCTGCTGCGGATTGAGCCCATCAAGCATTGAAGGCTCCGGTTAGCGGCCCCGCACCGTCGTCATCAGGCGCAAGTGGGTCATGTAGCCGCGCACACCGACTGGATGGAACTTGCGCAGGAAGCGGGTGGTTTCCTCGTCCACGTCCGACTGATCGCGCACGCCGTTCCAGACCAGGAAGTCGAAGTGATCCATCACTTTGTCGAACTTCAGCAGGAGCGAGAGAACGCGCATGGAGAAACGCGAGTAGGCTTCGACCTGGATATCGAGCGAAGGCTTCGTGACCGTGGGCGCGAACACAATGTCGCCCTGCTCCTTCATTCTGCCCTCCGTCTTCTCGCGAAACCCAGCAGCTACGTTCAGTTGCTCTTCGACGTAGGCTTCAAGTTCGCCGACCTGTTTTTCAAACCAGGCGGTGACGGTGCCGAGATCTTCCGTGCCGAAGGTGGATCGGCCAAAGCGCTGCAGATTGATGCTCATGCGGTTCAGATACGGCCACCACTGCTCGAACAGCGGTTTGAGACGGGTATGGTTCAGCCGCACGGTGGCCTGCACGACGGCAGCGCCGGACAACTGCCTGTTCATCAGTTCGCGGCCGATCTCCCGGCGGCGCTGCACGATCGCTACGCGCTCTGCCGGCGAGAGTTCGCGGAACAGCTTTCGTGTACGCGCGACCTGTTCGCGCTTTTCCGCGGCTTCCGACTCGCTGATCATCCCTTCCTTCTGAAGGGTGTTTGCAGCGTCCTCCATCTGCTGGAGTTCGGCCTCGATTTCACCGCCGTCCGCGCCGTCGGTGACCAGGCTCGCCGGCTCGACCGGGGTTGCATCTCCCGCGGCCGCGATAACACCCACTGGCTTTTCAACAGGTTCAGTGACGGCGTCTGGCTTCGACTCTTCGGTGATGGCGCTCATATTTGTGTCCCTTGGTAAGTGCACGCGCCCGCGCGCGGCATGAACTCTATTGTTTGCGCGGCAGACGTTGATCGCCGGGTAAAACGTGGTCAATTTCTAGCCGCTTTAACGGCAGCTCATCGTTGGACGGCTTCGTAGCGACGAACGGGAAGGCAGCGCGCACTTTACGCAACGGCGTTCGATGGGGGCGTTCGAAGGGGGCCTACGATATGAGGGAGTTTGTGGTCGGCGTGCAACCGACTAACAGGCGCGAAAAGCGAAGGAGGGTCGGGACAGGGATTGATAGGTGCAAAAACACGTCTCGGGCGAGCCGGCTAACGGACCTAACTGGGAAAGCTACAGAAAACCGTATAGCTTTCCCCGGTGTTTCTACTGATACGACGAGGCCGCTTTCCACAAAAGCGCGCCTAGGATCGCGGCGACCGCAATCCAGCACTGCGCGTAGATCGGAACCGGCAGGACCAGCACGGCGAACGAAACGCCGAACACGAGCAGGATGCCATGCCCGGCCAGATGGAACGACAGCGGGCTAGCGAAGCCCGCGGCCGATGCCTTGATCTTGCGCCGGACCGTACCGTCGACGAAGGCGGCAACACAGAACACGAGCGTGCCGAGAACGAACAGCTTCATCACGGTCGCGCGATAGACCACGCGGTAGATCTCCAGCCAGAAGTTGTGCACCCAGGCTTGCGCGAGGTCCGACATGCCACCATCACTGATTTCTCCGCTGCCGGCCGCGTTCATGGTCGACCGCACGAGACCGCTTTGCACAAACCAGCGCCTGAAACGGGCATTGGTCAGAGCCACGGCCTCGTCCGCCCGGTCAGCCCCGACTATCGAGACCACCGACTTTACCTCCTCGTCCTTGATCGAAAACCATGAACGGTCGGGTATTGCAGGCATGACCAGTACCGCTATCAGCGGCACGAAGAAGAACCACCACTTTATGTGGGATACAAAGCGGCTACTGGCCATAGGTGTGGACACCCCATTCCAGCAGGTTCGTGACGATCCTCGCGAGAATGTAGATCGGGAACGCGACGAGCCCGCTTAGCCCCAGCCAGAAGTGCGCAGGCCGGCGCGTGACGAACAGGGCCAGCGCGTAGACCATCGCGCCGCTGCCCCTGGAAAATTCAGCGGGCCTCGGCGCGTCGACCTCGTCCTGTGCCCTCGCTGTGGACATCGCGCGCCGAGCGACGTCCGACTCAACCCGCGACAGCTTGGCTATCAGGAAAAGTGTGGGCGACATCATAGTCCTCGAAATAGAGCCTGAAATGCTCGCCGGTCAGTGCGCGAGCCGCTAGCTGGAAAGCAGCGGAACGCTGCGTGACGGACTCCGGGCATTGCTCGTCGACCATTTCGGTGCCGAGCGCCACGTGCCGCGCCTCGAACTGCGTGACCGGCTCAAGCATCGGCGGCCATACGTGATAGCGCTCGCCGTCCCGGGCGACGTACCGGCGCGCGTAAAGCAGATGCGCGCCCGCGAACAGACCCTGCATGAATGCCACATGCGGGTTCCCCGTCTTTCGCGTCCGTTTGTACGCCGCGAGGCCACCGTCGAGCATCTCCTTGACGAGCGGTTCTGACTCGCCAATGAACTTCTCCCCGATGAAATCGGCCACACGTGCGCAGGCGAGCTCAAGCTCCGGCGCCACCGTGAATACCGGGACGAGGCGGGACGATAGCTTGTAGTCGCGGATGATTTTTTTGAATACGGCAGACATGCGTTTGGTTAGCCTTGAAGGATTGGAATACGTCCCTGATACACAGCTGCGCCCGAGATGCGCATGAAGTACTGCAGGTTCGGAAGTTTATGTATCAGGCCAGTGGGAATCAGAGGAGCCTTCTCCAGTTGTAGCGAACGGGAAACCCCGCCGGTGAACTCACCGATGTGAGCCTCACTGCCGGTGCTCGTGCTGCCAGTGATCGTCATGTTCCGAATGGCGGTTTCACCGACCTTGTCCGAGAACCACTGCGCTGTATCACTGTCCTCCAAGCGTAGAATGATCTGGTTGTTCAAATTGCCCAAAACCTGCAACATCTTCGCGGCATTTCCAAGGCGAGCCTCCAGGTCCGCCCGTGCCTGAAAGGCGACGAACGCCTTGAAGCCGGCGCCCCGCCCCTTGTTCAATATCTGGATCACCTGTTCGTTGATCGCCTCCGCGATTTCATCGATGATGAGGACCACCTCGGGTGGCGAATCGTAGAAGTTATAGATCGAGCCGCACACTGCCGCCACGTCGGAAAGGATCATCGATGCGATCGCCTTCTGGACGATGTTGTTCGACAGCGAATCCAGGCCCATATAAAAGACGGCCTTCTGCTTGATAATCTTGTCGATATCCCAGATCTCACGCTCGTCGTCAAAGTCGTCGGCCTTAGGCGCGAGCATCAATCCGGTCTCGCCGGTGGCAAGCATCTGCAGCAGAGGAAGGGCCGACGCAATGATGCGCATGTAGTGCTCGCGGTCGTGCACGTGGGTCGCGATCAAACCGTCGATCGCTTCATGACCGCGCTCATGCGCCGCAAACCGCGCGGTGTACAGCGCGATCATGGCGTCGATAGGCCCGGCGCCGTTGTTGCGCGCGCCCTGGCGAGTCGTTTCCGTTGCGACCTGCTCTTCCCAGTCCGATAGCCCCTGCTCCACGAAAAAGCGCCTCAGGCTTTTCTCAAGCAGTGTGGTGATCCCCGACTGCGCATACTTCAGGATGGAGCGCAAAGTCGGCTTGTCGCCGATGTACAGTTCGCCCTTGACGGCGCGGTCGATGAACAGGAACGCAAAATCGCGGAATGGCCCCTCTTCCATCAATTGCGCGATCCGGCTCGGAATTTCCGAGGGCTGCGACCAGTTCTCGATGGGATTCAGGCGGATCGACTCTGACGGCTTGGCCTGATTGAAGTACAGAAACTTGCGACCGGATCGCGCGCACTCCTTCTCGACCCGGCGCTTCCACTCGGCGTCGTTCTTCGGGTCTACGATGATCAGCACGTCGCCCAGGTGAATGACCTGCGTGGATATCACCTCGTATGTGCGCGTCTTGCCGGCACCGGTCGTGCCTCCCACCAGGGTGTGGCCGCCCATCGCCTTGTAGTGGAACGGAACGAGCGCCTTCTTCGGTTCCATGCCGTGTATCCACGAAGAACCCTGAGGCATGACATCGCGAATACTGTCTTTGGGAGCGAAGATGCCCTCGATCGCTTCCTCGATCCTGCGACCCGTCTTCGTCTTGTTCAGCCATCGCGGCAGGCCCGGTATGTCAGTCGTCGGCATGCGCAGGATGTCGTGCGCGATCTGGCAATGCTTCTGGGTCCATTCGTAGCCGATGCCCAGGTACATTGAGTTCGCCTCTTCGCGCATGCGCTTCTGGACCTGCAGCAGCTTGGGCACCTGCAGCGTAGTGAGCCACTTGGTCGAAATCGCCATGCGGAACTTGAGCGCGCTCCAGATCTGCAGGGAGCGCACCAGCAGGAACGAGAGACCAACGAGCATGAATGCCCACGCGTACGGCATGCCCGAGAGCGGCAGTAAAACGCACGCAGCGAGCCAGAAGACAGCCGCGCGGAACTCGTATATCGGTCGGAAGTGGTTGATGTAACTTGTCACGCCGGTCGCTCCAGAATAAGCTGGCCCGCCCGTGGCGCGAGCGTAATGTCAGTAGAGCCATCCGCAACCATCAGACTTCGCTTGCGCATGTGCTCAACGAGCGTGCTGGACGCCAGCCCGTAACTACCGATAAGGCGCTTGCCAATCACCAGGCCCTTGTCGTTCCACTCGACCTTCGCTGAGCCCGCGATGACGTCCTCCCGCAGTGCGACGAACAGTTCACGAACGGAGTTGGGGAGACCCTTCAGCACGTCGTCAAACCCTGCTGGCGCTTCCGGCTTTTCGCGCGTGTCGGCCGCTCGGGGAGTCGCGCGCATTACAGTCGGGTCGATCGGCTTCTGCTCCGGCGCGGGGGCCGGGTCCGGCTCTCGCGTGATACCGATGGCTTCATGCAACGACTGCGCGCGCGCCGTGGGCGAAGCGGCCATGCGCTCAGCCGACGTGCCTGCCGATCGGGCTGGAGATGCGCCTTCCGCCGCCTGCATCGGAGTTGGCGCGGCGGCCGCCCCAGGCGGCGAAGGCGACGCAGACGGCTCCTCGACGGCCGCGTCCCCCGCTGCCGGCGCCTGCGGAGCATCTTGCGGTACTGAGGCCGCGGCTGACGGTGACGGCGGTGTTGACGATGGCGTTGACGGTGAAGCTGGCGGGGGCACCGACGCGACAACTGGC
The DNA here is from genome assembly GCF_000472525.1 of Paraburkholderia dilworthii. Classification (GTDB taxonomy): domain Bacteria; phylum Pseudomonadota; class Gammaproteobacteria; order Burkholderiales; family Burkholderiaceae; genus Paraburkholderia; species Paraburkholderia dilworthii. The sequence continues at coordinate 41,581 of NZ_AWZT01000012.1, forward strand.
TGCAGTTCGGCAGCAACCTGTACGGCCGAGGGAACGGTATAGCTCACCGGCGCGAACACGCCCCGCTGCGCCTTCCGGTCCGACTCGTCCGCAACGTTGACGGCTTCACGCACCACCTTGTGCAAAAGGGTCTCGATGCCTTGCGGATTTGGAACTGGATTGATCGCCCCGAACGTCTCCGCAAGCACTTCGCCGTCGAGCCCGGCAAGCAGCTGCGAGCCGATCAGCACCTGCGCAAGCATGCCCGTGCGCATGCGCTCGACAGGCAGCGGTACCGGCCGGACCACGATCCGGTAGGGCGAATTTCCGAGCCACGGCTCGAGGCTGCCGTGAATCGACGGATTCCACTCGACCCGGTCAGTGTCGCGCAAGATCTGGAAATGCCGGTAAGGCTCATCGAGTCTCGAACACGTTGCGCAAAGGAATACTGCGTAGTTGTACTGCGGCTCTATCCGCCTGCGCTGCTCTGAAGGCAGGTTTGTACCGAACTTCCGCCCGCTGGCGAGCCGCATCGCGAAGAAGGCCGTTTCGATGGTGCAGCGAAATGCCCCGCCGGCGTCATGGTAAAGCTGCGGGCTGAGCGGGAGCGTAGAGAACCACGCTGCGCAACCGCGCAGTACCGAGAGCCACTTGCGGTCAAACTCAGCCCTGTTCGGCTCGTTGGCGCACTGCGTTATCAGGTCAATACGACGCTGGTGCTGTTCCAGCAGTGCTGCCGCGCCAATTGCCGTGGGCCCGCTCATGGCATCAACCCTCCGGTAAGCGCCCGGCCGACCTTGCCGACCATTGCGCCGCTCGCGTTCGCGCCACCGCCAAACATACCCGCGATCTTTGGAATCTCGAACGACACCAGGAACACGAAGATGGCGAGGTCGAACACGTAGCCGCTTGCCCCGGTGGTCGTTAGGCCTTTCCCGGCCGCGTCCTGGACCGCCTCGATCAGGCTATGAGTCACGAGACGCATCAGGATCGCGGCAACGACGACGTACATACCCGCGCTGACCATAAAGTCGAGCCACGTCTTGAAGTACCCCCGCGTGAAGGATGAAAAGCCGAGAGCGAATGCGATCTGCCCCATGACGACGCCGCATGCGAACTGCAACTGACCGAGGTTGATAAAGAAAACGAATACGACGGCGGTAACAGACAGAACGAGCCATGCGAACAGCAGCGGCACCACCGCGATAAGCACCCCAAAAATCGCGGTCCATCCGGCGCCGGAAAACGCCTTCACGACCGCATCGAGAATCTGCCCCGCCGCATTCCCAATGATACTCAGCGAGCTCGACATGTCGGCACCGGAGATGGTGTTCGCCAGCGACAGGAACCATTTATAGAAGCCCGGTCCGAACTGGGCGAACTCGATATAAAACGAAGCGAAAATCCCGAGTATGCCGACCTCTTCAAAGAACCCGAGCCATGCCATGACCGGATCTCTCGTCGCTGCGAAGCGTACAGCGGCCAGTACAAGCGTGATCACACCAAGGCCTCCTGCGAACTTGTCCGCTTCGGGCTTGATCTGCTCGCTGATCGCCACGGCCGTGCTCATCACCGACGAGAACAGCGCTGTGATCCGGTCCATCGCCTGCTTGCTACCTGCCGCAAATTCCCCCGGCTTGACATACGAACTAGCATTAGTCGTCGCCGTGCTGCCCGACGAGTTTCCCGGTACGACCGTGCCGTCGGGAAGTACCTGCGGATCATCGGCGAATGCCGCCGCCGGCGCGGTGAGCAAAAGCAGAGGAAGCAATACGGCAGCGAGAATGCGCCTGAATTTATGCCACATGGTCGGGGCCCATCCGTCCTAGAATCCGTAAGCCGCGCGCTCGGCTTCCTGCTGGTCGAGGAACGCCTTCGCCGATGCGGCCTTGTTCTTGTCATCTGCGTTAGACGCCGATTCCTGCTGTGCCTCCTTCTGCTGCTTGCCTGCCGCGAGTTGGAGCATGTCGCTCATCTGACTTGAGACGATGTCGAGGTAATGCGTGGTCAGTTCCGCGGTTGCCTGGGCGGTCGGAGTCAACGCCATTTGCGACTGGAGATCCTGGCGCCGTTTCGCCAGCGACTGGATATGCGTCATCACGCTGTTGCCAGTCTGCAGAAGCTGGGTCGCCTGTTTGTCGCGCTGGTTATAAAGCGAAGCCATGTCCGCAAACCACTCGGCGTTTGACTTGCCCGATCGCGAGATCAGCGACTGCACATGGTTCAGCCATTGACCGCCGTCCTGAAGATCGCCGTAGAGATCCGTTGCCGTGCTGGCAAGCTTCTTGTACTTGTCGATGTCACCCGTAATCTCGTCGTACTGCGCTTTCATCGCGGTGGGATCGAGGTTGGTTGCCTGCAAAATCTGGTTTGCCATCATCTGGTACTGGTAGGCGATGTTGCTGTCCTGGTACACCTCGGTCTTTATCGACTTCAAGGCCGTAATCGTGTTCTGGATCAGGTTGGTCGGGTCGATGACCGTCAACTGCGCATAAGCGGCCTGCGAAGCGAAAAACGTCAGACCGGCGGCCGCGGCCAGGCGTACAAATAGTTTTTTCATGGTTGGTCCCCGTTGGGTCAGTCGAGTGTCATCATTTCTGCGAGGTAATTCTGTTTCCAGTTCTGCGCACCGGACGTGAAGTGCTTGTCCAGGATGGACTGGGCCCGGCCGTCTGACCGGAGCACGGCGAGGGTTTCCTTCGGGAAGCTCGCCTGCAGCATCCGGGTCTGCGTGGGCGTCACCCATAGGTAATCGCGGTTCGGCACGGCGTTGGCCACCATGTCGATCTGGCTCATCGTGAGACCGAATTTGTCCCGGTACAGGTGGAGGTTGTTTTTTGCGTCGGGGTTTGGCAGATAGAGAATGTTCGGAATGTTTTCCTTAAGTACTTCGAAGTCCGCGATTCGGGCTACCTGAGCAAGCGATTGTGTCGCCATCATCAAGGTAGCGTTCAGCTTCCGGATGGTCACAGCCCACACTTCCAGCCGTTTATAGAAGCGCTCGTTCTGGAAGAAGAATCCGGCCTCCTCCACCTCGATCACGGTGTAGCGTTTGCCATCGAGCCACTGCGCGATCCGGTAGAACGCGTAGTCCATGAAGAGCGCGGCCGCGACGGGGAAATTGTTGAACAGGTCGCCCATCTCGATCGAGATATCGTCCGACAGCTCGAACGCATCCTCTGCGTGGTCGAAGAACCGGCCGTTTTTCTCGCCCTGTGTCCACACAGATAGCCGGTCGCGCAACTCAATGGAAAGCAGCGTATTCAGGAACGACAGCGTCCACAGTTCGGGACCATAGCCATCCCCAAGCGTCACGACCGCATCAAAAATCTCCCGCTCCTGCGGCTTGGTGCAGCGGAACGTATCGTCCTCGATCGCCATCTGCACCCACTGGGCAACATACGGATAGTGCTTCTTGTCGTGCAGCAGGGACAGTGGATTGACCGACGTGGCCGCCTCAAAGCGGCCAGTCGCGTCGATGAACCGTCCACCCGCCAACACGGTCGAAATACGGGTGGAGCGATCCTTGTCGAAGCGGACACGCCGCGCGCCGTGGCGCCCCGTTTGCGACATCAGGAAGTTGAGCATGATCGACTTGCCCATGCCGATTGGGCCCAGCACAAGCAGATGTGATGCGCCGCCCGGGATGTGCAGATTCACGCGCTGTAGCGTCTTGTGACGCGTCGGGAGCATGGTGAGCGGGCCTGTGCGCCGGCCGGACTGCTGTGTCAGCCATGCGTTTACGTCGCTGCCTTCGGCCACGCCGCGAACCGGAGCAATGTCCGACACCGTCGCGGTCTCGACAAACTGCAATCGCCGCTGCTGGTCCCATCGGCCGGGCATGGTGGACGCCCATGCCGCAAAGAGGTTGTCCCGCTCTATGATGACGCCGAAGCCCGCGTTACCGATCCGACCTACGACCTCACGAGTCGCATCCTCGCATTCCTGGACAGTGTTGCCGTAGACGACCACCGACACATTGGCGAAACCGAATTGCTGGCCTTCGGCCTGTATCTTCGCGAGTGCGTTTTCTGCCTCTTCGGCGAGCGTCTCACGTCCCTTGTCGTTCTTCTGTTCTTCCTTTGCGAAGTACGCTTTGATCATCGCCCACGGGTTGAACGCGGCCATCTTGTAGAACTTGCGTATCGTGTCGACGTACCCGCTCGCCTTGCTCGTATCGAGGAAGCGGAACATTACGCAAACGTCCAGCTCCGCATCGACCTCGCCGAGCACGTCAAGCGCCGCCTCCTGGAATCCCATCCATTCCTTGACGGCCACTATCTTGGCAAAGCGCTTTCCGTACGCCGATTCGAACATCAGCATTTCGGCGCCGATCGTGATCTCGCTCTCGGTCAGGTGAGAGTCGAGCATCGTCACCGGATATCGAACGCGCCGCGGTGGCACGGAGGGATTCGCCGACTGATGCAGGAAGGCCAGCGCCGTCTGGAGCGAGAGCCGCTTCATCCTGAGTCGCGTAACACCGCCCCTGAATGCGTCGAGAACACCTTCAAAGCGCTTGATGTCGGACGTCAACCGTTCGAGATCGAACACAAACGCGCTGCGCGCGAGCAGCGAATCCTTCAAGGCCTCGATCATGGCGATCAGCATCGACTTGCCGCCCACCGTCATGTGATAGGCGATCTTGTCGAACACCCGGTTCACGCCGGTTTCGGGCGTAAAGGCGAGCGCGAGGGCGTGCGTGTTGCGGAAGTACTTGCCGCTGCCCACATGCCTGCGGTTAATTTCATCGATGTGCGCATCGATGTCGGAGTTGAACTCGCCGTCTATCTTGCCTTGGACGCGCCTGTGAGAAAGCCTCCACCACGCCGTAACACGATGGTCGAAGTTCTTGCAGGCGTGGTCGAGGTTGTCGCGCGCGGCCGAGATATCGCCCACATTAGGCGTGTCTGCATCGACGCCTTCGAAGTCAAAGACGGCAAGCAGCGAGCCATCCTTGTCAAGGATAAGCTCAGGCGTCACCATCGTGGCCCAGGGGGCGACCTCCTGGATTGACCGGACGGCGAGTCTCTTTTTCAGCATGGGAGATCCTGATCGAACCCATAGGGGCGTTTGAATCGGGCCGACGACTTTGATGAGGGCCACGGCCGGTAGACATCCGCGTAGCGGTTATAGACGAGCATGACCTGCCGCCACCACGGATCGCGCGAACTCTTCCAGCGCAGGAGCCAGTGCACCCCGATACCAACGACAAGAAATGTCGGGGTCATGCTGGCGTAACAGAGCAGCACGGTCATCGTGCCGTTGGCAATCGCGAGTCCGCGGTCGGCGCCGCCCATCTGACGGGGCAGCGAAAGACCGCGGCTGACCTTTGTCGGCTTACGCACAGGTGTAGCTGATGTGGAAATGGTTTTTCATGATTGGTACCGCGCATGCGGCGATGCCAATGCCGACGAAACATGTAGAAATCACCTTGACGATGGTGCTTTCAGAACTGCCGATAGCGACTGCGGCCAGGATGATCACCACGCAGCCAATGACGAAGAGCCACGGACCGCTGATGTACGCGGAGATCAGGCAGATAGCGTCGGTTGCAGATCCCAGGTCGTCCAGACTCACCGCCGACGCAAACGGCGCAAATCCCGCGAGGACGGCGGCGACCAGGGTGGTGCGCAATTCGCGGCGCGTCAGGAATCTGGACCAGATGAACTGACGCATAGCGTCCACGCGCGTGCGAGCGGTCGCGAAAAACTGTGAGACGTACTTCTTCATGCAATCACTCCGGTAAGTTAAAAAACGCGATTGAGGATGTAATCCCCGTTCTGAAAGCCCTTGATCTCGACGATCTCGGATACGTGGCGCAACTCGCCTGAGCGGCGAAGATGGATGACGTAATGGAAGCAGTCCGCGATAGCCTTGCGCATGTCCGCGAGCTCCCAGCGACTACCCGTCGGGATGCCCAGCATGGCGAGGCTCTCGAGCCGGCTGAGCCCGCCGCGGGCGTCGTTCGAGTGGATGGATCCGAGGCCACCATCGTGACCGGTGCTCAGCGCCTGGATAAAGTCGTACGCTTCGCCGCCACGCACTTCACCAACGATGATGCGATCCGGTCGGAACCGCAGGCAAAGCGCCACGAGCGCCTGGGTCGTGACACCTTTGTCCGGATTCGAGAGCAGGCGCACCAGGTTGGGCACGCGCAGCTTCAGTTCCATCGTGTCTTCGATGCTGATGACGCGCTCGTCGGCCGGTATATCTGCACCTAGCGCGTTAAGAAACGTCGTCTTACCGGTCGAGGTGCCGCCCGCAACGAGGATGTTCTTGCGCCGGATGACAAGCTGGCGAACCGCTTCCATGAGCGCTTCGTTTTCGATGCCAGGATGAAAGAGGTCGTCGTCGTTGCGCTGGCTGCGTGCATTTACGCGGGAGAACGCCCCCATCGCGACGTAGTCCTGCAAAGAGAGGTTCGATTCGCGGTGCTTTCGAATCGACAGCGCATGGCCGTCGATCGCGGTCGGCCTCATCACGGCGGCGATTCGCAGGCCCTTGTGACCCGCGTTGATGATGCCTTGTGAGGTTCCTGCACGCGCTGACTTCTCGACGGACGCGGCCAATGACAGGATCGCGCCATTGAGGGTCGCCTGGTTAAGAACCAGAGGGAGCCGATGCATGGCCCCGCGCCGCTCGACCCAGATGCTGTCGAAATTGTTGATCATGATTTCGGCAACGTCGGGCGCTTCGAACTGTTCGCGCAACGGAAGAACAGACTCGAAGAACATCCGCACCGCGCTCTCCTCGAGCGGGCGCACCTTGAGCAGGGGATTTTCGGTATCGTAAGACATGCTGCTATTGTTCAGACTGGCTGCTCGCGCGGCGCACGGAAAGAAGCATGAAATGAGACAGCTTTCGCGCGCGGCGAACTTTCGTCGCTGAACAACCATAGACCCCCAACGGGGTGTGGACCCCGGCCCGCGGCCGGACAGCCGGCTTACGGTCTTAAGTCAGAAAGACCCCCATAATCGTCTAGCTTTTGACTCCCTTGCGAACAGAACCGCCTGTATGGAATCTGACTTCGCACCGTTTAATGTTCCGCTTGATGACGAGAAACATTCACTACTCGCGACGCTCTCACGTGACCAATGCGCGCCGGGGCAAGACGCTATTGCTGCCAATGCCTCGCGCGGCGGCGGATGAACTCTCTCTTCAGATTCACCTTGCGCTCGATGCCATGCGGCGTGGAAAAGGGAATGTGAGCACCGCCCAGACCCTGTGCCAGGCGATGATCCTCGTTGGTCTGTTGGCCGATCTGGGGTACGGTGACGTAACAGTTGAGCAGATGCGTAGCGCCGAGACCGTTATCTCGGAAGCGTTCGATCGGGGGCGCGAGTCGGGCGTCTGGCTGCTCGACGACGACGGCTTCATGCAGTTCGCCCTGATCGCGACCATGTACGACGAGCAGCTCCGGCGCGCACCCATGTCGGCGATGGCCGAGGCGAGCAACCGTCTTGACCGGTTCCGTCAGGGCGAGCCGTTTGATGCGCGGGCTTCTCGTCAGCGCCAGTAAGTCGCAGATCAAAGCGCGAAGACCCAACACTCAAAGGTCGGCATCGCCGCTCGCAGGTCTGACGGCCTATGGACTCGCTGAGGCCCTGCAGGCTTTTTCGCGAATGCAAGGCAAAGCCTGGAACTCGGCGTATCTTTTGGCTGCAATTTCACTTATGCCATTAGAGGAGATTTATGACGTATGGACGATACCCTCGCAGATTGTTGCGCCCTGTGAATTAATAGCGTCCATCTTCGCTCTCGGATAGTTTTTCCGTTACGACAAGTGAAAAAGGACCGTTAGCCGGCTAACGGTCCTCACTAAAGGGAAGAGCCAGCTTTCCCTTGCCCAGCAACGCTTCCAAGCTAGCGCTTGCCGTGACTGACCTTGTAATTTATGGAACCGGCTCGAATTCCGAGCCCCAAGGCAAAAAAACCCGGCTGCAGGAGCCGGGTTGGGTTCACGAGAATGGGCGAAGGCAAAGCCACTAGCAGATAACTTCAACCGTTTCACCGAACGGCGCCTTCTCCGCTCGATTAAGCGGCGTGGTCGACGCCCAAAGAACGGGGTACGACGGCCCGTCATCGGGGAAGCGGCCATCCATGTCGGTGAGATACACGAGAAACGCCGGATGAATGCCCTCTGCTGCGAGCCGCCTGAACGGCTCGACGAACGAAGTGCCGCCACCGCCGCGAACGGGTTGCAGTTCGAAATCGACCGCGTCACCGCGCTCGAAGATCTGCATCTGCGTTATATGCGTATCGCAATCCATTACGATCAACCGTCGCGGCCGCACGCCGTCATTCACAGCGACAATTTCCGCCGCGAACTGTGCCTGCGTTTCGTCCCATACCGAGCCGCTTGAATCGCGAACAAATACCGCGTCGCCTACCGCCGGTTCATGCAACGACGGCAGATACAAACCCAGGTGCAGATAACGGCGGTTCGGCATCAGGTAGCTGTAGTCCGTCGGCGACGATTCCTGCGCAAAGCGGTGCAGGATCGGCCGCCAGTCGACGGCAGGTTCGACCGCTTGCGCGATCATTCCCTGCAGCGCCCCCGGCATGCCGCCGCGCATCTGGGCCGCCTTCGCGGCCTGATGCACGGCAACCTTCCACTCGGCCTCCTGCCTTGCACGGTCGTCGGCGACATACTGCCGGACCTCGCCACATGAGAACGCGCTGTAGTGAGAGGGCCGCGAAGCACTGTGGTCGCCGTTCGCGGATTGCGACGGGCTGCTGCCCCCGTTCGGGACGCCTGGCTGCGAGCCAGACTTCCCTGCCGGTTTGCCACTATCCTGCTGCCCTTGACCCTGCTGCTCCTGCCGTTGCTTCTCCCTGCTCCGCTTCTCCTGCGCGAGGATGCCGTAGATCTCTTCGGCGGACTTTCCGGTAAACCGGGCATCAATCAACACACCCTTGGGCAACTGCATTCCCGCATCAATGATGATTGGATTGATCGCGTAGTCACACGCGTCGTTCCATAGATCCGGGTCGCGATCGCCCTGGCGCCAGCAGTGGCCACCGGCCACGTGCAACACTTCATGCGCCAGAACTCCGCGCGTCTGGAGGTCGTTCAGTTGCGATAGAAACGACGGGTTGTAGCCGATCGAAACCGAATCGGTCCAGAACGTCTTGCACGACGGATCTTCGACGACCTTCAGCCGCAGCGCCAGCGCCCCGAAAAACGGCTGGTCCAGAACAAGCGCGGTCCGCTGCTTCGAGATACGAGCGTCCATAGCCACCTCACGCGACCAGACGCAGAAGCGGCGTCTGCTCCTGAGTCGACGGCTCCTGGTCGATCATCGGCTCCGGCGTGCTGCCCATGAACGCCGCCATCAGGCCTTCGATTTCCTGGGCCTTGGCGGCAACCTGCGAGCGCAGCACGCGCGACTCCTTGAGGTCTGCTCCGGTGTGCACGGCCAGGTGCTTCTTTGCCTGCTCGAGGATGTGCGTGAGCTTCGGGTCGTTGCTGAAATTCAGCTTCGGCAGGAGCTCACACAGTTCGCGCACCTGATTGGTCACGTCCAGTCGCACATTGCCTTCCGCGTACAGCCGGTCGGCAAGCTTCGAAGTGGCTTCGTAAAGGCGGCCGACGAGATCGTTGTTGGCCGTCGAGATACTGGCCAGAACGTGCTGGTCGATATCGGTGCGCAAAGCTGACAGAACGTCGTCGGGCAGATCGATACCAAACTGGGTCGCGTCCGGAAACGGAAGCACAGCCATCTTGATCCCGAACTTACCGGACATCTGCGCGAGGCTCGGGTAATCCGCCTCGTTGAACAGCCCGTTCAGCTCAGCACGTGCCTTTTCCTTCAGGTCCAGATAGTCCGTCAGGAAGACGGACACGGCCAGTTCGAACTCGTCCTTCAGCTTGCGCATCTGATCCGCGAAGTCCATATAGACCATCGTCGGCAGAAGGCGTACGCCCAGCTGATCGTACTTGAGCGAGTGGTCGTAGTAGTACGAGCGGACGCGGTTGCCGATCGACACCACCTCCCTGTAGCTCGGCGCATGTTCAGGCATCAGACGCTTGTTGAAACGGCCGATACCCTTCGTCTCGTGCGACTTTTCAACTTCTTCGGTCGCCTTGACGTCGAAACAGCGTGCCTGCCAGGTCGAGATCGTGACCGACGACAGCATGACTTTAGACTTGATGTTGGTGATGTTCATGGAATGACTCCGACAGATGGATGAATGGATGAGGCAGAAATAAAAAAGCCACGGCGCGCGCGAAGCGGGCCGTGGCAAGGGACAACGGATGAAGCGTGGAAAGAAGGCCTGTCAGCCGCGGATGATTGATCCTAGCGGACCGCTCTGGGCACGAATGAACGCGTGAGTGTTCTGCAACGTCGGCGTGCGCCGGATGGCGTCACGCGCGAGCAGTGCGCCGAACTCGCGATGTCCGGCGTCAATGAGGCGGTCGTTGTAGGTCAGCACACGATCGAAGTTGCCTTCGGTTGCATGCGCTGCCAGCGCGGTTGTCGTTGCGAACAGCGCCGCCGGCGTTTCCGGAATGGGCGCCGTGTCGGGCGACAGCAGGATCGCGTCCGGCGAGGGCAACTCACGATAGATGCCGAGGAAGGCGAGCAGCTCCGTCGCCGCTCCCTCTCCCACCGTTCCCGCGTAGGAGGTCAACTCGAGCGACTTGGGAACTACGTTCATCGTCTTGCCGACGAATCCCCAGCTGCGCGGGCTCGGCGAATTTTCGATATCCCGCGTCGTCTTGCGCACGGACAGCAGATCCGGCCTGAACCGCAGGAATGCGATCAGTTCGGCCGGCACGTTGTTGCGCACCGCCCAGTCCGTCCAATCCTGGATCGTCGGAATCAGTTGCAAGACAGTCGCGAAACGCGAGATGACAGGGTCAAGAATGCCTGTCACGCCCGCGTTGTCATTGCGCCGGTTAGACGCAGCAACGAAGGTGACATGATCCGGCAGGGCATGCGTTCCGATACGCCGCGCCAACAGCAACTGCATCTTGGCCGCCTGAACCGCAGGCGACGCCTGCCCCAGATCATCAAGAAACCAGATCAGGGGCGTCTTGCTGTTGACAGCCGCCTCAAGATCGCCAAAAGGAAGGTGGCGTGCTGTCGCGCCGTCGGCAGACGGAAACGGCAGCCCCTTCGAATCGGTTGGATCCTCGACCACCGGATGGCTGATGAGTAGCACGTGACCGGTTGCTCGCGCAACCTGTTCGACGATATCGCTCTTGCCGATGCCCGGGCTACCGGTAATCAGCACCGGCAACCGCGCCGGCACAAAGGCCGTGAGAAGTTCGATCAGCTGCCCTGCGGTCACCTGGTTGGCAGGCGCCTGATTGGCGCCAGCAATAGATGCAGCAGCGTTGTTACGTGCGTTCATGGGGTTCTCGCAAATAGAAATGCCCCACGAACCAGCGCCCCAGGGGACTTGGTCCCTATGGGGCGGGTTAGGTGTGCCGCTGTCGCGGCAAGTCGATGCGTCGGACGACGCGGGAAAATCAGTGGTGCGTTACGCCCACGCGCCGACCAGTGCGGCCAGTTGCGCCGGCGTCAGCGAACCGCGCGAAACCGATGCGGTGCGCAGGAAGATCATCTCGCCGTAAAGGTTGGCAAGACAGCGTGCTTCGGCACAAAGAACCAGCACGTCCGTCTCAAACATCGACGGATTGCGGTTGCGCCAGACGTTGATAGCGTCTTCGATCTGCGCGATCGAGACCTCTGTTGCGTCGGAACTCACAGGGGTGTTCATGGGGATCCTCAAGAAGAAGTGCCCCGACGACGCCCGGAAGGGACGAAGTCCCTCGGGGCAGAATTGTTGCCGCGTATCCGGCAGTTCGATGCGTCCAGGACGCGGGTGATAGAGACAGTGTAGGCATGCCGCCATCTCTGTTCGGCGCGTATGCTGCGAAAAAACGCCCCGCTTAAAATGCGCTGCAGCGTGCGCTCCGGTTTCCACGGACGAAAAAAAACCGGCGCATAGCGCCGGTCTGAGTCAGAGAAATGTCGAATCAGGACAACGACAGCGAGGACTGCGCGGACAACATTGCATCGACGCGCGCATTCAACGCTCGTTCGCGTTCACGAAATACGCGCGATTTTTCTTCACTGACACCGTTGTACTTCTCGATCACGTAGGAGAACGCGGACGGTCTTGCGGGGCCGCGCCAACGCTCCCATTCCTCCTTGATCCGGGCGCGCTGATCCGGTGTGCAAGCGAAGTACTCCCGACGCGCGCGCCGCCATTGCCGCGCGTACAGATCCCGCATACGCTGCTCGGCCTCCATGAACAACCTCTCGCGACGCGCGTGCTCTTCGTCCAGCGTCCGTGTGGGCGGTAGCTCGAGCTGCTCGCTGAACAGCGGATATGCCTGCGCGAGCTTTTCGCGCTGTCGCTGCTCGCGACTGAGGAAAAGTGCCTGACGGCGGCTCGTCCAGGAGAAACCTTCCGGCCGACCCTGACGGTCAAATCGCATATGCCCTCCCCTTACGCAGCACGGCGCTCGAGGACCGCCCGCGCATAGGCGAGCGTGCCATCCTTCGCCTGCAGGCGCCGTCCTTCGTTAAGCGCCGGGTTCACCAGTGCGTACTGAAGAATTGCACCGACGCGCCAGTTACGGATCTCACTGAAACCCGATGCGATGGCGTCGTCAACATGCGTGACCCCGTCGATGACCGCGCCGTCAGTGCGCTTGTAACGCGCGCTCTGCGCCGCGTCCCTGGCGCGCTGCGCGTCGTCAGCCCTGCGCTTTTCCATCTTGCGCTGTTCATCGGCCTTTTCCCACTCACGCTCAGCGGTTTCGTCAAAGCCACACAGACTGAAGACAGCACGGCGACGGGCTTTCGCCTTCACGCCCCGCAGCTTTACGCCGTGGAACTCCTCGACGGCCTGTTTGCTGCTGCGGTTGCGATCGTCCGGCGTATCCAGCAGATTCAGAAGCATCGAAAGATCGCGCTCCTCGATCGCTGAAGCTACGCGATTGGGCCACTCGAACGACTCGCGCCCATGTGACAGGAGCGCCATCTCGCACTCGAGCTTGTGCCGGCGCGCACTCATCCGACCTTGCGTGCGTTCCATGTGCGCGCGGTCCACCGTCTTGTCGCGCCGCCAGTCCGCCAGCAACTGTCTCAGCCGCGCCGCGAAGTCGTTTAGCGGCTCCCCGATGGCGACAGGCGTTCCGAACATTGCCGGTAACGCCTCGGCGCTCACGATCTGCGCATCGAAGAGAGCATCATCTACCTCGATGTATCCCGCCGTTTCGGGCAGGTGCGCCGTTGCAGCAACGATGGCATCGATGTTTTCTGCCGTAATCGGTTGCTTCGCGTGACGCATGACCGAGCTAACGCACTGCAACCTGTTTGCCGAGAGCCGGCCGCGGACTTCGGGCACGGTCAGCAGCGGCACCGCCCACTCCAGGTCATAGCGGAATGGCTGCTCCATCGCGCGGTAATCATCCATGACCACCGCGGGGACGTCTTCATTGCGAAGCAGAGCATAGGCGACATGAACCTCGTGACGACCGTTCACCTGACCTCCGGCCACTGCGGGACCGCCTGAGCCGAAGCCAAAGCGTGCGATCGCCGCGTCATGGAAAAGCGACGACAGATTGAAGAATTGTCGCGCATCTCGCGCGGCCGCCTTTTCCGCATCGATCTGATTGGTCGACAGGAAGCTTTGCGGCGCACGCGCCAGTTCGAAGAGCCCGAACAGCTCCTCCCAGTGCGTCGGGCGGACCTGCCAAGGACGGGCCTGCTCTCCATAGGCGGACAGCCAGAACGCGTGAACCTCGTCGAACAGTCGGGCTACGATCTCGGCAGCCGAACCTGCACACCGAAGCGCCAGCGTGCCGTTGTAGCGCGTCACGCTTGCCGGAATGGCGTCGCTCTGTAGCGAGATTGACGACGTGTCTGCCGCCTTTACGTGTTCGTTGGTGAACAGCGCGATGACGCCCGCGAGCGTCGGGGCGGAAAATGTCTCGTTGGGAATGGATAGTGTGTACATTGATGTTGGCTCCGCAAAATGAAAAGGGCCAACGTCCCCGATGGGGATGTCGGCCCATCGGGGTTCAGGGAATTAAACGCTCTTCAGTCGATGTCCAGCAGACGCGAGACGACTGCTGCTATAGACCACGCTTGCGAGCGCGAGAGTGATTTGATGCGGATGAGTGGAACGCTCTTCCACAACTGGGACTCACCATCCGTGACCAGTTCGATCACGTCGACGCGGATGATCCATCCTTCGGAATTGCCACGACCGACCGCCAGACTCACGCGGCGGGTTGACTCCTCGACAGGCCACGGGGCCGACGGCCCAAGGCCAAATCTGTCTGGGCAATCTACGTCGATGAAGTTAGCGTGGCTCACCCACTCGGGTTCGATTTCGGTACGGCGCAACACACGGGAAACCTGATCTACGACACTACCAACGGTCATACCTACCGTTTCAAAGGGGGCCGCCGCTAGCGCGACGGGCAAGTCAAGGGTTAATGGCATGGAGGGCCCAGAAATGAAAAAGCCGCACCCGAAGGTGCGGCCAGATTGGTCTTCAGCCTGTCAGACAGGCTCAAATAGTCGATTAACGCGGGATGCGCGAATGCCGACGCTCGGTGTCCTTGCGGCGGTTGTGCTCCGCAAAAATGCCCAAGCCAAGAAACGCCAGCGCTACACCCAGAGCGAAGAAACTGAAACCCATGCTCATGCTCCTTTCATGGAAACCATGCCCTCGTAGTAAGTTATCACAAAGGCGAGGAGCAGATTAACCTCGCTCAGAATGTTGCTGGCCGTCCACGACGACGTGGAGTGCCAGAAGCCAATCGCGCCGATCAACGACGCTGCGGAAAGCGTATGCATGAAACGACCAAACTGTTGCCATTGGTCCTTCGTTTGCGGAATAGAGGCCTGCAGGACCCGCAGCCACCATACTGGAACTGGAGCCGATTCCAGCGCGCCTTCCGGAATGATGAAATTCCCATCGACTCCCTGGTCCAGCGTCACCGTACGCCCTCTGATTGTTGCGGAAACCCTGGGCGGAGCCTCCGTCATCGAGAACTCGCGCAAAAGCACCGCGAGCCTTTCAGGCAGGCAGACCTCACCTAGATCCGGCAGAAGAGCCGCTCTATCGGCGATTGTCATGCCGGAGGCGTATTCGACACGAATATCGATGATTTCCATTGCGCCTCCTACCGACGCTCAGCATCGAGGCCGCCGGCAAGCCGGAGACCACCGAGCAGCACCTTATAACCATCCGCGGACGAGAGCTGGTCGAGGGATACAGCATTCTCGCCACCGCCCGACATGTCGGAGCGGCCACGGCGGGTGCGGAACGACACGGCAACCATCTGACGTGTCGGCGTGTCCGCGACTTCCAGCATGAGGGCCGGGGTGCGAAGAGTCACGCGACAGCCGCGACCGCGACGCGCCGGTTCGGCGACGATCTCGTGTTCGTTCGAATGCAAACGAAGGTCGCGAGCCACGCGTCGCAACATCCGCGTTGCGTGGTCGGTTATCGCGGAGTCCGTCGCCGCGCCCGCACTGCGGCGGTCGGCATAGAACACCTTGGGGACTTTCAACATATAAACCTCAAAAAAATAGCGAGGTGCCCCTTTCGGGAACACCTCGGAATGAAGAGACAGGCCAGCTAAGGCCAGCCGCATAGCAATGAAACAGGTCAGTGCGTAACGCGCAAACCCGAGTTGGTCGAGATAAGCAGGACGTGATCGCCCGGCGCAAACTGCTGATCGTCGGGTTGAGCCACAACCACGTCGCGCCCTGCGTTCGTGTGCACGATGATTTCGAGGCCTGCGTGATGCGACAGCACCTGAGAAACCTTCTGCGTGATGAAGCCGGATGCAGCTCCGGACAAGGCGCCGGCGATGTAGCGACCGGTGCCGTTGCCAATCGTGCGTGAGCCAAGGAAAGCACCGACGCCCGCGCTGATGAGCGACGTCAGACCAGAGTTATCCTGGCTGGCTTCGATCGTGATGGCGCGAGTACGGAGAACCGTTCCCTGTTCGAGGGAACCCGCGTGCTGCACGTCATACCGCTGGTACGTATTCGGAGAACCGAAGTCGATACCGGCGCAAGCCGACAGCATGGATGCGAGAACGAGACTGACGATGATCTTGAACATTTGATTGCCTCAACGAAATTGGGGCAACCGTCCCGTCAGGGAGGTCGCCCTGACGGGAAAAGGAGAGTTTTGATTCAGTGAACAGTAGCCAGGCGGCGATGGTTCGCGTTTCGGTCGCGGACAGCGAACCAGCGCACTGCGGCGAGCAGCGCAGCTGAGAGCGGTGTGAGAACGAAGACAAACCAGAAACCGACGCCTTGCATGAACGCGCCGTACACGTAGCCGTGTCCGGTAACGGACTCGACCATAAGAGCAGCGAAAGACAGTTGATGCGAGCCGACGTGCGCCAGATAGGTATCGAGAGCAGCCGGTCCATGCGCACGCAGCAGATCGAGTTGGCTCTGCGCTTCGAACGCGCAGCCAGAAATGACCAGTGCGCAGCCCATTAGAACGAGAACGGCACCTACGATAAGAACGAACTGGGACGAAACGACCGTGGCCGCATGGTTTCGATTCGACATGGAACAGCTCCGAAAAAGCGGGAGCCGGTCCCGTTGGGATTGGCTCCCAACAGGGTCAAATGTGCGCTTCAGGTGGGTTACACCTGAAGCTGTGAACAAACGCGGTTACGACGAACGGCGGTGAGATAATGCAGGGCGACGGGCAAGAATCCGACCGCGGTAAAGCGAGCGACGCAGTAACCAATCAATGGTTACAGACTCGATTCGAATAACCAGTCACACCGACAGACATCTCCGGGCTCCAGACCGCGACGGTCTGGCTACCGAGGATCCACGACACGTGTTCGTCAGTTCCGGCGACGCGCCCTTTCGCAGGGACAGCATCGGGAAACTCACGACGGAGGTCCGTGGCGAACATCTCATAGTCATACGCAGTCTTGGCCTGACTGAAACCTTGGCCGTAGACGAGACCTAGAAGTTCACGGGACTTGCTGTAAGCATCGGCCGGGGAGACAGATGCCTTAGCAGGGGTGCTGATCGGATCAACAGAAGCGAAAGCTTGCGGCAGCATGGTGCGGCTCCAAAAAAAGGGAGCCGGTCCCATTGGGATGGCTCCCAACAGGGTTGACAGACGGATTTGATCCGTCGTGAACGACCGACGATAGCCGGTCAAAGGTTCGAGCACTCCAGCAAGCTGGAGTGTTCTTTCGATGCGCAGAAGCGCGGGTGATAGGGTGAGTCTAGGTCAAGTCGAAGCAGCCGAGACCTGGAAACATCGTGAAACGCACCCCGCTTTCGCCGTTATGGCTCGCCACCGGCCGCGCTTGACTTCTTCACGTAGCTGCGAAGATGGATCATCAAGTCCACTTATATCGGCTATGCCCTCCCAGATCATTACCCTGTCCACACTGCACCGCTCACTGCGCAATCCGGTTGGCAGGCTCGACCGCTTCGTGACCACCACGCAAGAGGTTGACGCGTTGCTCGATAGCGACGCGGTCGTCGCGATCGGCGTTAGCGGTGGAAAGGACAGCGTTGCATGCGCGCTTGCTGTCGCACGTCATCTCGACGCGATTGGTCATGCCGGGCCCCGCGTGTTGGTCCATGCTGACCTCGGACGCGTCGAATGGAAAGACAGCAAACCCGCTTGCGAGCGGCTGGCCGCCCATCTCGGCTGGGAGCTTCTAACTGAGCGACGCCAGGCTGGCGACATGCTGGCGCGTTGGCAGAAGCGCTGGGAGAACAATGTCACGCGCTATCGGGCCTTGTCTTGTGTCAAGCTGATCTTGCCGTGGAGCACACCCTCCATGCGCTTTTGCACCTCAGAGCTCAAGACCTCCGTGATCACCAGCGCCCTGAAGAAGCGCTACCCGGCACGTGACATCATTAACGTCACAGGTGTTCGACGTCAGGAGAGTTCGGCGCGAGGCAAGATGCCGGTCGCCGCTCCCCTCGCCGCCCTCACCCGGCGCAGCCACAAAGGCTGGACGTGGAACGCGATCATCGAATGGCCGGTAGAAGACGTGTTCGGGGAGATCGCAGCGGCCGGACTTGCGCTTCATGAGGCTTACACTGTGTCCGGTGCCTCCCGCTTCTCCTGCGCGTTCTGCATCATGAGTTCGTTGGAGGATCTGCGCGCCGCCGCTGGCTGCGCCGATAACCACAACCTCTATCGCGAAATGGTCTCAATGGAAGCAGCGTCAACTTTCGCCTTTCAGGGACAACGATGGCTTGCGGACGTATCGCCAGACCTGCTTCCGTTGAGCTTGAAATCTGACATCGCGCGCGCAAAGGCCGCTGCTCTTCAACGCCAGGCGATCGAAGCGGAGATCCCCTGTCACCTGCTTTTCACGTCCGGCTGGCCAACCGTACGCCCCACCTACGAGGAAGCCGTACTCCTGGCGAGCGTTCGCACCCGCGTAGCGTCGCTCGTCGGTATCGACATCGAGCATATGACGGCCGACTCGGTCGCGCAGCGATATGACGAACTGTTCGCCGCGCGCAACGCCTCACAACCGGAATTTTTTTCAGGGGACAGCGCGACTGCTGTCCCGACGCAAGCCTCGTTCGCCTTCTGAACGTGCCGGACCGGCTATCGGCGGACGGTGTGAGTGCCCTGGCCACTCGCGGAAAAAAAAGCGCCGGTCCCCGGAGGGAACGGCGCTCGTCGTCATACGTTCAGTACAGCCGCCGACGCAACCACGGGCGGGGGTTTCAGACGCACTGCTGCGGCGAACGCAATAAAAGTCTAGCCCCTGTGACCGGGTGTGTTCGGTGACCCCTCCTGCTCACGTTGGCCAAGCAGCCGTACCGAATACGCCCCTGCTATGCTGCCTTCCATACCGGCAACGAGGGCCGCGACAGTGTCTTCGATCTCGTCATGAGGCATGCCGGTCGGGAATATCGCAAAGCTGCCCGCTAATACATTCTCGCCAGCGCTTGTGAATTCGCCGTTCTTTAGCCACCAGCGATCGCACTCGCGATCGAAGCTCAACCAGATGCTGGCCCGCTTCGGCGCGACAACGGTCTCGAACGTACTGCTGAACGCATCCACAATCCGGTCCTTGGCCCACCCGTGTTGCGCCAGGCTATCAACAATCTTCTGTTTCATGATTCTCCGGTCAAAAAAAAAGCCGCTTCCCGAAGGAAGCGGCATATCAGAGTGCGGCGGATTTCTTTCGACTCTTGCGAGCCCTCTTCTCCGCCGGTTTCGGTGCTTCGTACCCGAAGCGCGCCCATGCAGCAGGATCAGTGGCAACCGGATTCGTTCGCCCCGTTGTGAGGTTCACGAATACGGCCGACCAGTCCAGCGACCCGGTGCGAAAGAGCGTCCACAACAGATTGAACGCCTGCACCGAAATCGCCTGGTTGATGACCAGCGACTGCTTGCGCAGTGCGTCGGCCATCGAACAGGACGGCGCGTCGTCGCCTTTGTCGTTCTTCGCGTTCAGAAGGTCGGGAAACAGATCGCCCACATGGGGCAACCTGTCATGCCGTGCCTTTCCAAACTCGCCGAGAATGACCTGGCCGCGATCCGTCTCATTGCCGCAGTCGAGGTAGTAACGGCACGAGCCGCGCTTCGCAGACTGCACGATCGCATGGCGCGCACGCCGCGTGTCAACACATCCGATCACGAGATCCGCGTTAAGCCGGACACTTGAATCGACACGACGCGCCTCCGCAACCCACCGCGTACCCATGAGGTTGTTCAGCCGGTTCACAAGCAGCAACGCCTTGTACTGACCCACGTCGTTCGGATAGAAGCCCTGCCGCCCGACATTCGTCTCGCTGACCGTGTCGTCGTCATACACCGTGCATTCGATTCCACCCGGGTGTCCGAGCTCGATCATTGCGTGGTGCAGCCGCGCGAGGCTGGGCAGCAATGCACTGCCCGTGCCGCCAGCGCCAACGACAACCACCCGCCAGGCCTGCGTGAGCATGTGCTGTGGAATGCAGTGTTTGATGGCGGTACTCATGCCGTCACCTCCGCATCCAGCGCCGCCTGCCACGTGCCGGGGATACCGTCGTGCTTCTCGAATATCCCCTTGGCGCACAGTCGAAGCGCGACCGATGGTGCACGGTCGCAATGCCCGAGCACCAATGCGAGTTTCACGTCATGCCGGTCGTCATCGTTGTCCGTTCGCGAGAAAAACGAGGCGCCCGAGCCATGCGAATGACAGTCCAGCATGACGCTTTCGCCGTCACGCAGAATCGGCCGCTCATACACGAGATGCCCGGGACCATGTGACAACGATGGCAACGCAACGATCCGGAATTCCCGCGTGTGGTTGTTCCAGACGATCCATGCCCCCGCCTCGTTCGGCAGAGCAGCACGGGCTATCTGGTAGAACGCAGCTACGTGCTCTCCCGGTACAGCGCCGCACAGCAGTTCCGTTGATTCGGCAACCTCGCCGTACGGAATCGCTGTGCGCACGTCGTAACGGGCTATGCAGCGGACCACCCGGATCCACGGACGGAACACTTCAAGCCAGATGCCGTTAGAGGCGATGAGCAGCCGCTCGCCCGCGACCGTCAGCGGCGGCACCGCCTCATTGCGCGGGACCATCACGGACGGAAACGACTTCTGCAGGACTGCGTCCAGGGCGTTCATGCTGCACCTCCGACGCGACCGCTCACCAGCGCCTGCACCGTGAATTTCGTCGGCACGAGGCATTCGAGCGGAAACGTCTCGCCGAACTTCCCGTCGAGCATGTCGCGCCAGAAGGCGTATTCACCATCCGTGTAGCTCACGCGCTTGCCGCCTGCGTTGGGATGGGTGAAGGCCGACTCGAAAAACCCGGCTTCCCAGCGGGGGATCGATGCCACATCGACACGTTTGGGCACCCGCGCCGTTCCGATGCAGATGCCGCCCTGATCCCACGTGTTGAAGTACGGCGGCTCAAACAGCTTCGTGCCCGCCGTGGGTCGCTCTCCATCGGCGAGCGCAAAGACGCGAAATCCCAGACTGGACGCCTGGAATACGAGTCCCGGATGCGGCACGACGGCGGAGCGCTCACCAAGGTTAGAGCATTTGAAGAACACCCGGCGCATTCCGCCCGGGCACCACCACGTCACGGCCGCCGACGAGACACCTAACACCGTCGGCGGCAGGAACTCCGCCTTCGGTGCGGCGTGCTCCGCCAGTTTTGTGAGCGCAGAAATCAGCGCGTCGCGCTGCAGCGGCCGACCAGCGCCGACCGTAGGGCGCCCGTTCACCAACGCGATCGGGTGCGCCGTTGCAAACACCGTGCTGTCATCCTTCGCGCCGTACAGCAGCAGCGCCGACTGCAGTGCAACATCTGCACCGGCGCGGCCAGTTGAGATACCAGACATAAGAAGACTCCTAGATGATGTGCGTCACCAACGCCAGCAGGCGGTCGAGACGCTTCAGAATGGAAAATGCGAGCTCCCAGTCGGCGTACTGCCGGCGGATCGCGCGCGCGTTGGCGCCCAATGCGATGAAGCCGTGATAAGTCGTGGCCTCGCCGCTTTGAGCCTCGCTGTCGAAATGAGCGTCGAGGATGTCGCCGGTGAACTCGTTGCCGTCGTAGACGATTCCGCATCCCGCGTAGACGGGATTGGTCTCGTAACAGGCGTCAAAAAGTCTTCGCCGACGCGTGCCGTGCATCAGCCGGTTCAGGCTGAGCAATTCTGTGCAGACCCGGCGAACAGTCCCCCTGCTTCTGGAACGCAGCGCAAGCAGCTCGTCGTCCGTCAATGCCGGACGAAGCCGCCAGCGGCCGCCGGTGAAAACGGAAGCTTCAGCGTCCTCCGGGGCCAGCATGGGTCTGACGACCGAGGGCAGATAAGCCTTGCGCGCCTCTTCGTCTTCGCCAAACCGCTCCTTGAGCATCTCGTCCGCTTCCGCGTCGGTGATGCGCTCGTCCCCGTCCCAGTACCAGCATGAAAATTCATACATGAACCAGTCGGGGGTTCGCAGCCAAACCGTACGCAGGGAGGCCCGATGGATGACGGACATGACCGTGCGCAGAAGCAGCGGATGCGCGGCGCGCAACTTCGCGGCCGTCGCCCCGAATGAGCAGATCCATTCTTCTGGCGACTCCAGAGCGAAGAACAGTGGCGAAGGATCTTCGTCATTGCTCGCCGTTCCGGTGTACCGCAGGACGTCGCCCACCGCGTGGCTGTCGAACAGCCGCGCCTGCACCGTGATTCGCTCGAGTCGGCATGTGTGGCGCCTCGCCCAGGCAAAGAACGCCTGCTGCAAGGCATCTCCAGCATCGACCGGCGCGTTCACGTCTGCGGCACGCAGGGGTCCGTACAGGAAGTGCTTTTTTGCCAGAGACGCGAGCGATACGTCCTCGCGCCACTTCACGCGTGCAGCGACAGGGACGTCGTCCGCGACGCTGGGCAGCGTCAGAAAATCAGTGGCAGGTCGACATCGGGCAACGGCAGCGCGTGGCGGTTGCCACGACCCACCGGCGCCGAGAGTGAAGTGCGAATCAGCTGTTGAAGGATCGAAGAGCATGAGCGGGCTTCCTCGTCATAAAGAAAAACCGCCCTTTCGGGCGGTTCCTGGTTGAATGCCGCGTCCGGTCCGGACAGGGCTTTGAGCAAAGCGTCCTTACGCATGGGAGCCTTTGGCCCCTGCTGCCCGGACGAACGTATAACGCATCACGTTCCCACTGATTTCGGGCCCGTCTACCGCGGCCGTCGTCAGTTCAGGGTACTGTGCGGTGAACAGATCGCGAACCTGATCCGGCGTGAACGCCGGGCCGGGATCGAGAAGGGTCATGCCGTTGTAGGCGAACTCGCGAATCACTGCCGCAATGGAGATCGACATGGCAGGCCCCTTATCCGAGAAGCGACAGCAGGTCCGTGCCTTTCGGCCCGGCGGATACGGGCTCGGCCGACGCTACAGCAGATGCGGGCTCCGACGCTTGCGCATCGTCATCCTCATCGCTCTCGTCGTTATCCGCCGCGCTGCTCGAAACCGGCGCAGGAAGCGCCTTCTTCGAACCGCCCTGCAACGCCTTCTGCGCCTTGCCGGCCTGCGACTTCGTCGCTTCTTCGAGGATCGCCGTTGTTGCTGCGACCTGCTCCTCGAGCGACTTGTGCGAACCCGTGTAGGTCAACAGTGCGGCCGCGAATCCCTCATCGAGCTCCGCCGAAGTGGCCGTGAGCACGAGAGGCTGACGCAGCGCCGGGTCCGGCGCACCTTGCGGCACGACAAACACCGCCAGTTGATCACCGGCTGCCTGCAACGTCATGACGACCTTGCCTGCGGAGCGCACGAGCGCTTCCAGTTGCTGAAACATGATTGACTCCAGAAAAAAGTGAAAAAGCCGCACGAGGCGGCGTATACATATAGAGGGGGAACGGGACGCAGAACGCGCCCCGCCAGATCAGAACTTCAGCACCTTCGGCAGCTTGCCCGCATAGTCGAAACCTTCGACCTTGAGCAGAGCCTCGATGAGTTCCGGTTTCGATTTCGCGAAAACCTTCTTGAAGTTGTCGCCGAGCGCTGCGCGAATACCGATCTCGTCGGCCAGCACCAGCATTTCGGACTTCGTAATCAGCTCCAGAAACTCCTTGTCGAGCTTCCAGTGCTTCTTCAGGTCCAGCTTGTGCGACTTGCACAACTGCGTGAGCCGCGTGACTTCCAGCCCCTCGATCGCCGCAAACAGCATGGCAATCATGAGGTCCGCCTGAACCTTCTCGCTGGTCGCCTGAACAGCGCTGACCGACTTCGGAAGATCCGCCATCGGCAACTCGACGTCGCCACCGACCATGCGCTCGAAGAACTTGCGGAACGCACCGTCCTCAATGTGCCGGGCGTTGCCGCTTAGCACGACTGCGATCAGATACTGGCGAGCCAGATTGTGATCCATGCCGATGTCCATGCGTAGCGCCTTGCGCCAGAGCTTCACGCGATACGCCTTGACCTTCTCAGACTCGGCAATCACCGTGACCGATGGGTTCGTCGACGTCGGCGCGCCTGCAGACTTGCCGGCCGTGCCGCTCGCGCTCTTTGCCGCCGGCGCTGACTTCGCGCCTTCGGCCTGCTTCGGCTGCTCCGCGGCCTTCTCTGCCTGGATGCGCGCCGCCACCTTCTTCATGTTGCAGACGGTGTCGAAGCATTGCCCGCGATAGGCCTTACCAAGGGATTCTGGCAAGCCGCTGACAGCCGCGCCGTAGTTCGCGCAGGCATGACAGGCTTTCGCCTGCTCAAGCCCCACGCCTTTCGGACCGTCCACCGCCAGTTGCACGCGCGTGTGGTTGTCGCCAGCCCGCACGATACGCACGGTCTGGAACTCATCACGCAGGCCTGCCGCTGTCGCTTCAAGCTGCTTCTCCGTTTTCTCGTTGAAACAGGTTTTGTTCGTACAGTTGCCCGTACCGATCGCTTCGCCAAACATCTGCGCCTGCGTCGACGAGTTGTGCGGGCAACCCGCGCAATCCGCCTTGTCGAAGATGGCTGATGCCAACGCGCACGACGCCGATTCCACCAGCTTGCGCACGTCCGCGACTGAACGCTTCTCCGCGACGACGACGGGCAGGACCTTGTCCTGATTCTCTTTCGAGAGCGCCGCCAGCAGCTCGGCGTGAGCGATGTTGATCTTCCGCTCGCTCAGGGCATCGAGCACAGCCGTCGAACAGTTCAGGAGCGCGAGGCGGCTATCGAGGGTCGAACGTGACCAACCAAGGATCTTGGCCGTCACGTCGCGATCGCCGCCATGGATCCCTAGCAGCTCAGCTGCGTCGCGAGCTTCTTCGGCGGGCGAAAGGTCCTCGCGCTGGATGTTCTCCATGAGCGCAATACGCCGCGCTTCGGCTTCGTCGACGTCCTTTACAACGATGGGCATCGGGAAGTCTTCGCCGTGGGCTTCCATGGCGCCGCGGTAACGGCGTCCACCGGCGATGACCTCGTAGTCGAAATCGCCGTCAACGACCGGACGCACGATGATCGGCGTGTCCACGCCGTGCTGACGGATCGACTCGGTCAGTTCCGCGAGCGCCTTCGGATCGAAGTACGTGCGAGGGTTCCGACCGATTCTGATGCGCTTGAGGGGAGCAGTAAGTTGTTGTTGCATCGCAGGTTCTCCAGAGAGGGAACCTGCCCCCGTTCGGGAGTGGTTCCCGATGGGGTCAAAGATGAAAAGCCGGATAGAGCCGGCAAGGTCGATGCGTCAGAGACGCGGTAAGTATTTGAACGATACCGCCAGTGACGGGCGTCGCCGCAGTGAAAAGGTGCAGAAATCGTATCGCCTTTTGCCTTCAGCGGACGAAAAAAAACCCGGTCGCAAGACCGGGCTTTCTACATACATCGCTTTCACCGGGTGTTGCCACCCGGATCGGCGTGAGAAAACAGTGATCCATCAAAACAACGTCATCTGGTCGATACGATCGAAGATCGTGGGCTCTGTGCGCTTTGCCCCTGGCTCCTTTGTCACCTGCTCAAAGAGGTCCGCAAGCGACGACGCCACGGTCAGCGGCGCGCAACCGTCGCTTTGATCCTCTACCGCGACGGCGATATCGGATTCTTCACAAACAGCGGTATCGCCAGCGTGCAGCCGGCAAGTGCCTGAGTCTATTTCGACATCATCGGTCCTCGCTGCCTCAGGTGACTCAAGACTGGATTGCGGCATCGCCGCCTCATCTGCGGGGGACACCTCAGGCTCAACAGGCAACTGCTGCCTGCTACGCCTGAGCTTCCTGTTCCAGCCTACGAGCACGTGGGCAGGCGTGTACCACACTGACCAGACCTCAAGCGACAGCGCGTTACCGTGCACGACGACCGCTGCGATGCCCATCAACGATAGCTGCACGTACGCCATATGCACGCACCGCGGGTCAATGTCGACGCAGGTCGCATGGAGGGTCTCAGGATAATTCAGGCCCGCCTGATGCATGGCCTGTGCCGTCGCCACCACCATGCCAGCCGAACCGCAGGCCGGCTCCTGCAGGGTCACGAAGCCCTGCTCGCGGATAGACGCGCCATCGCCCACGGTCATCATGGCCATTAGCAGCGACACGCTATATGGCGTGAAAAACTGCCCCGCGCGAGCGTTCCCGAGTTCCAGCGCCATGAAAATTTCGCCGAGAACGTCACCAAGTCCGCTGGCCGGCTCATGACCGGAGCCCGGGTCCCCGATCGCGTCGATGCGCGTGCTGTAGCACATCTGCAGTTCCGCAAACATCGCGGCAAACCGGTTAACTTCCTCCCGTTTGTATTTGCCGACAACTTCGAGGTAACGCTTCTCGCGCGCTTCGAACTGCGACTGGTCGACCTTGCTGCTAATGGCGATCGCGCTTACTTCAACGAAATCCGCGAACACAGTGTACGGATCGTGCGAATGCGTGAACTCGCGCATCAACTTGATAATCGCAGCCTTGTGCGGATCTCCACTGCTCGCGGCACGCTCCTTCCTCTGCTGGCGTCCCATTAGCGTTCCCCTGCCGGGGCACCGATATTGCCCAACTGCGATTCGAGCACCGTCCACAGCAGGTCGAAGTCAGGGACCTCGCCCAGCGCGAGCGAGCGCTCGACATCGAAGTCGGCCGCCTTGAGAATCGCGGCGCGATGAACTAATGGTCGCTTCCCCTCGCAGGCAAATTGCTCGCGCGCTTTCCAGATAATGCGCGTGGCAAGCGTCTCGTACGTACGTCGTAGCTCGTCGACCACCTGTGCGGTAGTCGGCACGCGCACGGCGGGGTCGGGGCTCTCGCCAAACAGGCGCTTTTCAGTCGCTGCGATCGCGCTGTAGTGACGCCATGCCGCCGTCTGCGCATCAATGAACGTTTGAATAAAGTGATTGAACATGCCGGATTCCATAGGTGATCCGGGGCGCATCCCCAACGGGGCGGCCCCGTTGGGTGAGTGAATACTGCTGGTTAGACGCGGTAGTGAGCGCGCACGCGACGGCGCCGCTCCGCGAAAGGACGGCCACCAGTTATCGACACCGGAGCCGCAGCCACCAGATGACGTAGCGCTGCCGCGCGGAACTGTGGCGAGTAACGCTTTTTCGCGCTAACGATCCGCAGCAGCTGGTCATGAGAAAGACCATGCGTCTGCCAGACCATCAGTCCGAAAGAGAAGAGACGTTGACGATTCATGCGAGCTCCAACGATTGGACGGGAGCACGCCCGCAACGGGTGTAGAGCCCGTCGGGGTAAATGAAGACCGCCGGCTCGTCGCAGGCGGGTGGTCGATGCGTCAGGGACGCGAGAGATGCAACGATGGTATCGGGGCGAGCCCGCCATGCACGCTCGAATGGGCACGACTTTTGGGTGGCTTTCGCCCGCACACGCGCACGGATCATCGCGAAGATATCCACAGATTCGTTTGATAACTCTGTGGATTACCTGACCCTACGACCCCTTCTCGCCCCGCCCATAGGGCGATGCGAACAGTCCACCTTTAACGCGGGCAGGAGCGACGCCCGTGAGCCGGCTCACGGTCTTAACCGCGAAAGCTTCAGAAAACCATATAGCTTTGGGCCGCGAAGGGTGTCCGGTTGGCTGAGATGCACTTCACTTGCAAAACGCGGGCAGTCCTGCGAACCCTTACTATCGTCGTCAACGGATAAATCGAATGAAAAAGATCCTTGCTATCGTGCTAGCTGTATTTACCACCGGCGCAATCGCTGAAGAAAGTTCGCCGCCAACCGGCCCGCAACGCGTGGCAATCCACGATATCCGCGAACGATCCATTGCCATCACGGGCGACCAGCCCGGCCGGACCACCACCGCGCCCTCGCAGATCTATTACCAGGTGACTCTATCCCGCGACGGGATAGTTCTCAGGTCATTCAACTTCGTGACGGACGACGGAAAACAGGTAACCGCAACGAGCGAAGATACCGTCGCGTATCAGGCCTCGTGCGACGCGACCACGGACTGCTCGACGGGCGAATCGCATTCCGGCATCTTTGTCTCCCTCACACCCCGGGTTGGACCAGACGGGACGATTCTGACTATCTGCGAGATCAACGTATCGGCATTGCGTCGCGCCGATGACTTCAGCACAACAAGCGAGTTCTTCACGTATCGCGGTCAGGAAATGAGAATCTCACATGGCGGGCTTTCGCTGACGATCAGGGCGAGGGCCGTTTAACGCAACCGCCAAGAACCGAAAGCAACGGCAAACGTGGGGCCTTTTGCATTCGCCTAGGGGACTCGCGGCAGGAGAATGACTTATACCCTCCGCGCGGGGACATGATTCCGATGCCTCAATCCAATGCCGCAGCCGTTATTCAGTCGAAGGTGGTCACGTCGCTCTGCAAGCGGCGTGTGCGTTACCTGGCTGCGAACGCGCGGTTCCGGGAAGGCTTCGCTACCGGGCATGACCCGATCACCCGGATGGTGATCGTGCTCGACGATTTCAACGGCACGTTCTGGCGTGGGCCCGACGCTGACGTTGAAGTCATCGTGTGAGCGTGGGTTCTTTACTGAAGCGTAATAAGCACACACCACTGGATACCATATGTCAAACGTTAACTACCCCGTGAACTCAGCCGGCAGCGCCGCATTCGCCGCGACCGTTTCAGCATTTGTTTTTGCCTTTCTTGTCCCAATCTGCAGCGCAGATGGAGTCATTCAACCCGCGGTTGTTGCCGTCCTCGCCGGCATCTTTACTGAGATGTCGCGGCGCCACGCGGTTCGTAAGCTCGTCGCGAGCCTGAACGCGACAGAGGCCGACGCGTTTCTTGATGTTTATATCAACGGTGCGCAGGTCGGCACGATCGCGTCGATCGACGTTATTTCGCTGAAGCTCGACGCACTCCGTGACGCACGAAATTACGCGGCCCAGTTCGTAAACATCCTCGGGTTCGCAGGTCGCGGCACCCTTGCCACACTCATATTGGTACCGCTGATGCTGTTCTGGACGTACGTGGTCTCGGCCTGGTTATTCCCCGCCAGCCTGCAGACCGCAATATCGATGATCGCCCCTTTACAACCGGCAGACCTCGCGCGAACGGCCATCCAGATTCTTTATATCGCGCAGATTGTGTTCATGCTCGTGATCGCAAGCAGCCTCAGCTTCGGCATTGACCTCGGCCTAGCGAACGTCTTTCGCAACGCCGTTCACCGCCGCATCCGACTCAAGATCAATTGCGCCAGCGACGGAACGCTGCATTTCGTTCCTGCGACCCGCACTGTCGGTCGTATCCAGCCAGCGTGAGGCGTCCATGTTCGTCGAATTCGTCATCGTGCCAATTGCCGGTTGCCTCCTTTTCCTGACCGCCGCGTGGCGCGCGTTGAGCGCTCTGGGGGCTGCACTGCACTGGTCATCGTGGGTGCCCGCCGCTGTTATCGCGGGTGGCGCAGCAACCCTGCTGGGGCTCGGGCTACTGCACTCGCTTCGGGAAGATGTGCGCATGCGTCGTGAGCGCAGGGAACAGGCCGCGATGGAGCAGCGCTACCCCGGCTGCCACGTGCTCCGACTTTCGAACGGTAACTGGTTTCTGACGGAGAGATCTACGGGCCGCGAGTACCAGCCAACCGAGGAAGCGCACCACTCGTTCACATTGGGCAGCACGCGCGACGGCTCGAGCGGATGGCTGCAGCAAATCTCCGAAGATCTGCGCGCCTCCGAGAAAAGCCGGTCGAGCCGGTGACTTAGCCCTGTCCCATATCCCCTTCAAAGCCATGGCCGCCGTTGCGGCCATTTTCTATCCCGGTCCATTATGTTTAGCGTGAGTTTCGACGGCGGCACATTCCCGCTGAGTGACGTGCAGGAAAATCCGGCGCGCTACGTGAAGCGCCTCGAGCGCGCAAAGGTCACGCCCGGTTACGCTTCGTGCCTCTGCCAGACCAGCTCGCCGCTGCAGCTTGTCATACGCCGTTACGGCACGCTCTTTCATCTTGCCGGATGGCCTGATGACGGTCACCGTCACGACCGAGATTGTGCATTTTTCAAGGATCCCAACGCTTCCAGGCCAGTAAGCGGTAGGGACACGAAAGCGGCGATCTACGCGACGCCGGCCGGTCTTAACATCAAGCTTGACGCCTCGCTCATCCTGCGTGAAGCGACGACAGGCTCGCGCGGCTCGCCGGCAAAACCGTCGAATCGGGCGAGCCGCCGTTCAGCGAGCCTGCTCGCATTCCTGCAAACGCTGTGGGCCGAGGCTGGCCTTAACCATTGGAACGGCGCGAGCACATCCCGCCATTGGGGGCATTGCAATAGCCAGCTCCTCGCCGAGATCGGCACGGCGCTGATTAACGGTACCGACGCGCAGAACGTACTGCATATCATGCGCCGATTCGATGAAGCGGATCGCGCCGCGATCAACGCGGAATTCGACGCGTTCATTGCTCGCCTGAGCGTCGAACAGCGTGCAACGACGCGAGGACTGGTCATCGGCGAGATCAACGAAGTATCGCCCACGCAGTACGGCCACGCAGTCAGCCTCAGACAGAGTGCTCGTAAATACTATGCAGGCGCGCCATTGATCGAGCACGCCGCGCGCACTTATTCACACGCATGGCGCGCGCTTGGCGACCGCAGCTCGCGCGTTGTCGCCCTTCTTCTCGTTGAGCGCACACCAAAGGGACACCTGAAGGTCGTCGATCTCGCCGCAATGCTCTGCTCGCACGCATTTCTACCCTGCGATTCGATACACGAAGTCGCCATGGCGAACCGGCTTGTCGCTGAGCGACGCGACTTCATAAAGCCCGTTCGCGTTGCCGAGGGCGATGACATGCTGCCCGACTTCATACTGCGCGACACGGACATTGAGACGCACATCGAAGTGTATGGAATGAACGGTGTCCCATCGTACGAAGCACGCAAGCAGCAGAAACGCGCGCTGCGATCCGCTCGCCATATTCCTGCCGTCGAATGGGACGTCGACAAAGACGCCCTGACATCAGTTCGACTGCCTCCTCCGAAGAACGCATGACGAACCCTCGGGCTGCGGCGGCGCAGATGACCCGACCGACCGGACCTATATGCAACGCAGGAGACACCATGCTGCCCCAAATCGCACAGATACTGCAGGACACGCTCAACTTCACCCGCTACGCGGCCGCGCCCTTCGTGGTCACAGGCAGGCCTGATTCAGTCCGGCAATGGCTTCATGCGCTGCGCGAGCGGCTCACTGCCCTCACCGCGAGGGTGGATAGCGCGATCGATGCGCTATCCAGCGACGAATGCACAACCAACGAATGGACTGACGAAGAGACCGTCCAAAGCCATCAATGGGTCAGGCACCACTATCCTAACGAGTCTGACAAGGTGCAATACGCACTGCGGGCGGCCTGGCGCGACGGTCAGCGGCAGCTTGCAGCCCGATCCGAACCGCGTTTTACAGGACGGGAGCGCCACCTCGAAGGTCCCGCCCTAATTGCGTTGCTGGAAGTAGTCGATGAGTCGCTGGGCCATGCCGACACAGGTGACCGTTACGAGTCGTTGTATCGCGAGGCCGCCGTCCATCTCGGAAAAATCCGAAGCGCTCTCAATATCGCGAATGATGACACCTCGGCGACGTCCGGTGCAGACCCTATCCTCGAAGCGATCGCTGATCTCAAGATTCACAAATAGCCGCCACTTATGCAGCCCCCTCCGCCGCAGGTTGACTTCATCCAGAACGCGGCAGCATGAACGCATGCCCGCATATGACGGGCCATCACTCGAGGACCTCTCATGCAAGGCAAAACCTTCTTTCTCCAGCGCGCGATCTCTCGGTCGCCAGACTGGTCTGGCCGCTACCCTGCGCTCGGCTGCGCCTGCCATGATCCAGAATCACTGTCGCGCGGCCGGCAGATCGTCGCCGCATCGCTCACGACCGACGGCGTGCGTTGTGTATTTTTCAGCGCTGTGGGCTCGGTGCTCGACTTCACCGCCACGTGGGATGAACTGGCGCGTGCGAAGACCTGGTGGTATTTCGTGCAGCGCTGGTATTGCTGGGCGGTTCCGGATGAAAGGACACTCGCGAGAATCAACGTCACCCCGGGCGCGCTAGACCATGTGATCTTCCCTTCGCTGCAGGACCATGCAAACGACGAGGCGCACCTGAGATGGCTTGACGGCATCGAAGCTCGCGCCCGGCGCTGCGGCACACTCGCAGTTTCACGTCTCGAATTTGAACCGGCCTGAGGGAAACCGGACATGGGAACGAACACTGCCATTGAATGGACGGACAGCAGCTGGAGTCCTTGGGAGGGCTGCCAGAAGGTCGGCCCGGGCTGCGATCATTGTTACGCAGAGTCGATGAACCGATGGCTGCGTAGCGGCAGCAACTGGGGCCCCGGCGCACCGCGGCGGACCTACAGCGACGAGCATTGGAAAAAGCCTCCGCGCTGGAACGCCAACGCCGCGAAGACCGGCCGTCACCAGAAGGTTTTCCCGAGCGTCTGCGACCCGTTTGATAACGCCGCTCCCGAGGGGCAAAGAGAGCGCTTCGCGGAACTCATCCGATGCACCGCAAATCTGGTGTGGCTACTGCTCACCAAGCGTATCGGCAACGCCGGGCCGATGCTGGCAGCCATGTTTCCAGAGGGCGCTCCCGCGAACGTCTGGCTGGGCGCAACAATCGTCAATCAGGCGGAGGCTGATCGGGACATTCCTCGACTGGTCGACGCACCTGCCCGCGTCCGCTTTCTTTCGATGGAACCATTGCTTGGCCCTGTCAACCTGTACGACTGGATCGGCCCATGGGGTAATCCGACAGAGCTCCAGGCGCCGCCGATGATCGACGGTGTATTCGTTGGCGGAGAAAGTGGACGGGGAGCGCGCCCCATGCATCCGTCCTGGGCGCGATCGCTGCGCGACCAGTGCCGCGACGCCGGGGTCGCGTTTCACTTCAAACAATGGGGCGAATGGGCGCCGGGAAATAGTTGCGCGGGCAACGATCTTATTGACCGGGACCGACAAAAGATCGCCAGCGGATTTTTTGATTACAACGATGGATGGAATCCGCTGGGTCCGAACGCCTTTCGTCAGACGATGGACAGAATCGGCAAGAAAGCTGCGGGGCGCAGGCTTGACGGCCGTTTGCACGACGATTTCCCCTGAAATGACGGGCGAGCACTGAGCAAGGTGCTTTCTAAATGTAAATTCGGCTTCTCTCGCGCCCGGTGCCCAACGATAATTCAAACCAAACTCCGACGCACAAACCCCAATGTACGAACAGCTCTATCCCTGCGACCACTGCGGCGGCCGCGGCACAGTAGGATTCTCTCAACGAGTCGTCGCGGAGATCGGCCAGCCCGGCTTCGACTACGGGCAGTTTGGCCGCCAGGCTGGCCCCCCCAAAATCGGCGACGTGACGCCGCGGCCCCCTTTTGCCCCTCAGACCGAGAAGCTGGCGTGCATCTATTGCGCCGACTGCGGGATGTCGACGCCCTGGGTACAGATAGGCGAGGACGAAGCCGCGGCCATGGACGAGGCAGCGCGGATATGGAACAGGCGCGTGGCGCGGCCGAAAGTCACCGAAGGCGACCTGCGCGACCTGATTGAAAAGGAGCTCGGCGCATGCGACGCGCAGATGGTCATCGACATGCTCTCGCGGAACAGCGAAGACTGGGAAACTCGTGGCCCCATTTTTTCAATGCTCGCCCAGCGACTTGTCGACGCGAGTGTCTCAACGATCGACAGCTGGCCGATTGATCCCGTTTTGCAGGATGCCGCCCGATACAGGAAGCTCGTCCAGCTTGCGAAATGGGTCGATATCGACGGCGAACGCTACGTACAGTTTCCGAAGATACCCACGCCTCGAGAACATGACGACTGCCTGTTTGAGGACCGGATCGCGCTTGCCGTTGACGGAATGCCCGACCGCGATCGGTGGTAGCTCGGCCCCCCACTTCGACCAGCCATAAAAAAGGGCCAACACCGGTTCACCGGCATTGGCCCAAGACCTTTAAACACACACCGGATAGGGATCAGCCTACCAGGTGACCCGGATTACGGCAGCGCGGGCCTGATCCTTTAGTCCAATGATGAAGCTCACTCAAGGGCGTTCTTCATTCATCGCCTGCATCAAAAGCGCAGTACACCCGATGGTCGAAACGGTAAGTGAACGAATCGGGTTGCGTCCGGCCGATATCCAATATTTCCGCCTATGCCAATCGCATAAGGCAGCGCCCGGCCACTTACGGACGTTCGAGGTCGAGCCGTAGATCGTCGACAACGAAACCGGGCCACGACCGCGTGGGCGTATTCATACCGGTTGCGCATCGACAACAGCTGAAGGCTCACCTTTCGAAACCCGCGCGCAGCAGGGTTGATGTCGCTATCTACGCGCTTAAGCTGGTTGTTTTCTCGCTGAAATTGGTCGGTGCCGAAGCACGCGCGGCTCACGTTTGGCACGCCAGCTTCGGCGCCTCACTGCTGTGATCGGTGGCAAAGACTGTTCATTATACGAAGTAGAATGTTTTTACTGATGATAGCTGCTTCTACTCCCCGCTTTAACGCTGAGGCGAGAATGACAGACGAAGACGAAGAGTATTTGAAATCTGTACGGCAGGCGCTGGCGGAATCCGTCGAATTTTTTCGGGCCGAAAAAAAAACGGAGCGGGAGCTCTGGGTTGTATGTCAATATTTGACGAACCTCGATCTGTGCTTTTCCGAAACCGAGTTGAAATCGTCGTGTCAAGATCCTCCAGACGTTCTATTTCGGGATGCCCAATTCGAAATTAAAGAAATCCTTTCCAAGGGTCGCCGTCGGCATCAGGAATACCAGGAACGGCTGCGGAAAGCAACAAAATCGACCTCGCCAAGCGATCTTGTCGAACATTTCACACCACGGGATGTGAAAGTCTCAGACGTCTATGAGCTAATACTGGCGGAGGCAACTCGTTTGGCTGCGCAAAAGTATCCGCCCGCCGTGCGAAAGACCCTCGATCTGCTGTTTTACGTCAATTTGGACGATGTATTTGGTCTGGTGGAGGCGCCGTTTCCAGACGTAAGCGCGCTTGAGGCGCTCGAGTACCGGTCTGTGGCATTTGTCATGGGCCGCAGAAGTTCGACATTCGTAGCGACAAGCGATTCGCCAAATTTTATAAGAGCGGCGATAGGAAAGATCGTGCACCGAAATACGACACCGTTCCAATGAACGACGGTTTTGGGCACCACGCCAGGTCCGGCTGCGGGTCAACCGGAGCCGCTTGTCATCGGACGGAGTTCGGGCCATTAGAGGTCAGTCGACCAGATCGCCTAGATCGTCGACATCAAGTCGCTTGCCCTTGCCCTATCTGATATTGATAGCTTCGCTTGTCCTAGCAGCCCACAGATGTCCTGACAGTCATGGAGTGGCGAAGCGGTCGCCGCTTTTATTTTCGGCCGGCGCTGAAACAAGCGGATCTGCGTACATGGCATCAACGAACAGCCACGTTGAAAGCGCTTCGGAACGTGCAACCGCTTGCTTGATGTCCGCGTACATTAGCCACGTTTTCGGATCTTCTGTCGAGTCCGAAGCAAGCCAACCCGCTCCGATCGAGCTTGTCGAAGCAATGCCAGAAAAGTAAATTATTAACGCAGTATGCGAGTTGTGATTTACGGCTCTTACGATCAGATCCAAGACTTGCTGTTTCGTTGGATTATCAGCTAACAACACGTTGATTTCACGGCGCCTTAGGACGTCGGCAAGTCTGTGCGCATCCGCGATTGGACTAGTAAGCGGCTGAAACTGAGGGTTTCTTGTTTTTGAGACAGCAATCAAGACCGCGCGGTCCTCCGATCCAGGCAGTGCCGATGCTTGCGTTGCATTATCGGCCGGCCCGGTACGAGATACGACCACATGTTGGGTGGGCACCGTTGAAGTGACGGTCTGCGTCACAAACCGCTGTAGGCCGTCGAAGTCGCGAATTCGATCATCCCCGAATGCCTTGACAAGAGCCGGTGTGAAGGGGTTATTGTCACGCAACGCCTCCCCCGGAGAAGAAGCAAGAAAAACGTATGTCGGCACCTCGAAACCTGTTCGCAAGGTGACTTGCGCAGTGCCTTGGGCCGCTTGAAGACGCTCTTGTGGAGCGCGCTTTGGGTCTGTTGCTATGGCAGTCAGCGTGGCTGATATCCCGGGCGACTGCCCCGATGCGAGTTGCCCAATGGCCGTAGCGCGAACTTCGGCATCCGAGTCCGTAGTTGCAAGTATTTGTACAATTGGGTCGTAGACCTGCACGGGGACAGATTGGCGTAGGGCGACAATAGCCAATCGCCGCTGAATAGCTTTTTCGCTTATAAGGTGATTGAGTAATTGAACTGTAATCTCACTATCCTGCGTTCGCTTGTCATCTTGTGCCTTTGACCTTGCCGCCTGTAATTGCGCGTTAGCAATAGCTTGGTTCGTTGCGATTTGCACACGCTGGATCTGATACGTGATTAACGTCCCGATTATGGCGATTACGACTGTCGATAAGAACTTTGCGACGATGTCCGCCTTGTCCCAAATGTCTCGCTTGGACGATGCAGGCCTCTTGAACGGGGTCGCGCGGCGCATTCGATTGCCCTTTGAAATTGTTCATTCCCGTGACGGACCAGAAAAGGTCCAGACGAGCGAAAATTGGAGACATCCTGCTAGATGGAAGGCCATTCACCACACACTAGTTCATAGTTGCTGGAGCACAAGTCCTTTCGCTTAAGTGACCGCTTTAGACGTGCGCGGATGTCCCAGTTGGGTCGAGTTTGGCCACTCGGAATTCGCGGTAACGCGTTGCGATAGGTGAACAAAGCTCTCTCGCCGCGCGGGTGTGCAAGTGCCCAAAAGGGAACCCTAACTGCCTCGGTACAGCACGCTGCTGCTGACGATATCGGAGGTCGTCCGGGACGGGCGGGCGAAAGCGCAGAAGCATGCCAATGCTTGTGCAGTCCGCCCCGATAGCCGCCCTCGATGCGGAACGGACGAAAAAAAACCGGCTACAGGAGCCGGCTTCGAAAATGGTTCTGGCGTTCCCGGGGGGGCCCGCAACCAGAACCAGAGAGACGATTCATTGTGCCTGCTCCGCCGCCGCGCTCGAAGGGCGTATGAAGCCCTCTTTCGGGTGTCATTCGTGGCGTTGCGAATCGGCCACCGCGAGGGCAGCATGCGCCCCCAGAATGCGATACAGCGCTTGCCTGGAGATGCCCAAAGCGGCCGCCGCATGACTCTTGTTTCCGTCGGCATTCACCAGCGCCGAGCGCACTTCGTCCACTGATGGCAGCTTCTTCTGCAGCCGGTCCTGCTTCGCGAAAGTGGACAGGTATGCGTTCGCTTTCGTCACCCGACTATGCCCGGCCGCTTCGACGACGCGCCGCATCGCTTCCCGGTGATCATTCGGATCCGGCCGATCGCCGGCACGCTTCACAGGTGATGGTACGCCAGCCACCCGCGCGTAGAGCGACTGAAGAAAGCCATGCCGCAAGCCGTGACTGGTGATCCCTAAGCCTTTTTTTGTTACGCCGTGTTTATCCAGAACGTAGTAGTACCAGTCCCGCCACTGCTTCAGCGTCCGGTCAGCGGGGACCGTCGAGCCGGTAAAGCCATTGCTCAGACGCGCGGCTTCTTCAAGGATGTCCAGCCGCGCCTCGATAGGCACTTCCCGCGGTCGCCCACCCTTTGTGCCGCGCGTGACAGCGAGCGTCTGTGGGTTACGCGCCGCTTCTGCGGGCCGGAGCATGAAGCTCTCCTCCACGCGAAGGCCAAATGCCGCCTGTAACTTCAATTGCACCGCTGTATACGGACAGGTCTGCGCAATCTCATCGATCTTCGCCGCTGCATTAATGCCGTGCGCTTCCCATGACTTGTCCTCCGTGGCGATGTAGCTACGCACCAGGCCGTGCTCGCGACGGTCTACGTAGTTGGCCAGCGTGCCGACCAGATTCGGCTTAGACATCCAGCTCGCGAGAGCGCGGAGATACGTCAGCTTGTTTTCGACAGTGCCCCCACTTTGTTTGCACGCCACCCAATGCTTGACCAGAAATCTGACGTGCTTGTCTTTCAGGGACCACGGCGTCTGCAACGCATACCCGTGCTCCCTGAGTTCCATGAAGGCCTTGCATAACGCCGTCGCTCTTCTCTCCTGCGTCTTGATTGACAAGGCCTTGTTGCTGATGCGACTCGTGCTGTGAATCTCCGCGACATGGCTGTCAAAAAGTTGCAGCAAGGCGTCGCGGAACTCGGGAGTGAACCGGTACCCATTGACCACTGCACGTACATTAAGGATCGCTGCCATCGTTGACGCTCCGCGCGACAAAACCGCTGCTGTGTTGTTCGTCGCCGCCGCGTCACGGCATCCCTACCTGATGCCATCTCGACACAGCGGCTATCCATTTTTTTTGCCGCTTGCGCGGCTTCGCCTGATCCCCGGCGTCGGGTTACTGCCTTTTGCTGCCTTCCTGACCTTTAGCGATTTCCACCGATCAACCAGATGCATGGGAAGAACATGCGGTCCGACTGTCCACTCTGCCGCGTGCCGGCGTGAGTTGCGCTTCGCGCAATCCACCTCCGGCTGTTGCGCCTGACTTCGCGTCAAAGGCGCTGCGGATTGCTCCGCGTGTGTGCAGCTTCGTGGCCACCCTGCCAGCGTGACGCATTGCGCGTCTGGGCACGCTCCGCTTCGCGGTAGCGCACCCTGCTAGTGCCGGGCAATACCTGATACGCGTTGTTTTACGGCCGCGCGCGCCGTGTCCTCTTCCGTCAGGGAATCGCGGTTCTCCGGTGTTTTCCGGACCGCATGAGTTCCCCCGCCCCCAAGCACGTTCATCTCAGCCGCGGTGTATCGGGCTTCGTGAACGCACCCAGCATTCGCTGAAAGGGCGTGTGCAGACGCGATGAACATGCGGAAGTGTCCGGTGTCCGGTCTCTCCACATGTCCTCATTGCGTCACATCGCGGCAAACCGCCGCTGATCGTATGGATATCGCACTGTCCAGTGGTCCTCATGGTGGACCATCATGGACTTGATCTGATTCAGAAAAAGGCCGCATCAGTGTGCGACCCGGTCAACTTGGTGTTTCTGGCCCGTTGCGGGCCTGGAGTATGGACGAGCGAGTGCCTCGCACTCGGCTTCGATGCGTCAGGGACGCGGTAGGTGTGCCTAGCATAGACCGGCAATGTCGCAAGTTTCCCGTCGAAAGCTGGACGGAACCAGTGGGCTTTCGTCGACTTGACTTTGCTAGCGCTTGGATAGACTGGAAGCCAGGCACAACTGATAGAAAAGTGTCAGTTCGATCCGATAGTCCCGGCGCGTCGGCACAAACTGACACTTAAGTGTCAGTTGTCTGATAGTTCGTCGGCCCCTCGCGAAGGAAGCGACTTAACTGACACTTATCTGTCAGTTAAGTACCACTTCGTCGCGTGGACCACCTTAGTGAATGGAGTCATCTTGAAAACCTCGGTCTTCGCAATCGACGTCGGTTACGGCAATACGAAATACGCGCACCGCGCCAGC
This sequence comes from Paraburkholderia dilworthii, assembly GCF_000472525.1. Classification (GTDB taxonomy): domain Bacteria; phylum Pseudomonadota; class Gammaproteobacteria; order Burkholderiales; family Burkholderiaceae; genus Paraburkholderia; species Paraburkholderia dilworthii. The sequence goes on from NZ_AWZT01000012.1 coordinate 80,897, forward strand.
AACGGCGCCATTGCAACTGGCATGTTCCCATCGCTCGCGCCGCTCTCAGCAAGCGATTCGATCGCCATCCATGGCGGCGATGTACACAAAGCCGGCGCCGTTACGACGATCGTTGTTAGCGGCATCGAATATCAGGTCGGGCCAGACGTTTTCCTCGACGCTGCCTATGGCAAGACCGGTCGTACACTGTCCAATGACTTCGTCGCTTCCAAAAGCTACGACGCTCTCCTATTCGGTGCGTTTCACTTCGCGCAAGTAACTCATGTTGAACGGCTGATGCTCGGCTTGCCCGTTCACACCATGAGCAAATACGCCGGTGAGCTTCGCGACCGGCTCTCCGGGAAAACCCACAATTACGGCCCCGGTCGAGTAACGGTCGACAAGGTCGTCGTGATTCCGCAGCCGCTCGGCTCTCTCGTTGCGGCCTCGGCGAACCGCCAGAGCGAATTCGGCCGCGATAGCGCGCATCTGGTCATTGACGTTGGATATTTCACCACCGACTGGGTATACGCCAATGGATTCACCATGGACGACAGGCGTAGCAACGGTATGCCTGGCGGCGTGTCGCAGGTCTATCAACGCATCGCGCAGCTCATCAGCAAAGACCAGGGAGATAAGGTCGACGCCATCGAGCTTATCGATAAGGCGTTGCGGGAGCAAAAGCCGTACATATTTTACGGTAACGAAATCGACCTCCTCCCGTATCTGGAGAAGTCACAGCCTGTTATCGCCGGAGTGGTCGACGAGATCAAGAACATTGTCGGCCCACTAACGAGTGTGCGTTCGATCGTGCTGTCAGGCGGCGGCGCCTCGCTGTACGCGCCCGCCATACGGAAGGCCTTCCCGCGGGTGAGGATCGAGGTCATCGAGGCACCCTGCACCGCCAACGCAAAAGGCTTCCTGATTGTCGGCGAAGCAGGTCTCACCCGCGAGCGGGCAGCCGCGAAAGCATGAACGGGAAGTTCGACATGAAGCTGGTCATCGACGCGGTGACCACCCCGCTTCTGCATGCCCGGCTGAGCGAGGCATCGTCGTACCGGGAACGCGCGGCAATCCTCCGCTCTCTCGCGGAAGCCGCCTTGCGCGAGAGCGGCAGTTCAACGGGCAAGACTGCTTATCCGGCGACGCCGTCGGCAGCCTTGCCGTCCCACGGCGAGTACCCGGTCGCGTCGCCCGGTCAACGGGAGCTGCCCAGGCGCGTTGAGACGGATACAGCTCCAAGCTTGCGATCTGCAGCCCCTTCGGGTGTGAGCGAAGGTGACGTCGCCCAGGCTTTCGACGTCGACGGCATCAGCGAAGCGTTCGGCGCGTTCGGCTGAGCGCGCCTTGACTTCTCTGCGGGGATACGAAGATAGGTCATGACATCGGGATACGCGGCGCGCCGCGCCGTGCACCGGTGCAACGCTATGATATCGGAGGAGTTATGCTTGAACTGATTGAAATCCTGCACACCGGTCTGCCGCTCAGCGAACCTCGCTCGTGGCTGTTGATCGCCACGGTCCTTGCAGCGTGTGTCGCAGGTTGGTATAGCGGCGACGTCGCTGCGTGGTACGCAAGCCGCAACAAGGACGCTGAATGATGGATGCTATCGACCGGCTGGTACCCTACTACAGGAAGTTCACCGCTCTCCCGTTTCTGGCACGGCGTGCGATCATCTTCGCGCTGTCGATCTTCGTCTGGATCATTGGTGCGACGCTGGTGAACTTGCATGTCAATGCTGATTTCTGCGCGTTGATTCTTATCGCAGGGGGTGTGGGCGCCATGTGGTCCACCGACCTCTGGCGGCTCTGGAAACCCTTCTTCTACATCGTTCTTGTCTGCCTCGCGATAATGAAATGAACGCGTACGACGGACGAAAAAAAACGGCTCCACCATACCTGGTGGAGCCGTTTTGCTTTACATGATCAATGCGATCGGGGCATTGCAGTAACAAGAAGGCGATGCGCGCAAAAGTCCCACGCGTCAACAAAGGACTGGTCGCGGCACGCGTAAGCGGTGTTGCCCTGAGCAGTGCGGTCAATCACGTCGAACGCAACTGCCTCAGACTTCCCCACGCGCTGTCGACCGCCCTCCGCGCCGTTCGTTGCGACGATTGCAAAGCCACCCACGAGAACCTGGAACGAAGCCATTTTCTACTCCATAGAATTTGGCCCGACGAGACATTCCCCAATGGGGAGTATCCCCACCGGGCAAGTTGAAGAAGTGCGGCCGTAGCCGCGGAAAAAAAAGAAGTCGCCTAAGCTGCGGCGACCAGCTCAGAGCGAGCGACAGACACCTGCGGCGGCGCCACAGGATTCACACGATTCGCTGATCGCGCGCACCACTGATCGGCAAAGTCTGTTCCGCGGATACGGGGGCGATGGACGAAGACCGTGAAGCCCTCTGTCCGCAGGCGCTTGGCCAGTTCAAGCCCGCCTGCCACGCCCACCGACTGCCCTGTCTTCGGATTGATATTGTCGAAGTCAACGAAGATGTGCACGACCCGAATGCCCAGCCCTTCCGGGACAACGAACTGTCGCAGCAGTCCGATGTTCAGGCAGTACCACATCGGGACGCCGGATTCCATGTACGCCCCATACGCCGACTCGAGACCTTCTGCGACGCCGATCTCACCATTCACCGGTTCCATCAGCCGCACAGCACCGCCTCCCAGCGGGTTGAGCGTCAGGTCGTTGAGCTTCGAGTCGAGGATCTCTCCATCACCCGAAACGATCCGTGCCTTGGAGGGCGTGGATCGCTCCAGATAGGTGCGATGCAGTGTTCCGAGTCGACCATCGGGCAGCTCGAACCACGCGAGAATGCCCGGCCAGCTGCCGATGACTTTCCTGCCGTGCCAATACTCCAGCATGCCAAGCCGCAAGGCCTGCGACGGCGCGACGCTAAGCCCGGGAACGCGAGCGCCCAGGTAACGCATCACGAGGTCGCCGTGGCACACGGGTTTTGCTGCATCCCACATCGACGTAAGCCTGTTCGAAATGAACTTCGCGTCAGGCTTACGCCTGGGCTTCGGCGGGTTAGCTGCATCAACACGACGCGTGGGCCGTGGCACGATGCCGCCATCCAGCTCGCACATCAGTCGATACAGCCCTATCCGGTTGAGACGTGTGATTAGCTGCAGGCCGTCACCAGCCGCGGGCTTGCCGTTGTTGCATTGACGGCAGACCCAATCTCCCCGCCCACGCTTGTTATCGTAGGTGAAGCGATCAGTTCCTCCGCACATCGGACACGCGCATGCATTGCCGGTAAGACGGTCTGCAGGCACCCCGTAGCTCATCAGGAGCGAAATCCATTGCTCCGGGGAACGCGAGAACCCGGCCAGCGCGCGCTGAAGCCACGCGTATTGGTCTGGCGTAAGCTCTTTTGCTCGTACAGTCATGAATCACTCTCCTTGAAGTAAGTGGGTTTGGTCGGTGCCTGAGACAGGCGTGAAAACGCGTGCTCAAAAAAGCGGTCCGCGCACGAGCGGGCGGCTTTTCTCAGCAGACGTGCTATGAGGTAAGAGAATCGCGAGAACCGCTGGGCAGAAGATCCGTCGCACGACACACCCGAAGGTGTGCCGTTGCGATGGTGAGGAGATACGGGAGTGAAGCTGACAGATCGGTGAGTGTTTCCGGGATCAGATTGCAGACCGCGAAGTCCCGTAAATACGGGGATCATTCCGACATCATTCCTTTAGTAATCCTTAGAATGGTATGTCGTCATCCATGTCGTCGAATCCGCCGCCCGCTGGTGCTCGCATACCGCCACCGCCACCATGCGAAGGTTGTGGAGGCTGAGCACGAGTACCAACGTCATCAGCCGCGCGGGATCCAGTGGAGCGGGACGCAGCCGCCGGGCGCTGAGCGCGACCGCCGGCTCGCTGCTCGAAGCCACCATCGCCGTCGTCTTCACTGCGACGACCGCCAAGCATCTGCATCTGCTCAGCCACGATCTCAGTGGAGTAACGATCGGTGCCATCCTGCGCCTGCCACTTGCGCGTCCGGATACGGCCTTCGATATAGACCGACGAACCCTTTTTCAGATATTCCGAAACGATTTCGGCAAGCCGACCAAAGAAGGAAACACGATGCCATTCCGTTGCTTCCTTCATTTCGCCCGACGCCTTGTCCTTGTAGCGGTCAGTTGTTGCCAGTCGAATGTTAGCCACAGCGTCGCCGCTAGGGAGATAACGAACTTCGGGATCAGCGCCGAGATTGCCGACGAGGATCACCTTATTTACAGATGCCATTTGAATTACCTCTATTTAGTGATTGACCAGAGCCATTTGTCCCACATGACCGGCTTGCCGTCCTTGACCATTGCCGAGCCATCCGCCCTGATTGCAGGTACCTTGATCTTGCGAAGGCGCCTGACAGACACAACGTCACCGACTACACACCTGCATTCAGCTATGGCCTCCTTCAAGCCCTCGCCTTGCAGTGTCCGCTTGCCGGACGTGGTGTCGATATGAATGGCAAACGACTTGTAGAACCGCCCCGGCTTCTTCCGGTCGGGAAACCTCTCTTCGCCCCAGGAAACAATCCGGCCGACCACCGTAGATGCGTCCACCGACTGTTCGCGACGCTGGCGCACCGGGCTCACGTCGCCGGCGTCGAAGCGTTCTTCCTCCGTCTCCGGAAGTGGTGATCGGGAGCCGTTGCCGGAGACTTCCGGCGTCGCCTTCACTGCAGGGCTCATGACAGTGTCGTTTCCCTGGCGTATGGCGGTAGCAATAGCGATCTTGAGCGGACAACGATGGACAGCCACCTTGGACCAGTGAGGCTCGAGGTCAGGCACGATCTTCATGCCAAACTCGGTCTCTTCCGTGCGGTCGTCGAAAGCCGGCGTGAACTGGACGATGTGGTCGCCCTCGTCCACAAACAGATGCGGCGTATCGCCTATCGTTACTACCGTTTCGTTGACGGCGCCCTGTCCCACGACGCTTGCGGCTGTACCGTTATCAGGAGCAGCAGCCGCGGTCGACGTCATCGGCGACATCGCTGGTTCCGGTGACGGCTGTTTTGGGGGATGTTGAATGGCAGATTTGCCCGGGAAGAGATCCGCGAGCACGCGGGTCAAAAGTGTCGCAGTGTTTCGCACGATGCCTCCTATAGCAGGGTGCCGAAGCACATGCGGCGCAGTTCGCGAAGATCACGCTCGAGCAGCGGCGTGGTCAGGATCACGTCCTGCATTGTCTCCGGGTCAACGCCGTTGACCTTGCACACATAGATATAGGGCAAGGCGCCCTGCCAGTAACCCATGATCCATCCGAGGGTTGCGTGATAGTCGTCGATGTCGATCTTGCGATTGCGAAGTCGCTCGGAAAGCAGCGCCGCACAATCCATCAGCGACTCCGGCATGCTGTCGCCGCGGCGGCTGTCGCTCGCGAGAGAGATCAACGCATCGATCATCTTTTCGCGAACCGCGTCGGCCCACAGATGGGGGTCAGGCAAAGGCTCAGGCTTGGGAGGGGTAACGACAACCGGCGATGACTCGCCGAACATGTCCAGCTGCCAGGCAGCCACATGCATTTCCATGAGATTGCTCCGGTGGTGCCGGCAATCTCATGTCCCATGACCGGGAATGGGATTCCCGGCGGGGTAAGGTGCCGTCACCAGGGCGGAAGCCCAAGGTGACGGTAGGTTCTTGCGGTGACCCGACTTACTGGGTACCGGTCTTGAAAGGAATGACGACGGCCGACTTGGCGTATTGCTTTGCCGGCGCAGGCGCTGCAACGCTGTCATTCGCTGCGGCCGAAGCGGTTACGTTTTCGACGCTTCCACTTGCGGCCATCTGACGGGATGCAAGCTTTTGCGCTTCTGCGCGTGCAGCTTCAGCTTCGGCTTCCGCTGCTTCGATTGCCTTCGCCTTTTTCTTCATCTCCACCATCACCCAGCGTGCGCTGAGCAGAAGAAGGAATGCAGCGACGACAAATGAGATCGTCGCGAAATACACGACGAAGCACAGTGCGACCAGCTTGCCAGGCGAGGTGATAGCGTTTCTAAACAGAACTTTCAGCATTTTTCTCTCCAGAAAAATTCACAAAGGAATGTCCGGACAACGTCCGGGGGTTTCGATGCTCAACGAGCAAGGAAACTCGGCGCCATGCGCTTTCGTCCGCGTCCGGCTTTTGGGGGGCGCGCACGGAAGGGCTGGCGTGTTGTCACGTCAGGCGGGGAAGGTAAGGAATAGGCGCGCGAGGGCCTGCACGCTACTTTCGATGCGTCGAGCCGACGCGGGAGATAGGACGAGGTTACCGGGGCCAGCGTTACTGAGAGCCCGGAATGCTCACGAACTTCATGCGGCTTACGCTTTTTCGCCGCCCACCATCGTCGTACCGCAGGGACGAGCCGGCTCACGGTCTTAACACGGAAAGCTCCAGAAAAACTGGAGCTTTTCGGGCTGCAATGTGAGGGTGGAGATTCTCCGCCCCTTGGAACCGGTCGCTTGACTTTGTCATCCTCCTGGCAAGCTTGACTCACCGTCTGATATTGGAGTGAGTCATGAGTACAAGCCTGTGGATCCTGGCCGCGGTTGCCTTCGTTGCATGGCGGACCTTACGTGCACGCGGTCTCAACCCACGCGCCAGGGAGGAGTCGCCGCTCCGAAAGATCCGCAACGACCGTAGTGGCGACGAAGGCGAGGCGCGCGTTCAGGCCGAGTTGTTGGATATCCTCACCTGGCTTTGCGGCCGGAACTTCTACTTGCACTGCGGCCCTGTCCTGCTCAACCATGCGCCCGGCACAGAGTTTCCCACCGCCGAGGTCGACCATCTTGCGATCACGCCCTTCGGGATTTTCGTCTTCGAGACGAAGAACTGGACGGGTCTGATCAAGCCAGGGCCGAGTGCGGAGGTGTTGATACGTATCGGCGCCGACGGTGAGCCGCAGGCGCGCAAGTCCCCGCTCAGCCAGAACCGCTCGAAACTTGCGTTCCTGCGCGGGATATTGCCGCCGGTGTGGTTCATAGAAGGCGCGGGCGTATTCGCTAGCGACAGTTGTGTCCTATCGCCGGAACTGCCCGTCAACATCGTACGCCGCGCCGACTTGCGCCAGTGGCTAAGGGACAGGCGCGCTCGGCACGCAGCGAGCACAACGATTCCGATAAATGTAGCGGCTGCATGGCATGCCATCCAGCGAATTGCCACCGCAGACGATGCGGCCGTTAGAAAGCATCGCGAAAGGCTGAGGGTTAGCCCTAAAAAATAGCCGCTTCTTTCCTAAAGTTTTAGTCGGTTTTGCCGAATCTAAACGTTTGCTTCGGCATATTTGTCTGATGTATCCGTCAAAGACGGCTATTTTTCTGCCGCTTTCCGGAATGACGGGCAGGAAACGAAGCGTAATCTGGACTGGAGTTCCGGGGAACTCCAAGAGACTCGCAGGTTAAGAGTCGAACGCCCGTTCGGATGTGCGCCCAAAAGAGCGATCAACTAAAGGCTTCCGCAATGAAAAATGAGAAATACCTTCGCCCTCCCCAGACTGAACGCTTTCTGGCCGAAAGGGCATCTTCTCCGGTCATGACGTCCAACTGCGTCCGCCGCGCACGGCGTCATGCAGCATCGAAAACATATTGCGGGAAATGAACATGAGCCATCCACAAGCGCTGCAAAATACCAACGAGCCAGAGTTCGACCCGACCGTGCCTGAGGGGGACGACAACGGCGCCGACCTGGCGGCCGCTGAGTCCACACCGCTGGCGTTCGCTCACGTACCGGACGAGTCCGAGATTTCGCATACCGTACGCCAGTTTTTCGGCAACGAGATCCCGGAGTCGCTGCGGGCGATCATCGCATCCGAAAGCAATGAAATCGCGCACTCAACTAGGAAGATTCTCGAAGAACATATGCGCATTGGGGGCATCCTCTTCAATCTGCGCAGCCGGATCGAGAGCCACTTCGCTGCATCGCAGGGCGACACCCGGCACGTACGCAACAAGGCAGCACAACTGTTCTACCGCTACGTAGAAAAGGCATTCCGGAAAAAACAAGACACCGTCAAGGTCTACATCCGTTCCTACCTACGCTTCAGCACTAACGCCGGCGCCGTCGAAATGCTGACGATCACTGACATGCAGATGCTTGTAAGCCAAGATGATGAAGTAATCGACGCGGTGCTGGCGGCAAAGAAAGAGAACCCCGACCTGTCTAAGCGCGAAGTCAAGAAAATCATCGAGAGCTACAAGGCCAAACTCGCCGAGAAAGACGCGAGCCTTGATGTGGTGAAAAGCCAATTGTCCGAGATCGTCGGCCAACTCGACGACGTTCGCAATGAAAACCAGTACCTCACCGAAGAAACAAAGCACCTGCGTCTGCAGATCGAGCAGGACAAGGAAAAGAACAAAAAAACGATGGTCGATCTTGACGGCGCGAATCGTTCCGTCAGCACGATGCACACCGAGATATCCAGGCTTGAACGGGAGCGCGACACCTTGCTCCGTCAACTTGCCGAGGCGGCCAAGCGAGTTCAGACGAAGGAAGTCATCGTCAGCGGACCGTCCGAGAACATCAAGCACCTGCAGGAAGCGGCGGACGGCCTCATGGCACAGGTGAAGGAAGCAACTTCGCAGATGGAAAGCCTACAGGCCGAGGTCGCTCTGCTGGAAGAACGGCGCAAGCAGCAACTGGCCGAGATCGAATCGAAAGAGGCTATCGAGCGACACATCCGGGAACTCATGAACGACTTTGGTTCGTTCATGCAGAAATACAAGACGGCCCAGTTGCTCGTCACGGCCGGCGGTTCGGTCGCACCCTTCGCCAATCTTTTTGCAGCCTTTGCAGATCATGTCGGCACCTTCCACCAGGAGTTACTTGCCGCCGCCAACGCCGCGTGATTCCCCGCCCGCCCAGCAACGAGAGATACAGGTTGTAGAAATGGAAATTAAAGAAAATTATCGGGCCGTCGACCGCCTTTACGTCCCGGATTGGCTCACCGAACAGATCCAGGTCGCGAACTTCAACATGGTTGATCACATGAAGTGGCTGCTGCAGCAGAACAGTCGCTTCAACGACGTGTTTAACGTCGAACTGAAGGATCTTGACCAGCTTCAGCTGAATCAATCGTCGCTTCGCAACCTTTTGCGCGCACCGTTCCTGATGGTCGAGCCAACTCTTCAGGCCGTCGAGGACTGGCGCTGTTTTGTCGACGACACAGCGACCACGGTGGCGGTGGATATCCTGCGAAGGAAAACACCGGAACTTGACGCATTGGCATCGTATGCTGTCGGGCACCAGAACGTGGCGTTCCTTTCGCTTGTGACGCAGATTCTCAATATGAGCGTGCTTGCCGCGCCATTACTCGGCATTACGACCGAAGTGGCAAAGTACCTACTCACAGTCCCCTCCTATCGACTCAATCTCGCCTTGCAGCGCATGAACGGCCTGCCGCTCTTCCGCTGGCGCTTTAACAGCCAGTCGTTCTGGTATGAGTTCGTCGGTAGCACATTGACCGACGAGATGATTGCGCATCAGATCATGTTCACGTCGCCGGCGCGGGCGGGTGATCTTCCAAGCGACGCGCGATGGGGCGAACTTCGACTGGGCCGCGCAAAGAACGAGGCATTCGCCGGCGCCCTGCTTGCTTATGGGTTGCGAGCATCGACGGCCACCGCCCTGTTCAACCTCACGCAGAACCAGATGCGCGGGTTGTACTTCAAGATCCACGGCAAAAGCTCACCCTGTGGCAATACCGCAAACTCCCTCCCATGGTTCGTTGAAACTCCCCAGCATCGACTGCACGCCACGGTCTATGCATGGCTTTACCGCTCGGCGGTAGCAATGGGCGCTCTGCCGCCCGAGGCACTGATCGCGACCAACGACGTATATGACCGCCTGTTTGGCGGTAACCGGGTGATATCGGCCGATCGCGGCTGGAATCTTATCCGGTCAATGGCGGCCGATACGCGTCTCACGACCGCACCCTGCCGGTCGTGCACCACTCACTACGTCGTCTCGAACAACGACGCCAAGATCGAAATGCATAACCGGTTCACTTGTCCCGCGTGCCAGCAACAGCTTGGTATGAAACGTCGCGCCAGGCGGAGAAAGGCCAATGACGCCTGACACCGCGCTCAACGAGTTGCCTGCAGGGCTCGTCATTTTCAGCACCGACGGCAAGACCCAGTTCGGTTGGCAAAATCCGGAGACTGGGGCTTTTCACGCCGAAGATGACGGACACGTGATCGCGAACGCTGTCGGCGCAGTTGCGTGGCATGCCGGGATCATGCATTGAGTTGAAGAGGATGGGCCCAATGAAAATGCAAGACTTTGATTACCTTGCGCGGGAAAGTAACGCGGCATGGCTCGATGGTCGCGGAGACGGTCGGTTTGACCGCTACGAGCAGTTCTATCACAGTGAGCGGGCTCAAACGGCGGACAAATTCGACCTCGAAAAGATCAACGAGGAGTATGGCGATTGGTCCGCGGCACGGCCATCGCGACTCCTCTCTGCTTTGAGCGCGCCATGGTTCGGTCGCGTCGCGATCGCTCTTTTCAGCTTGTACATGGGCTGCCACCTGGTGCCCGGGTTCGCTAAGGCAATGCCCGAAGCTACGGGGTTGGCCCTGGTCGTCGCCTTCATCGGTCTTCGCATATTCCACCGGCGCCGCAAGCGCCGCTGAGAGCCCGCCACTGGCTCGCTTTCTTACTTACGGCGCATAGGGCTCAACATTGGCCGTATTTTTCCGTTAACCCATGGGATCACGCCCGAAATATGGCGTCTGCGCTAACCGTCCAATAGGTACCGCAACTGACGGCGACTTGACTTTCGTTGCCGCTCTATAAGATGAAATCAAGGTCGCGCAAGGGGCACGGCCACATGACAATCGAGGAAGCAGAACAATGAACCACAAGAAGACCTCAGCACTGACCGCCTTTTCGTTCGCCGCGGCAGTAGCGCTGTCGGCCTGCGGCGGCGGTGGCGGAAGCAGTGGCTCGGGAGCGGCTGCACCGGCTACGACACCGTCTGGCGCCGGCAATCTGCAAACGTCGGTACCGGCACCGACCTACGCCGGCAGCACCGCTCAAGCCGCAATCTTTTCGCAACTGAATGCCTACCGTTCGGCAATGGGCGTCGGTCTGCTGAAGCAGGATTCAGTGCTCGATACATCATCGGCAGCGCACGCGTTGTATCTGGTCACGAATCTGGCGACCAGCAATATCACAGCCGTCACACATAACGAAATCTCGACCAACGCTAACTACTATGAAGCCACGCCCCTTAGCCGTGCTCGAAAGGCCGGTGCGCCGGTTACCGAGTGGATTGGCGAGAACGCGGCAGTCGGTTTGGCTCAATCGACAGGAGACGCAAACGGCAGTGACTGCCTTGGGCAGGCCTTGAACTCTGTTTACCACCTTCAGGGGGCAACATCCACCCAGGAGACGGTCGGTATTGGCTTGGTGACCTATGCTCCCCAGGGCACATACGGTTGTGTGCTCGACTTCGGCCAGACAACAAACGTCGCGGGTTCGCCTGCCGATAACGGGTTCTACACAGCCGCTGGACAGCAGATGGCGGCAACAGCGATCGCTATTTCCCCGTACGACGGGGAAACCAACGTGGCACGCGCAATGGTCGCGGAAAGCCCGAATCCCGCGCCGGACGTTGCGTCGCCCGGCCGTCCGGTCCTGATCCGCGTTAGGGCGGATCAAATGGGCGACTCCCTGACTGTCACCAGCTTTACTTTGACTGGCAACGGCGCAACCGTCCCTGCACGTGTCATAGTTCCGGCCGCAGCAATGACGGGATCGACAGGTGCAACAGCCGATGTGAATGGAGAATTGTTCCCGGGCGTCGCTGTGTTACTGCCGCTCTCCCCGCTCGCGGCCAAGACGACATACACGGTGACGTTTTCCGGCCAGCGTGACGGCAAGCCGATCACAAAGACCGCGACGTTCACAACGGGCTCGTGATCGCACATCAACATCAAAGAAAAAGCGCCCGATGGGCGCTTTTTTTTTCTTACTACTTGTTCAACCGCCGCTGCCGCCGTCACCGCCGCCGTCGTAGCCAAACGGCATCATGTAGTCGTACCCTGTCAGATTCGACGTTCCGCTTTGAAACCAGCAGACGCCGTTGTTTCCGCTCGCCCCGAGGTCAGGGATGTAATAGAAATCGGCGGGGCCTACTCCACCTGGCCCTGTCGAACCCCAGCCCCCGCCCTGGAACTGCGGTGAGTACGGGTTGGAGGCGGTAACGGGGTATGGCCCCTGCATGGTCCCCCACGGGCCATAATGCACTCCCGCTCGGGCCGCATAGTTACTTATGGCGGTCTCGCAGATTGCTGCCAGGTTGCCTGGAGGTTGAGTCGGCGGCGGCGGGGTTTGTGGAGCGGAGCACCCGGGCGAAGTCCAACCCGAACCAGTCCATGTGGGCGGCGACGTTTGCGTGAAGTTGGCAGGGCACGTCGGCGGCGCTTGATAGTTGCACTGCGGCGCTGAGTATTGCGACCCGATCCATTGCGCCGGTGCTGCCGTCGTCCATCCAGGCTGATCAGGACACGTGGGAGGCGCCTCCCATGCGGTCGTCAGATGCCCGACACATGTCGAATCCTGATTGTTCACCGAGCACAAAACCGGCCCCGCCATTGCTGCGCTGCTGGCCGTCGCGATCCCCGTAAGCACGGCGATCCATATGAAAATCCTGGCGAAGCTCATTTCCCGTCCTCTTCAATAAGTACAGAAGCTTGTCGCGACGGCACTACCGGGTATGATGCTTCCGCTGCCATCCGTGATATAGACCGTCCATGGCCCGCTTCCGGTCGCTGGGTAGTTAGTGACGCGAGTCGGGTCGGTGTACATGCTCTGGCCCGACACCACTAGCTGCGGTGTCCCACCCGCAGGACAGTTCGGATTCGGCACGAACGTGCCGTTGCCGTTCGGTATCGCGGTATAGCCGTACCAGAGCTTGGGACCGCCGATTGGCATCCACTGCAGAACACCTGACACGCTTTGACAGGACAGCATCAGGCCCGAGTTGTCGCTCGCGCCCGTTATCTGGCTGATCTTCGGGCACGCCACTCGCGGCCAGCCGATGTTGCCCGTCGAGACAGTTGTGCCCGCGGAAACCGCGCCGCTCGCAGCCACCGCGCCAGTGGTCCCGATATTCGCCGCGCTGACCGTACCTTCGGCATCGAGGTTATGCACATTGTGAAGGCTGACGTGATTGACGTTCTGATCGCCGGTCCACGTCAGCGCGCCATCGCGTCGGATGTACACCGAGTTACCATCCGACGACGGGCCGTTGGTCGCGAGGACAGCGCCAGCCGGACTACCCGGCAAGGGGTTGGTTGCATTCCATGATCCGTTAAGCCCCGTTATGGTCCCCGGATTCGGCAGCTTCGAAAAGCCGAAGGCGTTGCCTCCCGCCTGCGCGATAATCGATGCGCCGATCGCGTCAGCGTTGCCACCGCGGGTTACGGGCTTCGACGGATACAGGACATAGCTCACGTGGCAGTCCCCTGTACCGACGGAACACGTCGATGGACCCACACTCATACTGATGACGTATGTGCCACCCCAAAATGGACCGTTCGCATGCGGCTGCTTCACGTTGTTTTGGGTAAACAGCTGGTCGAGCGTGGGCAGATCTGTCGGGGGCACCACATCTACAGGACCGTTCTGCGTGAGCGCCGCGTAGTTTTTGGTTACCCAGTTACCGAGCGCCGCATTGATCACCGCCTCGTTCTGCCCCTCGGCCGTCAGCACCTGGTTGCGCCGCTTTGCTGCGTCCTCCTTGATACCGACGACCGTCATCAATGCCGCAGCGACCAGCACGACAACCATCTCAACGATGCTGAACATACCCGGCGCCCTTAGTTATTGTGAGTGGCGTACATGCCGATGCTCGCTGTGGCACCGGCCGAGGCGCATGCCGTACCTGCCGTCGCACCGCTAAACGGCGTGTCCGGGTCGTACACGGTTGTCCCGTTGACGGTCACCTTCGCATAAGCCCCAGCGACCGCACCGATCGACAGCGAGCACACCGTGCTCGGCACCGGATAAGTCACGATCATTGCGTCGTCCGTCGACGCGATCGTTCCGGGCACGGCGGTCACTGCACCGCCGAAAATTCCCGTCAGCGCGCCGGTGGACGTGTTCACGCGGGAATTCGCTGAGTCAAACGCATGGTTCTTCGCGAGCGTCTGTTGCGTCTCGCTTGAGAAATCGACGTCGCTCGAGGTGGCGTCCTGAATGCCACTACGAAAAAGCTGCGCTTCGCTCTTGAACTGATGCGCGTGGATGCGATCCATCACGAATGACCGCCCCTGATAGACCACAAGCGCGAGCAGCGCCGCGCCCGCCATGACCGCCGCTCCCTCGATCAACGACAGTTCGCCCGACTGCCGGCGCCGACGACCCATCCTGAGGAGCGACGACTTCCGACCGGCTAGTGCAGGTGCGGCTACGGGGGTTGACGAATTGGTCTTCCGCTTCGCGGTGTTGTTAGTCATTTCGGGTCCTCAGTAATTGGCGCCAGCCGACGATGACGAATCGAAGCTGACAGCACCGGTCGCGACGTACGAACCGATGCCGAAAACGAAAAAGAGTGAGACAGCAAAGCCGAGCAGCACGTAGTGCGTAATGCGGGCGTTGCGGCGGACCGTCGCAACAACGCGGTCCAGTGAGTTGCGACCGAGCGACTTGATCGCCTGCACGAACTGGTCACGACCGGCCGCGTCCGCGATCGTGTCCATCACCGTTTCGGAAAAGATGCCGGTGTCGAGTGCACGCATCGTCTCGTCCGGACGCTGGGTGAGCCTGCGGCCCATCCGGTTGAGGTGCCATTTGAGCCATGGATCTGCCGTCTTCGTGAGCCGGTCGAGCGACGCGCGCAACGTGAGGTTCGAGTCGAAGAGGCCTGCCAGCGAGACAATCAGCAAAGCGGCGCGCAGATCACGCCGGTTGCGCCACATCAGCGGCATGGAATCGACCTTGTTCCGTAGGTGCCCGGTCCAGCGCTTGAGTGTATGAAAATAGCCGAAGACAATCCCGCCGACGATCGAGCCGCTCAGCCACCAGTAGTGGTACGCAAAGCTGTCGAACGCATAAAGCGCCTGGGCAAACGGGGACCATTCCGAGACCGGCTTCGTATCGGCGACGGCCGGAAAGATCGTGCCGCCGAACAGCATCGCGTACAGGTACATGTAGACGATGAGCAGCGCCGGGTAAGCCATCTGCAGTGATGTCGTCGTGGCCAGTACCGCTTTCGCGTTCGCCGCCATCTCCGCGAGCTCGAGGCCGCGGATCGCCGCATCCTGTTGCGTCGATGCACCGGCAATCTCCAGCAGCGCGTATTCGTCGGTCGGGATGTACGGCCTTATCGCGTTCGCGAAGTTGTCCCCCGCCACCATCCGTTTGGCGATAGCCTGGAAGACTGGCCAAGCCAGTCCCTTGCGATTGCGGTGACGCTTCTCCAGCGTCGTCAGCCGCTCGAGCAGCGTCTCGCGATTGCGCAGGCCTTTCGCGGCCACATCAAGCCGCGTTTCACGATAAAAGCCTTCCCGCAGTTTGCTAAATCGCCAGATCGCCACACGCATGCGTTCTTTCTGCGGCAGCATCATGAAGACTGTGTAGACGAGCCCCCTGATCACGACGGCATCCTCCCGTCACGGTCTGCGAAAACCTTGTACTCGTCAAAAGAGCGCATCGTGGTATCGATGAAGCGCGGGTCGATGATCCCCTGCGACGCCTTGTAAAGGGCGTGCTCGTAGATCGTTTTTCCCGTCATGTCGTCATCGTCGAAACCAGACACGCGTGTCGAACGCCAGACCTTCTCCGCGCCGCGCCAGTCGCGCACTGCCACATGGTCAAGAAACTCCAGCGTCGGCCGGAAAATCTCCATCGCTAGCGTCTGCCCCTTGGTGCCGGCAGCTACTTTGCCAGCGCGGGTGAAGAGGCCCTTCAGGCGGCAGTGCTCACAACCGGCTTCGTCGCGGCATGCCATCGTCGACGTGTCGAGCCCGAACTTCTTCTCGAGCGTGTCGACCTGCGTTGCGCTCAGCACGTCGCGCGCGGGAACCTTGCAATGCGGGCACAGCAGCGGAATCAGCTTCTGATTGGCGACTGCGTTGACGAACTTCTCCGACGACATTTCGTCCATCGGCAACTGCAGACGGCCGCCTGCGAGCCGCATGAATGCGCCGATCGCACTGTCCGCGTGGAGGGTTGTTCTGACCGGGTGGCCGGTCAGTGCCAGCTCCGCGACGAGAGCAGCCATCACGCGGTCGCGGATCTCATTGACGGTCAGGTCATCCGGGTCCATCCGCATCAGCGTGCGAATGACCTCGGCCCCTTTGCGACTCGCGTCCTCGTCCGACTCGTCCGGCCGGCGCGGAATCGAAATTTCCGACAGCCACGGATGCGGGTACTCCGACGGTTCGCTCACGACATACTGCTTGCGCAGGTCGCGGGACGACAGCATGTAGGAAAGCGCGCGCAGCAGTGTCGATTTCGCCGACCCGGTTTCACCTGTGAAGATCGATACCCCGCCACTTACATTGCACAACGAGTCGAGGATCTTCAACTGGCTGCGTGTGAGACCCATCTGGTCCGGCATCAGCAGTTTGAGATTCCGGAAATTGCCATCGAGCAGGCGTAGGGCGACATCGAAACCGCCAACCAGCGGCGAGCTTTGCCAGCGGATGTTGAGAATGTCCGTGTGCACAACGAGCGGGATCATGGCCGACTGCGGCGCGCTCGGCTGGAATGTCTCGCCTGAGTTCGTATTGCGAGCGACCAGGTCCTGATAGGACGCGGACAGTGCGCGACGCACCAGCGACTTGGACAGCTTGCGATAGGTGTAAAGGTCGCCGTTTACCCGGAAACGCACTTCGACATCATCGTTGAAGTCGCGGTACTCGTAGTGGACGTCGCCGGCGCCGTATTCGTGAGCGGCTTCAGCAACATCGCGAAACGTTCCAATCGCGCGCGACGTTTCGGGGACGATTGCCGCCGACCGATTGCGCTCGCGCCCGTAGATCGCGGAGATGACGGCCTCGACCGCGATCATCTCTTCATGCACCTTGATATCGGCGCGTTCGAGATCCTTCAGGTACGTCGGATAGAGCGCCGACTCGTGGAACGCCTGGGTCGTCACGACGATCGCCATGCCCGCCTGCACTTCGACTGCCACGAACTCGCGGCGAGCCGCATCAGTGATGCGCAGCGTTGCATCGGTCCCGCGCTCGCTCAGGATGCGCTTGAATGCGAGCGCTTCGGCCGACGGCAGTTGCGGCAGCCCAACCGGGATCAATTCCGGTTCCTGTTGCACTACCGGCTCGGCATGCGCATGAATTTCGTGCACCCCGTCTGCCAGCGGTGAAGATGTGTTCAGATAATCCAGCTCGGGCGACTCCGGCTTCGTGCGCAGGTCAGCCTCTGGATAAGCTGGACGACGCGCATCCCCGGCGGCGACTTCGACCGTTGCCTCTATGTTGATCGTCGACGTTGCAGGCGCAGCTTCGGCAGGACTGGCAGAGAATCCCGTTTTGCCGTCATCTACTGGCCGCTCGTCTGCTCTCGCCGACGGTTCGTTCATGTGGTCGAACGGCCGGGCGTCCGGTGAATGCAGAAAATCCGGATTGCCGTCCTCGTGCGCGTCGACGTCACTGATGTCGGCCATCCGCAGGCGCATACCGAGCGTCATCGGTTGCCCCGGCTTTGCTTCAACCGGTTCGGCTTTCACCTTCGTGCTTTTCTTGCTGAAGCGCGGTTCACGATTAGCGGCATCCAGCTTGTCCGACCCGGCAATGGGCATGGACGACGCCGAGTCCTCCGAGAAACCCGCCCGGAACGCGCGCAAGCGTCCGAAGATGCCGCCAGTGGACGGCTCGTTCTTTTCGATTCCAGAAAACATACTCATGGGTCAGCGTCCCTTGTTAGCGAGCAATAGCGGAAAGAGGAATGTTCGGAGGCAGCGGGCCCGACAGATCCGGCAAACCTCGAACCGCCAGCCCGCTCACCCCCGATTGCTGGACGTCCTGCGCGGGGGTGCCCCCAACTATCGTTTCAGTCCAGGTGCGCGCGCCCTTGCCTGTCCCGTCAGCAACGGTCACCACGAACCCGTCGACGCGCTTCACAGTCCAGCCGTTAAGAAGCCTGGCGCCGACGTGTGCGGGATACGATGCATTGCGGTACTCGTAGAGCACCGACTGTCCGCTCATGTCGCTGAAGGCGCCAACAAACCGCACAGGCTCCGCGCGCGAACGAACGGGCGCAGGCTTGCTATTCACGGGGGGTGCAGGAGCAGTGGCGGGCGCCACCGCCGGAGCAGCACCATTCAAAGCCACACCACCGGGCAGCGCGCTCCCGTTGCCCGCCAGTTGCCGCGCGATGGACGAACGCGCGATCCGGTCCACATCCTCGATGGAAAGGCGGGACTCTGACGGCACAGTCGCCGACGCCGACGCCGGCGCAGCGGAAACAGACGTGGCGGTTGCGGACTGTGACGCTGTGGACTGTGGGACTGCGGCCTGCGAGGCCACGCTCGTATGCGCAGTTGCATCAGCCGCCGGCGATTCCGTGCTCAGATCGAGGTCCGCGGACGGCACATGTGAGCCGACTGACTGTGGCTGCACCGTCTTCGTCTTTGGCTGGGCATGGACGGCGACCGAAGCAACCATCAAGGCGCACGCGAGCGCCGGCAGGACTTTAGTTGAGAACATAGTATTTGCCCCTGGCTGTGAAATGGATACCGTTCTGGACGACCGCCTCGCCGCTTTGCGACCTGTTCGCGCCGGCCTCTCCAAGCTTCAGCTCAACGGTCATCGTGTCCAGTGTCATGTTCGAAGGCAGCTTCGCCAGCAACGGCGATTGCCACCGGTATCCGCTGATGGTCCAGTCGCCCACGCGGATTAACCGCTCCGGGCGGGAGTCGTTAGCGCCCATCCGAGCCGCGAGGAGTGGCTTCGGGGGCTCGAGGTGTACGGTGTAACCGTAGCTGTCGAGTTCGAACGGCTTTGCGGAAAGCCTCTGTGGCGGTGTCTGCAAGGCTTCGATCAGCCCTTGCTCCGTGGGCCAGGTGCTCTGATCTTTCGCAGTCACGAACGCGACTGTGGGAACATCAGGACCGCGCGCCCCTGCATGCAGTCCATCCGCATCGAAATGCAGCGGGCGCATCGACTCAGGCGCGGTCTGTCGAAGATCGTCGAAGCTGCCGCCGTAGCGACGCAGCGTCAGTGCGCAATAGCCCTGCGTGCCGCACACCGCCTTCTCGAACACAAAGCCTGCAACGACCGTCTCGCTGTTGCCGAGCGTCGCAAGCAGCGCGGGCGCAAGCAGATTGGCGCGCGGCATCTTTGCGGCGAACGTCTGACGCACCTGCGAGGCATACTTCTCCTCGAACGACGGTTCGCGCGGTGCGGGTGGCGGCGGCGGATTGAGAATGTCGACCAGTTCGATGCCACCAAAAATCACCGCGGCGCCAATGACCACGATGGGCACTATGGAAGGAACGCTGGCGGGCACCTTGCCAACGCGCGCGCTTCTTCGCGCATCAAGCAGCGCGGCCGCACCGAAACTCTCGTCGACGTCTCCCACGGCCGGCCCCGAGCCGAGCGTCGTGAGCGGCAGGTTCAGCTTCAGACATTCCTGCTCGATGGAGAGCTTCCTCTCGTGGACCTGCGGTACCGTGAGCACCTCATCGCTACGCACGACCCCGCGTACAACGAACACGACGTGCACGCGCTGATCGTCCTGCAGCAGCACGGCCACAGCCGCCTTGCCCTTCACCCGGTCATGCTGTGCAATGCGCGCGGCGCCCGAGTAAAGCTTTGCACCCTTAAGCTCGGCCATCTCGGGCGCGCAGAACCCACCGATGACGTCCTTGCCGATCCTGTATTCGACATAGTGGGTCGCGCCGAAATCGTCGGCATAGCGACGGCGCTCCGCCCGCATCTGCTTCGACGGGTACGCGCGCCACTCGAGCCCGAAGATGAGACGCGCGTTCTTTTCGCGCGGCAGTGGATCCGTGATGTGCATGAGCCCGCTCACATCGACGGGACGACCGAAGCCGTCAGCATGATCACTTGGAACGTCTTCGCCTTGTTCCACAGACCCGTGATACCGGCGATGCCCCCATTCGTCGTGCTGTCGGCGTGATCGGTCATCTCGCCGTACAGCACGACCGTCTGGCCATCGGCCAACGCGACAATCTGATCGTCCTTGCTGCCCACGGTGTGTGCAAGCTGGATCGTCTGCTGCGTCTGGCCAGAGCCGACCGACTTCTCGGTGAAGGGGCCGTTCAGCTTCGAACTGTCGCTCCAGTACGCGAGCACGATCTGGTTGTGATCGTTCACCGACGGCAGGATGTTCACGAAATCGCCTGTCGTCACGGTGCCCGGGTTCAGGCCGGGAACGCCGCCCGACGTCGCCGTCAGGCTGCCTGCGGAGGACGTCGTCGAGCGCAGGTAGTCGTCGCTCTGGAACGAAGCGATGGACACTGGCAGGCCATTGAGCGTGAGCTTGGTCTGCGTGTTGTCCTGCACTGTGCGCCCGTACTGGTTGAGTGCGTTGATGACCGCATTGGTGCCGGAGAACGGCGCATTCGGGCGCAACACGGACATGCCGAGCGTGCCACCACCGGACGACAGCGACGTGGGCGACGTAAAGCTGATCGCGTACTTGGCGAGGCCGCCCTCAATTGCGTTGAACACGACATCGGCATTGGCGCCTGCCTGGCTGCCGCGGTTCAGTGCAATTTGCAGGGTACGCACGCGGATTGCGACCTGACGCGTCGATACCGCGTTTTCCTGCGCGAGCAGCTTGCCCATCGCATCTGCGGCCTCGCGCGTGTCGTGGACCATGACCAGACGGCTTTGCGGATTGACGTTGACGCTGCCCATGGGCGAGCGCAGCTTGTTCAGCGCGTCCGTGATCGACTGGATCTGATCGAACTCACCCTGACGGCCCGTCGAGGTCTGCGCCGAGAAAGAACCCGTGTCACCGCTTCCTCCACCACCGCTGCCATTCGACTGGTTGCCGGTCGAGGTGTCCATGCCCTTGGACATGGTGGACTTGATGGAGACCTTGCCCGGAATCGCGGCAATCTGGTACATGCGGGTCACAAACCGCGTGATATTGATGGTCGAGCCATCGAACGACCAGTCGAGCCCGAGATCCTGCGTCATGCGGGTCAGGTACTCGCCAGCCGGGCCGTCAAACACCTGCGCATAGCGGGGCTTCTCATAGTTGCTCGCGCTGTTGCCGCCTGGTGCGGACGACGACTTGCCACCCGACGATGCGCCCTCGCGCGGCACGAGCGAACTCCGCGGCACGAAGACGTCAGGGCTCAGATGAACGGCATAGCCTGTCGCGCCAGACACCAGGTTAGCGATCCGGTTGATGTCGAGGTTCGCGGGCATCGTGATGCGCTTCTCACGAAACGTCGCCGGCAGCGTCGCTTCATACGCGACCGGCACGAGGCGATCGCCGAGGAACGCCGTGGGCACATCTTCAACGAGCGCCATCGAGCCGGGCAGGTTATTCATGGCAGCGCTGGCGGTGCTGTTTGCCGAGTCGTAGGCCGAATTGACATCGCCTTGCGTGACGGCGCAGCCGGCGATGACCAGCGCGCACGCACCAGCAGTCGCAGTCCTCAAGATGAAAGCGTGGCGCATCGGTTACTCCTGGCAGTTGGCCGCGCGTGCCACGACGCGGATGACGTTGTTCGAATGACGGCAGATGCGGGTCGGCACGCGCATGTGGTTGGTCGCTTTCATGACCTGAACAAGCACTGACGTGAAGTCGCCCGTGAACGTCGCGTTGAACTCGAGCGGCAGGTCATCGTCGACCTTCCACGCGAGTTGCCAGCCTTGGGTCTGTAACCAGCGGTCGAGGGCGTTGCGCAGATTGCGGTCCGATGGCGACACCGAAAACGTGAGTACACCGCCAGGCGCCGCGGCCGCTACCGTAGTCGTAGCCGTAGTCGTTGTCGCTGGCAGAACAACCGGAGCCACGGCCATCGAAACGGGCGCGGTGGACGGTGGCAACACCGACCCGCTCACAGCCGCTGCGGGAGCCTCACCGGGCACGTTGCCGGCCGGCGCACCTGAAAGGACCTGCCAGCCGTCGCCTGCCGGCGCGGCGATGCGCGACGGGCTCGGATCGGTCGCTGCGCGCGTCCATGCGGGCCCGGCGATGAGCAGGATTACGGCGAGAACACGCGCCACCACGCGCGCCCGGTCGTTACGTTCGATGGTCACATTCATTGTTGTTGCCCCAGCCGCTGTAGGCGGCGATAAATGGCGTTTGCGTAAATCAGCTGCTTCTGCGTCGAGACCGCGTTATAGGCGCCGACGGCCTTCCATGTCGGCCCAAACTGCCGGATATTCGATGCGAGAATCCACGTGCCGACGTAGCCGTTCACACACGGGTTGAAAAGATCCTGACGCCGGATGCCGTAGCGCGCGAGCTTCGGCAGCCACGACGAATTGATCTGCATCAGACCGATGTCTTCAGTACCGTTGCTGTTCACGTTCACAGCGTTCGCACGCATCCCGGATTCGTGTTGCGCAATCGCATGGACAAGCTGCGTACTCACGTGCTGGAACGCCGCAGCGTCATCAAGGCAGTCCGCGTGCGCGAGCGGCCCGCACAGTGCAGGTACCGTAGCGATGAGAACCGGAATCACGCGCCTCATGATTTCGCGGCTCCAGATGCCGCCGACGCCGTCGTCGGTGCGCCCGCTGCAGGACGCTCGAAATACTTCACGTCGTGACGCCGCGTGACATTCACAGTTGCGCCATCGGCTGTCACGATGAACTGGTCCGCCGTGCCGTTGAACATGTAGTAGCGGCCCTTCTGCTCGCCGAAGCCCAGGTGTTTCACGTCGCTCACATGGACCTGCACGACAGAGTCTGCGAACTTGAAGAACGTCTGGCCGTCGCGGTCGAACACCGCCTCCAGATGCGCGGCGCTGCCCGCGTCAAAGTCGTACACCGTGCCTGCCGAGCGGCCCAGCTCAACCGTGCGCGTTCCGTCCGAAACCAGCATGCGTTCCGCACGCTCGACTGTCATGACCGCGGTTTCGCTATCCCACTTCGGGTGTAGCGACCGACCGTCCAGCGTCCTGAACGTCAGCTCGGTTGCGGGCTTTGCCGCGAAACGGATCTGCGTATGTGTGTCGTCGCCATCGCGGATCGCCTGAGCGCCGAAGTACTGCGCGAGCAGCGACGCTTGCGGCGTACCAGCGGCGGAGGCGCCTGCTGCGCCCTCTTTCATTGCGACCGTCTGCGCGATCGCGTCGGCCGGTGACTTCTGGCCAGCAGCGTAGTTCAGCGCGCCGGACTTGGGCGCGTCGCGATGCACCCTGATATGACGTGACGTGAAATCCACATCAGCGTATAGACCGCTTTGCGTCATCAGGCGATCAAGCGCCTGCATCCAGTTCTCGCCGGCGCGGGTGGCGAAGCCGGTGTTTTCCGTCAGGTCCACATCCTTCTGGGCGGAGCCCGTCCATCCCTGGGGGACGAGTGCCTTCACGACGGCGGCCACCGGCATCGAACCACTCAGCACACGAACGGGCTCGAGCGAGCCGTGGGAGCCGATCAGCACCAGTCGATTCGTGAAGCCGTCGAACGCAGCCGGCTGGTCGTCGCGCAACGACGCCAGCGGACCGCGCGCGCCGGCTCCGATAAAGGCATTCGCCCTCGTCCAGCGCGCACTGGCCGAGCGACCCGCTACCGTGTACGTGATCGTCTCGGGCGTGCCGTCGACAACAACGTACGGCCCTTCCTGATGACCGCCAGCGGCTGTGATGACCTGACCCGCGCGCGGCTGAATGTATGTTTTGGAGCCGTCATTGAAAATGAGCGCCGGGCGCTCAGCGATCCCACCCGCGATTTCGTAATCGAAGTCGAACGGGTCGGTGTTCGCAGCATGCGACGCCATCGCCACGAAGAGCATGGCGCACGCGACGGCGATGCGGGAAACGGTGTGCTTCATAGTCCGGCCTGGATCTGGTTGAGGTGCCGCGCAAAGCGCGCGAGATACGCCTGGCCCGGGACCGGATTGGCGCTGTGGTAATAGGCGATCGCCTTTGCAACCGAATGGGTCTTGCTGTAGTTCTCGTTGAGAATGTCTTCAGCCACGCGGATGCTCGTCGCGGGCGCGAGCGCATCCCAGGGCGATGCAAAGCGGCGAGCGTGGTACCCCCAGTTGATCTGCATGATGCCGACATCGAAGTCGCTGCGACCACGCGCGATCAGTGACTGCACAACGCGGTAGGCGTCCTCGCGCGACCTGAAGAAATAGCCCTGTCCTGCGATATTCAGCGTCCAGGGCCACGCATGCCCATTGAGCCCTGACTCGTTCAGCGCAATGCCCGCCAGAACCTTCGGATCGACGCTGCCATGCATGAGCTCGAACGGCGTGACCGCACTCGCGCACGCCCAGCCTCCGCGTCTCTCCGTGATAGCGGCCTGTGCTTCGTCGTCAAGCATCGGGGGCTGGAGCCAGCCCTTACTGACGAGCAGCCCGGCCAGCGCAACATCGCGCTCATCCACAGCCACGGTGATCCCGCTCTCGGAGTTGCGGCCTACCGGTTGGCCGACCAGATGCGCGGCCCACGATCCAAAGGCGGAAAGCCCGCAATAGAACACGGGTTTTCCATCGATCTTTGCGATCGTGCGCGCGGTGCCTTGCGCGAGCACGACGCTTGTCGGACTGATGACCTCTTCAATCGTCGCGGCATGCGCCACCGGCACAAACACTGCGACCAGCAAGGCGGGAAGAAATCGCTTACTGATCACGGTACGGCTCCATGTAGATGTCGCGATTCACTTTCAACATGAAGCGACGCTCGCCCGGACCGTCCGTGATAGTCGGCGGGATGTTCTTGTACCGGTCGAGCACCGACTGGGCGGTAGTCGCCGCGACCTGCCCGCCCGTACTCCCGACCTGCGTGACGCCAAGCGGTCCGGTCGTTGTCGAGGTGTCGCCACCGTCGAACTTTCGAAGCAGAATGGCAACGAGAAAAGATGTGCCGAAGATTTTCAGGAAGTGGTTGTTGACGTCACCCGAGAACCCGGCCGTCCCATCGGCATCAGCGCCCTGCGCACCGAACAACGGTACGTGTTTGCCGTTCGGCAGACGCATCTCGGTTGCTGCAACGAGAATGCTTTCCTGACCGGGTTGAATGTCCGAACTGTAGGGCGCGGTGATCATGCTCCCCTTCGGAATCATCAGGCAGTCGCCGCGGATGCTGTCGTAAACGTCCTTTTCGACAACCAGCGCAGCAGTGCCGGGCCTGTCTGAATTCAGGCCTTCGATCGACAACACCGGAATGTGATGCGGGGGCGACAGGACGCAGCCGCGCGCCTGCCCGACAAAACCCGTCCGAGCGAAGTCCTGGCCATTCCCGGACTGATTCGCGACGTTCCTGATGAAGGCGCCATCGTGATCCTGGCTTGAATAGGGCCGCGGCCCCTGCTGTCCGCCGACGCCGGCGGCCGACAAGGCGGCGGCCACGCGGTCACCCACCGACGCGCCTGCTGCCTGCTGTGCGGCGGCCTGTTGCGCGGCAACCTGCGCGGGCGTGAGAATGCCCGGGATTTGCCCTGCCTGCTGCGGGGCGGTGTCTTTCACTTTCAGGCCAGCGCGAAAGATCGGCGAAGCGAAAACTGCGTCCGAATCTGCCTGTGACTTGATCTGCTGCGTGTGCTGGTCCCCAAGAAAAT
The DNA here is from genome assembly GCF_000472525.1 of Paraburkholderia dilworthii. Lineage (GTDB taxonomy): Bacteria > Pseudomonadota > Gammaproteobacteria > Burkholderiales > Burkholderiaceae > Paraburkholderia > Paraburkholderia dilworthii. The sequence continues at coordinate 106,544 of NZ_AWZT01000012.1, forward strand.
TATCCGCGTTCAAAGCAGGCGTCGAGCTGGCCCCCGCTGTCGACTGCGCGCCCGGCGCGGCCGCCGCACGCGCTTCTGAAGCTGCCTGACGCCGCGCCGCTGCCATCTGGTCGTCGATGGTCTTGTTCAGGTCCTGGGTATTGTTCGACTTGTCGACAACCTCCGCCTGCTTCGCCTTCTTCTGGAGCTTCGCCTCTTCTTCGGCCTTGTTGCCTTCCTTGACCTGATAGTAAAAGCCCAGCGCGCCAATAATGACGGCGACGACCACGCCTGCGCTGATCAGCACATTGCGGGGCGACTTGCCTTTGACGATCGTCGCCCGGTCGCTGTCAGGTTGTCCGTTTTGCGTAGCCATAATTCGACTCAGAATCCGAACAGGCCCGGACGCCGGCGCCTGATGGTCACTTCCTCATTCGGCGCGCGCAGCACGATTTCCTTCGCCATCTCCTGGATGACGATGTACTGCCCGCGGCGAATGAAGTTCGGGCTGACGACATCACCGTGATCCTTCACGATCGGGACGGCGAACGGAGCGTCGGCAGGCAGGCGCAACCAGACGGACTTGCCATCGTCGAACACTGTTTCGGGCCGAAACGACGCGGAACCAGAAACGGTGTAATCGAAGTTCAGCTTGTCCGGAGACACGCCAATGGGACCGGAATCGTTCGCCGAGCTTTGGCCGTCGCGTGACTCATAGCCGGCCTCTTCCCGCGCACGCACCTTCGCCATCAAGGAGCCCGGGTAATTGAAGCGAACTGTCTGATAGAAGAGTCCGCCCATCGGCGAAGAGACGAGCGTCATATCGTATTCGCGCAGGTTCGTCGTCAGGTGCAACGTGTTGACGAGACCGGGTCTGATCGGCTTCACGAATACATGGTTACCTCCGTCGGTGTCGACGATCCATTGCACCGAGTCGCCCATCGCCGGGTCCGTGGTCAGCCGCTCGCCGGGCGCGAGCTCGATCGTCGTGTTCTTCAACGGCGCGGTCATGATCCGGTAGATCTGGTCGCGGCTGTACGGAAACACCGCCATACGCGCGTCGCCAGGCATCGTGACGGGATCCGTGCCAGCGTTGTAGGGGTTAACCGGGCTCATTGGATCGCTCATGGCGTTCGCAATATCGAACGAAGCGCCCGACGGCGCTTCGCCCTTCCTCGCGGCACTGGCCGGCTGACACATCGCGCCGACGCACAGCCCGGCGACCATCAACGAGGCAAACGTACGGTTCGAATTCATCATTGGGTCTTCTGCATGGAGAACAACGGATAGAAGAGCCCGAACGGGTTGCGGCCGAGCGCGTCTTCGGCAGTCGGAGGGACGACCTGATAGCGGAAAGTCAGCGCGTATTTCTGGACGACCGGCTTGTCGGTCGGTGACTGGGTGGTGCTGGTTGTAAACTCAACGACAGCCGTCGAGTCTTCGAGCAATGCGACGTTGAAGACGCGCGGCTCGCGCACGAGCTTCGGATTGAGCGTAATAGCTTGGAACGGCGCGTCGGCCTTGATCCAGTCAGCGAACTGGTTGCGTGCGTTGCCGACCATCATCGCCTTGACGGCGTTGATGTTGCGCGCCATCCGCGAAGCCTGGATGTCGTCTGTGAGCACCGGCTCGATCGTGAACCAGCTCTCAACCGTTTCTTTCAGTGCGGTGCGAATCGCCTGATCGTCGGGCTTGTAGGCTGTCAACTGTCGGACAACCGCATGGCCATTAGCGTCGGACGAGACGCCGTACGCCTTGACCACCGACGGCGCTGGATTTCGCGTATACACCGCCCCACCGGCAACGAACGCCAGAAAGAAGGCGAAAAGCTTCCAGTGATTCGCTTCCGTGCGCAGGCGCGCGCCCATATCGAAGATGAGCCCTTCGGGGTCCTCTTCCGAATAACCACCCGGCGCTGTAGAGAGCGCTACCTGTTTTTTACTGCGGAATAAACGCATGACGATCGGTCCATTTGTGCCGACTCAATTGAATCAGCGCCAGCAGGAAGCCAGTCATGCAAAAGAGGTGTGATTTGCAGCCGCATTAGCGACACGGGATTCGTCCCGCGATTGGGACGAGCCGGCTCACGGTCTTAACCCGGAATGACGGTAAATAATTGAAGCTTTTACGGTCGGCGCACCCTATTCAGCCCCGTAAAGTAGAGCAGTTTCCGTCGCCAAGCCGGTTCCATAAATTACAAGGTCAGTCACGCCGCTTGTCCCGGCTAAATTCCGACCCTAAGTGACTGATTTTTATGCGTTCTTCAGGGAAATACGCGATAGATTGATCTCGTTGAGACCGTGAGCCGGCTCACGGTCCTATTTCAGTTTCAGCGACTTTAATGAGACATAATCCGCGTCTCGCGATCTATTGTTACGATGTCTGAAATAGTCCGCCAGCCTGGCGCTTGGTTATCAAGCCAAATGGCCGCTACCAAGCTTATCAATTGGCGCTAGGATTTTTTCCCCAGACCCCAAAAACCCTTGCAAGGACGCCGACTGGCCGCTTAACGACGTAGCCGCTCAGCGCTTTGCGTAACGAGCTTCGGGAGCGATAGCGATCTTGACAGAACTATTGGCACGATAAGATCCGGACGTAAACATTCGAACGAATACATGAGGCCCAGAACATGCGGTACGACTTTAGTGTGCGTCAGATTCCCAACCAGCTGACCGCAGTCTCAATGCACAGCCGGCTGCGTGCCGCGAAGGCGCCCGTGGTGGTTATGGGCCGGTTCTATTCGGCAATGATTGAGCGCGGTCTTTGGGTAACGCAAAAGGAGTTGGCCGCTGGACTCGGCGTTTCGACGGCTCACACATCACGGATGTTGGCCGTCGCGCGGTTGCCCGAAGTCGTGTTGGACGCAATCGCCGACAAGCCGTTGTCTGCCGCACAGGTGGCCACACTCCACGTGCTGATGCGGCAAGTCGGAGAGAAGCTGATCTCGGAGCGCGCCGCAAGTCTTCCGCCTGGAAGCACGACGGCAGACATCTTCGCATTTCTGACCACGGGACAACGTCCTCCGCATAAGGGCGTTAGCATCAGCTTTGCAAGAGGCAAGAAAGGAGGCAAGAAATACCTCCGCATTGACCACGCCAGACATCGCGAGCGTTGCCTCGCGCGTTCGAGAGATCGAATTGCTCGTGAATGCGCTGTTGGCGACCGATGACGCCGCGCGGCGGTGACGCCGGGATACCTCCGGCCAAGCTCGAAGGATGAGCTGGGTAATCGTCGAGGCGGGGGCGATCCGCGCGACGAGGTTTTTTTCTGGTCCAAAGCGACGGCACGGTACGTCTCAGACGACTGTTCGTTGGAAGACTTATTCGCTGTGCTAACCATTGGCCATCCAAAAGAGCGGAAGGGCGTGCGGTCAAGCCTTGTGCACGGACAAAAATATCTTCGTCTTGATGTGCCGAACTTCGAGCAAGTGGCGCCCCGAGTAGCGCAGCTGGAGCAGATTCTCAACTTTCTGCTTGCGACGAGTAACGGGAAGGACTGGATGCCAGCTATGCCACACGCCGGGAATGCGCGCACCGTGCTCTCTAATCGGCCGCTAACTTTGCGCGAAGCCACGAGGTGTAGGCGGTTCGCTCCAATGCGTTTTTGAAGGTCCCCGTTTCGTGCTGATACGTGTTGCCCTTACCGCCTTGGGCCATATATTCGGCGGCGAACTGCTGCTTTTCAGCGAGGGACAGTGCTCTGACCTTCTCCGTCGTGCGTCGCGCTCTTTCGTCTGCCGATGTCTGGTCCGGGGTTACGGGTGCCGGTGCGGGAGCCTCTTTGAGCTGGTTTCCTAGAGACTCAATGATCGTCCCTTTTTCGAACACTGTCCTCGCGTAGCCGCCAGCGTTACCTCGAATCTGCTTTCGCTTCGCACGCTCCTCGACGTAGAGCGCCGTTTGAAGCGCCCTTTCAGGCTCCTGCTGAATCCAACTTATCGCAAGTCGATCCCCAACACCAAGCTTTGTGAGCCGTTTGAACGCATCAGAACTCCGGACCGCCTTCTGATCCTCGTCTTCGTCATTGTCTAACATCGACCGTTGGGGATTATCGTCAACAAGAAAGCGGATTTGAACCACCCTCCTCGCCTCCCTCTTGTACTCCGGGGTGACGATGATATTAGAGACTTGGTTTATCTCTTTGACTGCCTTCTTGATGACTTCACTTGAGAAATGCTTGAACTCATCGTACATGCTCGCGTCGGCACCGAGAAGTCGTCGCCAAGTTTCTACTGAGATCCAGCCAGTCGATCCTGTTCGTTTAAAGCGCAGGCAGTTTTCGTACAACGCGAGCGCGTAGCCGCCGCTAAACTGTCTCTGAACGTTGATGTTTATGAGCGTGTAGATGTCAGGGTTTGCAAGTTTCTCGGCGAGCCAGTCACTGTATTCGTATGCACAAGTGCCGCTTTTTATACTTGCATAGGCGATAAGCGGAGAGGCCTCCCAGTCTGTTTTTCCGCCATCATGAAGAAGGTCGAACGAGATTGGCGTCGACATGACTTTTAACAACGCACGCTTTAACGCGTCGTGGTTTTTGCTGTCGAACCCCAGCATCGTACATAGAATCCCGACGGGCAATGTGTGACGTTTCTTTGTGAGAAGCTCGTCGTATGCGTTCAGCAAAAGCACGTTCACAATCTTGCGCTCAAGTAGGGAAAGCTCGCCGCTAACGTGAACCGTAGCGACATGCTTTTTCAGTTCGCTGGGTGGAAGGTTGAGCGGCTTCAGGTTTGCCATGTTTTCTCCGTTACGTCGGCGATTTTAGGGGGAGAAGGTCATGTCGGCAACTCATTTGGCTCTGACCTTTGAGAGCGCGGCAGTTACGCGCTGCCCCCGGCGCCCCATAGACCATGACTGTTCCTGTTCATAACTCATCGCGCGAGTGCGGGTGCGGGGTTCTGGGAAGGAATCTGTCGAGAAACAACTCCTGTTTGTTGTTTTCTTTAAAAACAAACACCTTTAACAACGTTTACAGCGGGCGAAGCCTTGCTGGTAGGTTGGTTCGGCTCCGTTCGGTAGGGTTCTATGGGGTGAAAGGTCAGGGTTTGTGGGTACAAGCGGGTTCTTGCGGTCATGGTTCGTGGGTGATTCGGTCATGGTCTATGGGGAAAAGTCAGGTTCCGTGGGGCGTGCGGAGAAAGCCGTTGCAAGCGATTGATCTGTAAGGACATTCGGAAGACATCCGGCTTCCATAGGTCAGGGTTCGTGGGGAGGAGGTCCGGGCCGGGGGATAACGCGGCCATCTGCCCCATAGACCATGACCTTTAGTGGGTGGGTTGGGCGTTAGGGATCGGCCTAGCCCCATCGATCGCAACGCCGGGACATTGAAAAGTCCGCTGGCCGACGCAACTGAACGCCCGATTGTTGGCTGCGCCTCGCCTTGGAGTCGCGTGCAAGGCGTCCGCTCGACTACGCGCCGGTCGGGTTTGCCCATAAAGGATCACTTCCAGAAGGAGCCAGTCTCAAAAGCTCCCCACAAAATATGACCTTTTGGTTGACCGTAGTTTGAAAGCTCCCCACAAACCATGACCTTTTGACCTTCCCGGCGAGGCACTGTGTTCCAACCTGCACGGAGCTGCACCACAGTCGGAACGTTTCCGATGGATTGCATACGGGGCCTTATGTTCAATCAGCGGCGGACGTGTATCGTGCGCCGGAATTAACGTCGAAACTTCTTGCAAGCCCTAGTTTTCCTCACTAAGCTCCGGCAGAATTCAACACGAGTTGGCGATTAACGCTTTAGGTGTTGAAACAACCACGCGACGCTCATAGCCTTGGGCGTTACTAAAATTGGGAGCCCTTGATGAACACAGCAGTGCGTGCGCGCTCTGAAAAGCCAGTAATGTCAATCCAACTGAAACATGCTCCGAAGCCGATGCCCCTGTCGGCGATAAAAGCTATCGCCGACAACGCGAGCGGCATGCTCGTGGATGTTCGCGAAAGCATGCTTGCTCCTCACCCGCGCAAAAATCCTCCGGTTTTTACTACTGCACAAGTCGGAGACCTTTGTCGGATCGATCGGCAGCGAATGAACTATCTAACGCGGTCGGACTTCGACTTGCCGCAAGGGACGCTGCGGCACAGTCGAAGCCGGGAGTTTACTCTGGAGGAGGCCCGGGTATGGATTGCCCAAATTGCGCCGTTCGCGAAGCGGCCTGCAGGGGTGAAGGGAAAGAAAATTGCCATTGGGAACTTCAAGGGCGGTGTGAGCAAAACGACTACGGCCATGACGCTTGCGCAGGGCTTATCGCTCTTCGGCCGTCGGGTGTTACTCGTTGATCTTGATCCGCAAGCGTCCTTGTCCGCGCTCAACGGAATACTGGCAGATAGCGAAGTTTCTGACGAGCAGACGGTTCTTCCGTTGATTTATGGAGACGTGGACGACCTGCAATACGCGGTCCAGTCGACGTACTGGGACGGCGTCGATCTCATTCCCGCAAGCGCCGCATTGTTTGGCGCCGAATTTTTTCTTCCGTTCAAGCAATCGAAGGATCAATCATTCCAATTTTGGAACGTGTTGAATCGGGGGCTTGAGCCGCTCTTGGACGAGTATGACGTCGTAATTATTGACACCCCCCCTGCACTCTCCTATCTGACAATCAACGCCTTCATGGCTGCGGACGGGCTGATTGTACCGACGCCGCCAAGCGCACTCGACTACGCATCTTCCACTCAGTTCTGGAGCCTCTTTTCGGACCTATCAGAAAGCATGACACAGGTGGCGCCTGAGCTCGTCAAAAGCTTCGATTTTATTCATGTTCTTCTTGCGAAGGTCGATCAGAGTCAAGCGGCAACGCCTATCGTACGAGATTGGATTAACAAGACATATGAAGGCTTGGTGCTTCCGATCGAAATTCCGACGACTGCGGTTACGCAAACCGCCGCGGCGGAATTCGGGACCGTGTACGACATTTCGAGGTACCAAGGCAGTCTGAAAACCTATCAGCGGGCCCGCGAGGCCTACGATCGGTTTGCCGAGATTATCGATCAGCAACTTGTTGCGTTGTGGCACGCGGGCCAGGAGGCCAAATGAGCATTAAAGACCGACTAGCAGCAAAAGCCGCTTCCATAGGATCGTCTCCACGCAGTCCAAAGGGCGGAGACGATCCCTCCGGACGGCCGAAAACGGCGCCTGGGCAATTGATGGCTTCCTTTCCGCTACTTGCCGAGAAGGAGCGAGAACTCCAGTCGGCAATGAAGCGAATTGAGGAGCTTGAGACCGCCGGAGTCGGGGCGTCTCAAGAAGTCGCAATCGAAACTCTCGTCGAAATTCCGGGGCGGCGACGAGTTCTCTCTGAGGAAGAGTACAAGGAGCTTCGAACAAACCTCGAAAGCAATCCGCTTGTGCACCCTATTGTTTATCGACCGCTGGGCGATGGTCGGAACGAGATCATTTCTGGAAATAACCGAGTAGCGATTTACCGCGATGAGTTAAAGCGCGCGACCATTCGTGGTGTACCGTTCAACGGAACGGATGCTGAAGTGGAGTTAGGTGCGGCGTTCTCCAATTTGCTCGCGCCGTCGCTTCCAGACTTTGAAAAATACCGGCAATTCAAGAGAATTCAGCAGAACCTTGGTCTGTCCCAGGCAGATATCACCCGTATGTCAGGGCTGGCGCAGAGCCACGTGGCTCGAATTCTGTCGTTTGAGAACTTGCCAGACGCTGCGAAACAAGTTGTCGCGGCCAGACCTCACAAGCTGGGCGGCACCGCTGCCGCGAAGTTCGCCTCGTTGGCGCAGCAAGGGCGAGTGGAAGAGGTGACGAAGGCAATCGATGCTTTAGTTAATTCAGTCGACATGACGCAGGAGAGGGCTCTGGCATTAGCCTCCCCAGCTCGTCCGAAAGCGGCACGGCCGTCGGTAAGGACAATTAACACCGGTAAGCGGAAGTTCTGTGACGTGTCAGTCAGGAGCGGGGTCGTCGGTCTGCGCTTTCCGGGAAAAGACGGAGAGGCAATCGCGGAAGAATGGGCGCGACGAATCGCCGAGTTCATCGAATCTGAGATCGACAACAAGTAATGGCGCTGAACATCCAAATTGGAAACTCAATCAAATCAAAGCGTTAGCGGACGCGGCACTGCTCTGCTTCAGCTAATCCAATTTGGATATTCAATAGAATCAGGTACTTGGGTACTTGGATTGTTCGGCGCTGGCGCGGGCTCCGCTCGGGGCGTGGGAGCGCCGATTTGAGCATCGCCGGTGCGCCAGTTTCCCCGGTTAAAGTGGCAAGGCGGCCAGGATGCTGCGGCGGAAACTTCGTCCACGTCGAGCCGCCAATAACGCCGGGCCCCGCATTCATGCGTTTTCTGGCCCGAGCCGTTCGTGACCTTTGCTATCGTAACGGGCGCGGCCTTATATACTGAATTTGCGCTGCCGATGGCACGGGCGCTTCGCGCTAAACTGCGCGCTCAGGGGGCTCCCATTCTGATAGAAAAGTGTCTGAAGGTGCTACGGAAGTGTTACGCCAAAGCTGAACGATCAGAAAACTGTCAGTTGACAATGCCTTTGGGTTAAGCGCCAAGCGCAGTCACGATGCCGGCTCTCGATCGAGCGGTCGGGGCAGGGACCGGGGAGCGACAGGTGATTTCCCGAAAATCGCGCCCGCCGTTTGTCATTCATCCAAATCCCGCTCGCTGGCGTAGAAGCGCTCGAATTCTTGCGCCATTCGACGTTGCTCCGCTTGAACGTAAATCGAAGTTGTCTGCATACTGGCATGTCCCAGCGCCCGCTGGATTACGTCGATCGGGACGTCCTCGGCCGCAGCATGTGTCCCGAACGTGTGGCGAAACGCGTGCGGCGACGCCTCATGAAGCACCATCCGCTCTGCTTCCGACAGTCCGTCCATACCTTCCAGCAAACCTGTCATCGCCCACCGGACCAGTTTCCAGACGCCATGTGTGGAGTAACCCTGGGGGGCATCAGTATTAGCATGCTTGGCCTCGGCAACCCTGAAATTTGGCACCACGAGTGGCGCGAGCAGCGGAAGGGACAGTGAAGCGGGCGAGTGCGGGCCGTCAAAAGATTCCCCTCTGTCGTGCCAGTGGGCGCGCAGTGCGGACACCGTAGCAGGACTGACCGGGACCGTGCGCTCCCGGTTTCGCTTGCCAATCACTGTTAGTTGCCACACCGGATGCACACGTGTGCTGTGCGGTGAAACCACCAGCCGGGCACGCACCGCGCCAGCCGCCTCTTCCCGCCTCAGCCCCGAGGCCCCCATGAGCAGGAGCAGGGCGCGAGCGATGCGCCACTGCTTCGCGCCCACGGGTTTGCATGCCCCGTCCATGAACGCCCGGGCGCGCTCCCATAGATCTCGAGGAAGTGCCCGATCGATGCGGATGCTGGCCTCCCGTTTGACCACCCGCGGGTCGTTCACGGCCTTCCACGGGTTGCCGGCCAGATACCGGACATCGACCAGCCACGCGAACGCCGCACGTAGCGCCCGGGTCGCATAGCGCTGCGATTCTGGTGTCAGTGCATCGGTCGCAAAAGGTCGCCAGCGCGGCGAGCTACGCGGCGCCCTAGGCCCGACAAAGGAAGGGCAGGGGAGAGCGAGGAAGTCCTTGTAGGCTTCACAATCCTCGACCATCAGCGCGCTCATTGGCTTGCCCCTTACGGCGACTGCCCACAAGAGAAAGCGTTCCAGCTCCTTCGTGTAAACCCGCAGCGTTTTTGGCTGGTCGCGATAGCGGTTGAGGTAGGCGCGCACCGCGTCCAGATCGTTGCGCGCTTGGATGAACGGGAAAGCGCTAGACCGGTTGGCGCCAGTTGTGCCGGAAAGAGCGGCACCGAGGGTCATCCGTTCGAGCGGCACAAGTGCGCTGCGCGGCCAATCAACGACCACTAAGTCGGCCGCGACGAGGGGGTCCTCGAGTTCCACATCATCGACCACCCGCTCACCAATCGACGCCTCATGCTGCCGGAGCCACGCGACGATGTGCCGGGCCCGGCCCGCACCGATGCGCGGCACCGGCCGCCACCAGCTGCCTCCGCGCCGGTTACAGAACGCCACCAGATCGCCAAGCGTCCTGATCCCTTCGCCCTTCAGCCGGAGTGACACGAGCGGACGGAACCACATGCCGACCGGATGCTGGGCATCGGGTCGCGCTACTGCAAGCGCTGCCGCCTGCTCGACCATCTTCAGCGTAACCGAGGTGAGCCGTGCGCTGCCGTGCGCACGCGCCGACGCTTTGAGGTGATCGGCGAGCACGGGTGATCCATGCTCGATCGCGAGGTCCACCAGATCGGCCTGCATCTGTCGCAGATATGTGCTGACCCACCCGGCGGTGGGCGCATTGCCATCGCTGTCCTCGCTGAAATACAGGCGCGCGATGGTCGCCGGCGGCACCCGTTGCACGAACGCACGCAGGGCGGTGAAGTCGGTGCGGCTATAGGCGCGCGTGAGGGTGATAGGAAGTGACCGGTTGCCCATGCTGGAATGAAAACGAAAAACAGGTGGCTGGAAAGCCCGCAGGGTCTGGAGTCGAGTGCCACAACCCCGGATTTAGGCCATTAAACGCAGTCGCGATAATAGCAGTTATCAAAACTGGGGAGTCGTTGCAAATGGCCTAGCCGTCCTCCGCGTTACGTTGGCGGGCGCCCGTGGGGACAGCCACGGGAATTCGCTTGGTACGCGTCGCAGAGCCTGAAGGCGCGACGAGCGCGAAGGGGGAGACGCAAGCCGGCAAGGATGGCGATCGTTGCTTCGCAGCATCAGCGGGAAAACGGGCAGCGATCGAGGCGGACCGACGGCATCGCGGCGTCGTCTGAAAGGCGGCCCGCCCGACAAAAGGTGACCTTTGACGACAGTGCCACCGGTGGGCGACGTTGGCTGCTTCAAGACGAGCCCGGTGGCGCCACTCTGAAGCCGGTTGCGCACCGGTCAGCGGATCGGGTAGGGTGACGGCATTCAAGCCAACCTGAAGGACATCACCATGAACAAGCAGGACCTCGTCGACGCCGTCGCCGCAAAAACGGGCACCAGTAAAGCCTTGGCCGCCGAAACGCTCGACGCGCTGCTCGGCACCATCACGGCGACCGTCACGAAAGGCGACACCGTGCAACTGATCGGGTTCGGGGCGTTTTCGACAGGCGCGCGCGCCGCGCGTGTTGGCCGGAACCCGGCGACCGGCGCTCAGATCCAGATCCCTGCCGCGAAGACGGTCAAGTTCACCGCGGGTAAGGCGTTCAAGGATGCGGTGAATGTCGCCTGAGGGCGTGCAACTTGATTACCCTTCGTTTCGGGACATTCCCCAGCCCCGTAACCGGTTTTTCGGGGCTGTAGGGGCCGACGGCGGTCAGAGGGCGAAACCTGTGGGACCCTGAGTTGACGTGTCGCGCCCCGTCTCGAGCTTGGGCGTCGGCTTGCTCGGACCTCGTCGCAGTGGTGCAACCAACCTAGGCGCAACGACGAAAACCGTTGCCGCGTGCGGTCACGCACGCGGTGCCGGCCGAGGAAAACATTCTTACCTTTCGCCCCGGCGTGCTCCGATTGAACGGACCCTTGGATCGGGCAGGGTGGCGGCTGCACTTCACCATCTCTGCAGCTAAGACAAGGATCAACAGGATCTGGTCGGTGTCGTCGCCGCGACGACGGGCTTCACCCAAGGCTGAGACCGCCAAACGCTGGATGCGCTGATCGGCACCATCATCACCGCGCTCACGCAGGGCGAAACCGTGCGACTGATCGGGTTCGGCTCGTTTTCGACGGGCGCACGTGCCGCCCGTCGTCGGCCGGAATCCGGGTACAGGTGCTGAGATCCAGATCCCTTCGGCGAAGACCTTCGAATTTGCCGCTGGCAAGGCGCTTAAGGATGTAGTCAACCGCGCGTGAGAGGAGGGGCGTCCGGTTGTCCGGTGTTTGTACATGGCCGGGAACTCGTACCATCCGTAGCTTTGCAATCCCCGAATGCTCGCAGCGGAGTCGGCACGCCTAGAGTCAAATTGAAGGGAGTTCAAGTCTGGTTAGACCGCTTACAATTGCGGCGGGGAAAGCAGTCGAACGCGGGCTGACGCGGAAGGCAGTTCGTATCAAACAGTAGCGAATATCGGCGACTAAATCTGGAAGGTATGAGATCCGATCAATATATTGACACCGTAGTCGAGAAGTGCTCGGCGCTGGTGGCTTCGGGACTGTGGTGCCGGCAACCAATAGTACGGCCGCGGGCATGGCTCAACAATTTCGAGACAGAAGATCAGGTTGCGGCCGCAGTGCTTCTTGACCACTTTACGTACTTCGCGAGCAGTGCGGTCGATCAGATGTTGATGTCTCTTTACCGTCAACTTCGAGACGGCCTCATCTCACGTATGGGCGTGGAAAGGGCGCAGGCAACGCTGGACCGGGCCGTTTTCACGAGCGTCGAAGGTGAAGATCCGAACGTTACCGACTCGGGAAATCTCTTTTGCCGAAAACTGCGTCAGACCGCCAGAATCGCCGACGATCGTTTCATGGATCCGAAGCGCGCCCTTGAGCAGGCGAGGGAGGGGCGTCTCGTAGTCTTTCTGGACGACATCCTTGGATCCGGAAACCAGATCGCGGCGACGTGGAAGCGTGACTATCTGAACCAGCAACCGTATTCGTTCGCGGACCTTGAGGCCACGACTGGTTTGCACGTTATTTACGCGAGCTTGGTTGCGACGCGTGCAGGGTTGGACAGGCTACGTGCGGATCTAGCCGGTCTGAAGGTGGTCGCGGCTCACGTCCTCGAATCTGCGGACACTATCACGGGCGTTCCGCGCAGTGCGCTGAAGCCTGATCTGGGTGATATTCCGGCAGCCATCGTGAGTCTGCTCCAGAAATACTCCTCTCGGCTTGGTGTGCCACAGTATCTTGAAGGTCAACGTACACGCATGTATGGACATGCGGAGGCGGGTCTTCTCGTTGCGTTCGAGCATTCCACTCCCGATTCCACTCTCCCAATCTTCTGGGCTGTTGGACCAGATCAATGGACACCATTGGTGCGACGCGTATGAGCTCGAATAAAGAAGTTGTCCAGCATTTGTTTGGCGACTATCGCGCTGAATGGTCGCAACCGGACTTCGCAGCACTGTTCACGCCTCCGCCGTACACCGAAAAGCTGGTACACCCAAGACCTAGCTTTCTGGTCGGAGGGCGGGGGACCGGAAAGACGACGGCATTGCGATCGCTTCGCTTTGACGCTGCCTATGCGCGGTCCCAAGCATCTGACTTCGGTTCAGATGGCTTGCCGCACTATGGAATCTATGTCCGGATCAACAAGAATCGGGTGCGTGCATTTTCGATCACCGAACTCTGTCCGCCTGATCGGCAGCGCGCGTTCGCCCACTACTTCAACATTCTCACTTGTATCGAACTTTGCCAGCTCTCAAGCTGGCTCGAGCGTGATCGTCCATCGGGTACACCGATCACAGTCCACGCGGTAGCAGCAACGTTCGGACTGTCCGACGTGAGCGACCCTCGAGCTCTTCAGGCGGCTCTCACGTCGGCTTTGGCGGGGCTAGAGTTGTACGTTAACAATGGTGGTCGCACAACTCCACCTGTCCTTTCCTCGAGCGATGCTCCGCTCAAAGCTTTTGCTTCAGTCCTGGCTGACGCGGGATACCTGAAGGAAAAGCTGCTTTTCTGCTGCATTGACGAGTACGAAAATTTGGCGATGGAACAGCAGTCGATGCTCAACGCGTATATCAAGCATTCAGAGCCGCCACTGTCGTATAAGGTCGGTATGCGTCGGGGCGGCCTTAAGACCCATCATACGCTCGACGAAGGAGATCAGCTCTCTACTCCCGATGACTTCGCCATCATCGACATCGCGGAGGAGCGATTTGACACGTTTGCTGAGACTGTGGCGAATCAACGGCTGTCGAGCGCGAAAAAGCGCGGCGTTCCGGTCCCCGAGTCGCTTGCCGATTTACTGCCGGACATGTCGTTTGAGGAGGAGGCAAAGGGGCTGGGATGTGCGCGTGTGGCAGCCCTGGCTGAACACGGACTTGGGGATGCGCCAGCGGAAGTGCGCGACTGGTTTGCGTCGCTCCCAGACACAAGATCATATTTCCTTCAATACTGGCACGAAAGCTCCGGGGAGCCTTTGCTCGAGTTGGCGAAGAATTGGATGGCGAAACCGTCTGAATGGGAAACCAGAATTGGCAACCACGGCGTGTCGAGCCTGTTCTGGTTGTCGAAGGGACGCAAGGGGGCCCGAATTCGGAAATATTACGCCGGAGTCGGCACCTATCTGGCGCTCGCATCCGGCAACATTCGGTTCTTTTTGGAGCTCATTGACGAAGCCATCCAGAGTCAGCTCGGACTTGGATGGGACGGCGAAACGCCATTGGTTTTGTACGCTCGTGCGCAGACTGAATCGGCGCGCCTCGTCGGGAAACGTCGACTTGCTCAACTTGAAGGACTCAGCGAGCGCGGAGTGGAAATCAAGCGTCTTGTACTTGCGATCGGCAAGACGTTCTTCGAGTTCGCTCGCGATCCGATTGGAAGAGCGCCGGAACAGAATTCGTTCGTGGTAACGGGGGATTCCGCTTCGCGCGCAATGATCCAGCCGATCCTTGATGACGGTGTGGCGAACCTCGCATTTGAGGTAACCGCTAAAACGAAGCCAACATCTGAACTCGAGATGAAGGACGACGAATATCGCCTCCACCCCATCTTTTGCGCATTCTTTGAGTATTCGCATCGACGGAAGCGTCGGGTCACTTTCCGGGCCAGTAGCTTGTTAAAACTTTCCACCCGCCCATCCGCGGCATTGTCGGAGATGCTGAACACTGGGAACCCCGCACCGACCGATGAGCTTCCGGCTCAGCTCGCGATGTTTACCGATTTCTATGAGGGTTGATTGATGAATCGTTACATCGCGCATGACGGCCATACCCAGACAGTGCCGGCACTGAAGGAAGACCTTCTAGGTGAGGACGCCTTCTATGTTTTCGGAGCCTTCAGCGAGGAACACAGACTGCAGCAAGCCATTTGGCGCGAAATGCTCGAGAAACGCCCGGCACAATGTGTTCAGATTGTTGAACAGCAAGATACAGCGATGTCCTATAGGTTGGCTGGGACCGACGCATCAGTGGGGCTTTCGGATAACGAGGGCCTTAAGAGGATTTTTAATCGTAGCGTAGTCTATGTCGACATAACCGGCCTCAACCATAGCGTCTGGGCTGCACTGCTGCGGGTGTTTTTGCCGGACTTCGATTCGATCTATTTTATCTACACAGAGCCTGGTGCTTACAAGGAGCATGAGAGCCCGTCGTCATCGAGTCTCTTTGATCTTACCGCAACGTTTGGCGGGGTCTCCCCACTTCCAGGTATGGCAAACCTCGCAGGGCCCGATCGTCATGTGAAGAGTGTGCTCGTTCCGTTCCTCGGCTTCGAAAGTGCGCGGCCGAAACACATCGCGCTGGATTTTGATCCACAGCCACAGGTCATGCCGGTCGTTGGTCTACCGGGGTTCAAGACCGATTATCCTCAGATCACGATATCCACGAACAACGAATTTCTTAGCGAAGCGCGAGCCTATGAGCATATCCGGTATGCGCGCGCTAGTTGCCCGTTTGAAGCATATTCGGCGCTGTTTGAGATCCACCGAGACAATCCGGGCTGCTTTCTACACATTGCGCCTACGGGTACAAAACCCCATGCGCTCGGTGCGGTCTGGTACGCGCTTGACCATCCGCGAGATACTGAGATCATCTACGACCATCCAATCAGAAAGGGAAAGCGTACAACGGGTGTCGGTCCCACTCACATTTATTGCATAAAGCCGCGCCATGCTTACATCTGATACGGATGCTTACTACTCGCCGGGACATGTTGCAGATGTTGTCGCACAAACTCTCAGAGGTTCGAGATTGAAGTCAGTCCTCGACAGTCATTGCGGCAGAGGTGCGCTTCTCGATGCCGTTGAAAGATGGTTCCCCGCCGTCCACTGCGCTGGCATCGATTTGGACGGAAGCGCGATTTCACATCTAAAAAAAGCGCGACCCCATTGGACGCTCATTCGCGGTGACTCTCTCGCCCGGGTAACGTGGGAGAAAGTGCATTCGAAGTTAAATAGGAGCGTCGACGTCGCCGTGCTCAATCCACCGTTCAGCATGGGTCAGGCCAAGGGTGTTGACATCGCGCTTGACGAAAAGACGATTCGAGGGAGCTTGGCAATGGCTCACGTCATTACGACGATCGAACATTCGAAACCCAAACGGGTAGTTGCGATTCTCCCGGAGTCAACTATGTTCGCCGACATGGATAGGCAGGGACGAGCAGTGGTGGAATCGCTCTATGACGTGCAAGTTGTTTCCCAGTTCAAGAGTTCGACGTTCCGTGGGGCGAGGGCAAACTCCCTGCTGGTAGCAATGACCAAACGAAAGAGTCAACGTTCGGGAACACCCGCCGAGAACGTAAAGCATTCTGGTATTAGAAGCACGATTGTGCGGGGCGGGCTACCTTGTTTCGAAGCCGTTCCGGCAAGTCGCGGATTGCCCTTCATCCACTCGACTGATATCAAGCATCTTGTTAGGGGGGCCGCGATTTCGTCGCTCCCCAAGGTTCGACCGTTCACGCGTGGGATTTCCATCGGCCACATGATTTTATTGCCACGTGTCGGGGTACCAAAAAAAGAAAACATTTGCGCATGGTTTGCCGACTCGGAGGTGCAACTCTCCGACTGCGTTCTTGCTTTGCAGTGTCAAAGCGCAAGCATCGCCGAGAGAGGAGCCCGGATTATTCACAAAGAGTACGCAACACTTGTTGGTCTCTATCGGGGTACGGGGGCGCGATATGTCACCGTGGACCGTTTGACTGCGTGGTCAGGAACCGTTTTGAACACTGCACAAGGCTAGCTTGAGTTGCCAGGATGATACCGCTCCCGTCACGCATGCATTGCGGGCATGCTGTTGAGAGGTCGAAAATAACAAAAAGGAAATCCATTGACGAGTCACTTCAGCTACTGGCTTCCAAAGAGAGCCGCGAAGGTTGCATCAAAGTTTCCGGGGGACTTCACTCCAGTCAGAAAGAGTCCGTTCGACAGGTTACACACACTGAACTTGCGATCTAAGGTATCGCGTCATGAACTTGCACGCGCCGCGTTCGAAACGGGTTATGGACCTAAAAAAGATTGGCCATCAACGCTGCTCATGGGAGGGCCGGAGCGGACCGCACTGAGCGCGTTCTTGAGTGCACGGGTGGAATGGGTGCTAAGCATGTTTGACATTTCGAACGGCCAGATTAGGCCGCAGAATTTTTCTCGCTACGTCGAGTCGTCAGAATGGAGCACTGTGTCCTATTACATGGGACAGATCGCTGCGCGAATAGCAGCCGATCGCTAGCTACCCGCGGACCGGCTGCCGTGTAAGGCATTGCATCAAGCGATTTTCACCTCGGCAGCTTTCGTCACTCCGGCCTCGCTGATTGCCACAAGATCTACGAAGACTGTTGCCGCGGGCCGTAAACTGACTGTCAAAAGTGAGAAGGTGCCAGACTTGCTAATCATTGATCGCCGTGGCGAATGGCATCTGTTCGAAGCGAAAGGCGGGCGTACTAACTATAGATCGCCAGCAGTGATCAAGGCGCTTGACCAGCTTGACGCCATTGCAACGATTGGGAAGCCTAGCGCGCTGTCGCCACCGGTCAGCAGAGTATGCGCATTTGCGAAGCTGAATCGGCCGCGCCAGACTGTGAAGGCGATTGGCTTCGATGTTGTCGATCCACCGGAACGCGAACCCGGCGGCGTTGCGCTGGAAATATTGACAGAGGTAGCCCAGCTTTTGACTGCATCCCTTCAGTACGACATTCTCGACACGCTGACTCGAGTGCCCATGCCGCCTGAGCTTATAAGGGAAACGGAAGGACAACGGGATCTCCGCCGGATCGGACGAGGTAACGTATATGTTGCAATGCCGCATAGAGGTTTAATCAACGCGTTTGCGTTCGAAATTGCGGTGTATCAGCGCATTCGCCAGCATCTGCAAGGCCGCGGTGGCGTTGGTGTTTTATCGCAGGCAGCCTGGCTAACTGGAATGTTCCAGGAGGCCGCGCTTCACGATCGAGATGGCGGAATTCCAATAGAGCGAACGGACAGATCCCGAGCCGCGATTAGCGCTGCCCTTCGACGTTCGGGGCAGACCAATGACCCGACCCGTGTGCTGGAAAACCTCGCGCAAGAGCTTGAATTGAACCGTCTATGGCATGAGTTCGAGGAAAAGAGCGAAAAGCATCTTTCGGACTTTTCGAAAGAGTTTATGCCCGTATTGGCGCAGAGCAAACCGCTACTTGGGCAAGGGGGGGCCATATACTTCTCAATAGAAGACGCAGCGACCAATGCCCATGCTCGCGATGAAGGAAACAGTCAAGCGGCGGTGTAGGAAGAAAAAAAAGACTAAGGACGCTTGGGATATCGTTGTTGATGTTGCGCAAATTCTTTCCGCACTCGGCACGTGCGGTGCAGTCATCGTTTCGCTTCATCTTTCGAGTCGGGGTCGCAAGCCGACGGCTAGGGTCGTCTTGGACGTGCACAGATTTCCATTCGTTCAACCGATCCTTCCGACAGAGGGCCGACTCGTTATAACAAACACTGGTGATCGGGAAGCAGTTGTTCTTGCGGCGCGCTGGCGAGTGCGTCAAAAGCCCGAGACTGAGCACCTTGTCTCGCGCCATTACGATGACGACGAAAATCGAGTGGATCTCACTTGGGCAAACTTTCGTCCAGGCGTTCCGTATCCGTTCGTCGTACCATACGCCGAGAACGTCCGGCACCTTCGAACTCTGCTCGGTTTGGCGGGTCCGCTTCCTCGGACGCGGCTACAAGACGTATATCTCGAGCACGAATTCGCAACAGGGGACGTTCATAAAGAGCGACTGCCGTCAGCCTTTGCAGCTGAAATCACAAAATACTCCGAACTCGAGATCGTGGTGCCAAACCCATGATCCTGTTCATGACAGAACTGCAAGCGGGTGACGCAAACCGCGAAGAGAAAGATCAACGGACTGATCGAACATCCATGAGGGCAAGAGCGTTATGTCGCCGCTGAGTCATTCATTCGAGGATCTAGCGCAATCGTTGCGGATCCTGCTTGAGGCCAATTTCAGTGCAGAACGCGGAGGGTTGCTACGCGTCGATAGGGCGGAAGCCGCTGGCAACGTCGAAAGCGCTCTAACGGGAGTTCTGAACGCGTTCCATAGTCTATATGACGCTATGTCAAAAGCGGGCTTGCAAAGCGAGCCGGCGTGGTACGCGACTCCGGAGCTTGCCACAATGCTAGTTCTGCGGAACGCCCGCCACCACAATCACGCCCATAAGATTCGTACTGTCTACAATTACTATGCACATGAAACAGAGAAACTTGGCGAGTTCGAGCATTATGTGTTTGTAGATTTTCCCGTTGAAGATAACGGCGGCGATACTTTCGATGTCTACCTCTCGTGGAACGATCTTGAGTCGCTTCTGCTTATGCCCGCTAAAGAAGCTGCTGTGAAAGCGGAAACAGCCGATGCAGTAAGGAAATATCTGAGGGCGGATCGGTTTGGCGAGTACGCGAGCGCCGCTCGACTCAGCCCCTCCAGAGTGATGTTCAACGTTGTGCCGCTGATCGCGAATGCGGGCTGCAAGGTTGCACGGCATTTAACTGGAAAAATCGATATCCGTTCAACTGAGGCTGAGTCGTTCCTGCGCCTATTCAATGTCCTCGGTCAAGCGGACACTGAGAAACCCGAAGTGTACATTCGTGCTGTCGCATGGAACTAAAGCGCGACTCTTTCCAATGCAGACAGGATGCATCGGAGTGTGACAGGAGAGCCAACGTGCGTAGCCGTCCGAATCCTGACGCCACCCCTTGTACGTCTAGAGGCGCGGTCCGCCGTGTCTCAAGCTGGGCTTCGATGTCCAACCATTGCAATTCGATCCAGGCGTGGTCTTCTCGCAGGCGTTCGACGACCCGGTGCACTGTCGCGTCGCTGCCGGCCAGCAGTGGTGGAAAGACGAACCGTTTGTTGATGTTCGTTAATTCTGCTAGCCACGTCCACATCTTGCGCTAGCGGAACAAAGGTCCGCGAGCCATGCTCAGCAGGCCTTAGCGGCGAAATTCGTCCTTTTAACGCGTTGCGTTCCGGCAACGGATGCACGTCCGTTTGTCCGTTAATTTTGCTAGCGGGTCGACGTGTCCTTTAATTCCGCTAAATGCGTTCAACGGAAGTCGATGAGGGGCTGCGATGGCGGATGCGAGCGTGACGAACGACCGTGCTGCGAAAGTGGCATCAGTGCTTCGGCCATTGGGGCGGGGACCGCTTTCACGAGAACTGGCCGTTCTCGCCGGGCGCCTGCTCGGCGTGCATTGGACAACGGTGTATCGTCTGCGCCGGAGATTTTTAACCGATCCTGTAGCGAGTTCCGTCGCTCCGCATCGCCGAGGCCCATCGATTGGCGGCGGTCGGTTGGGGGACGACGTCGATAAGGTGATCGACGAAGTAGTGACCTTGCCCTCGTTTGACGAATCCCATAGCTGGGTGAATTATGCGGCTTCGCCTCTCTGAGCTGCGACCCAGTTCTTTTCGAACGTCATGGGGCTGACGTAATTGAGCGTCGAGTGTAACCGGCATGCATTGTAAAAACCCAGCCAGTCAATTACCTCATCCATCGCGGCACGCCGCGTGGCGAAATGTCTTCCATGCATACGTGCGACCTTCAGCGAACCCCACAGACTTTCGGTCGGCGCATTATCCCAACAATCGCCGCGTCGGCTCATCGACGAACGCATGCCATAGGCCTTCAACGTGTCCTGAAACAGGCCGCTGCAATACTGGCTACCCCTGTCGCTATGCACGATTACGCCGGAGTCAGGGCGTCGCCGGAACCACGCCATGCGCAATGCGTCCGTGACCAGTTCGGCCTTCATGTGCGGCTGCATCGACCAGCCAACCACCTGCCGACTGAACAGGTCGATGATGACCGCGAGGTACACCCAGCCCTCGGCCGTCGCCAGATACGTGATGTCGGTTGTCCAGGTCTGGTTAGGCGCTGTGGCAGTGAAATTGCGCTCCAGCAGATTTGGCGCAACCGGCAAATCGTGGTTCGAGTTTGTCGTCGCGATGTACTTGCGCTTGTGGCGGGCTCGAATGCCGTGCTGCGCCATCAGCTTGCGAACCCGCTCCTTGCCCACGCGTACACCACGTGCGAGCAGTTCCTTCCACATGCGCGGCCAGCCGTATTCGCCCTTGACCTGTGTGTGAATGGCCTTGATGTTTGCGAGCAATGCATCGTTACTCACGCGGCTTCGGTGAGGCTTGTCCTGTACGCTGCGTCGCTGGCGCTGATGATATCCGCTGGGACTGACTTCCAGCACTTCAGATAGCACCGAGACTGGCCAGTGGCGTCGATTACGCTCAATGAATGCGTACTTCACATCGACTCCCTGGCGAAGTACGCGGCGGCTTTTTTTAAAATATCGCGCTCCATCTTCAGGCGAGCTACTTCGGCACGCAGCCGCGCCAGCTCCATCTGTTCCGGGCTCACAGGCTTCGTGCCTGCGCCCGCCAGCTTGCCTTCCCGGTCAGCCTTCACCCAGTTGTACAGCGTCTGTTCAACCACGCCCAGTGTCGCCGCCACCGCTGCCATGCTTTGCCCGGCCTTGACCAGCCGCACCGCTTCCAGCTTGAACTCGAGCGTGTACTGCGCTCGCTTTGCCTTGCTTGTCATCGTTCTTCTCCTTGCTTGAGTTTACCTGCTCAGCAAGGGATTCGTTTTTCGGGGGCAAGCTCATAGTGCATGTCTCGCTCCCTAAGCAGCGACAGCTGGCCCATCCTGCAACGGATCTTGTGCTGGAGGTTCGACGCAGATGTGCACTCGCGGGACTGCAACTGCCAAGCCGAACGACCATTGGGCGGCGATGGGCGAGGCATCGCGAGTTGGACGCTTTGAAGCGCGCGGCGTTGCCTGACGCGCTCAAAGCGCCCGGGTCGCTTGTTGCCAAGTACCCCCTGGAGATCGTTCAGGTCGACCACACACAAGCGGATGTGCTGCTGGTGAGCGAGTACGACAGACGGGTGATCGGCCGTCCCTGGCTGACCATCGCGCTGGACGTGGCGACGAGGTGCGTGTTGAGTTTCTACGTCAGCATGGATCGTCCGGGGGCGGCAACGGTGGGATTGCTCCTGACCAGAGCGGCACTATGCAAGGAGCCTTGGCTTGCGAAGATAGAGGCGGACGCGGATTGCGCCGATGCGTGGAATTCCGAAAGTTCTGCATCTCGACAACGCTGCCGAGTTTAAAAGCAGGGCGCTTCGCAGTGGGTGCCGCGAATACGGCATCGACCTCATGTATCGACCTGTGGGACGTCCCCATTTCGGTGGCCATATAGAGCGCCTGAACCGGACTCTCATGGAACGGGTGCGAGGCCTGCCGGGGGCGACCGGATCGTCCCCGAAAGGTCGCAAAGCGCGAAAGTCCGAAAAGACGGCCGCACTAACGCTGCGTGAGTTTGAGCAATGGCTCGCGATTGAAGTCGCCAGACGATACCACCATGCGGCACATCGGGGGCTGCTTGGCGCAACGCCAGCCGACATGTGGAGAATGCTCGGCCGGAGTTCTGACTCGCGGCAATTGTCGGGGGCCAGGGACGCTGAGTTGCAGTTCCTGATCCGTTTCTTGCCTGCGGCGTCGAGGACCATCCAGGCGTATGGACTGACGCTTTTCCATATTCGTTACTGGCATCCGATATTCGTTGCATGGCGCGAGTCCCGGCGCACGGTCACCATTCGATACCATCCGGAGGATCTCTCACGCGTGTTCGTGACCGCCGGTACCCGTGACTACCTCGAAGTCCGGTATGCGGATATGCGGCGGCCGGCGATTTCGCTTTTCGAACAGCGAACCGCGCTAAAGGCGATCCGGTCGGAAGGACAGCGCACCATCTCTGAGGCGCTAATTTTCCGCACCGTAGAAGAGCAGCGGCACGTGATTGCTAACGCCAGGCGGGCGACGGCTCGAGCACGTCGGCGATCGCGTAAAAAGTATGTCCCATTGGATGAGGTGCTCGAAAGAGTCGTGCAATTCAGGAGTGAGACGTCGGAGCACGACGTCTAGACGGTCAATTACGATGCACCCGTTCAGGCTTTTGATGTCGAGCAATGGTGAGGTAGAACATGAAAAATGTCACGCTCGGACATCTGTTGCCGACCGCCAGAAAGCAGGCCGAGTTGGGGGACGACGAACGCATTGTTGCGCTTCTCCGCGATCGATGGATTGACTACCCGCTCGCCACGCAAGCGTTGCAGCAACTTGAGCGTCTGTACGAAACCCCTCGTCGCGATCGGATGCCATGCCTGCTCCTGCATGGCGACTCAAATATCGGCAAGACCAAAATCACCGCGAAATTCCGGCGCTCGCATCCCAACGAATTTGACGACAGGACTGGGGTAGAACGCTGTTCGGTCGTTTCCATGCAGATGCCGCCGACGCCAGACCAGCATCGTTTTTATTCGGGCCTTCTTTTCGAGCTAGGCGCTCCGCACAATGCCGCGGCTGGTCTGGCGTCCCTGGAGCGGCTAGCTCGTGACATTCTCAGGCGGGTATCGCCACGCATGCTTGTTGTCGATGAGATCCACCATCTGCTCGCGGGCAGCTATCGGGAACAGCGTGCGTCCCTGAATCTTCTCAAGTTCCTCGCCAATGACCTACAGATCAGCATGGTCTTGGTCGGAACACGCGACGCAGTATTGGCACTTCAGACCGATGCCCAGATGATCAGCCGTTATACCCCATTTGAGATCCCCCGCTGGCGCGAAAGCGACGGTCTACGGCGGCTGCTCGCCGCATTTGAACGGGTGTTGCCGCTGCGCAAGCCGTCGGATCTCGCGCGACGCGAGATCGTTCAGTTTGTCTTGAGCGCGAGTGGGGGATTAACCGGCGAAATATCTGCGCTGCTGAACAACGCCGCGGAGCTAGCGATTCGCAACGGCGACGAATTGATCGACATAACACACCTTGAGCATGTCTGCCGGATCACGCAGTAACTCGGCCCCGTGGCCGGTCGCTCCAAGGCCATTTTATGAGGAGGCTTTCGGAAGCTGGCTAGGCAGGGTTGCGGCGCGCTATCAGCTCAGCGTCGGGACATTGTGGGAAATCAGCGTTTCAGAGGAGATGCCTGTGCTGGGAACTGCGGGCTGGATACTTTTCCCGGCGATTTCGCATTCAGCGTTGGAAGCATTTGCAACGCTCGCGCGTCTTGATGACGACAGGTTGAGCCGCATACAGACGCCACCGGGCTGGCTCACCGATCGCCGCTGCGTGCCGTACTGCTTCAGATGCTTTGTGCTAAATGACGCGGACGTGTCGGCGCCTCGCTGGAAACGTGAGTGGCTTGATCCGACAGCCGAATTTTGTAGGGTACACCACTGGCTTTTGGAAACGGTGCCAGCGTCCGTATTCCGGCTATCGAATCACCTCGATGCCGCGCATCGTGCGATCAGCCGTTACCGCAAAAAATGCCTGTCGCGGGGTGCCGGCCACCTGCGCTAGCTTGACAGCCCAAATTTTGAATTCCTAGAATGTGTACATCGCTGCACACAAATAGATGCGCAAAGCTGTGTGACGAGAAAGAGGCTTTCTAACAGGCTTATCAATACTTCGGGAGCTGATTATGGTTCTGCTGTCTCGCTTCACGCGGCGCGTTCTGACGTGCCTGGCGGTAACCGGTTTTCTCGCTGCTGGTGCTCCGGCTCACGCCGATGACACCAATGCCTGGCAAAGTGTGAAAAAGGCTGGTGTTCTCCGCTGCGGCGCGGCCGTGGCTCCTCCCTACGTCATGCGCGACCCGAAAACCGGCGAATATAGCGGCTTTTTCTCGGAACTCTGTAGCAGCTTTGGACAGAACGTGCTGAAGGTGAAGGTCGAGTTCGTCGACACCACGTGGGACAACATCGTCGCCGGCCTGCAGTCCGACAAGTGGGACCTGTCGATGGCGTTGAATGACCCGCCGGAACGGGAGAAAGCCATTTCGTTCTCGGCGCCGGCAACGGACTACAACGTCTCCTTCGTCTACAACAAGAACAATCCAAAGGTTCCAAAGGCCGCTCGCACCATCGCCGAAATCGACAAGCCCGGTGTGACAGTCGCGGTCATGTCAGGAACCGCGCAGGACAAGGCTATCTCTGCCGTTTTCAAGCAAGCGACAATCATGCGTCTGCCGGGTAACGATGAGACGCGCCTCGCACTCATGTCCAAGCGCGCGGACCTGCTCGCAGATGCCAACATCACGAACATGCTGCTTACCGAGGCGCACCCGGAATGGGCGTCCACAATCCAGCCGACTCCGCCGCTCGCCCAGCAGGAAGTCGCATTCGGCCTCAGGAAAGAAACGCCTGCTGCCGACATCGCCGTCCTTAACAAGTATGTCGACGAACAGGTCAAGTCGGGCGCCGTCAACCGCCTCATCAAAACCTCTGTCCAGGCAATGCTTGTCACAAACAAGTGACGCACCCGTTGACGCGGCACGCCCCAATGCGTGCGCTGTTCCGAGGATATTCAGAAGGGCGCCCGTCAATCTGTTCTTTGCAAGCTTGACGAGATAGAACAACACGATGCTTCATGCTCCATGAGGCCGTTTGCAGTGCTTACTGAAAATTTCCGACTACGTCACAGAGGCGATAGAACGCGCACCGTCGTCGACTTGCCTACGTTCCGGGCGCGGATGGATGTCTGCGTGCTGTATGGGAAGCCCATGGGCACCAAGGCTCCTAAGGGTCCCAACTCTCGAGCCGAAGCCGTATTAGCCGATTTCGTATGCGGTTCGGCACTGTCGCCAGCCGCTGATTTTCGAATCACACATCACGTGCCTACGGGCGCGTCAGCTGGAGAGATTCCATGCTTTCTTCCCAAACCATGATTGCTCAACAGGATGTTCCGCCAGTTGCAGTTGGCTGTGCCAACGCGACCTTCGGTGATTTCGTACAGTTTCGAGACGTCTACAAGTCCTACGGCCCGAATCTGGTCGTCATGGACCACATGAACCTTGACATGCGCGCCGATGACCGGCTCGTCATCATTGGACCGAGCGGTAGCGGCAAGAGCTCGCTGCTTCGCGTGATGATGGGGCTGGAAGGCGTCCAGGGCGGCGAGATTGGCTTTCAGGGCAAGCCGTACATCTACGGAGCCGACTCGGGCAAGTCGAAGCGCATCGATGCCAAGCTGCAGAAACAGATTGGCATGGTGTTCCAGCACTACACGCTGTTCCCGCACCTGTCCGTCCTTGGTAATCTCATCCTCGCCCCGACGAAGGTCAGCGGCATCACAAAAGCAGAAGCGACCGAGCGGGCTCGCACGTATCTGGCCCGGCTCGGCCTTGAAAGCAAGCTCCACGCATACCCGAGTCAGCTCTCCGGCGGCCAGAAGCAGCGCGTTGCCATTGCGCGTGCCCTGATGCTCGAGCCGAAGCTGATGTTGTTCGATGAAGTCACCTCGGCCCTTGACCCCGAGATGGTCATCGAAGTGCAAAACGTGATGCTCCAGCTTGCCGAACAGAAGATGGCGATGATTATCGTGACGCACGACATGCACTTTGCGCGCGACATCGCCACACGCGTGGTTTTCTGTGCGAGCGGAAAAATCGTCGAACAAGGCGCTCCCGCCGAAATATTCAAGTGCCCCGAGGAAGCGCGCACCCGCGAATTCCTCGAGAAAGTGCTGCATCTCGACTGAGGTCCGACATGTACTATCACTTCGACTTCCGCTTCCTTGAAGGCAGTTTCGGCGCCTTGCTCGAAGGCCTCAAGGTCACCATCGAGCTCGCCGTAGCCTCGAACATCATGGGTCTCGTGCTTGGCTTCCTGCTCTGCCTCATGGCCATGAGCAGATGGGTCGTCGTACGCTGGCCGGCGCAGCTTTTTATCGAGTTTTTCCGCTGCACGCCTGCGCTTCTACAAATCGTCTGGTTCTTTTACTGCATCCCGATGATGGTCGACGTGTTCATCGACCCCATCCTCATGGGCGTGCTCGCGCTTGGTCTCAATTTGACCGCGTTCAACGCTGAAGCCTACCGTGCAGGCGTTCAGGCGGTCCCTAAGGAGCATCTCGACGCATCTGTCGCTTTGGGCCTCAAGCCGTGGCAGCGCACCATGTATGTGGTGTTGCCTCAAGCACTTCGCAGCTCGATGCCGGTTCTCATGACAAACGGCATTGGCAGTCTGCAGCAGAGCGCGCTCGTTGCCATCGTTGCGGTCGCCGATCTTATGTACGTCGGCAAGAGCCTTGCGACAGAAGCCTACCGGCCGCTCGAAACCTACACGGTCGTTGCTCTCATCTACTTCGCTCTGTCCGTGCCCATCGCAAAATTTGTGCATGTGATTGAGCGTCGTCAGGACCTTGCGGTCAAGCGTTGAGGAGAAGACCATGCATCTCGATTTTTCAGCTGTTCTTCCTTATTGGCTTGTCTTGCTCAAAGGACTGGGGCTCACCCTTGCATTTACGAGCAGCTGCGCGGTTATCGGAAGCCTCGCCGGCTTCGTGCTAAGCCTGCTTCGTATGTCGCCCAACCGATTCATCAAGGGCGCGACAACGCTATACGTGGAGTTTTTACGAGGCACGCCGCTGCTCATCCAGCTGTTCTGGGTCTTCTTTTGCTTCCCGGTCGTTTTCCGCCTTCCGATACCGCCGTATGTTTCGGTTGTGATTTCCCTGACGCTGTACATGGCAGCTATCACTAGCGAGACGTTCCGCGGCGCGTTGAAGTCTATCTCCAGTGAACAGCTCGACGCCTGTATCGCATTGAGCCTTTCGCCGCAAGCAAAAATTCTTTACGTTATTTTCCCCCAAGCACTGCTGCGCGCGATTCCGCCGCTGCTCTCGAACGTCGTCAGTCTGTTCAAGGAAAGTGCGCTCATCTCGTCGGTTGGCGTCGCGGACCTCATGTTCGTCGGACAGAACATCTCGAGCAGCACAGCAAAGCCGGTCGAGTTCCTGACGACGGTCGCGATTATTTACTTCCTCGTCGCTTTTCCCCTCACGCGCCTGGTTGGCGTGGTCGAGTCGCGATTCCTTAAACGCTTTGCCTACTAACCCAACCCGTCCTTCATAAAGGGAGAAACACATGCAGATGAAAGGCATCCTGCCCGCACTCGTCACGCCGTTCAATGCTGCCGGCGCTGTCGACCGCGACGTCCTGGCTAACATTCTCGAGTTCCAGCTCAAGGCGGGGGTAGCCGGCTTCGTGCCGCTCGGCTCGACCGGTGAGTACTACGCGCTGACGCACGACGAGCGCCGCGCCATCCTGAAGACCGTTCTTGAGGTCGTGGGCGACCGCGGCACACTCATCGGTGGCGCGAACGGTTCATGCACCCGTGAAGTCATCGAGCAGGTTCAGCTGGTCCGCGATGCGGGCTACAAGAACGTCCTCATCGCTCCGCCGTACTATGCGCTGCCCTCGCAGGAAGAGCTGATTGGTCACTACGAGGCCATCCTCAAAGCGGTTCCCGACGTCGATGTCGTGCTTTACAACTATCCAGTTCGCACGAACGTCGAAGTGGGCTTCGGCGTGCTGGACGCGTTCAAGGATAACCCGCGGGTCGTCGGCATCAAGGAGAGCAGCGGCAACCTGCTGCGCGCCATCGAAATCGGCGAAAAGTACAAAGACCATTACCAGCTGTCGTGCGGCTCCGATGACCAGGCGCTCGACTTCTTCCTATGGGGCGCGAGCAGCTGGATTTGCGGCCCGGCGAACTGCTTCGTGAAGCCGGTGGTGGACTTCTACAACAAGTTCACCGCTGGCGACATCCGCGGTGCCCAGGACGTAATGCGCTCGCTCTTCCCGGTCATGGCGACGATGGAAGCGGGCAAGTTCGTGCAGAAGGTGAAGTACGGCTGTGAACTGGCGGGATTCAAGGTCGGCTCAGCTCGCATGCCGCTGCAGCCGCTGACCGACGCAGAAAAGGCGGACTTCCGCGCCGTCTTCGAAGCAGCTCAGGCATGACAGGAAGCCGGCGCAGAAATCCGCCGGCAATGCACTCTTGCAAGGTATTCGGATGAGCAAGCACAACTTTAAGAGTATCGAAGGGCATACCGAAGGCATGCCCGTGCGCATGGTGGTTGCCGGCGCGCCGGCGCTCAGCGGTACGACAATGGATGAACGCCGCGGCCTATTTGTGCGAGACCACGACTGGATTCGACGCGCGTTGATGCTGGAACCGCGCGGCCACTCGCATATGTCCGGGACCATTCTTTATCCGCCCCTGTCTGCAGATGCGGATATGAGTCTCGTCTTCATCGAAACATCCGGCTGCCTGCCGATGTGTGGACATGCATCAATCGGCTCCATTTCGTTCGCGCTCGAAGCGGGTCTGATTCAACCCAAGTCGGCTGGTATGGTCGTCGTCGACGTTCCTGCTGGCAAACTGCACGCCAGGTACGTGATGGATGGCGACCGTGTCGCGTCGGTTCGATTCACAAACGTGCCCAGCTTTCTGCTTCATCGCGATATTGAAATCGAGCATCCGCACTTCGGACGTCTTGCCGTCGACATCGCGTATGGCGGCAACTTCTATCCTATCGTGGAGGTGCAGCCGAACTTCCCGGGATGCGAGCACTTCTCTCCAGACCAGCTGCTGGAGTGGGGCCGCCAGCTGCAAACCGCGGTGAACTCGACAATCGACGTCGTTCATCCTGATAACCCAGGCATCCGCAGCGTGAAACATGCCATGTGGACGGGCGCGCCTGTCTCCGATGACGCCGACGCTCGAGCGGTCGTCATCGCCGGCGACACGCTGATTGACCGCTCACCGTGCGGCACCGGCACGTCCGCTCGAGTCGCCCAGCGGTACGCGCGCGGCCTACTCTCGGAGGGGCAAGCTTTCCGGCACCAGAGCCTGATTGGCAGCTGTTTCACTGGTCGAGTGGAATCAACAACAAGACTGAAGAGCGGGTTGGACGCGGTGTTGCCGAGTGTCGAAGGACGCGCCTGGATTACGGGACGGGCAGAATATTATGTCGACACCTCCCAGCCCTATGCTCATGGCTTCAGCTTGAAGGAGTTTGTGAATTGAACGCCGTTCCTCGCGAGAATGCTTCGCTTGACCCGCTTGCCTCTGCCCAGGAATCTGCTGTCGTCATAGGCGGCGGCATCGTGGGCGTGTGCTGCGCGCTTTATCTTCAGCGCGACGGCTACGCGGTTACGCTCATTGACCCGGAAAATCCGGGCAATAGTACGGCGAAGTGGAGTTGTGGCCAGATGGCGGTGAGCGAAATCATCCCGCTATCCAAGCCCGGCATCCTCATGAAAATCCCGGGCTGGCTCATGGACCAGAAGGGTCCGCTCGCGCTGCGTCCAAGCGCTCTGCCTGGAATCATACCGTGGTTCTTCCGCTTTCTCATGTGCGCAAGGCACTCGAAGATTGTGGACATCGCCGAGTCAATGGCGACCCTCACGCATGACGTCTATGCAGACTACGCTCCGTTGCTCGAGGCCTGCGACGACAAAGCTCTGATGGGCGAACGTCCTATTCTGGAAGTCTTCGACAATCCAGCTGCGCTCACGCGCGAGCTGCCACATCTGGAGCTGCGCGAGTCGCTTGGCTTCAGGTCACAGCGTCTGAACGCCAAGGAAATCGGCGACCTCGAGCCGGCGCTTGCTGGCAAGTTCGCCCACGGACTGATTTTCCCTGAGTGGCGCGCTGTCAGCGACACGGAAGGCTTCATCGCTGCGCTCACCGGCAGCTTCATCGCTCACGGCGGACGCCGAATCCAGACTGAGGCCAATCGTATTGTCGAATCGAACGGCCGCGCTGTCGGCGTCGACCTTGCAAATGGCCAGAGCGTTGCGGCGCAGCACGTCGTTGTTGCTGCTGGTACGGGTGCGCGGCGGTTCTTCAATTCGCTGGGGGTAAGCGTGCCGCTCAAGGGCATCGCGGGCTACCAGGCTGTCGTCAAAAACCCGGGTGTGGAATTTCGTCACTCGACCATCTATGCGGATGGCGGTTTCTGCTTCACTCCCATGACTCGCGGCCTGCAGATTGGCGGCACTATCGAATTCGCGGGCGACGGCGCGAAACCGAACTTCGGGCGGGCGGAAATCATCCTCGAAAAGGCCAAACGGGTTCTGCCGGAACTTAAAACCGCCGACGTGGAATACGGTGTTGGCTATCGACCCTTCCTGCCTGACACGAAGCCCATCATCGACCGTTCTCGCAGGCTTGGAAACGTCTTCATGGCGTTCGGCCACGGGCAGCTCGGTCTGACGCTCGGCGCTACCACAGGTCGACTGATTGCCGACATGGTTGCTGGTCGCCCGACCAAGCAGAGCCTTACGCCATTCAGTGCCTATCGTTTTTCTTGACGAGACTTATTATGAAATCGTACGAACAGCTTTTCATCGACGGTCGTTGGGTGGCGCCTGTCAACAAGGGAACCTTCGAAACTGTCGACCCCAGTACCGAGCAGGTGATTGCCAAAGTCGCCTCCGCAACTGCAGAAGACGTCGACCTCGCCGTCAAGGCGGCCCGAAAAGCATTTGATGAGGGTCCGTGGCCGAGGATGAGCGGAGCAGAACGTGGCGTCGTGCTTCGACGCATCGGCAACGGTATCCGCGACCGAATCCAGGAACTTGCCGAAATCGAAGTCCGCGACAACGGTAAGCCGCTTCCCGAAGCGCTTTGGGATCTGGGTGACGCAGCAGGCTGCTTCGACTTCTACGCTGGGCTCGCAGAGAAGCTTGACGAGAACGCTGAGACGCCCGTGACGCTCTCCGACGACCGTTTCAGTTCAGTGGCACGCAAGGAGCCGGTCGGCGTTGCCGGCGCTATTATTCCGTGGAACTTCCCGATGCTGATGGCAGCATGGAAAGTCGCCCCCGCGCTGGCCGCCGGATGTACGATGATTCTGAAGCCGTCAGAGATGACGTCCCTGACGGCCCTTGAGCTGGGCAGTATCGCGGCCGAGGCGGACCTTCCGCCCGGTGTGCTGAACATTCTGACTGGCCCTGGAAGTGATGTGGGCTTGCCAATGAGCGAGCATCCGGGCATCGACAAGCTGGCGTTCACGGGAAGCGTGCCGACCGGCAGCCGCATCATGCAGGCCGCTGCGCGCGACATCAAGAACATCAGCCTCGAGCTGGGTGGCAAGTCCCCCTTCATCGTATTTGATGATAGCGACATCGACGCTGCCGTCGAATGGATAATGTTCGGCATCTTCTGGAATCAGGGAGAAGTCTGCTCGGCTACATCGCGGGTACTCGTTCAGCGTGGCATCTACGACCGTCTCCTTCAGCGGCTGAAAGAGGAAACGCGCAAAATCAAAATCGGTAACGGCCTTGAAGACGGCGTCCTGCTCGGCCCCATTGTTAGCAAGGGACAGTACGAGAAAGTGCTCGCGGCGGTTGCGCGTGGCGAGGCAGACGGGGCGCGATTGGTGACGGGTGGTGACCGTCCTGCACACCTCGACAAAGGTTACTTCATGGAGCCCGTCGTCTTTGCCGACGTCCCTAAGAAAGCTGGGTCTGGAACAAAGAGATTTTTGGACCGGTTGTCTGCATCCGGCCGTTCGACGAAGATAACGAAGCGGTGCGCTCTGCCAACAACTCCCGTTTCGGGCTAGCTGCCGCCGTCATGTCGCGCGACAACGAACGCTGTGAGCGAGTCGCACGGGCGCTGCGCGCCGGCATCGTCTGGATTAACTGCTCGCAGCCCACGTTCACTGAAGCGCCTTGGGGCGGATACAAGCAGAGCGGCATCGGGCGAGAGCTCGGCGTGTGGGGCTTGAACAATTATCTGGAAACGAAGCAAATCACGCGGTATGACGGCGATAAGCCCTGGGGCTGGTACATCAAGTAAGGCGGGTCCATCATGCGCTGGAAAAAGACGCTTCAACTCGTGGATGTGCACTGTGAA
The DNA here is from genome assembly GCF_000472525.1 of Paraburkholderia dilworthii. Classification (GTDB taxonomy): domain Bacteria; phylum Pseudomonadota; class Gammaproteobacteria; order Burkholderiales; family Burkholderiaceae; genus Paraburkholderia; species Paraburkholderia dilworthii. Next base: position 139,358 of record NZ_AWZT01000012.1, read on the forward strand.
GGCGAGGTTGGCAAAGTCATCACCGGGGGAGTTTTGGGAATCCCCGGTGCGACGATGCTCGACAAGATGAACTACATCAACGAGGTCGACGATAGTCTTCGCCGACTGGTTGTGCTCGAACCGCGCGGGTGCCTTCAGATGTCAGTCAATCTGCTGCTGCCGCCGACGCGTCCGGAGGCGCATGCCGGGTTTATCGTCCTGCAGGCGGACAAAGCCTATCCGATGTCCGGCAGCAATGCAATTTGCGTGGTCACGGCGTTGCTCGAGCTCGGCCTGGTCGAGATGCAGGAGCCGGAGACGACTGTTGTTCTCGATACGCCTGCGGGACTGGTGACTGCGCGCGCGACCTGCGAGGATGGACGCTGCACGGGGGTCTCGCTCGACATGGTGCCTTCCTTTGTCGAACTACTGGATTTGGAATTCGAAGTTCCACAACTCGGGAGAATCAAAGCGGACGTAGCTTTCGGCGGGGTGTACTACGCGCTCGTCGATGTTGACCAAGTAGAGATGACTATTGCGCCGGAGAATGCTCGAGCACTTGCTGAGCTTGGCATCCGTCTCAGAGACATCATCAACGGCCGGATTCGGATTCAACATCCGCTTTTCCCGGAGATAAACGAGGTCGCGTACGTCATGTTCCGAAATCGCGTCAGCTCTGAGCTCTATCAGACCTGCACGACGTTGCCGCCGGGGCGAGTCGACCGGTCCCCGTGCGGTACGGGCAGCTCCGCCAATCTGGCGACGCTGGCAGCCAGAGGTTTGGCTGACATCGGAAGCCGGTTGAAGTCGCGCTCGACAATCGGTGGCGAGTTCAATGTGGAACTGCTCGGCAAGACGGAAGTTGGAGGTCGCGCGGCAATTCTTCCGCGCATTCAGGGGCGAGCCTGGCTTTATGGAATCCAGCAGATTGGGGTTGACCCCGATGACCCATTGTCCGCCGGATTCATGCTGAGCGACACGTGGGGCTCCGGTTTTCCGGCGGTCTGAGGCGGAGCGCGCACGATGATAAACTTGAATGCGCGCCCGTGTTTCCGGGCTTACGATGACAGCGGTGGAACCATGAGCAAAGCTACGACGGAGACAGAGGCAGGCGGCCGCCGCCACGGCGGACGGTATATCTACGAGGAGCTGCGAAAGCAGATTCTGACACTGCAACTCAAGCCAGGCTCCCCGCTCGACGAGGTGTCGCTCGCCGCGCAGTTTGGCCTTTCCCGTTCGCCCGTTCGCGACGCGCTCGCCCGCCTTATCAGCGAGGGTCTCGTTACGATTCTTCCGAACCGGACGACGCTCGTCACGCCCTTCGAAATTGAAGAGTTCCCGAAATACATCTCCGCGCTGGACCTCATTCAACGGGCCGTGACCCGTCTGGCAGCACTGCACCGTACGCAGGCGGACCTTGTGCGAATCCGTCAGGCGGATGACGAGTATATGCAAGCGGTTGAGAGCGGCGACTATCAGTCAATGACCGAGACGAACAAGGCGTTGCACGTTGCCATCGCACATGCAGCGAATAATCCCTACTTCATCGGGTACTACGAGCGGCTGCTTGGTGAAGGACAGCGGCTCTCACACCTTCACTTTGATTTCACTGTCACATCACCGACGGCGACGAAGCTAGGACGTGACCACGCCGACCTTATCGACGCGATTGAGCGCAAGGATGCCAATACGGCAGAAAAACTCGCGCATGAACACACGATGTTGTTCCAGCAGCGGTTCCTGGACTACATGCGTCAGAACATGACCGAATCGATGGCGGTTTCTTAATGCCTCACGGTGGGTCACCGAGACCTCGGTGCCCGCTCCTCCTTCAGGTCCGGCTGCGTCTCAGTTTGCGGAGAAACGCCCACAGTTCCGGTATGTCGGATGTTGCGGCATTAAACCTGAACCACTCCGAGGCGTGTTCGCTCGGCCGGAAGTAAGAACCAGGCGCCAACCAGATTCCCTTGCTCAAGGCATCGTTTGTAATCGCGATGCTGTCTTCCGGCTGAATGGGCAACTTTGCCCACAGGAACAGCCCTGCATTCGGTGTATGAAAAATCTCCAGGCCCGCCTCGGACATCGACTGAGTCATCTTTACGTGGGCGTTGAACAGTCGTTCGCGTATGTGCGCAATGTGTCGGTCATAGTGTCCGTCAATGAGCACGCTCGCCACGGCGCGCTCCGTGACTTCAGACGAGGTCAGGCCAACGGCCATCTTCGTGAGAGCAAAACGTGCAACTGGTTGCGGGTTTCCGTCCATTGCGAACGGAAGAACTACGATGGCCGTTGGTGATCGTGCGAAGCCAGGCACATCGTTGTGAAAAGCGACAGGCATCTCGATATCGAAGTGTACAGTATGATAAGGAATGCGAACGCAACAGGCGTGAGCGATCATGGCGCATGGCGCCGTCAGTGAAGTGCGAGCCACGCGCTGGTTCAGCAGAAGTGGCGCAGGTTGATCATCGTATAGGCGAGCGTCTTGAACGCATAGTGAACGTCACTGATGCGCTCAAAGCGCAGCAGCAGACGGCGGAACTTGAAAATCATCTAGCGGGCCTTCCGCCGCTCTTCGGAGCGGCCGGGCTTAAAGTGAGTTTGCCAAGCACTTTGACCGGAAGGACGTTCACCATGAACTATAGTGGCATTGACCTGCATTCGAACAACAGCATGGTTACCGTGATCGATGAAACGGACCGGATCGTGGCTCAAAGGCGCCTGCCCAACGACCTGACGAAGATCCTGGATTTCCTTGCGCCGTGGAAAGACGGGCTTGCTGGCGTCGTGGTCGAGTCGACCTTTTATGGATGCCCCGGAATTATGCACGGTTTGGCGTTGAGGACAACGGAGTGCGCGGCGTGGGTACCGATATGAATCGAAGTACGGGACCGTGCCGCGCGAGCCTTTGAATTCCTGAGCATTGCTGGGCTCACCGATCGGATCAGTTCACGCGGCCGAGCATAATCACAAGCCCTCGAGGAACTGCAGCAGACGGTCGGTGGGCCGGTAGCGCCGTTGCCTGCTGTGGCGCACTTGAAGCGTACTGAGGGCATTGTCAAGTTGACGACGCGGGCATGTACCAATGCAGTATGAGTAGGATTCCTGTTGATTAGCGAGCGATGCCAGTCGGCTCAGCGACGGTCCACTGGAACCAGCTGGCCAGGCGTGCCCGCAGTTGTGAGCGATGGTCACCTGCACTCATCCTGTGCCGGGGCAGCGCGAAGTGCTGACGGATCGGGCCGAAGTTCGACAGAAAGCGCTGCGTGCGCCGCGGGTCACGGAAACCCTGCATCTGACGCTCACGCCGGCGTGTCGGCTGGTGGCTGTTCTCCGCGCGGTTATTGACCCGGGCCGAGGCCTTCACGAAGACGTGCTTCACATCGGCCAGCTGCGGCAACTCGGCCTTTGCCGCCGGATAGCTGCGCAGCTGGTGGGTGACAATCTTCCGGGGCACCGGGTGCGAGCGCAGCATCCTTCTGAAGAAGCGCCTTGCCGCAGTCTTGTCACGGCGCTTTTGCAGCAGCACGTCCAGTTCGACGCCGTGCTGATCGACTGCACGCCACAGCACGTACGGCTTACCGCGCAGTTTGACGAACAGCTCATCGAGATGCCACGTCGTGCCCGGCCGCGGCCGGACCACTTTCACCTGGTAGGCAAACATCGCGTCGAACCGGTCGCACCAGTTGCGCACCGACTCGTAGCTGACCACGACGCCGCGCTCGAGCAGCAATTCCTCGATGTCGCGCAGGCTCAGGTTGAAACGGTGGTACCAGCGTACCGCGCAACTGATAACTGCGGCTGGAAAACGGAAGCCGTGATACGGCGAGGGGTTATTCTTCATCCCCCATTCTACCCAGCGCGGCCTTCAAGTTGACATTGCCATTGAATGTTACGTCGTGGATCCCGCGAGCATCCCGGTAGAGCGTCGCATGCGGCGTGCGAAGACTGACCGGCTTGATGCCATCAAGCTCGTCACCAACCTGCGTGCATGGCTGCGCGGCGAACGCGACCGCATGCACGTGGTTCACGTGCCGTCCGCGCAGGATGAAGCGTCGCGCCACCTGATGCGCGAACGCGGGCAACTGCAGAAGGAAGTACTACAGCACCTCGACCGCATGCGCAAGCTGCTGGCCACGCTAGGCTGTTGGGATGAAGTCGATCACCGGGACTTTGCCGGCCGGCTCGCGCGCGACGAGGTGAGGTGTCACGACGGAACGCCTCTGCCGCTCGAACTGCGCGAGCGGCTGCTGCGCGAATGCGAACGGCTCGCGCTCGCCACCCAGCAGTTCGCCGCACTCGAGAAGACCCGTCAGGCCAGCGTGCCGGCGCCGTCTCGCGCGCGCAGCGATGCCCTAGCACGCCTGAAAGGCATTGGCGAAGTCAGCGCTTCGCGCCTCGCGCCTCGCGCCTCGCGCTCGAACTCTACTGGCGCGATTTCCACAACCGACGCCAGGTCGGGGCCTGTGTCGGATTGGTGCCCCAACCGTATGACAGCGGCGAGAGCCAGACCGACCAGGGGATCAGCAAACAGGGCAACCGGCGCGTACGCGCGCTACTAGTCGAGATGGCCTGGACCTGGCTGCGCTATCAGCCCGGCAGCGCACTCGCAGTGATTCAACCGGCGCACCCAGGGCACCGGCCCCAACCGATGTGCCCGACGCATGGCCATCGTCGCCGTCGCACGGCGCCTCGCGATTGCCCTGTGGCGTTACCTCAAGGCCTGGCGCTGCAGATGCTTCATGTCCTCACGCGCACGGGTCAGATCGCGCAGTGCCTCCTGGGCCTCATCTGGAATCCACACGGGGCTCAACTCGTCGGCGCGATGCAGGCGCGCCAGGCTTAGGGCATCGCGCCGGTCGGTCTTCACGCGCTCGCCCGGCTTCTTCGGAATCAGTGACGGCGCGATGACCTGACAGTCCTGCTTCAACTCACGCAGTTGCCGGCAGATTGTGTAGCCGCACGGGCCGGCTTCGTAGCAGAACGCCAGCCGTCCCGTGCTCCGCTTGAGCTGTGCGACCAGCTTCGTGATGGCCTCCGGCGTGTTCACGATCTCGCCCATATACCGCACTTCGCCGGCCGTGTCGGCGACCGCCACGGCAATCGTTTCCTGATGTACATCCAGGCCCACGTACTTGCTAAACTTGTTCATGACCTGCCCCGTCAATGGCGGCTCTGAGCCGCGGCGTAACCCACCTCAAGCTTAATCCGCGTACCTTGAGGTGCGGCAGGTCCATACATGATGTCTAGAAGAGATGCCTAAGACCAACCATCGCGCCGGTTTGACCCATCCCCGCACCGGGCGTAGCACCTGCGCCCCCCGAGCTTACGCCGTATCGCGCGTGGGTACTGTTCGCGACGTATGCTACCTGGCTGTAGACAGCGCTCCGCTTTGAAAGGAAGTACATGACGCGTACCGTACTTAACGTCGCGCGCGTATCGTGTTCGCGGTTTATGATCCGATAGACTTCTCCATCGACATTCAGAAATGGTGTAACCGGATAGGAAGCGCCGGCATAGTAAATGTTTGACCGGACGCTCGCCGTGCTAGCTGAGGCTGGTTCAACGCTGCGTCCAAGCCATCCACCAACAATTTTCACACCAGAAAATCTCACATAAGCATTCGCCTGTATGCGAGTGTCCTTGTCGCCACTACTCGCAATCGCAACAGGCGCCACCCCCTCGAAGAAGGTGAACGCTGCATTCGTCCCACCACGCTGTTCCTCGTACGACGCCACTACCCCGAACATGGGTGCATCGTACTTCACCATCGCCGACCAATCCCGACACTGATTGAAGTCACCCGCGATGGATCCCGCGCAAGTCCCTTGTCCCGGCGAGTTTCCGGTGCCGGCTGAATCTCGGCCAAAAGAGTAAGTTGCGCCGAGTGTGAATCCGGCGAACGTGCCTTTGTACGCAATGCTGTTATCGCTTCGTGCATTCGGCACATATGCGTCAAGCGATCCAAGGCTATAGATGGCGGGCCCGAGCACATCGTTATCGAGCAGGGCAAGGTAGGTCATGGTGTACTGACGACCAAACGAAACGGTGCCGAACGGCCCACTAACGCCAACCCATGACTGCCGGCCGAAAAGCCGGCCCCCTTGCCCAAGATCCCCACCTCGCAGGTTGAAGCCATCCTCCAGAGTAAAAACAGCTTTATATCCGCCGCCGAGGTCTTCGGATCCACGCAAACCCCACCGCGACGGAAGTGAACCAGTAATCGCTGGCATCCGGAAAAGTTTGTCGCCCGACGCATTCGCATGCGAAATATATTCGACCCCTGTGTCAACGATGCCGTAGAAGATCACGCTGCTCTGACAGAAAGCAGGCATGGTGAAGAGTGCACCCACAAGTGATATGTAGTACTTACTGCAGTTCATACGTCTCCTTCCGTGATATTTGTCGTGTGTGCCGTCAAGCCAAGACAGCCGGCCAGTACCAGGTGCCCGGAACGGGTGCAGAGAGGCTTGCTACATGCAGTTGGAATTTACAGGAGGACTGTTCCGGCGCGCGACGGTCGCCTTGAAAAGGGATGTTGTGGGTGCATGACGGTTGTCTCCAGTTCGTTATGGCCCGGCGTTTGAATCTGACCGGGTATCGCCGTGCGCTTCTTCGCGCGCCTCGTATGACTCAAGTTTCGTCACGGGACACACATTTGGCAATCAGATGGGTTAAATAACGGTAATAGATAAAATGAATAACACCGCCCCGACTTAAGGAAGGCAAGAAATCGGTCGTCACCTATCGTCGTGTAGCCGATCCATCGTCTCCAAATAACTCGAGCACTTGAGCCCGCAGCCAGCGGTTGCCTGGATCGTTCTGCTGGGAGCGGTGCCAATGCTGTTTCAGATCGAATGACGGCATCGAATAGGGAGGTTCGAGCGCGCGCACATCGGCAAACCGTGCGAACACCTCTGCTACGGCAGCCGGGACTGTCACAACGAGGTCAGTGGAAGCAATAACCATCGGAATGCTCAGGAAATGCGGCGAATGGAGCATCTCGCGGCGCTGGACACCTTTCGCCTTCAGGAACTGCTCTACGATTTCCTGGCTGCGCCCTTCGGCCTGCACGACTGCGTGCGGCAGCGACTGAAACTGCTTCTTCGTCAGTCCTTCCGATACCACCGGGTGATCGGCCCGGACCAGACAGACAAAGCCATGACGAAACAATCGCTGCTGGAAGACGTCTGTGCCCTGAAGATCCGGAAAGTAACCGATGGCGAGATCCACTTCGCTGCGCTGCAACGCCGCCATCAGATCCTTCGGATCAGTCGACACAGTGCGCACGTCGACGAGCGGTGCATCTCTCGCGATCCGTTTCAGGATTTTTGGAAGGAAGACCATTTCTCCAACGTCCGACATTGCGAGAGTGAACGTTCGGCGCGCTGTGCCTGAGTCGAAACCGGGCGCCGTGAGGATATGTTCACGGATATCGGCCAGGATCGATTGAACGACCGGGGTCAGCGCGAGCGCGCGCGAGGTCGGCTCCATCCCATGCCGCACCTTTACGAATAAAGGGTCGCCGAGCTGTTCGCGTAGATGTTTGAGCGAATACGACACCGACGGCTGGCTCAGGCCGAGTTCCTCGGCGGCCTTACCGACGTGTCCATGCCGCTGCAACGCGTCAAAGACCCTGATCAGATTCAGATCGAAGTTATCCATTTTGTCTATCACCGTTATTTACGCTATCTGATTGCCAGATGATAATGCAGCCGTGAAACTTGCGGAAAGTCAATTGAGCGAAGCAACGACGGAAGGGTTCCGTCGATGTCTTCCCGACGATATGGAGACAATTATGTTTGCCAAAAACTCGTGGTACGTCGCGGCATGGGCCGACGAAGTAGAAGCCCGCCCCTTCGCCCGGACGCTCCTGAACGAGCCCGTCGTCCTGTTCAGAGGCGCAGGCGGCACAGTGGCAGCGCTGGAGGACCGATGCTGTCATCGTGCCTTGCCGTTGCGCCACGGCGATGTCGTGGGAGACTGTCTGCGCTGCGCCTACCATGGACTGGAATACGACCTGAATGGGCAATGCGTCCGTATTCCCGGTCAGGACAGGATCCCGTCCAAGGCAAAGGTGAAGGCCTATCCGGTGGTCGAGCGCGACGACCTGATCTGGATCTGGATGGGCGATACCGAAAAGGCGGATGCGAACAGGATTGCGGCATACCCGTGGCATCAGGATGGCAGATGGCGGTACAAGAAAAACACGTACCTCATTGAAGCGAACCATCTGCTGATCTACGACAATCTGCTCGACCTGACACATCTCGGCTACGTACACAAGCAGACTATCGGTGGCGATGCCGAAACTCACTTCGCGGCGACGACGAAGACGACGCGCACGGACAGCGGCGTTCGTGTCGAGCGCTGGATGCCGAATTGTGTTCCCCCGCCGACATATACCGCTGCCTTTACATTTGGCACTGATCGGGTCGACCGCTGGCAAGAAATCGAGTTCGAACCCGGACTCGTGCGGATTTTCACTGGAGCCAAGGACGTAGGCGCTGGAGCACCGGAAGGGCAGCGTGACGGCGGATATGGCTTCCGCGGGCTGAACGCGATGACCCCGGAAACGGAAGACACAACGCATTACTTCTGGTCGGCCGCGCATAATTTCCGCCTTGATGAGCCCTCGGTTACTGAAGAGATCTATCGAAACATCGTGGTCACATTCGGCGAAGACAAGGAAATCATTGAGTCGCAATATCGGAGTGTGAAGCGTACTCCCGACAGGCCGTTCGTCGACATCGCATTCGATATCGCCCCAGTGCAGGCGCGTCGACAGTGGACCGCAATGATCAAGGCCGAGTCCGCGCCGGCGTCACTCGAAGCGCAAACCGCGTCGGTCTGAGTTCGGGCGGAAAATATCATGAGTTTGATAGTCAAAGTCACGAACAGGCAGTTGGTCGCCGAGGATGTCTGCGCGTTCGATCTGGTAAATGCGGACGGAAATCCTCTTCCGTCGTTCACCGCAGGCTCACACATTGACGTGCATCCACCCGGCGGTCCCGTTCGCCAGTATTCGATATGTAACGACCCCAACGAAACGCACAGGTACTCGATTGGCGTACTGAAGGACCCCGCTTCTCGTGGTGGTTCGATTGCCATGCACGAACTTAGGGAAGGAACGACCCTCACGATCAGCCTGCCGCGAAATCACTTTCAGCTATCAAAGGACGCGCATCACTCCGTTCTAGTGGCTGGTGGCATTGGGATCACGCCGCTTTTGTCGATGGCCGAAAGCCTCTACACGACCGGCGATTCATTCGAACTCCATTACTGCGCCCGCTCAAGCTCCAAGCTCGCTTTCATGGAACGCCTGAACGGCTCACACTTCGTGTCGAATGTCATCTTTCACGTTGACGATGGCGACGCTACGCAGCGTTTCGATGCCACGTCTCTCTTCAGCGCTGCAAATAATCCCGCCACTCACGTGTATGTCTGCGGGCCGGGTGGTTTCATCGATTACGTCCTGGGGGTTGCTCGCGCTGCCGGATATCGCGACGAGCTATTGCATCGCGAATATTTTGCCGCCGCAATTGAAGACACCGATGAAGAGGACCGAGCATTCCAGATTCGAATCGCAAGCAGCGGCGAGGTGCTATCAGTCGGCGCTGACGAAACGGCCTTATCAGTACTCGCCAAACATGGCGTTCACATTCCGACTTCGTGTGAACAAGGCGTCTGCGGTACATGCCTTACGCGCGTTCTCGATGGCACACCGCTGCACAGGGACATGTTCCTGACCGATGAAGAGCGTGCGGCTGATGACCAGTTCACGCCTTGTTGTTCGCGCTCACGTTCGCCGGTGCTTGTGCTCGATCTGTAGATGACGCAGGAGTATGGCGTCACGCATAACAATGCGATGTCTTGCGCTCCGAGAGGAGCGGGTTCGCAGATTTAACTATGTAACTGGTCCGACGGGTTCTGTCGCAATAAGAAAAGTGCGTTGAACAATGGCCGGCATGCTGAGGACTACTTATACCGCTAACGAGTAGAACTGCTCCGCGGGATTCTGTCCGATACCACAGTCTTTCATTTGCCAGCGCTTGCTTGGTACTAACACTAACTCCGCTGGGATTGACAGTACTCGCGGCAAGACATATCGTTAACTGAAACGGAGGTTCGCTTAAGGTTGTACTCTTCCGCTACCGGCATATGCCTCAGTTGGGCTTATGCGCCGCTTTATCCGAAGTAATAGAACCACCGGAGACACAAATGAATGTCAGGATTTCGGCGATAGTCAGCGTAGCTGTTTCGCTGATGACGGCGGGGTGTGGCGACGGGGGTGTACAAACTGCGTCGCCGCAGCAGCAGACGTTAGCGGAAATGTGCACCACCTCGACCATGCAGAAAGCAATGCCGACGGGCGTCACGGTCAAGGACATCCCAAATTTATGGACGAGCCTGCCGGCAGTATTCCGCGCGACCAAAGGAGGGGTCAACCTGCTAGCTGAGAATGCCTTGGGCGATGGTGCACCCGCCTACTGTCTGGTTACCGGGAGCTTCGTTACCAATTCCGTAACGGGCAAGACCGCAAATTTTGCAGCAGGATTTCCTGCTGCAGATAAGTGGAACGGCAAGTACCTCCAGATTGGATGCGGTGGCAACTGCGGAAACGTTGGTGAGTCGGGAGCTCCCAATCCAGCTCATCTCCGCGCTGGTTATGCGGTCTGGCAAACCGACGACGGTCATGTAGACGGTTCCATTGCTGCAACGGGAACATCTCTCGAGTCCGACAGTAGTTGGGCCGTAAGTTCTCCAGGTGTGCAAAATACCGATGCTGTACAGGATTATCTGCATCGCGCGGTGCATACAATGGCGGCACTTGGCCAGCAGGCAACGGCGTCTGCATACAACGTTCAGACCGTGAAGCGTTCATATTTTATGGGTTGCTCGGACGGTGGTCGCGAAGCGATGGTCGAAGCAACGAAGTATCCACTGGACTTTGACGGAATCGTAGCTGGCGCGCCGTATAACCC